>UCLB01000009.1 GCA_900473205.1 Hyphomicrobiales bacterium
GGGACCGGATTGCCGTTTGGCAGGTAGAGGCATCCGACAACCATTCCGTCGATGACAGCCTCGATGTATCGACTTTGGTTGTCGTGCTCGCCGCCGGGCAACCCACGTCTCGTCTCAAGCGGCTCCTGACCGCGTGCAAGGATCGCGACACCGTTCCACGATTTCTGGCCATGCCATATCGCTCCATAGCCTGCGCGTTCCAGCTCTTTGCGCGGAAATTTATTGGGCGGTGCCTTCAGTTCTTGCAGACAGACGATGTCAGGTTGCGCCTCGTCCAGCCAACGAAGGAGGATGTCGAGGCGACCGTTGATGCCGTTTACGTTAAAGGTGGCGAGTTTCACCGACATATGTCAGCGCTTGCGATCACCTTTGTCGCCCTCGCCTGATTTGGTATCATTCTTTGCGTCATGGCGCGCATCGGCTGAAAGCGAACGAGAGACATCGACGCTCTCCTTGAACTTTCCGTCTTCATCGCGGCGTACGTAACGCTTGTCAGTGCCGGTATCGATCAATTCGCGCTTGGTCATCACAGATCTCCCTTTTGGTTGCTGTCCAAGGAAAACGCGCGCTGCTGTCAAAAGATGCATTCGAATCAGCGACCTAAGACAGACTCGCAAAACGGGAGACCACGTGCGCCTAAGTCATTGAAAAACGATTCGTTTTAGCAAGGAACGATTCGCTCACTGATTCGGTTGAATCGCGTTGGTTGTGTGAGGAGTGCGCGTATCATGAGTTCCCCGAGAGCAAACTGGAAAGGTTTCATCAAGTTCGGCGAAGTGTCATGCGCGGTGGCGCTTTACACCGCAGCATCGGCGTCGGACCGTATCGCTTTCAACACGCTCAACAGAGCGACCGGCAATCGGGTCAAGCGCGAGTTCATCGATGGTGAAACCGGAGACCCCGTCGAACGGGAAGACCAGGTCAAAGGCTATGAGACCGAAAACGGACAATACATCGTTCTTGAGCCGGAAGAAGTCGCAGCCGCCGTCCCCGATAGCGACAAGACGCTAACGATCGAATCCTTCGTTCCCTGTTCTGACATCGACACCGTGTATTTCGACAAGCCCTATTATCTCACGCCGGACAAGATGGGCACGGAAGCCTATGTTCTGCTTCGCGACGGCATGAAGGAGGCCAAGGTTGCGGCTATCGCACGGACCGTGCTGTTCCGCCGCCTCCGCACCGTCCTCATCCGCCCACATGGCAAGGGCCTCATCGCTTCCACTCTCAACTTCGATTACGAGGTTCGATCATCGCAGGAAGCCTTCGAGGATCAGCCGAATGTCAAAAGCGATCCCGAATTGCTCGAGATCGCCGAACTGATCATTGCAAAAAAGAAGGGCAGCTTTGACGCCAGTACCTTCGACGATCGGTATGAGGAGGCTGTAGCAGAACTCGTCAAGGCGAAGATTGAGGGGCGATCGCTTCCAAAGAAGAAAGCCGCACCGGCCGCCAAGTCCGTCGATCTATTGCAGGCCCTGCGTCAGAGCGCGGGCCTCGACACCAAGAAAAACAAGTCAAAACGGATCGCTGCCAACGCCAACGCTGGCGAAGAAACTGCAAAACCTAAAAAGGCAGCGACCAAAGCAAAGGCGACGGTCGCACCGACCCGTCGCGCCGGTTAAGAGGAGATCGTCATGGCTGTCCGCCCCTATTGGAAGGGCTACCTGAAGCTCTCCCTCGTCAACTGCGCCGTTCAGATGACGCCCGCGACGTCGGAAAGCGAGAAGGTGCGGTTTCACACGCTGAACCGCGCCACCAACAATCGCGTGGTCAGTCACTACGTGGATTCCGTCACAGGCAAGGACGTGAAGGAAGAGAACGAGGTCAAGGGCTACGAACGTGGCGAAAACGACTACGTCATCCTTGAAGACGAAGAGCTCGAAAATGTCGCACTCGATAGCACCCGGACGATTGATATTTCGACGTTCACGAAACGAGACACCATCGAATGGATATGGCTCGATACACCATACTATCTGTCTCCGAATGAAAAAATCGCGCAGGAGGCCTTCTCCGTGATCCGTGACGCTATGGCGTCACAGGACATGGTCGGAATTTCGAGGCTGGTGATTTCGCGCCGGGAACGCGCCGTCATGCTGGAGCCACGCGGCAAGGGAATTGTCTTGTGGACGCTGCGGTATGGTGACGAGGTGCGAGACGAAGACAGCTACTTCGACAGCATCGCCGATGAAGAACCCGATGCCGATATGATGCCGCTTATCCAAAAGCTCATCAAAAAGCATACGAAGCCTTGGGACGCGAAGATGGTCGTGGATCCTGTGCAGGACCGCCTGCTCGACATCATCAAGGTAAAGAAGAAACAGCAGAAGAAGCCAACCCGTGCCAAAACGAAGGCCCCTGCGTCCCCTTCCAAGCCAAGCAACGTTATCAACATCATGGACGCGCTCAAGAAATCGGTCGCAGCAGAAACACGCGCAAAATAAAGCCCGTCAGGCAGACGCCTTCCGCGCTTTGTTCAGTCGCTTGATCGCCTGCTCCAGCGACCGGTGGCCCTCATGGTAATCCCGCCAGGCCGTGCTCTTCTTCAACAGGCCTGGAACTGTCCTAACGGTAAACCGCGTTGGATCAAGGTCAGCCCTCACCTGCGTCCACGTCAAAGGCATCGACACCGTCGCTCCGGTACGTGCTCTCGGAGACAGCGGTGCCACGGCCGTCGCCATACGGTCGTTGCGCAGGTAGTCGAGGAATATTCGGCCTTCCCGCTGGTTCTTTGCCATCTTTATAAGATAAAGGTCCGGACTATCTCGCGCCATATCCTGACAGACGTCATGCGCAAACCCCTTCGCTTCGTCCCAGCTCAGCTTCTTTCCCCTGAACGCGACAAGCGGCGTCACGACGTGTAATCCCTTTCCACCTGTCGTCTTGCAGAAACTGACAAGTCCCAGTTCTTCTAGCCTGTCGCGTATCTCGCGAGCGGCTTCGACGACTGCTGCAAACTCAACGTTTGGGCCCGGATCGAGATCGAATACCAGCCTGCCCGGAATTTCGGGCTGATCGGGCAGGCAATTCCAGGGGTGAAGCTCGATCCCGCCGATCTGGGCAATGGCGGCAAGTCCTTCGACGCGATCTATCTGTAGATAGGGCTTCTTTTCGCCAAAGACCGTCACGAGCTCCAGAAGGTTCGACGTTCCTGGCATGGCGTGGCGCTGGAAGAACTGTTCGCCACCAATGCCATCAGGGCAACGAAGGATCGAGCATGGCCGACCTTTGATATGATCGATGATCCACGCTCCGACAGCCTCGTGGTACTGGGCTAGGTCAACCTTGGTGACAGGCTTTTTGTCATCCGCGTCTGGCCAGAGCGCCTTGTCAGCGCTTGAGATCATGACGCCCATGACCTCTTCCTTTGCGCCTCTGCGGGAACGCTTGGGTGGTGGCTTGTCAGTCTCGGGATCAGGGACATCCACATCCGATGGCGTTGCGGGCACTTCGGCTTCCACCTCCGCAGCAGGCTTGTCTTCGCGCAGCCCCTTGAACGCACCTTGTCGAACTTGGCCGTCCGCGGTCCATCCGGCGAATTCGATCTCGGCGACGAGCTCGGGCTTGAGCCAGACGATATCGTCTGACGTCTTCGGTGCCCCTATTCCTGTGAATGGAGATTTGGCCGCTTCTATCTCTTGAAGCCTCGGCAGAAGTTGTTGGACCGTCTTCGCGCTATACCCTGTACCGACACGCCCGACATAGACGAAGTGCTTGCCGCTGAAGACGCCAACCAACAGCGATCGAAATTTTCCATCGGTCTTGGCATAGGCACCGATGACCACTTCATGACCAGCGCGACACTTGGATTTCGCCCATGTCTTCGTCCGGCCGGACGCATAGGGAGCATCTGCCTCCTTGGATACGATACCCTCAAGCGATAGACGGCATGCCGACTTCAGCACGGCGTCGCCGCCTGTCTCGAAGTGTTCGACAAATCTCAGTCGAGGATCCTCGCCCGCATCGGACATTAGGGTTTCCAAACGCGACTTGCGCTCCGTCAGGGGAAGCTCTCTCAAATCCTCGTCACCATCAAACAGCAGATCGAACGCGAAATAGACAAGATCGTCGGTCGTCCCGTCAGACAGTGCTGCCTGCAAAGCAGCGAAATCAGGCGCACCCCTCTCGTCAAGCGCACATACTTCACCATCTAAGATGCAGTCAGGGAGTGCCGACGCCGCCTCCGCAATCGCAGGCCATTTGGATGTCCAATCCAGACCTTTGCGGGTCTTCAGCGTCACCTCACCGCCAGCGACGCGCATTTGCACCCGGTAGCCGTCGAATTTGATCTCGTGGATCCAGCCTTTGCCCGCGGGTGGACGCGTCAAGCTCTCGCAGAGCTGAGGGGCGATAAAGCTCGGCATCGCAGTTTCAGCGTTGGTGGGCTTGGCTGCCTTAGGTCGAGCCGACCTCTTCTTCAGCGACGTCTTCATGCCAGCCTTGCGCTCCTCGGCGGCAAGTCCCTCATTGCTGTCCCACACCGCGTCTGCCTTAACCGTATCGCCTTGCGTCATAAATGGCTTGGGCTTTTTCCCTTTGCCAGCGGCGATTGCCTCCATGGTTCTACCGGAAGCGACGGACGTCAGATTCTCATCCAGTAACGTTGCTCCGTTCTCGTCGACCGCATAATCGTCGCGGTGTTTGATCAGCAGCCAGTTGGTGCGCTTGCCGCCGTCGCGGTCGTTGCGCATCCTCACTAAAACAAAGCTTCCATGAAGTCGTTCACCTTCCAAAGTGAACTTGAAATCACCCTTCGCCAGTGCCTCCTCGGGGGTCTTGCTCCCCTCGGGCTGCCAGTAGCCGCGATCCCACAGCATGACTGTGCCGCCGCCATACTGACCCTTCGGTATCGTTCCCTCGAAATCGCCATAGTCTAGGGGGTGGTCTTCGACCTCCACGGCAAGCCGCTTGTCACCAGGATCGAGAGAAGGACCTCTGGTCACAGCCCAGGATTTGAAAACACCATCGAGCTCAATACGAAGATCATAATGCAGCCGTGTCGCGTCATGCTTCTGGATGACGAAGCGGCGACGGTTGGATGCCTTGATCTCGACCTCTCCGCTTGGCTCAAGCGTTTTTTTGAAATCGCGTTTGGATCGGTACTTGCTGAGATTGTCGGCCATGGCATCCACCCCTACTCATCAACGCGGACCCGCCTTATGCAGCGCCCGATACCCGAAGTGCCCCAGCCTCGCCGAGACTACGCTGAACCGCGGAAATCTTGTCGGACGGGATGTCTGCGGACACTTCGATTTCCCCTTCGAGAGGAGCATCGCCGCGCACCGCACCGCTTTTCGAGACATCGCCACCAGATGCAACTGACCCTGATGTGTTCTGTGCGGTGGCTGACTGAATAAAGATGTCCGGACGCGAAATCCCGTGCTGCTGGACAAGGTGCTCCACCGCAATATCGGCGGAAGAGCGTGTATCGAATGTCGCTCGGATTGTGGTAGTGCTGTCGTCAGCCATATTGTTAGCTCCTCATGTGATGGTTAAAAACCTAACCCATTGCTGCCAGGTTAGTTTCCAAAAAAATGCCTTCAAGCGGATCGCTAGCCCGCTGAAGGCAAAATGATTGGCGCTTTGGCGCTGCGCCCTAGCGCTCGGCGCTCACCATCTCCACGTGGGACAAATGCGTCTCTAGACTGGGCAAAGTTTCCTTCGCAAAGCCAACCACGGTCTGATCGTCACCAGACCCAGCATAGGTTCGAAACAGCGCGATCGCCTCCATATGCGCTTGCACCTGCATATCGAGGTATAGCATGTCGAAGTCCTTGCCTTTGGCAGCCTGCAACTGATCCATCATCTTCTGCTGCTTGGGCGCAAGAACGATTGGGGACGGCAGTGGCTCGCCCTTCTTGTCCAGTATCCCCTTTAGCTTCTCGCCCGCCTTCTGGTGATCGGCTATGATCATCTTTGCTGCGTCCTTGAGATCGGCTGATTCGGCATTCTGCAAAGCCAGGTCGCTGGACTTGATTTCGAACTCGTTGGAGCTTGAGACGACGCTGACGAAGGTTGGCCGATCCATGACCATCATGGGTGCGGCATCGCCGGCAGGTTTTGGCTTCTGTTCCTGCGCCATTAGGGGCTGGCTCAACAGGGCGGCGGATAATGCGAGGTAGGTTAGATTTGAAAATTTCATAGTCATGGTCCTTTGACGCGATCACTTCGTTTTGGAAAATGCTTTTGTGAGGTCGGCATTGGCAGCATCGACAGCGTCCTTGGCCTTATCCACCACCTTGGCCATTCCGAAGAATTCGTGGGTTACGCCCTCATAATTGCGCGCATTGACCACCACGCCTGCTGCCTTGAGTTTTTCAGCATAGGCCTGGCCTTCGGAGCGTAGTGGGTCGATCTGCGCGGTAATAACGGTTGCAGATGGCAGTCCCTTGAGGTCATTGCGACCGACGAGGTTGATCCGCGGATCTGCGGTCTCGTCCTTTGACGTGAACACATGCGAGACGAACCATTCCATATCGGCTTTGCCAAGCGGCGCGGCATTGGCATTTTCCTGATAGGATGGCGTGTTCATGTCGTTGCCCGAAATGGGATAGACCAGCAACTGGTGCACCGGCATTGTGGTCTTCTTTTCTTTCGCCATCAAAGCAACGTTCGCCGCCAGATTGGCACCGGCGCTTTCACCCGCAACAGCAATCCGCTGGGCATCTCCATTCAAAGTATGAATGTTTTCAACGGTCCACGTGTAGGCAGCCCAAGCATCGTCATGCTGCGCCGGGAACTTGCTTTCTGGCGCATGGTGATAATCGGCAGAGACAACGATGGCCTTCGAACCTAACGCAAGCGCTCTCGGTGTCGCGTCATAGGTATTGATATCCGCCACAACCCAGCCGCCGCCGTGGAAGTACAGCACGACAGGGAATGGCCCCTTGCCTTCGGGAACATACACACGGGCGGGCAACGCCCCGCCGGCACTCGGAATGGCAATATCCTTTGTCGCAACGCCCGCCTCTGGCATCGGCGAAATCTTCTTGTCCCGCTGGACCGTGCGCGCAGCCTCGGCAGCACTTGCCTGCGTACGGGCCTGTGCCACGGTCAGACCAGAAAAGGGTTTGGCATCCAGCCCTTTTAGCGCGTCCAGAACAGCCTGCATCTGGGCATCAGGCTTCGCCTGTTCAGTCTGCTGCGTCTGTTGAGCAGGTTGAGCTTGCGTTGGGGCGGGCTGTTGGGCCCATACGGTTGCTGAAGAAGACAGCAAGAAGACCGCAAGGCTCGCGGCGCCGATGGAAGAACGTGAGATAGGCATGAGATTTCCTTTGAAACTGCGGTGGGACATTTCCTTATTGCTTGGGTGGTTCGATCTTTTGCTGGTAGGTCCCGACGAGTTCACCCTTGCTGATGACGTGACCGGACATGGCAGCCAGAAGTGCGTCACGGTCAGATGTCGGTGGAAGATCAATCATGGAATCGAGAGCGACGATCTGGAAGTGATAGTGGTGCGGCTTGTCGCTCGGAGGTGGCTTCGGTCCGAAATAGCCGTGTGTTCCAGATGTGTTGCGACCCTGCAAAACACCTTCTGGCTCGACCAGGCGAAGCTGCTCCTGCAAACCCTCTGGAAGCGTCGTTACTGTCGCGGGGATATTCCACGCCAACCAATGGGCAAAGGGCTTGAGCGGCGAAGAGTCAGGGTCTTCCATGATGACGGCGTAGGACGCCGCCTTTGGCACGGCACTCCAGCTAAGCGCAGGCGAAACGCCATCGGCATATTCGCTGTATTTGGTTGGGATTGCCTGATTGTTGGAGAAGGCGTCTGTAGAAACCGTGATTTTGCCTTGGGTTTCTGTCTCGGGACGCTTCAGAGCCAACGGCACATCTGCGCCTTTTTTCGCCTGCGCCTCCATAACATCTGAAGGTGCCATGGCCGGCGTTTCAGCCTTTTTAGCGTCGCCCGTATAGGCAATGCGGTAAATCACGCCATTGGCATCATCCGCCATCAGCAGCGAACCGTCCTTGGCGACGGCAAGACCGACAGGGCGAGCAAAATGCGTTTTGCCGCCATCCGTCAGGAAGCCCGTCAGGAATGGCTCGATTGTTTTGGGCTGACCGTTTTCGAATTGAATGCGGACGATTTCATAACCGGAGGCCGGATTGCGGTTCCAGGAACCGCGCATCGTGGCAAAGGCATCTCCTGCAAACTCCGCCGGAAAGGCAGTTCCGCGATAGAACTTCATCTGCATCGGCGCTGCATGGGCCGTATAACCGATGACCATCGGCTGGCTCTGATCGCGCCATTGCTCCTTCGTCACACCGCCAACCGGCGTGGACTGTGGATAGATGTCCCCCGCCCCATAGACATGCGGCCAGCCATATTGCTTGCCCTGCTCGATCTTGTTGAGTTCCTCGGCCTGAACCTCATCGCCCATCAGGTCGATACCGTGGTCCAAGCCCCAAAGTTCGCCGGTCTGCGGCTGCCAATCGTACCCAATCGTGTTGCGAAGGCCGGACGCGAAGATCGTCCGGCTCTTGCCGTCCGGCGTCGCGCGAATGATCGTCGCGTTTTCTGGATTGCTTTCGTTGCATGAATTGCAAGTGGAGCCGACGCTGATGTACAGCATCCCGTCAGGACCGAATGAAAGAACGCGGTTTGGATGCTGGCCGGAATCCGGCAGATCGCCGATGATCATCTCAAGTTCGCCAAGGGTGCCATCGGCCTTGATGTCGGCAACGAAGACTTCTTTGACGGTCACAAGGTAGAGTTTGTCATCCTTGATTGCCAGTCCATGCGCCTGCGCGCGGGACACGACCTGGATCGGTGCCCGATCTGCCTTGCCATCGCCGTCTTCGTCCTTCAGCAGCAGCACATCGCCTTCTTCCCGGCGGCTGACATAAATAAAACCCTTGTCGGACACTGCGATGATGCGGCTGTTGCCAAGGCCCTGGGCGAAAGGCTTTACAGAGAAGCCGTCGGGCACCTTCAATTGTCCTACCCGCTCGCTCGTCGGTGCGACCTTGTTGGGCTTGAACACGTTCGTGGTGATTTGAACTTCAGTTCCATCGCCCTGCTGGGCGTAAGACGCATTGCACGCAAAAAGTGCCGCCACAAGAGATGCAGCGCCGGTGACACGACGTATCATTAGGTATTCCTCCAAAGAATTCACACGCCGAACATGCGAGACTCTTCAAAGTTCCCTTTCTTGATGCTGCCTGAATTACATATACGCATGCATCACCAGAGCAACGCGGCCTGAATAGATAGCAACGACCGTAGTCGCCGCGATTCGGTATTGAAGGCCGCTCTGTGAAACGACGTTCAAGGCTCGTTGAAGGCTGACACATGCAGAGTGATCCTACCTTCGGGATCATTTCTGAAAATCAGGCCGCCTCGCGCCTTTGATCTTCCAGGAGCATAGTCGAGTACGGTGCTGGCTCGTTCAATGACATCAGAACCATCACGGATTTCGCCGTGGACAGCGACCTGCGATGCGGTTGCGCTTGCAACATTCGAAACCTCGAAAGACACCTGAAACCCGTTGCTGCGCTGTTCCGTGATGACTAGGGTTGCGGAAAGGTCGGGTGATGTATCCTGATCTTTAAACGCGTCTTTTGCGATCCAGAAAATCACAACGAGTACGATTACTGCGGATACCAGTCCGGTGACCCACTCGACCCAGTGCGGATTGTTTGCCTCAAGACTTTTGTCGCCCATTGTTTTGGTCATAAAGCCCTCAAAGGATAAGTCGAGCGGCAGCCGCTCCGATCGCACCAGGAAAACTCAGGATAACGATAGCCATCAGAACCTGTGTGGAACCCAGGTCGTCAGTGCGGTGGAATGTCCAGAGACAGTAGGCACTGATGGATCCTGCTATTACATAACCAGGTAAGGTAAAGCGCACAAAGGCGTGCCAGCTTGGTGTACCCTCCGCAAGATCGTGGCTTCCATGAAATGAAAGCGCGTAAACGAACCCATGCATGACGATCAGCGACGCTGCGACGATGACAAGGCCGTGCCAAGGCGTCATCTTGAACGAAAGCAAGATCATCTCCTCGGTGGGCGCCACGTTCAGATTTAAAAACAGTGCGCCAACTGCCATCAGAAAGAGCTCGCCGCCATAACTCGTCTCGCGATTTTGAACTGGATCATCGTCATCCTCAGTTTCGTCATCGTCAGATTTGCCACCCAGTTGGCTCCTACCCAACATGGCGCCAATGCTTGCCGGCACCCCTAGCAGAGCAATCATGCCCACAATCTCATGTGAAGTTTGACCAGTCCGCAACACGCCTATGGATGACAAAATCAGGGTGCTGGCAACCATGCCCAACGCATAAGCGATAACAGCATCTCGGACAGTTTGGCGCCAACCCGAAGTCTGCTCAAAGCCAATGCGGAGAGACAGGACAATCAACAGAGGGAAATTGAGCAAAAGAAGGAGCAACAGCCGGGTGCGATCCATGTAGAAGCCAAGCTCCCACATTTCCATCGTCATAAACATCGGGAGAGCGAACAGAAGAGCGCCCGCAACTCCGCGCGCGATTCCGGCGAGAAATTTGCTTGTATCGAACTCACCACTTGCGCCAACTTTCAAACCCAATCTCGTTCTCCACAGAATGACTCTGGTCATGCGCGAGGACCGGATCGTCGCAATGCCGAACCTTAACAGCATCGAAGAGTGGACGCGACGACAATCACGTCACGCTAATCAAGGACTTTTCAATATCCAACCCGCCTGATAGGTTCTCACTTTGTTCGCGGTGATATTTGACGCGTCCATCGCGGTTTATGGAGCTTCGTCCATACCGAATTTAAAGTAGGCGCACATCAAGGATAACGGCATGGCGGTTGCCTATCTGGAAAAACTGAACGAGCAGCAGCGCAAAGCCGTCGAGCATGGCGTCGGGCTGGCTGAGGGCAACACAGCAGGGCCTCTGTTGATCATTGCAGGTGCCGGGTCTGGCAAGACGAACACGCTCGCACACCGGGTGGCACATCTCATCGTCAATGGAGCGGACCCGCGACGTATTCTCCTGATGACCTTTTCGCGCAGAGCCGCATCCGAAATGGCCCGCCGCGTCGAGCGCATCTGCCGCAAGGTTCTGGGTGCCAATGCGGGTGTCCTGACAGACGCCCTTGCTTGGTCCGGCACGTTCCATGGTATTGGTGCGAGACTGCTGCGGATGTATGCCGAGCAGATCGGTCTCAACTTGGATTTCACCATCCATGATCGGGAAGACAGCGCCGACCTGATGAACCTCGTGCGGCACGAGCTCGGATTTTCCAAAACGGAAAGCCGCTTTCCTACCAAGGGCACCTGTCTCGCGATCTATTCACGCGCAGTGAACTCGGAGACGCCGCTGAACGAGATCCTGCGGCAGCACTATCCATGGGTCGCCACATGGGAAGAACAATTGAAGGAATTGTTCGGAGCTTATGTGGAGGCCAAGCAAGCGCAGAACGTCCTCGATTACGACGATCTCCTGCTCTACTGGGCGCAGATGGTCAGCGATCCCGATCTCGCCGATGACATCGGCAATCGCTTCGATCATGTCATGGTCGATGAATATCAGGATACCAACAAGCTCCAGTCGTCTGTCCTGATGGCGCTCAAGCCCGGCGGGCGCGGCCTAACCGTCGTCGGCGACGACGCCCAATCGATCTACTCGTTCCGGGCAGCGACGGTTCGCAACATTCTCGACTTTCCAACATCTTTCAGCCCTGCCGCTGATGTCATCACACTTGATCGCAATTACCGCTCAACCCAGCCCATTCTGGCGGCAGCCAATGGCGTGATCGAACTTGCGCGCGAGCGTTTCACCAAGAACCTGTGGACCGAACGAGAGTCGCTTGAGCGGCCGAAGCTTGTGACGGTCAAGGACGAAACCGAGCAAGCGAACTACATTGTCGAGCAGGTGCTGGCCAATCGCGAGACTGGCATGACGCTGAAGCAGCAGGCAGTTCTGTTTCGGACATCCAGTCACAGCGGAACGCTTGAAGTTGAACTCACCCGTCGCAATATCCCCTTCGTCAAGTTCGGTGGCCTGAAGTTTTTGGACAGCGCCCATGTGAAGGACATGCTGGCCGTGCTGCGCTTCGCCCAGAACCCGCGGGACCGTGTCGCAGGCTTTCGACTTCTGCAAATGTTGCCGGGCATCGGTCCCAAAAAAGCTGGCACCATTCTCGACACGATAGCGTCCGATCCCGAACCGCTCTTGGCACTCGCGGAAATTCCGCCACCACCGAAGACAGGCGAGGACTGGACGTCGTTCGTTCAATTGCTGGGAGGGCTTCGCAAAACGCAGGAAGGGTGGCCGTCGGATATCGCGCAGGCCCGTCTGTGGTACGAACCACATCTCGAGCGCATCCATGAAGACGCCGATACTCGCAAGGCGGACCTTTCGCAGCTCGAACAGATTGCCAGCGGCTATCCCTCGCGCGAACGCTTCCTGACCGAACTGACGCTTGACCCACCGGATGCCACAAGCGATCAGGCGGGCGTGCCGCTGCTCGACGAAGACTATCTCATCCTATCGACCATCCACTCCGCCAAGGGACAGGAATGGCGTTCCGTCTTCATGCTCAATGTTGTCGATGGCTGCATACCATCGGACCTGGGGACAGGAACGACGCAAGAGATCGAGGAGGAACGGCGTCTGCTCTATGTCGGTATGACGCGGGCCAAGGACAGCCTGTCGCTCATCACGCCGCAGCGATTTTTCACTCACGGGCAGAACTCGCAGGGCGACAGGCATATTTACGCTTCGCGTTCTCGGTTCATTCCGGCGACGTTGTTGCAATATTTCGAACCGATGGCGTGGCCGAAAATCTCCGCCTCAGCATCTGAACGGAGTGCCCAGCAGATCCGGATCGATGTCGGCGCGCATATGCGCGGTATGTGGAAATAGGAGCGACCAAGACTGGCGCAACGCATTCACGATGTGATTCTTGGTGCGAGCCGCTTATGTCTCAATACATGATACTTTGTCCCAGCGGTCGCCACAAATGCCTGATGAGCATGGGTTCCTGCGATCAGGACGTCGCGGTATCTCGACAGTTTATTCAGGCGTCCTGACAGGGATAGAAAATGTCACCTCAGACGCGGCACAACTGGAAAATCACGGTATCGAACACCGAATCCAAATTTTTCGAACGAAACGCGTTTTTGAAGCGTAGCGGGTGTGTACTGCCCGCGTCATCAGAGATTTTAACCCTCTAAAACAATCACGTAACTGCGCACCATTGCTCAACGATCTGGATTTTCTCGATTGATGGGCATCGTGAAGGTGAAACGGGTCTCCCGGTCGTCAGATGAGACGACCAATATGCCACCATGTGCCCGCGCGATCTCTGCGGAGATATGGAGTCCAAGGCCCAAGCCCTCCTGGCTCCCGTTACGTTCACCCCTGAAAAATGGCTTGAATAGACTGAGCTGTGCATCTGCCGGAATCGGGACGCCACCGTTTGCAATCCACAGTTCCAGATGGTTGTCAGAAATAGACGCAGACAGTCGACTGGTTCTTCCGGCTTACCATGGGTCAGCGCGTTGGCAACGAGATTGGAAGTCAATTGCGCCATTCGGCTGGCGTCAAAATCGATATCCTCATCAACGCGGAAGGACAATTCCATCGTTCGATCAGGGTGCGCAGTACGGAGCTCATCAAGAACATGGCGCACCACTGGTTCCAAGGACTGAGCCTGACGTGAAAGTACCAGCCCACTACCAAGACGGACACGAGCGAAATCAAGAACGTTGTCGATCAGACCCGACATCCTCGACACGCTGCCCTGCATGAGGTCGAGAATGCCCTCACCTTTCAAACTTTGGATCTCTTTTCTCAAGAGGCGCACTGCAGCATTCATCGATGCGAGAGGATTCCGAAGGTCGTGTCCAAGGATCGCAATAAACTGCTCGCGCAATTCGGCATTGTGTCGCTCGACGTCCAATTCGCTTCTAATGGCAGCACCAGCGGCGTCAGAGGCCACGCGTGCGTCAACAAGTTCGCGCTCATATCGACGACGCTCGACGGCCTGAAACAGCGTAATCCGCGTGAACATCAGCCTGTCTTCATCGTCACGGCGCTCAAGCGCGTTTGCAAGGACAGGGAGTTTCGCCCCATTGGCTGTGATCAGGTCGAGAGCGACTTCATTGAAAAAACCCTGCATCCGTAGGAGCGGAGCGAAATGCGTTTCATAAAAAATGCGCCCCGCCATGTTCAACAGGTCACGCAGACGCTTGCCAAGAAGTTCTTCGGCCGGGACATCCAGCCACAGGGCCAGCGTCCGGTTGACCTTTACAATGCGCCCGTCGGGCTGCAGCGAGAGGTATCCGCAGGGCGCGTTTTCGTAAAGGTCATCCAGGTCTTCCGTCAGTGTCGGCCCGGAACTGCCTGTAGCCACCATTAGACGAAACGCCTGATCACCGAATCGACTTCATTTGGGGCACTGAGGTTGGGGCAGTGTCCGCTTGCCTCAAGCATAATCAATTCACTGCCAGGAACCATGCGATGGACGTATTCACCGACCTCCTCCGAGGCAATGATGTCGTCGCGGCACTGAAGGATGATTGTTCTCGCGGTAACTTTTGGAAGGTCATCACGGTTGTCGGAAGTGAATGTCACACGCGCAAACGCCTTGGCGATCTCAGGGTCGGTGCGGCAGAACGAATTCGTCAGTTCTTCTCCAAGTTCCGGGCGATCCGGATTTCCCATAATTGCAGGAGCCATGGCAGCCGACCAGCCCAAATGGTTGTCATCGAGCGATTCCAGTAGCTCTTCGATTTCAGCGGGTTTAAAGCCGCCGATGTATTCTCCATCGTCAATATAGCGTGGTGACGGACAGACCAGCACCAGCAGGTCGAAAAGCTCTGGAGCCTTTAATGACGCTAGAACGCCGATCATCGCACTGACCGAATGGCCGACGAAAACCGCATTTCGCAGTTTGAGTTCTCGGCCGATTTCCACGACGTCGTCCGCATAGCCCGTCAGCGACGAGTATTTGGAACTATCATACGCAGCAAGATCGGACTGTCCTGCCCCCACGTGGTCGAAGAGTATTGTACGGAAATCAGCCTCGAAAGATGAGGATACAAAGCGCCACATATTCTGGTCACACCCAAAACCGTGGGCAAACACGATCGCGCGCTCACTATGACCTCGGGACTGGACGTTGTTACGGCTTAAAATTGACATACCTATCCCTGCCAGCTTCGAGCGTGTTTTGCTAGCTCCCCAGATCTAAAAGATTGCGCTCTTTACTCATCTGGAAGCTTTGGCAGTAAATGACCCGGATCCTTCGCAGAGTTGAAATTTGTCATCACTCTCAAGGTCGGTTTGAACGAGGCGCTGATTATCTTGGGCTCTTCCATTCAGCGTTCCTAAAAACCACCACGAAGTTAGATATCACTTACAGGTTCGGCTTGAAGAGGCACTTAAACGTCACGCGCAAAGAGTATAATAACAGGGTAGATTACGATTACTTCGGCATGGAATGTTGGCACCGGCGCAGGTTCGAGGCCGTTGAAGCAGACTTTCAGCCCCAAAATGTACGCCATCCGCGTTATTCTGTAGGACGGCTTTATGGATCCACACTAAGGGAGCCAGCGCTGACGGTTTTCTCGAATAAACACATCCGCAGATATCGGCGTTTGCTTCGTCAGCACAAGCACACCGTCGGTGACGCGGTCTTCGTTCCCGTCCTCTATCCATTTATCCATTGAGGCAAGTGTCTGGGCATATTCTTTATCCAGACCGCCAGCACGATATCGCTCTGCCAGTTGATCAACATCCAGATTCACATGCCGGATGGTACGGCCAAGAATGCCGCTCAGTTTCGACGCAACATCCGTGTAGGACAAGGTTTCCGGGCCGGTCAAAATAAAGTCCCGGTTCCAGGATTGGTCTTCAAGCAAAGCGCTGACAGCAGATCTGGCGATGTCGCTTGCGTCAATGAAGCCAACGCGGCCAGATCCAGTTGCCGAGTAAATGGCATTCTCCTGCCGGATGGTGTTCTGGTGCTGCTGATGCGAAAAGTTCTGCAAGAACCAGGTGGGACGCAAAACAGTCCACTCTAGAACATTGTCTTTAAGATAAGCGTGGATCTGCCCCATCATCTGTCCACCGGCTTCCAACGACGACGCGCTGAGGAGGACAAAGCGCCGGACACCGCGTGAGCGGGCAATATCGAGGATAGGCAGGACAACCGCACCATGGTCGCTCGTATTTGTCGGGGCGACAATGTAGACCGCATCCACCCCATCGAAAGCTCTGCTGGCACTTTCTGGCTGCTGCCAGTCGAACAGAACCTCGCTTTCGCGAGACGGATTGCGCGTACCAACCTTCGGAACGATACCACGTCCTCTCAAGCCTTCGACAACCAATCGTCCGGTTGTTCCAGTGCCGCCTGTCACGAGAATCTTCGTCGATTTATCGCTGTGCATCACTTAACCTCCGTCGTCGCGGGTGAAGATTTAGTTGCCGAGAGAAGCACAAGCGGGTTCCAGTAGTCGCGATATCGTGTGATGAGACCGCCCTTCAAATCTACCACTGAGACGTAAACCTGATCATAGCGTGCGCCTGTCTCGTTTGAATATCCGTTGCAGCTGAATTCGATCGTGGCTGCCTCAGAACCGGCGGCAACAATAACCCGGCTTAGGCTCATCGATTCAATTGTCAGCAAGTCGGCGACCGTCGGAAGATAGGCCTCGAGTGCTGCCTTGCCGATAAGACGCTCGGTAAATCCATCGGGCGCGTAGGGAAACTCAAAAACGATATTGTCATCGCACATATCGAGGAATGATGTCGCCTCGGCAGAAACCAGATCGCCAAAAGCCTGTCGCAAAAGAGATGACAGGCTTGGGAACGCGTCAATGTTATTGCTCATAGTGCTTTACTCCAAATGAATGGAACGCTATCGTTCCGTCCAATACATATGGAGCGCCATGGATGGAACGCAAGAGTATCGACGAAGAAAAACGACGTAAGCCCAGCGGCGCTGCGGTCATGCGCACCGATCTGACGCATGCGTTGGTTCGAGCTTTCTTTGAAGATTGGGCTGTCTATGGTTACGGCGGAATAAGCCTTGAGCGGGTCGCAACACGGGCGGGTGCGGGGAAAGCGGCAATCTATCGCCGCTGGCCATCGAAGCTTGCCATGGCCTCAGAGGCGATAGAGGAACTTGGTCTGAAGCTTACTGATGTTTCAGCGCGGGGGAGCCTTATCGAGGAGCTCGAAGGTTACCTGCTCATGATGCGGCGCGCGCTTCGTCACCGGCTCGTGCGCAGGATTTTGCCGGATATCTATGCGGAAGCCGCTCGCAAAAGCGAACTTGTTGTCGCCTTGAAGAGACTTGCCGAGGCTCGTCGAGCTGCAGGGTCTGCGATCATCGAACGGGCTATCGCACGCGGCGAGCTTAATGCAAATGTCGATATCGAAATGGCACTGGATATGATTCCATCGGCTCTTTACTGGCGCATGATTGTGACGAACTGCTCAATGACCCGAGCTCAAATCCAGCGACAAGCGACAGCCCTCAATGCTGCAATGAAATTTCTCTGACCTTGCATAAGGTGAAAGAGCCTTACGCGGACAAGCCCGACCACTGCATCGAGAAGCGATAAAGGAGCATCGGAACCAGTTCTGGATTTTCGATGTTACTGGGAAAAACGAGGACCCCATTCATGCCCCACGTCGATACCGAGAATCTGCGGATCAATTTCATCGAGACCGGTGCAAAACACGGAAAACCGGTTTTGCTGCTGCACGGTTGGCCTGACGATGCTTCGACGTGGGACGATGTGTCAGAGCGACTTGCTGGCCATGACCTGCGACTGATTGCACCCTATCTGCGAGGGTATGGCGACAGTGTCTTCCGCAATCCCAATGCTTTACGAACAGTCAACGGGGGCATTCTGGCAATGGATGCGATTGCTCTTATGGATGGTCTGGGGATCGATACCTTTTCGGTTGCGGGACACGATTGGGGATCGAACGTTGCGGAAGGGTTGGCCGTCGGCTGGCCGCAGCGGGTGGAGAAAATGGCGCTGTTATCCTCACTGCCCCGGATGGGCGGGTTAAAAACTCCGACATTCCATCAGGCGCAGCGGTACTGGTATCACTGGTTCATGGCGACGCAACGCGGAGCCGAAGCGATTGCCGAAGACCCGCATGGCTTTGCTCGCATTCAGTGGGAGAACTGGGGGCCTGAAGGCTGGTTCGACGAGGCCACATTCAATGCCGTCTCGAAATCCTTCGACAATCCAGACTGGGTCGCAGTCACGCTGCATAGCTATCGGGCCAGATGGGGAGAGGCAGACGTTGATCCGGCAAGCCAGTGGCTAGAGGACAGGATCAGGCAAACAAAATCACTTTCCTTGCCAACCATCTATATCCAAGGTCTGGAGGACGGTGTAAATCCGCCTGAACTGTCCGAACGTCTACACGAGAAGTTTTCCGGGCCATTCCAACGCATCACCCTTCAAAATGTCGGCCATTTCCCGCAGCGTGAGGATCCGGAAGCGGTTGCGCGAGAGCTTGCGATTTTTCTCCACGGATAGCCGAACGAGTTGAAACCTTAGGCCTTGAACACCAGTAGTCATTGCTCTTGAACGGATGTAAACCCGAGACCTAGTAGTAACAAGTACCGCGCTACATTTGTGGAAGCAGGCTTCCGCGGTACTCGCCGATCGTTTCGGAAATGATTCCTTAGTGATTACGGTCTGCCTGAAAAACCAACAGATTGATCTACGCCGACTGTCGATATGGAGGGCGGTCTAGGTCGCAGCCGAATTCAGAGCGGACCTAATATATCGTGTTGCGAGAAGATTGCCCCTCTCTTGCGCCAATGACAAGGCAGCATCGCAATACGCTTTGAAAGGATCCGAGCCATCCAAAAATACTGCCGCCGTCTTTTCAACAACAATGCCGGAAAAAAATGAGGGCATACCCTCTTCATTGCGAAGGCAACTACCGATTAGTGCGATGTCGCGGCACAGAGTATCAGCGTATGTGGCATAGCTCAGCGAGCATCGCTTGCCTGACGATATTGCAAAACGAAACCCTCCTGCTACCTCGGGCTGGTCTTTGGTCGCGATCCGTGAAATTACATCTTCCACCCCCACGCCGGACGACAGGCTCTCTAAATTCAGCCCATGTAGCCTAGCAAACAGGCCATCCCCGTGAAACAAGTTTCCTGAAACGAACCAGGTGAAAAACCCCATCTCAGGGATCACCAGTCGAGCTCTCTCCTCTTTTGGAGCCGAAGCAGCAGGAATATTGTTCAGCAGACCCTTGCTGACATCGAGGTTGACTCTAACGTCGTTTAAAAGCCCCGCAATTTCTGAGGCAAGAACTTTTGCGCGCTCCGCTTGCTGCATTCGACAAAGCTCCGTAGCTTGCATTTGTAAACATCAGAAAATTAGTATAATCGGTTTTATGCAATTTAAAAGAGCGCACCGTAGCGTCGTTTTACTTCCGCTCAATTCGATGCAAGGAGAAGCTCTTGAGTCACGATTACAAATTTGATGCTGAGCAAGCCGCAGATCTACTGAGTGTTCTAGCCAATAAGCGGCGCTTAGAAATTCTTGGGCTCATCACGGGGCAAGAATGGAGCGTATCAGCACTTGCGAATGAAGTGAACCTCAGTCAATCATTGGTGTCGCAACATCTCAGTAGATTCCGAACAGCCAAATTAGTCGATGTCAGAAGAGACGCTCAGACCCTGTATTACTCGTGTTCCTCGGAAGCGATCCTGAAAGTACTGGCCACGCTTGACGAAATTTCCCAAAGTGGTTCGTTGGAGTCCAAGACAGTCGCCTAGCCTTTATCGCTCTACGGATATAGGCTTCGGTGGCTAGCCTATTTTGGGTCCATAGCGTGACAAATGACGATGGCGAAATCGATATGACTGATCCCATGGGCCAAGTGTTGCCTACTAAGTATGATCTACTTCCTATATGTGCAATTGGTGCATCTGCAGGTGGTGTTGGCGTTTTACAGAGCTTGTTTCGGCAGATTCCCGGTGACCTGGGACTAGCCTATGTCGTTATTCTCCATCTCTCTCCCGACGAGCCCAGTTCCCTCAGCGAAATTTTAGCGCTTTGCACGTCCATGCCTGTTTATGAGATTGGTGATTATGCAAAGCTGAATGCAAACTGTGTGTATGTCATCCCGCCAGACCACGAGCTTATCATCAACGGAGATGGTATCGAGGCTCGTCATTTCAGCGAGCCTCGAGGTAAGCGCGCTCCCATCGACATGTTTTTTCGCTCCGTCGCCGCAGCTCGTGGCGATGGCGTTGCAATCGTTCTGTCCGGAGCGGGTGCAGACGGCGCCCTGGGGGTTAAGGCCGTTAAAGAAGCTGGCGGAGTCATCATGGTCCAGGAACCCTCAGAGGCTACCTTTCCCGCTATGCCACAAAATGCCATCGCAACAGGTGCGGCAGATTTTGTAGCCCCGGTAGCCCAGCTTGTCGGATATCTGACAGAGGTTGCCCGAAGTAAGGATGCTGTCCGATCGCTTGATATGGCCGGATCCGCTAACGACCTTCGCCGCATCGTCGCGTTGCTACGTTCTCGAGTTGGTCATGATTTCTCAGCATACAAGCGCGCCACCGTCATGCGTCGTGTTGTCCGGCGCATGCAGGTTTGTCGGATGAAAAGCTTGGCAGACTATGCCGACCACCTGACGACGACGCCCGAAGAAGCTCAAAACCTTTTTTCAGATCTTTTAATTTCGGTCACAATGTTTTTTCGGGATGAATACGCTTTCAAGGCCTTGGCCAGTCAGGCCATACGACCTCTTGTTACTGATTATGACGCCGAAAGCGATGAGAGCATTAGAGTATGGGTCGTAGGCTGCGCGACAGGCGAAGAGGCATACAGTATTGCAATCCTCCTGCACGAAGAGATGGCCTTACAGAACGTCAAGGTTCCAGTGCAGATCTTCGCGACCGATCTTGATGATGCCGCACTGGCTGTGGCCAGAGAAGGACGCTATCCGCGCGCCATTGAAACCGATGTCTCTCAGGAAAGGCTTGCGAGGTTCTTCATTGACGAAGGCACCCACTTCCGTATCAGGAAGGAATTACGTGAAACGATTTTGTTTGCAAAACATAGCGTCCTGAAGGAGCCGCCATTTATGCGGCTCGACTTGATCACTTGCCGTAATTTGCTGATATACCTCGAGCGCGCACTTCAGGCGCAGGTCTGTTCACTGTTTCAATATGGGTTGCGAACAGGGCGATATCTCTTTCTTGGATCAGCAGAAACAGTAGATGTGGCGGCGGATCTTTTTGCGACTGTTGACAGACAGGCTCGAATATATGCTTCACGACCACAAAGCGGTCACCTTTTACCCATTCTTCCGCAGTTCGCCGCTCCTGAACAACCCACAAATTATACGCGACCCGCTTCAAATGTCGCCGAACGGACCTCCATACCTGCGACGGTCCACGTCGGCGCTTTGGAACAACATGCACCAGCAAGCGCGCTTGTCGACGATGCTCAAAACATTTTGCATCTGTCGCCAACAGCAGGTCGCTTCATCCTTCATTCCGCAGGGCCCGTCTCAACGTCTTTGACGTCTGTTGTGAGACCCGAGTTGCGTCTTGACCTTGGCATTGCGCTTGCTAGGGCTTTCGAGATGGGGCAGCCTAGCGTTACGCTTCCAACTGTAGTCAGTTTCGACCAGGGAAAGAGGCGCGTCTCTTTGCAAGTTACACCGCTGCCGAACGAAGGTAAGGTATCGCAGGTCCTGGTATTTTTTATGGATGGCGGCATAGTTGTTGAAACCGATGAACTTGAGAACTCTACTGACGCTCAACCAGGAGAAGTTCGGCGTGTCTACGCCGAATTAAAGGCCTCGCAAGAAGCATTAATGATGAGCCGTAACGGCCACGAGGCCTTGGTTCAGGAACTGCGTGCAGCAAACGAAGAACTTCAGTCGATGAATGAGGAATACCGGTCGACGGCTGAAGAACTCGAAACGTCCAAGGAAGAGCTTCAATCCATCAATGAGGAATTGCATACAGTCAACGCTGAGCTGAAAAGCAAACTCGATAGTATTTCAGCGGCCCATAGCGACCTGCAAAATCTTTCGGCAGCCACCGAAATTGGCACGCTTTTTCTCGATCCAGACCTACGCATCCGTATGTTTACGGCGCCTGTGGCGGAACTCTTCAATGTCACGCGGCATGATATTGGTCGCGCCATAACCGACTTCACTCACCAACTTGACTATAATTCGATGGATAAGGATGCGCGCAAAGTTCTCAAGGACCTAATACCCATTGAGCGCGAGGTCACAAGTCGGCAAGGCCGAGAATTCTCTATGCGGCTACGTCCGTATAGAACAGTGGAAGATCGCATCGATGGTACGGTCGTTACCTTTGTGGATGTTTCGGAACGCGCGAGAATAGAAGCCGCCTTAAGGGAATCTGAAGACCGTCTGCGTCAGTTTGGCGAGGCATCTCAAGACATACTCTGGATCCGCGATGCAAAGACCTTTCAGTGGTCGTATCTCACCCCGGCATTCGAGGAAATCTACGGGCTTGACCGGGAAGCGGCGCTGCGCGGAGACAATTTAATCAGCTGGTTAGAACTGATCCTGGCGGAAGACCGGGGCATGGTCGCTGATAACTTACAACGTGTTCGAAACGGCGAATGGGTGACGTTTGAATATCGTATACGTCGACCTGAAGACGGTGCAATTCGATGGCTGAGGAACACAGATTTCCCCATCAAAGACAACCGCGGGGAAGTCTTACACATCGGTGGCATCGTCCACGATATTACCGAAATAAAACATGTGGAACAGGAACTGGCCCGAGCTGAAATCCGTCAACGTGCACTTTTGGAGGGAATCCCGCAGCTGGTTTGGCGCGCTGTTGATGGTGGGACTCTAACATGGTCCGGACCCCAGTGGACTGCATATACGGGACAGGCGGAAACGGAAAGCCATGGCATGGGTTGGCTGGATCCGGTGCATCCAGAGGACCGCGACACCGCTATGATGAACTGGTCGAAAGCTAGCACGACCGGCGGCTTCGAGGTTGAGTATCGCATTCGACAAGCGAGCACGAATGAGTATCGGTGGTTCCACACCCGTGCCACTCCTGTTCGCGACGAAAATGGCGATATTATCGAATGGCTAGGGACGTCAACTGACGTTGAAGATCTTCGCAGCCTGCAGGCACGGCAAGAAGCGCTTGTGGCAAAGCTTCAAAATCAAGCTGCGAACCGCGTACCACAAACCGGTGAGCGAAAATCGCCCGAATGAGGGAGTTTTGTGACAGCGTTCCGCGTATTGCGTACCACTTCGCTCTACAAGCTTGCTTGATGATGCAGGTCTGGTAGCTTGAAAAATAGATCAACGGCTGAATTACCCGAGAAGTTGGCGAACTGGCACTAGCCGATTTCACAGCTAGTTTCAGGTGACTTTGTGTTCTCGAAGTCCGGTGCAATTTCCAGCATAGTTTTGCGAATATGTGCCCAGCGATACGTGAGCCGAACTCCTGGGCTGATGCGGTCGCGCGTGCTGGGCCTGCTGCATGCGGCATCGTTTCCTACACAGGTCGACATCTCCCACAATGGGGAGTTCTCGATTGCTACGAGCAATTCGTTTGTGGTTTGAAATTTGAATGTTAAAGCCAACCAATTGGCTGACAGGATCTGATTGGTCGTCCGGAATGCCTACGTAGACAAAGGAACTTTCAGAATACCTGCTACCCGGAGATTTTTATCTTTACCAAGGATACTGCGCATTATCTTCGCACGGGTTCAACCTTGTTAAGCCAGATGTTCGGCTTTCGGGGCCGCGGCATATTCCGGCTCGGCCCAATAAAAGCTCAAGATCGTCTCTCACGTTACAAGCGTTCTGGGTAGCCAATTCGAGCGGCGAATTACTTCTGCATATGGAATCATAAGCGAGATATTGCCCTACGAGCCTATCTACGTTCGGTGATGCGGTGAATGCGGGCGACGCAACTAGTGTAAACGAGAGGCACAAGACTTTCACAACGCCGTCCTCGGTGGTATTCAAAAAACTATAGGTTGAAAATATAGATAAGTCGACAAAATTCATGCTTGCTCAAGTGGCCGTTAAAGCAACAAAGCTAATATATATTTATTATCCTATAGTTGAGCCAAGCTTAATATGCTGCATTACCTATTCACGCAGGCGACCAGCGTGCTTTGTTATAATTTTGCTCGCCCCCAACGATGAAGCAATTATGGTCTGGATAATGTCGAGTTTGTTGCGGACCTTCGAGTTCGGAAGAACGGGCGAGGCAGACCCCCTCGCCCGGAAGCAAGGCACGCACTGAAAGGACTCGAACCTACCCGCGCTGTTGTTTCGCGTCGATCTCCCGAACGGTTAGGGATGTCAAAGACCTAGAATCCCAGTCCACGACACAGTTGGCACTAGAATCCTGCGCCGCTTGTCGTAAGTCAGGACTGAAGCAAGCTGCAGCTTAAGAAGAGCTACACAGAAGTCTAGTGTGCTGCTCCGCTCATATCACGCCGCGACAGACTGATGCTTAACCATATTGCCGAAACAAGAAAATAGAACGCTCCGAAGCCCGCATAACCGACGACCGTGGAGATCGAAGGTTCCAACGGCATGTGCGCTTGATACATGAAGACAGCGCCTGCTAATGCCGATTGACCGCCACTTAGAACCATAGCCCACTGACCTCCGCTCGTTTTCCAACGCCTGACAGCGGTGCCGAGCTGCAGAAGCCCTGAAAAAATCGCCCAGAGTCCAAAGGCGCCCAGAACCCAGTTCATACTCATCATCAAAGCGATGATCAAGGCGATTGTCATTATCGCGCTTGCAGTGGCGTTGATCGCCTGGCTGCGGTTGACTGCCAAGCCACCACTCCTGGCCGCGTCAAGAACGTTGGCGGCCGCATCCCAAGCCGGATAGGCGATCAGCAGTGCAGCAGCTGCCCCGAATGACTGCCGCCCGATGGTCAATGCCGCCGCGACCCACAACACAGAAAACGCCGCACGCGCAAAGTAATACTGCTTAAGCCATTGCTCGTTGCCGCTCGCGGCAATGAAGGTCTGATTGTTTGCCATTGTTTTTTCCACTTCTTGGATAATGAGATTTACTAAAGCGAGCTCGGTCAGAAAAAGCCGACATGTTTGCCAAATGCAGTATTGTCGTCCCACTTAAATCGGCCAATTCGGTCGCTTTCGCCGGAGAGCTTCGCAGCTGGCTTTTCTAGGAGCTCGACGGTCGGTGAGCGGTCGTGCGAAGGATCCACGAGAGCAATGCTTTGATGACTTTCCTGGCGCATGCGCTTGTCGAATGCCTCGGTGATCTCCCCTTGGCGCTTTGCGACCCATCGACCGTCGGGATCAGAGAGGATCGAGTTGGTTTGACCGATCTCAACAGGTGGCGAAGAAGCGATCGCTGAGACGGGCATTACTTTTTGAACTAGGCGTCTGCTCATGCGATGTGATCCCGTGGTTTGCTTTTTGATTGCCTCAGATGCCGGCGTACCATTCGTACCCGCGGTCTTCCCAATAGCCGCCGTTGCCTCCCCACAAGCCGGCAAAGCTGTCGACCAGCTCGATGCGCATGATGTATTTTGCCTGTTTGTAACCCAGCTGCCGCTCGACCCTCAGCCGCAACGGCGCGCCGTGGCCGACGCTCAGGTCTTGGCCGTTCATCTGGTAGGCGAGGATGGTTTGAGGATGTACTGCGTCGATGAGATCGATGCTCTCGTAATAGCGGCCGCTCCCGTCGAGAGTCTTTTCGAGTTCGTCGGCACAATGAAGCACGACATAGCGCGCCGTGGGCTTCAACCCGGTCAGCCGCAAAAGACTGCCGAGCGGAACGCCCGTCCATTTGCCAATGGCGCTCCACCCCTCCACGCAGTCATGGCGGGTGATCTGGGTGCGGGATGGGAGCGCCTTCAGATCGGCAAGCGACAACATCTGAGGCCGATCAACAAGACCGTCGATCTTTAGTCGCCAGTTTGCAAATTTGCCTTCCAGCAATTCCTCATATTCCTCGCTGTCGGGCGCGCTCGTTCCATTGACACGGAAAGAGGGAGAAATGTCCTTTTCGTCAAACTCACGCGCCAGAGCATCACGTCCCTGAAGCAGTCTCTGTGCCTTCATCGTTAGGTCTTCGGCCGAACGGAGAACATTGGCGACGTTCGCGTTTTGGTCGAGCAGGTCACATCCGGAAAGGGTCAAGGCGCTAGCGCCAAGAGTGCCACCAATCAAGAAGCGACGTCTAGTAAAGAGCTTGCTCATGAGTTCGGGCCATTTTCCTGGATCGCATAGCGTCCGGTGATCATCGAGCGGATGTTGTTCCAAGTCCCGGAAAGCACGACCATGGCGACATGCACAATAACGAAGACGACAAGCGCCGACGCTGTGACGAAATGGATCGTGCGCGCGGACTGGCGTCCGCCGAAAACATCGACAAGGGACGGCAGAGCGGCATCGACGCCCGGCGACATGGTCAGGCCGGTCAAAACCATCAGAGGCAGGAGGACGACAATGACCGCCAGATAGGTGAGCTTTTGAAGCGCATTGTAGTGCCTAGCCTCCTCCCCTTCGGGAAAGCGCAGACGGGCGTGGTCGAGAACCTCGCGGCCGAGATGGCGAGGCGAGAGTTCGTTCACCTTCGGCGCCAGGTCTCGCTTGAAATGTCCACTTTGCAGGCTGAACCCCAGGTAGAAAATGCCATTGATCACAAACAGCCAGGCAAAAAAGAAATGCCAGCGACGTCCAGCCGCGAGATCCTGGAACGAGGGAATTGTTGCCCAGGATGGGAAAGCTCGCGCAGTCGGCTCCCCATCAACATTGGAAACACCGAGGACGCCGGTTGTAGGGATCTGTAGCCCTGCGACACGCAAGAAGCCGCTTGGCGTGCCCGCATCCTCGTCGGAGCCGATTGTCAGGACGGCCGGGTCACCGTTCGCGCCGTAATGACCCCAATAAAGCTCCGGGTGGGCATTGAAGATCTGCAACCCACTCAAAAGAAGGAAGCTTAGGCAAAGCAAGTTCATCCAGTGCGTAAGCCGGGTTACAACGGAGTGGCGGCGGATGAAGATCGTCCGAGGATATTGAACATTGTCATTGGAAGCGTTTGCGCTCATCTCAACGTCTTTCATCTGTGGCATTTACGGCTTAAGACCAAGCAGCGTCGATCTGTAGTCGCTGGCCGAAGCAGTAAGGCGGCTGCTCCGGCCAGTGACGGCGTGGCTCACATGGGGGGAACCACGCCATTCTTGCCGACGACCACCTGGTGGGCGATCGGGCCGGTTGCAGCCTTTTCGGCGGTAATGAAGACAACGGCGCCGGGAACGAGATCATCCTTGGTGGCTCCAGCGATGGTCACGACAGGTGTCCCATCCGGAATGGCGATCTTCTTTTCCTTGCCATGATAGGTCACGGTGACAGTCCGGCCATCGACGCCCTTAACGGCATCCGCGACCGTCGCATTGGTCATGCTGCTGTCGGGCTTCAGATCCCAACCGTAACTACCCTCGCCGGTGCCTTTCATTGCCGGCGGGAAAATGAGGACCTCAAGCGCGCCATCGCCGCCGTCGGCTTTCGGCAAGGATGCGATACCCACGAAATCGCCCGGCTTGATGTCGGTGATCTTTGCGTTGGCAACGCTGGCGACTTTCCAGTCGTTGGCTAGGGCGACGTCGACGGTCTCGCCTTCGCGCGTCTTCACTCTGAGCGTTGAACCCTGGTAGTCGACGACGCTGCCGCGGACATGGATTGGCGCAGCTTTCTTATCTTCGGCAGATGCGGGTGTCGAAAGGACTGTTACCGAAAGGATGCTGGTGAGGCCAAAGGCTAATGCAGAAATAACGTTTCCCATAAATATCTTCCTACTAGTTGGTAGTTTCGTTGGACGCGATTGACCTGAGCAGGCTGGCTACGCAGGATTAGTGAGAGACAGTTGGCGTAAGGCGGTTGAGAGCAGGTGAAAGTATCGTCGAAAACACCTCCGGTTTCCCGTAGGCTCTCGCCGAGAGCATCGCGCCATACACCGTTGCTAGAAATGCTTCGGCTTCAACGTGCGGTTCACTCGTGAGACTGAGCGCTCCATTTTTGCTTCCACGCTCCATCACCGTCGTCAGCCACGATGAGATGAAGCAAAAGAAATTCGTAACTTCGGTTGCGACTTCCGTCGGAAGGGATGGCAATTCACTGGCAAGCAAAGCACAAACACAATAGGGCCTACTTGCATCCTCAATACACTTCGACCAGTGGTTCGCGTAGACTTTAAGGATATCCAATGCGTCTGTAACATTCTGTTCAAGAGTGACAACGCTTGCCTGGCCATCTTCCCGATAGCGCTTAACCAGTTCACGTACCAGATCGACCTTGCTGGGGAAATGGTGGTGAATGCTGGCCTTGCGAATGCCGACCACTTCAGAGATATCTGCATAGCTGAAACCGTTGTAGCCCCCACTCATGATGAGGTTGCGCGCAGAGGCCAGGATTTCGTCGGAAGTGTTCGAAAGATTGCTCATAAAATCTGTCTACCTTCTAGTAGGCAGATCGTCAATAGCAAAAGTTCGTTTTCTTGTTAGCCGTCTGTGGAGACGGTCAGAGCTTTCCACGATGCGAGTTCCTTCTGCAAGCGCTCGATCCGCGCCGTCACGTGGCTGAGGGCATCGCTACCAAGAAGGAGCTGCGGCGGAGGATTGTCCGATCCTATGAGAGTAAGCACAGCGGCAGCCAGTTTTTTGGGATCACCAAGCTGCTTGCCGCTTACCGCCTGACGCGCCTCGCGGATCGGATCGAACAGGGTATCGTAGTCCGCAATCGACCTCTCTGTTCGGACCATGGAACGCCCAGCCCAGTCTGTCCGGAATGAGCCAGGGCAAAGCGTTGTCACCTGAACTCCAAACGGCGCCATTTCCGAGCGCATGACCTCGGAAATTCCCTGAAGCGCAAACTTGCTGCCGCAGTAATATGCGATGCCGGGCATGGTGATCATACCGCCCATCGACGTGACGTTCACGATAAAGCCACGGCGCCGCTCACGGAACCTTGGAAGAAATGCCTTGGCCACAGCGACGGCGCCGAACACGTTCACGTCAAACTGACGTCGCATTTCTTCAAGTGGCGATTCCTCGAGCACACCCTCATGACCGTATCCTGCATTGTTGATCAGCACGTCGACTGGCCCGTGCTCGTCCTCCGCTTGCTGGACGACGTCGGGAATGCGGTCGAAATCGGTGACGTCGCAAAGGACCGGGCGCAGTTCCGGGAGGCTCTTTGCCAGCCCTTCGCGCGAGGCTTCGGTGCGGACGGTCCCGATGACGGTGTGACCGGCTTCCATTGCGGCAATGGCGATCGCCAATCCGAAGCCCGAATTCGCCCCTGTTATGAAAAACGTTTTGATCGACATTTCTGAAACTCCTTGATTAATCATGGATGACAGATAATCTGAAGGCGATCTGAACTCGAGCGCGGATTGTCTCAAGGTTTTGCCTAATCCTATGTTTATTGAAGAACAGTCCGCCGTCCATGACCGGCTTGTCGGCTTGGCCGGACAACTGGCTCCTCGCCTCGGCTACAATCAGACTGCGATCAGCTGTGTCCGCATCCTGCGCACTGAAGCGGTACTTGATGACGTTCCGGTTCTCTATAAGCCGGGGGCAGTGTTCGTATTACGGGGAAGCAAATATGGAATCCTGGAAGGCGAAATCTACCTCTATGACGAGGAACATTATCTCGCTGTCTCAGTACCCGTTCCATTCCGGATGACTTCGAAGGCAAGTCCACAACGGCCATTACTTGCCGTCTATCTGGAGTTTGATATGCAGATGGCGGCCGAGATTGCTTTGCAAGTGGAAGAACACGCAGGTCCCTCAGGCTCCAAACCGAGAGGGCTGCTCTCGAGCAAAATGGATTGCAATATCGAGGACGTCCTGCTTCGCCTGCTGACTGTGCTCAGCAACCCCGTCGATGTCGCCGTGCTCGGGCGCTCCATCCTGCGTGAACTGCATTATCGGGTCATGTCAGGGCCGCAGGGTGACGCGATGATCGCGGCCCTTCAACGCAAAGGGACCTCGGGAAGACTGATCGAGAGCGTGACGTGGCTGCGGGAGAATTACGCTTCCGAAATTGCCGTCGCGGATTTGGCCAAAGAGGTGGGCATGAGCGTTCCGTCCTATCACGTCCATTTCAAGAACCTGACCGGCTCAAGTCCGATGCAATATGTTAAGGCGATGCGGCTCCATGAGGCGCGACTTATGATCGCCCGCCGGAGCGGGACCATTGCAGACGCAGCTGCGTCCGTCGGCTACGTCAGCCCTGCCCAATTCAGCCGCGATTTTAGAAGGCATTTTGGACGCACGGCGTCGGAAGAGGCGAAGTGGGTCCACCGGCATCTAGGCCAGCAGGGCTGACCGATGCTCTGGCATACTCCCGCAAATTAATCGCCAGATCCGCAGCGTGTTACTGCAATGCAGCTCGAAGGGCTGCTTCACAGTGAACCAAGGTCGTATCGAAGACGGGGACGCCGACATTACCCTCATTCAACAGCATCCCTACCTCGGTACAACCAAGGATCAGACAATCACTGCCTTGATCAATTAGTCGCTGCGCAATCCGTTCATACGTCAATCGACTTTTCTCACGAACCACATCGCGACACAACTCGTCATAGATGATGCGGTGGGTTTCCGCTCGATCATCGGCGTCAGGAATTATTGGTGACAGTCCTTGGGCGGTCAGGCGATCGGTGTAGAAATTCTGTTCCATCGTGAAAGCGGTTGCCATTAGCCCCGGCCTACGGAAACCGCTATCAAGGATCGCTGTCGCAGTTGCATCTGCGATGTGAACGAACGGGATCGACACCCCGCCCAGGATCTTGTCCGCCACCTTGTGCATGGTATTCGTCGCCATGATGAGCAAGTCGGCACCTCCGCGCTCCAGAGCAATGGCTTTTTCGTTGAGGATGTTTGCCGCTGCGTCCCAATCAGACGATGCCTGTAATTTCTCGATTTCGTCGAAGTCGACCGATCGTATGAGCAGCTCGGGAGAATGAAGTCCTCCAAGGCTCTCGCGTGTCAGCCTGCAGAGTTCCCGATAATAAATCTGGGTCGAGGCTGCGGACATTCCGCCAAGTATACCGATTGTCTTCAAATGCTTTCTCCATATTCACAGGCTTCAGTTTTTTGCCACCAAGACAGTCGAACCAACACCCTGTCATCAGGAAAACCCGACGACAGAGTGTGGAATGTAGTTGATCTCAAGAGCTTGTATTTCAGCGCCGGTCAGCCTTATGGAAAGTGCGGCGACAGCGTCGTCCAAGTGCTGCAACTTGGTTGCGCCGATGATGGGCGCGGTGATCTCGGATTTAGACAGAACCCATGCCAGCGCGATCTGTGCTCTTGGCACGTCCCTCTCCTGCGCAATCCTGGCAACCGCCTCCGCCACGCGTCTGTCGGCGTCCTCGGTGGTTCGGGTGTAAAGGCCCTTTCCGATCTCGTCGGTTTCAGAGCGATCGCTCTGCGCGCTCCAATCGCGGGTCAGGCGACCACGTGCGAGCGGGCTCCACGGGATAACGCCAATACCCTCGTCTTTGCAGAGTGGAAGCATTTCCCTCTCCTCCTCGCGATACAACAGGTTCAGGTGGTTCTGCATGGAGACGAACCGTGTCCATCCGTTGGCCTGCGAGACAGCGAGCATTTTCGAGAACTGCCACGCGTACATCGAAGACGCACCAATGTAGCGGGCTTTGCCCGCCTTGACGACGTCATGCAGCGCTTCCAGCGTCTCCTCGATAGGTGTCTGATGGTCGAACCGATGGATTTGATAGAGATCGATGTAGTCAGTCCCCAAACGTTTTAGGCTGGCATCGATCTCGGAAAGAATGGCTTTTCGCGACAGACCTGCCCCATTTGGTCCGGGCTTCATCCGACCATTGACCTTTGTGGCGATGACCACATCGTCTCTCGTCGAGTACTCTCTTACAGCGCGGCCGAGGATTTCTTCGCTCGTTCCATCCGAGTAGACGTTGGCGGTGTCGAAGAAGTTGAACCCTAATTCGATCGCTTTGCGGATAAAGGGGCGGCTTTGTTCTTCCGTTAGCGTCCAGGGGTGGCTTCCACGATCGGGCTCGCCATAGCTCATGCACCCAAGGCAGAGCCGGGAAAGCTCAAGGCCCGTATTTCCAAGGCGTGTATATTCCATGTCTATCTCCAATTTTCGCAGCGAGAACCTGCCTGGTCGATCGGCAGTTCCCGCCTTGCTTAATGTTCAAGCGCTTATGCCGCCATCGACGAGGATGCCCGAGCCGGTGATGTAGCCAGCGCCCGGGCCTGCAAGGAATGCAACGGCCTCTGCGACCTCTCGGGTCCGACCGTATCGGGCAATAGACAGACTCGGCAAGATCGCAGGTGCCAGAGCGCCATCGGCAGGGTTCATATCGGTGTCGATCGGGCCAGGCCGGACCAGATTGACGGTAATTTCCCGCGGACCCAGTTCGCGCGCTAGACCACGTGTAAAACTTTCCAGAGCGGACTTGGTCGCTGCATAGACAGCAATTCCCGCGAAAGGCACAGCCAGGCCTGCATTGCTGCCAGTACTGATGATGCGGCCTCCGTCCGGGATGTGCTTCAGCGCTGCCTGAGTGATTAGAAAGACGCCGCGCACATTAACGTTCAGCTGAAGATCGATCTCTTCTAGTGGCTGTGTGGAGAAATCACCGGCAACCAAGACGCCGGCATTGTTGACCAGGATGTCGAGGCCGCCGAGGTCAACGACAGTTCGCTCAACCGCGGCTTTAGCAGCTTCTGGGCTCGCGGCATCAGCTTGAATTGCAATGGCTTTGCGGCCCATCATTCGGATCTCGGCGACGAGGGCTGCGGCCTTTTCCACCGACCTCTCAAAGGTGATCGCGACGTCGGCACCATCTTCTGCCAGTTTTAAAGCGATGGCGGCACCGATACCGCGTGCCGCACCGGTCACTAGAGCTCGCCTTCCCGCAAGCGGAGGAGTGGGAATGTTGTTCATGGGGTTTACCTCAAAATGTTGCATGTCGATCGGCCGAAAAATGGATTGTCCGAGGGTGGCCGACTGGGAGTGGGAATGGTCAAACTTTTAAAGGAAGAGCCGATGGCTCAACGTTCGCACTCATCGGTGGACTTCTTTGTCCGATGGCAGGCCCGCGGAAAGCCAACCTGCAATGAGGAGACAAAGACCAATCGCGACGGCTGCGATGCTGTAGGCATGGCCGATGGATCTCTCATCGGAAGCTGAACCCAGGGTTGAGAAAAACAATCCGCCAATAAGCGCTGTTGCCAAAGCGCCCCCTATCTGGAGCATCGAATTGACCAGGCCGGAGGCCAAACCCGACCGCGCCGGGTCAACCCGCTGAACGACAGTCTTAACGAGATTTGGGAGCGCAATTCCCTGACCGGCGCCAATAAGGAACAGGGCGACGAATAGAAACTCTGGTGCTCCGAATGAGATCAGGGCAGCGGTCCCGAACAATCCAGCCGCTTCAAGCGTCATGCCTGCGGCGGCAGAATATCTCCCGAAGACGCGCAGGATGCTCCCGCTCGCGAATGGCCCCAAAACGAACCCGAGGGCCGCGGGAAGGATTGCAACTCCAGCCTCGAAAGGCGCACGGCCCAGGCCGCCCTGTTGGTAGACCGAAAATGTCAGCCAGAAAGCCGCAAAGGCGTAGAAAAACAAGGCTGAGAGCAGCCCGCGCGTCAGTCCAGGGACCTGGAGCATGCGAGGTTCGACAATCGGATCTCCCCCCGCGGCCCCTACCCTTAGCTCGTAACGCCAAAACAGCAGAAGAAGTGGCAGGGAAGCCGATAGCATCAAGATCGACCAGATCGGCCACCCTTGTTCACGGCCCTCAATGAGCGGCGAGATCAACGCAAACAACGCAACTGCGATCAGCATTGCTCCACCCATATCCAGCTTCCTTGCATGCTCCGATCGGGTCTCGCGCAACATGACCAGCGCGGCCGGCGCGGCTATTGCGATCACGGGGAGGTTGATAAGGAAAATGGCTCTCCATCCGAGGCCAAAGACATTCAGTGCAATCAGCGCCCCACCGAGAAACAGGCCAGCCATTGATGCTACCCCAAATGTCAGGGCATAAAAGCTGAGTGCCTTCGACTTTTCGTGATCGGGAAAAATGGCATTGATTGACGCCAAGGCTTGAGGTGCCATGATCGCTGCCGCAAACCCCTGGAAGATACGACCGGCGATCAAGACCGAGGGTGACCAGGCGAAGCCGCACAAGGCAGAGGCGGCGGCGAATGCGACCATTCCAGCCAGAAAGACGTTTCGCCGACCATAAAGGTCGCCAAGCCTGCCGCCGGTGATCAGCATGACTGCGTAAGTGGTGGCGTAGCCTGAAATAATGAGCTGCATCGTCGAGGCTGAGGCCTGAAAGTCCTGCCGGATCGAGGGCAGTGCCACGTTGACGATGAAGAAATCCAGCGGGGGCAGAAAAGCCCCGGTCAACAAGATGGCCAGCGCCGTCCACCTGCGCGGATCAAGACTGTCCTTGGCGTCATGGGGTTGTATCAACTTTCTCTCCATATCGAGAAGCGGAACCGCTCAGCGGTTTGCGAAATGCGCAATTTCGGAACCGATTGGTTCCTTATTAAAGTCAGTCGAGCGGCTTCAGTGCGAAGTCAACCATCGCCCTGGTGGCGTCGCGATCGGCCCCTGTTTTCCCTAAAACTCTCATTCCCTGGATTTGACACACGAGGAACCTCGCCAGAGTTCGCTCGTCCAGCCCAGGATCAATCTCACCAAGGGCTTGAGCTCTTATGATGGCAGCGGCATAAAGATCCTGCAGTCGCCGAAACAGTCGCGCAATTCGAGCGGAAACCTCGTCGTCTGCGGGAAGCATTTCGACCGCAGACAATACAACAAAACAACCGCGCAGGCCCTCTTCACCTGAAGAATCCTCGACCTGCCGAGAAAAGGCTTCTCGAATTGCGGCTTTCGGTGACGGGTTTGCATGCAGGATTTCGCCAAGCTTACGAATGGCATCTTCGATGTAGACATCAAGCGCGCGGAGATAGACTCCGCGCTTATCCACGAACGCCTTGTAAAAACTACCTTTCGATAGTTCCATGCCTTCGAGCAAGTCGGGCAAAGACGCATCGTGATATCCACGGTCCCAGAAAACGCCCATTGCCTTTCGAACCGCGTCGTCAAGCTCGAACTCACGAGGGCGCCCAACCGACCGGGATATTTGACCGCGTTTAACCATGGATCCAATATGGAACCATTCGGTTTCTATTGCAAGTCATATTTTTTGGCATTAGGTGGTCGTTGTGGTTTCGTGGCGGCGCCCTTGGCTACTTAAGCCGCAAATATTCAGAAGGAAAGTTCAGGCCAATGGATCGAGAAGTCATCATTCCCGACGAAATGCGCGAAATCGTCGCCCGTGCAGGATACGCCCCGGCGGTTAAGGTTGGCGATACGATCTACGTCGTCGGGCAAGTCGGCCGCACGGGGGACTTGCAGGTGATTGAGGACCCGCGAGAACAATTCAGGGCCATGTGGGAGAACCTCCGCATCGTCCTCGAGGCCGCGGACTGCACCTTCGACGACGTCGTGGAGATGACGAGCTATCATGTGGAGATGTCGAAGCACATGGATATTTTCCGGACGGCAAAGAACGAGGTCTTTCCAAAAGGAACTTACGCATGGACGCGCATCGGCATATCCGAGCTCGCACATCCTGGCTTGCTTGCGGAGGTGAAATGCGTCGCGGTGAAACGATAGCGGTTAGTTTCACACCGATCGGCGAACAGGCAATGCGCGCTCTATCGGAGAGCGATACCAGCATGGAACGGGGTACCAGCCTCTTGACAGGGTTGGGACTCGCGACCAGTATACTATGAGTTTAGCGAGGGGGGTGGTTAGAAAGAATCGCCCGCCCAATCTTCATGGCCGTGCCGTATACGGATCACGAATATGTTCCCGTTTTCAATGATACGATACACGACAAGGTGAGCTTTGAACGGATGAATCCTGACAGGAGGAGAAATCTCATGGCGTTCGCGCGCCATTCTTGGATTGGTAGCGATGAGGTCCAGCAAGGCAAAAAGCTCATCGTTATATCGTTTGGCAACCAGTGCTCCGAAATTGCGAATGCCTTCTTCTGCAATGGAAACAATATCCTCTTCCGCTTGGACGAATGCTGAATCGCATCAAGCGCGTCCGCGGCTGATCTCTGCTCGAGCGGTGGCTGCAGCGAACAACTCGTCCTTTGAACGGCTCCCAACTCCGCTTCTAATCCCCTCGTCGACAAAGCACTGCATCTCGGCAATCTTGCAGGTGCGGGCTTGGTCTCTGCGGATGAGGTCCCTGACATAATCGCTTGCATTCGAGTATCGACCCGTCTTGGCCTGTGCTTCTACCCAATCTTTCATGGGATCTGGCAGGGATACATTCATCGTAGCCATTTGAATCTCCTTGATGTCTCAAGATAACCGCTGATGGCAAAGTTTGTCAAACCGATGATGAAGTCGCAATTACAAGCTCTTGATTGGATCTGAACACTCAAGCAGTATCTTGTTTGCCAAGCCGGAGTGCAAGGTTTCTCCTAGAACTAAAGGGATGACGGATCTCAAGTCCACTGGGAAGCAGACTTATGCGTCTATAACTAGGTTACTCAACGGTATCGCCTGACAGGTTAAACAATGTCCTTGCTCCATTTCTGATGTATCGATCAGGTGATGGACTTCGCCTGACTTCAAGGTCAAAGCACAGCTTTCGCACTGGCCAACCCTGCAGCCACTCGGCAGGGCGATGCCTGCTTTCTCCGCGACCGATAAAATACTCTCCGGGACATCGCCGGGTTGCCATTCCATTGTTCTCTGAGAACGCGAAAAGTGGATCGATCTTGTCTTCAGCCCCTCAAGCCGGGCAGGTGCGGTTGAGCCGAAACGTTCCTTGAAAATCTCGAACGGCGGCACGCCTCGTTTTTTCAGACCATCAGTAATCTCGTCCATCATGCCATCAGCGGCACAGATGTAAAAGCGGGCGCGGGCATCGATAAGGCTCTGGTCGATATGCGCCACCGAGAACCTGCATTGGTGATCGAAAACGTCTGTTCCATCTGGCTTTGTGAGGTAAGTGATGACAGTTACATTCTCAAGCTTGCGTTCCAGGGCACGCAGACGCGCATGAAACGGTCTGTGCGTATCGCTGCGACAGACGTAATGTAAAACGACCCTCGGTTCGTGCGGATTGCCGTCCAATGTTTCGAGATAGGAAAGGAACGGGGTGATGCCAATTCCACCAGCGATCAAGACGATGGGAAATTCCTGGTGTATCGGGATGAGGAAGTTTCCGCTCGGTGCACGTAACTCCACCAGAGTTCCTGGCTGCAAATCCTGCCAAATCGTCCCGGATGCCCTGCCCTGACGGCGCACTGCGATGCTGTAGCTTTGTGGTTGGGCATTCCCGCGCCCTGTCAAGGAGTAAGAGCGGGTCATTTTCCCAAGGCGAAAACCTAGATATTGGCCGGGAGCAAACTGGGGCAATAGAAAGGGGACCGTCGGCTCGAAAGTCAAAGCGACGACATCGACTGATTCCTCGCATCGCTTGGCAACGACGAAATGACGCCAACCCTCCCAGCCTGCGGACGCATATTTCTCGATAAGGCATGTAAACGAACGAAGCGCCAGGCCGCCGCTGATTGGATCGCGGTCGCGCTCTGAGATCAAAGCATTGAAGTTCATGTTGGTCCAGGACGGCAGTCCGAGATCAGGTGCTGCCTGCCACCAGCCATAGTCGCTGGCGACGACATCAGCAGCAAGAGTGTCATTTAGCTTTGCTCGCGTCCGGGTTTCACCCAGACGCGTTTTAATCGTCATCCAGTCCCCATCCGAGATTCCGTTTTCGGCTGCCAATGTCGGGTGAATTTCTGCTACAGGTTCGCGACGGCGGCGCCTTAGACTGTTGGTTCCACGATCCTGGCTGTGGCGGAAGTAACCGTTGTTGACAGAGAACAATGTAAGCGGAAACCCTTCGGTTCTCGCCTCAGCAGGCGGGACGAAATGCGGCACCGGAGAGTATCCGTGACGCAGAAGCAATTCGGAATAAAGCTCCGCCTTGCCTGTCTGTGTGGCAAAACCTGTTTTCCGATATTTTTCGAAACCATGTTCGAGCTTCACCTTCACTCCAGCGGGATGTGCGCGCAGATCATCAAGTTTTAGACCAAGCGGCGCGATCTGGTGGGCAAAACCCTTGTCGATATCGCCGCCGAAGAACAGATCATCCAGCCCCAACCGCTTGCCTAGTTCAAAGGCGATCCACATATCGGAACGGGCCTCGCGCTGGGGTGGGACCATGGCTGGCCTCAGTTGAACATGCTCCTGCGCTTGCGGCGTTATTTCAAATCCTATCCGGAGTGCTTCGAATTCCCAAGGGGAGGCAACGGGCAGAATGATGTCAGCACTCTCGGCCGTCGGGTTCATGAACAGGTCACAATGCACCTGAAAATCAAGGGCCCCGAGAGCTGCCTTGCCGCGCTCCGGTGCTGGATGGGATATCAGCATGTTTGCCCCGAAACCTACAAGCGCACGCACGCGGTAAGGCTTGGCGTCCAACACAGCATCGTAAAAATCGGTCGAATTGACCCAGCCGTTGACGGGCGGACCAATTGGCAGGGTATCGAGCCCCAGCGTCATCTCGCGGATGCCAGCAGGCAACATATCCATGGAATGCAGGGAGGGTGCGGGTAAGGATGGCATGCGCACATTGCCACCTTCGCGGTCAAAACTGCCTGTTAGTGCATAGAGTGTCGCGATGGCACGGTCGGTTTGCGAGGCGTTTGTGTGCTGCCCTATCCCCGTCCAGCCATGATAGCAGACCGAACGGGCGGACGCGATCAACGCCCCCAGCGCCTCGACCTGATGTGCTGGGATGCCCGTCATTGCCTCCACAGTTACCGGATCATAAGTCTCTATGGCGTCCCTGTAGTGGTCGAACGCGGTGCGACAGATTACGGTCCCCTGAACGCCAGCGACCTCGAAGCGGCCTTGCATTGCGGCGTGATCGCCTGCATCGTTTGCTGACCGAGGACCGGCCATTTCGCCATCCCACACGACGAAATCATCCGCCTGCAAACCAACATCGCGCCCGCGCAGGAAAAGACCATCGCTTTCTCGCACCAGCAGTGCGCCGTTCGTCCAGTACCGAACAAACTCCCGGTCATACGCATCGTTGACGACGAGCCAGCGCGCCAGCCCCAGTGCCAAAGCGGCATCGGTTCCCGGTCGAACCCGTAGCCACAGATCCGCGTCACGCGCGGACGCCGTCTGGCGCGGATCGATGACCGCCATCCTGGCGCCATTCGCCCGGGCGGCACCGATTGCTTCAGCTTGTGCCAACCATACGTTGGCGGGATTATGCCCCCACTGCAGGATCAAATCGGAATTGCGATAATCGGCAACCGGTGTCGCACAGCCGAAGGTGAAGGCATGGGCATTATCCTTATGCCAATTACAGACTTCGGTGGAGAAACAGAGGTTCGGACTGCCGAAACCACGCACAAGCCGCTGTATCCAGTCTGCGCTATCGGAGATCGAAGAAGACGATCCGGACGTGACGGCAAAGGCCACGGATTGCGGACCGCTCTCTTGTCTATAAAGTGTGAGCTTAGCGGCGATCTCATCCAGAGCCTCATCCCAACTAATCGGAACGAAACCAGCATCCTCGGCCCCCTTGGGGTTGGTCCGACGGAGGGGCGTTTTCAGGCGACGCGCGGAATGGGCGATCTCCGGGGCGGCTCTGCCCTTGGGGCACATTGCCTTGCCGGTTGGATGGTCAGGGTTTGGCCGAACCGAAACCAATCGGCCATCTTCCACAGTATTGATCGTTCCACAACGGGATCGGCACAGCGTGCAATAACCGGGAATCTCCGTCATCGTCATTTTTCTCACACCTCATTACCGGAGAGATTCGAAGGGCGGCAGCATGGCCTCCGCGCTATGCAATCGCCCTCAAGTGGACTTGTTCTGGAGGTGCGGTGATCGCCACGGTCTTGCGGTCCGTCGCCGCCTCGACGATGCCCAACAAAACCTGCAGAACATGTTGCGCCATCTCGGCGGATGCCACATGCGGGCGCCCCTCACGGATTGCCGCGGCCATATCCTCAAGTCCCAGCCCACGATAATTGGCTAGCGTTCCATAGATTGCCGGTGGCAGTCCCGGCATGGATATCGCATCCGGGAAATTCGGCTGCCTGAACGGCATGCTCGCCGTCTGGATGATATCGACGGGCTGTCCGGGTATCGCAAGCTCCAAGGTACCCCCGAAGAAATTCGGATCAGGAAGGCGCAGCGACCCAAGTGTGCCGTGCAATTCCATGGGGGCCTGATTGTGTTTCCACACATCCCAGCTGAAGGAAAAGACAATCTGCGCACCGGACGCGAACTCCAGCAAACCCTGAAGCGTAGTGAATGTCTCGACTTTGATCGCCTCTCCAAAGCGAGGAGCGCCGGGCGCAGTGATGACACGCTCGTTGAACCCGATGAGACCTCGTGCCTCGACGCTTGCAACCGGCCCCAACAAATGCACGAGCGTTGAGAGATAATAAGGCCCCATGTCCAGAACGGGACCGCCGCCAGTCTTGAAGAAAAAGTCCGGATTGGGATGACGACCCTCCATTCCATGGGTCATCATCGAGGCTGATCCAATGATGATTTGGCCGATCCTGTTGTCCACAATCAGTTGACGGGCCGTCTGAATGCCTGGCCCGAGAATGGTATCGGGCGCGCAGGCAACTCTCACGCCTGCCGCCTTTGCCGCATCCAGAATGGCCTGCCCATCGGACAGCGACGTTGCCAGTGGCTTTTCCTGATAGACATGTTTGCCCGCAGCAATGGCTTCCAAAGCAAGCGGCGCATGGGCCGACGGTATCGTCAGATTGAGGACAGTGTCGATGTCATCCCGCGCCATCATCGCATCGACCGACATCGCTTCGACGCCAAACTCGGCGGCCCGCGCCTTGGCGGCCTCATGTACGAGGTCGGCAACGGCAACAATGCGATGGTTCTGGAAATGCGGTTGATTGCGGAGGTAAATGTCTGAGATGTTGCCGCAACCGATCAAGCCGACACGCATCATACCAAGTCACCTTTGGCGAGGTCTCTGAGTTTGGCGATGGCGTTTTTCGCAAACCTCACGTAGTCGGAAGGGTGGTCATGCTCGGCAATAGCAATCGTGGCACCAGCCTGTTCTGCGGCCTTCCAATATGCATCCCACGGCAGGCGCCCTTTGCCAGGATCGGCCCAACCCATTTCGTCCTCATTCTCACCTTCCGACGCCAGATCTTTCACATGAATGGCAACGATCCGGCCGCTATATTTTTGCATCCATTCGATGGGATCGTGACCCGCTTTTGCCACCCAAGCCACATCCATCTGCCAATCGATGCTGTCTCCCAGAATATGTTCGATTGGGAACGACCCGTCCGGTAGCGCCACGAATTCAAAGGCGTGGTTGTGCCAACCGAAGGTGACGCCGAGATCCACGACGCGTTTACGCAAGACCTCAAGACGTCGCCCAATATCCTTCCATCCATCGATATCCTTGTCACGCTCGTCGAATGGCAGCGAAGGCACGATAATCCGCGTAATGCCCAAAATGCGGGCCGCCTCGATATGACGTGCAAATTCATCTTCCAGCGCGGTCAGTGCGAAGTGTCCAGTTGGCGCCGTCAGGCCGTTTTCGTCCAACTCCGCGCGATCCGCCTCCGGTTCGTCATAAAGCGCGCGATAGGCCTCGATGCTGCGAAAGCCCAAAGACGAAATCGTCTTCAACTGGTCCGAGACCGGTGGGAACTCGCGCGCCGAAAAAATCTGAAACGAAAAGGGGTTCGAGATGGTCATTATGGCTCCTTGGGATATTGAGATGCGACCATCATGTCCGCTGGGAGCGCGGGTTGGTGGCAGCACCGTGGAACAGTGAACGAGCTTTGTTCGCTCGATAGGTCAGAGGCGGTTTCCGCTGCCTTCGTCGAAAAGGTTGATGTGATCGGCATCGATGGTAATGGACGCCTCGGTTCCGGGCGCGGGTTCGGTTTCGCCGTTCGCCCTGACCACGATTGGCATGCCTTCATGGCTGCCATAGATGATCGTCTCCGATCCCATTGGCTCCACGATCTGCACCTTGAACGAACTGGTGACATCGCTTGTGACGGCAGCGGCGGAGAAGCCGATATGCTCAGGCCGCACACCGAGCAGAACAGGCCCTTCCGCAAGCTCCGCAGAAGATACATAACCGCTAACGTTGATCGTCAACGAGCCGACCTCGGACACGAAAGAATATCTGCCGCCACGGCGCTCGATCCTGCCTTTGATGAGGTTCATGGAAGGCGTGCCGATAAAGCTGGCAACGAACAGATTCTGCGGCCTGCGATAGACATCTGCCGGTGTGCCGATCTGCTGGATGACGCCGTTCTTCATGATGGCGATCCTGTCGGCCAACGTGAGCGCCTCCACCTGATCGTGCGTGACTTAGATCATCGTCTTGCGCAGTTCCTGATGAATGCGCTTCAACTCCACGCGCAGTTCCGCTCGCAATTTGGCATCCAGATTGGAAAGGGGTTCATCGAACAGATAAACATCGGCGTCTCTGACCAACGCACGCCCGATTGCCACGCGCTGACGCTGCCCGCCGGAAAGGGCGGCTGGCTTGCGGTTCAACAGAGGTTGCAGCTGCAATATCCGCGCAGCTTCATCCACACGACGGCGAATTTCCTCCTTCGGTGTTCGGGCCATGCGCAGACCGAAGGACATATTGCCTTCCACAGTCATCTGCGGATAAAGCGCGTAGGACTGAAAAACCATCCCGATGCCCCGGCGCGATGGCTCTTCCCAGGTGACATTCTGGCCGCTGATCCATATCTCGCCATCGGTAATGGCACCCAGACCGGCAATCGCATTCAGCAACGTCGATTTACCGCAGCCTGACGGACCAAGAAGAACGACGAACTCACCCTCCTTGATGTCGATGTCCATATTGTCGAGGACGGTGTGGTCGCCATAACGGATGGAAAGATCGCGCACGGATACGCCAGCTTGGATATCTGTCATTCTATTCAGACCTGTCATGGTGTTCGCCATCATCCTTTGACCGCCCCGGCGGTTATGCCGCGCACGAAAAACTTGCCGGAGAAAAGATAGATCGCCAGAGGAACGAGAGCCGTCAGCACGGTCGCAGCCATTTCAACATTGTAGGCACGTTCGCCGGTGGTGGAGTTTATGATGTTGTTGAGTTGCACGGTCATGGGCGTGAACTGGCCACCACCGAAGATCAGGCCGAGCAGGTAGTCATTCCAGACCCCAGTGAACTGGATGATGGTCGCCACGACGATCATCGGCACCGAGAGTGGCAGGATCACGTAACCGAAAATCTGCCAGAAACCTGCGCCGTCGATGCGGGCCGCCTTGAAGAGTTCCAGCGGCACACCCTCATAGGCGCTGCGGAACAGCAGCGTTATGATCGGCATGCCGAAGATCACATGCACCGCCACGATGCCCGCGAGACTACCAAAGATGCCAAAAGTCGATAGCAGGCGCGTGAGGGGGTAGATAAAGATTTGTAGCGGCACGAATGCGCCAAGGACGAGGATCGAGAAGGCAATCGTGTAACCTTTTGGCTTCCAGAATGTCATGATGTAGCCGTTCAATGCGCCAAGCAGAACGGCGAGTGCCACGGACGGCACGGTTATGAGGAAGGAATTGACGAAGCCAACCTTCACCCCTTCGCACACCAGACCGGTGCAGGCCGTGGACCAGGCTTCCACCCAGGGCTCAAGCGTCGGTGACATGGGCCATGAAAAGACACCGCCTGAGCGTATCTCTGCCATCGTCTTGAAGGATGTCACCAGCGTCACCCACAGCGGCGCAATGAACAGCAATGCGCTGATGATGGCACCGGCATAGAGGCAAATTCGAGCTAAGGTGAGCCTGCCCGGCATCGGTCCGCGGGGATGTGTTGCCGATGAACGAGCCGCGTTGTCTGTTATTCGCGAGTGCATCAGTGGCCCCTTTCCTCTAACCGGACGGCGCGCCGCTTGTACAAGGTTGCAGGAACGACGATCACCAGAACAATGCCGAGAATGACCACGGTCGCAGCTGTGGCAAGACCGATGTTCTGGCGATTGAAGAGGTGATCCATGGCAAACTTTGCGGGCACTTCCGTGGAAATGCCCGGCCCACCTGAGGTCAAGGCGACGATCAGGTCGTATGACCGCACTACGGAGATGCCCAGCAGCACAACGGAAGTTGCCACCATCGGCTTTAGCATCGGCAGGATAATGCGCAGATAGACCTGCCATGTCGGCACCGCATCGATCCGCGTCGCCTTCCATATGTCGGCATCCACGCTTCGCAAACCTGCCAGCAAGATGACCGTCGTCACGCCAACCGCCTGCCAGATACCGGCGGCCACAACGACATAGATTGCCGTTGCGCTGTCTCCCAGAAGATCAAGCGAGAAATTCGGAAAGCCGAGAAGCCGCACGCTTGCTTCGATGCCCATTGCAGGATTGAGCATCCACTGCCAGACGGCTCCGGTGACGATGAACGACATGGCATGAGGGTAGAGAAAGACGGTTCTCAAAAACCCTTCGCCCCTGATATTGCTGTCGAGAAGGATGGCGAGCAGGAAGCCGATGATCAGGCAACCAACGATGAAAAGGACACCGAAAACGAAGAGATTTTCGAGTGACACCAACCAGCGCGATGTTTTGAACAATCGCTCGTACTGCATGATCCCGACGAAATCATAGGTCGGGAAACTTCGGGACGATGTGAACGACAATAGGACAGTCCAGATCATCGTTCCCAGATAGGCAATGAGAACGACCAACCAGCACGGCAGCAGCGCAATCATCGCACTGCTGAAGGGTGACATGGGCGCAGATTTGACCATCGTCCCGGCTTTACTGCGCCAGCTCGAAGGCTTCATTCAATCGTTCGGCAAGCATTTCGCCATCGGCATTCTTGTCCGCCCAGGTTTCCACGAGAGCATCCAGAAATGCACCCATCCGATCCGGCCCCAAGAGGATGTCCGCATAAGGCACCTGATTTTCAGGTTTGATCAGCTGTGCGAAGTTCTTCTGCGCGCATTTATCAAGCTTGCTCGGATCCGGATTGGCAACCAGCGGCAATGATCCCTTGGCTTCGGCAAACTTGACCTGCGTTTCCGGTGCCAGCAGAGTTTTCACGAGCAGCGCCTGTCCGTCGATCTGATCCTGATCCGTCACCTTCGGGAAAACGAAGATATCCCCGATGATGACATAGGACTGCGAACCCGGCCCCATGAAGCAGCCGACATCCACACCCGGCTCCAGACCTGCGGCCTTGATCTCGCCCTTGGCGTAGTCGCCCATGATCTGGAAGCCAGCCTGCTGCTTGATCACAAGCTGTGTTGAGAGGCTCCAGCTCCGGTTTTCAGCGCCAGCGTCAATGTATTGGCGCAGCGACAGGAATGTGTTGGCGAACTCCTTGAACTCAGGTGAAGCAAGCGCCGCTGCGTAGTCGTCGCCGAGCACGCGCGTGTAAAGCTCCGGTCCGCCATATGAGAGAAGCGTTTGCGCAAACAGAACACCGAGATAAGGGGGCGTATTGCCATGCGCCAGCCCGATAAAACCGGCTGCCTTTATCTTGTCGAGCGCCTCGATGAATTTCGGCCAGCTATCGAGCGTGGCTATATCGACACCCGATTTCTGCAACACTTCCGGGGAATAGAAGAAATTGTTCAGCACCTGCATGGCTGTCGGCAGCGTGTAAAGCTTGCCATCGCGGCTGCCCGCCTTGACGAAAATTTCCGGCAAGACTTTGTCATAGCCGTTTTCTTTGACGAGGGGGCCGATATCGCGCAGCAAACCATGATCGATCATCGCATCCGCCTGCTTTCCAGCTGAAAACTGCGCAGCGGTTGGAGGATTTCCGCCAAGAATACGATTGAATGCCACGGAACGGGCGTTGCTGCCGCCAGCGACAGCCGTGTCCTTCCAGGCACCGCCCGCAGCGGTGAAAGCATCCACGAAGGCTTTCACCGCGCGTGACTCGCTAGCTGACGTGTACCAGTGGATGACTTCCGCCTTCGACTCTGCCCAGGCCAGAGCCGGAACAGAACACAGCATCGTCGTTGCAACGACTAGGGATTTGAAAACTGACATCGCTGTTCCTTATTTTTATAGCGTTTGAAAGAGCAAAGCCGGGTCTGATCAAGACCAGAAACTATGCAAAACAGGAAATGCAATCGATTGCATGAAGCATTTATGAAAATGAAAACGATTGCAATAGTATTTTTCAGCGCGATCAGATAAATCCGTCACTCGAGTGTTTTCGTTAGAGATTTTCACCATGCGCCAGACCCCGACGATCATTGACGTTGCCAAGAGAGCGGGTGTTTCACCCTCCACGGTCAGTCGAGCGCTGATGAAACCGGAGCTCGTTTCGGAACAGACCCGCATGACGATCAAAGCGGCAGTGGACGCGATCGGCTATCGCATCAATGTCGGCGCGCAGAACCTGCGCCGTCAGCGAACGCGCAACATCGTCGTGCTGACACCGAATTTGCAAAACTCTTATTATTTCGATGTTCTGGCTGGTATTTCATCTGCCGTGACTGACGCCGGTTTCAATCTGCTGATCGGAGACGGCGCGACGATCAAGGCGCTCGGCAGCGCTTTCGACGTCAGACATTATCTCGACAGCAGTCTGGCTGATGGCATCATCCTCATGGACAGCACCTATCTCGACGGACTTGCCGCCAGCCCGGTGTCAGCCGCCAGGATGCCAATCGTGCTGGCCAGCCTGTGGCTAGAGGATCAATCGATCCCCTCGGTGCGTGTCGATAATATTGCGGGCTCGGCCATGGCCGTGAACCATCTCGTCTCACTTGGTCACCGCAAGATCGGTCATGTCAAAGGACCAGTCGGCGTTGTACTCGCGAAGACGCGAGAGGAAGGCTTCCGCAAGGCCATGGCGACGCATGAATTGCCCGTTCAGGAAGAATGGCTGATTGTCGGAGGATCAAGTCTGCAAGCCGGTCGAGACGCGGCAGACATCTGGCTTGCCATGAAGGCCGAAGACAGGCCGAGCGCACTTTACTGCTATTCGGACAATATCGCGATCGGCCTGATGGGAGCGCTTCAGCAAAAAGGCTTATCGATCCCCCGCGACCTGTCAATTGTCGGCTTCGACGGTATCGAACTTGGAACACATCTTGCCGTGCCGCTCACAACTATCGAACAACCCCGCTTTGAAATAGGACGAAAATCGGCAGAGGCGGTAATCAACATTATCGAAACACAGGGTATGCTACGCGAGGATTTGCATACCATCCTCTCGGTACAACTCGTCGTTCGCGCCAGTACGGCGCGAATTTGATGCCTACTAATCGGCGATCTCTTGGGGGGCAGCAATGCATTTCCTCGGACATGTTAATCACCGGCTTCATATTCGTAGCAAAATAAAGGCTGACTCCCGTCCCTGAGATGAGGCGCGCGTCTGGGTGCGACAACTGAACAAACTGCTGATTGAATAGGCTCGCGTCTTCCTCGCCGAATTCCTTTTCTGCTGCGACTTGCAAGAGAGTGGCCTGCGACTCAGCTTGCTTGCCGTAAGAACGATCCGGTCCATGGGGCGCACCGCGCACGCGCCGGATCAACGAAAGGGTTCAAAACCTCTTCGCCTTGAACGGAATCGAACCGGCGACGAACAAATTTGTCGTTCTACAATCAGGTAGCTGCCTAGAATTCGGTTTGCGAAATATCACGAGCGAAAAGATATCCATATAACACACCAAGCGATCCACCGCCGACAATGTTGCCAAGCGTGGCCGCTGAGATGTTCGCCATGATTGACGGGACGGTAATCGAAGTTGTGCCCACTTCACTCTGCTCGATGAGGTAAGCGTAGGGCAGCAGATACATATTGGCCACCGAATGTTCAAAACCTGCCGCAACAAAGACCGTCACTGGCAAGATAAGACCGACAAGTTTTTCGGTGACGCTGTTGCCCGCTAACGCGAACCACACGCCAAGACAGACGAGAATATTGGCAATGACACCGCTCGCAAACACGGTGACAAAGCTTTTTCCGGCCTTTATCGTTGCAAGATCGATGGCCGCTACTCCCACCGCGCCGTCCCCCGCCTCGTGGAAGCGTGCGGCAAAGACGATCAACGCGAGCGCAAGCGAGCCGACGACGTTCGCGACATAGGCAACCAAAAGCGAGCGAATTGCGATTTTGGGGGAGACCCCGCCGAACACTACCGGGCCAAGAAACAGCGTATTGCCGGTAAACAGCTCAGCACCAGCGATGACCACGGCCGCGAGGCCCAGAGAGAAGACCAGCCCCGCAAGAATTTGAGCTGCTCCAAACGGCATGGCATCGGCGCCTGCCAGCGCCACGGTGGAAGCAATGCCACCCAAGCCGATGTAAAATCCTGCCAATACGCCCATCACCGCTATGGTTTTGACCGGCTGTTCCGCCTTTGTGGTTAGCGCCGCGAAAATGGTTTCGGTCAATTCTGCAGGCTTTGGAAACGCGCTCATGCCGGAGTGATCCTGACTGGAATGGACTTGGCAGCAGGCGTCTTGCTCTCTTCATCGTGCTGCCACAACGGAATGAGCGAATTGCATTCGGGGAAATAACCCGCGCAGCTGCCGGGGGGCAGATCGTAATCGATGAGTTGCATGCCCGATAGTATGCGCACGATCCCATCGTCCACGGCTGTCGTAATGCTCGCCAGCCCATCTTTCGCAATGCCCAACCGCACGCGATCATCCGCATTGATCATCAGGATCATACGGGATTTGTGGATGCCGCGCAGGCGGTCGTCATAGCCATAAACGGTGGTGTTGAACTGATCATTGGAGCGCAGAGTGATTAGGCTCAGCACATTGCGATCTTCTCCCGTCGAGAAGCCAGAACAGAGAGACTTCGGCAGCTTGAAGTTTGCCTTGCCTGTGTCCGTTTCCCATGTTCGGTGTCTGGCCGCCACGGGGCGGGGGAAGCCGCCGGGAATATCGAGCCGCTTGTTGAAGTCCTTGAATGGCTCAGGGAACGTCGCCTCTATGGCATCTCTGACCAGGCTATAATCACCAACCCACTCATCCCATGGAACCTTGGAATTGGGCGTCAGCGCGTGCTTTGCGATCTCGGCGACGATCTTGGGTTCTGACAGTAGGCTTTCGGCAGCGGGTTTGTATTTGCCGCGTGAGGCATGAATGCAGGTGGTGGAATCCTCGATGGTGACGCTCTGCGGGCCGGTCGCCTGCTCGTCGATTTCCGTTCTCACCAGCGTTGGCAGAAGATATGTGGTTGCGGCGGCGACCAGATGGCTTCTGTTGAGCTTCGTTGCGATCTGTACGGAAAGATCAAGCCCGCGCCATTTCTCTTCCATCAAGGTCCGCTCGGGAATGGCACGCACAAAATTGCCACCAAGCCCGATGAAAGCTTTGATGCTGCCGTCGATGATGCCTTCGCAGGCCTCCACCGTGTTGACCCCATCCTTGCGCGGCGGCTCGAAGCCATATTGCTCTGCCAGAAGGTCCAGCGGCACCAGCTCGGTCTTTTCGGAAATGCCGACCGTTCTTTGACCCTGCACATTGGAGTGTCCGCGCACTGGACAGATTCCGGCGCCGGGTCTGCCGATATTGCCGCGCATGAGCAGCAGATTGATCAGCATCTGTACGTTGCTGATGCCGTACCTGTGTTGCGTAAGACCCATGCCATAGATCGCAATAACGTTTCGAGCTTTTGAATAAGTCTTCGCCGCAGCCTCGATGGAGGAGTGGCTGAGGCCGGAGGTTGCAAGAATATCGGACCACGGCATGGCCCGAACATAGCGTTCAAATTCTTCTAGACCGTGTGTATGTTCCTCGATAAACGCGACATCCAGCACACGCGGCCTACCATCGGCAACGGCCTCATCATCCCAGTCGAACAGACACTTGGCCATGCCGACCATGGCAGCAATATCGCCGCCTGCACTGACTTGGTAATATTGTGTGGCGATATCGGTCGGCTTGTTGGTCAGCATCTGCCCCGGACGCTGCGGATTGACGAATTCCCGCCAACCGCGCTCTTTCAGGGGGTTGAACACGATAACCGGCGCTCCGCGTTCCCGCACTTCCTGCAGGCTATGGAGAAGCCGCGGCGCATTGGTGCCAACATTCTGCCCGAACGACAGAATGCAATCCGTATGCTCGTAATCCTCCAGCAGGATCGTACCGACCGGCGTTCCGATGCTCTGAGGCAGCGCTACGGATGTCGTTTCATGGCACATATTGGAACTGTCGGGGAGATTGTTGTTGCCGTAGAGACGCGCCAGCAACTGGTACATATAGGATGTCTCAAGGGATGCACGACCGGATGCATAGAAGACGACAGACTCAGGGTTGTAGTCTTTCAGTTTGAGACCAATATCTGCAAACGCTTCGGACCATGTCACTTCCTGATATTTGTCAGTTGCCGCATCATAGCGCATGGGATGCGTCAGACGGCCTTCGTTCTCCAGATCGTAATCGGCCCACTCAAGCAATTCGGTGACGGTGTGTTTGGAGAAAAACTCGGGCGTCGTTCGTTTGGCGGTCAGATCCCAGAACGTGGCCTTGGCACCGTTTTCGCAAAATTCTGCCAAATGCGGCTTGCCGGGCTTTGCCCAAGCGCAGCTGGTACAGGCGTAACCACCCTTTTTGTTGTGATCGGTCATCAGGCCGGGGGCCGTTCTTACGGCCTTCTGCGTGACCGCATTCTTGACCACGGATTTGATCGATCCCCAACCGCCTGTTGGCATCGTGTATGGCGCATAATGGACTTTCTTCACCGGTTCACCCCTGTCTTGTCTGTCAATGTTGAACCGCGTCGATGCCGAGTTGTTCCAACCGGCATAAACGCGGTTCCGTAACGACGTGCGGCTAGATTTTTGCGAATTTCTGAAAGGTGTCCGAGACGATGTGAAACCTGTCATCCGGCACGGAAACCCGCACCACGGTTGCCCCGCCCTTCAACTCTCGGTCGATGGCTTCTGGGTCGGTAAAGCCGTCGGACATGAGCGCACCAAGCGCACCGCCTGCCGCACCCCCTGTCGCGCCACCCGCAACGGCACCGGTAACGGTGGCGACCAGCCAGCCGGAGGCGACAAGCGGGCCGGCACCGGGAATGGCCACGAGGCTCATACCCGCCAACGCGCCGCCGATACCCCCGAGAATACTGCCCGCACCGGCACCCGCCGTTGCTCCTTGCGTCGGATCGGGATGCGGCGCAGGGGTCGCGTCGGGATCATAAGAAAATACGGATATGTCTGCGGGGTCGATGCCCATATCTCTGACATATTGAACGGCCCGTTCCGCTCCGCGGCTATGTTGGAATACACCCGTCACGTCCGGCATGGTCTCCTCCTTGGCTGGTATCACTTACTGGCCAATGAGAAAATGCATATAAGAGTTCCCTAAAAATCTACGTGGGGTTGTAACCAAAGGTTGATAGAAAATTTCTGGAACTGTTCACGTGCTCATGCGTTGCGGATGAGGTAGCCAGCGCTGAGGGACCCATCTTTCAATCAGGAAACATCATATTGCCGAGCACGCTAGACCCCTATTGCGGCCCAGCTCCAACGCTCCAAAATGCACTTTACTCGTGGAACCTTGATCCTGTCCTCATTGCCTGTATGGCTTTTATTGCGGTGGCGTTTCATTACGTTGTATCGCGCCCCAAAGCATGGAAGACAGGCCTTTTCCTCCTTCTTTTGATCGCCGCATTCGTCTCGCCGCTCTGCGCCATGACAAGCGCCCTTTTCTCGGTGAGACTGGCCCACCATATCCTTCTCGGTTCGGTGTTGGCGCCCTTTGTAGTCCTGATCTGTTTCTCGGCAAAACCAAAGCAATGGCTTATGACAATTCCCGTGGAAGCCATCTTTGTCGCGCACACTGCGATCTACTGGGTCTGGCATCTACCGTTTGGTTATGCCTTCGCCCTGTCCGGCACCTGGCAATATTGGCTGATGCAGATCGCGCTGATCGTCGCCTCTGTTCTGCTGTGGCAGGCTTTGCTGTCGCGCAACACGTCAGTGGTGGCCACCACCAGCCTTGCACTTGGCACCATGGTGCAAATGGGCTTTCTCGGTGCCATCCTCACATTCGCGCCGAGGCCGCTTTTCGAAGCACATTTCGCAACGACGCAGACCTTTGGCCTGACGCCGCTTGAGGACCAGCAACTGGCGGGTGTGCTGATGTGGACACTGGGCTTCGTGCCCTACGTCATCGTCGTGCTGTGGTGCATGCGCACGCGGCTGCTCTTTCCTCAACCAGTAGAGCAGTGAACACGATGGTCTTCGTCAAATTCCTGCACATCATCGCCATTTCCGTCTGGGCAGCCGGGCTCGTCAGCTTACCCGGCCTCTATGTGCAACGCGCGCATATTGTGAAGGACAATGATCTATACCGGCTTCAGAAGATCGTCCGTTTCTCTTACGTGCGCGTTCTTTCGCCCGCAGCCTTCGTCGCGATTGCGACCGGCACCGGTCTCATTTTTCTGCAAAACCCGTTCAGTGCGTGGTTTTCCATGAAGCTAGCGCTCGTCGGCATCATGGTCGTCATGCACGTCATGACCGGCCTCGTCATCATCCGGCTTTTCAAGGACGGCGAAGTTTATCCGGTTTGGCGGTTTGTCTCTGTCACAATAGCAAGCGGTGTGGTGGTGGGCGGTATTTTCTTTCTGGTTCTGGCGCGACCGGAGGCACCCTTCGCTCTGCCATCAGGATGGGCAGAGCCAGGCGCGCTCAAGCGGATCGTTTCGCAGATCAGTCCTTGGGAGATACCATGAGGCCGATGCCATGATCGAAGATCAATTTGCCACCATGCCACCCTGCCAGTCCGGTCAGAACGGATGCCAGAAGCGAGAGACCCAGCCCGTGCGGAAGAACCACGATGCTTTCAGTGACGCGTCCGCCCCAATTTGCGCCAGCAACAGCTATCAGCGACATAGCAGCGATTCCGTGTGCCCAGCTGGCCACGCGTGCGCGGATGCCCGAGACGAGCAACAGTTCGGCAGTGCCTATCAATCCGGCTCCGATGCCGCTGAAGAAAGCACCACCCGATGCCCAGAGGGCAGCTCTTGTCCAGAAACTGTCGCCGCTCCACCAGAACATGACATCCGCGGCCAAAGTGGCAATCACCAGTGCGATAGGGAAGTGAACCGTCATGGCGTGGAGGGGATGACCGGCGACCGCAACCGCGGAGTTGGTGGTCTTTTCTTCCACTTTCGAAATCACCGGGTTCGGCCTGTCAGTGTCTGGCATCCATCGTCTCCTGTTTGGCTATCAACACCGCGATCCGCTATCCGGTTCCGGTCGCTCATCCTGTTAGCAGTCGCAAGCGCCATGCTCTCCGGCTGTCAGGGGGAGTTGTCTACGCTCGATCCTGCCGGACCATCAACGGCAGCTTTTGCAAAACTCTGGTGGGCGATGCTGGCAGGTTCGGCCATCATCTTCGCGCTTGTCATGGTCCTGCTGGTAACCGTCCTGATGGCGCGGGGGCGTTTGAAGTCCATCGATCCCAAGCGCTGGATCGTGCTGGGCGGCATCATCATGCCCATTCCCATCCTCATCGCCATGTTGGGCTATGCCTTCTATCAGGGTGAGAGAATGTTTGGCGCGAACACACCGGATCCGGCGGTCACGATTTCGGCAACATCGCGGATGTGGAGCTGGGAGTTCGCTTATGAGATTGACGGCAGGCGGGTGGTCTCCCGCGACCTTCTGCACGTTCCTGTCGGTCTGCCAGTGAAAATCGATACGACCAGCGTCGATGTCATCCATAGTTTCTGGGTGCCACGGCTTGGCGGCAAGATCGATTCCATTCCCGGTCAGGTCAACACGATCACCTTGCTCGCGGATATCGAAGGCACATTCGGCGGGGTCTGTTCGGAATATTGCGGAGCAGGCCATGCGGGCATGAACTTCCGTGTCCAGGCCCACAACGAAACCGATTTTGAAAACGCATTGAGGAATTTAGCCCCGTGATGGACCGATCCATACCCACGCAGAAGCTGTCTCCAATCGCCTTGCATAGGCAGCTTGATGCGATCTGGAATGCCGGTTCGGGCATCAAGCGATTTGCCGCGGTCAATCACAACGTCATCGGTAAACGTTTCATGGTGACGGCGCTGGTGTTTTTCGCAATTGGCGGGTTTCTGGGCATGCTGATCCGCACGCAGCTGGCCACGGCCTCCAACGGGTTCATGGACGCCGGGCAATATGCGCAGGTCTTCACCATGCACGGGACAATCATGATGTTCCTGTTTGCCATCCCGTTTTTCGAAGGTCTGTCCATGTATCTTCTGCCGAAGATGCTCGGCGCGCGGGATCTGGCCTTTCCCAGATTATCCGCCTACGGATACTGGTGTTATCTCTTCGGCGGCTCGATGCTGATCTTCGCCCTCGTCACGGGCATTGCCCCGGATGGCGGTTGGTTCATGTATACGCCTCTGTCCTCGTCCAAATACAGCCCCGGTATCAATGCGGATATCTGGTTGCTGAGCATCACCTTCGTGGAGATTTCTGCAATCAGTGCCGCCATCGAAATCGTGGTCACGATCATTCGCATGCGTGCGCCGGGAATGGCACTTGTGCGAATGCCGATCTTTGCATGGTACATGCTTGTGGTCGGCGGCATGATGCTCGTCGGGTTTCCGCCTCTCATCCTCGGTTCGATCCTTCTGGAAGCGGAACGCGCCTTCGACCTGCCATTCTTCGATCCCGACCGAGGCGGCGATCCGCTTTTGTGGCAGCATCTGTTCTGGCTGTTCGGACACCCGGAGGTCTATATCATCTTTCTGCCGGCCGCTGGCGCCCTGTCCACCATCATCCCGGTGCTGGCCAGAACGACGCTGACCGGCTACGAAATCATCATTGCGGCGCTGATGGCTATGGCCTTTCTCTCTTTCGGCCTGTGGGTGCATCACATGTATACGGTCGGCATTCCCCATGTTGCCCTGTCGTTTTTCTCGGCCGCCAGCGCACTCGTTGCCATTCCCACGTCGATCCAGATCTTCGCCTGGCTCGCCACACTTGCGCAGGGACGCCCGCAACTGAACGTGCCGATGCTGCATATCATCGGCTTCTTCGTCGTCTTCGTTATGGGCGGCCTGACCGGGGTGATGCTGGCCATGGTACCATTCGACCAACAGGCGCATGATACGCATTTCGTGGTGGCGCATTTGCATTATGTCTTGGTGGGAGGCTTTCTTTTCCCCATGCTTGCAGGCCTTTATTACTGGATACCCCACATCAGCGGTCGCCAGCCCGTGCAGCATCTGTCGCATGCAGCCTTTTGGATGATCTTCGTCGGTTTTAACCTGACGTTCTTCATGATGCATCTGACCGGTCTGCTTGGCATGCCGCGCAGAATCTTTGCCTATCCCGAGGGTTCGCCGTGGGAGTGGCTCAACCTGCTCTCGTCCTTCGGCAGCTTCATCATGGCCATGGGCTTCATGCTCGTTGCACTCGATATGCTGCTGATCTTCATCTTCGGAAAGCCGTTCCGGCGCAATCCCTGGAAAGCGGGAACGCTGGAATGGGCCATGCCTACACCACCCCCATCCTACAGCTTCGCGTCGATCCCCCGAATTTCCGAACGGGCCGATAATCTGCCGATCGACAAGCTTGGGGCAGAACTGGCCGCAGGCAAGGGTTATCTGGGCTTTTCACGCAATGGCTGGATGGAGACGCTTGGGGTCGATGCCATTTTGGGCGAACCCAATCAAATCATCCTGCTGCCGAGACCGACCTACCTGCCCCTGTTCACGGCAATCACGACCGGTGGGGTCTTTGTGTCCCTGTTGCTGAAGCTCTATCCGGTTGCGGTGATTTTCGCACTGGCAACGCTCGGCCTGTTCCTGCTCTGGACCCGCAACCCGGATGCCAAGACGGATCATGGCCTCCTCGACGCTTCCAACGACTGCCGTCTTCCCTTGCATTTCGAAAGTCGCGATGCCCCCACCATTCTGGCCATGCGTCTTGTCCTCGTTGCCAATGCCACGCTGTTTGCATCGCTTTTGTTCGGCGGCCTTTTCCTTTGGGTTTCCAATCTTGGTCCGAGGCCAATGACTGATGTTGTTTCCACCGCAGGTGCGGCATGGATCATACCCATAGCGATCTTTGCGGGATGTGCGGGCGCAGCGTCCCGCATCAAAAAGGGGCTGTATCGACCGATGTTTCTCGCATCGCTCATCGCCTATGCCCTGGCAGCAATACTGCTGCTGGTGGAATTACACCGGCGTTCTGCCATCGCAACGTCTTCAGCCCTCAACGCCGTTGAATTCGCAGTCTCCTGCTACCTTCTCTTACACCTTGGGCTTGGTCTGGTTTTTGCCGGTTTTGGCCTGTGGCGCACGGGCGAATATGTTTCCGACGCGCGGCAGAACGATCTGCGGATTGGTTCTGTTTGGCACCGCTACTGTCTTGGCGTCGCCCTGATCGTGTGGCTGTATCCGCTTCTCCTCACAACGCTGACGCCGGGAGGGTAAGCCATGCGATATCGCCTGCTCATCCTCATTCTCGGACCATTCATTCTATGGAGCGTCTATTTCATCACGCTCTATGGCGTTCAGGCTGTGGGATGCAGGGCGAACTGGGATACGGCTCTTCTCGCCGGCATTCCGGTGCTCAGACTGATACTTGTCGCAATCCTGGTGGCGTCGGCCATTGTGTCGGTGGCGATGTATGTACTGGCCGGACGAATAGAGACGGACCAAGTGGCGATTACGAAGATTGGACGCTATTGCGCAGCAGCAGCCCTCTTCTCGACCATGATCATATTTCCAGGCGTCCTGTGGCTGGAATTGTGCTGAGACTTCGGAACGAGAAAATGGGAGAAACAACCGACGTTCTTTTACCTAGGACATAGCTTGACTTCTTTGTGCCGTCTCACGGACTTTCTCCCAACTTAGACGCCTTGAGGGAAGAACCTGTGCCTGCTTAATTGCTATGCGAAATGGCCGTTTGGAATTGGCCAAATCAATGAATAAGCCAGTACTTATTTGTACGAGTGACATAGACCCGGTCAAAGTGAGAAAATCCGGGTCGGTTTAGAGAAAAACATTTACGGATGATGAATATCGACCACGACCTCCGAAGTTTCACAACACTGGCGAGCAACGCTTCCCGCGTCCCCGCGCAAAGTAATAAGCATTGCAAACAAACCCATTGCAGCGGCTATCGCTCCCGCCACCGCAACGGCAGGATAGCCCAATCCAGTCGCAATCACCCCGCCGCCCAGCACAGCACCGATTGCATTGCCCAGGTTGAAGGCGCCGATGTTCATCGCTGAGGCGAGGTTTGGTGCATCCGAAGCTGCGTTCATAATCCGCACCTGAAGCGGCGGCACCAACGCGAAGCTCGCGACGCCCCATAGGAATATCAGGAAAGCGGTCGGCACCTTGAAGGGCATCAACAGCGCAAACACAGCGAGGATCACGGTCAGTGACGCCAGGGTAACGATCAGCGTGCGATCAACAGAGCGATCGGCATAACGCCCGCCCAGCCAGTTGCCTACGGTCAACCCCACGCCATAGGTGACCAGCATAGCGGTAATGAAGCCGAGAGAAGCTTGGGTTACGTCGCGTAAGATTGGGGTGATGTAAGTAAAGACGGTGAACATCGCGCTCGCCCCCACAACGGTTAGACCCAACGCGCTAAGGACCTGCCTGCGCTTCATGACGCGCAGTTCCGCCATTGCATTGCCATCGGGCCTTGCCGGGAGCGCGGGCAATGTCAGCCGAAGCGCCGCCATGGTCGCCACACCCAGCACTGCGATGCCCCAGAACGATGCGCGCCAGCCAAAATAATCGCCGGCCCAGGTCGCAAGCGGTACGCCGACGACATTGGCGATTGTCAGTCCCATGAACATCGCCGCCACCGCCCCAGCGCGCCGCTCCGCTGGAACGAGGCTGGTTGCCACGATCGCTCCAACGCCGAAAAATGCACCGTGGTTCAACGAGGTGAGGATGCGGGCGCCCAGCAGCATGCCGTAACTGTTCGAGATCGCCGCCAGCAGGTTGCCCAACGTAAAGATACCAGCAAGCACGATCAGGAGCGTTCGCCTCGGCACGCGTGCTGTCGTTAATGTCATCAGCGGGGCCCCTATCACCACACCGAGAGCATAGGCGCTGATGAGCAGCCCGGCGGTCGGTATAGACACGCCCAAGTCTTCCGCGATGACGGGGAGCAGCCCCATCGGCGCGAATTCAGTCACGCCAATGCCGAATGCGCCGACCGACAGCGCCAAAAGGCCAAAATTGAGTTTCATCGACCTACTCCTCAAACCAGCGCTGGATGCAGGCGGGCGAACCCTTCCTGCTGGCGGTAGGGGGTATGGGGATAGGGTGGCAGCACCATGCTGGCTGCATCGAGCACGGCGATCTGGTCAGCCGACAAGGCCCAACCGACTGCGCCGAGATTGTCACGCAACTGCGCTTCGTTGCGCGCGCCGATGATGACAGAAGCGACGGTCGGCCGACGAAGCAGCCAGTTGATCGCAACCTGCGGCACGCTTCGTTCGGTCTCGGCAGCGATTGACTCCAGTGCGTCTATCACGCGGTAGAGATACTCAGCCTCAACCGGCGGCGCGAACTGCTCGGTCTCATGAAGACGGCTTCCCTCGGGGACCGGCCGGTCGCGCCCGATTTTCCCCGTCAGTCGGCCCCAGCCAAGCGGGCTCCACACCAGCGCGCCAATGCCCTGATCTGCTGCCAAAGGCATCAGGTCCGCCTCGTAGGCGCGGCCGATCAGCGAGTAATAGACCTGATGCGCGACGAGACGCGGCCAGCCATTGCGGTCAGCGAGCGCTTGCGCTTTCATCAGCTGCCAACCCGGATAATTGGAAACACCGGTGTACCGAACCTTGCCAGCGGCAACGAGCATATCGAGCGTGCCCATCAACTCCTCGGTCGGTGTGGAAGCATCGAAGGCGTGGAGTTGAAGCAGGTCGATATGATCGGTTCCGAGCCGCCGTAGCGCATTTTCCACCGCGCGGATCAGCCGGGTGCGCGATGCGCCCCAGTCCTGTGGCCCGTCAGCCATCGGCAGACCTGTCTTGGTCGAGATCAGCACCTGGTCGCGACGTCCCTTGATCGCCGCGCCCAGCACCGCCTCTGACGCGCCGTTCGAATAGACATCAGCGGTGTCGAATAGGGTGACGCCGGCCTCGAGGCAGATATCGACTAGCCGCCGCGCTTCTGTCTCGTCGCTCCGGCCCCAAGCACCAAAAAGCGGCCCCGTGCCGCCGAAAGTCCCGGTGCCGAAGCTAAGCACCGGTACGCGCAATCCTGATGAACCCAGTTGCCGATATTCCATGTCTCTTCACTCCGATTGTTATATGAGTTCACAGATAAACAGTCGAAGAATGCCCCGGTAGCCGTTACGAACGCGAAGGATTTTTGATTTGGACGCAAAGGTGGTCATGGGTGGTGATAGGGCAAGGGCACTTGAGATTTTCGTAGCGGTGATGCGAGAGGGCAGTTTTTCTGCTGCCGGACGTGCCCTCGGCCTGACACCGTCGGCAGTTGCACGGTCGATCGATCGGATAGAGGCCAGGCTTGGTGTCAGGCTGTTACTGCGCTCGACCCGCGCCCTGATATTGACAGCTGAAGGCCAGGCCTATCTGCAAACCGCACGCCGCATCCTCGCCGATCTCGACGACGCCGAGCAGCAAATTGCCGATCAGGGCGCACCCCGCGGGCGGCTGCGGATCAGCGCCGCGCTGTCGCATGGGCGACTATGCGTCGTGCCGCTTCTCGATGAATTCGCTGCGCTCTACCCACATATCCTCATCGATATCGCACTGACCGACGCGGTCGTTGATGTCGCGGCTGGGCAGGCGGATGTTGCGATACGGTTTGGCCCGCTCGCCGACAGTCTGCTGACCGCACGAAAGCTAGGCGAAAATCGACGAATAATCGTCGCAGCGCCGCAGTATCTTGCACGCCATGGCATGCCGACGGCACCTGATGATCTGTACCGGCACAATTGCCTCAACTTCAACTTTCGCCGCGCTGAGCCGGTCTGGCCTTTCCGCTGCGACGGACACGACATCACACTATCGGTGAAAGGCAGCATCGAGGCAAACAATGGCGAGACGCTTGGCCAGCTTGCTGCCGCTGGCGTCGGCATCGCTCGGGTCGGTGCCTTCAGCGTCACTGAGGACATCGCTGCCGGCAGGCTCTTGCCAATACTGGAAGAGTTCAATCCTGGCGATGTGGAGTTGATTCACGCGGTGTTTGTCGGTGGCGCAAATACGCCTGCTCGTGTGCGCGTATTCATTGATTTCATAGCAGAACGTCTTGAATGATAACAACTGGCGGCGCGCAAGTTTAGGCGATTACCATCCGCACTCTGTCGTGTCGGCACACTCGATATTTGTTAAACTAGCCATGCTTCAGGCTTTGAGGCACTGGACTAGAGGCACCCCAACACGGAACACAAATCCTTACTTCCCTGTTGCCTAAAGTTCTCCTCTTGATGGGTTTCCATGGCATCCGAGCTTGAACAAAAGTGCCCCGGGGGTGGATACGATCAGAAGGTGGCCGCTTGAACAGCGAGATCGACTACGGCAACACTTCACATTCAATGCTCTTGAGTAGATACGAACTTACAACCCGCAGTCTTCTGGCCTTGGGAGCGTAGTGCTTATCATTGGATGGCACTTCGCCCGGTTTACGGGCGCCCTGCTGGTCATCAATGACGGGCCTAACTCCGGCTACATCGCGAAACCTCGCGCTCCCCAGAACGCTCTCTAGAATTTTCATCTATCAAATACCTCCGAGAAGAGAACGAAAATGCTGGATCCCGCCATAACTCGCATCAGGTAACCCTATCGACTTAGTCGAGTATTGATAAAGTGAAAGGAATTTCCAACATAACCGGTCGTGCGCAATCTTGCAGGCTGAAATCGGAGCAAATTCCTTGTATCGTAGAATTTTCTTGCGCACCTCTGCCGCCGCACTTCTTTCCGCCTTTACCCTGGTTGCTCCCGTGGCCGGCGCCGCGGAACCGACAGCCAAGCTCATCGTGGCCGATCAATCGGAGTTGGTGCGCAACCTACTGGAGGCGAGCGGCCAGCAGGAAGCGCTTGGATTTAATGTCGAATATCCCAACTTTGCAGGCGGTCCAGCCATCCTCGAGGCTATCAGAGCGGGCGCTCTGGACATCGCCTATGTCGGCGATACTCCACCTATCCAGGCGCGCGCCTCGGGAACGCTCCTGCCGATTGTCGGGACGTTCACGCGTGAGGTCGCTCAGTATCGACTGACGAGCCGCCCGGGTCTCAAGATCGAGAAGCTGTCCGAGCTTAAGGGAAAGAAACTCAGCTATGTCGAAGGATCAGGCCGCCAGGTATTCCTCATCGAAGCTCTCAACAGGGCAGGGCTGAAACTTGAAGACGTCACGCTCGTCAATCTCCGCGTGGCAGATCTTCCCGATGCACTGCGGTCTGGAGCCGTCGATGTCGCCGTTTTGCAGGAACCCTTCGTCACGCGGCTCACCAAACAGGCAGGAGCAAGCCCTGTACTCGATCCTGAAGAGCGGCGGCTGCTACCGAGCACGTCCTATTTTTATGCCCGCCCCGAAGCGCTCGCCGATCCTGCGAAAGTCGAGGCCATCAAGCAGTTTCTGGCAGCTTTCGTGAAGGCCGGAAAATGGAGCAACGAACACGACAGGGACTGGGCGAAGTTCTATTATACCGACTTCCAGCGCGTCTCCCCGGATGACGCCGCGGCAATCCTGGCCGGTCAGTCGCCGCTTGTCTTCCAGACCTCGGTCGAGGCGATCCCCCACCATCAGAAACTGATCGACATCCTCTACCAGGCCGGGTCGCTCAAGGAGCGGTTCGACGCCAAGGGATCTTTTGTCGATACGTTCGATACGGTCATCGAGCATTCTCGCTGAAATCGGAGGTCGCATGACGGACATTTCATCCGGCAGGATTGTGAAAGGGCAGACGGATCGGCACTTCGATCTTGCTGTCCGCAAGAGTTCTACACGGCTCGTACCCGCCAAGCTGCCGCCGGGATTACGGCTGCTTGGCCCTGCCATCGTCCTGATCGTCTGGGAAGCCGCCTCCCGCCTGGGCCTGCTGTCTCCAAGCACGCTCGCTGCGCCTTCGACGGCGATCGCGACGGGCTACGACATGCTGCTGGACGGCAGCCTGCTGCCACATCTCGCAGCCTCGGCAGCCCGCGCCTATTCCGGGCTTTTCCTGGGTGTCGTCACCGGCGTCATCCTCGCTCTTCTCTCCGGATTGACGCGAACCGGCGAAGCACTCATCGACGGCCTCGTGCAGATCAAGCGGGCGGTGCCGACACTCGCCCTCATCCCGTTGGTCATCATCTGGCTTGGCATCGGCGAGGCGATGAAAGTCTTCCTGATTTTCACCGCCGTCCTTATTCCGGTCTACATCAACACCCATGCGGCGCTGCGCGGCATTGATATCGGCCATGTCGAGCTCGCGCGCACTCTTGGGCTGACCCGCGCCGAGTTCATCCGGCATGTCGCGCTGCCCGGCGCCCTGCCCGGCTTCTTCGTCTCGTTGCGGCTTGCCGTCGCCCTCTGCTGGACGGCCCTGGTCGTGCTCGAGCTCGTCAACACCCAGACGGGCATCGGCTACCTGATGAACCGGGCTCGGGACTGGGGCCAGACGGACATCATCGTTGTCGGCATCATCATCTATGCCCTGCTCGGCCTTCTCTCCGATGCGGTCGTACGGTTCATCGAAGCCAGGGCGCTTTCCTACAGACGGGCTCTCGGCTCATGAACGCACATGTCACCCACGCTGTGGTACTTCGCGACCTTTCCCGCAGCTTCAAGGGCAAGACTGTCCTCGACCGGATCTCGCTGGATATCCGGACGGGACAGTTCGTCGCCCTGCTCGGCGAATCCGGTTCGGGAAAGACGACGCTGCTGCGGGCGCTGGCGGGGCTCGACGACGACGCCGAAACCAGGGGACATTTCAGCGCGCCGGAGAGCTTTTCGGTCCTCTTCCAAGATTCCCGCCTTCTTCCTTGGAAAACGGTTATCGACAACCTCACTCTCGGTCTGCGCCGCCCGGACGCAGAAGCTGCCGCGGCCACCATGCTCGAGGATGTCGGGCTTGCCGACAAGGCCGACGTATGGCCTTCCACGCTGTCTGGAGGGCAGAAGCAGCGTGCTTCGCTGGCAAGATCCCTGCTGCGCACGCCGGACCTCCTGCTTGCCGACGAGCCTTTCGGTGCACTTGATGCCCTCACGCGCCTGAAGATGCAGGCTCTACTGATGCGCCTCGTGGAGCGCAAGAGACCGACAATCATTCTGGTCACCCATGATGTGGACGAAGCCCTCCTCTTGGCCGACCGGATCCTTGTCCTGAAGGATGGAAGTATCGCCGAAGATCATGCGATCTCGCTTCCGCACCCTCGAAACGAACACCAGGCCGAAGTCGCCTCTCTCCGAACGAAATTGCTTAAGAGCCTCGGCGTCGAAGCCGACGGCATTTGAAAGGCACCCGATGTCGCGCAATCTGCACCTGAACCTTTTCCTGATGTCCCGCGGTCACCACGAAGGCGCGTGGCGGCACCCGAAGTCGAACCACAAGGCACTTACTGACCTCGCGCTCTATGTTGAGGCGGCGGCGATTGCTGAAAGGGCAAAGTTCGATGCAGTGTTCCTGGCCGACACGCTGGCGGCCGGCAACAGCAGCGGCCTGGCATCCTCGGGATCGCTCGAGCCGATCGTACTTCTCTCCCTGCTTGCAGCACATACACAGAATATCGGCCTCATCGGAACGGCCTCCACCACCTACAGTCTGCCCTATACGCTGGCGCGCCAGTTCGCCACGCTTGATCATCTCTCCAACGGCCGCGCAGGCTGGAACATCGTTACGTCCTGGGCTCCTGAGGCAGGGGCGAACTACGGGCTCCAGCAGAATGTCGATCACGGCGATCGCTACAAGCTGGCGGAGGAGTTCGTGGAGGCGGTCGATGCTCTCTGGAAGAGCTTCCCGGCCGACGCGGTCCTCGATGATCGCGAGGGCGGACGATATCTCGATCGCGACCGGATGACGCCGGCGGACTATGCCGGCCAGCACTATCGGGCCAAAGGGCCACTCAACGTTCCGGAAAGCCCTCAGTCCCGCCCGGTCTACATCCAGGCCGGACAATCCGATGCGGGCCGCGGCTTTGCCGCAAGATGGGCCGAAGCCATCTTCACCGCTCACATGACGAAGGATTCCGCCAAGGCATTCTACACGGACGTGAAGAGCCGGGCCGTCGGTTACGGGCGCAGCCCGGACGACATCGTTGTCCTGCCGGGCATAAGCGCGGCGATCGGGTCTACCACCAGGGAAGCTGAGCAGGTCTGGGAGGAACTCGACGATCTAACCAGCACGGATGTCGGCTTGACGCGTCTCTCGGCACGTTTCGGTGGCCACGACTTTAGCAGCCTGCCGCTGGACCGCCCGCTGACCGCGGACGACTTCCCGGACCCGAATGCCGTCGAGGCCTCGAGAAGCCGGGTGGTCGGCTATATCGATATGACGGTCAAAGAAAACCTGACCCTGAGGCAGTTGCTTCGCAAGCTCGCGGGTGCCCGCGGGCACTTCGTGGCAACGGGTACGCCGGAGCAGGTCGCCGACATTATCGAAGACTGGTTCAAGACTGGTGCTGCTGACGGCTTCAACGTGATGCCGCCGATCATCAACAGTCAGCTTGCACTCTTTGCTGACGAGGTCGTTCCAATTCTGCAACAGCGCGGCCTGTTCCGACATGACTATGAAGGCAGCACGCTGCGCTCGCATTTCGGGCTGAACGCTGTGGCGTGGACAAGTGCACTGGCGCGATCGGCTTAATATTAAACTTCTTGATCACTCGGATCCAAGCTGCTCCAGACAGAGGTGGAGCCGCTTAGGCTTTTTTCATCAGCTCTTGAAGGGGTTAGAACCGTAGGCACCTTGATCACGAAGACATAACGGTTTCCTATCCGATTGAAGTCGCTCGTTTTTCGGCATTTACTTTTAGATGCAACAAGCAAATTCCTGAGACGCTTGCTCAACCGGTTTTAGGCCCGCACAACTTATGCCCTAGGATCATACTCACCCAAGGACTCTGAATATTTGGCGAGGCTTTCTTCCGGCAAGAAGCGCTTTTCGATCTCCAGAACCGTCGGGAAGCCAGTGAGGTCGAGATAGGAGAAAGTGCCAAGTTTAGACGATTTCTGTGTTTCCATGAAATCGTTGAAAGCATCGGCGCTTCTTTCCCGGCAATCGCGGAGAAAGGCTTCCATCATCAGTTGGGAAACTTTGGAGATGGAGATATTGTAGACAGCGGCACCGCTTGCCTCATATTCGGCTGTCGATAGAGCCGGTTTGACGGAGCTTGCATTGATGTAAATGTCGGTCTCCGGGAAGGCTTCCAGCACGCGCTGCATTTCTTCGCGGCTCTGAAGCGCCATCACCATCAGCATATCGACACCACAGGTTAGATAGGCCTCGCAGCGGCGGAGAACTTCATCGACGCTGCCGCCCACCGCGGCTCTCGAATCCGTTCGGGCAATGACGACGACATCCGGATCCAGTTCATCTCGTTTGGCACAGGCGGCGCGATATTTGGCACTGGCCTCCGAGATCGGCACGACCTCGACACCCTTGGTAAAGCCGCAGCGCTTGGGAAAGGTCTGATCCTCAAGGAAAAAGCCTGCAACACCGGCGGTGATGAATTCATGAACCGCGCGCGTGGTGTTCACCGCGTTGCCAAAGCCCGTTTCGCAATCGGCAATGACGGGAATGCTGATCGACTGGCAGATGCGGCGGATATTATCGACCGCTTCCGTCAAGGTCATAAGGCCAGCATCCGGCATGCCCATAATGTGAGCGGCGGCCTGGGAGCCGGATTGGAAGAACAGGCGAAAGCCTGCGGCTTCTGTCAACTGAGCGTGGTGCGGCGTTGCGCCAGAGATACCGACGAGCGGCCTGCGCTCCTCGCGCAACTGACGCCGCAACTCAGAACTCATCCGACCAGATATGACCATGGGGCGAAGATGCATGTGTAATCCTCCCTAAAACATCGATGATAGAAATTGCATTGCCACTGTAATATGTCAACACGATTGGCGAAATTACGGGATTCAAGCGCGATTATCGAATTTAATAAGAAAATATGTTGACATATTGCAAGTCATTAGGCTTATTTTGTGAAACTGATATGACGGCATGGGAGGAGCTATGACTGTCAGAAACTGGCCTTTGGCCTCATTTGGCATCACGATATTTGTCATAGGCGTTGCGGTGTTTCTCAATGCCCGCGGCATTCAAGGTGGCTTTGGCTATGACGCCGTCGGCCCTGCGGTTTTTCCGATGATCATAGGTGGCGGCTTCATAGTCGCCGCCATCCTGATCTGTCTCGAAAGCCTTAGCGTCGATGCAGACGCGAACGACGGCGAAGAGAAAATCAACATCTGGCCGGTCATCGTCATCTCGGCGGCAGTGCTGATCGAAGCATTGCTGATCAAAAAGGCTGGTTGGGTGCCAATGGCAACGATTGTCTTCGTGGCTGGTGCTTGGGCCTTCGGCGACCGGAGGTTCCTGCTGAATACCGTATTCGGCCTCGTTCTCTCCGGCATCATTCTCTTCGCCTTTAATTGGGGGCTCGGCCTCGATCTTCCGCTCGGCATTCTCGCGCCGATCCTTCCTGCCAACCAGTAGGTCCGGCTAAAATGGATACTTTCTTCGATCTCATGAACGGTTTTGCCGTTGCCCTCACCCCTGCCAATATCGGCTGGTCTTTGCTCGGCGTGACACTGGGAACCGCCATCGGTGTACTGCCTGGCATTGGCCCCGCGACAACTGTGGCACTTCTGATGCCCTTGACCCTCGGGCTTGATCCGATTTCGGCCTTCATCATGTTTGCGGGCATCTATTATGGTGCGCAGTACGGCGGCTCCACGGCGTCCATTCTGCTTAACACGCCCGGTGAAGCCGGGGCGATGATGACGGCGCTCGATGGTAACGCCATGGCCCGTAAGGGTCGCGGGGCGCAAGCGCTGGCAACGGCGGCCATCGGCTCGTTCGTTGCCGGAACGATTGCGACCATCGGCCTAACATTTGCGGCACCACTTCTCGTCAATGTCGCACTGCTTTTGACCGCACCTGATTATTTTGCACTGATGATCCTGTCGCTTGCGACTGTGACGACCGTCATCGGCCGGTCCATCGGCAAGGGCATTGCCGCACTCTGCTTCGGCCTATTCCTTGGCTGCATCGGACTTGACCCGCAGACCGGACAGGAACGCTTCACCTTTGGCATTATCGAGCTTCTGGACGGCATCGATACGGTGGTCGTGGCAGTCGGCCTGTTCGCTGTCGGCGAAACGCTGTTCGTGGCAGCCCGTGAAGGCGGCGTTGCCGACAAGATTCATGCCCTCAAGGGCTCGATCTGGATGAGCCGCGAGGACTGGTCGCGGTCCTGGAAGCCTTGGCTGCGCGGCACCATCATTGGCTTTCCCATCGGTGCCATTCCAGCGGGCGGAAGCGAATCGCCGACCATTCTGTCCTACACTCTGGAAAAGAAACTGTCCCGCAACCCGGAAGAATTCGGCAAGGGTGCGATTGAAGGTGTCGCCGGACCCGAGGCTGCCAACAATGCGTCCGCGGCAGGTGCATTGTCTCCGCTGCTGGCGCTGGGTCTGCCGACCTCAACGACAGCCGCTGTCCTACTTGCCGCCTTCCAGCAATATGGCCTGCGTCCCGGCCCGCTGCTCTTCGAAAGCAACAGCGATCTGGTCTGGGGTCTGATTGCCAGCCTCTATATCGGCAATGTGCTGCTGCTGATCCTCAACCTGCCTATGGTCGGCATCTGGGTAAAGCTGCTGTCGATCCCCAAGCCTTGGCTGTATGGCGGGATCCTCGTGCTGGCATCACTTGGCACCTACAGCATCAATGGCAATGCCGTCGATATCTTCCTTCTCTGGGTCATCGGTATCATCGGCTTCTTCTGCCGGGTTCTGGATGTGCCGATCGTGCCCTGCATTCTCGGTCTCATTCTCGGGCCTATGATCGAACAGCAGATGCGCCGCTCACTGGCCATCAGCCAGGGGGACTGGAGTGTGTTTCTCACCCATCCGGCATCGGCAATCATGCTGGCGCTAGCAGCCTCCATCATCTTTGTCCCGGCCCTGATGCGTCTTCGCCGGTCCAACGCACCGACTTCCGGCACAGCCGAAACGCCCTGAACGAACGGAAATCATAATGTCACTGAGAGCCGAATATCGAAAACTCATCCGTGAACGCGCAGGGCACGTCATGCCCGGCGTCTATGACGCACTGTCCGCCAGAATTGCGGAACGCGCAGGCTTCAAGCTGATCGGTGGCGGTGGCTTTGCCGCCATCGGCACCATGCTGGGCGGGGCTGATATGGGGCAATCCAACATGCGCGACTATGCGGACCATTACGGACGCATCTGCGCGGCGGTGAACGTGCCGGTCTCCGTGGATGCCGACACCGGCTTCGGAGATGTGCACAACGTCACGCAAATGGTGCGCAGCTTCGAGACGGCGGGGGTATCCGGCATCATGATTGGCGACCAGAGCTTTCCCAACCGCTGCGGATATCTGCCGGGGAAGGACGTCATCTCGGTCGAGGAAATGATCGCGAAAATACGCGCTGCCGTCGCCGCCCGTCGCGATCCCGATCTCGTCATCATTGCACGCACGGACTCTCGCTCGGATCTCGGGCTCGATGAAGCGATCCTGCGCTGCAAGCTTTATCTTGAAGCGGGGGCAGACCTCGCCAAGCCGCAAGGTGTAGACAGGCCGGAGGAAATTGCCCGCTGCATGGAGGAAATCCCCTGCGAGTTTGCAGCAACGCTCTCTCAGGCCGCGCGCCAACGGTTTACCGATATTGCCGAGTTGAAGGCTCAGGGCGTGGCGACCATCAGCATGCCGTCGATCTCGCTGTTTGCAGCCGCCCACGCGGTCGATGCGACCCTACGTTCGCTCGCGACCGCTGGCTCGCTGTCTTCGGTGGAAGGCGAGCTGATGCAACTCGACGATTACAATGAACTCGTTGATCTCAACGGCATGATCGCCAATGAAATCACGTTTCGGGAGGAGGCCGCACGCCTCGTTCAGCGCCACGGCGCACATTCTACACCAAAAACTTCAGAAACCATCGAAATGGGAGGAAACGTTCGATGATATCACGCAGACTGTTACTGGCAGCTTTTGCCACCACGCTTACCCTACCGGCACTACCCGCCGCAGCGCAAAATATCAGAACCCTCGACGTGACGGTGCCGGGCGGACCCGGCAGCGGGCTCGATCAGGTGGCTCGCGCCATCGAAGACACGGTGCGCCATGAAAAGCTGGCACCATCCGTGAAGGTCACCAACATTCCCGGTGGTGGCGGCTTTGTCGCCATCTCGCAATTCGTCACCAGCAAAGAAGGCAACGGCAACGCCGTGGTCGTGCAGGGTGCCGGTACGGTGTTCTTCCCGCTGACCAACAAGACGCCAGTAACATTGGCGGATGTTCGTCCGCTGGCGCGACTGGCGGGTGAATATGAGGTCATCGCCACCCGCTCCGATTCCGAACTCAATTCCTTCAAGGACCTGATGGACAAGTTCAAGGCCAATCCCGGCAGTGTTGCCTGGGGCGGTGGTTCGCCGGGCTCGACTGAAAACATCTTCTTCGCACGTTTGGCGAAGCAGGCCGGTCTTCAGCCAAAGCAGGTGAACTTTATTCCCCACCCGAATACGGGTGAAGTCGTGGTATCCGCACTCAACGGTCAGGCAACCGTTGTCGGCGGTGGTTTGCAGGACTTCCTGACACAGGTGCAGGCCGGGAAGATGAAAATTCTGGCCGTCGCCGCGCCCGAACGCCTGCCGGGCGTGGATGCTCCGACCCTGCGTGAACTCGGTGTTGACGTCGTGTTCGCCAACTGGCGCGGTATCTCGGTGCACAAGAGCCTCGATGACAACCAGGCAAAGACGCTTGCCACCTTCGTGGAGAAAATGAAGGACACACCACGCTGGAAGCAGATCCTGAAGGATCGCGGCTGGCTGGATATGTATCTCAATGAGGCCGACTACCAGGCCTTCATCCAGAAAGAGACAGCCAGCGCCAAGGAAATCCTGAGCGAGTTGGGACTGGCTGCAAACTGATGCCTCCCAGGGCAAAATCCCTCACTGTCCTGCTGGTTCTGGCAGCGGGGGTGGCAGGCGGACTTCTGTTCCGCCTGCTCCATCTTCCCCTGCCTTGGACGCTGGGGGCTATGTTCGGCGCGGCTCTTCTTTCCTTCTATGATCGCAGCCGGGTTCTGCCCACCATCTTTCGCGATGGCGCGCGCCCTGTAATTGGCGTTATGGCAGGAAGCGCGTTTACGCCAGTTGTCGTGCAGACCATCACCGGATGGTGGATGCTGGTGCCGATACTGGTCATCTTCTTTCTGCTGGTCACGACCTGCGGATTCTATTTCTTTCGGCTTCTCGGTTATGACCGTTCCACTGCCATTTTCGCCTCGATGCCGGGCGGGCTCGGTGAAATGACATTGCTGGGCGCGCAGTTCGGGGCGGATATTCGCAAATTGGTGCTTGTGCATTCCGTGCGCATCATCATCGTCGTCTCTGCCGTGCCGTTTCTTTTGACGCTGATGACCGATGTCAATCTGGTGAAAAGTATAGCACCCGTTGGGCATCACGCCGTCGCCAGCGCAGTCGATTGGCTGATTTTGCTCTTGTGCGCGTGCCTTGGTTATCTGGCGGGACGACCGCTGAGATCCTTCGGTGGCATCATGATCATGCCGCTGCTGTTCAGTGCTCTGGCTCACGGAACAGGGATGACCGCAATCGCACCGCCAGGATGGTTGGTAGCCGCTATGCAGGTGGTCATCGGCTGCATTACCGGCGCGAGATTTGCAGGCATCAAGTTTCACGAAGCACGGCTTGCGTTGATGCAGAGCATTTTCTGGACATCTATCCTGATCGGTCTCGCGCTTGTGGCAGCAGAGGTCACCAGCATCCTGGTCAATCAACCCTTTGCTGCGCTGTTCCTCGCTTTTGCGCCCGGCGGCTTTGCCGAAATGAGCATCATCGCTTTTGCGGCAAACATCGAAGTGGCCTTCGTAGTCACCTGCCACGTCTTCCGCACCATTTATGTGGTTCTGGCGGGCCCTTCCATTCACCGTCTCCTTGCGGGAAAAAGGACGTGAAGACTGATTGACCCATACAGCCAACGCACCAGCCATCGAAAATCCATTCCGGTCTTTGAGCCGATGCGCTAGTATCAAGCGAACTGATAAACGAGATTGGCATTGAGCATGGATCGCATCGACAGTCTGAACACGGGCATTCAAGACCCCACTGTGGAGGTAGAAGGGACGCTCGCAGAACGGCTTTTCCATCAATTGACCGAAGCCATTCTTATGGGCGAAATTCCGCTCGGTTCGAAAATCAGTGAGCCCGCTTTGGCCCAGCGTTTCGGTGTCAGCCGTGGCCCCCTTCGCGAAGCAATGCACCGCCTGCAGGAGCGCCGCCTGATTACACGCACCGCCAACCAAGGCGCACGCGTGACAGAAGCGACACCGGAGAGACTGTCTTCGCTGTTTTCCGTGCGTGAAATGTTGGAAGGTCTGGCTGCGCGAGAAGCAGCCATCAAGATGACAACAGCAGATTTCGTGAAGCTCCGCGAAACAATCGAGCACCACGAGGCCGGGCTTGCCGGGCTGGAACCCGGTCAACACAACGCGCTTGGCACGGTTGATAGAGACTTTCATTTCCAAATCGCCCAATCGAGCCAGAACGACCTGCTGATAAAACTGCTCTGTGAAGAACTCTATCCGCTTCTGCGTCTCTATCGCAGCCGCAACGATAGTCTCGTTCTGCGACAGCGTGCAGTGGTCGAACACAAGCGTATCTACGACGCCATAACCGACCGGGACGCCGATCTCGCCGAAATCATGATGCGCCGCCACATCGGCAGCGCCAAGACGCGCCGTGTCGAGGCGATGCAGCGTGACATGGCGTTGGAGGAGGCAGTTACATCATCTGCCCGTAAGCGAAAGCTCAAGCAAAATGCTAGTCGTTAAGAAGTTCACCCGATATTTACGCCCTGAAAGGACTTGAACCGCAAACACCTTGATCCGGAAGCTATCAGGCGAGGCTAACTGATTGAGAAAGCTTCAGGCCACTCCTGAGCCCCGTGTAATACGCGTAGGATGCGGATCGTAGTTCCGCTAACTGCGTATGCCGCTACGTAAGGCGTTCCGCTGATTACAAGCTCGCGCGTCCCGGCAATTCTGCCAAGCCGGCCACTTGCTGGGAAATCGATCAGGCGACGGACTGCAACGACGAGGCGTTCGTCAACCAAAACGGCGGCGGCCGGGTTCTCTAACTCGATAAACGTAAAAATTGCATCGCGATCCGATAAGGCAAACGCAGACCAAGTTAGTCTCAAGACGTCACACCCGCCGCCTTGTTGCGCGCAGCCTGCCGACGCTTTTCGAAATGAGCTTCGACTTCATCGTCTGAAATATCCGGTCTTGTATCATTGAGCGCCTCAAGCACCTTGGCGCGAAACCAGGTATCGTGAGCCTCGCTGCCTGAAAAAAGTTCAAGCGGCAACATGCCCTCATTGGCGGTCCTCGTAAGCAATATGCGAACCGCGTCTGACACCGTAAGTCCCATACCTTCCAGAACTAGGGACGCCCGGTCACGAACGTCAGCATCGATACGAGTTTGAACGAGCGCATTTGCAGCCATAACTATCTCCAGATTGGTATGGAATATTAATGCAATTGAATTACAAAATCTAGCATTCGTCTTTTCGCCAATCCTACTTTTTAAGTGCGATACCAAACTGCGACGACAGTTGCTCGGAAATATAAGTGACAGCAACTGCCTTCGCGATCTCGAAGGTGCCTCCTCCCGCCCTTCTCATAATAGCGTTGGTATGATCCCAAACATCTTTGCGTCGGACACTGTCTAGGAACTCATGGCCGCTCCAACTCAGTCCCCGAAAGCTCACTGAAATCGAAGGCTGCTTTTTGATCCTCAACGGCATAAGGAAACCTGCATCATCCAGCAGGTGCAGATGATAATGGATAACCTCGTCCCGGTACCCCTCAATTGCGACTTCAGGACTGCTGCCGGTTAACAATAGCCCGCGGGTGCCATCAATTTCTATGGCGTCCAACCTGAGCAGAAGCTCTCTGATCAGAACCATATCTCGCGTCATAATTTCGTATCTCCTGCCAACAATTTGGAAGATAACACATCCGAACATTCACTTGAATGGAAGTCCCCTGAACGAACTACGCGCGCCAGACATATTGATGCGCGCATTTTTTGAGCGTTAATATCTCGTCAACCCAATTCCCTTAGCAAGCCGCCCCCGGGCTGGGCTGTAATCTGCAAGGGAAACCTGAATGAGCATAGATCAATCGGCAATCGTCTTTCGGCGCAAGATTTCCAGCTTCTGCGAGATGAAGGTGGCACCGCTTACGGATGCAAAGCAATTTCGCGCGCTTTCACAATACATGATCGGTCTGATTGACGACCGGACGCCTCCTCCAATGCTCGGCAGGCATGTCAATTGGGAAGAAATCTCGTTGGCATGCGGTCTTGAGCAGATATCAGCAGAACTCAGGAGGGTCGGCCAGTACGGTTTCGATGCCATCTCACGGTGGTTCGCTGAAACCGGGCGAAGTCATAAAAGACCCTCGGCCACAGGCAAAGCAACAAAGACACGCAGCCGCGCAAAAAGCCTTTCGAATAAAAGCACGCCTGACGCGGCCAAAACCAGTTATCGATCAAAAACCGGTCCGAAGCCCAAGCCCATCGAAGAGTTCCCAGAACCACTCTTCGAGACTTACGACGAACCGGTATCTTTTCAGGCTGCTCTCCAATTCCATATCGACCGTTTCGGCGAGACTATTACCATTTGCATCGCGCCATATTCCGGGACGGTGATGCGCTTGAAGCAACAACCTTGCTGAGCTGGCTGAAAGGAACGAAAGTGCCACAGAGCGTGGCGAACTTGGAAATCCTCAATCGAATAGAGCGGCGGTACCGATTGCCAATCGGTTATTTCAAGGACAAGCTTCCGCATCAGTCTCGTGCCGGGGTCGGATATGACGTTGGTGACGACATCTCGCCCGCAGAGCGTCGACGTCTCGCATGGCATCTGCCAGATGATTTCAACTTATTGCCGGAGGAAAAGCGTGCGGAAATCCTTGAATGGGTAAGGCGGTGCGACGGACTATCGTCGTTATCAGGCGCTGGCGACGAAACAACGTTATGCCATCCGCTTTCCTGGCGTAACCTACGGCGGTTCTCACAGACCGATGACGTCACCCCGTAAGGTGGTCGATGAATGTAAAGACGAGCTGGAAGACCCCGATATGCTTTCCGGGGTAATCGACGCACCTGCTCAACTCGCGCTCGAAATGGCCAATCTCATGTCGTTCAAGACCGCGACCCTGACTGCAGTCGGCTTCAAACGAAATGGAGTATGGGGCGAGGAGACGGCATCTCAGAAGCTCGAACACCTTGGGTTGATGTTTGGTGCTCTTGCTGCGTCACCTGAGGGCGAAGTCGCTGGCAGAGGCGTGCCGCTAAGCGCATTGACCTTCGGCCTCCTGGTTTTTCCGGGTGTCTGGGATTGGTATCTACAGTGGCGTGAGCGACGACGCGGCTTCTACACGGCCTGGGAAGCGGACATGCTCAGCATCTCATTATCGCTCACTCGGGAGGAGACCGGTTGGATCAGGCAGCATCCCGAACTCATCGAGCGCGTGGTGCCGGTAAGTGGCCTGGTTACGAAAGAAGAGATTGCTTTCGCCCGGCGTGATTGGCACGCTTGCTGCGATGCGTTTCATTCCCATGCAAGAAACCGCATCAGGGAAATCCAGCGGGTGATGCGCGTTCACCGAGACCCGTTCGAGCCGATCATGTGCGTGCTGGAGGCACCGAGCCCTCTTGCCGAATATCGCAAGATCACAGACGAAATTCTTCTCCGTATGCCCGACAAAGACCGCTATCCAAGGGCTGCTGCAGAATCCGTACGCTCGTTTCTCATGCTACGGCTAGGGCTTCATCTTGGCCTGCGACAGAAGAACCTGCGGCAACTTCTGTTTTGCCCACGCGGCCATTTCCCGACCTCTGAAAGGCGTCTTGAAGAAATGCGCCGTGGAGAAATTCGGTGGAACGACAGAGAGAATGGCTGGGAGGTATTGATCCCATCGGTCGCATTCAAGAATGCCAACTCGTCTTTCTTCGGATCGAAGCCATTCAGGCTGATCCTGCCTGATCTGCTTGACCTCTACCACTACATCAACGCCTACATCGAACGTCACCGAAAGATTCTACTCGGTCACGCTACCGATCCAGGTACGTTCTTCGTCAAGACCGTCAAGCTATCGAGCGCTGACGCGGCCTATAATCAGACCACATTCTATGAAGCTTGGCGTCTCATCATCCAACGCTACGGCATCTATAACCCGTACACTGGTCGCGGAGCGATCAGTGGGCTGCTGCCACACGGCCCCCACAATGTTCGGGATGTGTTGGCAACTCACATTCTGAAACTCACCGGCTCATATGAACAGGCGAGCTACGCCATTCAGGATACGCCGGAAATGGTTCAACAACATTATGGTCGTTTCTTGCCGCAAGACAAAGCAGCGCTGGCGGCAAAAATACTAAACCAGGTTTGGGAGGCGGCTTGAAGACAAGTTGCTGGCGATGCCGCAAACATCGCCAGCGTTTCCGTGATTAGATCCACTGATCCAGCGAGAACTGCTTTGCCGCTGATTGCACTGCGAGCTATGGATTCGAAACAGGCATGCACAAGGCTACTCTTGACAGGATTCGAACCGTAACCAGACAAATCTTAGCTCCTACAAATCAGATACGTCTCTGATTTTAAAGATTAGGTGACTTCATTCCGCCGCCACCTTCTCATCTGCCTTCCGGCTTTCCCATTCCTGTGGTGTCAGCGTCTTGATATCGAACTGATCACGGGTGCGGGTATAAGTGTGCCCACCCATACGGCCGACGGCATCCATGAGCTGCTGGTCAATGTGCAGATTGGACGCATTCACCGCATCGCTGCGGACGAATACGCCGACGACTTCTCCGAGGATGATTTCGCGGGCCGGGCCGACCTGAAGCGTCGTGTGCCGGCGACATTCCAGGGCAGCGGGGGCGGCGAGGATACGGGGGCTTTTCACCATCTGGCCGGGTGCCGTGGCAAGGCCCGCCTCCTCCATCTCGTCAACTTCGGGGCCAAACTTGATGGCGCAGACTTCCATCTGCTCGACCAGTGCGTTGTCGCAGATGTGGACGGTGAACTCACCGGTCTCTCTGATATTGCGGGCAGTATCCTTAAAGCGCATATCTGAATAGTTCTCGACGCCGATGGCGACGATGGCCGGGTCGTGGGTCAGGACATTGAAGAAACTAAAGGGACCGGCGTTTGGCTGCCCGTCCTTGTTCACTGTCGTCACCAGTGCAATCGGACGCGGAATGACGGTTCCGATGAGGATTTTGTAGCGTTCGCGTTCGCTGAGTTTTGCGAAATCGAAATGGGTGTGTTCGGTCATATCAGGCCTCGGCAGCGATGCGGTGGGTTTCAAGCGGAGTGTGGCGGGAGAGGTTTTCGAACCCATCTTTGGTGACGACATACATATCGCCGACATTGCAGCCTGCCGACAACGGCTCAAGCCATTGCGTGTGCAGCACGAACACCATGCCCTCCTCCATTCGGTCATAGTTGTGGGAGGAGATGTTGAAGCTGTTCTGGCCGCCGGCCATGCCGACCGAGTGGCCGAGATTGGGGTTATGCGGCCCATGGGTTGCCGGGTAAACATGCATCAGGGTACGGCCCTGCGCTTCCCAGTCGATGTTCTTCACATATTGGCGCGGGATCAGACGAGCGCTGCCATCATCCATCGGCGCCCAATTGTACGGCATGGTGCGGGCTTCCGGTGAGGAAAACATGCCGCGCTCGATCATCGGCTCGAAGGCAGCATTGTTGACATCCCGCATCAGCGCGCCGGGACGGATCAGCTTTTCGGCGCGTTTGACGCCCTCGGTGCAGGCGGAAAGCACCTCCTCCTGCCGCTTGGTGATATCACCAACGGCAATCATGCGCGCCGTCTGAGCGGTGTATCCACGATAGGTAATGTTGGAGACGTAGAGATTGATGAGATCGCCCGTACGGACGACATGGCCATAAGGCTTGCCGCAATGGGTGCCGAACTCGTTGATGCCGATCTGGTAGCCGTCACCCGTCTCACCACCGAAGCAAAGCTGTGCTTGCGTGAAGGCGGCATAGATTTCGTGGTCGGTGATACCAGGTTTGGCGACATGATAAGCCGCCTGCGTGGCGATGCTGACGAGTTGGGCAGCGGCGCGGAACATTTCGATTTCGCGCGGCGAGCGCACTTTCTGCATCCGGTCGAGAATAGCATTGTCAGCGACGGACTTGGCCTTCGGCATCATTTCATCGAGTGCCGCCCATAAGGTGAGTGATGTGCGATCACCGATGCGGCCGATCTGCGCCTTCGCCAAGCCCATGCCAGCCAGCAGTTCTGCGCATTTTTCAGCGGTCTTGATCACGCTATCGCCCGGACGGTCCGCATATTCGCGACCTATCGGGCCGATTTGCCAGATGTCTTCCACCAGCACCGGCTCACCGCCCGGCGGCAGAAGCACGGATTGGGTGAAGAAGGACAGGAGCACCATCGGCTTGTCGGAATCCGTCGGGATGATCAGCACGCCCTCGCGCATCCAGTCGCAGATGTAGCGCAGATAGGCGTTCGAGGTATGGAACCAGCCGACGCCGCCGGTGTGGATGATCAGCGCATCATGGCCAGCTTCGACAGCCTGGCGGCGAATGCGCCGGAGACGGTCCTCGAACTCTTCGACGGGCAAAGGCAGCGGTGCGACAAAGTCGAAATCCGGCTGGAAATCGGCCAGCAGCGATCCGATGCGATAGTTGCCTGCCTTATTGGCGTGTATGTTCATTGGGTATTCCTTCCAGAAGTATTTTTATTGGTCAGGTTGCCGGGATGGTGCCAGCACGCGCCTCGCCACCAGCATCACGATGAGCGTCAGTCCAATCAGGATGCCCGACATCGCCGCGACACGAACATCAAGCGACTCTTCGATCAGCGCGAACATGCGAAGTGGCAGCACGGTCGTTTGCGCATCGGCGAGAAAGAGTGAGACGGAGACGTTGTCGAGCGACTGGATGAACACCAGAAAGGCCCCTGCAAGAATGCCGGGTGCTAGCAGCGGCAGGGTCACGCGTCTCAGCGTCGTGTACCACGTCGCGCCCATCACGGTGGAGGCTTCCGCCAGTGATGGGTTGATGCCTTGAGCGACGACCGAAGCGGCGCGGTACATCAGCGGACCGAACACGACGACATGGCCGATAACGGTGAGCCAGAGCGATGGCTGGAAACCGACGTAATTCGCCACGATCAGTGCCGCCAGACCATAAACGAGGCTCGGCAGAACAAGTGGGGCCAGCAGAAACGGCTCCAGCGCATTGACCGTGCGGCGTCTCATCCGCGCCATGCCGATGGTAGCAGGCACGGCAAACAGCAGCGATCCCAGCACTGCGAGGCCCGCGATCTTCAGCGAATTGCCAGCTGCAATATGTTCGGTTCCTGAACGGACAGGATCGATCAGCGCTTCATACCAGCGAAGGGAGAACCCCTCTGGCGGGTATTTGAGCGTCTGGCCAGAGGTGAACGACATGGTGATACCAATGACGATCGGTGCCACGAGATAGATCAGGCTGAGACTGCCGAAACCGAAGACGAATGCCTTGTAGAGGAACGTCGTGATCGGGTTTTCGCGATGATTATGCATGGCCGACAAGCCTCCTGTGACGGGAAATCATGGTCATGGCGACGAGAAGAATACCGGTCGACAGAAGCAGGACGACGGCGATGGCCGAGGCCATAGGCCAATCGAACAGTGTGCCAACCTCGCGGTAGATCAGCTGCGGCACATAGACATTGCGCGCACCGCCGATGACGGCCTGGGTGACGAAGGACGCGCTGGTGCTGGCAAAGACGAGTATCCAGCCCGCCAGCAAACCGGGCAGCATCATCGGCAGGAGAACCGTGACGAAGATACGCCATGGCCCGGCACCCGAAACCTGCGCGGCCTCGGTGAATTGCACCGGCGTTCGCGACAGGATGGCGATCAGCGGCAGGATGATCAAAGGCAAGTCGATCTGACACATGGCCATGACAAGACCCAACTCGGTGGAGAGCAACGTGAACGGCCTCTCCGCAAATCCAAGCGCGACGAAGGCCTCGCTGATCGGTCCCTGTCGTCCAAGGATGACGATCCAGGCGAAGGTTCGCACCACATTGCTGGTCAGCATGGGAACAAGCGTCAGGAAGATAATGATCTGCCGCGCAGTCTTGCCACTGTGCCAATAGAGCAGCGCAATGGGAATGCCGAGCAAGGTGGTGCTGGCGATGGTTTGGAGACCGAGTTTGGCGGTGTTAACCAGCACACGGTAGTTGAATGCATCGCCAAGAAAGCGTGCATAGTTGTGAAGAGACAGGCCATCAGGACCGATGAAGCTGAACCCGACGAGAACGGCGAGCGGCGTCGCAAAGAACGCCACCGATAGCGCAAGCATCGGGATAACGTATGGGAAACCGCTCGCTTTCATTGTGTAACCCTCAACCGGCGACGAGAGCGTCGAACTGGCGGATCCATTCCGCACGGTTCTTGTTGATTGCAGCCCAGTCCGGATAGACCAGCGATGCCAGCTGTTCGCGCTTTACATAGGCCTCGATACCCGGAGTGAGTTCGACTTCCTTGTTCGTCGGGAACATCTCGGTCGGCGGCATTTTCAGCTTGTCCTGCGCTGCCTTGGAGATGGCCGCATCCATATAGGCATAGGCCGCGTCGGGGTTCTTCGCGCCCTTGGTCAGGTGGATGTTGACGGGCGCTGCTGGCGAACCGGTTTCCGGCTGGACGAATTCGGCCTTCAAGCCCATGGACTTGAGACGGGCGACATTGCCGGTCGAGCACATGAAGACGGCGATTTCACCCTGCTGGAACAGCGTCATCTGGTTATTGGTGCTGGCGACGACGCCCTTGATGTGTTCGGGATGGTCCTTGAACAGCTTAAACACGGCGTCCATGTCTGTGGGGCCTTTGCCAAATATCTTGGCGATTTCGGTATAGGCCATGACGCCGGTGTTGGAGGCAAAACCGGTCCAGGAGACAAGGCCTTTGTAGACAGGGTTTTCGAACAGGTCGCGGTAACCCTTCGGAGCCGGAACCAGATCCGGGTTGTAGGCGATGCCATTGACTTCGACTGTGACGGTCGGACCGTATTCGCCCTGGAATGCCGGATCGAGCATGCTCCAGTTCTTGAGCTTGGACGGATCGATCTTCTGGATCAGGTCATTCTCGATGGCGACGGCCATCTGGCCGGGCGACATCAGCAGTGTGTCGTAAGGCGGATTTCCAGGGCTCGCCATGACCTTGGCCAACTGGTCCTGCGCCATGGCTGGCGCGACCGTCAGATCGAAACCGGCTTCTTTGACGAGTGGCGTTAGTACCGTGCGATAGCCGTCTTCCCAGTTGCCCGGAAAGGTCGCGGCGATTGCGGTGCCACCCGCAGCACGGGCTGCAAAGGGGGCGGTGACGGCTACTGCCGCACCAGCGGCAAGCAATCCGAAATGACGTCGTGTGATGTTAAAGTCCTGCATCTGTTCACCTCTGTTGTTGTTGTTCATTCACTGGATGCTTCCGGTTCGCTCGGAAAGGCGTGACACCTTGCGGTGTCAATCTCGGCAAAGAGCTGTGCTCCCGGCCCGGGAATGAATGTGGCCGGTCCACGCACCTGCGAAGCGCGCAGGCCCGTGCCGTCCTCAAGAAGAAGATCATGGACGAGCGTCGGCCCGAGGGGCACAGACACGGTCAGCCGTGCTGGCAGTGCGAATTCGCTTGGGCTCGTCGAAAGACGGACGTCTTCGGGGCGGAAGGTGATGGTGACCTTGGAGCCAACCGTAAAGTTCAGGCGACGCGGTAGAACGAGTGGTCTGCCATTCGTGAGCGCAATGGTCGTCGCCTCCGCCTCCAGCTGCTCAACCATGCCGTGCAGCAGATTGGCCTGGCCGATGAAGGTGTTGACGAAAAGCGTCTTCGGCCGGTCATAAACGGCCATCGGCGTGTCGATCTGCTCGACATTGCCCTTGTTCATCAGGACCAGACGTCCGGCAAGGCTTTGCGCCTCTTCCTGGTCATGCGTGACGATCAGCGTTGTGATGCCGAGGGTTTTCTGCAAATGCAGGAGTTCGACCTGCAAATCAAAGCGAAGTGCGCGGTCGAGAGCGCCGAAGGGTTCGTCGAGCAAGAGAAGCGAGGGCCGTCCGGCAATGGCACGGGCAACCGCCACGCGCTGCTGCTGGCCGCCGGAGAGTTCACGTGGCAAGCGGTTTCCATAACCGTTCAACTGCACGAGCGAGAGCATTTCCTCGACGCGCTCTTTGCGTTTCGCACGCGGTACCTGCTGGCAGGCCAGTGGATAGGCGATGTTTTCAGCCACAGTCAGGTGCGGAAACAGCGCGTAATTCTGGAACACCATGCCGATGCCACGGGAGCGCGCGGACACGTTGGCGAGATCTTGGCCACCAAGCTGGATCACGCCGTTCTTCGGCTGAATCAAACCGGCAATTGCCCGCAGCACCGTGGACTTGCCACAGCCGCTCGGCCCCAGAAGCGCAACAATCTCACCTGCAGCGACCTCGAACGAGATATCGCTGATCGCATTCTGTCCGCCATAGCTATGGGTCAGGCCGCGAACGCTGAGCTGCTTACCATCGCCTGCCTTCGAGCCCTCTGCCATTGATATCCCTTTGGGTTGCCCGCTGCCGTCAAAGTTTTCTGCGCCCGCTGCTACGAGGCGAAGATGGAATCGATCAGCGATTTGGGTTTCTGTGTTGGTCATGCCAAGGGTTTTGCAAGCTGCGTGCCAGTTTGCGATTTTCAACGGAAAGCCATCATCAACATATTGATTAAAAATAATTATTTCTGATTTTTATGTTTGCGAATGTTCATAATAATATTCAATCGAATTTATTTTCGGATTTAAAAAATGTGCATTTCTGAGCGATACCGCTTATTCAATAAGCAGTATTTCAGCCCCTAAACGGAAAAATTTGCCGTTGATTGATCGAAAGTAGTTGGCAGATCATGGCCGCCGCAATTTGAAAAATTATCGGAATACGCTGCGAAAGCAGAAACCTAGGCTGTCGAGCGTCAACCTGCGGCATCAAGGCCGTTAGGAGGGATGATTTTTTAATCAGTATTATTACGAATTTTTATGCGAATATCTGTGCGAAATATCTTGAGACTCAGGAACTCAAAAATAAGTCATAAAAAACAATGCGCTGAATATTCACCCATCAAGCTGGCATGCAGATTGCATCGTACTTCCCGTGAATTCAAACCGATAAAAATCAAAAAGGGGATCGCATGCGCAGCTTCAAGACAAATCTCAAGAATGGCCTGACGGGTATCGCTTTCGTATTGCTGGCCACCTCCGCACATGCAGCAGAAGGCAACACCATCAAAATGGTGCCGGATGCCGTTGTCGCCAAACTGCCGGGCGTCGTGTTCGACAAGGCGCTGGCGGACCGCCTTCCACCTGCAATCAAGGACAAGAAAGTGCTCAAGGTGGCAACCGATTTGACGCCGCCCATCAGCTTTCAGTCGGAAGACGGCAAGCTGATCGGGATCGATGCCGATATCGCCGCAGCACTCGGCGTCATTCTCGGCGTCGATGTTCAGATGACAAATGTCGGCGCAGGTGCGGCAATCGTACCCGCTGTCCTCTCCAAGCGTTTCGACATGACCATTTCCGGCATCAATGACGATGTGGAGCTGGAAAAGCAGGTCGATGTCATCGACTACATGTTTGATGCCACGACAATCATGACCATCAAGGGCAATCCGCTCGGCATCAAGAGCATGGAAGACCTCTGCGGCAAGAAGGTTGCCGTGCCGGTCGGCACGTTCCAGGCACGCATGGTGGAAGCCGCATCGGCAAAATGCGCGACACCCATGAACATCATGTCGATCCCGAAAATGCCTGACGTCTTGCAGGCCGTACGCACCGGCCGCGCTGACGCAACCGTCAACGGTTATGCCACGAGCGTCTATACAACCGAAAACCAGACCGGCAAGGGCTTCGGACTTCAAGCGCTGCCCGATGTGCGCCTAGCGGTCGGCTATCTCGGCATGCTGGTATCGAAGGACAATCCGGACCTGCGCGATACGGTAATCGCCTCGCTTCAGCATATGGTCGATACCGGTGCCTACAAGGCCATCATGGAGAAATGGGGCCTTGGCCCACTGGCCGTGACGACCGTGAAATTCAACGACGCCGCCAGCATGCCGGTGAATTGAGCCATGGCCCTATTCGCTCAACCCGTCGGCATGGCCATCGCCCCACCGTTCGGCAAGCCGATACGGTGGGAGCAGATCACATCCGGTACCAGCGCGATCCTCGCGCTGGCTCTCTTCGTCCTCACCATCGCACGCAACCAGACTGTCCAATGGGGCGAAATTCCGCGTTTTATGGTCGACCCGGTTATTCTCGACGGCGTCGTTCTGACGTTGCAGCTGACGGCCGGTGCCATGGTCTTCGGCATCGCTTTCGGCTGCATCGTTGCCGTCATGGCCACAAGCCAGAATATTGTTTTGAAAGCGATGGCTGTCGCCTTCGTCTGGTGTTTTCGTGGCGTGCCGCTCATCGTCCAGATTTTCTTCTGGTTCAACATCGCACTGTTCATTCCGCAAGTGGGCATTGGCGCCTATTCCATATCGATCAACGAACTCGTCACTCCTGCCCTTGCAGGCTTTCTGGCGCTCGGCTTGCATGAGGCCGCCAATATGAGCGAGATCATTCGTGGCGGATTGACCGCCGTGGATCGTGGCCAGCGCGAAGCCGCCTCGTCACTGGGCCTGCGACCGCTCCAGCCCCTTCGAACCGTGGTTCTCCCACAGGCCGTCCGCCTCATTGTCCCTCCGACCGGCAACCAGGCCATCGGAATGCTGAAGGCTAGCGCCATCGTTTCCGTCATCGGCATGCAGGACTTACTGACCCAGGCGCAGGCCATCTATGCGCGCAACTTCCTTGTCATCGAGCTGCTGTGCGTCGCCTCGCTCTGGTACCTCCTCATCACGTCAATCGCATCGATCGGCCAGCATTTTCTGGAGAAACGCCTCGCACCGAAAGGCCGGGATGCCGGGGCGCAGAAAGATACCCCACGCCGTGCCTGACGCGACGCCAACTCAACCATCAATCAAACGGAAATGCCATTGCAGCAAATCCGATCTGGAAACATCAAGGAGCAGATCATGAAATTAGGCATCGACGGACAGAAACTGCCCGAAGCGAAAAAACGCGGACCACTCAAAAGCCTCGAACACGTCAAGGAAATCGGTCTCGGCGGCATCTTCTTCAGCACGATCCTCGACATGAGCGAAACATTGGACAAGGGCGAACTCGCTGATATCAGAGCCAAGGCCGACGAACTTGGCCTTTATCTCGAAGCGGGCGTTGGCAAGATCAACCCCTATTGCAGCGCCGAGGCCCCGGAGTTCCGCGCGATCGGCGGCGGCGATGTCATCCTCGGTTTCACCCGCATGATCGAAGCGAGTGCGGCCATCGGCTGCCTTGAACTGTGGGTGTCGCCAGGAAATTTCAAATCGGAATATCGCGGAAGGCTGGCCAATGACCGCTTCCGCACCGATGTGACTTGGGACGAGCAGTTGCTAGCCATCGAAAAGGTACTGCAGAAACTCGCACCCGTAGCACGCGCGCACGGCGTCCATCTCAACATGGAAACCCACGACGAGATCACCTCTTTTGAAATCCTCCGGCTGATCGAAAAGGTTGGCGAGGATAGTATGGGCATCGTCTTCGACACGGCCAATGGCCTGCAACGCGCTGAACACCCGGTCTTCGCTGCAAAACGCGTCGCGCCCTATGTGCGCCAGACCCACATCAAGGATGCCTATGTCGGCCACGCCACGGGCGGCCTCGATTTCCAGACCCGCCCGGTCGGTCGCGGCATTGTCGATTTCGCTGAGATCATCCCCATTCTCGCCAAAGCCAATCCCGACCTGAACCTCTCCCTTGAGGTCGCAGCATCTGTCGAAGACAAGCCACGCAAGGCCAATCCCCGCCAATGCATCGAGATCAACGACCCCATCTGGCGTGCAGGCCACCCTGATCTGACGCCGGAGGAACTGGACGCCTATCTCGGATTGGTTGATACCTTCGAGAAACGTGTGGCCATTGGAGACATTCCTGATTGGGAGACCTATGAGGCCAGCCAGTATGGCTACCCGACGTATGAGCACCAGTCCTATGGTTTCAATGAAGCGGTGACCTTCATCCAGAATTCTGCACGCCACATTGAAGAGGCTTGCCGAGACAGTGGAATTTCACTTTCGACGCCGCCCAGAAAGCAGCAGGCAGCCTAATATCCCGATTTCATCGGAGACGTATGTCACCAACTTTAAATACCATGGGACGAACTGGATTTTTAGGATCAAGCGCATATACGCAGGAATATTCCCATGAAAATAATCATATCGCTTGATCCGATCTGGAGACGACAATGAAGACCACAAGGCGACGTCTAAGCGCCAAGAACGCACCCAAGGCCAGCAGCGCGGTGGATACGGCCGAAACCGCCAATGACGACGTGACCGAGCGCATCCGCAACACACTCGCCGCGGCCATTGGTGAGGGCGCGCTCAAGCCGGGCGTCAAAATTCTTGAGGACGCAATCGCCGACCATTTTGGCGTCAGCCGCACCGTCGTGCGCGGCGCGCTTGGCGTGCTGGAAAGCGATCATCTTCTTGAGCGCAAGAAGAACCGTGGCACCTTCGTGGCTGAGCCAGGCATCGAGGAAGCCAAAGCCCTGTTCGAGGCACGGCGTAAGCTTGAACACGTCATCCTCGAACTCGTCATGGACCGCGCGACCATTGATGAACTGGATGCGCTGGAAAAACTGACCGACGAAGAAGAGCACATCCATCACCATGGCGACGAAAAGTCGAAGACGGTCCTATCCGGCAAGTTCCATGTCGTTCTGGCAGACCTCGGTGGCAACGCCGTCATGACGGAGATGCTCTCCAAAATCGTCGCCCGCCTCTCTCTCGTCATGTCGCTCTACGAAGAGGAGCGTAAGGATGATTGTGGCGCAGATCATCACCGCCTGATCGTCACGGCCCTGAAAGCGAAGGATTTAGCGAAGGCGCAGCAGTTGATGGACCACCACCTCGCAGACATAGAAGGTCGGGTCCGGCTGACCGAGGGTCAGGGAGATCGACATACGTTCCTGGCCGTGCTGGAGAATTTTTCCTGATGACCGCCTTGAAGGGAATCGAACCTGAGTCCCATTTTTCCGTCGGACTTCCAAAACCGCTCGCGCGTCTGGAGCCTAGAAAGAATTCCCACGCACTAATGCCACAACGCCGAAATTGGAACCGCCGATAAACGTTCCCCAAATGGAATTACCTTGTGGTGGTCGTAAAGGACCATGCCTGATACGAAGCGCTCTCCGCATTCTTCGGCCAAAATTCGTAAGCCAGAGAAATCGGAATTTGTGACGGATGCTGCGGCTTTTATCTCGATACCGACAATCCGCCCTCGCCTGTCTTCAACGACGATATCGACTTCATTCTGCTGCTTGTCACGAAAATGCGAAAACTCAAATCGTGTATGTGCGACACTGGCGAGTTTGAGTATCTCCCCAAAAACGAAAGTCTCAAGCAACGCCCCGAACTGCCCTCTGTCGTCCCGCATTCTCTCGAGAGACAGGTCACGAAGAGATGCAAGCAGACCAGAATCCAGGAAATGTATTTTTGGCGTTTTAGTTAAGCGCTTTAGTTTGTTGGAAAACCAAGGTTGAACGGTTCGGGCCAGGAACAGGCTCTCGAATATACCGACGTATTTCTGGGTTGTGACGTGGTTCATCCCGATGGGGGCGCCAATTCCGGAGTAGTTCACGAGTTGTCCCGAATGCTCAGCTAAAATTCGCAGCAAGCGTGGCATTTGCGCAATCTGCTCGATTTGGGCAACTTCACGAACGTCGCGTTGAACGATCGCTTGGATGTAATCCGCATACCAGTCGTGTTTGCGACTCAACGTTTTGCGGCTCAATGCCTCAGGATATCCACCGGCAAGGACCGCAGCCATCAAGTCGTCACCGATGACGGGTTCTCCGACCTTTGGTTCATTTTGAAAGGCGTCGCTCAGGAAGCTGCTGCCCGAGGTTCTGATCTCGCTCTGCGCAAGCGGCAGCAATCGAACGACCTCCATGCGTCCTGCGAGCGAGTCCGCCACGCGTGGCAGCGTCATAATATTAGCTGAACCGGTCAGGAGGAAACGTCCCGGGCGCTGGTCGATATCCACACTTTCTTTGATTGCGAGCAACAGCTCGGGGGCGCGTTGAATTTCATCGATGACGGCGCGATCTATACGCCTTACGAAGCCAACCGGATCCTGTCGCGCTGCATCCAGGGTGGTCGCATTGTCTAGAGTGTAATACTCCATGGCCTCTTTGGCTATCTTCTTTGCCAGTGTCGTTTTTCCTGATTGTCGGGGACCGACGATCATAATCACCCTTGTGTCTAACATGGCATCGGCAACACGTTGCTCGACGAGTCTCGGATAGAGCATCACGGCCTTATTCCTCTCAATGACCGTTTGAAAATACATTATTGACTAATTGAAAGTCAAGATTTGACCATTTGAAATTCATTTGCCGGCTGATTGAAAATAGAGGTCCGAACTCAGTGGCACGAGGTAGGCGAGAGTTACGCAGGCACCGACTCTCGCTAATCAATCATCCGAGTTGATTTAGCTGAAACGCGCCGAAAGGATGGTCATGAATGATGAGGAAGACAATTTGTGTATACGCTGGACACAATGCTGAGTTTTACAATGGAAGAATCCGACGCCTCGAAACAATTCGAACCGTCAACCTGTCATATGATAAATCCTAAGCCATTAAGCCACTGGCACCATCCGTGGGCGGACACTGCTTTTTAGCTCCGATCGAGCGGCGGCCCTTTGGTACGATCATCGGCGTCCCACTTACGAGATCCGAAATGACGATCGAGGGAAGGTTGAAGACGATCTGGACGAGGTCGGCAGTGACGATCTCTGTTGGTCGCCCGCTGGCGGCAGGAGTACCATCTTCAATTTGATCCGAAAGTTCGATTACTCACAAACATGAGTATTTAATGCAGGTTAATGCTCTCTCTAATAGGACGGCCGCCGAAAGCAATAGCCGATGAGGATTTTTGAAGCGTGTTGGCGGTCGGGCTCGGTTGGATCGAGGGTGTCGGGACACGGCGCGTCAGAGCCGGCACAAAGTTAATCTTGAAATCCGAGCTTTAAGCTCTTGAGCGGAGTCGAACTGCTGGCCACGCAGATAAAATTGTTTATCAATCTCGAATTTGACGTTACAGCCCTCTATTTTTGCGCGTTCTACTCAGCAGTACCCGCTGGAGATCTGGATGATCGTGACTAAAAATCAATTTGCACTTTCATCGAGCGGCTTCTGTCACCTGCAACTTCGAATGCTGTTACGGCATCATTGAGAGGAAAGGTTCCGGTGAGCAATGGTTTGAGATCGACGCGACGTTTGCCGATGAGATCAACGGCCAGACCGAATTCTTCATGAAAGCGGAATGTGCCCTTCATTTCGATCTCTTTAGCGACAACCATATTTTGCGGGATAGACACGTCGCCTCCGAGACCCAGTTGGACAACGGTCGATCGCGGTCGCAAAACCTCTAGCCCCGACCGTACTGCACGCTCGTTTCCGGATGCCTCGAACTGGACATCGAAATATCCTTTATTCGCTGAATAGGCAGAAAGATCTTCTGGGTTCTCCGCGACATTGATCACTCGATCTGCCCCGACCTCCAATGCCTTCTTCAAGACTGCATCCATGACATCCGTCGCCACGATTTCCCGAGCGCCATGGGCACGTGCGGCGATGATGGCGAGCGCACCGATCGGACCGCATCCCGTCACTAGAACCCGCTTGTCAGCGAGACTGCCGACCCGATTGACCGCATGAAGTGTCACCGCGAATGGCTCGGCCATGGCGGCTTCATTGATAGATACGCCATCCGCCACCTTGTGGCATTGCCAGACCTCAGCCACCAGCCTTTCACGGAACGCGCCCTGAATGTGCGGCATCGGCATGGCCGATCCATAAAAGCGCATGTTCAAGCAATGATTCTGCTGACCCTTCAGGCAATATTCACAGGCATTGCAGGGGCGGCTGGGCGATACCGCGACCCGGTCACCGACAGCGAGGTTTGAAACGCCTGCGCCCAGTGCCCGGATTGTTCCAGCAACCTCATGTCCCAAGATCATTGGCTCACGAAGGCGAACGGTGCCGAAACCGCCGTGATTGTAGTAATGCAGATCGGAGCCGCAGATGCCACCGGCTTCGATCGCGACCTCGACCTGCCCTGCAGCGAGGCTTTCGGTTTCCCGCTCTTCGATCCGCAGGTCTTTGGCTGAATGAATGACGACGGCTTTCATGGAGCTATCCTTACAGTACAGGGGTTGGCAGGGCCACGCCCTCGAAATGGGCGGCGAGATTGTCTCGCACAAGCTTGCCCATGGCTTTGCGGGTCTCGATCGTGCCGGAGGCGTGATGGGGCTGCACAAGCACGTTGTGAAGTTCCAGAAAACGCGGATTGAGTTTCGGCTCACCCTCGAACACATCGAGTGCCGCCGAGCCCACCGCACCGGTTTCCAATGCAGTCAGCAATGCTTCCTCATCGATGTTGGATGCACGCGAGATGTTGATCAGCATGCCCTCGGGTCCCAAAGCCTCGATGACGTCTTTGGAGACGAGATGTTTCGTGGCAGCCGACGCGGCGAGTGTGACAAACAGGAAATCCGCGTGCCGCGCAAGCTCGATGGGATCGGCGATGAACGTCATGCCATCCGCATATGGCTTGGCATCGACATCGCTGTAGGCGATATCCATATCGAAACCCTTGAGGCGCTTGGCGACTTCGAAACCGATGCGACCGAGACCAAGTACGCCGGCTTTTCGCCCCCATACCCTGCGTTTTAGCGGGTAGAGGCCCTTCTCTCGCCAGCTCCCATCCTTCACCCATATTTCTGCGCCAATAATGCCGCGCGACTGGGCGAGCATCATGCCGATACCGAGATCGGCTACGTCGTTGGTCAGCACATCCGGTGTGTTCGTCACACGGATGCCGCGTTCACGGCAAGCCTGAAGATCGACCGCGTCATAACCGACCCCATAAACAGAGACGATTTCGAGCTTTGGAAGCTTATTGATCAGTTCAGCGGACGCGCCGAGTTCGCCGCGAGTCGCGATTGCACGAATTTGAGGGCCATGCATTTCAAGAAATACATGCTTTTCAGCGGCCTCATAAAGCTTGCGAACGTCGTATTGCGCTTCCAGTTCGACAAGGTCCCATTCTGGGTACGGACCGACGAGCAGAATTTCCGGTTTCATCACCGTTTCCTCCATGACAATCTTATTAATTTTCTGTTGCTGCCGCAAAACCGATCGCAGCGATGCGACTGATCGCCTCTGAAACAATTCGCTCGACAGGCTGATCGATCTCGACAGTGACGACATCCGGCTCGCCGACAGGAATTTCCAGCGTTGCCAACTGGCTTTCAAGCAAAGACAGCGGCATATAGTGACCGTCCCTCGCCGCCATCCTTGAGACCAGCGTAGAACGCGAGCCATTCAAGAAAACGAATATCAGCGACCGCCCTGCTTTTGCCCGCAAGAGATCACGATAGGATCGCTTGAGAGACGAGCAGGATATTACCGTGTTTCCTTCTTGGCTCAGTTCGGCACCAAGCGCTTCAAGCCAATGCCACCGATCTGCATCGACCAACGCGATGCCGTTGCGCATCTTTTCCACATTTTCGGTTGGATGACGGCTATCGCCTTCAATGAAACGATAGCCGAGAATGGAGGCCAACTGCTGGCCAACGGACGACTTGCCGCATCCCGAGACACCCATCACCACAATGGGTCCCCGAGCTCCATTCAGCTTAGAGGGAAACTGTAATGCCACCGTCGACATAGAGCGTATGACCGTTCACGAAAGAGGAAGCTTTACCGGACAGGAAGACAGCAGCGCCGACAAGTTCATCGACATTGCCCCATCGGGCAGCGGGCGTGCGCTTCTCAAGCCAGGATGAAAACTCTTCGCTATCAACGAGCGCCTGATTGAGCGGCGTTTTGAAATAACCAGGAGCGATCGCATTCACTTGAAGGCCGTGTTTTGCCCAGTCGGTGCACATGCCCCTCGTCAGGTTCTTCACCGCACCCTTGGTCGCGGTGTAGGGTGCGATACCCGGACGGGCGAGTTCGCTTTGCACGGATGCAACATTGATGATCTTGCCGCGCCCGCGCTTAATCATATGCCTCGCAACTGCCTTGCCAACGTAAAAGACGCTCGAAATATTGGTTTTCAGCAGTTGGTCCCAGCGATCCGCTGGAAAATCTTCAAGTGCGGTACGAAACTGCATGCCGGCGTTGTTGATGAGAATGTCGATAGGGCCCGCATCTTGCTCGATGGATGCGACACCGCGGTTAACGGCTTCCTCATCGGTCACGTCGAAATCTGCGGTTTCGACAGAAACGCCTGTTTCCGTTTTCAGAGCTGCCGCTGCTTCGGCGAGTTTGACCGTGTCGCGACCATTCAGAACCACCGACGCGCCGTGGTCGATCATTCCTTTGGCGAGCGCCAGCCCGATCCCCTGCGAAGAACCCGTGATCAGGACACGTGAACCGGAAAGGTCAAAAAGTGGAAAAGTCATCGGAACCTCGTTCCCTCAACAACGGACTGCATGAGCAAAACGGCGTAAAGAGCGTTACGCCGTTCGGGTGGGAGAGCACGAAACGCCTCATGCATTTCATGCAGTTCTTGAAGATCAGATATCGATAACGAGACCTTTTGCCTTCAAAACAGGCTCCAGATTGCTAACTTCGATAACCGATTTGCCCTGCTTGTAGGCGTCGATATAACCTGCTTCGGCGTCTTCACGGATTTGAGAAAGTCTAGCCGACTCTTGCGCATCTTCCCGACGCACGACCACGAGCCCATCTGCGTCCCCGACGATGATGTCACCGGGATTAATGATCTCACCACCAACGATGATGCTGTCGTTGACCGCCGCGATCGTTTCCTTGACCGTACCCTTGATGCAGACGCTGAGCGAAAACACAGGGAAACCGAGGTCTCTCAACTGTAGCGTGTCACGTACGCCTGTGTCCGTGACCAGACCGCCGATGCCCTTGGCGAGGCAAGCATTGGCCAGCACGTCACCGAAGGAGCCAGCTTCCTCGTACTCACCGGCGGAAACGACGATGATGTCACCGGGCTTGGCGTAGTTGATCGCCAGTTGCAGCATAATGTTGTCGCGCGGCGCGCACTTGACCGTGAATGCAGGGCCACACAGTTTCATCCGGTAATCAACCGGCTTAAGACGGGAGGAAAGTGCACCTTTACGGCCCTGTGCCTCGTGAATGGTGGCTGGTGAAAACTTCGAAAGCGCGTCGATCTCTGCCTTGCTCGGCCGTTCTGCGATATCTTTAATGTGGATCATAAAAACCTCCCATGGTAAGGACGGCGGCGGGAGCGTCCCGCCGCTTTTATTGAGTTTAAGTGCTGTGGTTCAGATTGTGGCCGTGGCTTTGCCCGGCAGCATCAGGGAATCGGGTCGAACTTCAGCTCGGACAGCGGAACGACTTTGTCGGTACGGGACATCTTGTACTCGGTGTTCGGTCCGAGCCACTTGTCCCAAATCTTGTTGATCTCGCCGTCGGAATCCAGCTTGCGAAGGACTTCGTTGATCTTTGCCGTCAGCTTAGGATTATCCTTTGCCATGCCGATGCCGATTGGCTGATACAGCATCGGCTCCTCGATCATCCGCATTGGTTTACCCTTGGTCTTGGATTCGTTGACGAACTTCGTCGTCGTCATCGTGTTGGCGACCATACCACGCGCCTTGCCCTGCTGAACGGCGAGATAGGCGGACGCCGTATCCTGGAATGTCAGCGGGTCGGACTTGTTGAGCTTGATCGACATTTCAGAGGTCGAACCCTTGGTGGAGGCAACACGCTGGCCTTCATAATCGGCCTTCTTCTTGCCAGCATCGTCCATAGGAACGATCAGCATTTCCTTGGCGAGATAATAGGGATCGCTGAACTGGATCTGCTCGGCGCGGCTCTGCGTATAGGCGAGATTGGCAACGGTGATATCGACGCGGCCGAGCTTGACTTCAGGCACGCGGGCTTCGACCGAAACCGGCTTGACTTCGGCCTTCACGCCCAGTTCCTTGGCGATGGCGTTGCACAGATCGACGTCGAAGCCAGCCATTTCGCGGGTTTTCGGATCTGGTGCGGCAAAGGGGACGACGTCCGCGAAGGTCGCGCAACGCAGCACCTTGTTGTTCATGATCGTGTCCAACTGATCGGCAGCCGCTGGCGAGGCAAGCGCTGTAGAGGCAAGGATCGCCGTCAGTGTCAGGGATTTCCAGTTCATTTCTTGTTCTCCTCTTATGATTTTGCTTGGTATCAGTGGCGCAGATCGGACAGGAACCGCTGCGCGCGCGGATGGCGGGGGGTTTTGAAAAACTCTTCTGGCGTCGCTTTTTCAAGAATTTCACCGGCGTCGATGAACCAGATGCGATCGGCAACTTCACGGGCGAATCCCATTTCATGTGTGACGCACAGCATGGTCATGCCTTCTGAGGCCAGCCCCTTCATCACGGCCAGCACTTCGCCGACCATTTCGGGGTCGAGTGCGCTCGTCGGCTCATCGAACAGCATGACGGGTGGCTCCATGGCAAGCGCGCGTGCAATCGCGACTCGCTGCTGCTGACCACCAGACAACTGACCCGGATAGGCGCCCGCCTTGTCAGACAGCCCCACCCGGTCGAGCAGCTTTGTTGCCTTTTCCTGCGCCGCCGCCGGTGAAACGCCTTTGACACGGATTGGCGAGATCGTAACGTTCTCTAAAACCGATAGATGCGGGAACAGATTGAAACTCTGAAAAACGAAACCGACGCGGCTGCGCAGAAGGTTGAGTTCCCTCGTCTTCGTCGCTGCGTGAATGTCCTGACCGTCAAGAGTGATGGACCCGCTGTTAATCGCCTCAAGCCGGTTGACAGTGCGGATGAGCGTGGATTTGCCCGAGCCGGAGGGCCCGCAAATGACGACCACCTCTCCGCGCGCGACTTCCGCGTCCACATTCTTCAAAACCTGATAGTCGCCATAGCTCTTGCAGACATTCGAAATACGGATTGTCTGTTCTGTCGAAGATACTGTCATGGCTGCTCCGTTAAGATTTTTGCCTGCGCCAAGGCTGCCTGCTGCGGGCGAGCGACCACGCCTGCGCGACGCTTTGCAATGCGGCGCTCGACTGTGTTGGCGAGATAGGTCAGGCTCCAGCAGATGGCGTAATAGACGATGGCCAGAATGAGGAAGACCTGGAAAGGCTGCGTCAGAAGCTGGTTGTTGACCTGGCTTGCCGCAAAGGTCAGGTCCGGCACATTGATGACATAACCGAGCGTGGTGTCCTTGATCGTAGCGACGAAGGTCGAAATCATGCTGGGGATCATATTGTAAAGTGCCTGCGGCAGGATGATGAAGCGCATGGCACCCAGATAGCTGTGACCAAGTGCCCTTGCGGCATCCATCTGTCCGACACCGAGGGCAACGATACCACCTCTGACGACTTCACTGAGAAACGCGCCCTGATAGACCACCAGCGTTGCCAGCATGATGGCAAAACTCGGCACATCCGCACCTGTCCAGAGCGGGATCAGGAAATAGGCCCACAAGATGAGCATGAGCAGTGGCACACCGCGCGTGACATAAACCAACACGGTCGCTGGCAAGCGCAAGACCCGCCACTTGGATAAGCGCGCCAGCGCCATGAGAATGCTGACTGGGAAAGCCAGCAGGATGGCAAGCGCTGAAAGAATGATGGTGTTCGCCAGACCGCCAAGCGGGCCGTTTGGATACTGGCCGATCAACAGCAGCAGCCAGTTGTCCTGAACGATGGTGATCATCTCGCCGATCATGCGCGCGCCCTCCATACTGGATCGAGGCGCATCGACAGATAGGAACCGGCCCCCATGATCAGCAGGGAGAAGAACAGATAGAGGACGGTGCCGACCATATAGATCTCAAAGGTCTGGAAGCTGAGATTTTCGATTTCCTTGATCGCATGCGTCAGTTCGGACGCGCCAATGACGAGCGCCAGACTGCTGTTCTTGAACAGAGACACACTGTGATTTATGAGCGGAGGAAGAGCATTTCGCACGCCCTGCGGCATGATGATGAAGCGCATGGCCGAAATATATCCGTGACCCAAGGCCTTGGCGGCTTCCATCTGACCCGAGCTAACCGAGCGGAGACCGGAGCGTAAATCTTCACTGAAATAGGCGGCTTGGCAAAGGCCCAGCCCCACAACGGCGAAAATGGCTTCGGCATTGTGGTCGGTCAGCCAATTCGTCAGGCCAGAGGGCAGCAGCGTGAAGATGCCGAAATACCAAAGCATCAATTGCACCAACGTCGGAACATTGCGATGGTAGGAGACGTATGCAGCGACAACGCGGTCTCCGAAGCGGAAGGGTGAAAACCGGATGCAGAGCAAGATGAGTGCCAGCGACATCGCCAGCGACCACGACCCGAGGAAGATGACGAATGTCATCTCGATGCCGTGGATAAGCATCCCAATGTATTCCTGATTGCTCAAGATCGCCCAGAGGTCAAAGCCCTTCACGGCTTTAGCTCCTGCAATGCACCAGCATCGCCTGCAGCCTGCGGTCTGGCCGTTTGCAGACCACCCATCACCTGAAGCGTCGGGGTGATTTCCATATGTCCGATATTGACCGCAATCGGTGCGGCAATGGCAAAAGCGATGGCATCGGCAATATCTTCAGCCTTCGGCAACTCGAAGCCATCGATAAAGCGCTCACGTATGCTCGGATCATTGCCGTGGACATGGTTGAAAATATCGGTGGCCACACGACCCGGGCAGATTTCCGTGACGCGAACACGCTTGCCGAACGCATCCAGCCGCAGCTGGTTCGACAGCATGGCAACGCCAGCCTTGACGGCATGGTACGTGGAGTTTCCGCCGAAATTGTAATTCCCGGCAATGGAGGAGATGTTGATGACGTGTCCGCGGTCACGCTCCACCATGCCCGGCACGATAAGACGGCAGATATGAAGGACGGCGCGCAGGTTCACATCGACAAGGAGATCGATGTCATCTGCATCGGCCTGCAGGAATTTCTTCGGGCGATCCACACCGGCATTGTTGACGAGAATGTCGAACTGCACCTGGTTTGCGAGATCGGCGATGGCGGCGCGATCCGTGACATCGATGACGTGAGCGATGCAGCCTGTGCGCTGCGCCAATTGGTCCAATGCCTCGGCACTACGGGCGATTGCGTGGACTTCGATGTTTTCGCGGCGAAACCTCTCCACGATGGCGGCGCCGATACCGGACGATGCGCCGGTGACCAATGCGGTCTTGTAATCGGAGAATGGCATTGTGATCCCCTTATTGTTGCCATGGAGCTTAGCGAAGCTTTTCTCGCTTGCCTAAGACCGATTACTTTTGAGGTAATAAGGAAGTTTTATGGAGCTTCAAAAGCTGTGTTTCACCGCTCTCATTCAGCCTTGAAATTACGTAAGCGCATGCGGCTAAACGACGATGCCGATTGCAAAATGATCGCGAACGGATAAGCTCCGCCCATCACAAAGCAGTTTTACTGGCATGGACATCAGGCGTTTTAAATCATTTACAGTCATCGTGGACAGTGGCAGCATTACCAGGGCCGCTGACATTTTGCATCTGGCACAGCCAGCACTCAGCCAGCAACTTGCCGCACTCGAAGAGCATTTCGGGCAAAAGCTTTTGATACGCAGCCAACAGGGCGTGACGATGACGGATGCGGGCCATGCGGTTTACAGGCACGCGCAGATCATTCTTCGGCAAATGGAGCAAGCGCAGGCAGACGCATCGGCAGCCGGAAACTCTATCGCAGGACGCGTTTCCGTTGGTCTGGTGCCGTTCAGCAGTGCTGCGACACTTTCGGTCGATCTTCTCGCCGAGACGCGAAAGCGTCACCCGGGTATTCTAATCCATTTGACGGAAAGCGTCGGGCAGACCTATAGCCAGATGATCATGAACGGCCGCCTTGAATTGGCGCTGATCCACGGCGTCGGTCCAATAAAGGGTGTGCGTTTCGAGCCTTTGCTCAGTGAAGAATTCTATCTGGTCGCACATCGAGATTTCGCCATCGAGGCTGATGTAAAACCGGTGCCGATCGCTGCCCTTGATGGTCTTCCGATGCTGATGCCACCAGCTTATAACTTCGTTCGCCGGGCAGTCGATACGGCGTTCACCCGAAGCCGCATCAATCTTAAAGTCGTCGCGGAAGTGGAAATCGTCAGAACGCTTGCCCGCGCAGTTGCGACTGGCCTTGGCGCAACCATTATGCCAAAGGCGATTGCTGACCGCATCGTCTCCGAGAGCAAGGAACCCTTGATCTGCCGGCTCCTCTCTCCCCGTATCGAAGAGACTTTGTCACTCTGTACCTCTGACCAGAACTCGTTGTCGGAGCCTGCGTTTGCGGTCAAAGACATTCTGATCGAGCTGACTGAAAAGCTGAAGCTTTAAGGGTTACCGGCCCGAAGGAGCGGGCCATGCACCGGATAGAAATCAACGCATATCGTGGCAGTACTGAGCGATACGTGCGCAGCCTTCGCCCAGCATCTCCATGCTTGTCGCGTAAGAGATGCGGAAATACGGGCTCATCCCATAAGCGGCACCCTGTACGGTCGCGACGTGGTGCTCCTCGACCAGTCCCATCACGAAATCCACGTCATTTTCGATCTTCCGACCACCTTTCGTGCTCTTCCCGATCAGGCCTGACATGTTGGGATACAGATAGAAGGCGCCTTCCGGCTTATGGCACCGAATGCCATCGATTCCCTTCAGTTTATCAAGGACGAAATCACGCCGCTCGCGGTAAATGTCAGCTCGCTCCTTGAGCAAATCCTGGGGACCATCCAAAGCTGCAATCGCGGCGGCCTGAGAAACGGTAGCGATGCCGCCGCTGTTCTGACCGTTGACGTTGCTGATGGCAGCAATCAGTTCCTTCGAGCCGCTGGCGCAGTAGCCCAGCCGCCAGCCGGTCATCGCATATGCTTTTGATACTCCATTCATGGTCAGTACGCGATCGTAAAGCCGGGGCTCGACATCGGCAATCGTACCGAACTCGAAACCGTCGTAAACAAGATGCTCGTAGATATCGTCAGTCAGGATCCAGACATGCGGATGACGTAACATGACTTCCGCAATCGCCGCCATCTCGACCCTAGAGCATGCTGCGCCTGTCGGATTATTCGGAAAATTCAGGAAAAGCCACTTTGTCCGCGGCGTGATCGCCGCTTCCAGATCTTCCGGGCGAAGCTTGAAACCCGTCTGCTCGAAACAGGGAACAGCGACGGGAACACCACCAGCAAATTTGACGATGTCGGCATAGCTGACCCATGAGGGTGTGGGAATGACCACCTCATCACCCGGATTACAGGTCGCCAGCATTGCGTTGAAGATTACCTGCTTGCCGCCACCGGATACGATGATCTGGCTGGCGTCGTAGGTCAGATTGTTGTCTCGCTTGAATTTTTGCGCGATAGCGGCCTTGAGGTCTGGCGTCCCGTCCATAGGCGGATACTTGGTTTGTCCGCCAAGAGCAGCTTCGTGTGCGGCCTCGATGGCATGGCTTGGTGTTGGAAAATCAGGTTCGCCAGACGACAGGCTCACCACTTTAATTCCTCGGGCGGCGAGCTCTCTGGCGCGCTGCGTCATGGCGGCAGACGCTGAAATAGATACATTCTTCAATCGGGCGGCTGTTGAGGGCATCGACGTGATCCTTCAGTAAGACAGAAAAGCGGGGCACATAAGGCCCGTTAAGATGCGAGTTCCGAGGCGTGCGTAAGTGTCGCCCCTGAATTGATGATTTCACTGCGTACAATACCGGCAAGCTCCAGCGAGCCAGGGGTGTCGCTGTGAACCAGAATGGATCGGGCTGCCATGGGAATAATCGTACCGTCGATAGCCTCGACAGTGCCGTCCGTCAGGAAGCGGCGGACACGCGCGCGCACCGAGACCTCGTCCTTGACCAGCGCACCAGGAAGGCCCCGCGCGACGAGGCCTCCCTTGGCGTCATAGGCCCGGTCGGCCAGAAACAGAGCCAGCGTCTTCAGCCCGGCCCGTTTTGCCGCCCGTTCGATTTCGCTTTCCGGCGTAACGAATACTACAAGCTTCGAATCGACAGCGGAAATGGCATTCATCATCATGTCGGCAAGTGCTGGATCACGGTTGACCATGTTTCCCATGGCCGCGTGGAAACTGATATGCCCCACATTCACGCCTTCGCATCTGGCGATAGCGATCAATGCGCCGAGCTGGTAGAGCATCTGCTGGCGTAGCTCATCCGCCTGAAACGGCAATTCGCGACGACCAAAACCTGCACGATCCGGCAGACCAGGATGCGCGCCGATGCCAACGCCGTTCTGCATCGCAAGCCGAACCGTCCGCGCCATCGTATCAGGATCGCCTCCGTGAAATCCGCAGGCGATATTGGCCGAAGAAATGAGCTTCATCATCGCTTCGTCATCGCACAGCCGGTAGGGGCCAAAACCTTCGCCCATGTCGGAGTTGAGATCGATCTTCATAAAGTCCTCCCTCTTCCTCAAGTCAGCGCGTTGAGCGCGCGTTTAACCATCGGTACGGTTTGTCTGATATCTTCGACGTAGCGCGCAACTGTCTGCTCTATCCGACGCGCCTCCTCATGGCTGGAGCGGACAAACCTGATCTTGCCTCCGGCACGTGCCTGTCCCAACCGCCAGAGATCGGCCTCGATCACACCGGCAATTTTCGGATAACCACCAGCCGTGTTCGCGTCGCTCATCTGGATGATAGGCTCCCCGCCCGGCGGAACCTGTACGACACCGGGGACGACACCATGCGAGCGCATCTCAACGACTTCGGTCGGCTTGATAGGATCGCCGGAAAGGCGGTAGCCAGTGCGGTCACTGCGCGAGGAAATGCGCCAGATTTGGCTCCAGAATGCTTCCGCATCATCGGCAAACAGATGATGTTCACCAGCGGGAATGGCCCGGATCTGTAACACTCCATCGACAATTGGCTCGAAAACATCCGCCATTGCCTGCGATGGCTGGATGACCGCAAGCCCGCTGGCAGGCAAAGGCAAGTGATTGACCTGCGTTCCTATGGAAAGCCTGTCATTTTTCTGGAGCGGTCGTCCTTCCACACCACCGAAATTACCACGCAAGGCCGTGCTGCGAGACCCCATCAAGACAGGCACATCCACCCCGCCAGCTACGGCGATGTAAGCACGGGCAAGACGAGGTGGGGAGCTCAACTCTAAAATATCGCCCTCATTTGCAAGGTTGGCACACCAAGGTAAAAGCTCCCGGCCATTCAGCAATGGACAACCATCCACTCCAGCAACCGCGAACACGGATGGCCCCAGAAACCGAAGCTTGAATGGAAATGTTTGTACTTCGACGGCGGCGAGACTATCGGCGTTTCCGACAAGAACATTGGCGATTTGCATGGCCAGCGGATCCATCGCGCCACCAGCCGTAACTCCGATGTTACGGTAGCCCGGACGACCCAAATCCTGAACAGTGTTGAATGGGCCTGTTTCGATGATCTCGATCACAACTCAATCCTCGCTGGAACAAAGCGAACCGTGTCACCCGGCGCAAGAAGCGCAGGAGTAGCGGCGGAGGGATCAAACATTTGCAGATCCGCATAACCGATCGAGTTCCAGCCGTTGGGACCTGTCAGCATGGCGACGCCTGTCTGCATGCCACCGATTGTCACGCACCCTCTTTCCATCTTGATCGATGGCACAGTTTTTCGTGGCATGTATATGCGCGCATCCAAGCCGTGCAGATAACCGAAACCCGGCGCACTGCCGAGTGCAAACACACGATAGGTGGCTTCATGATGTATGCGAACGACCTCCCGGTCGCTCAGACCCGAAAAGTCACACAGCGCGGCAAGATCCGTGGCGTATTCCCCGCCATAATGAACGGGTATCTCGACGGTCTTTCCTACCAGATCCACGCTGGAAGCGTTGTCCCACGCGTTCAACAGGCGATCCACCACTGCCTCAGGGCTTTCCGGAGTTTCTTTGAGAATGGTCAGCAGGTTGGTCATTCCGGGAATGACCTCTGCAACATCCGACCAGGCACCCGCTATCTGAGACAGAGCCCAGATCCAGCGTTGTGCAGCCAGATCGAACTCACCCGGCGCTTCCAGAAGGATAGATCGCGATCCGATAAACGATACGCGCGCCTGTCCTTTGGCTGGTTGGACCTGCAGGGCCTGCGTGGTGAGGATGCTTGAAGTCGCAATCATCATTGAAGCTCGATTTCGAAGAGAGGATCACCGTAGCCGACAAGATCGTCCTGCTTTACAAGCGGATTGAGCAGCAATCCTGCGCACTTGGCGATCACAGGGACGAGAACAAGCCCTATTCGAACAGAACCAACGACGTCATTCGAGGCCACTTGCCTCGGGAATGGCTTCCCGTCGATTGTGTTTAAGGTCTGGAACTGGCCAGCCGTCGGCGCTTTCACCATGGCTTTACGGGCACTTCCTGTCCCCACTTTTGCGTCTACAGCGGATGATGCTCCCGTCTTGCCGGAAGTTGGAATGACAAGCCGAAGCTGCTTGTCAGCTGTTTTGATCTCCAGTCCTTCCACGCCAGCCACCGTCAGCATGTCGGTCAGCACTGCAAGGGTGGCTGTGTCCGTGAGGTCAAGCTTGCTCATGGCGTGCTCCATGATTTGAGCCATTGCTCCAGAAAGTGGATATCGGTCTCGCCCTCAACGAAGGCAGCCTCCTCAAAGAGCGCCCGCAAAAGTGGGAGGTTCGTGGAGATGCCTTCCAGACGGGTCTCCGCAAGCGCTACCCTCATTTTGGCAATTGCCTCGGCTCTTGTCGGTGCATGCACGATCAACTTGGCGATCAGCGAGTCGTAGTAGGGAGAGACTTTGTACCCCTCATAAATATGAGTATCGACCCGCACACCATCACGATGCGGCCAGACGATATCCGCTACGACGCCAGCAGAAGGCAGGAATGTGTGTGGATCTTCTGCATTGATGCGACACTCAAAAGAATGTCCTTCACACAGGACCGCGTCCTGATCGATTGCCAGTTTCTGCCCCAAGGCGACTTTAATCTGCGATTGAACAATGTCGATACCGCTGGTCATTTCCGTAACCGGGTGTTCAACCTGCAATCTCGTGTTCATTTCGATGAAGTAGAAATTCCCTTCCTCGAACAGAAATTCGAATGTGCCGACACCGCGATATCCGATTTGTTTGCAGGCGTTTACGCATGCCAGACCGACGGGACCGATCACGTCTAGAGAAATTCCGGGCGCCGGAGCCTCTTCGACGACCTTCTGATGGCGTCTTTGCATGGAACAATCGCGATGGCCAAGCCAGACGGCGTCACCATGTGTGTCGCACAAGATCTGAATTTCAACGTGCCGCGGATGTCGAAGAAACTTCTCGATGTAAAGCTCAGCGTTGCCGAAGGCCTGACGCGCCTCTTCTCGCGTCAGCGCGGCGGCTTCACGTACGTCGGCCCGGTCATGAATGACCCTCATGCCGCGCCCACCGCCGCCGCCGGCAGCTTTGATGATCACAGGGAAGCCGATCTCATCGGCAATTCGTGTGATTTCATCAGCATCTTCAGGTAGCGCAGTGTCAGGACCTGGTACACAAGGCACACCAGCGGCGATCATCGCCCGTTTCGCCGCAATCTTGTCGCCCATTGTCGAGATAGACTGGGCGCTCGGCCCGATGAAGACGAGCCCGGCCTTTTCAACTGCGGCTGCAAACTTCGAGTTCTCGGACAAGAAGCCGTATCCGGGGTGCACCGCACCAGCACCGGTCAGCCTGGCAGCGAGCAACAGCGCATCCTGATTGAGATAGCTCTTTGAAGCATTTGCGGGGCCGACGCAAAGAAACGTATCGACGGCATCACCATAAGATGCTGCCTTATCTGCTTCAGAGCAGATACCAACGGTTCGCAGTCCCAGCTCATGACACGCGCGCTGGATGCGCGCAGCGATTTCACCGCGGTTTGCTATCAAAACCGTATCGAAACCCGGCGCAGAATGGTCGAAGTTCGTTTCCATCATCCAATCTCCGCGAGAAGATCGTTGGCGTCCACTTCGCCGCCATCGACGTCAGTAAGAAACGAGATCCGGCCAGCGCTGGGTGCAGGAATCTTGCTAAAAACCTTCATTGCTTCGATGATGAAAAGCGTCTGCCCTTCCTGAACCAGATCGCCCAGCTTGACGAAGGGCTCAGCGCCCGGTGCAGAAGCGCGATGCAGAACACCAAAGATGGGGGAATGCACTTTCGCTGCCGAAGAGCTAACGGAATTTGCGTGTTCTTCAGGCTGGACAACTTCATCCAAGGGCAACCGATGGACCTGAGAAGGCTCATTGACTGATTTGATGATTCGAACCGTTACGTCTTTTTCCGTCACCGAAAGTTCGGTCACGTTAGAACGCCCTACGAAATCGATCAGCGTTTTTATCTTCGGCAAGTCCATAAGAATACCTGACAATGTGCAAGCCGCTAACGAGACATGTAGAAGAAGGCATGACGCGTTCGGCACGCCGTTTTGTAGCATGAGCGCTATCACAATGGGGTCAGAAGAACTTTTGATGGCCCTAAACGGATGGCTCTAAAAATCTTCACGTTACTGCGACAAAAGCGATCGTACTGTAGCTCTTGAAAGGATCTGAACTTGCGACCGCGTCCGGAGGTGTCATTAACGTATTTAAATATCGATAGAATCTACCCTTTAATGGCCCGATAAGATTATCGGATGAACCGCTTCGCCGTGCCCTCGCAGAACTTGCTAGCCCTCCCGGCTCTTGAGGAACAGGTCATGGTATTCACCCGCCATCTTGCGCAGCGAGCGACCGATCGCTGCATATTCGAACTCGTTCAGGTTTGCCAGTGAAGCACGACCGGAAGGATGCTGCGTTCCGAAACCCCTTCCAGGCAAAAGCACGATCCCCGTCTCGTCGGCGATCCGGAAGAGAAGTTCGTTAGCGGAGAACTCCTGTTTCACCCAGGCGGCAAACTCTTCGCCGTACAGGTCCAGAGAAATCTTCTCGAGATCGAGAAGCGTGTAGTAGTCGACCGAGTTTTCGTTGTCAGGCATCGCGATGCCGAGCTCGGCGTACAGCGCTGCCTGCCTGCGGCGGATGACGCGCTTGAGTGTGGACTTGTAGCTGTCGTGTTCGTCCATCAGCGAGAACAGGGAAAACAGCACCATCTGGACCTGCTGTGGCGTTGAGAGGCCCGCAGTGTGGTTCAGCGCGACGGTCCGGCTGTCTGCCACCAGACGATCAATGAACTTGAGGTTGGACACGTCCGTAATGATCGACGAGTAGCGCTTGTCGAGGGCCGACGTTGAATCACCTGGAAGGGCTGCTATCGCCTTGTCGAGCACATTGTCCTGATGCAGCGCGACCGTTCCAAGCCGCCATCCTGTCGCCCCGAGGTATTTGGAGTAGGAATACACGAGGATCGTGTTGTTGGGGCATATCGCAAAGATCGATCGGAAATCATCGGCAAACGTCCCATACACGTCGTCAGTCAGGATCATCAGGTCCGGCCGATCGTTTTTGACAATATCTGCGATCTTCTCAAGGCTACGCACATCCAGCTTCACGGACGGAGGATTGCTGGGATTGATGCAGAAGAAGACCTTGATTCTAGGATCCTTGAGCTTATCGAGCTCGGCATCCGGGTACTGCCACCCCATGTCCGGATCAGCGTTGATCGCAACCTCTTCGAGGCCGTAGGCATCAAGTTCCGGAATTTCGATATAGGGGGTGAAGACGGGCATGCCGATGGCGACCTTGTCGCCTCTCTTTATCAGGTGGTTCTTTTTGAGGGTGTCGAACACGTACGTCATCGCCGCAGTTCCACCTTCAGTCGCGAACACATCGACATCCTCAGCCGATATCTGCCCGCCGACCATTTCCTTCATGAGATACTGACGGACGATCTTCTCGCTGATGCGCAACATGCGAGGAGGCACGGGGTAGTTACATCCGAGGATACCCTCGACTATCTCATGGAGGAAGTCGGATGCCGAGAGCCCGAGCTGGTCTCGAACGTAGCTGATAGCCCGGCGTAGAAAGTCGACGCCTTCCTGATCGCGATTGTCGGCAATGAACCGTTCGAACCTGGCCTCGATTCCTTCTATCCTGGGAAGGCCACCCACCCCCTGCTGCATGTATGAAAACGAGAGCTCGGACTCCGTGGCGGCAAACAGCCCCAGCCTGAAGAAGCCTCGCCTCGGAAGGGTGGCAAGGAAGTTGGGATTGCCCCGCCCCGCATTCAGCATCACCATTTCTGACTTGGTCGATGCCAGCTTGATGAGTTCGTCCTTCAGTTCGAACGGGCTGAGCTTGGCGAACTGGCTGTAGTCGTTCATGGCTGGTCTCCGATGTCTTAAACGAATGCGACGATGAGGGGGCCGAGCAACGTCAGGAAAACGTTGGCCAAGGCGTAGGTGATGGCGAACGATGTCGTGGGAACCGAATTGCCTGCTTTGTCCAGAACCTCCCCGAAGGCGGGATTGGCGCTGCGCGACCCTGTCAGGGCACCTGCAAAGACGGCAACGTTCTCGTAATGGAGTATGTAGCGCCCGACGAGCATCGTGATGATCAAGGGCAGAATGGTCACGATGACACCCGCCATGAAAATGGGGAGGCCACTTTGCATAATGGTGGCCACGGCCTGCTGTCCGGACTGAAGTCCGACCACTGCAACGAAGCCTGCCAGACCGAGATCGCGCAGCAAGGTCGAGGCGGATGTCGGCAGGTTGCCAAGCGTCATCTTCCGGCTTCGATACCAGCCGAACACGAGGCCACTCATCAGTGCGCCACCTCCCGAGCCGAGCGTCAGGGGTATCGAACCGAGCCGCACAACGGCAAGGCCGACGAGAAGACCGATTGCGAGACCAAGGCCATGGAATACGAAATCCGTCTTGTCGCTCGGAACGATGGCGGGACCGACACGTGCGGCGAGACGTTGCAGGTCCTCCTGAACGCCGTGGACTGTGACAACGTCACCGGCATTGATGACGGTATCGTTCGCCAGTTCCAGCCTCTTGGCGCTTCGGGTAACCGCAAGCATGAAGATGCCGTGGCGAAGGTTGGTGGTTGCTTCGAGAATCTGCGCAACCGTGTGGCCCGCAAATTCCTTGTTCCTCACGACGATATCACGCGTGGTGACGACAAGTTCCATGCCTTCACTGCCAGAGACCTCAGGGCCGAGCTTGCGCTCAAGACCCAGAACGCCCGATCGATGTCCGACGATAAGGACGAGATCGCCCGAGTTCAGGGTCGTTCCGGCTTCGGCACCCAGAATTTTGCCATCACGCTTCACCCTCTCGACGGTGATGATGCCGGAGGTCGTCAGAGCTTCCACTTCGCTCACTGACTTTCCGGCGGCAGAATCAATGCGATAGACCCGGCCGACAAGTTCGGGCAATGCAGGCGCCTCGCCAGCACCATAGATCCTCGCTCCCTTGAGCAGCTCAGCTTCAGCTTTCAGGGCATCGTCACGAATGCTTCGTTTCATGAGGCGTGGCAGTATGTTGACGCAGACGATGATCGCACCGAACGTCCCGAAAATGTAGGTTACAGCGTACCCTACCGCCACGTTTGCCTGGAGGAGCTGTGTCTGGTCCGCTCCCAGCCCAAGCTTCTCGATTGCCGACCCTGCCGTGCCGATGATGGCCGACTGCGTGAGACCGCCCGCCGCAATGCCAGCCGCAATGCCCTTGTCGAGATCCATGAGCTTTGCGACGACGATGACCGTGGCCAGACCGCTGACCGCAAGCACGACCGCCATGACGATCTCACGGATGGCGTGTCTGCCCAATGACCGGAAGAACTGGGGTCCGCTTTCAAAGCCTACGGCGTAGATGAAGAGCGCGAACAGGACGGCCTTGATGCCGTTGTCGATATGCACCCCGACCTGGCTGACCAGAACTGCGGCGAGGAGCGACCCCGCAACGCCTCCTAGCTGAAATTTACCGAAGTGGACTTGGCCGATCCAATATCCGGCCGCCAAAGACAGGAACAAGGCGATTTCAGGCGATTGGCGGAATATGTCAGCTAGATACGCCACTTGGCTTCCTTCCAATGCGGGAAAGGCGGTCTGCGCGACCGAAGAGCGCGTACCTTAGTCGAAGTAAATTAGGTATGTCTACTAGATACGATGTTGCCCGAAAACGGTGTTCGATCTGATATTACCGCAGTGAACATCGACAGCAGCGCGGTCGCTTTGCAAGCTGTCGAGCGTTCCCCATCACGCCTCGGAGATCTGGAGGCGAAGCGTGGCAAGCGCTCGTTCGGCCTCCACGATATCCTGCATCAGGAGCTTCTTGTGACGGTGATCGAGACCTCCGCCTGCAAGGACTGCATCCACAAGTTCCAGAATATCGGCGGCTTCGACAACGACCCTCGTCGCGCCCCTTTGCACCGCTTCATTGATATGGTTGCGGTTCGCGGATGGCTTCAGACGCTCGGCGGGCACGAAATCACTTCCGTCAAGCAAGTAGGAAACCAGTCTTGCATCCGGGAGCATTCTGATGAGGGCACGGATTTCGTCTGCAGAAAAAGGTACCCTGCCGATCAGTCGCGAATGAAGAGACGCATAGCTCATTCCCAGGACGGAGGCCGCTTCCTCGACTGACTTCTGCTTTTCAACGACGAGAAGCGTGTAGACGATGTGTGCGAAATCTTCGCCGCGATTCATGGGTATCCTCCTGAGCACGCGATCGTCACACAGAGGGCCCGGCGCTGCAAGGTCATCAAAACGAACGCCCCGTTTTGATCGCACAAGCTGATCCGACCTTCTATCTGCCGGACCGTCGGCTGGACCCCAGTCGTCCGGGGCGCTCCGATTTTGAAACTCCCCGATCACATACATCGTGGAGACAGGATGCTCTTCTGGATATCAATGGCTGTCACGGTTCTGGTGGCGGTCGCTGCGGCTGCTGTTCTAGGCTTCTGTCTAGCCGAAGCCGACATGCTCCATCTCGGAGCCTATCTCGTGCTATGGGCCATCGTCGGAATTCTGATTTTGCTATGGGTGATCCTATGGCTCCGGCGACGATAAGTCGCCTCCCACTCACTCCTGCATGTACGTTGGCTCAACCGGCTCATCAGCCTGGTGCTGTGGCAATGCTCTTAGCATCAAGAGTGATCAGCAATGCGACAACGAAGGCTGCGACCGTCGCAAACAGAAACGCGCCGAAGAAGACGAGGATTGCCCTTGCCCGGCCCATTCCCAGATCCTGAACAAACCACCGGATCTGAGCCTGCGCATACCATATCGTAGCGACGACGATCGTGATGAGACCAGCCAGCGCTCCCTCTTCTCGGGGCATGCTGAAGAAATCGAAACCGAGAACAAGGACGAAGGCGAAGGGCGCGGCAACATAGCATTGACTGAAGAATGGCGGGCGAAGCGAGTTGCGCGTGACCCTGATGTTCTTAGAGCGCAGCAACGTCACGGCCATGCACAGGGGATAGATTCCGAAAATCACCCCGCGCGCGATGAGGAGATTGGATGCGGAACCGAGTTCCCTGGCTGCGGCCGTGGAATCGTAGATCGAGGGCAGCGCACTTGAGAGCCCTTGCGACAGCAGCAGAGTGATCAACAGGAACAGAGGTGGACTGAGGGTGTCCTCGTACTGGTCTTCCGGCTCGTCGGCCAGTTCGGTGTCCGCGTAGCGCATCATCTGCAGCGGCCTGACGATGGAGCGCCACATGGTGACAGGATAGAACACGAGCCACGACACCAGCTCATAGAGCAGTTCTTCGAGCGACTTCAGCAGTTTCATGAAATCCAAAGGCTCATCCCTCCCATCAGACGAAGACGTGTAAGTCCGCTCTCTTACCAGCGACAGCCGCGTGCGTCACGGTGGCGGTGCTTCCAGTTATTACCGTTTTTTGAATTCTGTGAGCATGCTCTCCATTGATCTGTTGGGATCAGGGTGACGACGAGCCTGCCTCACGATGGGGCGGAGATTCAGGCACAACTAGCCCCCGCAACGTTTTCAGGATACATACGTTGAAAATCAGTTGGTGCTAACATAAGACCCGAGGAGCCGATCGATGAGGATCATGAAAAGCCTGATATTGAGTGCAGCCCTTCTAGCTGCCGTGCCGTCCTTCGCGGATGACACGAGACGCGAGGTCGTTCATTTCGCTGCGGGATCGTCCAGCTCCACCATCAAGTCTTCCGTAAAAGGCTATCAGACCGTCCAGTACTCGCTGTCTGTCACGGCTGGCCAGAAGATGAGCGTCCAGCTCGATTCGAATAATTCCAGCCTGTATTTCAATGTGACCGCGCCGGGTGCCAATGCGGCCATGTTTAACAGCTCGATAGACGGCAACGGGACAACCATCATGATCCCTTCAAGCGGCAAATATCTCATCGACGTCTATCTCATGCGCAATGCGGCGAGGAGAAGCGAGGCCGCGACCTACGACCTTACACTCTACGTCGAATAGTCGATCCGGACATCGAGAAAGTGGTAGTGGGGGGAACACGGCATGAAAGCGTCAAGGACGTTATCCGGGCGGGATCTCCCCTTCTACGATGGCATGCCTGTCGAGATCGAAGTGAGGGGGTGGCTCGTTCTCGTCGCATCGGTCTTGGTCGCATTTCTGGTGCTTACTCTCATTCCGCTGCGCAGTTTTCCGTACAATCTGGTTCCCACGCTTCTATTCGTCGGCATTCCGCTCCTGGCTCTAAGGGTCGTGGCCGGGCGACGCTGGACCTGTCTTTTCCGTCCGCTCCATCTTCGATCTTTTGTACTCATGTTGTTATTCGGATTAGCCACACTTGCGGGGTCGATGGCTGTCGGGTGGGTTCTGCAAAAGTTTTTCGAGCTGCACTCCAATCCGGTCGCAGACGAGATCGCGGCAATGTCGGCCGTGCAGATTGGTGAGGCATTCATCGCCACCAGCATTCAACTGGTCGGCGAGGAGCTTTTCGGGATATTCCCCTTCCTTGCTGTGCTCTGGCTTTGCGTCAAGCATCTGCATATATCACGGAAAATTGGAATCCTAATCGCCCTCGTCGTCTCCGGAATACTCTTTGGAGCGGCGCACCTGCCGACCTACGACTGGCATTGGGCGCAGTCCCTGATCGGGATCGGGTCTGCTCGCATCATCCTCACTCTCGCCTACGTCGCCACCAGAAACCTCTGGGTCTCTGCGGGTGCCCATATCATCAACGACTGGGCGGGTTTCATTTTCGTGCTCGAGCTTGGCCATGTGCCGATCACCCCGGAGGCGTAAGGGGTGGTCTAACCGATGCCACGTTACACCGGATCTTGCTTACCATGACGGGCTTTAGTTTTTGGAGGTCTCTCGAGACTGGCCATCATTCCTTCAATCCGCATTCCGCATCATGACAAGCCCGTTGCACTGTTGTAACTGGAATAGACGGCAGCAAACGGGAGGTCGGCCTGCGACGCTCAAAAATTATCGCGGTTTCGCTCCTTCTCGGTATCCTGGGTGCCGGCGTTCCGATCTTCGGCATGCTCTGGATCACATGGGCTCTGGCCCGAAGTGACGAGCAGGCGATGCTCAACACTGTTGCCGACCGCATCCTGATCCGGGCCACGCGCGCCGCCTCTGAAGCAGAGGCTGCAATCGCCATGTTATCCGACAGCGATGGCAAACCCTGCTCAACAGCAAAGATCGCGCTGATGCAGCGTGAAGTCTTCAATACGCTGACGATTGAGGAAATGGGATATCTTCAGGACGGAGCTTTACGATGCACGTCTTGGGGCACGCGTCTCGATCTCCCGGAGACAACTACGGACTTTCGAACGGAAAGTGGCTTGGACGTGACCTTCGCTCTGAGGCCAGCCCTCAGAGGTGGCACTCCCAAGCTCGCCTACAGAAAGGACAACTATAACGTCCTTGTCGATCCCGCGCGATTTGTCGATGTGATCACGGAACAGAAAGTGCATATGGCGGTGGCCGCAAGAGACGGACGCGTCTTTGCGCATACTGAAGCGGCCGACCTTGAGGCCATCCGACGGATTGCCGCGCAGTCGCGATACGTTCCTGATCAAACCTATGCCTATGGGGTCGTCAAATCCGACGACTGGATCGCTATCGCTCTTGAACCGCATCCGGCACTATTCAGCACGTTACGACGAGAGCAACTTCTCATGCTGCCGCTGGCGCTTTTGCTCGCAGGCGTGATGGTGGCAACCGTGGTCTGGTTTTCCAGACAAAGACTATCCATGCGCCGCGAACTCGAGATCGCGATCCGAAAGCAAGAGTTCACGGTACACTACCAGCCACTTATCGACTTGAAGACCGAGCAGTGTATTGGCGCAGAAGCGTTGGTGCGGTGGAAGCGCCCTGACGGCAGTTGGGTTCGCCCGGATCTGTTCATCCCTGTCGCGGAACAGTCAGGGCTTATCCAGAAGATCACTGCACAGGTCATCGGTAGGATTGGAGATGACATCGGTCAGATTTTATCCCAGGATCCGTCCTTGCATATCGCCATCAATCTGTCGGCTGAAGACCTTGCACACAGTAGTTTCCTCCCGCTTATTGACGCACTCGTTCGAGATCATCGCCTTAGACCCAACCAGATCTGGCTAGAGGCGACCGAGCGTGGCTTCCTCGACTACGCCGCTGTCAGCGAGACGATCTTGAGGGCACACCAGTCCGGCTACGTTGTCTGCATTGATGACTTTGGAACTGGCTATTCTAGCCTCCAGCATCTTGAGCAGCTTTCGTTTGATGTCCTGAAGATCGACAAATCCTTCGTCGACAGTATTGGCATCTCATCGCCGAAAAGCATGGTGATCCATCACATCATCGAAATGGCGAAATCGCTTGGAGCCCGCATCGTCGCGGAGGGGGTGGAGCGCCCTGAACAAGCGGAATACCTCAAGGGGAAGGACGTAGAATTCGGACAGGGATGGCTGTTCAGCCGCGCGTTGCCGAATGACGAATTTGCCACTTATCTCCAAAAGCAAACGACCTCGTAAGAAATCTCACTTGCCTAAGATGCGGATACGCCTGTGTAACCTTAATCCAAGGACGTATTCTAACGTGGATCGAAAAGCATCAGGTTTCGGGGTCGGGGGTGATCAAGACCTGCGCAGTGGGCGGCCGCGGACGTAGTGAGATGGAATAGATCCTCGTCGGATACGGGCTTCGCTATCACTCCGAGCGTTCCCGGAACACCTCTGGACACCTATTTCGGGTTCCCCGTCATGAAGATTACAGCTTTGCCTTCAGCAGCAAGCGCAGCCCCAATCTCGGGGACTTTCGGGCCGTCGGTCAGATTTACATCGACGAGCGCTATGTCTGCATGGGGAGCGAGATCTTTTGCATCAACCTTGCATGATGCTAGACCAGCAACCTCTAGGCCCGCCGCTACCACTGCATCCTCAATCATCATCGCGATGATCAATTGGTCTTCAACAATGAGGACTTTGGGTCGGAGATTTGAGGTGTTCATCACGCTAGAAGGCGCTTCTGACGCGAAAGTTCCTCCGTTCGTTAAGAATAAGTCGAAGTCATGGAGGTTGTCATCACTCAGCCGCGCGACTTGGTAGTGGACAGACTGATGCTTTAAACAGAAATTGGACGATCTGTTACAAGAGAAAGGGCCCCGAACCGAGTTCGGAGCCTATCAATGTCGTCGTAACCATTATGCTCGGTCGACGATATCCTTCACTTTTTCCTTTGCTTCACCTTTGGCCTGCTGCGCATGACCCTTTGCTTCCTGGGCCGCGCCCTTGGCTTCCATTTCGTGGTTGTCGGTCGCGTCGCCTACAGCCTGACGGGCTTCGCCAGCTACTTCATTGACCTTGCCCTTAACCTTATCCATGGTGCTACCCATCGTCGTTCTCCTGTGTGAACTGCATTGTATTACTGCCAAAAGAACGGGTACTCCTGCGTTCTGGTTCCGCCAAAACGACAGACTTTTCGGAAGGATCGCGGAGGTGGGTTTACAAAGAACGAAATTTCGGAAGGTCAGACAGTCCTGCGTTAAGCGCATCCAACACCTCCTAACCTGACAGTTGGAGCGCGGCGATCAGGGAATCCACTAGCCTCTCGCACACCGTACTATAACGCTTTGGAATCTCAGTCACGCTCTCGAATTGCTACGTACTAGTGACACGGAATAATCCGCCAACATGATTCTTAAGTCATTGCTTGTGCGACTATCAGCCAAGCTCCCGGCGCTGTTGAGTCTGCCAATGGAAGAGCTGCTTGAACAGCCAGTTAGAAAGCCTTGCGGCGCCGCCCCGGAATTAAGCCCTGAGCGGACTACGTACGATCTCCGCATGCTGACCGTAGCGCGCTAGCAAGGATGTTGCAGCATCTCGATCGACGGCTTTCGAGAACAGATACCCCTGCCCGAGCCTGCAACCAAACGACAAGAGTTGGTCAAGCTGAGCGTCGGTCTCGATGCCTTCTGCCACAACCCGCAGGCCCAGCTTCGCGGCGATGCTGAGCAATCCCTCGACGATGATCACGGCACCATGACCTGAAACCAGCTGCTCGACGAAGGATTTGTCGATCTTGATGATATCGACCGGGACCGTTAGAAGATGTGTAAGCGACGCGAACCCCGTTCCGAAGTCGTCGAGCGCGACACGCATTCCAAGTTTGCGTAGGGACCTGATCTCGTCGGCGACCACGTGATCGCGCTGGCCGAGATAAACGGACTCCGTCACCTCGAGAATAACGTGGTTCAGCGGGACGCCGGCATCCGCAAAGATCGTACAGAGCCGCTCTCGCAGATGTCCGGCGTGAAAGTCTGCCGCCGAAAGATTGATGCCGACGTGCTGGAAGGGCAACCCGCCGTCGAGCCAGGCGCGCATGTCTCTTGCGACACACAAGAGCATGCATTCTGTCAGCTTGGCAGCAACATGGGCGTCTTTGGTCGCTTCGTGAAAGTTGGCAGCAGCTATTATTTCCCCAGACGTGGCTCTGATGCGGCACAGTGCCTCGAATCCCACCACCTCGCCCGTATCAAGCCGTACGACCGGCTGATAATGAGCGTGTATCCGGTTTTCGGCCAGCGCGAGGCTGACATCACGTATAGCTCTAAACCGTCTCGTAAACGTGGTGCCGAGCCCAGCGCTGTATTCGATGAAAGTACCCCGACTGCGTTCCTTTGCGTGGTACAACGCCATATCAGCGCACTGGCGAACCTGATCGGGAGTTTCTCCCGGGCCTGCGAGGCACCCCCCTAATGTAGCGCCTGGAGCTAGAACATGGCTAGCACAGTGCGCGTGTTCCTTCATAACCTGAAGGATTTCTGCCGCTAACATTGCCAATGAAGATTCTTGTCAATCGGCTTGGAATGTTGACCCCGTATCGGCGTCCAATTTTGGCTCTGACTCACTTTTGATGAATTCTGGGCGTCGGCTGGCGTTGGTTTTGCAAAAGGAATCAGCGCCATGGTTCATTCGGTTCGCCCCTCCGCACTCGTGCCTCGAGGCTTTGTCATCGATGAGACAGCTTCTGCTGGCGACGCGATCATACTCGCTGTCCGCTCGAGGGATATGTCCAGCCCTTGTCCAGGCTGCGGAACAAGATCAGAGCGGATACACAGTCGTTATCATCGACGCCTCACGGATCTGCCCATCGCGGGAAAGTCTGTGCGATTGGTTATCGCCGCGCGCCGGTTCCACTGTGACGCAGTGTTATGTGGACGAAGGATCTTTACCGAGCGCTTCGAGCCAGACGTCCTGGCGCCATGGGCGCGCCGTACCGCGCGGCTTGATCATATCGTCCATCATCTCGGGCTTGCCCTGGGTGGGCGGCCGGCGGCGTGTTTCGCTCGCAGGCTGATGGTGCCGGTCAGCAATGACACCTTGCTGCGTGTCGTCCGACGGCGCGGCACTCCGCGTTTCATTCCGCCGACGGTGATCGGCATCGACGACTGGGCGTGGCGGCGCAACCGGCGCTACGGGACGATTATCTGCGATCTCGAACGGCGTAAAACTATTGCACTACTGCCGGACAGAGAGCCAGCAACCGCTCAGGCCTGGCTTTCGAAACATCAACAGATCAGTATTGTCGCCCGCGACCGCGGTGGCGCCTACGCCCTTGCTGCAGCCAAGGCACTTCCGGAAGCAACCCAAGTGGCTGATCGATGGCACTTGATGGAAAACGCAAGTCGGGCATTCCTCGACGCCGTGCGCAAATCCATGCGCCAGATCAGAACAGCGATCGGGTCCGCAACGATCAATCCGGACCTGCTGACGGCCGCTGAGCGGATCCAATATCAGGGATATCTTCATCGAGAAGACACGAACGTAGCTATTCTGCACTTGGCCAAGTCCGGCGTTGCAATCAAAGAAATCGTTCGTCGCACCGGGCACAGTCGCGGCCTCGTCAGGCGGGTGCTACGCGGTCAGAGATCCGACGTGTTCCGCGTACGAGAGAACTCGCTTGAAGTTTATCTGCCATGGCTCGACGCCCAGTGGAGTGCCGGCCACCGCAATGGCACACAGTTGTGGCGAGAGTTAACGCGCCAGGGGTTCCGGGGCTGCCTTCGTGTTGTAACCGAATGGGCGACGCGTCGGAGAAAGGCCGAAAAGATGGATTGTGATGCCTTGAGCCGTACGCCGTCGGCAAGGACTGTCGCACGCCTCATGACCATCGGGCGCGACGATCTTTCCAAGTCTCAGACCGTTACGGTTGCCGCGATTGAAGGCGGAGTGCCTCAACTCGTTGAAGCCCGGGAAGTGGTCGCCGCTTTCCAAGCCATGATCCGCAAGAAATCTCTTGCCGATCTCGAAGCGTGGTTGGAACGCGCTCGATCAAGCCTGGTAGCAGCCTTCGCCAATGGTGTAGCCAAAGATCGGGCGGCTGTCAGTGCCGCGATCAGTTCGCCATGGTCAAACGGACAGACAGAGGGGCAAATCACCAAGCTCAAGCTTGTAAAACGTCAAATGTACGGTCGAGGAAAAATTGACCTCCTTCAGGCCCGCGTCATCGGCATCGGATAGCCCACTGACCACCAAAATTGCGTCAGAGCCAATATTCCACGCCGAAACACAGTTCGATTGTCACTCGCAACGTTTCGCCGCGGGCGATCATCTCCAGAATGGCATTCTGCAGTTCAAGAGTCATGGCAAGGAGTTCTTTTCGGAAAGCGTGACTTTACTAACGCAACGTTGTTGTCAGGTTGCTGATGTACGTAAAGGCTTAGTAAGCCTGCTTGTTCCCGAGGCTTATGAGGGGCAATCGAAATTGCTGCTTAGGCACAGTGTTTCCCGTACCCGCCTTGATGTGAATCGAACCGTCGACATACGAGCGCGCACCCGTCGCATTCTATTGTATCTGACCGCGCCACGCCTGAGAGGACTGCTGACGTTAAACTTGCAGTCGGCGCGGCCGGACCGATGGTGTTCATCAACACAGTCTTGCTTAATCAAGCGGCTGTGATCTCCAAGAACATTATTTAGTGCTTTGGGAAGTAAGTCCTGCGTTGATGCTGGCTGATCCGTTTTTGCCGCGCCTGCAAATTTCGACATCTCAATGCTTAATATCACAAAAACAAACGTCGATTTGTTCCGCTGGTTTGTGGCGCGAAACAAACGGCATCGTCCGATTGAACGTGATATCCTTACAGATGAAAGTTATGCCAAAATGCCGCGATGACATGAAAGACTAGTGCTGCCGCCAAACAAGCCATACTCTCGTGGGCAACTGCCCATAGGGTGTTGAGTTCAAGGTTTACCCTGCGGACCGAACAAAGTGTCAGCCTGTGGCATTTTTTCAAAGCAGAATGGTCTGCACTATGACTAACCGCTTCCTGTCGTTGTAGCATGAATGCGCAAAAGCTCGTCATAAGCGGATGGATTGCTGGCGAGAACCGGGCTGCCGAGCATCAACTCTTCACCGTCGCAACGAAACGGCATGTACTGCCCACCCGCCTGCTCGACCAGGCAGAACCCCGCCATGCAATCCCAGGCCCGCATATGCGGCTCGTAATAACCGACCAGACGGCCAGCCGCGACATAGGCCAGCATCAGCGCGCCGGAACCGTTACGAATGAAATTGCCGCCGATGGACAGCAGCGAAGCAATGATGGCGCCCACCCGGTCCGGCGTTACGTAATTGTTGCTGCCAATGCCCGTCAGCGCGTTCTGGATGTTGCGTGCGGGATCAAGCCGAAGCGGCTTGCCATTGAGGGTCGCACCGAAGCCTTCGGCAGAGGCGTATAGTTCGTCTTCACACGGCACCTTGATGACGCCGACGACGGGAATGCCGTCATGAAGCACGGCGATGGACACGCACCATGTCGGCATGCCGTTGACGAAAGGTGCCGTTCCGTCGATGGGGTCAACGACCCAGGTAAAGCCGGATTGTCCCTCGGTGTAACCGAACTCCTCGCCCAGAAACCCGTCTTCGGGCAGCGCTTCGGCCACGTGTTCGCGCAACAGTGTCTCGACGTTGCGGTCTGCGATGGAAACCACGTCGTGAAGATCGCGCTTGGTTTCGATTACCAGCGTCTCGCGCCTGTTGAAATAATCCAGCGCCATTGCGCCAGCTTTTTCCGCCAGAGTCTTCGCGAGGGAAAAGCGCAGTTCGATGGCGCTTTCATGTGTCGTCATTGTCATGTCCTTTGATTGCAAGTCCGGTGTTTCAGCCGTTGATCAGCGCGATACCACGATTTTTAAACCCCAGCGTGACATCGCTCGCCGCGGGCAGGTTTGCTTCCATCGCGTGGTCTATGATGAAGAGCGTGCCGACCCCCGTCTCAACCTCGTATTCGATGTGACCGCCGAGATAGGCGCTGTGCAGGACCCGTCCTGCAAGCCCGGTACCGCCCGCCGCGCCGATGGTGATGGAGCCGGGTCTGACGGCGAGTTTTGCAGAGCCGGGCTTTGCCCCACGGCCTTTGACGGAGTAATCGACGCCTGCCACGCGAATGAGGGCCTGCTCACCTTCTACGCCGATGACCTCGCAGGGAATGACGTTAGCCTCTCCCATGAAGTCGGCAATGAAGGGCGATGCAGGGGCTTCGTAAAGCTCACGCGGCGCGCCTGACTGGGCAATCTCGCCATCCTTCATGACAATGATGCGGTCAGAAACGGCCAGTGCCTCATCCTGATCATGGGTGACGTAAACTGCCGTAAAGCCGAGGCGCTGTTGCAATTCACGGATTTCGGTACGGACGCGACGGCGCAGGCGTGCATCGAGGTTGGACAGTGGTTCGTCCAGCAGAAGGACCTGCGGTTCGAGCACCAGCGCACGGGCAACGGCGACACGTTGCTGCTGTCCACCGGACAGTTCTGCCGGAAGTCGTTGGCCCATCCCTGAGAGGCCGACGAGTTTCAGGCCTTCCTCCGCCTTTTCCCGGGCGTCGTTTTTGCGAAGGCCTGAAGACTGCAAGCCATAGGCGACATTGTCGAGGGCCGTCATATGCGGAAAAAGGGCGTAGGACTGAAAAACCATCGACACGTCACGCTCATTCGCCGGTAGCATCGTCACATCCGTATCGCCGATCAGGATGCGGCCAGATGTTGGATGCTCGAGCCCCGCCAGCATGCGAAGCGTCGTGGTCTTGCCGCAGCCGGAAGGCCCCAGCAAGGTCACGAGTGTTCCCGGTTCTATAGTGAGGGACAGGTCGGGGATGGCCGTAAATGCACCGAATGTCTTGCGAACGTTTTGAAAGGTAACGGAGCCGGGTTTTACCTTGATCATGCGGCTTTCTCCTGAGCGAGAGGAACAGTAGGTGCGGTGGTGACACCGGCGACGCGGTTTTCGCGTCTCAGGCGCCGTTCCCCGACAATGAGCTGGAAGCCCGTGATAACGGTAATCATCACGACGATGAGCATGGACGAGTAAGCGATCGCCACACCATATTCTCCGTTTTCGACAAGGCCGACGATGTAGGATGTGGCCATGTTGTATTCCGCGCTGACGAGGAAAATAACGGCGCTGATCGAGGTGATTGCCCTGACGAATGAGTAGACGAGGGCGGCCGTTATTGCTGGACGGAGAAGCGGCAGGATGACCTTGCGGATGGTGCGGAAACTGTCCGCCCGCAATGTTAGAGATGCCTCGTCGAGACTTTTGTCCAGCTGGCTCATCGCCGCGATGCCACCGCGAACGCCGACGGGCATGTTGCGGAAGACGAAGCAGGCGATGAGGATCATCGCCGATCCCGTCATCTCGATGGGAGGAAGGTTGAACGCCATGATGTAGCTGACGCCGATAACCGTGCCGGGAATGGCAAAGCTCATCATCAGCGCAAATTCGAAGACGTTTTTGCCGGTGAATTTCTGGCGGACGATAATATAGGCTGTCAGCAGCCCGACAGCAGCCGTCAGCGGGGCTGAGATCAGCGCGATTTTCATGGTCGTCCAGAACGAATTCCAGGCGACGCCCGTCCAGGCAATGCTGCCATTGTTGAAGCCGACGGAGAAGGCCCTGATGTAGTGATCCAGCGTCAGGGAGTTGTCGAGACCCCATGTTTTGACGAAGCCACCGATCAGGATCATGCCGTAGACGACGATGGTAAACAGCATCCACGGCACGACGACGGCATGCACGCCGATGGAAAGGCCACGGGGCAGGGCAATATGCGCACCGCTGTCGCCCTTGCCGGTGACCGTCGCGAAATTCTTGCCGGACAGCCAGAAACGCTGGGCCAGAAAGGCGGAAAGCGTGAAGCAGAGCAGAACCATGGCTAGAACTGCCGCCCGGGATGGATCGTTCTGGGAGCCGACGACAGCAAAGAAGATTTCGGTCGACAGCACGCCATGGCTACCGCCGAGCACGAGTGGGTTGCCGAAATCGGCCATGCTTTCGATGAAGCCAATCAGAAATGCATTGGCAAGACCGGGTTTCATCAGCGGCAGCGAGACACGCCAGAAAGTGCGCCAGCGGTCGGCACGCAATGTCTGCGATGCTTCTTCCATCGATGGGCTGACACCTTCAACGACACCGATAAGAACGAGGAAGGAAATGGGCGTGAATGACAGGACCTGCGCAATCCAGATGCCCGTCAGGCCGTAGAGCCATCGGCCGGGCTCGATACCAAACAGGTTCGAGAGCCCTTCGGTAACGACGCCCGCACGACCGAACAGCAATGTGAGTGCAAGGCCTATGACGAATGGCGGCGTGATGATCGGCAAGACGGTAAGGAGGCGCAGACCTTTCTTGAAGGGAAAACGCGTGCGTGTTGCCACAAGTGCAAAGCCGAGGCCAAGCAGAGTAGAGGCGGATGCCGTCATCAGCGCGAGCGCAAGGGTGCGCCATGCCACACCGCAACGTTCTTCGCCCAGGACGCAGCCAAGGCTCCAGATGCCGGGGTCTTGCAGGTTTCGGATGAAGCCATCAGGATTGAAAGAACCGTCGAAGTCCTGCACCGAGGCGATGAACATGCTGCCGATGGGGTAGAAGACGAAGATCGCAACGAGAAATATTAGCAGCGATATGGAGGCGACGATGAAGGCATCGCCCTTCATGACACCACGTTCTGCTAAGCCGAATGCGAAAAGCAGAACGAAAACAACTGCCATGACCACCGCACCGGCGCCCATGGAGGACTGACCGTTCGCGAGTTGTCCAAACAACGTTTCGCTGATTGTCCAGGTCCAGCCCGTAAAGCCGATGGCAAGGCCTTGAAGCGAGAGGAACAGCAGCCCCGTCATACCGATGATGGACATGAGCTGACCGCGTTTCATCGGGCCCTGTATGGTTCTTGCCAGGCACGCCGCCAGAAACATGGCGACGACACCAATGAGCCAGAGCTTGCCATGCGAGGCGATCTGCAAGAAAGCCGGTGCCGAGGTTTCGGATGACAGGAAATCCGACAGCCAGCCAAAGCCGAAAAAGCCGCGTTCAATTCTGTACCAAGGCAGAAGAATGAGGGCCGCTGCCCCGAGTGCAAGGACGATGTCCAGCCTGCGATTGCCACGTCTCATGGCTTACCTCGCTTGTTTCAAGATAGAAGAATGGGATGCAACGGGCACCGGAGAAATGGACCGGCGGTGCGGAGCCCCGCCGGTCCAGACACACAAGGGATCAGTTGGCGACGGCGCCAACCTCGCGGTCCCAGCGCTCCAGCAACGCCTTGCGCTTGACCGGGTCGCCGTAGGTTTTGAAGTCGTAGTCGATCAGCTTGATGTCCTCGAACTTCGGTGCTTCCTTTGGCACTTCAGCCTGCTTGTTGGATGGCAGCTGAAAGGACTTGGCATCCTTCATTCTGGACTGCACATCAGGCTTCAACGCCCAGTCATACCAGACCTTGGCATTTTCCAGATTGCGCGCACCCTTGATGATCGACATGGAGCCGATTTCGTAGCCCGTGCCTTCGCAAGGTGCGATGGACTTGACGGGGAAGCCTTCGGCAGTCTGGGCCACGGCGTCATGCATGAAGACAATGCCCAGTGCTGTCTCGCCGCGGGCTGCGGCCTTTACCGGGGCCGAGCCCGATTTGGTATATTGCGAAATATTGGCATTCAGCTTCTTGAGATAGTCGATGGCCTGATCTTCGCCCATGATCTGCACGAGCGAGGCCAATGCTGTGTAGGCCGTGCCGGATGAGTTGGGGTTGGCAATCTGGATTTCGCCTTTCAGTTCCGGGGCAAGAAGATCGGCCCAGCACAACGGCTCCCTATACCCCTTGTCCTTGAAGATCGTCGTGTTGTAGCCCCAGCCCAGCGCGCCAGCGTAAACGCCGACTGTGCGGTAACCGGTGCTTTCGGCCTGCTTCTTGGCCCAGTCCTGCAACTGGTCCAGCATGGGCGATTTGTATTCCATGGTCAGGTTTTCGGATGCGGCCTGCACATGCGGGTCTCCAGTGCCGGCCCACCATAGATCAGTCTTGGGATTGCGGGCTTCGGCACGAATTTTTGCGTAGGTCTCGCCGGAAGACAGGCGCACCATATTGACCTTGATGTCGTGGGATTTTTCAAAATCCCCCTTCATCTGTTCGCAAATGACCACATCGGCCGAGCAGATGAGGTTGAGTTCACCTGCTGCCTGCGCGGAAACCGCCCCGAGGGATGTCCCTGCAAAAAGTAGAGTGGAAAGAGCTGAAAGTCGCATGCGTATCCTCCTGTTGCTTGCGATGGATGTGAATGAAAGGCGCGCGTTTGCCTGCGCGGCATGGGCTTCCATGCCGCCTTTGGGTAACTGTCTGGAAAATGGTGTTCTCGGTTACTGCGTGGCGGTTATTTCCGCATCGAACCGCCTGAGAAGCCGACTTCGTTCGCCCGGTTGGCCGAAGGTGGCAAAGTCGTAATCGACCATCTTGATCAGCGATATGTCAGGTGCCGCAGGCGGAAGCGGTGCCTTGGCATTCGAGGGAACCTGGTTCTGGCCTGCTGCGGCACCTGTCGCCTGTCCCTCGGGGCTCAATGCAAATTCCACGAAGCTTTGCGCCGCCTCGATGTTTTTGGTGCCCTTGACGATGCTGACAGCACCGATTTCATAGCCCGTACCCTCGCAGGGAGCGACGATCACAAGCGGAAAGCCTTCTTCCTTCTGGGTCACCGCATCGTGCATGAATGAGATACCAATCAAGGTCTCGCCTTTGGCTGCCGCCTTGACTGGCGCCGAGCCGGATTTTGTGTATTCCACGACATTGCGGTTCAGCGCACCGATATAACGAAAGGCGTCGTCCTCTCCGAAAAGCTGAACCAATGTTGCGAGCATGGTAAAGGCGGTGCCGGACGAGTTTGGATTGCCCGCCTGAATAAGGCCCCTATAGGCATTATCGGAAAGATCTTTCCAGCAGGTGGGTGCTCTAAGCCCTTTCTGCGCGAGAACCTGCGCATTATAGGCAAAGCCCAAGGCGCCCGCGTAAATGCCGGACGAGTGCTGCCCGGACATTTTGAAGAAATTTTGCGCCCAGGGCAAAATGTCGGCCTGATGTTTCGGCACGTAGACCTCAAGCAGACCTTCCGACGCTGCCTGAAGATGGGTGTCCCCAGTGCCACCCCACCAGACATCAATGGTCGGCGCTGATTTTTCCGACCTGATCTGGTCCAGTATTTCGCCCGTGCTCTTGCGGCTGATGGAAATGGGAATGCCCGTTTTGGCTTCGAAGGATTGCTTCATCTGAACGCACCAGGCTTCGTCGGTGCCGCACAACACGTTCAGGCCGGTGTCAGCCACGCAGGGTGCCACGGCGCAAAGCCATGCCGTCATTCCCGCCGCTATAGCCAACAGTGCTTTCAACAGAGCCTCCCTCTTGGAACCTCCCCGTTCCAATCTCCGAAGTCAGCATGTCAGATTTGCCGGTCGGCGCAATCGAAGAATGGTTACCAATTTTGCACCGCAGTGCCGAAGAACATTACATTTATTACATATATGTCGAGGCGCATCATCAGCTAGTCTTTGAACATGGACAGGCAAAATCGTATGGTGTCACCGGGAGGACGACACATTGCTGAACCAGAAGGTGCGAATTCTGATCGTTGAGGACGATCCAGATATGGCGGAGCTGATCTCCGATCTCGTGGAGGCGGAGGACTGGATACCGATCTGTGCCGGGTCAGCGGAAGAGGCGTCGGCAATATTGGCGCGGGAACAGGTTCATCTCGTGCTGGTCGATCATAATCTGCCCGGCACGTCTGGCCGGACATTTGCCCAGCGCCTGCGCTTGCAATCCGATATTGGTATCGTCATGGTCACCGCCGCTGGAAGTGCGGCTGACCGTGTTCTGGGGCTGGAAACTGCGGCAGATGATTACGTGGTCAAACCCTTCGAGCCTATCGAACTGACGGCGCGGATGAAGGCGGTTCTACGCCGGACCATCCCTGCACTAAAGCATGACAAGGAAACCGACAAGGATCATGCGAGGTCGTCGCTACGGCTTGGAGACTGGGCCGTCGATCTTGATGGACGGCAGGCGACATGTCTCACAGACCGCAGCCGCACGCTGACGACAGCGGAATTCGCACTGCTGGAGATCCTTGCCGCCACACCCAACCAGCCCGTCAGTCGAGCCCAGATTCTGGATCGGCTCGGCACCGAGAGTGAGCGCTATATCGACCGCAACGTCGATGTGCTTGTGCTGCGTCTGAGAAGAAAGATCGAGCTCAATCCCGACCTGCCTCGCCACATCAAGACGCGGCGCGGCAAAGGTTATGTGCTGCACACAGACGAGTCAGAGCTTTTATCGTGATCAGCCGTTCGTTTCTCTCGTCCATCGCTTTCCGCCTGCCATTTGCCATCGTCTTCATCTGCTGTCTGGTGTTCAGCCTGTCGGCAACGGCGATCTACGGCTTGCAGCGCGCGCGCAACGAGATGGCAGCTTATGGACTGCAAGCCTTTTCCAGCCTGGCAAAAGCATCCCTGATTTCACGGCAGGTTTCCGATCTGGTATCGAGCGCGCCGTTTCTGATGAACGCTGCATCGCCCTACCGCGTGTCCAGCGAAAGTCGCGCTGTCGTTGCGCAGGTCGATGGGCTGTTGAGCATGATCGGTCGTGATGGGGAGGACCCTGTCATCCGGGGTTTTGCAAGCGGTCAGATTGTGGAGCTGCTCAACCTCATCCACACCCAGACCCAAGAACTGGCACGGGATGCGGATGCAGCGCAGGACCACAAAGCCAAGGCCGCCGCAGCGTTGGGCGAGATCGCCACCGGCGAAGGTGTTGAAGACGCGGCATTGAGACGCCAGTTAAATGGCATCGTGCAGGCGGCGGCGACATCAGATAGTCTTTTCCAACTGGGTGAACTTCGCCGACGCTACGTTTCAGAAACCGAGATGCGGCAGAACAGGTCTGCCCCGGATGTCAGGGTTTCGTCGAAGCAGCTTTTACCCTATGAACGGGTTTTCGAAGCGCAGACCAACTACCTCCTGGGGATGTTTGCCATTCGTGCATCGGTGTCGAAGCTCCACGATGTGTCACGTGACCTTTCGCATGCGACCGAATCCCAAAGCGACGCCGTGGCACAAGGGTTGAATGACGACCTGCTTTCAACATCGAATGCGCTGTATCGGCTGTTGATCACCGTTGCACTGGCCTCGCTGCTGGTCCTTGTCGTGGCTGTTTTCTCTATCCACTCCGTCATGCGGGTGTCGCACGGCATCGTCTCCCTCTCCAAGGGCATGAACGCCCTTGCAAAAGGCGACAAGAATGTCGGTCCGCCGTCCTATCGCGGCAACGAGACCGAGCTCATCAGGCTTCTGGATGCGTTCAAGGCTTTCAACGACAGCGTAGAGCGCGTCACGCGCTTGCGTCGCACCGCTGAAGCTGCGGCGCGGACGATACGGTCGACGTTTCGCAACATGAATGAGGGTATCGCGCTGTTCGACGCCGCAGGGGACCCGATCACGATGAACCGTCGCGTCATCGATCTCATTGGAAAATCTGCCGCATCAAGAAAGTCGCCACTGCGAAAATTCGCGCAGGCCATTCCTGAAATCGATCCAGACCTGTTGCCATGCCACACACATGCAGGAACGTTGCAGGAGCGGGCGGTCGTTCGCCACCGCGCAGCGGACCAGCAGGTTATCGAGATTTCGCTGTCACGCCAGCCAGACAGGGGCATCGTGCTTCTGGCGCGGGATGTGACGGCCATGGACCGTCAGGAAGCTGAGGCGTCCAAAGCGCAGCGCCTTGATGGCATCATGCGCATGACGCATCAGGTCAGTCATGAGGTCGGCAACATGATCGGCATCATCACCGGTAGCCTTGGGCTTCTGGAGCGGGAAGCTGGCTTCAACGACCGTCAGAAACGTCACCTTGCGCGTATCCGCAAGGCGGCAGACCGTGGGCGTGCGCTTGCCAGCAGCATGCTCTCCGTCGGCAGTCAGCATCCTATTCACCCCGGTTCGATGGACGTTGCCAGTCTGTTGCGGACAATGGCGGATATTCTGGAAATCGCCGTCGGGGCGAAATGCCACGTCAAGCTCGACCTTGAGGAGGGTCTGCCCAAGATACCTCTGGACCCGGCGCTTTTCGAACAATCCATTCTCAACCTTTGCCTCAACTCGGCAGCAGCGATGCCGCAGGGTGGGTCGATCGTCATTCGCGCCAGACGAACAGAAAATCTGTTGCTGGTGCAAGTGGATGATGACGGAACCGGCATGACGCCCGAGGCGGTTGATAAGGCCTTCGAACCCTATTTCACCACGCGTGGCGATCAGGGCGGAGCGGGTCTTGGCCTTGCCATGGTCTATGGTTTCGTTCGCCAAAGCGGTGGAGAAGCGCAGATATTTTCAAGGCATGGTGCGGGAACGACTGTACAATTATCTTTCCCTCTGAAAGCAGATGCCAAGTGATATTATCTCTTACAGTTACACTGCCAAGCAAAGACAAAACCGGGGGGATAACAGGCTTCAGCAACTGACCGACTAGCGAGCCACGCTTTAAATGTCGCCACCGTTGATACCGAGGTCCTGCAGTTCACGCGAGCCCATGCGGCCGAGTTCGGTAACGGTCTGACAGTACTCTGGCTTACCTGGTAGAGCTCCACAAAAACGATGAAGAGAATCCGATCGCCTCGCAAGCAGAACCTCCAGAAGTGCAAAGCAACAATCGACAGCTTGATGACCCTTAGTAAAGTAGGCCGCTTGCCCTACGAAATAGCCGAGATTGACGCCCTCAAATCCGCGTTAAACCCAGTCGTTCTCGGAGTTGGAGCAAGCCCAGGCCTTACGGGGTAACAGATCAGAAAACGCCTCACAGAACGGCCGGTCGAAACTGGCATTGTTGGCGATCACCAGATCCGCTGGTTCGATCAGGCCCGCAACGCAGCTACATCGATTAACTGCCGTGCCACCATATCATCGGTGATTCCGTGAGCTTGGTGATTATAGGCGGAATGGATCAGCTTCCGGCGATCACCTACTGGATTCACGGCAGCATGACAGCCATCACACGCACCGAGGTCATGTCGATCCTGCCAGCAGTCGTCGTCGGCGTCGTATCAATGGTTCTCTTACGCTGGCGGGTGAATGTCATGACGCTTGGCGAGGACGAGGCCCGGAGCCTCGGCGTCGATACCAGGATCGTCCGTCTCGCGCTCGTAGCAGGGGCGACGCTTGTGACGGCTGCGACGGTCTCGGTAACCGGCGTAGTTGGATGGGTCGGCCTGATTATTCCCCATATTGCCCGGATGCTGGTCGGACCCGACTTCCGGCGTCTTCTACCCGCCTCCATAATCTGCGGCTCGCCCTTCCTACTCGTCGTCGACATGCTGGCGAGGAGTATCGCGTCCATCGAAATCCCTCTGGGCATCCTGACCGCGGCTGTCGGCGCGCCGTACTTTCTGTGGCTTCTGATAGCAGGCGGAAAGGGATGGTCATAAGTTTTCATCGCCGAAAACGACTGTCGCTCCCTCCAGGAGCTGGTGTTTCGACTGTTTGATCTGGTTGGCAGGCACACCAAACTGCTGGGACAATTCCACCAGCGTTTGTTCACCTCGAATGGCGGCGAGCGCCACTTTCGCTTTGAAAGCCGGGCTATGGTTCCGGCGCGGTAGTCTCTTCATGGTATCTCCTGTTCCCGGCATTTAAGCCGAAGTCAGGCAGAAATTCCACTTACTCCCGCTGTGCAATTTTCCCGAACCAGCTCTGACTGAGCAGCGAAAGCGCGCAAGATCTCTCCTCCCGGAGCCAGACTGGATGCCTGATTGGACAATGCTGCACAATAATCGCGATGCCGCGGGAGATCAGGTGCCGCACTGATGGAGCAAGCTTAATATGATGGACTAAGTGAGGACCGTCGCATTCAGCTTTTCGTAGATTTCACTCAAGAAGTTTTCTTCCGCGTCGGCCGAAAATGAACCAGCAGCGATTTAAGCTCTACCTCGCGCACCCGCCGCGCAGCCTCGTCGGGGGAAACCCACGCCAGCTTACGCTGGCCCTGTTCTTCAAAACTAGCCTTTTGCTCTGTGACTTCGATTGGATAGACTTCGACGATACAGGGCGCGACATGCTGGTTATCGAGCCATTTAAGATAGGTGTAGCGTCCGACTGCACGTTTGCCGACCCGGCCGCGCACGCCGGCCTCCTGAGAGGCTTCAAGCGCCGCCGCTTCATGCGGTTTCTTTTTCTTCATCGGCCAGCCTTTCGGAATAATCCAGCGACCGGTTTGGCGCGAGGTAATCACCAATATCTCGATGTCATCTTCGTCGGGAACGCGCCGGAAGCAGAGCGCGGCATATTGCTGGCGAAAATCAGCACGCTTGAGATGCTCGGGCATGGCTGCGAGCTGAACAAGCAATCCGCGGGACGCGGATGGGATGGTGTGCTTTTCTTTCTTTCCTAATTTTACAGCCATCCGAGCGCGACTATCATCCTTCCATCACTCAATCTCAGTGGGCACTATCACTTGGAGCCATTGCCTCAAGCGATCCAGTGGCTCCAGGCAGCTCCGACTACCACCCCCGTCGCCACAAGAGCGGTCGTCGAGAGGAAACCACGTCCAAATGCCGGGACAACAACCGAGTGCGGTGGCTCCAACCCGTTGTCAGTCGGTTCGGCAGGCCTCGGGAGATGAGCCCCTGTAGAGGCGGTCTCCCCAAGCATCTTGCCGGGCACACTGATCGAGACCTGCGTGATAGTTTCCTCGTCAAATTTCACTGAAAAAGCGACTTCGTCAGCCTCCCTGATTTGGCGGAGCGTCTTTTCTGCGGCAGAGAGCTCATCTTTCCCCTCAACCAGCGAGGTCTGGGTCACGAGGAAAAATGGCATGTAAAGTCCTCAAATTTTTATTGCCGCTATGGTCGCAGCTTGTTTTCGTGAATCACGAACTTCCCATACACTCAGATTGTGTGGCAAGCGAAATCATCGGCAAGATTAGGGGTTTGGCATCTGTGCATTGTGATCAAGGTCTGGCTTTTCTCGTCTAGCTTAGCAATGCTCAACGCATGCGGACCCATCGCACGCAGATGTCGTATATTGCACCTTTGTGTGATCCCATCACTCCGCATTCAGGTCGGAGGCACCGACTCGTTGTGAGTCAAGCATCGTGAGCGTCTTCGCCTTGATGGGAACCGAACCAGCATCCGCTCATCCTGAATATCCAACCCCGTAGCAGCGCAGGTGATCGAATACGGATTGCCTTGGGTCGGTAACTCTGCTCACGGAAAATGTAGTTTTTCGATCTAGGGTCATTTTGTTACCGACGTATCGGATCCATTAATCTAATGCTGCCGTCTCGAACGAGAGCCCGAGCATCGTTTCCAGCTCAATCTTTGCTTCGTCGGATAGATAGGGTTTGAACAAGCTCGCAACCTGCTTCAACCCCCAGTCGAGATGCTCCGGCCCAAGATCTTCGACACCCTCCTGCAGGGTGAGATAGACCGGCCAGTAGGTCGAGACGATCCAGACATTGGCAAGCAGCTGTGGAACCTCAAGGTCAGGAACGTTGATCCGGCGTGCATCAGTCATCTGGCGCAACGCGGCTTCAACGACGACCCGCATTGCAAGGCTGAGCGACCGAGATGGTTCTAGCAGGGATGGTGCAATCGCAATGATTCTTTGCAGATCACGGAACATATGCCGGTAGTCCCAGACAATTGAGAACCAACGGCGCATGAACTGTGAATAGACGCCGGGTTCGCCGGAGGCACGGACAGCGGCTTCCTTCATGAACGAGGCGGCGTCAGCTTCAAGCCTATGAAACAATGCTTCCAAAATCGCCGCCTTCGTTTTGAAGTGGTAATAAAGGTTACCTTCATTGATTTTGACGGCACGTGCGATCTCGGCCGTCGTCACGCGGTCCGGCCCCTTGTCGTTGAAAAGAACTAGACTAGCGTCGAGGATACGGTCCCGCGTGCTCACCTGTTTTGTCGTTTCCACGTCGACCTCCGCCGTCACTAACTCGCTCCTTGTAAGAATGAGGTGTACACCTTAATTATCTAAGGTGCTTGCCTTAGACAGGTACTGTATCGCGGGTTGACAATCAAGGAACCAAGACATGGAGACTGCTAGCAAGACTAGTAATGGACCGAAGAAGAGCTTTCCGTTGACCCACCAATCAACGCTAAAAGCTCTTGCGGCTGTTGTTCGGAACCCGCTGGACGCACTCCCTCATGAGATTTTCACGGAACCACTTGTCTTCACCAAGATGGCAGGAGAGGTAAAGGTCTATCTCGCAGACCCGGTACTTATCCATGAAGCTCTGGTGAAAAATGCAGATTGCTTGTGGAAGGGCGATCAGGTGCAGCGGACCCTCGGGCCAGCGCTCGGCCAAGGTCTGTTAACAGGGGATGGCGCGCACTGGAAGTGGCAGCGCCAGTCGGTTGCAGGCGCATTTCGTCATGAGAAGCTTTTTGAGATGCAGCCAGCGATGATTGCCGCGGCGCAGCGTACTCGGGATCGATGGCTGCGGGAACGTCGGAGTACGCTTGACGTCGGCCATGAAATGATGCGCACTACTTTCGACATTATCGTCGAGACGATGATGTCCGGCGGAAACGGTATCGATGTTGATCGTGTCGAAGCGGGCATTTCCGACTTTTTGGGTCCTACCGGCTGGAGTTTTGCGCTCGGCCTTCTGCACGCACCGGAATGGGTACCATATCCAGGGCGCCGCAAAGCGGACGAAGCCGTGACGTTCCTGCGAACGAGCCTTTTGGGTGTGATCGAGAAGCGACGGAGAACGCCTGATGAGCGGCATGATCTGGTTAATTTGCTGCTTTCCGCATCCGACCCCGAGACAGGGAGAAAGATGACCGATGATGAGGTCGTCGATAATCTCATGACCTTTATTACGGCGGGCCATGAGACGACCGCCCTCGGTCTGGCATGGACATTCGATCTGCTCGCTCGGCATCCAGACATCGAAAGCAAAGTATTAACTGAGATCGATACCGTGACGGAAGGGCGTTCAATAACAGCCGAAGACGTTTCTAAGCTGACCTACACGCGCCAGGTCTTTTCGGAAGCGATGCGGCTTTATCCACCTGCCCCGATCATCACGAGAACCGCCTTGCAAGACTTTAAGCTTGGCGAGTACCTCATACCAGCTGGCACCGTGATAATCGTTCCGATTTACGCGGTTCATCACCACGCCTCGATATGGTCGGATCCTGAAGCATTCGATCCAGATCGCTTCAACGCAGCGGCAGCTAAAGCAAGACACCGTTACGCCTACATGCCTTTTGGAGCCGGGCCTCGGGTGTGTATCGGCAACGCGTTTGCGGTGATGGAAGCTGTCGCCATCTTAGCCGTGATCCTGCAAAAAGTTCGGTTGGCGACGACTGAGCATCAAGCGCCTAAACCAATTATGAAGGTTACACTGCGTCCGAACAAAGCTCTGCGTATGAAACAGGTGCTGCGCTAGACGCCAGAATGTCGCTGTATTGAAGCGGCGCATACCGCTTGCGCCACTTCAACAACAGCTGCTGGACCTGGAACTCTGTCGAAAGCATTTGGGATGTAACCGCGTTTGAAGTCGACAATCGTCTTTAGTGGCGCGGACATGAACCCGCATGAAAAATAAAGCTGTGGTCCTTCGAAACTGGTCCACCATTTTGAAGAACTGGCTTGAGTTTCCCGGATGCGAAATGCGGTTCGAAACAGTTCTCAAACGTATCTTAAGTGTGGCTAACAATGGTTTGAACCGCAATTGACGGGCATACGGTGACTCACATTGCAATCGCAGCGCTGCAGTAGCCTGCAGAAACAGATGGGCAGGCTGGATCGTACTATGCGCCGAGCCTGCATAGGAACCTTTGGACGTGAGAATATGGCTCCTGATATGAATCGAACGGCGACCAATATCGAAACGCGCTACGGGGTCCCACTGTTGAAGATATCATTTGCTCCGGCAGGCTGAACTCAGCGCTCGATAAGATGATTAAAGCGCTCCATATTGATTCTTATCCGGCTCGTCGCTATGCAAGTCTCAACGAACTCATGGTGCTGATCCAGTCACCGGATAGCGATCATATCGGCCGGGGCCGCAACGAATGGCAAGCCACGATGAAAAAATGGTCGCAATTTTCATGCGCGAACGCGCAGGAATATCACGCTACCTGTCCAGACGCGCCGGGTCCGCTGAAGATGGCGAGGATTTGGCGCAGGAGGCATGGATCCGGTTTTCCCAAAGCAAAGCGATGACCCTTGTCGCTCCCGTCCCCTACCTCCGCCGCCTTGTCAAAAATCTTGCTATCGACCACAGCCGATCGGCTCACCGCCGCCGCCTCCATTCGCATGAGGTTGACGAGCTCCTGAATGTCGATGATAACAGACCCGATCCCGAAGCCGTCTTGATGTCTCGCGACACACTGTCGAGGTTGTTGAAAATCATGGACGAATTGCCTGAAAGGCGTCGAGCAATCGTTTTTGCCGCACGCGTTGAGTGCGAGCCACATCGGCAAATCGCGGCGACCCATGGCGTCTCGACCCGAACCATTGAACTGGAAATTCGAGCGGCAATCGAATACTGCTTCGCACGCCTGCACGAACCTGCTGATCCAGAAAAATAATCTGCCAGCGGGTTTCGGCACCACTGCTGCCAATCGTCTTATCATTGTAATACAACTTCGCTGACTGATATCCTGATCGATTTTGCCCCATGCCCCTCGACGACGAGATTAAACGCGGCTCACCCCTCACGCAGGAGGCAGCCGAATGGATTGTGATCCTTACGTCAGGCGACGCCACGACGGATGATGTACAGCGTCTGCAGGCATGGCGCGGCATCAGTCCCAGCCACGAGCAGGCCTTCGTTGATGCGGCCCGGCTCTGGAAAACGATGGGACCGGCGTTAACGCGAAACCATTCACGGGGCATGGGCTTATCCCGCCGTGCGTTTATCGGTGGAGGCGCCATCGCTGCGTCCGGCGTTGGAACAGCTGTCGTAGGTTCCTTCCTGGGAATAACCCCATCCTATTCGGCACTTGCAGCCGATTTTGCGACAGCGCGCGGAGAACAGAAGACCGTCATGCTTGCCGATGGCTCGACCGTTGAAATGGATGGCGGGTCAAGTCTGTCATGGGACTTCACCTCATACACGCGAGCGTTGACCCTCAGCGACGGTGCCGCGGTATTCCATGTTGTCCCCGATTCCCAACGCCAGTTTCGGCTCTCCGCCAAGAGCGGCATCACGACCGCATATGCCGCAAACTTTGCCATTGGACGTGGCTCAGATGAAGTGTCCGTAGAATGCCTGGAAGGGCAGATCGAAGTCGAATGTCGTGGGAAGATGTTTTTGAAGTCTGGTCAGTCGGTCCGCTATTTCGATACGGGCCTGGGCGAGATCAATCAAGACGAACCGCAAAACATGGCCGCGTGGAGACGCGGGCTACTGGTGTTTCGGGACAAGCCCCTGTCCAGTGTCGTGATGGACATCAATCGCCATCGACGTGGCAATGTCGTTATCGCTAGCAGTACGCTTGGTCAAAGACGCGTTTCTGGTGTCTTTCACCTGTCCCGGCCCAACGAGATCATTGCCCAGTTGGAGGCGACGCTGGATGTTTCAGCAACGCGCTTGCCCGCAGGTATCGTCATTTTGCGTTAGCGCCCACGGCCATTTTCAACCGCTCGGCTAAATTTCTCAGAAAAATCATCAAAAGCGATTTCGGCTTCAGCGCGGACATTCGTTCTTGTCTCTAGTGGTGTCGGCAAAACCGTGCCATGGGCAGCATATTTTGGGGACTATGATGAGCAAGCAGAAACGCGGCGCGGCGAAAAAAAACCGGTTCCATCTTTCAAACTTCACGACGGCGGTTGCCTTAGTGATCGGGACATCATTGATGACCGCAGGACCGAGCTGGTCTCAGCAACAGACGCAACAGATTTCCATCCCGGCAGGGGCACTCGATACAGCGCTGTCCAGGTTTGGTGTCGCGAGCGGTGTTCAGGTTCTATATGATGCCGGGCTGACGCGGGGACGAACGTCGCCTGGCACCAAAGGCGCGCCCTCGACGGAAGCCGCCATCAGACAGATCCTTGACGGAACCGGCCTTACATACAATTTTACCAGCCCAACCTCCGTCACCATAGCGAGCGCTGCGAGTCAAAAGACTAGCGTCATTTCATCAGGTGCTTCCACCGTCCTAGAGACCATTGTTGTTCAAGGACAAAATGCCTTTGGCCCGGTCGAGGGGTATCTCGCCCAGAGCAACTCATCTGCCACCAAAACAGACACTCCCCTCATCGAGACACCGCAGTCTGTCACAGTCGTGACGGCAGACCAGATCAGCAATCAAAAAGCGACCTCGGTCGCCGACACACTCAGCTACACTCCCGGGGTGACGACGCAGTCTGGCACCTTCAGCCGTATGGTGGATGACTTTACAATCCGGGGCTTCAATGTGGCGAATGGCAATACCGGCACACTTCGCGACGGAATGAAGTTTCAGTCAAATGTCTATGATGGTGGACAGGAGCCTTACGGCCTTGAGCGAGTCGAGATTCTGAGAGGCGCATCATCGGTTCTCTATGGGCAGTTGGCTCCTGGTGGCATCGTCAACGGCGTATCGAAACGCCCAACCGATACGGAGCTGCGCGAGCTAAACGTCGAATATGGCAGCAACAACCGCAAGCAGATTTCAGGTGATTTCGGCGGACCAGTCACCGATGACGGGGTGCTGACGTACCGTCTGACAGGACTGTTGCGCAATGCCGACAACTGGGTCGACAACACACCTGACAACAAGACCTACATCGCACCTGCCTTGACCTGGAAGCCCGATGAAGCAACGTCATTGACGGTTTTATCCAGCTACCAGCACATTCATACCCGGTTTGCCACGCCGCTCCTCTACTCTGATGTCAGTGCCGGAAATATTCCCAGGAACACGTTTCTCGGCATAGACGGTTTCGACAAATACAACATCGATATGTACGCGATTGGAACGATCTTCCAACACGAGTTCGACAACGGCGTAAAGTTTTCAAACAGCAACCGTTACTTCCGTTCCGACCTTGAGTGGAACTACATGATGGGCAACATCGCACCTCTGTCGAGCACAGGTGGTAGGCTGGCCCGTCTGGGCAGCGCGCGTAACGAGTCATCCTATGGTGTTACATCGGATAGTTCACTTGCATATTCCTTCGATGCGCTGGGTGCAGAACACACTGTCCTCGGCGGATTTGATTACTACCGGCGCTCTTATGATTCCCATCGCTTCCGAGGCACGGCGACTAGCCTGCTGAACCTCGGTACCGGCAGTTACACCGGATCCCCGGCTATAAACTACGGCGTAGATCGCGGTGCTGACGCGCTTGGTGATCAGTATGGGGTCTATTTGCAGGATCAAATAAAGTTCGACGATCACTGGGTCTTGCTTCTGGGCGGTCGGCACGACTGGGCAAACAGCGAGTCGAAGAGCTATCAAACAGGGGTCATTACCGGACAGACGGATTCCGCTCTGACAGGACGCGTTGGTCTTGTTTATCTGTTCGACAATGGATTTGCGCCTTATCTTAGTGCCAGTCAGTCGTTCCTGCCGCAGGCAGGCATCGATAATATTACGAAGGCAGCATTGAAGCCCAACGAGGGTGTGCAGTACGAGGCCGGTCTGCGCTACCAGCCACTCGGCAGCAACATGCTGTTCAGCGCGGCTGTCTATGATCTGACACAGACCAATGTCGTTACGTATGATTCCGCCGGGCTTTCCTACCAGCAGGGAAAAGTGAAATCGCGCGGCCTCGAGCTTGAAGCACGCGGCGAATTCGGCAATCTCGGTCTCATCGCAGCCTATGCCTATACGGATGCAGAAATTACTGAGAGCGCAAAAACGGCCGAAATCGGCGAGCAGGTTTCTCTGGTTCCTCGACACAATGTCTCTCTGTGGGCAGATTATGCACTCGACGATGTCGGGTTGGAAGGCGTGAAGATCGGCGGTGGTGTCCGCTATGTCGGCGAGACTAATCTCACCGATAATACCAGCGACATCCCAGGTTACGTGCTTGTCGACGCGATGGCGAGTTTCGACTTGGGCAAGTTCAAAAGCGAACTCGATGGTGCCACGCTGAAACTGAACGCGCGCAACTTGTTCGACAAGCAGTTTTACACCTGCGTTGCATCTGATGGATGCCGCTATGGCGAGCCACTGACCGTGTTCGCGACCCTTTCTTACAAATGGTAGGAGCGCCACTCCTCGACAGGCGAAAGTTCATCGGGGTGGCCTTGGCCGCTCCGGCCCTTTTCGCCTGGGTCGGCACTGCCAAGGCAGCGACACCGCAGCGTATCGTAAGCATGGATCTGCTGTTAACCGAATTGCTGCTGACGCTTGGCATTCAACCCGTCGCTATTGCCAACATTCCTTTGTACCGGCGACTGGTGGCCGAGCCTGCCCTGTCGGACAAGGTCGCCGATCTTGGCCCGTTGAACGAGCCCAATCTCGAGTTTTTGCAGATTCTGAAGCCGGATCTGTTGCTGATGGCCGACTGGCAAACCGCGGGTCTCGACAATTTAAACAGGATTACCGAAGTACAGCCGTTTGCGGTCTTTCCCAAAAACATTCCGGCGGTCATTTTCGTCCAGTCCGTGTTGCGGCAACTAGCAAAGCTTCTGAGCAGACAAACAGAAGCAGAATCCGCGATCGCTGCCTGCGAACAGGCAATTGCGAATGCCCGTGGAACCTTGAGTGGCCTGCGCCGTCCTGTCTATGTGTGTCGGTTCACGCGTGACGGTCGCAACGCCGCAGTGTTTGGTGGCAACGGCATGATTGGCGATACCCTGGCACGTCTAGGCCTGCGCAATGCCTTTGGCGGTCGTGTCAACGGATCGGGAGTAGCTTCAGTATCCCTAAGACGTCTGGCGGATGTGCCCGATGCAATCATCATTCATTTCGATCGGGGCATAGAGACCGACCGCGCCCTGGAACGTCTGGCGGAAAGCCCGCTCTGGAACGCCTTTTCAGCCGTGCGGGGCGGTCGGGTCTTGCGGATGCCGGTTATTTACCCCAATGGCGGAGTACGCTCGATCGAGCGACTGGCAACGCAGTTGGAAAACGGTCTTGCGCAGGTGAAGGATGTCTGATGCCATAACTGGCGGCCCGGCCAGAAACCGGGGTTTGCTACTCGCAACCTTGTTGATAACAGCAGGATGCGCGCTATTCATTTTCAGTTTGCGATCCACGAACCTGTCTGCGCCCGGATGGGCAACTGCGCTCGACCCGGATCTGACTAATATTGATCAGGTTGCGGTATATTTCAGCCTGTTACCGCGGTTCGTCGTCGCCATCCTGAGCGGGTTAATGCTCGGCCTCAGCAGCACGATCCTGCAGCAGGTGATGCGCAATCCCCTGGCGGAACCAGGTACGCTTGGCATTTTTTCAGGCGCGCGCGTCGGAGTAGCAATCACCATGCTGTGGTTCCCTCCCCTGCTCGTATTCGGCTTTGCACTGCCTGCCCTCTTGGGCGCGTCACTGACCATTGCATTGGTTTTGGCTCTATCGGCACGCGGCAACTTTTCTCCGTTGTATCTTGTCCTCAACGGTCTTGTGTTATCGCTATGTCTGGACGCACTGACAGCCATGCTGATCCTGGCCAACTTCGAGGACCTTGGCGAACTTCTCACGTGGCAGGTCGGATCTCTAACGCAGGACAATTGGCGCATAGCCCTCCTGCTGTTGCCCAGTTTAGCTGCGGCCTGGATATCGGCATTCTGGTTGAGCCGTCCTTTGACGCTGATTGGACTGGAAGAGGTTTCTGCCCGTGGGCTAGGGATTTCCCCGGCTCGACTGCGAGCGCTGGCGCTTTTGATTGCAATCGTTCCAGCAGTGTTCGTCGTTGCCCAGTTGGGCGTGATCGGCTTCATCGGCTTGGCCGGCGCCGGACTGTCGCAGGCCAGCGGCGCGCGACGGTTCAAGGATCGTCTGCTTACGGCCCCGTTGATTTCGGCAGGTCTGCTGCTGGTCACTGATCAGGTTCTGCAAACATTCATCACTGTAATCGAAATCCCAGCTGGTGCGGTGACCGCAATTCTTGGCGCGCCTATGCTGATCTGGCTGCTCAGCAGGGTGAAAAACAGTCCTGCCGCACATCGGCAGCCGCACCTGCCGGCGCTTTGCCGCAGTCCAAGAACCAGTTTGCTTGCAGTGGCCAGCGCACTCGTGCTCACCGCACTGATCGCCACCAGTGTTGGCAGGCTTCCCGACGGCTGGCACATAGCAACCGGTACAGATTGGGTTAATCTGTTACAATGGCGACTTCCGCGTACAGTCGCTGCTGCCAGCGCCGGCGCGATGTTGGCGATGGCGGGTTGCCTTATGCAGCGGATGACCGGAAACGCGCTTGCCAGTCCAGAGTTACTGGGGGTCTCTTCTGGCGCCGCATTGCTGATGATCCCCGTCGTCTTTTTTCTACCGCCACTTGGGCGCACCCAGACAATGCTTCTGGCGACGTTGGGTTGCCTGTTGTTCCTAGCCTTCACCATGCGCATCGCGAGACGCTCGGCTTTCGCGCCGGAAAAGCTGCTCCTAAATGGCGTGGCCGTCACCGCATTGGCGGGCTCGGTCATCTCCGTTTCGGTGCTGTTCGCCGACGTCCGCGTCACTCGGATGCTGGGTTGGATGTCGGGATCAACCTATTCCGTACGAGCCGAAGACGCTGTCGTCGCCATCGTGTTACTTCTGATATTTCTGATACTCCTGCCGCTGGTACGTCGATGGCTGACCATCGTTCCGCTGGGGCCCTCGGCTGCCATCTCGGTCGGCCTGCCTCTTGCAAATGCCCGTCTGACCATGTTGCTCATGACCGCCGGGCTCACGGGAACGGCAACAATGATCGTTGGGCCCCTAAGCTTTGCGGGGCTGATTGCACCGCATCTCGCCCGCATGATCGGCTTGCGAAAACCGGTTACCCAATTGGCAGGAGCGGCATTCATAGGTGCAACGATCCTTGTTCTTTCAGACTGGGTTGGACGCACCATCGCATTCCCCTGGGAAGTCCCGGCCGGGCTGGTATCAATGATTATTGGTGCAGGCTTTTACGGACTGCTTTTGGTGCGTCGATGAATCCCGAACTGGCAGGATTATTCCGCGGAGACCTGGCCGCTGTAGGAGCAGCGCTCGTCATCAAAGACCATACCCGCAGTTTCGAACCCGTCGCTGACCTGATGCAACCCGATCGTCTGTCTGCGATCCTCGAAAAGTTTTCCACGTGCTATCAAAAACCGGAACGACGAGCGGTCGCGTCGCAGTGGTCGAAAATCTACTTTTCAAAACTGATTGTTCCCTCGGTCGCGGCCGCGCTCATGCTTGATTGGAGGCTGCCGCTTGACCTCGGTGTCACCGGTATCACACTGGACGAGTTTGGTCGTCCAGGAGCCTTTTGCCTCACACATGCTGGCTTAGCGATAGCTGCACAGACCGCAGACGAACGTTTTTCCTTTGTGATTGACGCACATATCGCCCCGGTCATCGGCGCCATCGCTGGTGCTTCAGGACTGTCGCAAAAAGTTCTCTGGAGCAATGCAGGCAATATCGTCGAGAACGTTGTCAGCTACAGCGAAAAATCTGCCCCTGCGAAAAAAAGCGTTGAGCAAGCACGGTTGCTCCTAAGGGCTCGCCGACTGTCTTCTGGCGAACCCAACCCGCTTTTTGAACCAGTTCGCTATACTCATATTGGTGAGACACAGGTCAGAAAACGGCGGGTCTGTTGCATCCGGTATCTGATCCCATCCTTGGGCTACTGCAAGACGTGCCCACTTACAAAACAAGACATGGGATAGTGGTGCGCTTCGCATCTTTACCCGTCGCTGCGTAGTGATTTTCCGCTTCAACCCTTGCAACATTCAGATGATACGGCCACCAGACTGTCCCAAAGGAAAGGAATTGATGTGGCGATAGCTCAAGAGATCGACGAAGCAGAGTGGGCCACCAAAGCGTTCGCTGTTCAGAACATAGGACTTGTGATTGACCGCCGCGTAATCCTGTCGGATGTTACCCTCGACTTTCCTGCCGGCGAGGTTGTAGCTCTCGTCGGGCACAACGGCTCGGGAAAATCCAGTCTTCTCAAAATCCTCGCCCGACAAATTCTACCGACGACTGGACGTGTCACCTACGACAGCCAGAACCTGCGGAATTTCCAGGATCGAGCCTTCGCTCGATCGGTTGCCTATTTGCCGCAAGACGTCAGCACTGGGTCGGAGATGACGGTCCGTGAGCTCATAGCCTGTGGTCGCTACCCGTGGCACGGTGCACTCGGCCGATTTTCAGAAATAGACCACCAAAAGGTTGAGGCTGCCCTAGAAGTTACCAAAATCGAGAGCTTGGGCGACCGGATTGTGGGAACCCTTTCGGGTGGCGAACGACAACGCGCTTGGATCGCTATGATGATCGCTCAAGACGCGAATTGCATCCTACTAGACGAACCCACAGCCGCCCTCGACGTCGCCCATCAGATCGAGGTGCTTACGCTTGTCCGACGTCTGGCGCACGAAAGCCGCAGGAGCGTCATCATCGTTCTGCACGACATAAACATGGCAGCCCGTTTCTGTGACCGCATTCACGCATTGAGGGCAGGGTCCGTTGTCGCCAGCGGACCGCCGAACGACATTCTCGTACCAAAAGTGTTGCATGGCATCTACGGGATCCACATGGATGTAATTTCCTCGCCCAACCTTGCAAATCCCCTCGCCTATGTTCGCTAAGAGGACTTGGGGACGAAGCCAGGACAGGTCCAGCATTCAGGCACTCGGTTCGCCTTGAATGGAGTCGAACGGCGGACCTTCAGTTCAGCGGCCCTGTCCGTCTTAGCTTTTTCAATATAGGCAACTACTTCCTCTCCGGAAGGGTCAGGCTAGGTCGGCGCTTTTGGCAGCTTAACGCCGATACCCTGAAAGATTTCCGTTGGCGTCGGTCGTGACTATCCTCTCCCGGATTATCAGATATCGTTTTGACGGATCAGGAATGGTGCAAACACATTGCGTTTGGCGCACTTGAGGAGATATGTGCGATATTATTGCTGGGAGCCTCGGAACGAGCCGCCTGCTGGAGTTTTCCAACGTTACCGGCAGACTTCGGTCCTCCGCTTAGCGCAAAGAGGGGCATGCCAAGCGGCAGCCAAGTGTTGGCAGAACCGACGAGCACCACTCTCCTTTTGCGCGTTGTGTCGGAATCTAGTGAACTTGAACCAAGCTACCTCCGGTCGCCTTGGTCTTTGGCATCATCAAGGCAACGACGAGACCAAGCGTCACCATCGCAAAGCCGACGAGATGCGATTGTTGGGCACCCTGAGCCATCGCGGGCTGCAGCGTTTCTCCAGTGGACGTGAGAGCCGCAGTGGTTGCGGTCATGATCGAAAAGGCGATGGCAATTCCAGCAGCACCGGAAAGCTGCTGAATAGTGTTCATGATCGCACTGCCGTGAGGCAGAAGGTGCTTGTTCAGTGCACCGAGAGAGGCCGCAAACGTCGGAGTCCACAGGAATGCCTGTCCAACGATGATGAACATGTAGGTTGCAAGCAAGAGCCAGATGGGCGTGCCTAGCGGAAGGGTCGACAAGAACCACAGGCCAGCACCATCTATGATCGCACCCGCCACCATGAGGGGACGCGCGCCGAGACGGTCGTAGTATCGGCCGACAACGACGGAGATGACGGTGATGGTCAAACCACCTGGCAGCATGAACAGACCTGTCTGCAACGGGGTGAGCCCGTAGGATGCCTGAAGGATTACGGGCATCAGCGTCATCATCCCCGTGGCAGCAGTCATGAAGAATACGGCAAGTAAGGCCGGAACCGCGAAGCTACGCACTGCGAACGGACGCATGTCGAGGAGGGCGCGATCGGATTTCTGTAGGGACATCTGCCGGGCAACAAATATCCCAACGACCACGATACCGATGATGAGCGCCATCCATGGCGAGATAATCGTGTGGCCACCTGCAGCCTCGCCAAACGAAGCCAGTCCGTAGACGAGGCTGGCGAAGCCGATGGCCGAGAGCAGCACAGACAAGCCGTCAACTTTGGTTTTGCGCGGAATGCTCGGCACGCGGATCATCATGTTGCCGACAACGAGAGCGATCACGGCAACTGGCAGGATGAACACGAACAGCCAGCGCCACCCGGCCACTGACAGAATGGCCCCAGCCATTGCAGGGCCGAATGCCGGGGCAGTCGATACGGATACCGTCAGCAGTGCCATCATGCGGCCAGCCCTTGACGGAGGCACCAGGGCGGTGACCGCGGTAAATGCCAGAGGTGTTGCGATCGCCGTGCCGACCGCTTGGATGATACGTCCGATCAACAGGACTTCGAAGCCGGGCGAAGCGATCGCGACCATCGTGCCGAGCGTAAACAAGGACATCGCGAGAGTGTAGACCGTTCGCATGCGGAACCGTTCGGTGAGAAACCCCGTCGCGGGTATGACCACGGCCATCGTCAGCATGTAGGCGGTCGTGAGCCACTGCCCGGTCGAAGCGGTGACCCCAAGGTCGGCCATCACGGTCGGCAGTGCCACGCCCATCAGCATCTCGTTGAGGATGACCGTGAAGGTCGAGGCAAACAGCACGCTGATCGCGATCTTGGATTCCGGCGTCAGCTTGTCGTTGGCCGTCGGGCTTTGAGGGTTAATATCGGTAGGTGTGGCAACGGCCGACATGAGCCAGGCTTTCTGTCTTTGTGCGAAGGATACGGGATGATGCGGGTAATGCGGCTTATCTGAAGTTAGACATCCTCGTGTACGGCACGAGGATAGTCTGTGTAGCCCTTGCTGCCGCCGCCATAGAAGGTGTCGCGGTCAGGCCTCGCAACGACGACGTCGTCCCGATAGCGCTCCACGAGGTCCGGGTTAGCGATGAACGGCTGGCCAAATGCAGGCAGGTCGATGATCCCGGCCTCCACAAGTTGCTCGCCTCGTTCGAAAGACATCGCACCCGCTAGGATGAGGGTTCCGGGGAAGTGTGCCCTGAAGGATTTCAGGAACGCATCGTCGAGGGATGGCTTCCCGCCTATTCTGCTATCGTTGAGGTGGATATAGGCGATCCGGCGCTCTGCCAGTTCGTCGGCAAGATAATTGTACGTCTCTTCGATCCAGCCATCCTGCCCGGTATAGTCCTGATTGCGTGGCGACAAGCGAATGCCAACTCGAGTCGCGCCGAGTTCTTCAATCACCGCGTCAATCGTCTCCAGAGCGAAGCGGGCACGGTTTTCGACGGAGCCGCCATACTGGTCGGTACGATCGTTCATGGCCGGGTTGAGAAACTGTTCGAACAGGTAGTTGTTGGCCGCGTGAAGCTCGACCCCGTCGAAGCCGGCGGTCGAAGCGTTGCGGGCTGCGCGCCTGAAATCGGACGTTACCCGCGCAACCTCGTCTGTCTCCAGAGCGCGCGGCTCGGAAGGGTCAACACGACCTTCCGAGCCATCCTCTTTGTAGATAAAGGCCTGGAACTTCGGGTTTACAATTTTTTTGGCCGACGAACTTACAGGTGCTTGCCCGTTCGGCTGCAGTGAGGTGTGGGAGATGCGTCCGACATGCCACAACTGAGCGAACATCGTGCCGCCCGCATCGTGCACGGCATCCGTCACGAGCTTCCATCCCGCGACCTGCTGGTCAGTCCAGATACCGGGAACGGCGATGTATCCCTGAGCTTCCGGTGATACGGGCAGCCCTTCGCTCACAATCAGACCAGCACTTGCCCGCTGGCGGTAGTAGACAGCGGTCTCGTCATCCGGGATGTTGTCCGGGCGACGGGCACGGGTCATCGGCGCCATGACGAAATGATTGTGGAGTTCACGACCACTCAGATCGTATTTTTCGAGAAGTGTTTTCATAGTCTGTACTTTCAATGGATCACGAGTAGCGGGGGACAGTTATGTCCGGGGACGGGTCACGCCTGCGGCTGATCCACAAATGACAGCAACTCGGTCTTGTGCATCTCCGCCCACTTGCGAACGCTGGTTGCGGGTCGTCCCAGCAAGTACGGGACGTCGTCCTTGACAGTGCCCATGTAGCCCATCCGTCCATCGGCGAACTGCGTCAGAAGGTCGAGAGAGCTGCGAGCGTACCAGTCTTCGACCGCGATGGTACCTTTCTTGAAATGTGCCTCCATGTCCGCCGCGTCTAAGGAGTTGTAACGGATGTCGCGGCCAAGTACTTCGCTGAGTGCCGTGGCCAGTTCCGAGCTCGTCATGGTTTCAGTGCTGAGATAGTAGTCCTTTGAGCCATGACGTTCAGGACCGTCCCGAAGGACCTTAGCGGTTACAGCGGCCAAGTCATGAAGCGCGACGTAACCAACGCGGTTCTCGCCCCAGAAGGTGGAAAACGTGCCGCCGATTGGTCGGGAAACACTGAGGAAGCTTTCAAGAAATACGTTGGGATGCAGGTGCGTCCAAGCGATGCCGCTGGCCTCGATGTAGGCTTCGACAAGCGCGAACCAACAGAACTTTGAGTCCGTCGCGTCATCCGCCGCAAAGACCCCTTGATTGACAATGTGCTTTACGCCCGCCTTCTTCGCCGCATCGACCACGGTCTTTGTCTGATGGGTCATGGCGATGGTGTAGCCCGTCAGAATGTTCATGCGGTCCACCCCGAACAGCGCTGGACCAAAAGTTCTCGGATCGTCGAGATCGAAAAGAACGGCATCGCGACCTTCGGCACGCAGCCGCTGAAGGTCGGCCTCTTTGCGAACGCCAACGCGAATGCGCACGCCTTCAGGCTTCTTGTCGAAGTCTTCCAGGATAAGTCGCCCCGTCTGGCCCGTCGTGCCCATAAGGAAGATTAGCGGGTTAGTGGTATCGGTGGTCATTGATGCTCTCCAGTCGGTGAGTTGCTGATCGGCCATGAAGCCTGGGTGTCGGGCGGGCGGATGATGACCTCACATGAACAGGACGCGGGTCAGGCGCACGGCGTAGTCCGAGTCGGGATTGGTGGTGCTGTCGCCGACGCGTTCCGCGATCGCTTCGATCGCCAGGTCACGACGTTTCGGTAAACGGGAACGATCCGTCGCTGCCAATGCTGCGGGCAATTCTTCGCGTGTCAGGTCCGTGCAATAGCTCGGCGCGCCGGGCTGCTGACACCACGATTCACTGAGCGGTCCAGAATAAACGGCGTCGAGGCCCGTCTCGTCAACGAGCGCCGTTGCGATCTCGCGTTCCCGGACACCATCGGCGGCGATTGGAATGGCGATCCGCCCCGGTCTCCCGGCAGCCACACCTTTTTCGGCGAAGGACGCAGAAGTGATGGCGTTCCAAGCTTTGGCAATGGGACGGCCGAGCTGTCCAGCGACCCATTCGCTTTCAGTCTGACCCGCTTTGATCGCGGCTATCTCGCCGTCACGTCCGGGATAGTAGTTGGACGTATCGATCACGACCGTGCCGGCTGGCACATCTGCGAAAAGGGGTGCGATCTGGGGAATTGCGCGAAGCGGGGTCGACAGGATGACGACATCGACATCGATCAGCGCTTCGGCAGATGTCACAGCGCGGGCGCCGTGTACGAGGATTTCTTCGTTGATGGTGTCGGGGCCGCGAGAGTTGGCGACCTTGACCTCGTTACCAGCGGCACTGAGTTTCCGAACCAATGTCTTGCCGATATGGCCTGTGCCTAGAATGCCGATTTTCATGATGAAATCCTTTCGAGGTACCGTCGCCGCCGCAGGTGCGGCACACGGTATGTCGACGTCCTTTCGCCGACGGGCTTGATTTGGTGAAGGACGCGGCAGACGAAGCACGTCCTCTGCGGTTCAGGCGTGAAAGGTCACGCTCGTGTCGACCGGAACCCGGTCCATGTGAATCCGGTTGCCTGGAGCCGCCTCGTCGACGTAACCGAACGAGATTCCGAACAGCATCTTGAACTCTTCAGGGATGCCGAGGAACTCCCGGATCGTTCCCGCGAAGAAACCGAGCGCGGTCTGTGGGATGCCGCCTAAACCGCGCGCCGCAAGCGATAACAGGAGTGTCTGACCGTACATGCCCATGTCTCCCGCGACGCGAACGTTGTCGCCGAACGAAGGCATGAACAGAAACGCGGCCTGCGGAGCGTTGAAAAACGAGTAGTTCATTGCGCCTACGCGCCGCCGTCCATCCTTGTCTTCGCGCATGACGTTCATCGCTTCGTAATAAGCCTTACCGAGTGCGTCGTTGCGCTTGCGATATTCGCCGTAGAAGTTGTTCTGGTCGAATGTGAAGTCCGGAGTGAACTCTCCGGCGTCGTTCTTGGCGTGCAGGAGCGCTGAAAGCTGCTTGAGCCTATCACCCAGAACGACGTGGGTGTTCCATGGCTGGGTGTTGCAGTTGGACGGCGCGTATTGCCCGTCCTGGAGCACTTCGCGTATGACGCTGTCTGGAACCGGCTTGTCGAGAAAACCGCGGATCGAGCGACGTACGCGGATCACCTCCTCGAATGAAAGTGTTTCGTCCACTGTGTTTTCTTGCTGGGATCGTGCGAGGTCGGTAGTCATGAATACTTCCTTCAGAATGTGCTGGATTTCAGTGACTGCTTAGCAGTTCACAATTCAGACGCAATTCTCTAGCTAGCTATAATATAGTGCACTAGAGAAATGGTCATGATCGAAGTTGTTGTCATAGCGTCAGTCCTGCCGAGGTCGGCTAAGATCGGTTAAGGTGTCGCGAAGCTCAATAAGTCCCTGCTCGTCAAGCTTGCAGGCGCTCTTTATCTTCTGGCCGATGTTCCAGATTTCATCCCGGATGCTCTCGACGCGCGGTGTCAGATCAACGAGGACTCGTCTTTCATCGTCTGGGTCGCGAGTGCGGGAAACAAAACCGGCCGTCTCCAGGCGTTTGACGAGCGGCGTGATGGTGCCAGTGTCCATGTCGAGACGCGCGCCGAGCGTGCCGACGGACAATGGCGACCCGTTAAGCAGTTCGAGCAGCACCAGGTACTGCGGGAACGTCAGGCCGAGTGGTTCCAGGAACGGCTTGTGCATTCGAGCCATGCGGTTCGCGGCGCCATAGAGCGCGAAAGAGAGCTGCATACCGACGGTTTGGGACTTCTTCATAACCAACTCTGTCATCATCTAGTGCACTAGATAAAACCTTACTGAATTGATTTCAAGAGCCGGAGCCTTCTGTTGCAGCGACCAAGAATTCGATGGTAGCGCGATTTAGAAGTGAGCATCGGACCAGGGACGTTTCGCGTTAGCTGAACGCGCAATCATTCCATCGATGCTTGGCCGAAATGGAGACATTCTTAAGTACAAGCTCTTGACAGGATACTACCCGGTGGAAAGCCGATTATAGCACGAAGCCTGAACAAAAATGTTTTGATTCAGCGACTTATTTCAACTGAATTGCGCGCCTCTGCCGATTAGAACAAACGCTGAGGCCGGTGTCTTTTCGCGCAACAGTATAATTGCAGCCATCGCCCCCTTCTGTCGTGTGGCTTCGACGACGGCTGTCTAGATCTCTGGTTTGCATGACGAACAAACTGCCCGCGCCTCAAAGGGTGCACAATAGTACGCTGGCATCTTTATTTTAGTCATTCGTCATGCAAATCTGAGAACATCAGCGTGATTTGTATTTCCAAGACATGGAGGACTGTTTGCATTCAGACCCAACCGGAAAGATCAACATCATTCCACTTGGCCAAGCTATGGGATTTTATAATTGGGATGTCGTCGAAAATAGACTGCATGGCGATTCATATCTTGCCGAGCTATATGGGTTGCCTAAAGAAGAACTTGCCAAAGGAATCCAAGTTGAGAAGATCTTTTCGATCATTTTAGCCGAAGATCGCCCTTCAATTGCTGCGAACATCCACCGAGCAATCTTGACGGGTGATGCATCCAGTGGCGAGTTTCGGGTTCTCCATCCGAACGGGGCTACTCGTTCGCTCATAGCGTTCGGTCGCTGTCTTCGCGACGAAACAGGTGTCCCGACATTCTACACAGGGGCGGTGCTAGACGCGCGCTCATCAGTTAAGTCGCACACGACCGATCCTCTGGAAGCATATTGCAGAGCTGCACTTGCTGTTGCCGAGGGACGCGGCAACGAATTAGCTGCTCGTTATCTGTCGTCCGCAATAAAGGCAGCTTTATAGCTTCTAAACTCACAGATCCAAACACAGGCTAATGAAAGGTAGGACTGAGAAAGTCTATGGCTCAATGAGCTCAGTTCAACGCTACGATGCAGCCTCCACCCTGTATAGACAAGGAACTGTCCAAAGAAATCCGGTCCGATATCTGGCGACTTGGTGCAGCGCTGTAAAATTGATCAGTCGACAGTCTCATTAGGATCAGGTTTTTGCGGTTCAGAGGTGGCCGCAATGCCCATCTTGGAACCTTGCGAGAATGTCGATTGAATAGCACCTACCAGCCCTTCCGCGTCATATGGCTTCGCGAGTATCCCTGCACCCATTTGCGACGCTACGCTGGAGGTGTCTCCCGTCGCAAAGACAATTGCTGCTGATGGCCGCACTGTTCTGGCGCGACTGGCAAGCTCTGCACCAGAGGCGCCCGGCAGATTGACGTCGGTGACAAGAAGATCAAACGGTACCGTTTCCAGTGCTGCCATTGCCTCTTCCGCGCTCGCTGCTTCGACCACGATATAACCTGCATCCTGCAGAATTTCGGCCGTGTTCATACGGATCAGCGCGTCGTCCTCGACAAGCAAGATTGTCAGCTGTGCGGTGACCAACGTTGCGGATGAGATGACAGCCTGAGCTGGCTTTGGTGTGTGCTGCGCTTCCGCAGGAACGGCGAGCTGCTTACCTTTCCCCAAAAGAGACCGGAATTTTCGCGCAAGTGCCTCGCGGGTATAGGGTTTTGATAGAAGCTCGACGCCTGCGTCGAGTTTGCCACCGTGGACAATCGAATTCTCGGTATAGCCTGATGTGAACAGCACTGCGATATTGGGCAAGCGTTCGCGGGCTTTACGGGCCAGTTCAGGGCTTTTGAGTGCGCCTGGCATGACGACATCGGTAAACAACATGTCGATCGGAATACCACTCTCGATGACGTTGAGGGCGCTCGACGCATCGACGGATTTCAACACCCGGTAGCCCAGATCAGAAAGCAGCGCGACCACGGTTTCGCGAACGGCATCGTCATCCTCGACCACGAGAACGGTTTCTGTGCCGCCCGAAATTGGACCGGAATCGACAGCCACCTCAACGTCCTCGGACTGGAGGGCGCGCGGAAGGTAAAGCTTGATGGTGGTACCTTCACCAACTTCAGAATAGATTTTGACGTGACCGCCAGATTGCTTGACGAAACCGTAGACCATGGACAATCCGAGACCAGAGCCCTTGCCCTCAGCCTTCGTCGAGAAAAAGGGTTCGAACACCTTCTCGATTATTTCCGCAGACATGCCGGATCCGGTGTCGCTGACGGCAAGCATGACATACTGGCCAGGTGTGACCTCGTCATGTGAGCGCGCGTAGGCATCATCGAGATGAGCATTGGCTAGCTCGATGGTCAGCTTGCCGCGGCCATCCATCGCATCGCGCGCATTGATGGCCAGGTTGAGCAGTGCGTTTTCGACCTGCGCTGGATCGATGAATGTGTTCCAGAGTCCGCCGGTTACAACAGTTTCAACCTCGATCGCCTCGCCTATGGCACGGCGCAGCATGTCATCCATGCCGCGCACGAATCGGCTGATATTAACAACCTTTGGCTCAAGCGCCTGGCGACGACCGAAGGCCAGAAGCTGGCTCGCCAGCTTCGAGCCCCGGGAGACACCTGCCATCGCGTTGGCAACGCGGGTTTCTGCGCGCTCGTTGCCAGCAATATCCTTGGCAAGAAGCTGCAGATTGCCCGAGACGACCTGGAGGAGATTATTGAAGTCGTGCGCGACCCCGCCGGTCAACTTGCCAACGGTTTCCATTTTCTGGGACTGCGTAAGCTTGGCTTCCGCCTGACGTCGTTCGTCGATTTCTGCAATGACCCGAGCCTCGAGATTCTCGTTCACGTGACGCAGTTGTTCCTCTGCGCGTTCACGATGTCGTACCTGACGCGCAAGGACCTCCGCCTGTTCGCGAAGAGCGGCCTCTGCTGCACGTTGATGGGTAATATCGGTATGGACACCGACCCACTCTAAGATATCCCCTGCTTTATCAAAAATAGGCAATCCACGGATGGCGTATTGCCGCCATGCACCATCGTGGCGCCTGACACGGTGTTCATGAACGAACAGGCTTTTGGTTGCTACTGCGGCTTGCCAGGCATCGACGGTCGCGGCGACATCGTCGGGATGGACGGCACTCGACCAGCCATATCCCTGATACTCTTCCGGGGTCTGGCCGGTCAGCGCGGCCCAACCGTGTTGTTCTCCAACCATCCTGCCATCGGCGCTATTGGTCCAAAGGACGCCATGGACGGCATCCATGGCGGTCCGAAACCGACCGTTGCTGATGGCAACAGCGGCTTCACGTTGTGCCCGCTCCTCGACGTCAATGCCCAGAATGTGCACACCTGGAACCGAACCATCTGGCTCGATATGAGGGACATAGCGGATTTCAAGGCGGCGAGTTCCGCCGTCCGCACGTCTCATGTCGGTTTCAGCAACGATTGTTTCCCCAGCCAGCCCTTGAGCGATCGACGCCCGGCGATCGTCGTAGGCTGAGTCACCGATGACATCGCGGACGTGGCGGCCAATCATGTTGCCCGGCTCTACGCCAAACCAATCTCGATACGTGCCGTTAGCAAATCGATAGACGTGATCCTGGTCCACATAGGAGATCAGCATCGGCACGGCATCCGTCACACGCCGCAGCTCTGCCTCACGCTCTTCAAGCCGCCTTTCGGCGATAACACGGGCGCTGTTGTCAACAATGGTGCACATGACGCCGCCGACATGGCCGTCAGCGTCGTAAACGGGTGTATAGAACAGATCGAGATAAAGGGTTATGGGGCCATGCGCCCGGTTAAAGACGATAGGCTGGTCGCGGTGAGAAACTGTGTCTCCACGCAGTCCAGCTTCGAGGATCGGGCGGTTCCAGTCCCAGACTTCTGGAAATGCCGCAGCGACAGGAGTGCCGAGTGCCATCGGATGACGTTCGCCAGCGATTTCCCGATAGGCATCGTTGTAAATCATGACATGGTGCGGCCCCCACATCAAAACCTTGGCGACAGGCGAATTGACTATGTTTGCCACCGTCGCCCGCATCTCGGCGCTCCATCCGTCGATGGGCCCGGCCATGGTTTTGCGCCAGTCCTTGGAGCGGATCAATTCGCCGCACTCGCCGCCGCCTATTGGCCAATTGTTAGGGACTGGAAATGTCGCAGGACCACCATCGCGCAGACTGCACAGAGCAGCACGCACAACCTCACTGGCATTGGCATAATCGCCAGTTGCCAAGCTGTCGTTGATGAAACCCTCGAGCTCGGGGGTCAGTGAAACATTGCGCGATAAACGTTGGGCCATGATCCTGGATGCCATGGACATGTAGGCCGTGTCAATAAATGGCACAATCTGGAATATCTACTTCCTTGTATTACCTCCCGAAGTGCATTTCAGATGAGCGCAGCGTTTGAAACAGTGTCACCCATGTGTTTTGCTAGAAAGTGTTTGGCGCGGTTTACCCGGCTCTTTACGGTCCCAACGGAAATTGCGCATTTCGCCGCAGCCAGATCGTAAGGATCCCCGTCTTCTACGACAAAATGAAATACTTCCCGATAGACCCCCGGCATGACAGCAAGTGCGCGGTCCAGTTCGCCCTTTCGAACAACCCATTCTTGCTCAGGTGGCGTGGCTGGCATAAGATACTCAACGCTTTCAGAGTTGACTGTTACGCGTTTCGCTTTGCTATAATTCGAGTAGTGCGCGTTCCGCATGATTGTAAACAGCCAAGACTTGAGGTTGGTATCGGCTCGAAAAGAAGGGGAGGCCTTCAAAGCCCTAAGCAAAGTGTCTTGGACAAGATCATCGAGATCACTCTTATTTTTATGAAAACGTGAGCCAAATCGATAGAGCGCAGGGATGAATGACACGATCTCCTGGTGAATGCTTAACTCCGCACGCATATAAGCCTCCTCGAAAGTTAAAGATAAAAGCCGTGACCGGTTTTATCGTTCCATCTCGAAAGTGCTGTTCGGCTGCCAGAAGTATGAGAGCCCGGTGCAAGCGACCATAGGCGCAGGAACGCTGCAGCCAACCTTATAAGATCAGATTACTGAAGTGCCGCTTTCAGCGCGTCCAAGATCGCTGACCGCGAATATGGTTTAGGCACGAAAAGGCTCCTATCTGGAAGCTCTGTTTCGTCAGGGTGATGGTGTCCCGATGCCACAACGATTGCGACCTTCGGCCAGCGGTGCCTAACAATTTGCGCCAAGGCCAAACCATCCATTGAGCCCGGCATGTCGATGTCGGTACAAAGTACTGTAATTGCGTTATCACTTTCGAGCAAAAGAAGTGCTGTGTCGGCACTTGCTGCTTCTAAGGTGTTAAACCCCTCGTCCTCCATCATATCGACAGTATCGATCCGTAGAAGAGCTTCATCTTCAACAATCAGAATGCAGTGCCTAATTACATGTTCCATCCATGTCTGACCAGCCGATGTGCCATTAGTTTCATTCGTCAGCCGAGATCAAGGTACCTGACAAAACATAACGAAAACCTGTCTGATCGAAATAACTCTCACCCGTGCCGGAAAAGTAACCTGGCACGATCCGTTTCATCAGGCGAGAACCAAAACCAGCTCGATTGGGTCGGATGACAACAGGGCCACCTGTCTCAAGCCATTCCATAAAAAAAGCGCCGTCGGGACCTGTCCTCCAATGAAGGCTGACCCGTCCAGCATCGTTCGAGAGCGCACCGTATTTCGTCGCATTGGTTGCTAACTCGTGGATGGCCAGAGCCATGCCGAGAGCAGCCTGAGACGGAACGGTGACATTTGGACCAGTCAAGTGGATTCGATTAGCCCCTGATGTGTGCGGGCTTAGAACCTCTCTGATAAGCGTTCCGATATCGGCATCGCCGAACTGCGCATTGGTGAGAACGTCTTGCGCATTCGACAGCGCGATGATGCGTTTCGAAATCGTTTCGTCTGCTTCGTTCAGGCTCGTTGAGTGACGCAAGGTTTGCGACACAACGGCCTTCGTCATCGAAAGGATGTTTTTGATGCGATGCGCCATCTCTCTTTGAACGACCCTTTGTTGCGCATCCATTTTGGCCTGTATCTGGATCTGGTGTTTGGCAGCATCAATGCTTTCTTCCAACAACGCCTTGTTCTGAACGGTCGACGTTGTTTCCGTTGTAATGTTGATGAGGCCGGCCACATGACCGGTATCATCGTAGAGAGGGCTGTAAGAAAATGACCAAAACGTCTCTTCTGGAATGCCTTTCCTCAGCATCATGAGCGGCAGGTTATCGTGCCAAGTCCCTTTGCCTGCCAATGCAATTTGAACGATTGGTGCTATGTCGTGCCAAACCTCCGACCATAACTGCTCGAGTGGTGCGCCAAGCGCTGTTGGCTCTCTGATTCCAAGAATGGGCGCATAGGCATCGTTGTAAATTATGTTGAGGTCGCGTCCCCAAAAAAGACAGATTGCCTGTTTGCTGAAAACGGCCATCTGAACGACGGAGCGTAGCGACTGGGGCCATTGGTGAATTGGTCCAACAGAAGTTTTTGTCCAATCGAACGCAAGGATAGCGTCGCCCATACGGCCGCCACCTGATAGAAATTGTTTTTGATGGCTAGTCCCTACATTTTCCCAAATCTGTTCTGTCTTCATAGTCGCACGCAAAAACAATTTTCCCCGGAGTTCTTCAGAACCCACTTACCTATTAGATATTTTGGACGCTAAATCTACAATCACTTTTATCTCATTCCATCACAGCAACTGAATTTGATCATATCCTCCAAACCCACGCTCAAGATGTATCTGATCAGATCAAATGGAGCAGGCTTGGAGGCTAGCGAGCTGAACGCGGCCACCAAAGAGGAGATTTCCATGGCATTCGTACGGGCACAAGACGGTACACACTTGCACGTAAGGACATGGGTCAGGGACGTCCTGTCGTTCTGATCCACGGCTGGCCGTTAACTGGAGATATGTTCGAGTATCAGACGCTTGCGCTTCTGGAAGCCGGTTTTCGGGTGACCTTGCCCCGTTGAAATAATCCATTTTGAAGTAAGCTCTGGCCCATTGAGAGGACCAGAGAATGAAGCGCAACCGTTTTACAGACGAACAGATTATCGGCATTCTGAAGGAGCATGAGGCGGGCACGGCTGTCGCCGAGCTTTGTCGCAAGCACGGCGTCAGCGATGCGAGCATCTACAAGTGGAAGGCCAAGTTCGGCGGCATGGACGTATCCGAAGCCAAGAGACTGAAGACGCTGGAAGACGAAAACACGAAGCTGAAACGGCTCCTGGCAGATGCGATGCTCGACAACGCCGCTTTGAAAGACCTTTTGGGAAAGAAGTGGTGACGCCCGCAGCAAGGCGGAAAGCTGTCGCTCATCTGATGGATCACCACCAGATGAGCGAACGGCGGGCGTGTAAAGCCATGGGCTTTTGCCGTATGACGATCCGTTACGAAAACAGGCGCAGCGATGACCATGACCTTCGCGAGCGGATGAAGGCGCTGGCGCATGAACGTCGCCGCTTTGGATATAGACGCCTTCATGTGCTGCTCAGGCGTGAGGGTCACCTTGTGAACCACAAGCGGCTCTTCCGGCTCTATCGAGAGGAGAAGCTGACGGTACGCAAGCGTGGCGGGCGTAAGCGGGTGACGTGCCCCCGTTAAATTAGGCCATTCAGAACTGGAATTTTCCACTTATTATTCCTTGTGGGAAGAAGAGGAGAATTCGATGAAGGCCTCGAAGTTTTCGGAAGCGCAGATCGCGTTTGTTTTGAAGCAGGCAGAGGATGGAACGCCAATCGGCGAGGTCTGCCGCAAGGCGGGAATTTCGGACGCGACGTTTTACAATTGGCGCAAAAAATACGCGGGCTTGACGCCCTCGGAGATGAAGCGGCTACGACAGCTTGAGGAGGAGAATGCCAAGCTGAAGCGGATTGTTGCCGACCTGTCGCTGGACAAGGCCATGCTGCAGGATGTGCTTTCAAAAAAGCTTTAAGGCCTGCCCGCAAGCGCAAGCTTGTCGACACGATCAAGGCGGACTGGAAGGTTTCGATCCGGCGTGCATGCTCGGTGTTGAAAGTCGACCGGTCGCTCTATGTCTACAAGTCCAGGCGTGGCGAGCAGGCCGAGTTAAAGCTGAAGATCAAGGACATCTGCCAGACGCGGGTACGCTACGGTTACAGGCGTGTGCATATCCTTATCAAGCGTGAAGGCTGGTCCGTGAACCCGAAGCGAATCTATCGTCTTTACAAGGAGATGGACCTCCAGCTCCGCAACAAGGTTCCCAAGCGCCGGGTCAAGGCGAAGCTGCGGGCTGACCGCACAGAGCCGACCCATTCCAACCATGTTTGGGCGATGGATTTCGTTCATGACCAACTGGCCACTGGTCGCAAGATCAGGGTTCTGACGGTTGTTGATACCTTCTCTCGCTTCTCGCCAGTGGTGGATGCTCGCTTTAGCTACAAAGGCGAGGATGTCGTTCAGACACTGGAGCGGGTCTGCCGACAGATCGGATATCCGGCGACCATACGTGTGGATAATGGCAGCGAATTCATCTCCCGAGACCTTGACCTCTGGGCCTATCACAAAGGCGTCGTGCTTGAGTTCTCGCGGCCAGGCAAACCGACCGACAACAGCTACATCGAGAGTTTTAATGGCAAGTTCCGCGCCGAGTGCCTGAACGCTCACTGGTTCATGAGCCTTGACGACGCGCGGGCAAAGATGGAGGATTGGCGTAGAGACTATAATGAGTTCCGGCCACACAGCGCGATCGGCAACAAAGTGCCGATTTCGCTCATGAACGGCTCATCGGCACCAGCGCCGACATGAGCCATAACCCCGGAAAATTCCAGCTCCCGCTGGCCCAAAATCGGGGAGCACGTCACAAAACCGCTGGAGCGAACTCAAAACTGGATAAAACTTGGGGGCAAGGTCACGGGTTATCACCTATGATAGACGTGGATTTGGCCAATCAGGCCATCCAGCCACCGGTTACAACTACGATACCTTCGCAGATGATCTCGCCGCAATCTTGGATGAGCTCGATTTGCAGGATGTTTCACTCGTCGGCTTTTCGATGGGTGGCGGAGAGATCGCCCGGTACCTCAGCCGTCATGGAGCAGCACGTGTATCCAAAGCGGTTCTAATTGCCTCAGTCGTGGCATATCTTCTCAAAGACGAAACCAACACCGATGGCGTCGATGCTAGCGTCTTCGAAGACATGAAGTCCCAAATACGGAAAGACCGCTTTGCATTTCTTCAGGACTTTGCGAAAACCTTCTATGGCGTTGGTTGGGTCACGAGCCCGGTCAGTGATGGCGTTCTGGATTGGTCGTTCACGCTCGGTATTATGGCAAGCCCCAAGGCGACGATTGATTGCGTCGATGCGTTCGGGAGGACTGACTTCAGGCAGGACCTCAAATCATTTACAATGCCCACCCTGGTCATCCATGGCACAGCCGACAAGACGGTCCCTATCGAACCTTCTGGACGCGCAGCTGCCGCTGGAATTCCAGGCGCAAAACTGATCGAATACGACGGTGAGCCACATGGACTTTTCGCGACGGCACCTCAGCGATTGAACAGTGATTTGCTCGAGTTTCTGAGCTGATCGGAATCGTGACAGTAAAGGCGACGGGTGTAGCCTTTACTGTCACGACCATCGGCGCGGCGGAAGACCATGCCAGCAAATTTCCCATTCTATGAATCGTGGCGGAATATAGAACGCTACAGATCGCTCAAAAGCTTGACCTCATCTCGCTCGCCAATCCTGTATCTTTCGATAAGTTTTTTCATTTCGTTATCTGAAGCCGCCGGATCTCGCCGGTTGGCCACGCACCATCGGGCCAACAATCCTGACAAGTATTCTATGTCACTGCCGGTCAAAGTGTCGAACTGGAGTCCAGATCCAAAGTTCATGGGTTCGCTACCAGAAAATAGAATTTGGTGAGGGATTTAACGTAGCTCCTCTGATCTTACATTAGGTCAGGAATAATTTGCTAGGCTAACAGTTCTACGCGAAATTTCAGTGACGCCATTTGCCTATAAAAACGTGGCAAGTGGTTTGAGAACTCGAGAAGTCCATTTGTCGCCCTCACCCGCAGAACCAGTCGTATTAATCGTTGAAGACGAACCGCTCATCAGGATGAGTGCCATCGATTTCATTGAAGATGCAGGATTTTTGACTCTTGACGCCGCCACTGCGGACGACGCGCTCATTCAGTTGAAAGCGCGACGAGATATCGCTGCTGTCTTTACAGATATCGACATGCCCGGATCACTCGATGGCCTTGAGCTTGCACATATAGTCAGCCGTGAATGGCCGTCGATCGCAATTGTCGTTGCATCTGGATTTAGGCGAGCGTTGTTAGAACACCTTCCTTCTGGCGGTATATTCTTCCCAAAACCCTATGATTTTAGAAGCATTGAAACCGCGTTACGACGGCTAATAGACCAAAAAAAGCAGATCCAATTTTAGCTTTTCGCAATTGTTTTTCTGGCCATCCTAAAGCTTGATTTGCGCATATATGGAGGATAGCTAAAACACCGGGTACAAACATTCAAGTTTGACGACAGCCTCCATGAGGCGTGATGGTGATGACGTGCACGACGATCTATGTAGCCTCTCGAGAGAAGACCTCGAAAAAGAAGTTGCAGAGCTGCGCGAGCAGAATGCTGAGTTTAGACGCAGCCAGCGTCGAGAGGAGATATTTCAGAGCACGGTAGACTACGCGATCGTCGCTACTGATCTGGACGGAATCATCACGGACTGGAATCCGGCTGCAGCAAAGATCATGGGGTGGACGTCTTCCGAAATCATCGGCAAGTCAGCCGACGCATTTTTCACGCCAGAGGACCGTGTGAACAATCGCGCCTTTACAGAAATGAATTTGGCACTCACAAACGGCAGAGCGAACGACGAACGTTGGCACGTTCGCAAAGATGGTTCCAAATTTTGGGCGTCCGGAGAAATGTTTGTCCTCCGTGATGAACAAGACAGACCACGGGGCTTCGTCAAGGTTCTGCGGGACCGCACAGAGCAGCGTGAAACCGGTGACAGACTTCGACAGAGTGAAGAGCAATTGCGTACTCTGGTGGAAGGTGTGGAAACCGCTTTTGCGATTGTCGAGGTCAAATTTGACGCTGGCGACAAGCCTGTTGATTATCGGTTTCTGGAGGCAAATCCGGCATTTGAGCTGCAAGCAGGTGTCAATTTACGCGGCAAATGGGTCACGGAGTTTGCGCCCGATCTGGAGCGTTTCTGGTTTGACACTTATGGCCATGTCGCTCTCACAGGTGAACCTGCTAATTTTGAAAGCTACGCCAAGGCCTTCGCACGCTGGTTCGACGTCAGGGCACTTCGCGTCGGCGATCCTGCTGCCCGACAAATTGCAATCTTCTTCAACGATGTTACGTCTCGACGAGATGCAGAGGCGCGAAGCGCTGCTACACAGCAGTTAAGTGACCGTATTCGTGATATTACCGATACAGCAGAGATTGCAGCGGTCGGCGCCGAAATTTTAGGAACAACACTCGACCTTAGCGTAGTGGGTTTTGGCAGGGTGGACAATCAAGCCCAAACGATCACGATAGAGCGTTACTGGACACACGGTGCTGTCTCGGGGCGTCCTAAGACGATCCACATTCGTGATTACGGCAACCATTTCGATCTTCTGGCCAAGGGCGAGGCTGGCGGTTGGTGACGTCACCAAAGATGTGAACGCACAAGGTTACGCCGAGAAGCTTGAGGCAATTGGAGCTCGCGCGTTTGTTAACATTCCCATCCTCGAACAGGGCTCAATTGTTGCGATGCTCTGTGTAGGGCAGAGTAAGCCGCGGATTTGGACGCCTGAAGAAATCGCTTTTCTGAGGAATGTCACCGAGCGACTACGGGCGGAAACCGAGCGGGTCAGAGGACAACGCAATCTGCGTGCCTCTGAGGCGCAGGTGAAGGAATATGCTGATCGGGTCAAACTCGCACTTGCAGCGGGAGCGATCATCGGTACCTGGGTTTGGGATATTCCCAATAATCGCTTCACGATCGATGAGGGTTTCGCAAATGCGTTTGGATTGGATCCAGCGCTCGGCAGGCAAGGTATTCCGCTTGCTCAAATTGTTGAAACCGTTCACCCGGACGACCAGGCAGGGCTGGCTGCGGCCATAAATGAAGCTGTCGAAAGAGGCGGAGCCTATGCTTACCAATACCGTACACGCCGCGTCGATGGCAATTACTATTGGCTTGAAGCAAATGGCCGCGTTGACTGCGATTCCACAGGAAATCCAGTAAGTTTTCCAGGCGTCCTGATGGATGTGGATGCACGGCGAGCGATTGTAGACGAACGAGACCGCGCCACTGCAATGTTACGAAGCCTCAACGAAACATTGGAGCAGCGTGTCCAAGAAAGAACCACCGAATTAATGCGAGCCGAAGAGGCCCTTCGCCAGTCACAAAAAATGGAAGCAGTTGGACAACTGACCGGTGGATTGGCACATGATTTCAACAACCTTCTGGCAGGCATTTCCGGAAGTCTGGAGCTGATCAATACACGCATACAGCAAGGCAGGCTGCTGGAGGTCGAGAAATACGTTGTGGCCGCGCAGGGCGCGGCGAAAAGAGCGGCAGCGCTAACGCACCGCTTACTCGCATTTTCACGCCGTCAAACGTTGGAACCCAAAGCGACCGATGTGACCCGCCTCATGTCTGAGATGGAAGAACTCATCCGAAGGACTGTCGGCCCACATATCACTATCGAGACCGCCTCGAAACCCGATCTGTGGTCTACGCTTGTTGACCCCAACCAGCTGGAAAACGCGCTTTTGAACCTATGCATCAACGCGCGCGATGCAATGCCGGAAGGCGGACGCATCATCATTGAGGCGGCCAATCGTCCATTGGACGAAGCCAATGCAAAAGCTCGGGATTTGGACGCAGGCGATTACGTTTCGATAGCAGTGTCCGATAACGGGGTTGGTATTCCCGCCGATATCATCGAGCGAGTATTTGAACCCTTTTTCACGACGAAACCGATCGGTGTAGGGACTGGGCTTGGCCTTTCGATGATATTTGGTTTCGCCAAGCAGTCTGGAGGCCAAGTGAGGGTGCATTCCGAGGTCGGCAAGGGGACTTCCGTTACACTGCTTTTGCCGCGGCACCACGCATCGATGACAAAAGATCATTTGTCCGACAACGGCGTGTTGGCGGATCACAAAACGGGAAACGGCGAGACGGTTCTCGTTATCGATGACGAGCCTTCGGTGCGCATGCTTGTGATCGATGTACTGGAGGATCTAGGTTACACGGCAATCGAAGCCAGCGATGGCCCTGAGGGCATGACGATCATCCGTTCAGATGTCCGCATCGATCTGCTGATCACGGACGTTGGTCTGCCAAATGGTATGAATGGTCGGCAGGTTGCTGACGCTGCTCGCCAAGTAAGGCCAAATCTCAAAGTTCTCTTTGTTACCGGCTACGCTGAAAATGCTGTGCTGAATCACGGCCATCTGGATGCAGGCATGGAGGTTATTACCAAACCCTTCGATCTGACAGTCATGGCCGATCGCATCCGTACGATCATATCAAGATGACAAAAAGGGCGGATTAGTCTGCATTTGTCTGCTCAGGAGGGCGGCCGACGCT
>UCLB01000022.1 GCA_900473205.1 Hyphomicrobiales bacterium
GCGGTGAGCCCTACAATCTGGTTGGTTCCGAGCTCTGCGAAGCTGGCAGGAGTGATTGCGCCGATCTGAGCGGTGCTCAGCGATGCAATCTGTGTGGTGGTCAGAGCCTGAAGGGTGGTGCTGTCGATGGCGCTGAGAGCAGTTGTGGTCAGGCCCTTGAGTGCGCTGATGGTCAGTCCGGCGATCTCATCGGATGAGAAGCTGGCGAGTTCAGCTGTATCGAGGGTTGCCACCTGAGCGGAGGTCAATGCGCGGGTTTGCACAGTCGTCAGCGCCTGAAGGCTGTCAGAAGATAGCGCGGCAAACCTGTCGGATGCCAGCGAGCCAATCTGTGTGGCTGTGAAGCCCGAAATCTGTGCCGAGGCGATTGCACCCAATTGGTCAACGTTAAGACCGACGAGTGCGCTGGCTGTGATAGCGCCGATGTTCGTGCTGCTCAACGACGTGATCACGTCGGATTTGATCGCGCCAATCTGGGTGGAGCCCAAGGCTGCGACTTGCTTGCTGCTCAAAGCCGCAATGTCGTCCGTCTTCAGGTTGGCGATGGTGGTGGTTGATAGGTTGGAAATCTGCTTGATGGAAAGCGAAGAGATAATAGAAGTCATGGACACGTGCCCCCGTTGATAACTGGCCAAAGCGCCACACACCCAACCAATTCCACGCGGCGCAGCCTCAGGGCCGCATCCGATACCCCGGATGCGCTCTTGCGCGAATTGGCAAAGTGTCTCCCCCGGTCGACTGAACGTCGAACGACTGAGTGTCCGTTCTGGACAATAGCAAGATTAAGCAGAACATGGCTCGTGTGAGCCGGCGCATCGGAAGGGCATCATGCGTACAGAACTCTGATCTTGTTCTGATCCCTACGCCATTTGGACATTAGAGCTTCGTTTTTCAACTTGGCTTTCGGTCAACGTGCCGCACCAAAAAAAGGGAGCGCCCACGCAGACCTCACATGACCGCCGTCACTATCGTCTACGACACGTAAAAAATTGGTTAACGCGTGTGGCCAGATCATGTGTTGTCAAAGTTAACCCAGAGTCTAAAACCGTTGCAAGTTCTTAAAGTCGATAAGTATCTGCACCGATATGAAGGAAGTTCGAATCATTAATGTCGACTATTAGTATGAGAATTTTCCTTTATTTGAAATCAAAATAAAAAACAGTGGCAATCGTACAGGTGGTGACTTTTTTTGGCCTTTGCACGTTTTCGTCCGGATTCCTACAATAAAAATCATCTGGAATTGTGAATAATCGAAGTGTCTGTCGTGCATGTCGCGTATTGGAATGCTCATGCAGAGTATATTTCATAAATATGACATATAAGCTACCTGGAAGATAAGTAACCGCCGAACGCTCGGAAATAAAAGTATCGGTGCGAAGTCAAGGCGCGAATAGACGATCAGCGCATGTAGAATGCGCCGCAATTTTCAGGTGTATATCTCGATATTGCTATAAAAGCGGCCGGATCAACTCTGTGACTGGCTCTGAGATTGTTCCACTGTGACGGATACTGTCAGGCTTTCACCTGAAAGACCGACACGCATGCCAGAGACGGGAGCGCAATCGCGGTAGCTGAGGCCGCTGGCGATGCGGACGTAGCGCTCATCCGGGCAGAGCTTGTTGGCGGCATCGAAGCCAACCCAGCCGAGGCCCGGAACATGGGCTTCGGCCCATGCGTGCGTGGCAATCTGTTCGGCGACATCTTCCATCATCAGATAGCCTGAGACATAGCGGGCGGGCAGACCCATATGGCGGGCGGCGGAGATGAAGATATGGGTGTGGTCCTGGCAGACGCCTTTTTTGGCTTCCAGCGCCTGTTCCGCCGTGGTTTCCGTACCGGTCGATCCGGTCTCGTATTCCACTTCGAGATGGACGAGGGCCATCAACTCGTGCAGCCGTTCTAGCGGTGTTTCGCCGGTTGCCTGCCGTGCCACTTCGCGAATGAGCTTGCCGGGCTTGGTCAGCGGTGTTTCGCGCATGAAGAGCCAGAGCGGTGCGTTACCGATGTGAGGGCCGAAGACGCCGGCCTTGTCGATGGTTTCGACTTCGCCGCGCGCGATGACCTTCACGGCGCTACGCGGTCCTTCGGTTTCCACCAGTTCCACACGGTTGCCGAAGTGGTCGTCATAGCGCACTTCCAGCGTCGCACCATCGACGGTGACGTCCCAGCTCATCACCGTCTGCGTCGGCCCGGTCGCAGGTGTCAGCCGCAAGCGTTGCAGAGAATAGGGGACCGGCTCATCATAGAGATACTCGGTCGTGTGGTTGATCTTCAAACGCATTCCATGTCCCCGTCTTAACTCCGCTTACTGATAGAAGCGGTAGCCATCCGTGATTTCTTGTCCCAGCTGCGCGTTCCTGTTGACGAAAAGCTCGAGGAACTCGTGCAGGCCCTGGTCCATCACTCGGTTTATCGTGGTTTTCTGCAACGTTGCCTGAATGGCTTCCGCCGTATCATGCGCCTTGTGTCGCTCGTCATAGTCCTCAGCCAGATAACCGAGATTGCTGACGATCTTTTCGTAACAATAGGCAAGAGAACGCGGCATTCTTCCGTTCAAGATCAAGAAGTCTGCAATATTCGCCGGCTTATACTCCGCATCATAGACCCAGCCGTAAGAACGGTGTGCCGAAACGGAACGCAGAATGGATTCCCACTGCGCATTGTCAAGTGACGACCCCACCTGCGCGGCGGCTGGCAGAAGCACGTAATATTTCACATCCAGAATACGCGCCGTATTGTCCGCGCGCTCGATAAAGGTGCCGATGCGCGAGAAGTTGTAGAGATCATTGCGCAGCATAGATCCATGAAATGCACCGCGCACGAGCCCGGCTCTGTGTTTAATAACATCGATGACTTGCGGTAATTCTGCGGCTTTTACTTTGCGGCCAAGAAGATTCTTTAGTTCAATCCAGAATTCATTGGTGGCTTCCCACGTTTCACGCGTCAGCGCGGTGCGGACCATGCGGGCGTTGTTTCTGCCGAACTCGATGCAGGACATGACGCTGGAGGGGTTGGCCTTGTCGCGCAGCATGTAGTCGATAGCGTCGGCAGAGGTCACCTTCTCATGGGTCTGAAGGAATTCTTCCCGCGCGCCCGCACTTTGCAGCACGCCGTCCCAGTCTTCATCGGCACTGCCGCTGCGGGTGAGTGAGACGCGCATGCCCGCATCCACCAGTCGGGCAATGTTTTCCGCACGTTCGATGTAGCGGAACATCCAGTAGAGTCCGTTCGCCGTTCTTCCCAGCATGGCTTAGTCCTCCAGTACCCAAGTGTCCTTGGTGCCGCCGCCCTGGCTGGAATTCACCACGAGTGAACCCTGCTTGAGCGCAACGCGCGTCAACCCGCCAGGAATGATCTTTACCTTGTCCGAAACGAGAACATAGGGGCGAAGATCGACGTGGCGCGGCGCGATGCCGTTTTTCACCATGATAGGCACTGTGGAAAGCGAAAGCGTAGGCTGTGCAATATAATTCGAAGGTCGCGAGCGAAGCTTGTCCGCAAACAGAGCGCGCTCCTTCTTGGACGCCGTCGGGCCAACCAGCATGCCGTAACCGCCGGAGCCGTGAACCTCCTTGACAACCAGATCGGCCAGATTGTCCAGAACATATTTCAGGCTGTCCGGCTCGGAGCAGCGCCATGTCGGCACGTTTTCGAGAAGCGGTTTGCGGCCCGTATAGAATTCAACGATTTCAGGCATGTAGGAATAGATGGCCTTGTCGTCGGAAATACCCGTGCCCGGTGCATTGGCGATGGTAATGTTGCCAGCGCGGTAGACATCCATGATGCCGGGAACGCCCAATGCCGAGTCTGGCCGGAAGGTGAGGGGATCGAGGAAGTCATCATCCACGCGGCGATACAGCACGTCAATTGCCTCATAGCCCTGCGTCGTGCGCATCTTCACCTTGCCGTCCATGACACGCAGGTCCGAGCCTTCGACGAGTTCAACACCCATCATGTCAGCCAGATAGGAATGCTCATAATAAGCCGAATTGAAAATGCCCGGGGTGAGAACCGCGACGCGTGGCTTGCCCTTGCAGCCCGGAGGTGCCAGCGACGCCAGCGATTGGCGTAGCTGATATGGGTAATCTTCGACCCGCTGCACCTTGTTCTCATGGAACAGTTCCGGGAACATCTGCATCATGGTTTCGCGGTTTTCCAGCATGTAGCTGACACCGGAAGGTGTGCGGGCGTTGTCCTCAAGCACATAAAATTGGTCTTCGCCAGTGCGCACGATATCCGTGCCGACGATGTGCGTATAGACGCCGCCCGGCGGCTTGAAGCCGATCATCTCCGGCAGGAAGGCCTCGTTGCGCTCGATCAGCTCACGCGGAATGCGCCCGGCGCGGATGATTTCCTGCTTGTGATAGATATCGTCCAGAAACGCGTTGAGTGCCAGCACGCGCTGTTCGATGCCCTGCGCCAGCTTGCGCCATTCACGACCGGATATGATGCGGGGAATGATATCGAAGGGGATCAGCTTTTCGGCGCTGTCGGCATGGCCGTAAACGGCAAAGGTGATACCGGTTTTTCGGAAGATATTTTCAGCGTCCCGGGATTTCTGGATCAGATGCGATCTGTCCTGACGGCTGTACCACTCATTATAGTTTTCGTATGGGCTTCGCGGCGATGAGTCCGCATTTATCATTTCGTCAAATGCCAACTTTAGGTTCCCCATTTTTGCCCATTTGAATACAACGCTGATCGCAATGCAAGAAGCATGCGCGGTCTCAATCCAGATTTTTTGGTCCCTTCGCCCCCGCTAAACATACATAAAATAAGCAGTTTCAGCTCCGGCAGCACGAAAATGCGGCAGAGGTGGAAAGGTTTCATCTCCGGCCCCGATCGGCTGGCGGATTTCCTTAGGTTGCAAGAAAGAGTTTGCTTAAATTTTCGCCAAACTGTCAATGCTCGTTTGGAAAGCCTTGGCCGCCGCAATCGCAATACTTCGTTAATTGTGGCCGCGCGTGGTTAGAGGTTTGTTAACCATAAAATTCTACTCCTTGTTAACAGAGAGATTCATCGACCGGGGGTAATATGTCTATTTCGCGCCGTGGCGTCCTGTTCGGATTGCCGCTTCTTCTTGCAGGTTGTGCCAGCACCAATTTTGCCCAACAAAGACAAAACTACGCAGCCATTCCGGATGAGAAGTTTCCGCTGAAGGCCATGCCGCTCGACAAGATTGATCCGGAACTTCGTCGCCAGCAGGTGGCTTATACGACCACGCATCCAGCAGGCACTGTCATTGTCGATACGCCCGCTCGCCGTCTCTATTACATCCTGGGCAATGGTCAGGCCATGCGTTACGGCGTCGGCGTCGGTCGCCAGGGTCTGGCGTTGCGGGGCGATGCCTATGTTGGCCGCAAGGCCGAATGGCCAAGCTGGACGCCAACGCCGAACATGATTCGTCGCGAGCCACACAAGAACCTGAAATATGCCGGTGGCATGCCGGGCGGCCCGAACAATCCTCTGGGCGCTCGCGCCATGTATCTCTATCGCAACGGCAACGACACCATGTTCCGCCTGCACGGCACCAATCAGCCGCAGTCTATCGGTCATGCCATGTCCAGCGGTTGCATTCGCATGCTGAACCACGACATTGTCGATCTTTACGAACGCGTACCGGTCGGTGCCCGCGTGGTGGTTCTGCAGGCATAACGATCTTAGAAACGCCTTGATCCGGCGCTTTGAGAGCCGGATCGCAACCTTGCCACGGTGCCAAAATGTGTCGTTTCCTCGCCTATACCGGCTCTCCCGTCTGGCTCGACAGCCTTCTGATCGAGCCGGAAAGTTCGCTGATCAGCCAGTCGCTGGCGGCACGCGAGGCAAAGACGGTGGTCAACGGCGATGGATGCGGCATTGGCTGGTATGGCGAGCGGGGAGAGCCCGGTATTTATCGCGGCATCCTGCCTGCATGGTCTGACCGCAATCTGACTTCGCTTTGCCATCAGTTGCGGTCGGGCATGTTTCTGGCGCACGTGCGTTCCGCCACCACCGGCGGTGTGTCCATGGCCAATTGCCATCCGTTCGGCTTTGGCAAGCACCTTTTCATGCATAACGGCCAGATTGGCGGTTATGAAAAGGTCAAGCGCGCCATCGAGGCGCATATTCCCGATGAAGTCTATTGCTCGCGCGCAGGTAACGGCGATAGCGAGGCGATCTTTCTGATCGCCGCCGGTTTCGGGCTCGACCGCGATCCCGTCGGTGCCCTAAAGAAAACCTTGCAGATGTGCCTGGACGTCGTGGAACGCTCCGGCGTTGATGAGCCTGTTCGCTTCAGTGCCATCCATGCCGATGGCGACACGTTGCACGCCTTCCGCTGGTCCAGTGATGCCCGCCCGCCGACGCTATACTGGCGCAACATGGGCGAGGGGATTGCCATTGCATCCGAACCTTTTGGTACGGGTGGAGAGAAGTGGGATATCATTCCGGCCAATACGGTTGCCACCGTAAAAGGCGTCGACATCACCTTTGAGCCATTCAATCCCGTAACGCAGCCTGCCGTGCTGATGACGGCCTGACGCTTCGATCATATCCAGCCAGACAACCACTGGTCTCTCGCGCTGTGGCCTGCTGCAAGCAGGCTCTACAGGCACCTTTTTGTTACCCCATATTTCGGGTATCGGACCTGCGAGCGCGCGAGTTGTTTTTGCGTTGGAAACGTGTAACCCAATATCGAATAGATGTATTTTTCTGTCGGGTTTTGGCAGCGATAGCGCGAACCTGCTTATGAGGATAAGACACATGGCATTTTTTGATAAACTGTCGCGGTATCAGCCCCAGTTTCTGGCTGTTCTGCGAATCGTCGCTGCGCTGCTGTTCATTGAACACGGTACGCAGAAGCTGTTCGGCTTTCCTGCATCGCAGATGGAAGGTTCGCTTCCGCCGCTGTTGCTGGTTGCTGCTCTGCTTGAACTGATTGGCGGCGTGCTCATTCTCATCGGTCTCTTCACACGCCCGGTCGCCTTCCTTCTGTCTGGACAGATGGCGGTTGCCTATTTCATGGCGCATGCACCGAAGAGCGTCTTCCCAGCGCTGAACGGCGGCGATGCCGCCATCCTGTTCTGCTTCATCTTCCTGTATCTGGTTGCTGCTGGCCCCGGTGCATTCTCGGTCGACAATAGCCGCCGTTAATCACTGCCGTATCTGATACGACAACATTTCGAAACGCCGCGTGGACATTCCATGCGGCGTTTTCAGTTGGACTTGAGCTCGCCGTGTTTTGCCGTCTGCCGCATCAGCCATTTGTCGATTTTTGCCTGAAGCAGTTCCGGGCTGATGGGCTTTGACAGATAATCATCCATGCCCACGGCAAGGCAGAGATCGCGGTCGCTCTCCTGCGCATGAGCGGTCACGCCGATGATCGGAACGCGCGCGACGTTCATGGCATTGTCTTCCTCAGCGCGAATGGCCTGCGTGGCCTGATGCCCGTTCATGACCGGCATGGACACATCCATCAGAATGATCGCCGGATTATCCGTGCGCCAGGCCTGAACCGCCTGCTTTCCATTGTCCACGATCCGGAAGCTGAGGCCGGTCTGCTGGAGAATCTGGGTGAAAACGATCTGGTTGACGTCGTTGTCCTCGGCAATCAGCACATCCAGAGACGAAACGCGGCCTACGGCAACCGGCGCGCTGGCTTTCGCCACGGGCTTCTGGCTCTGTTCAGGGCTGGCCTGTCTCGGCGCAATGGCCGCCTGCTGCTGTTGCCATCCGCGTTTTGCCCGTGATGTACGCACCACATCCGTCAGCGTTTTGCGAAGAAGACGTGCGCGCACAGGCTTCATCAAATGGGCGTCGAAGTTGATTTCCGCCGACCCGCCCCGGTCATTGACCGCATCCATCGAGGTCAGGAAAATGATCGGTGTAGCACTGAGGCGCGGGTTGCTGCGCAGCTGACGCGCCACCTGCATCCCATCCATATCGGGCATGTGGTAATCAAGAATGACCGCATCGATGTCGAAGCCGATCTTCGCTGCTTCTTCCAGAACGGCAATGCCTGCCGGGCCGCTGTCTGCGGCGTAGCTGTCCACGCCCCAGCTTGTCAGCTGTTCGGTCAGTATCTGCCGGTTCACGGCATTGTCGTCGATGACGAGGACGCTCACTTTTCTGGTATCGATGGGGGAAACCGTTTGCTCGGTGCGGGTCCCAACAATGCGCAGAGGCAGGCTGACCGTAAAGGCGGAGCCTTGGCCGAGTGTGCTTTCCACATCCACCTTGCCGCCGAAAAGCCCGGCCAGCCCCACCGTAATCGCAAGGCCGAGGCCTGTGCCTTCGTGCCTGCGCGTGGAGGAGGTGTCTGCTTGACTGAATTTTTCGAAAATGCGGTCCAGCTGGTGCGGCGCGATGCCGATGCCGGTGTCTTCCACCCGCAATGTCAGAATGACTTCGCTGTCGTCTATCGCCTCGGCTGAAAGCTCGATCAGCACATGGCCCATCTCGGTAAACTTGATGGCATTGCCGATGAGGTTCGTTGCGATCTGTCGGAAACGACCAGCATCGCCGCTGACCAGATTTCGCAAGGTCGGATCGACGCGGACGATGAGCTCGATGTTCTTTTCCAGCGCCTGCGATGACAGCAGGGAGGCGACGTCTTCCACCGCCTCGGCAGCATCGAAAGGCGTGGAGCGCAATGCCATCTGCCCGGCATCGATCTTGGAGAAATCCAGAATATCATTGATGATCGTCAGCAGCGCGTTGCCGGATTTCACGATGACGTCGGTGAACGTCCGCTGCCGCGTATCCAGACTGGATTTGGCCAGCAGTTCCGCCATCCCGAGAACGCCGTTCATTGGCGTTCTGATTTCGTGGCTCATATTGGCCAGAAACTCGGATTTTGCCCGGTCAGCGGCTTCCGCCCGCGCCAGCAGGCCTTCAAGCTCGGCCTCGCGCTGCTTCATCTCGGTAATGTCGGTGGCGATGACGAGCCAGTAATTGCCGGCACCGATGGTGGATTCCACATTGAGCCAGCGTTTGCCATCCACATGGATCAGCGATGAGAACGGCTTGGCGGCAGCGATATTGTCCAGCCATTGCGTGCGGGTCGATATCGTCTGCTCTTCTGTTCCGAAATCGCCGCGGTCTGCACAATAGGCAAAGAATGGCAGCCAGCTGACACCTGCGGCCAGCAATTGCGGCGGCACATCGAACATGCGCGACAGAGCATCATTGGACATGATGATCTTGCCGTCCTGCACCAGTGCGAGCCCTTGCGCCATGACGCGCGTCGCATCCTGCATATATTCGCCAACGCGCTGCAATTCCTGCCGGGCGGCGCTGATTTCTTCGTCGCGCACGCGCACTGCGGTGCTATCGGAGAAGGTGATGAGGATTTTGCCGCCGGCAATGCGGCGCTCTGACAGGATGATGAAGCGGCCTGACTTGCTGGAAATCTCACGCGATGTGTTGCCATCGATCCGGTTTAGCCGCTCGACGCGGTCGAGATAGGCCTCCTCCAGCGTCATGCCGCCAAATTCGTACTTGCCGCATTCATAGCCCAATTGCAGATAGGTTCGGTAGGGCTTTCCGACGAGGTCGATCTTCTCGTTCGCTTCCCACAGGTCGTAAAAGCGGCTGTTGGCATATTCGATCGTCAGGTCCGGTCCCAGCAGCATCACGCCCACGGGCATGGATTGCAGAAGGGATTCGACTTCGGCGTGGAGTTTCTCCGCCTCATTGCGGGCCGCAAGCAGTTCCTGCTGGCCCTGCATCAGCGTGGTCGTATCGGTCACAGAGCCGACCAGATAGGGTTCTTCAGCAGGGGTGACGATGCGGCCAATCCTGATGATGGTGGGAACGGTGGTACCGTTGTTGAGGACGATCTCCTGCGTTTTTTGCAGCTCTTCGCCCGTTTCCAGAACATGGACATTTTCCTGCCGGAAGCCTTCGCCTTCGTGCAGGAATATGTCCTCTTCCGTCAGTCCGTAATATGTCTCTCGCGGCTCGCCCCACAATGTCTCGTAAGAGGCGTTTGCGTAGGTGAGGCGGCGTTTGCTATCCAGCATGAAGACGGCAACCGGCAGGCGCTCCAGCGCTTCGCGGAACAGCCAGTTTTCGCGCGTGTGCTTCTCCACCAGCATTTCCTGCGTCTTGGCATCGGTTACGTCGATGCGAAGCGCAACGAGCAGGCCGTTTTCAAGCCGCTTGTTGATGAAGCGGATCCAGCGACCGTCGCTCATTTCCTGCATGAATTCGGAATAGGGCGTGCGGGTGGCCTGCAGCCTCTGCTCCACCCAGCCCAGCCTGTTGGCAGCGCCTTCTTCTTGCAGCACGCCGGATTCGACGTAGCGATCATGGAAGGCCGTGACGATGGCGTTAAGCTCAAGCCCCGGCTTCCAGTCGAGATTCAGTTCGCGATACAGATTTTCCAGACGGGCGTTGGAATAGATCAGCCTGTCTTCGGGGTCGTAAACCGCAACGCCGACATCCAGAAGATCGAGAATGCTGCTGCCTATCAGCGGTTCATTCTGGGCGATGGCGCGTTCCATGTCGAAAGACGGCATCGTCTCGAATATTTCGAACAGAAACAGATCGCCGTTTTCCGATTCAAAACGTTCGCATTTGACGGCATGTGTCTGGCTGGCGTGCTGATCGCTGCTTGCAGTGACTTCTTCCGTTGCAAAGACAAGGCAGCGACGCTCCTTGTCTTCGCGCCCCACATCCTTGGCATTGCCGAAGAGTTCCTGCGTGGTTTTCTGGTAGAAATCTGCTGCGGGGCGACCGTTGAAGCGGGCATAGGCGGAGTTGACGCAGACATATCGCAACTGGCTGTCTTTAATGCAGGCGGGCAGAGTAAGCGTTAATACGCCCTCACATGCTTTTTCAAGCAATCCGCCCCCACTAATCAAATCATTCTCCGTAGCCGTCCGTGACACCAATAGAATCAGCGCTCAACTGCGAGCGAACATGTCATGGAATCTATTGTAGATTGATGAAGTTGGCTATGTGCCAAGCGCTATTATTAGAGGTTGTTAACTATAGTTTTTCATCGATCGTTAAGATTTTTGCGATGGGTGGCATGCCGCTGTAGCCGAATTGCCGCAGGGTCGGCGGCGTGCTTTTTGAAACATTCGCTTGACTTTCCTTGATAAAAAGACCACATCCCACTCCAAGCTTTCACCCTCGGCAGCCGCGTGAGCTGCAGCGTCAACGAAAAAAGACCCGACGCATGAAGGAAAAGCGCAGGATACAGGAGACGGCGTATTCGCCGCACTGAAGCGCAGAAAGTCATTCCAACCCACAAGTTCCCAATTCACGCGGGGTTCTTGACGCCAAGACAACCGGACAGCAGGGCTGATCCGGGTTCGAGCGTTTTGGCGCCCCGAAAGGTATACTATTGACCAGTTTTAGCGAACTCGGCCTCTCCGAAAAAATCGTGGCCGGCGTCACCCAGCTTGGTTACACCACGCCGACCCCTATTCAGGAAAAAGCGATCCCGCTTCTTCTGGAAGGCCGCGATATCATCGGTCTCGCACAGACCGGCACCGGCAAAACCGCCGCATTCGGCCTGCCGATCATCGAAATGCTTTTGAAGCAGCCCGACCGTCCGGCAAACCGCACCACCCGCACACTTATCCTTGCGCCAACACGCGAGCTGGTAAACCAGATTGGCGAAAGCCTTCGTGGTTTCGTGCGCAAGACGCATTTGAAGATCAATCAGGTCGTGGGCGGCGCGTCCATCAACAAGCAGCAGCTTCAGCTGGAAAAGGGCACCGATATTCTGGTTGCCACGCCTGGCCGTCTGCTCGATCTGATTTCACGCAACGCGATTTCGCTGTCCAAGGTCACCTATCTGGTTCTCGATGAAGCAGACCAGATGCTGGATCTCGGCTTTATTCACGACCTGCGCAAGATTTCCAAGATGGTGCCTGCCGGTCGCCAGACGCTGCTGTTTTCGGCCACCATGCCGAAGGCAATTTCTGATCTCGCAGGCAGCTATCTGACCAACCCGGTCACCGTTCAGGTTACGCCTCCGGGCAAGGCCGCCGACAAGGTTGAACAATATGTTCACTTCGTTGCTGGCAAGAACGACAAGACCGAGCTTCTCAAGAAGTCGCTCAACGACAACCCGGATGGCCGCGCCATCGTGTTCCTGCGCACCAAGCATGGCGCTGAAAAGCTGTCCAAGTATCTGGAGCATATCGGCTTCAAGGTTGCGTCGATCCACGGCAACAAGAGCCAGGGTCAGCGCGAGCGCGCTCTCAAGGGCTTCAAGGACGGCGAAGTCAAGGTTCTGGTGGCAACCGACGTTGCTGCCCGCGGCATCGACATTCCTGCCGTAACCCACGTCTTCAACTACGATCTGCCGGAAGTGGCCGACGCTTACGTGCACCGCATTGGTCGTACGGCGCGTGCGGGTCGTGATGGCATCGCCATCGCCTTCTGCGCACCGGACGAAACCCGCCTGCTGCACGACATCGAAAAGCTGATGAAGATCGAAATTCCGGTCCTCTCCGGCGAGCGTCCTGAAGGTCTGGCAAGTCCATCGCGCGGCAACAACAACCGTGGCGGCAATGGTGGCAATCGCGGTAGCGCGAACGGCCCGCGTCGTCAGGGTGGCGAGCGTGCCCATGGCGACCGTCCGGCGCGTGGCCCCCGCGAAGGTGGGCATCGCGAAGGTGGCCATCGTGATGGTGGACGTCGCAATGGCGATTTCCGTGGCCAGCGCGCTGGCGAATTCGCACCGGTTGAGCGCGACAACGATCTCGAAGTCACGTCCGACTTCAAGCGCCCGAAGGCAGATGCTGCACCGGGCAAGCCCGCTGGCAACCGCAATCATCGCGGTGGTCAGGGTCGTCCGGCCCGCAAGGCAGGCTCTTTTGCTCCTGCCGGTCAGGGTCGTCCTGCTGGCAAAGCCGGTGGTGGCCGCAAGCGCGGCTGATCTTAGCCCAATTTTAATAGTGAGCGCCCGGATGAAAATCCGGGCGTTTTTCGTTTTGACTTAGAGAGCAGGTTTTTGGCCGCAGAGCATTTCGCGCTTTCCGGCAAAGCCCGGTCTGCGCTCGACGGTAAAGCCCGCAGCGCCCAGATTGCGCCGCACGAAGCCGGCCGCCGCAAATGTGCCGAAGGTTCCACCAGGAGCAGTCTTCTCGAACACCGCAGACATGATCTCCAGCGACCACATCTCGGGGTTCTTGGCTGGCGCAAAGCCATCGAGGTACCATGCGTCGAATATGTCAGTGCTTTGGCTGATCCCTCGCATGGCATCACCGCAAAAGACGGTCAGGCGCGTCTGCTCGTCCAGAGTGATGTCGATCCAGCCTTCCGGGTCTGACGGCCATTGTGCGACGAAGGCTTTGCGCTCGGCATCCAGTTGCGGCCAGTGGGACAGTGCCCGGTCCAGCTCTTGGGCGGTCATCGGGTAAAGCTCGAAGGACACGAAATGCAGCTGCGCATCGGCAGGTCTTGAGAGCTTCCACTGCCGCCATGTCTCGCACAGGTTCAGCGCCGTACCGAAACCAAGTTCCCCAATGCGGAACGTTCCCTGCGCAGTTTCCCAGCGCTCTGGCAGGCCGTTGCCAGCAAGCGAAACGTGACTGCATTCCTGTCGGCCATCGGTCTGGCAATAAAAATGGTCGCCAAAGGCCAGCGAATAGGGCATATCGCCCTCTCGCCAATCCAGCATATTTGAACCGGCTCGTTGCGGCCCACTGTTATCGAGGTGTGTCATGGTCAAAGCCGATAGTCTTCCCGATCAGACAGGTCAATCACCTTTGCCATCCAGCGCATCGTTGTTGATCATCGGCGGCGGTATCATGGGCCTTTGGGCGGCGGTCAAGGCTGATAGGCTGGGTATCGATACGCTGCTGGTGGATGCGGGCAAAATCGGCAGCGGTGCCAGCGGCGGGCTTCTGGGTGCGCTGATGTCGCATATGCCGGATCGCTGGTCGGATAAAAAGCAGTTTCAGTTCGATGCCCTGCTGAGCCTTGAAGCCGAAATTGCAGCTGTGGAAGCCGAAACCGGCCTTTCGGCGGGTTACAGACGCTGTGGCCGCATCATTCCCCTGCCAAAGCCGCATTTGCGGACCATTGCCGAGCGGCACCAAAGTGACGCGCTGTCCAACTGGAGTACGGACGGCCACCAATTCCACTGGCATGTGCTGGATGCGCCGCCCGTCAATGGCTGGGTGGATGCCGCAGCGGGCGAGGCGGGTTTCGTTTATGACACTTTTGCCGCCAAGGTCTCCCCGCGGGCTTTCGTGGCGACGCTGGAAGGGTATTTGCGACGGTCCAGACATGTGCGCCTCATCGAGAACTGCGGCGTTACGGCTTTGGACCCGAATGGCACGGCCACTTTGGCGAATGGCGAGAGCATCGACTTCGGTCATGCCATGGTCTCTGCGGGACATGACTCGTTCCCACTGCTTGGAGAAGCGTTTAAGTTGTCTTCTGGTGCAAAACTAGGCCAGCCGGTTAAAGGGCAGGCGGCATTGCTGCAAGCCCATGTCGACCCGTCGATGCCTGTCGTGTTCCTGAATGGTCTCTACGTCGTGCCGCATGAAGACGGCACCGTTGCCATTGGCAGCACCAGCGAAGAGGAATTCGACGATATCTTCACAACGGATGAGCGGCTGGAAACCTTGATTGCGCAGGCACGGCAAATCGTTCCGTCGCTCGCGGACGCAGAGGTTATCGAGCGCTGGGCAGGGCTGCGCCCCAAGGCAATCGGTCGTGACCCGATGGTGGGCGCGCATCCTGACCACCCGCGCGTCATTGCACATACGGGTGGTTTTAAGGTCAGTTTTGGTCTGGCGCATCGTCTGGCCGATGCCGTTTTGGATGCGGTGTTGGGCAAGCCGATGCAGGTGCCCACCAGTTTTACGTTTGAAGATCACATTCGTGTTTTCAACCAAAAGATTTGATTCGACAGCGTTTACGCGTCGTTAATCTGTCATGCAAATCACCTAACAGCTTGGCTTATGCATTATGGCTGATGAAATCCGTTCGAGGACGGCGAGGTGACGACGCATGCGGTATGCCATTCATTTTACGCCTTCCCCGAACGATCCGCTGACGCATGTCGCTGCGGCCTGGCTGGGTCGTGACGTCTATTCGGGCCAGAGTGTAGAGCCGCCTGCGGTGACCAGCCTCGGCATGCAGGAGATTTCCTACCACACCGCGCTGCCGCGCCGGTATGGTTTCCATGGCTCGATCAAGGCTCCGTTCCGCTTGATGGATGATGTCAGTGAAGCAGCGCTATTACGCGCCCTGATGCATTTCGCAGGCACGCATCAACCCTTCACCCTGCCGCCACTGGAAATCGCCAAACTCGGCAATGTCTATGGTCTTGTGCCCTCCTGGCAATCGGAAACGCTGAATTTTCTGGCCGCAAGTGTGGTGCAGGAGTTTGATCGTTACCGCGCCCCCCTGTCCGATGCGGATATCGACCGAGCCGACCCGGATCGTCTTTCGGCCACGCAACTGACCAATCTGCATCGCTGGGGCCACCCATATGTCATGGACGAGTTCCGCTTTCAGATGATGCTGACGGGCGGCGTGATGCCAGCAGATTGTCCGCGTGTGGAGCGGGCAGTGCGTGGCGTGTTCGAGCCTTTGCTGGAGCGTCAGGTCGATTTCTCCAACCTCGCGCTTTTCGTGGAAGATGAGCCGGGCGCTCCATTCCGCGTCCATTCGCTGCACCCGATGGGGCGTGTCTCTGCCCGCAAGATTGCATAAGTCCCGCCAAGAAAATGCTCTCGACTTTCCGGTCTGCGATGCTACCGTTCACGAAATTTGCGTGAAGGTGATTTGATGATTTCCGCTGACTATCCCCGCAACCTCATCGGTTACGGTCGCAATACCCCTGATCCGAAATGGCCCGGCGATGCCAGAATTGCGGTGCAATTCGTCATCAATTATGAAGAGGGCGGCGAAAGCAGCATTCTCGATAGCGATAAGGCGTCCGAGTCGCTGCTGTCGGAAATCGTCGGTGCGCAGCCTTGGCCGGGGCAGCGCAATCTCAATATGGAATCGATCTATGAATATGGGTCGCGCGCCGGTTTCTGGCGGCTGTGGCGCATGTTCACCGACCTTGGTGTGACAACGACTGTCTATGGCGTCACCGCCGCCATGGCCCGTAATCCGGAAGCTGTGGCGGCGATGAAGGAAGCCGGTTGGGAAATCGCCAGCCACGGCTATCGCTGGCTGGAATATAAGGACTTTTCCGAGGAGGAAGAACGTAAGCATGTGCTGGAAGCCGTGCGGCTGCACACGGAACTGACCGGCGAGCGCCCCTACGGCATGTATCAGGGCAAGCCTTCTGACAATACATTGCGGCTCGTCATGGAGGAGGGTGGTTTCCTCTATTCTTCGGATTCTTATGCCGATGATCTGCCGTATTGGGTGAAAGGCTTGAAGGACGATCCTTTCCTGATCATTCCCTACACGCTCGAAACCAACGACATGCGTTTTGCCACGCCGCAGGGCTTCAATTCCGGCGACCAGTTCTTCACCTATCTGAAAGACGCCTTCGATGTGCTGTATCAGGAAGGTGCCGAATGCTCGGCCAAGATGATGAGCGTCGGCCTTCACTGCCGCCTCGTCGGGCGTCCCGGTCGCGCGGCGGCACTTCGCCGTTTCATCGAATACGTGCTCGGCCACGAAAAGGTCTGGATACCGCAACGCATTGAGATCGCTCGCCATTGGCATGAGCATCACAAGCCGGAGGCGGTGTGATGGTGGACAGGGCGGATTTCATCAGCCGGTTCGGCGGCGTGTTCGAGCACTCTCCTTTTATTGCGGAGCGTGCCTACGATGCTGGCGACGTGGCCGAGCCGCTGACGGCAGGCGATGTCCATGCGGCGCTCTGCACCCAGTTTCGTGCCGCCTCGCATGAGGAAAGGCTGGGCGTGCTGCGCGCTCACCCAGATCTTGCGGGCAAGCTTGCCATTGCAGGAGGCCTGACCGAAGATAGCCGCAAGGAGCAGGCAGGAGCAGGGCTGGACCGTCTTTCGCCGGAAGAGCATGCGCGGTTTACGCAGCTCAACGCCGCCTATGTCGACAAGAACGGCTTCCCCTTCATCATTGCCGTCAAAGGCCTGACCAAGGACGATATCCTGCGTGCCTTCGAGACCCGCATCGATAACAACGCGGAAGACGAATTCACTACTGCAACGGCGCAGGTGGAAAAGATTGCCGGGCTGCGACTATCCGCCTTGCTGCCGGAAAGCTGATGAAACGCATGCGCCAGCAATCTGCTTTCCACATCACGGGTAGCACTCTATATTGTGGCGCAGGAGACAAGCCATGAGACCATCAGAGGTGCTGGAAAAGAACCGGGAAGCGATCCGCGAAGCGACAAAACGCTTCAACGCGGCCAACCCCCGCGTGTTCGGCTCCGTGGCGCGCGGCGAGGATCGGCCCGATAGCGATCTGGATATTTTGGTGGATGCGCTGCCGGGCTCCACGCTTCTCAGCCTAGGCGGACTGCAAGACGCGCTTGAGCAGATGATGCTGGGCACAAGAATTCACCTTCTCACACCCGGTGATTTTCCTGAACGTGTAAAGGTGAGAGTCTTGTCAGAGGCTAAGCCAATATGAGTTTAGATCGCCGTCTGGATCACCTCGCGGACATGAAGCGAGCGGGCGATGCTGCTGTTGATTTCGTCGCAGGTATGCAGAAAGATGACTTTCTTTCAGATTTAAAAACCCAGCATGCAATTGGAATGTGCCTTATTGTCATCGGCGAAGCGACTGTTCGCTTGATGGAGTCCTATCCCGACTTTGTCACTGACCACCCCGATTTCCCATGGAATTCAATTCGAGGGCTCCGCAATCGTGTGGCGCACGGATACTTTGGGCTGGATCTCGAAATTATCTGGGAAACAACGCAAATTACTATCCCGGAACTTTTAGAGAGCCTGAATGCTCTTAAAAACTGGCGTGCCCAAGGTGAATGAATTTTGACCGAATTTCTTGAAATATTGCCTCTGACCCAACAGACATTCGCGCCCTTTGGCGATGTTCTCGAGGCAGATCCTGCCAGCATGCGGATCATCAATGGTGGTAATACGGAGCGGTATCACGCGCTCGGCTCCCCGGATGTGACGGGTGAAGGCGCGCGTGTCGTGATGAACCTGTTTCGGGGCAAGGCGCGCCACTTTCCCTATGCCGTTGATATGATGGAGCGCCACCCGCTGGGCAGCCAGAGCTTTACGCCGCTGTCCGCCAAACCGTTTCTCGTTGTTGTTTCCGAAGATGAGGAGGGCAGACCGGGGAAGCCGAAGGTATTTCTGGCCCGCGCCGATCAGGGTGTGAATTACCATCGCAATGTCTGGCACCATCCCCTGATGGCCATTGGCTCCACCAGTGATTTTCTGGTTGTGGATCGCGATGGGCCGGGCAACAATCTGGAAGAGTTCTTCTTCGATCAGCCTTATTTCATTTCGGAGCCCACGCCATGACCGGTCTTACCACCCATGTTCTCGATGCGGCGCACGGCACGCCAGCGCAGGGATTGAAGATCGATCTCTACCGGCTTGAGGGCGAGAGCCGTGAGAAGCTGAAGACGGTGGAGACCAACAGCGATGGCCGTGTCGATGGTGGGCCGCTGCTGATCGGCGAGGATTTTCGGGCGGGGCAGTATGAGCTTGTGTTCCATGCGGGCGATTATCTGAGAACCAAAGGTCTGGTTCTGCCGGAACCTGCTTTTCTCGACATCATACCCATTCGTTTCGGCATAGCCGACGAGAGCGGACACTACCACGTTCCCCTGCTTCTCTCGCCCTATAGCTATTCTACTTACCGCGGAAGCTGACCCCCGATGATCTTTGCTGCCATTGCCGATATCCATGGAAATTACGCGGCACTGGACGCGGTGCTCAAGGATATTGAGAGGCTGGGTATTCCTGATATCGTCAATCTCGGCGATTGTTTCAGCGGTCCGCTAGAGGCCGGTCGCACGGCTGATGTTCTGGTGGGGCGCAACATTCCGACCGTTCGTGGCAATCATGACCGCGCCCTGATAGACCGTCCCTTCGAGATCATGGGAGATTGGGAAAAGCCAGCCCATATGCAGCTCTCTTCCGACCATTTTGACTGGTTGCAGGCTCTGCCCTTCGATCTGGTGTTCAAGGATGTGGCCTATTGTTGCCACGGATCGCCCAAGGATGATCTGGAATATTGGCTGGAGACGCTTTTACCGGAAGGCGTTTTGCACCAACGACCTTTGGCGGAAATCGAGGCGCTTGCGGATGGTATCGAGCAGCCGCTCATGCTGTGTGGCCATACGCATATTGCCCGAACAGTTCAGCTGTCGGACGGTCGATTGATCGTCAATCCCGGCAGCGTCGGTTTCCCGGGCTGGAAGGATGACGAACCTTTCTACCATCAGGTCGAAGCCGGTCATCCGCTGGCCAGCTACGCGGTGTTGGAAGAAACGCCGCAGGGCTGGCAGGTCTATTTCCGGCAGGTGCGCTATGACAGCAGCGCAATGGGAGAACTCGCCCGCGCCAACGGCATGCCGGGTCTCGGCAAGGTCATCGCTACCGGTTGGCTTGGCTGATCCCGACTTATCCTTCGCTCGACATGACCACGCAGGAATAGGACTGTGCCTTCAAATCCTTGCAGGCGGAGAGGGCGGCTGCCTGGCTGTCGAAGCCGGTGAAACGTGCGCGGTAGAGCGTGGCAGCGCCACTTCGCACGGCTTCGGTATAGGGCGCGATGCTGGCATAGCTGGAGGAGATGGCCGGACGTGCGTTTTTCAAAAGCGAGAGTGCGGCGGCCTGGCTGTCTGCTGCGGCGATCTGCACTTCCCATGCGCTGCGTTCGGAATTGGTGGCGGGAACAGCCGAGGTCTTGATCATATCCGGCATGACGTTGTGGGCGGAGGCGATCTGCATGGCGACGGGGTCTTTGCGCCCGGCAAACATGGGCAGAGGCACGCTGGCAGGGGCGACATCGAATGTGCGGCTGGTGCTGGTGCTGGCGCTGGCAATCAGCTGCTGACTGCTGCGGCCTCTGGATGCCTTGGGCAGGGTTCTATCCAGCAGAGCGACCATCTGATTGTCGCGACTGCGGGAGGTCTTGCCGCCCAGCACGACACCGACGACGCTGCGGCCATTGTGATTGACGGCGCTGACGAGGTTGAAGCCGGACGCGTTGGTGTAACCGGTCTTGATGCCATCCACGCCCTGATAGCGGCTGAGAAGCCTGTTGTGACCGCTGATCGTCTTTCCACGGAACTTGAAGGACCGGGTCGCAAACAGCTTGTATTCCTTGGGATAATCCCGCTGAAGGGCTAGGCCGAGCTTGGCCATGTCACGGGCCGTGGTGACCTGCGCCTTGTTGGGCAGGCCGGAGGCGTTGCGGAAAACGGTGCTCGTCATGCCCAACTGGCGGGCCTTGCGGGTCATCATCTGCGCAAACCCGGCCTGTGAGCCACCCAAGTGATCGCCCATGCCCTCGGCCATGTCGTTGGCGGATTTGACGATCATGCCATAGACGGCTTCGCGAACCGTGAAGGTGGTGCCCGCTCTGACCCAAAGCTTGGAAGGAATGACCGCTGCGCCGCGCTTGGACATGGTGATGCGCTGGTTCCAGCTCAGGCGGCCATCATGCAGCGCCTCGAAAACGAGATAAAGCGTCATCATCTTCGTCAGCGAAGCCGGGTAGTTTTTCGTGTCGGCATTCTCGGAATCCAGCACTTTTCCCGTGTTGGCATCCATCACGAAATGCGCATAACCCGCCTGCGCCGGAGACGCGTGCAGGGAAAGGACCGCACAGAGGAAGGCCAAAGCAAATACCCACGCTCCGGCCATGCCCCGTCTGATCGTTCCCAACATGTTTTACCCCTTATCCGTCCATTCGCCGCTGCCAAGATGACTGAAACTTTCCGGCAACAAAACCATTCAAACTTTAAAGGCCGCTTTCATCCTTAATTAAGTATGAAAATCGACCCCCATTGGTGGCGGGTTATTTTCTTGAAAAGAAACCAACCGTCCGGTATGTATCTGATCATGGATATGTTGACCGAACGTAAAAAGCAGCCGGATGTCGTGCGCCGGAATTTGATGGATTGCACTGCCAGACTTGCGGCAGAGCAGGGGTTTTCGGCTGTCTCTGTTCAGGCCGTTGCTTCCGCTGCCGGTGTGACGAAAGGTGGGCTGTTCCACCATTTCGCGTCCAAGCAGGCTCTGCTGGAAGCCGTGCTTGGCGACCTTTTGGCCAAGCTGGATGAGGATATCGATGCCCTGATCTCACAGGATTGTGAGGACTATGGATGCTTCACGCGGGCCTATGTAAACGCATTTTTTGACGATCGGGGCCGTGAATCCTACGCGCAGTGGTCGGCCATCTCGGTTGCGCTCATCAGCGAACCATCGCTGCGGCAGCTATGGGAAAGCTGGTTCAGCGGTCGCCTGACCCGCCATAAAAAGACGGATGATCACCTTAATCTCGAGCTTGCCCGGCTCGCCATCGACGGTCTCTGGCTTGCGGATCTGGTCAGCGAAAAGGGCCATGCCGGCGGCAACAGATCGGCACTTCACAAGCAGCTTCTCAAAGCTGCGCAAAAGGAACATGACACATGAACGGCGTCACCCTGACCTATGCGGCACTTGTCGCAGCGATTGTCTGCGAAGTCATCGGCACGTCATTTTTGCAGCAATCCCAACAATTTACCCGGTGGTTACCGACGCTTCTGATGGCCGTCTTTTATGGCGCGGCTTTCTATCTGTTGTCGATTACCCTGCGCACCATCCCCGTCGGCGTGGCCTACGCGATCTGGAGCGGACTTGGGATCGTGCTGATTTCAGCAGTTGGTTATATCTTCTTCCGCCAGACGCTGGACCTCGCCGCAATGATCGGCCTTGGGCTGATTATCGCGGGCGTCGTGGTCGTGAACCTGTTTTCGAAGACGGTGGGGCACTGAAGGACTTTTGGCCCTCAACGCACCAGAATGCTGCGATCCACATCCGTCAGCAAGCGCTTGCCGCACAAGGCCATGGTGATGTCCATTTCCTTGCGGATGATTTCCAGCGCGGTGGTCACGCCCTGCTTGCCGCCTGCGCCGAGGCCGTACAGGAACGGGCGGCCGATATAGGTGCCTTTGGCGCCGAGTGCGATGGCTTTCAGCACATCCTGACCTGAGCGAATACCGCCATCCAGATGGATTTCGATCTTGTCGCCCACTGCATCGACAATCTTCGGCAGGATTTCGATGGAAGACAGCGCGCCGTCCAACTGGCGTCCACCATGGTTGGAAACGATAATGGCATCTGCGCCGGTTCCGGCGGCAGCGATGGCATCTTCCTCATCCAGAATACCCTTGAGGATCAGCTTGCCGCCCCAGCGTTCCTTGATCCATTCCACGTCTTTCCATGAGAGGCGCGGATCGAACTGTTCCGCCGTCCATGAGGAGAGCGACGACAGGTCGGAGACGTTCTTTGCGTGTCCAACGATGTTGCCGAAGCTGTGGCGTTTCGTGCGCAACATATCGAGGCACCATTGCGGGCGCGTCGCCATCTGCCAGATATGCTTGGGCGTGAATTTTGGCGGCGCGGACAGCCCGTTGCGCAGATCCTTATGCCGTTGACCGAGAATCTGAAGGTCCAGCGTCAGCACAAGCGCCGAGCATTTCGCCGCCTTGGCGCGGTCAATCAGATTGTTGACGAAGTCGCGGTCCTTCATCACGTAAAGCTGAAACCAGAAGGGGCGGGAGGTAACGGACGCAACATCTTCGATGGAGCAGATGCTCATGGTCGACAGGGTAAAGGGAACGCCGAATTCTTCCGCTGCCTTGGCCGCCAGCATCTCACCATCCGCATGCTGCATGCCGGTAAGGCCGGTGGGGGAGAGCGCAACAGGCATCGACACCTTCTCACCGATCATCTCCGTCGCCAGCGAACGATTGGTCATATCCACCAGCACACGCTGCCGCAGCTTGATCTTGGCAAAATCATCCTCGTTGGCGCGGTAGGTGCTTTCCGTCCATGCGCCACTGTCGGCATAGTCGAAAAACATCTTCGGAACGCGGCGTTTCGCCTGTTTCTTGAGATCAGCAATGGTAAGCGTTTTGGCCATGAATTGATCTTTCACATCTGAATGTTCATCGCCAATATCATGATTTAGAGCCTGAGTGTTATTCAAAATTTCGGTCAAGCCAGCGTTATTTTAGAAAAATCTTCGAGCAAGGCCGAGACAAAAAAAGACTGTGGGCGACAGAGCCACCCGCAGTCTTTGAGCTTTACGATCTTAAGATCGATCAGAACTCTTCCCAGCTGTCCTGTGCAACCGCTGCGGCGGAACCACCACCGAAGGCACCGGCGATCTTGCGGCCCAGGGCACGGGCCGGAGACGGTGCCGGTCTGGATGCGGCAGAGGCCGAACGGACGGGTGCGGCCGCTGGGGCAGATCGGCTTGCGCCGGCACCATTGCCCAGATTGAAGCGCGATAGCAGCTGGTTGAGAGAGGCCGCTTCCTTGGCAAGGCTGTGGCTGGCTGCTGTCGATTGCTCGACCATGGCGGCATTCTGCTGCGTGCCCTGATCCATCGTGTTGACGGCGGTGTTGATTTCCTGAAGGCCAACCGACTGCTCGCGGGAGGATTCCACGATAGCGTTGATGTGACGGTTGATCTCCTGAACCTCACCGACGATGACTTCCAGCGCACGGCCAGTTTCGCCCACGAGGTTGACGCCCGAACGAACATGCTCGCCGGAGGTGGTGATGAGGGCCTTGATTTCCTTGGCGGCCTTTGCCGAACGCTGTGCGAGTTCGCGCACTTCCTGTGCAACGACCGCAAAGCCCTTGCCGGCTTCACCGGCGCGGGCGGCTTCAACGCCTGCATTCAGGGCCAGAAGGTTGGTCTGGAAGGCGATTTCATCGATGACGGAGATGATGTTGGTGATTTCGCCGGACGAGCGTTCGATCTCGTTCATGGCGGTCACGGCCTGACGCACGACTGCGCCGGACTTTTCTGCACCATCACGGGCCTTGGCAACCAGATGGCCGACTTCTTCAGCGCGGTTGCTGCTGTCCTTCACCGTGGTGGTGATTTCTTCCAGAGCGGCGGCTGTTTCTTCGACCGATGCAGCCTGCTGCTCTGTGCGCTTGGACAGATCGTCAGCGGCAGAGCGGATTTCGTTGGCACCGGCATCGATACCACGGGCATTCTGGCCAACGGCGTGCAGCGCGTCATTCAGATTGGCGACCGACCCGTTGAAGTTGTTGCGCAGCGTATCGAGATGAGCAACGAAAGGCGTTTCGATGCGATAGGCGACGTCACCATCTGCAAGACGGTCCAGACCCTTGGCCAGCTGATCGACAGCGAACTGCGTGTCGGCAGCATCCTTTGCTTTCTGGGCTTCGCGTTCGACGCGTTCCTGTTCGGAAAGGCTGCGATTGGCGTCAGCTTCTTTTTCCATCCGAATTTTTTCAAGAGCATTGTCGCGGAAGACGGAAACGGCCTTTGCCATCTGGCCGACTTCGTCCTTACGATCCTGACCTTCTACAGGTGTAGCCGTCTGACCTTGGGCCAGCGAAATCATGCGTTCGCGCAAGGATGCGATAGGCGTCGTAATGCCCTTGGCGGCAACAATGAGAGAGGCGATGATGCCGAGGGCGAATGTGAGGCCCACGGTCACCAGAGACGTCAAGATTGTTGAGTTTGTCTGGTCGGTGATCGCATCGCTCTGGGTGTTGACATTTTTGACGATTTTATCGAGGAAGGTCGCCATCTCGTTTACCAGTGGCAAGATCAACGCATCCGCTTTTGCCAGTGTCGCTGCAGCTTCCTGATCTTTGTCCGCTTGCCCATATTGGACGGCCTGATCCGTGAGCGCGATCACCTCTTTTACTCTGACAGTCAGAGCATCGATTTCGGCGCTATCATTTGGGAGTTTGTTTTTGGCATTTTGTAGCCGTACCAGCAGTTTTGCTTTGGAGTCAGCGTAGAAATCTGTCGCTGTCTTCAGTCTTGGATCGTTTGATGGATAGACGTATGACTGATAGGCGCCGTACGCAGTGGCGACCATGTTCCGGTTTGCACGGGCAATATCCACAGCTGCGCTGTTATCGTTGGCAATGAAATCGGAATAGGTGGTGTCTGCCTGTTTATAGCGGTTGGCAATAAACCCTGTAGCGCCCAACCCCACCAGACACAGCGGAAGAATTAAGGTGAGAATTTTCGTGCGAATGCTCGCATTCTTAAGAAACGACATTTTTCCTCGCGGTTGACTTTAAAACTGCGAACACAATGCTTCTGTAGGGCGCCACAAAGGGAGGTCAGCTGGCAAGCCGTCTCAGGCAGGATCAGTTCGAAGAGATTATTGCAGCATGACAGGGAGGGTGTGCCGTCATGGCGACCGGAGTGGAAGATTCTGTCGCGCGCAACCTATAAATTCATAGTTTCAATATTATTAAATTTGATTTTATTATTTTAGCGCGACAAGTTCTCTCAAGTTTAGTTTTAGCTAAATAACACTTTTTACTGGTTTTCCTGCAATATAAGTTTCAACCACAGTACGGTCATCGCCCATGGTCAGCATCAGAAACAGCTCTTCCGTCAGGCTGTTCACCACTTCCATTTTGAGGGCCATTGCCGGTGTGGAAGCTGCATTTAGCACGGTGATATCTGCATCCGTACCCGCATCCAGCGTGCCGATGCGGTCAACCATGGATAGAGCGTCGGCATTGCCGCGGGTCATCAGATACCAGCTTTCCAGTGGGTTTAAACGTTCTCCCAGCAGTTGCTGAATTTTGTAGGCTTCGTCCATGGTGCGCAGCATGGAATAGCTCGATCCGCCGCCGATATCGGTGGCCACGGCGATGCGAACAGGCTTTTCACGCCGTTGCAGCTTCTTCATCGGGAACAGGCCGGAGCCGATGAAGAGGTTCGAGGTTGGGCAATGGACAGCCACCGCGCCGGTTTCCGAGAGAACATCGGCTTCGCGTTCCGACAGATGAATGGCGTGGCCAAGAAGCGTCTTTTTGCCCATCAGGCCGTAACGGACATAGATATCCGTATAGTCGATGGCGTCTGGATAAAGCTCGCAGGTGTATTTGATCTCGTCCAGGTTCTCGGAGAGATGCGTCTGGATGAAGAGATCGGGAAATTCCTGAGCGAGAGCCTGCGCGGCTTCCATCTGCTTCGGTGTCGAGGTGATGGCGAAGCGGGGCGTAATGGCGACGTGGTTGCGGCCTTTGCCGTGCCAGTCGGCAATGACCTGACGGGTTTCGTCGTAACCAAGCTCGGGCGTATCCAGCAGGCCTTGCGGCGCGTTGCGGTCCATCATGACCTTGCCGCCCACCATCAGCATATTGCGCTTCATGGCTTCTGCAAAAAAAGCGTCTGCGGATGTCTTGTGGACTGAGCAATAGGCAGCTGCCGTCGTGGTGCCATGGCGGATCAGTTCATCGTAGAAATGGGTGGCGATGCGCTCAGCATGTGCGCTTTCCACAAAGCGGCATTCTTCCGGGAAGGTGTAGGTATTGAGCCATTCCAGAAGATTGGCGGCATAGGAGCCGATGACCTGCATTTGTGGAAAATGCATGTGCAGATCGATGAGACCGGGCACGATGAGGTGAGGGCGGTGATCCGTTTCCTCGATGTCGTCAGGCGCTGACTTGCGAATATCCGCATACTCGCCGATGGCGCTGATCTTGCCGTTTTCCAGCAGCAGACCGCCGTCTTCGATATAGAGATAACTGGCCGTGTCATCGATTGAGAGCGGCGCGCGATTGAAGCTTAAGAGACGTCCGCGCAGCAGAAGCATGCTCATTCCGTTTTTCCTTGGGACACGGCGCTCTCATACCATGCGGTCAGCACCTTGCGTTCTTGCAGCGTGATCGCCGTGATATTGCCGGGGGGCATGGCATGGCTGCGGCCTGCCTGTAAATAGATTTCCCGCGCATGGGAGGCGATTTGCGCATCCGTTTCCAGTTTGACCGACTTCGGGGTGAAGGGAACACCCTCCCACACCGGTTCTGCTGCATGGCACATGGAACAGCGGCTCTGCACCACATCGCGCGCCGAGGCGAAATGCACATCGGCTGCGAAAAGCTGCTGGGTGGGCGAAAGCATGGCCGCTTTTTCTTCCTGCTCGCCGGTCAGCACCTTGGGCACGGTGGAGAGCCACATGATGACGATGAAGATCAGCGCTGTGACCAGCCACGTCCATGTGGGTCTGCCCTTGCGGGCGTGGGTGGTGTTGAACCAGTGGCGAATGGTGACGCCCATCAGGAACACCAGGGCGGCGATGATCCAGTTGAACTGCGTCGCGAAGGCCAGCGGATAATGGTTCGACAGCATGAAGAAGATGACGGGCAGCGTCAGGTAGTTGTTGTGCAGCGAGCGCTGCTTCGCGATGCGGCCATATTTCGGGTCCGGCGTGCGACCGGCAATCAAATCAGCAACCACGATCTTCTGGTTGGGGATGATGATCATGAAGACATTGGCCGACATGATGGTAGCGGTAAATGCGCCCAGATGCAGGAAGGCGGCGCGACCGGTGAAGATTTGCGTATAACCCCATGCCATCGCCACCAGCGCGATGTAGAGCACGATCATCAGGCCCCAGGTGTTGTTGCCGATGGGTGATTTGCATAGCAGATCGTAAAACACCCAGCCGATGGCCAGTGATGCCAGCGACAGACAGATGGCCTGAAATTGCGTCAGTTCCAACACGGAATGATCGATCAGAAACAGATCCGCGCCGCCATAATAGACGACACAGAGCATGGCGAAACCGGAGAGCCACGTGGCATAGCTTTCCCACTTGAACCATGTCAGATGTTCCGGCATCTGCGCGGGGGCAACCAGATATTTCTGGATGTGATAAAAGCCGCCGCCGTGCACTTGCCATTCTTCGCCATACGCGCCGGGCGGCATGTTCGGGCGCTTCACCAGCCCCAGATCCAGCGCGATGAAATAAAAGGACGAGCCAATCCAGGCAATGGCGGTGATGACGTGCACCCAGCGGACGGCAAAAGCCATACATTCCCACGCAATGGCATATTCGTACATTATGTCCCCCTGACGTTGCACCGCACTGTGCGAGAAATTCGACCGTCAGAAAAGAGGGAACCTGCGAAACCGACAGATTTGTTGAGGGTAAACAGTGGCCTTCACGTCTCTGTCGGAAACTCCTCCTCCATCCATTCACTGAAAGCTTTGATCTTGGCGACCTTGCGGCGGCCTTCCTGATAGACGATCCAGTAGTCATGGCCATCATTGCAAACAAGGTCGAAGGGTTGAAGGAGGCGACCGGAGGCTATGTCTTCGGCAAAGTGGACCGGATTGACGATGGCAACACCATGACCCGCAATCGCCGCCTGCGCCTCAAGATTTTGGATGCCGAAATCGCTGCCGGTTCGGCTGTCGAGATCGGTTTCCTTCACGCCCGCTTCCGCAAACCAATGTTTCCACCAGCGGTCATTAGGGCTGACGATCGGCAGTTTCAGAATATCGGCCGGATGCTTCAATCCGCCAATGGTCGCGGCCAGCTTGGGGCTGACGACGGGGGCGAAATCCAGTCGCATGATACGGCGGCTGATAAGGCCCGGCCAATCGCCTTTGCCCCAGCGAATGCCGATATCCACATTGGTGCGAGCGAAATCCACGATCTCGTTGGAGAGTGCCAGTTGCACCGATATTTTGGGGTGGCGTGCCTGAAAAACGCCCAAGCGTTTGGCCAGCCATTGGTGCGCGAATGTCGTGGTGCAGGAGATGATGAGAACATCCGCTGTTCTATTGCGCGCTTCTTCCAGTGCTGTCGCCAGAATACCAAAGGCTTGCGAAGCCCGGCCAGCCAGCAACTCGCCCGCCTGGGTCAATTCCACCTGCCTTGGCCTGCGCAGGAACAGCGGTGCGCCGACGAAGTCTTCCAGCAATTTGATCTGGTAACTCACAGCCGTCTGCGTCATGCCCAGCTCTTCGCCAGCCTTGGTGAAACTGAGGTGACGGGCGGCACTTTCCAGCACGCGCATGGCATTCAAGGGAACGTTGCGGGATAGCTTCATGGATAAGTTCTCTTTATCCATTTGATCAGAAGTTTCATTGGTTTTTCCATGAAAACAGGTGCATTTCTTCTCCATAGCATCAAAAGAACTTTGGAGAAGTGATATGCGTACAGCCGCTTTCAGCGTCTGGCCACGGCTTTTTGCGCGTGCCTGGATTTTGGACTGGTTTTCCAAGACATCGGCCCAGGTGAGTCCGTCTCAGGAAGACGAAATCCAGGACCACATCAAGCGTGATCTTGGCCTGCTGGATGGTCGTGATCAGATCGGGCCGGGGCGAGAGCGCCAAAGCGATGAATTGCGTGAAGCACTTCGGATGCTACCAAGGTCGCTATAACCGCGGGACGTTTGTCTTTGACGATATTGCCGCCGATGGGCAGAACCAAACGCTCTAGCGCAGAAGCTGGCACACCCTCGCGCTCCGCCCAGTGCGCGAAGGTTGCGCGCTTTGTCTTGGAACCGATCATGCCGACATAGGCCAGATCGTCGCGGGCGAGCGCTTCCTTGGCGATCAGGAAATCCAGCGCGTGATCGTGGGTGACGATGATGACCGTTCCGCCCGCAGGAACGGTTTTTACCATCGCTTCGGGCATGGCGGGGAGGTGGGATGACACGGTCTCAGGTAGCCCCGCCAGTTCCTCCCGCCGCGTTTCGATGACGGTGATGGAGAGGGGAAGCAGGGCCAGTGCCTGCGCCAGAGCCTTGCCGACATGGCCCGCGCCGAAAATGAAGACGGCGGGCTGGGATTGATGCTCTTGCGCCAGCCGCTGCTTCAGCCCCTCGGCGATGGCTGGCGTGACTTTGGTGAATGTCAGCAAGGTGCGCCCGCCACAGCATTGGCCGATTTCGGGGCCGAGAGGAATGTCCATGGTGTCGACGGTGGTCTTGCCCGCCAGCATGGCGCGGGCGTGGTCGATGGCCATATATTCAAACTGCCCGCCGCCGATGGTTTGCCAGATGCCGGTGTTTGAGACGAGCATGAAGGTTCCGGCTTCGCGGGGGGCGGAGCCTTTGACGGAGCTGATTTCGATGAGGATGGTAGGGTTTGCTCCGTCGAGAAAGGCGGAGATGGGGGTGTCAGGCATGGGCGTTGGCCTTGGTGCCCGCGAGCCCCCTCTGGCCTGCCGGCCATCTCCCCCACAAGGGGGGAGAAACCGTGCGGCAAGGTCTTCGCTTCAATAGTAGGCGGGTGGATGAGGGACGGAGAGAGCGCGGCATATCTTCTCCCCCCTTGTGGGGGAGATGGCCGGCAGGCCAGAGGGGGCGCTGCCGCAAACTCAAGGCTTGCCTCATCACCTCACACCTTCCTCAACCGCTCCACCGCCATCAACACCCGCTCCGGCGTTGCTGGCGCGTCCAGCCTCGGACAGACCTTGTAATCCGCAACGCTTGCAACCGCCATAGACAGCGCTTCCAGCACTGAAATCGCCAGCATGAACGGCGGCTCGCCCACGGCCTTGGATCGACCGATAGTAGGCTCAGCATTTTCAGCCCATTCCGCCAATTTCACATCGAAGATTTTCGGGCGGTCGGAGGCAAGGGGGATTTTGTAGGTGGAGGGGGCGTGGGTGCGCAGGCGGCCCTTGGCATCCCACCACAATTCCTCTGTCGTCAGCCAGCCCATGCCCTGAATGAAGCCGCCTTCGACCTGGCCGATATCGATGGCCGGGTTCAGCGATTTGCCGACATCGTGCAGAATGTCTGTGCGCTCCATCATATATTCGCCGGTCAGCGTATCGATGGAGACTTCCGAGACCGATGCGCCATAGGCGAAATAATAGAAGGGTGTGCCTTTGCCCGCGGCTCTGTCCCAGTGGATTTTTGGTGTCTTGTAAAAACCTGCGGCGGAAAGCTGGACGCGGGCGAAATAAGCCTGTTTGATGAAGTCGTTAAAGCCGATTTCTTCGGTCGCTACGCGAACGCGGTTCGGCAGGAACGTGACCTCGTCTTCGCCCACATTCCATTTTTCCATGGCGAATTTGACCAGCCGCTCCTTGATCTGGCGGGCCGCATCATAGGCGGCCATGCCGTTCAGGTCAGTGCCGGAAGAGGCGGCGGTGGCGGATGTGTTGGGCACCTTGCCTGTCGTGGTCGCGGTGATCTTGACGCGGTCGATATCCACCTGAAACGCATCGGCAATGACCTGCGCGACCTTGGTGTAGAGGCCCTGGCCCATCTCCGTGCCGCCATGGTTGAGGTGAATGGAGCCATCATTATACACGTGCACCAGTGCGCCGGCCTGATTGAAGGCAGTCATGGTGAAGGAGATGCCGAATTTCACCGGCGTCAGCGCAATGCCTTTGCGGATGATAGGGCTGGTCTTATTGAACTCGATGATCGTCTGTCGCCGCGCCTGATAGTCGCTGGACGTCTCCAGTTCTTCGACGATGCGGGCGATGATGTTGTCTTCGACTTCCTGATGGTAGGGCGTGGTCGTTCGGCCCGAGCCCTGCTGGCCGTAGAAATTCAGCTTGCGAATTTCCAGCGGGTCTTTGCCCACCGCATAGGCGATTTCCTCGATGAAGCGCTCCGCCCCCAGCATGCCCTGCGGGCCACCGAAACCACGGAAGGCCGTGTTGGAAACCGTGTGCGTTTTCAATGGCTTCGATTGCAGTTTTACATGCGGATAGAAATAGCTTGAATCCGCGTGGAATAGCGCACGGTCGGTAACCGGACCGGAAAGGTCGGAGGAGAAACCGCAGCGAGCGGCATAGGTGGCGTCCACCGCGTGGATGCGGCCTTCGTCATCGAAACCCACCTCATAATCGACGCGGAAGTCGTGGCGCTTGCCGGTGGCGGTCATGTCTTCATCGCGGTCAGGTCGGATTTTGACCGCGCGTTTCAGCTTCTTGGCGGCAATGGCGCAGAGCGCCGCAAACTGGTTGCCCTGCGTTTCCTTGCCGCCGAAGCCACCACCCATGCGCCTGACCTGAACGGTAACGGCGTTGGATGGCACCTGCAGAATGTGGCTGACGATATGCTGGATTTCGCTGGGGTGCTGGGTGGAACTCCACACCGTCACTTCATCGTCCTCGCCCGGCACCGCCATAGCGATGTGGCCTTCCAGATAGAAATGCTCCTGCCCGCCTATGCGCATCGTGCCGGTCAGGCGGCGCGGGGCGACGTCCATTTCCAACTCGGCATCACCGCGCTGAAGGGTCATGCCGGGGGTGACGAGCGGTTCGCCATTTTCCGTGGCGCCGTCGATATCGCTCCAGTGCGGTAGATCGTTGTAGGTGATCTTCGCCTTGCGCGCTGCCTTGCGGGCTATATCGCGTGTTTCGGCAAACACGGCAAAGATCGGCTGGCCGTGAAACTGCACCAGCTTTTCCGCCAGCAGCGGTTCGTCGTGGCGACCGCCGGAAGAGACATCGTTCTCGCCGGGAACGTCTTTGCCCGTCATCACCCATAGAACTCCAGGCGAGGCTTCCACCTCGGACAAGTCCATGGCGATGATTTCGGCATGCGCACGATCTGCCATGCCGATGGCCCCGTGGATCATGCCTGCGGGTTCGGGAATATCATCGATATATTCGGCACTTCCGGTGACGTGCTTGTGCGCTGAATCATGCCGCAAGGAGCCATGCATCTTGCCATCGACAACGGTTTTTGTGCGCTCGAACGTGTTGGTGTCCATGGCTCAGGCCTCCGCCAATACGAAGCGCTGCAATTCCTGGCGCTCGCCGGATGTCTCAAGAAAGAACCGCGTCAGCAAGTTCTTCGCCGTCAGCATCCGGTACTCCGCCGTCGCGCGCCAGTCCGTCAGCGGCTGAAAATCCTCATCGATTGCATCGCGGGACGCTTCGATGGTTTCCATAGTCCACGGCTGACCCATCAAAGCTTCTTCCAGCTTTGCAGCACGCTTCGGCGTTGCCGCCATGCCGCCGAAGGCGATGCGGATGTCTTCGACGGTGCCTGCCTCATCCAGTTTCAGATAATAGGCGGCGCAGAGTGCGGAGATGTCCTCATCGCGGCGTTTGGATATTTTGTAGACGGCGTAATGCACATCGTCAGACGGGATCGGCACGAAAATCTTCTCTACGAACTCTCCGGAGAAACGGTCCTGCTTGCCGTAGTCGATGAAGTATTTTTCGAGCGGCATGGTCCGGCTGCCGGATGCGGAGCGCAGGGTTAGAATCGCGCTCAACGCGATCAGCGCCGGTGGTGTATCGCCGATGGGTGAGCCGTTGGCGATGTTGCCGCCGATTGTGCCCATATTGCGGACCTGCTGGCCGCCGATGCGGTCGATCAGGCGGGCGAAGGGCGGAATATGCTTTGCGAGAACGGTGAAAGCATGGCTGTAAGTGACGCCAGCGCCTATCGAAATTCCGTTGTTTTCAACAGAGATTGATTGCAACTCGCTCAGGTGATTGATGAAGATCACCGGGTTCAGCGCTCGCATCTGCTTCGTCACCCACAGGCCGACATCGGTGGAACCAGCGACGATGGTTGCCTTTGGCTCGGCAGAGTAGGCGGCCGCGAACTCCGGGAGGTTACCCGGAATGATCGTGCGACAGTCATCTTTTGTGACGGTAATCGTCTCGTTGAGCGGGATGGCCCAGAGGCGGGACATGATGCTGGCGCGGTCGCGTTCTATCGGGTCGAACAGTGTGCTGGGCTTGGCAGCCGTCACGCTTTCAGCCGCGCGGATGATCGGCTCGTAACCGGTGCAGCGGCAGAGATTGCCCTGCAAGGCCTTTTCGATGTCTGCGCGCGAAGGCTTGTTGCTCGTCAGCCAGAGGCCATAAAGCGACATGACAAAGCCGGGCGTGCAGAAGCCGCATTGCGAGCCGTTATAATCCACCATCGCCTGTTGCACAGGATGCAGCACGCCGTCCTTGCCTGCCAGATGCTCGATGGTGACAATGTGGGTGCCGTGCAGCGAGCCCATGAAGCGAATGCAGGCATTGACGGTTTCATAGCGCAACGAACCATCGATCAGCCGTCCGACCAGCACGGTGCAGGCGCCGCAATCACCTTCGGCGCAGCCTTCCTTGGTGCCGGTCAGTCTCTTTCGCAGCCTCAGATAATCGAGCAGCGTTTCCGTCGGGCCGAAATCCCTAAGAGAAACGGTCTCGTTATTGAGGATGAAGCTGATTGCGTCTTTCATGCCATGCCTTCGTATGCTTGTCGTTATTGGGCGGTCCAGCCGCCATCGATGGAAATATGCGTGCCGGTGATCTGTCTGGCCGCATCGCTGGCCAGAAAGATCGCCGTTGCCGCGATGTCCTCGACCTTTACGAATTCCTTCGTTGCTTGCAGCCGCAGGAGAACATCGTTCTTCACCTCGTCCTCGCTGATGCCGCGTGACTTGGCCGTATCGGGTATCTGCTTCTCCACCAGAGAAGTCAGCACATAGCCGGGGCAGATGGCGTTGACGGTAATTCCGGTCTCTGCCAGCTCCAGCGCTGCGGATTTCGTCAGGCCGATGATACCATGTTTTGCCGCCACGTAGGCAGATTTAAACGGCGAGGCGACCAGCCCATGGGCCGAGGCGATGTTGATGATGCGGCCTTTTCCCGCCGCTTTCATCAGCGGAATGACAGTCCGCATGGTGTGGAAAGAACTGGTCAGATTGATGGCTATGATCTGGTCCCATTTTTCCGGTGGAAACTCCTCAACGGGTGCGACATGCTGCACACCGGCATTGTTGACCAGAATATCCACCGCACCCATTTTCTCGTGGGTGGTTTTGACCAGATCGGCAATCTCATCCGGCTTGGTCATATCGGCGGGATGGTAGAGAACGCGGGTGCCGCTCTCGGCCTCCATCAAAAGGCGTGTGTCTTCGATTTCGTGCTCATCGCCGAAACCGTTCAGCATCACATTGCACCCGTCATTGGCGAAGGCTTGAGCTATTCCCAAACCGATACCGCTGGTCGAGCCTGTTACGATCACTGTCCGATGCATGCGTTCCCCTTTTTACCCAACGTTGCAACGCTTTACATCAGGTTATGCTTAAACCGGGGGAACTGGCAATCGGATTTCACAACAGCGCGCACTTGCCGTGGCTTGACTTTACGGGCTGCTCATATTGTGTTGCGCGACATTGAATTCCGGGAGGCATGAATGGGCGGCTATATTCTCGCCATCGACCAAGGCACGACATCGACGCGTGCCATTGTTTTCGATGGCTCCATGCAGGTGGCAGGAACGGGACAAAAGGAGTTCCGCCAGATTTTTCCAAATTCGGGCTGGGTGGAGCATGACCCGGAGGAAATCTGGGAAAGCGTCGTCTGGTCCATCAAGCAGGCCTTGGAAAAAGCCAAGCTGAAAGCCTCCGACATCGCCGCCATCGGTATCACCAACCAGCGCGAAACCACGCTTTTGTGGGAGCGCGATACCGGCAAGCCGCTGCACAATGCCATCGTCTGGCAGGACCGGCGCACCGCCAAGCTGTGCGAAAAGCTGAAGAAAGAGGGGCACGAAAAGGCTTTCGTCAAGAAAACCGGTCTGCTGCTCGACCCGTATTTTTCCGGCACCAAGCTGTCCTGGCTTCTCTCCAAGATCAAGGGTGCGCGCAAGCGGGCCGAAAAGGGCGAGCTTTGCTTCGGCACGGTCGATACGTTCCTGATCTGGCGGCTGACGGGCGGCAAATCCTTCGTCACCGATGCCACCAATGCGTCCCGCACGCTGATGTTCAACATCGAAAAGAATGTTTGGGACAAACAGCTTCTCGACATTCTCGATGTGCCGCCATCTGTTTTGCCTGAAGTGCTGGATTGCGCTGCCGAATTCGGCGTTGCGGATGAAGAACTGTTCGGCGCGCCGATCCCCATTCTCGGCGTGGCGGGAGATCAGCACGCTGCCGTCATCGGGCAGGCCTGTTTCGAGCCCGGCATGCTGAAATCCACCTATGGCACCGGCTGCTTTGCGCTTCTCAACACCGGCGAAGACATGGTTCGCTCCAAGAACCGGCTGCTGACCACAATCGCCTACCGGCTCGATGGCAAGACGATCTACGCGCTCGAAGGCTCCATTTTCGTCGCCGGTGCTGCCGTGCAGTGGCTGCGCGACGGGCTGAAGGTCATTGGTTCGGCATCGGAAACCGGCGCGCTGGCCGAAAAGGCAGACCCTACGCAGGATGTCTATCTGGTCCCGGCCTTCGTTGGCCTCGGCGCGCCCTTTTGGGATGCGGATGCACGCGGCGCGATGTTCGGTCTGACGCGCGGCACAGGTCCTGCGGAGTTTGCGCGCGCGGCACTGGAAGCGGTCTGCTACCAGACCGGCGATCTGCTGGACGCCATGCACAAGGACTGGAAAAACGCCAATGGCGACACCGTTCTGCGCGTGGATGGCGGCATGGTGGCATCCGACTGGACGATGCAGCGTCTGTCCGACCTCATCGACGCACCGGTGGACCGCCCGGTCATTCTGGAAACCACGGCATTGGGTGCGGCCTGGCTTGCGGGCAGTAAAGCGGGTGTGTGGCCGGACATGAAGGCGTTTTCGCAGGCATGGTCGCGCGACCATCGCTTCGAGCCGCAGATGGACGATGAAACCCGCGAACGCAAGATCAAGGGTTGGAAGAACGCTGTGCAGCGAACGCTGAGCAAAGTCTGATATCCGCACCACCAAGGCTGCGTGCCGGTCCCGGCGCGCAGCGGTGCAACACTATTTCTTAATGAGTTAAGTCGTAAATTCGGCAATTGAATAAAATCGACAGGAGTGTCGTTTCGATCCCGATTGAGGCTCACCCGGTGTGAGGATGATCGGCTGGTATTCGCGAAATCGCGTTCAGGCAACGCTGAAGACAAAAGGCTGGTAACCAGGCGATGTTGGGTAGATTTGCTGCGCTGGTGACGGATCGTTTTTCTCATTTTCTGCCAATGCACAGACGTGATGTAACAACGTCGCGCACCATTTTCAGCGCTGTCTAGATGTCGAGAGCAGTCGAAAATAGCCCCGTATATGACCAGCCCGCTTATAGCGGCTTGATAGGGCTTGCCGATGTCGCGGCAGCCCTGTGGCGCAGAAAACTGCTGATTTTCCTCGTCACCTTGCTCTGCGCTGGCTTGCCTTACGCGTCTTCATTTCTCATGCCCAACTACTACTTCATCTACACGCAGATTTTGCTCGACCCGGATGGGCAACGCATTTTCGCCACCGATCTGCAAAAGCCGGAGCAGCAACGCTCTGTCGACTGGTATGTGGTCAGCCAACAGGGCGTCATCGCGTCCGATCTCGTGCTGGGGCAGGTGGTGGAGAGTGAAAAGCTTTACGATGACCCGGACTTCGGTGCGGCCTCACCTTATTATCCAGACAAAGCGCGCAGAACCCAGCTAGCGGTCGAAAAGCTGCGCGATGCTGTGAAGCTCAAGCGTATCGGCGACAGCTACATCATCGAAGTCAAGGTCACCGATACGCAGCCGGAACGGGCCATGCGCATCGCCAACCGGATACCCGATATCTACTTTAGGGAGCGCCAGCAAAGCTCTGCGGATGTCTTTCGACGCACGGGCAACAGTCTGGCCGAGCAGTTGCAGAGCCTCAAGGCCGCCGTCGAGGCCGCCGACCGCGCGGTCAACGATTATCGTACGAAACACAACATTGCTTTGATCGATGGGCAGTCCGATATTGCCGGACAAGTCACCGAACTCAACAACCAGATATCCGATCTGGCAGGCCAGATTGCCGAGCAGCAGGCCATTGCAGCCGAGCTGGATAAGGCGCGGAAAAACCCTGATTATCGTCCCTCCATACCGGACACCAGTCTGAGCCAGGCAATCGTCCAGCTGCGAACCCGCTATGAGCAGAGCAGGGCGGAGCTGAATGTGCTGGCGGCCTCGGTCGGCAGGCGCCATCCGGATTACCAGCAGGCGCAGGAACGCAGCCGCGCCATTGCTGAAATCCTCGATGGCGAGTTGCGCAACCACGCCAATGCCGCCGTGCAGAATGTTCGCACACTGAGAAACCAGAATACCTTGCTGACTGCGCAATTGGACAGGCTGAAAGGTCAACTGAACGAGAATGACACCACGATGGTGACGTTGCGCGAACTGGAGCGAACGCTTGCCTCCAACCGTGCCGTCTACGAAGAATTCCTATTGAGAACCCGCCAGCTTTCCGAGCAGGCCGGTTCGGCGCAGGAGCAGCCGCGCGTGATCGATGCCGCCGCTTACCCCCTGCGCAGGGCGGGCCCGCCTCACAATACGATAGCCTTTGTTGGCGGCCTCTCCGGCTTCATCCTTATGATGGCTGGCGTGCTTTTGAGAGCCGATCTCCTTTCTGTATCGGCAAGAAAGGGTCTGGCGGCATGAGCAATAGCGCGCAATCATCGCCGCATTACGCCCCGCCGCTGGTGGCCGCCAAGGCTGGTTTCAACGGCGCGGTGCCTTGGGCCGCCTTCGTTTTGATCCTGACCTTGCCTTTCATGCAGCTGTTTACGGTCAATTTCGTATTCCCTCTGAAAATCTTTGAAATCGCTATCATCGTCTGGGGTTTGACCGCGGTTCTCATGTTGCGCATCCACGTCTTTGACGTGCCGGTGCTGATTTTCGGGATTTTGCTGACATTTTATTGCGTGATCGCGCTCACCATCAATCTCAGAATTCTGGACAATGTCGGCAACTTCTCGCATCTGGCGCGCTGGTCGCCCGAGATCGACGGGCTGACGAAAGCCGCCTATCTGCTGATCTGTGTGCTGGGCCTGAACCTTGTGGCCTATGCTGCTTATTTCAAGCCAAAGCTTGCTGTCGATCTGTGGATTGTCGGGGCACTTCTTGCCGCCAGTGTGCATTTCGCACTGTTCCTGATGACGCTTGCTGGAATGTCGCTGCCAAATCTGCCCGGCATGCCCGACAACCCGCAAATGATCGACCTTGCGGGCATGCGCCTCTATCGCGCTGCGACCTTTCTGGAAGGCAATTATGCCGGTCCGTTTTTCATCCTGTCCTTTCTGCTGGCGTGCTACAGGCACTACAGATTGCGGGCCTGTCTGCTGCTGACGGCAGCGCTCTTGACCTTCTCGACCACGGCATTGCTGGGTCTGGCTGCGGCTGGTCTGTACTGGATGCTGACCAGCAAGAATGCCATGTCGAAGATCAAGGTTCTGTTGCTGGCTGTACCGCTGCTGTTCGTCGGCGCGCCCTTGCTCGACACCTTCGTTCTGGACAAGATTTCCGACGATAGCGAAAACTCGTCCATCAGTGACCGCACCGCGACCGCGCTGGAAGCGTTGGGCATGTTTCAGAACAATGTCGTGATAGGGGTGGGGATCTCGCAATATGGTTTTGGGGTGCCGGGCCGCACGCGCTGGGATTTCACCCGCAACGATTTTGCCGTAGAAAAGGACAAGGGAATTCCCAACAATGTCTATGCCGAGACATTGTCGGAACTGGGCCTTATGGGCTTGCTGTTTCTGGGTGCCTTCCTCATCGCCATTTTCCGCATTGTCTGGCGCTGCCCGCATCCGCTTTTGCGGGCAGGGGCCTATGCCGTCTTTCTGTTCTGGATATCGTCGCCAACGATTACGCTGATGTATTATTGGGCCTATCTTGGCCTTGTCTGCGGCATTGCGCGATACGAAATGCGTTTGGCCTCACGCCAGCCAATCGGCGGTCCACGCTCGGCGGTTGTGGCCAAATAAGCCGGCGTCAAACGCCAAAAGTGCGTTGTTTTCCAGCTCTTATCGAACATGCTTAAATATTGTATGGTGTCCGCGCTTCATGGGGAGAGGGACAGCCGATGCCGAAGATCGCAGAGCATGAATTGTCGCTAAGCCGCATTATAAACGCCCCGCCGGAAAAGGTTTTCCGGGTCTGGGCCGATCCTGAATTGCTGATCCAGTGGTGGGCGCCGCTGCCCTACCAGACCTCGCAGGCCGTGATAGATCTGCGGCCCGGCGGAGCCTTCAACACCACCATGCATGCGCCGACGGGTGAGATTTACGAGAACCTCGGCGTGTTTCTGGATGTCGTCAACAACAGGCGTCTAGTGTTTACCGATGCGTTTCGCGAAGGCTGGGTCCCAGGGGACCGACCTTTCATGACCGGCTATGTGACCTTCGAGGATGCCGGAAACGGCGCCACCAAATATGTGGCTCGTGCCCTGCACTGGACCGCCGACGACAAGCAGACCCATGAGGACATGGGTTTTGAAGAAGGGTGGAATGCAGCCGCAGAGCAGATGGACGCATTACTGCAACGGCTTTGATCCTGCGTTGTCACGAGCCGGATGCTGGATGACAGTCCTCATGTCATCCCATCTATTTTCTTGAAGCGTTTCTTCCAGATTTTGGGTTTGCCTCGACCCCGTTGCATCCCTATCTCTCAACAAACACCATTGAGGGCTTGGCATGGAACTTGGTCTATACACATTTGCGGATGTCGATCCGAATGCACCAAATGGCAAGGGGCCGGAAGGCGCGCGTCGGCTGAAAGACCTGCTGGAAGAAATTGAGCTAGCCGATCAGGTGGGGCTGGACGTGTTCGGCCTTGGCGAGCATCACCGCCCAGATTACGCGGTATCTTCACCCTCCACCGTGCTGGCCGCCGCTGCCGTGAAAACCAAGAACATCAGGCTGACGAGCGCGGTTTCGGTGCTGAGTTCGGATGACCCCATCCGCGTGTTCCAGCAGTTTGCGACGGTCGATCTTTTGTCCAATGGTCGTGCGGAAATCATGGCCGGGCGCGGCTCTTTCATCGAATCCTATCCGCTGTTCGGCTATAATCTCGAAGATTACGACGAGCTTTTCAGCGAGAAGCTGGACCTGCTATTGGCGCTTCGCGAGAAGGAAATCGTGACTTGGTCGGGCACCAAACATCCGCCGATCAATGGTCGCGGCGTTTATCCACGCCCCTTGCAGGAGCGTCTGCCAGTCTGGATCGCCGTTGGCGGCACGCCGCAATCCGTCGCGCGTGCCGGTGCCATGGGCCTGCCCGTTGCGCTAGCGATCATCGGTGGTGAATATCGCCGTTTTGCGCCGCTGTTCGATCTTTATCGCGAGGCCGCACGCCGTGCAGGGCAGGATGTAACGAAGCAGAAAACCAGCATCAATGTTCACGGCTTCATTGCCGATACGACGGACAAGGCCGCCGACCAGTTCTACGGTCCGCAGGCGGAAGTCATGAACCGCATCGGTCGCGAGCGCGGCTGGGGTCCCACCAACCGCGCCCATTATGATGTGGCGCGCAGTGCCGAAGGCAATCTCTTCCTTGGCGAACCGGAACTGGTGGCGGAAAAGATCATCAAGGCGCATGGTCTTTTCAGAAATGACCGCTTCCTGCTGCAGATGGCCATCGGCCTTATGCCGCATGAGCAGATCATGCGCGGCATCGAGCTTTACGGCACCAAAGTCGCGCCGATCGTCAGAAAAGAATTGACTGGCAATGCCGATAGGGCGAAAGCCACGGCCTGAACGAACAGGCGGCACTCCTAGCTCTGTGGTGCCGCGAGCATGGAACGACAATGGTTATCTCCACCGAAGAAGAACTCGCAAAGCTCAAGGATATCGGTCGCATCTGCGCATTGGCGATGCAGACCATGGGCGATGCGCTGGAGCCGGGCATCACCACGCTGGAATTGGACGGCATTGGCCGAAAGGTGCTGGAAGACAATGGCGCGCAATCTGCGCCGGAATTCTGCTACCAGTTTCCGGGTGCGACCTGCATCAGTGTCAATGAAGAGGTAGCCCACGGTATTCCCGGCCCCCGCATCATCAAGGCGGGCGATCTCGTCAATATCGACGTGTCGGCGGTCAAGGATGGCTTCTTCGGCGATACGGGCTCATCTTTCGCGGTTCCGCCGGTCAAAAAAGAGATCGAGCGCCTGTGCCGGGATGGCAAGCGCGCAATGTGGACGGGCCTTCAGCAGATCAAGTCCGGTCGTCCGCTGGCCGATATCGGCAATGCCATCGGCGCATTCGCCAAGAAGAACCGCTATACGCTCATCACCAACCTCGCCAGCCACGGCATTGGCCGCTCCCTGCACGAGGAGCCGACAGAGCTTGCCACATGGCCGGACAAGGACGAAACCCGCATCATGACCGAAGGCATGGTGTTTACCGTCGAGCCGTTCCTCTCCATGGGTGCCTATTGGGCGGAAGATGGTGACGATGATCCGTGGACGCTGTTCAGCGACCCCAGCGCGCCGACCGTGCAGTTCGAACATACGGTGGTGGCAACCAAGAACGGCCCCCTCATCCTCACGCTTGCCGAGTGATCGATCAGGCCCGGTTATCGCTGCGATCAAAATTAGTCGATTGTCGCGCCTGCGGCAGACTGGAATAAGCAGATCATGAACTCCAGTGAACACATGTCCGCCAGCCGGGCCCTTGCGCTCGGCCTTGGTGGTGCGCTTGCCATGGCATCTGCCATGGGCTTCGGGCGTTTTTCCTTTACGCCGATCCTGCCCGGTATGATGGCTGATGTTCCGTTGACGGCGGGGCAGGCGGGCATCATCGCAGCGGGAAATTTTGCCGGTTATCTGGCCGGTGCCATTCTGGCAGCCTATTCCTGGGGCGCGGGGCGGGAGCGTCTGATTGCGCTGTCCGGCCTTTTCTCCACGGCTATCCTGCTGTTTGCCATGGCGGCGTTGAACTCTGTCGAGGCCTTCACGGTCATTCGCTTCCTGTCGGGTGTCGTCAGTGCACTGACGATGATTTTCACCTCGCAGATCATCATCGGCCATGCGGCAAAGGCGGGAAAAGACCATGTGCAATCCCTGCATTTCGGTGGCGTCGGCGCCGGTATCGCTCTTTCCTCTCTTCTGGTGTTTCTGATCGGGGTTGTCTTCGACGCTGGCAGCGCATCGTGGCGGGAAGAGTGGATCGCTGGCGGCATCTTCACGCTGCTGTCCTTCGTCTTCGTTTGGCGGGTGCTGCCCGATGGTCCGCCGCGCACCGCTGAAACAAAAGCCGAGCCGCCCATTCGCTGGCACATGAAGCTGGCGTTGGTGACACTCGCTTACGGCCTGTTCGGCTTCGGCTATGTCATTACCGCGACGTTTATCGTGACCATTGCCCGCATGGCTGCGGCGGGCGCTGTCGTCGAGTTTCTCGCGTGGTTCGTCACAGGCTGCGCCGCCGCCGTTTCGCTCTTCGTCTGGAAGCCCGTGCTGCGCAGTATCGGCCTGAAACGTGCCTTTGTGTTTGCGCTTGCCATCGAGGCAATCGGCGTGCTGGCCTCGGTCACATTGCCGCCTGTGATCGGCGTTCTCGTCGGCGGCCTGCTTCTGGGCCTTACCTTCATGGTCATCACCGCTTACGGGCTCCAACTCGGGCGGGAGTTTTCCGCCGAAAGCCCGCGCCGCGCCTTCGCCTTCATGACCGCCGCTTTCGGTACAGGGCAGATCATCGGGCCGCTGGTGGCTGGCTGGGTGGCGCAGGCAACCGGCAACTTTACCGCACCGACGCTTCTTGCTGTCATGGTGCTCATCTGCAGTATTGTGCTGATGGTGCCGGTGCTACGACGCCCGCATTGACGAAATATCTGAGGGTTAAGGGAGTGTGCTGTCTTACATCTTGGTAAGTTAGCGTTTGTCTCATTGCTGCGCACAAATTTCTGGCCTAGTTTCCCATAAAACTGCTTTGCCAATAATGGCTGACCTCCCAACTCGCGAGAGTTCGAAACGTGTTTCATTCCTTCTTCCCAAAACCCAAACTGTTTTTCACGTCGGCCGTAATCTGGACATTGCTCATGATAGGCCTGTGGTACTCCGGCGCACGAGACTGGGGGAATTCCATAGGATTGCCAGCGTTGCCGCAGGGAGAGCAGCCTGTCATTGGGGTGTCCGTTTTCTGGTCACCGCCATTCTTGTGGTTTTATATTTACTACACTGTTGCCGTTGCCTTGTTTTCAGCTTTCTGGTTCGTATACAGCCCGCACAGATGGCAGAACTGGTCTATTCTGGGTTCTGCGCTGATCGTCTTTGCAACCTACTTTTCCGTTCAGGTCAGTGTGGCCATGAATGCTTGGTACGGTCCTTATTACGACCTTGTTCAACAGGCTTTGGCTAAGACTGCCCCGGTTACAGCAGAACAACTCTATATGGGACTTGTCGGGGTAACGGGCATTCTGTTCTTCGCCATTACCGTCGGCGTGCTGAACCTCTTTTTCGTCAGCCACTATATCTTCCGCTGGCGCACGGCGATGAACGAATTTTACATGGCGAACTGGGATCGCTTGCGTCACATCGAAGGTGCCTCCCAGCGTGTTCAGGAAGATACTATGCGGTTTTCCAGTACGGTCGAAGGCTTGGGTGTTGGTCTGGTGCGGGCCATTATGACGCTCATCGCGTTTTTGCCCGTCCTGTTCACCTTCTCGGAAACCATCACAGAGCTTCCGATCGTTGGTGAAATCCCCCACGCTCTGGTGTGGGCGGCCATTGTCTGGTCGCTGTTCGGTACCGGCTTTCTTGCCCTTGTCGGCATCAAGCTTCCGGGCTTGGAGTTCCGTAACCAGCGCGTCGAGGCGGCCTATCGAAAAGAACTGGTTTACGGCGAAGACCATGAGGAACGCGCCCGGCCTGCAACGGTAGCTGAGCTTTTCTCAAACGTCCGGAAGAACTACTTCCGTCTGTATTTCCACTATATGTACTTCAACGTCGCACGCATTTTCTATCTTCAGGCGGACAATCTCTACAGCCTTATCGTGCTGATCCCTTCCATTGCGGCCGGTAAGGTCACACTCGGTGTCTTCACGCAGATCGGCAACGTCTTCGATCAGGTGCGCGGGTCGTTCCAGTACCTCATCAACTCATGGACGACCATCGTTGAGCTGCTCTCGATCTACAAACGTCTGAAGGCCTTCGAAGCTGCTATCGATGACAAGCCTCTGCCGGAGATCGACCAGCGCTATTTGAAGCGCGAAGCCGAAAGCGGCGAGATGGCTGCCAACAAGCCGACGTGACACAAAAAAGGGTGGCCAAGTGCCACCCTTTTTTTTCTAAATTGTATGCTGCCATTATCCTTCGGACTTTTGCACCCGACGCGCCTCGATCATCGGCATGGCCTGCGCATAGGTCACGCAAGCCACATCCTCTTTCTTGCAGACTTCACGCAGCAGGCGCTCGAATGCGTTCCAATAGGCACCACCGTTCATTTTGACGAAGTGGAAGCCGAGCTGGAGGGGTACGCGTTCGCCGTCATATTGCTTGTCGAAGGCGGCGCGGAAAGCTTGGTAGGCGCGCTCTTCGAATTCGGCTGATTTTTCCCTGTTTTCGATAGCCATGGAATGGCGCACGAAGAGATTGTAATCCATGGCGATGATGGCTTTGTTGTTGGGGCCTTCTGGAATGAGCGGCAGACCGAAATGTTCGATGCCGTCTTTCTTGATGGGCCAGGCTGGGCCCTTGGTGATGCTGGTCGCATCATAGACGAAGCCGTGTTTCTTCTGCGCCGCCGTCAGCGCATCGCCCTGAGAAAGATAGGGCGCGCGAAAACCGTTGATGCCCTTGACCATGTCGCGCCAGCCCTGCGGTTCTTCATCCTTCTTGCCGATCATCTGCCAGGCATTTTCCAGCGTGCTGGTGAAGGTGGTGAATTCGGCGTCCCATTGCTCCGCCGTCCAGCTACCGCCATCGAAATGACCGCAGGTGTGGTTGGCGATTTCGTTGCCTTCCTGCTTGGCGGCCCAGATGTTGCGAAGGCGTGCTTCCACTTCCTCGATGGACTGGCCGAAGCCGACATTGGAGCGACCAGCCTTCTGGCCCGGACCTTGATAGCTCTTGGCGCTGGTCTTGCGGTCCATAACCAGAGTGCAGGCAAGGAAATAGGTGAAATGCGCGCCCACTTCCTTGGCGGTGGCACGGCTGCGCTCCCACAACGAGTTGTCGCCCGCACCGTCGAAGGAGACCATCACCAATTGTTTTGGCTTCTCGGCTGTCTGCGCAAAAACAGGCAGGGCGACGGAAAGGGATAAACTCAAAACAGCAAAAGAACGAAACATTATTGACCACATATGTTTGGAAGGCAGGGCCCTTTTGAAGCGGCAATAAGGCGAAGCTTTGATTTGTCTGGCAATTTTGGTTCATTGGCCATAATTCATTAGCATCTCGTTTTCCGTATCTGCTCAAGGGGCCGTCCATGCTGCTGCTATGTCTCTGTCTTCTCTTCTTCTTTGCCACCCATTCTCTTCGGGTGATTGCGCCCGGTTTCCGTGCGGGCATGGTTTCAAGGCTGGGTGAGGGGCCGTGGAAGGGTGTCTACTCGCTGGTCAGCGTCGTTGCCATCACGCTCATTGTTTATAGCTTCGGGCAGGCGCGGCAGGTAACGGGCATGCTGTATTATCCGCCCATCTGGATGAGCCATATTACCATTTTGCTGATGCTATTCGCGATGATCTGTCTCGTGGCAAGCTGTCTGCCCGCCGGACACATTGTCACAAAGACCAAGCATCCGCTGATCCTTGCCCTGAAAATCTGGGCGCTTTCTCACCTTTTGGCCAATGGAGAGACGTCTTCCGTCATTTTCTTCGGCTCGTTTCTGGCGTGGGGCGTCATCATGCGCATATCGCTGAAACGTCGTGAAAGGGCGGGGGAGGTGGTGACGCGTCCCTTCGTTTCGGCGCGATACGATATCATTGCCGTCGTGCTTGGCGTCGTGCTGTGGGCTGCGTTCATCTGGAAACTGCACGAATGGTTGACCGGTGTTCAGCCTATCGCGATGTAAGAAAGTGACTTTTCCCCTTACATATAAGGGAAAATAGGCTAGAAGGCCGACCAATGATCGTGGTTGGCCTTTTTGCTGGTCGCGACAAAGGGCTTTGGCGTGTCCGCAGACCGAACGAGTGGCAATAGTTCGGTGCGGGTATATGGAGAATTCGATGGCGAACGAGAATGATACCTTCATCCGCGAAGTAAACGAGCAGATCCGCTCGGAGCAGATGAGCAATTTCTGGGGACGGTACGGCATTGTCGTCATCGGAGCCGCTGTGCTGATCGTGCTGAGTGCTGCGGGTGCCGGTATCTATGAATACTGGAACACCACTCGCGCCTCCGCTTCCGGCGACCAGTTTGCGAGCGCGCTGAAGCTGGCACAGGAAGGCAAGAATGATGAGGCGCTGAAGGCGTTTTCCGATCTGGAAACGGCGGGTCATGGCTCTTATCCGGTTCTGGCCAAGTTCCGCTCTGCCACGCTTCTGGCGCAGAAGGGCGATGCCGCTGGCGCCATCGCTGCCTTTACCGCCATCGGTAACGACACCAGCGCGCCGCAGGTCTTCCGTGATACTGCCAAAGTCCGCGCTGCATGGCTGCTGGTGGATAACGGCACTTACGAGCAGGTGTCCGCGCAGGCAGAAGTGCTGACAGGCGAAGGCCAGGCCATGCGCAATTCCGCGCGCGAGGCTCTCGGTCTTTCCGCGTACAAGGCGGGTGATTTCGTCAAGGCCAAGCAGTGGTTCGAGCAGATCACCGCTGATGTGCAGGCACCGCGCAACGTCACCAGCCGCGCACAGATCATGCTCGATAATATTGCCGCATCCGGCAAGGCAGCGTAACAGTCTATCCAATAATCGCCGCTGGCCGGCTGCAAATGGCATTTTCTGCGCTTCCGGTGCTCGCGTACTTTGAGTACGCTCCGCTCCGGTTCTCGAAATCACCATTTTCGCCAGACCAGCAGCAATTCTTGAATAGACTGTGCATCCAGGCCATAGTTCAGGTTAGGGTTTTCCATGAGTTTCACCGTCGCCATAGTCGGGCGTCCCAATGTCGGCAAGTCCACGCTGTTCAACCGTCTGGTTGGCAAGAAGCTGGCGCTTGTGGACGATACGCCGGGCGTGACCCGCGACCGCCGCCCCGGCGACGCGAAGCTGGTGGATTTGCGCTTTACCATCATCGACACAGCCGGTCTGGAGCAATCCGGGCCGGACACGCTTCAAGGCCGCATGTGGGCGCAGACGGAAGAGGCCATCGAAGAGGCCGATCTTACCCTGTTCGTTGTCGATGCAAAATTCGGCCTCACGCCTGCTGACCAGACGCTGGGCGAAATGCTGCGCCGTCGCGGCAAGCCTGTGGTGCTGGTGGCCAACAAGTCCGAAGCGCGTGGCTCCGATGGTGGTTTCTACGACGCCTATACGCTGGGTCTCGGTGAACCTTGCCCGATTTCTGCCGAACACGGCCAGGGCATGATCGACCTTCGCGATGCCATCGTTGCCGCCATTGGCGAAGATGTGGCGTTTCCGCCAGAAGACGATTTCGACGAGGCTGAAACCGATGTCGTTCTGCGCCACGGCGACCTCGATGGCGAGGAAGACGAGGACGAAGAAGAGCCGGTTTACGATGAGACCAAGCCGCTTCGCGTCGCGATCATCGGTCGCCCGAATGCTGGCAAATCCACGCTCATCAACCGCTATCTCGGCGAAGAGCGCCTGCTGACCGGCCCGGAAGCGGGCATTACCCGAGACAGTATCTCGGTTGAATGGGATTGGCGTGGCCGCACCATCAAGATGTTCGATACGGCAGGCATGCGCCGCAAGGCCCGCGTGACGGAGAAGCTGGAAAAGCTCTCGGTCGCGGATTCGCTGCGCTCCATCCGCTTTGCCGAAACCGTGGTCATCGTGTTCGATTCGACCATTCCGTTCGAAAAGCAGGATTTGCAACTGGTCGATCTCGTCATTCGTGAAGGCCGCGCCGCAGTGCTTGCCTTCAACAAGTGGGATCTGGTCGAAGACCCGCAGGCGTTTCTGGCCGATCTGCGTGAAAATACCGAGCGGCTGTTGCCACAGGCGCGCGGTATTCGCGCCGTGCCCATGTCTGGCCACACAGGCTACGGCCTTGACCGGTTGATGCAGAATATCATCGACACTGACAAGATCTGGAACCGCCGCATCTCCACCGCCAAGCTCAACAAATGGCTGGATGCGCAGGTCACCCAGCATCCGCCACCGGCTGTGTCCGGTCGTCGTTTGCGCCTGAAATACATGACGCAGGTCAAGGCCCGCCCGCCTGCCTTCATGATTTCCTGCACGCGTCCGGAAGCTATTCCGGAATCCTACACGCGCTATCTTGTCAACAATCTGCGCAAGGATTTCGACATGCCGGGCGTCCCGATCCGCGTGCATTATCGTGGCTCGGACAATCCATTTGAGCATAAGGCCAAGAAGAAGCGGTGATTTTGGCCGTTTCTAAGTGACTTGTCGCCACACTCAACGTCATCCTCGGGCTTGACCCGAGGATCTAACCACGTTGGATGTTGGGGTTCGTTAGATGCTCGGGACAAGCCCGAGCATGACGGCGGAGAGGGATGGCTCTCACCGGCAACACGGTCGCACCACCCATTTTTCGACAGATGTCGCATTCAACCGTTACATTCTCAGGTAAAACACCATGCTGATCAAGCAGACCGATTATCATCGCATCTACCGCGTCATCAACAGCCTGCTGATCAACGAGAATGCCGACCCTACTACGGCCAGCATGTATTTCAGCACATTCGGTGCGTTCATTCTGGAGCATCATTACAAGGTGAAAGCGAAGCCCAAGGGTGGGCTTGCGGCCTATAACCTCGATGGCAAACGCATTCTGTTTGCGGATCATCGTGACGACGGCCATGTCACCGGTGCAGGCGAGAATTTTCATTGCTGGGTGGAGGCGGATGGCTGGGCCATCGACTTCATGGCGCCAGCGTTTTCGCAGGCCGCAGCTGAACTTGCCGTTCCTGCAAAGATGTTTCAGCGACCGCTGTCATCGATGGCGCCGTCCATCAACGATTTGAACCAATCCGGTGATTTCTTTTATAAATCCGAGCCGGAAGCGACCGCCCGTCGCTTTGCCGATTGGCGCAAGCAGGCCATGATCGGTGATCTGGCGTCGATTGCGGCTGGCTGGTTCCGCAAGTCGCCGAAGCAGATGCAGAGTTCGATTTCCGTTTCGGATCAGTCGAAAGAATCCAGAATCATTCCGCTGTCGGGCAATGCCCTGACAGGCGCGTGGTGATGTGACGGTGATGAAAAAGGACGGCCAGCGTAATCTCGCGGCAGCCGCCTGACGTCAATCAGCAGCCCGACCCCGCTCTATAGATAGCGGCAGTCGCATCCCGACGCGTCTTGTGACAGCCTTGCCCGCGTTCGTCCACAGGCCTATCTCCAAAAAGCATTGAAATTCGCGATATTTCCATCACCCGTTCTCCGAGGATGGGCAAATTCCGGCAATCCACTGCTGGCCGCTGACGTGACATTGTCCAGAAACTGGCGTGACGCCTTTTCCCAGGAATAGGTGCGGGATAGCGCAAGAGCGGCATCCGGTGAGCAATGCAGCGCATTGAGGCAGGCCGTTTGCAGATCGGCGTTCAGCTGCCCTGCATTGGGATGCGCGCCCAGAATGTCGAGAGGGCCGGTCACGGGAAAAGCCGCAACGGGAACACCGCTTGCCAGCGCTTCGAGGATGGTGTTGCCGAAGGTGTCGGTCTTGGACGGGAAAACGAAGACATCGGCCTGCGCATAGGCGGCGGCCAGTTCCTCGCCGGTCTTGACGCCGGTGAAGAGAACGTTGGGGTATTTTTCCTGAAGCTCGGCGCGGGCAGGGCCATCACCAACCACGACTTTCGAGCCCGGCAAATCGAGGTCGAGAAATTCCGGCAGGTTCTTTTCGACAGAAACGCGACCGACCGTCATGAAAATAGGGCGCGGCAGGTCGAAGGGCTCCGCTAGTTTCTCGCGCGGGTGAAACAGGTCGGCATCGATGCCGCGGCTCCAGCGTCTGAGGTTCTTGACGCCGCGTGCATCGAGCTCCGTCTCGAGGCTCGGCGTTGCCACCATGCAGGCGCTGCCGCCATTGTGGAACCAGCGCACGAAGGCATAGAGCCAGCTTTCGGGAATGGGGAACCGCGCCGCGACATATTCCGGAAAGCGGGTGTGGTAGCTCGTCGAAAAGCGCATGCCGTGCTTGATGCACCAGCGCCGCGCCATGAAGCCAAGTGGCCCTTCCGTGGCGATATGCACATAGGATGGCTGGCTTTTTTCGATGGCGCGCGACACGCGGCGATAACCGGCAACGGAGAGGCGGATCTCCGGGTAGGTCGGGCAGGGGACAGAATGGAAGTTCTGCGGTGTGACCATGCAGACTTCGACGCCCATGCGCTCCAGTTCTGCATTGGTGTTTTCGATGGATCGCACGACACCGTTGACCTGCGGATGCCATGCATCTGTGACGATGGTTATTCTGGTCATGCCGTGCCGACCCCCGCGCTTGCGAATCCCGGTTGTTGCCGGGCCTTCGCGTGTATGCGACAGGCGTGTTACAGCTTCATGTCAGCGACGGTTTCAGCTCTTGGGCAAAAGCTCCGGCTTTATCAACGCGCCATGGTGGCCGATGACGGTTGCCGCAGCCTTGGCGGCGAAAATGGCGGCGTCCTGCGGCGTGCTGCCCGTGACCAGTCTGGAGAGGAATGCGCCGTTGAAACTGTCGCCTGCGCTGGTCGTATCCACCACCGACACGGCCTGAACGGCGGGCGCATGGCTGCGCTGGCCTTCGAAATCCAGCGTCGCACCCTTCGCGCCGTCTTTAACGACGACATTGGCAACACCCAGGCCGCGGTAGCGGGCAATGGTGGCTTCGACATCCGCATCGCCGAAATTACCGGCCTCGTCATCGAAGCTCGGCATGACCAGCGTTGCCGCACGCGCGCCATCTGAAATGGTGTTTAGCATGGTCTGCTTGTCGGCCCAAAGGCGCGGGCGGATGTTGGGATCGAACACGACCTGTTTTCCAGACGCCTTGGCGCGGCGCAGTTCGGACAGAAATGTATCGACCGCGTGCGGAGTTGCCAGAATGGCGAGGGTGATGCCGGAGAAATAGATGAGGTCCGCGGCCTCTATCGTGCCGCGCAGATGATCTGCATCAGTGGCAAGCTGGCGGGCGGCGGATGTGCTGCGCCAGTAGCTGAAGGTACGCTCACCGTCCTTGAGGTTGATGAGGTAAAGGCCGGGCGTGCCGCCCTTGATGCGCGCTACATTGGCGGTTTCGATGCCCGATTCACCGATGAAGGCCAGCATTTCGGCAGATAGCGGATCGTCTCCTAGTGCGGTGAAGTAGTCCACCGACCACTCTGCGGGCAGGCAGGCGCGGGCGTACCATGCGGTGTTCAGCGTATCTCCGGCAAAGCCCTTGCGCAGCAGGCCGTCTCCCGCCTGCGAGAGTTCCACCATGCATTCGCCGATAGAAAGAAACCGTCCGCCCACTGCAATTGCCTCCCGAAAACTGACGTTCCGGCATTACGATGCTTGGCGCGTGCTGGCAAGTGCAAGTCATCATATGAGTGTAGCGGTCACGAAATGGAACGTGATTGCCGTTTACGAATTGAGATGGGCTTTATATGCTCTGCACAAAATCACTGGAGATTGCCCATGTCGGACCCCAACGCCTCCACCCCGAACGTCGTAGAACATGGAGACTGGTGGAGGGGCGCGGTGATCTATCAGGTCTATCCGCGCTCGTTTCAAGATACGACCGGCGATGGTTACGGCGATCTGCCCGGCATCACGAAGCGCTTGCCCTATATTTCCTCGCTCGGCGTGGATGGCATCTGGCTTTCGCCTTTCTTCACCTCGCCCATGGCGGATATGGGTTATGATGTGTCCGATTATTGCAATGTCGATCCGCTGTTCGGCACGCTGGCGGATTTCGATGCGCTGATTGCTGAGGCGCACCGGCTGGGGCTGAAGATCATCATCGATCAGGTTATCTCGCACACGTCAGACCAGCATCCCTGGTTCAAGGACAGCCGCGCCAGCCGCACCAATTCCAAGGCAGACTGGTATGTCTGGGCTGATCCGAAGCCGGACGGTACCGCGCCGACCAACTGGCTCTCCGTCTTCGGTGGGCCTGCCTGGGAATGGGACGGCGTGCGCAAGCAATATTACATGCACAATTTCCTCGCTTCCCAGCCGGATTTGAACTTCCACAACACCGAGGTTCAGGATGCGCTGCTGGAAACGGTGCGCTTCTGGCTCGAGCGTGGCGTCGATGGCTTCCGCCTGGATACCGTGAACTACTACTTCCACGACAAGCTGCTGCGCGATAACCCGCCGCATGAGCCAGACAGTGACGACGCGGGTCTGGATGCGCCTGACGTCAATCCCTACGGCATGCAGAGCCACATTCACGACAAGACGCAGGTGGAAAACATTGCCTTCCTCCAGCGTTTTCGCGGGCTGCTGGATGAATATCAGGGCCGCATGACGGTGGGCGAGGTGGGCGATGGAGCCCGCTCGCTAAAAACCGTCGCCGCCTATACGGCAGATGGTGACAAGCTCAACATGTGCTACACCTTCGACCTTCTGGGCGGGGATTTTTCCGCAGGCCATATTCGCGGTGCGGTGGCCGGGTTTCAGAAAGCCGTTACGGATGGCTGGGTCTGCTGGGCCTTCTCCAACCATGATGTGGTGCGCCATCTCAGCCGCTTTGCCGAGAACAGTGAAGAACAGACGCGCGTCGCCAAGCTTGCTTTCAGCGTGCTGGCCACGCTTCGCGGCTCCATCTGCCTGTATCAGGGCGAGGAACTGGCGCTGACAGAGGCGGAACTGGCCTTTGAGGATTTGCGCGATCCATACGGCATCCGCTTCTGGCCTGCCTTCAAGGGCCGCGATGGATGCCGCACGCCGATGGTGTGGGAAACCGGCAACCCCAATGCAGGCTTCACCACCGCCGAAAAGCCCTGGCTGCCGGTGCCTTACGCCCACGCTATGCTGGCGGCAGACGGGCAGGAGCGCAAGCCGGACTCGGTGCTGAACCATTACAAGGCCGTGCTGGCCTTCCGCCGCAACCACGCGGCCCTGCGTGATGGCGACATGGTGTTTCTGGACACCCAGCAGGATTTGCTGGCCTTCACCCGCCACAAGGGCACCGAAACCCTGCTCTTCGTCTTCAACCTGACGCGAGAACCGGTGGAGTTTCTAATCCCCAAGGATTTGAAGGTGACTGAAGTGCTGAGCATGCCAGGCTTCGCGCCGCTGTTCGATGCCGGTATGGTAAAGCTGGATGCGCTGGATGTGTTCTGCGGGAAGCTTGCGTGAAGAGCGAGGTCCTTATTGTTCAGGCAGACGAAACGTCGCTGGATGATTGGGAAAGACTACGCTTCCTCCTGTGGCCGCAAACGTCATTCTCTGGACACCGGGAGGAACTGAATCAGTTTCTTTCGTCGCCAGAGAAGCAAGCTGCTTTCATTGCTTATTCGGAAGTGGGGGGCGCAATCGGTTTCGCTGAGGTCTGCCTGCGTTACGATTACGTCAATGGATGCAATACATCCCCCGTCGCTTTTCTGGAGGGTATTTTCGTCGATGAAGCGCATCGCAGAATGGGCATCGCGCGCGCATTGTTCGAACGGGTGGTGGCTTGGTCGCAGAGCAAAGGTGTGGAGGAAATTGCTTCTGATGCAGGTGTCGAAAATCGCAATTCGCACATCATGCACGAGGCTCTTGGGTTTGAAGAAACCGAAAGGGTCGTCTACTTCCGACGCAAGCTTACAAAATACCCTTCGTCATCTCAGGGTCTAGGCTCAGAATGAATTGCCAGAGCAGGGTTTTGTCGAACTGGTCTTCGCGGCACATCATCCAGCTCAGCGCCTGTTGCGATGACCAGCCCTTTTTGTAGGGTCGGGTGGAGGTCAGGGCGTCGAAGACGTCGCAGATGGTGCTCATCCGCACTTCGACGCTGATTTGCTCAGCGCCCAGCCTGTCGGGATATCCTTTGCCGTCCAGCCTCTCGTGGTGGGAGCGGCAGATATCGAGAACCAGCTTGGGCATGCTCAAATGCGAAGACAGCAACTCGTAACCCCGTTCGGGGTGCTGTTCGATGAGCTTGCGCTCTGCGGCATTCAACGGTCCCTGCTTTTGCAGAACCTGCTTGGGAATGGTCAGCTTGCCGATATCGTGCAGAATACCGGCCATGCACAGATGCTCGATGGTTTCGTCATCCATATGCATGGACCGACCGAAGTGGAGCAAAAGGGCGGCAACGGCAAGGGAATGGACGAAGGTCGCGCTATCACGAAAGCGCAGACGCGACATGCCGATGTAAAGGGAAGGGTTTTCCTCCATCGTGCGCGCCACATCGCTGACCAGCGGCGTAAAGGCTTCCATCGTAATGGTTCGGCCCAGGCAGACATCTTCGATCAGCGAACGGGCTTCCGCAGCGTGGCCGTGGATTTTCCGGGCCGTTTCGAATTTATCTTGCTTGGTTGCAGTGGTGATGTTGCGACAGCCGGACGGATGATAGGAGCTGGAAATATCACGGCCAAGCGCGGTATTTATGAAGACAGCGCTGATATTGCTGTTGAGGATGATGTCGATTTCCTGGCCGGATCTGACCGTAAAACGCCTGCCGAGTTTTGGATTGTCCTGCCAGGCGCCTTCGAGTGCCTCGACAAACATGCCAACCTTCAATTGCGACTTATCAATCCTCGTTACGACCACAAGATGCTCCGGCAGTGATACTGCGTCTCCCATAACTAGTTGTTTAACGTAACTGTCTTAATTTAATATGAGTATGTTTTTATATTTGGAATGTCACTTAGAATGACGCCTGGGTCGAGCTGATCAGCGCAAAACGGTCCACATCCACCATGCCCATGTCTGATATCTTCAGATGCGGGATGACCGGCAGCGGCAGGAAGGCCACCTGCAGGAAGGGTTCTTCCAGCGTGGTGCCCAGCGCATAGGCTGCCTTGCGTAGATCATGCAGCGTATCGCGCACGGTCTCATAGGGCTCAAGGCTCATCAGGCCTGCGACTGGCAGGGCGATCTCACCCGTCACCTTGCCGTCTTCCACGACCACGAAACCGCCTTTGATTTCGCCGAGCCGGTTTGCGGCTTGGGCCATGTCGTCTTCACTGACACCGACAACGCAGATATTGTGGCTGTCATGCCCAACGGTGGAGGCAATCGCGCCCTTCTTCAGGCCAAAGCCCTTCACGAAGCCGTTGGCGTGGTTGCCGTTTTTGCCGTGACGCTCGATGACGGCGACCTTGATGATGTCGTTGTCCAGATCGACGCTCGTCTGGTTGCCATCCGAGGGAAGTGTGTAACGCCGATGTTCGGTGATGATCTTGCCGGGCATGACGCCGATGACAGGCGTTTCGCCTTCGGTAACGGGAACGCCGAAATGCGACGCCTGAACGGGACGCGCCTTGACGCTGTCGAGACCAACGGGTGCAACGGGTTTGCGGGTGGCGAACAGATCGTCGGTCACTCTGCGCCCGCCGGAAAACACCATGCTCGCTTTGCAGTTCTGCAAAGTGTCGATCACGGCAAGATCGGCCCGCCAGCCGGGGGCGACGAGTCCGCGATCCCGTAGCCCGAAGGCTTTGGCGGCCGAAATGGAGGCGGCGCGGTAGATGGCCAGCGGTTCCACGCCATTGGCGATGGCCGTGCGGATCATGTAGTCGAGATGCCCCTGTTCGGCGATATCCAGCGGGTTGCGGTCATCGGTGCACAGCGCGAGATAAGGCGACAGACGCTCGGTAATGATCGGCATCAGCGAATGCAGGTCTTTGGACACAGAGCCTTCGCGCACCAGAATGTGCATGCCCTTGCGGATTTTCTCCAGCGCTTCCTTGGCGGTCGTGCATTCATGCTCAGTGCGAATACCGGCGGAGAGATAACCATTGAGCGCCGTGCCGGACAGCAGCGGTGCGTGGCCATCGATATGCTGGCCCTGAAATGCTTCGAGCTTGGCCATGCAGATCGGGTCTTTGTGGATGACGCCGGGGAAATTCATGAACTCGGCAAGGCCGATGACCTTGGGATGATTGCAAAACGGCAGCAGCTTTTCGATGGGCAGATCGGCACCGGATGTTTCCAGATGCGTGGCTGGCACGCAGGAGGACAGCTGGACGCGAATGTCCATGATGGTTTCCAGCGAGGAATCCAGAAAGAACTGAATGCCTTCCGCGCCCAGCACGTTGGCAATCTCATGCGGATCGCAGATCGCGGTCGTTACGCCATAGGGCAGAACGCAGCGGTCGAACTCATGCGGCGTGACCAGCGAGGATTCGATGTGCAGATGCGTATCGATGAAACCGGGAACGACGATCTTGCCGGTGATGTCGATGACCTCGACGCCCTCATAATCCTCGCAGGTCCCGATGATGGTATCGCCGCAGATGGCGATGTCGGATGCGACAAGTTCGCCTGTAACGAGGTCGAAAAAGCGACCGCCCTTCAGCACGATGTCGGCCTTCTCGCGGCCCGTTCCCTGGTCGATCCTGCGCTCGAGTGCCGATGCCATGCTTCACCTCATTGCGATTCTGCCGTTGCGGCAGAGTAAGCCAGACCAGCGGAGGGCTTGTCCAGCTTGTAAAAATAAAACCGGGCGCGAAGGTCGCACCCGGTCATCTCAATTCTATCCGTGGTGGATTACTCGGCAGAAACGATCTTGCCGTCTTCCCACTTGTAAAGTGCGAATGCTTGCGATGTCAGATCGCCGGTTTCGCCGTAGGTCAGCTTGCCAATGGCGGTTGCAACCGGCTCGCCGGACTTGAGGGCCTTTGCAACGGCTTCGGAGTCTTCTGCGCTGCCAGCCTTTTCAATACCGGCTTTCAGCACTTCAACGGCTGCATAGGCGTTCAGCGTGAAGGCTTCTGCGGGAATGTTAGCGGCCTTCAGCGCGTCTGCTGCGGCCTTGGAGTCGGCGCTCTTGGTGGCGTCGGCAGCGTTGGTGAAGATGGTACCCGCTGCTGCATTGCCGCCGATGCTCCAGAATTCGGAGTTGGACAGGCCGTCGCCGCCGATAACCGTTGCCTTGGCACCGGCGTCTTTCAACTGGCGAACCAGCAGACCGGCTTCGGGGTGATAGCCGCCGAAATAAACAACGTCGACATTTTCAGACTTCAGACGGGTCGTCAGCGCGCTCAGATCTTTTTCACCCGGCGTCAGGGCATCGTAGAACACTTCGGTCACGCCGCCATCGTTGAGCGTCTTCTTGAAGGAATCCGCCAGGCCTTTGCCATAGGCACCCTTGTCGTGAATGACAGCGATGCGGCGGTCCTTGAGCTGCGCCAGAACCAGCTTGGCAGCCACTTCGGCCTGCTGGTCGTCACGACCGCAGGTGCGCAGCACGTTCCACAGTTCGCGGTTCGTGAGGTCAGGCGCGGTCGCCGTTGGGGTGACCATCAGGATGCCGTTTTCGGCGAAAACGTCAGACGCGGGAATTGCAACGCCCGAGGTGACGGGGCCGACCACGAAACGAATGCCTTCGGCAACCAGCTGGTTGGCGGCGGAAACGCCCTGCTTGGGCTCGCCACCATCATCCGCCAGCTTCAGAACGACCTGCTCGCCCAGAATGCCGCCATTCTTGTTGATGACGTCAACAGCAGTCTGTGCGCCGTTCTTCACCTGATCGCCATAGGCGGCAACCGGACCTGTCAGCGGCGCGATGAGGCCGATGACGATCTCTGCATGGGCCAGCGGCGCGAAAGCAACGGAAGCGGCGAGCGTCAGGCCCGATAAAATTTTGAATTTCATTGCAGTCTCTCCTTGGGTTGGGTCGTCCCCGGTATTTCGGCGGGAGGCCGGGCGCTCGATGCGGCGCAGATCAACCGTTCCTCCGGACGACGAGGTGTCGTTTCATATTTGATTTCCGACATCCTGTTCCCGTCATACCCGCCAGACGCGATTCCGCAAGCCATGTTTGATCCAAAACGGGTGGAATGGCGTAAATCCTCTGTGAGGGCGGGCGCAAAGGCCTCAACTCACCGTCAATCCATATGGCATCTGGCTTTTCGTCGTGTTGAGGAGGATAGTGCCGTCATGACATCGACTGACGACGAATTTCTGAAAGAACTGCCGGTCTTCTTGCATTTTGAGGATGTTGCGGACCCGACGCTCTATCGTGCCCTACCGGATGGCTGGGCGCTGGCCCTGGCTGACATCATCGATTCCACCGGTGCCATCGATGCTGGGCGATACAAGGCCGTCAACATGGCCGGGGCCGGTGTCATTTCCGGCATTCTCAACGCGTTGGGTCGCCATGATCTGCCCTTCATCTTTGGCGGCGATGGTGCAGCCGTTGCCATCCCTCCCTCGCAGGTCGAGGCGGCGCGCGAAGCCTTGTCGAAAGTGCAAAGCTGGGTGGCTGACGACATCGGTTTGAAGCTGCGGGCGGCCATCGTGCCGCTTTCCGCCATTCGCGAAAACGGGCTGGATGTGCGCGTGGCACGGTTTCAGGCCAGCGACGACGTGTCCTATGCTATGTTTTCCGGCGGCGGAAATCACTGGGCCGATGAGCAGATGAAGCAGGGGCTCTATTTGGTCGAAGCGGCTGGTCGTGGCGAGCGCCCCGATTTGACCGGGCTATCCTGCCGTTGGAACCCGATTGAGACCACCCATGGGAAGGTCGTGTCGATCATCGCCTTGCCCGGTCCGACGGGTGATGCGCTGGCTTTTCGCGAGATCGTCTCGGAGATCGTGGCACTTGCCAGTGAGGACGGGCGCGGCGGGCATCCGATTCCCGTCGATGGGCCACCGCTTGGCTTCATCCGCGAGGGGCTGGTGCTCGAAGCGCGCGCGCTTTCCGCTTACCGCGACAGAATTTCGCAATTGCGCAAGGCGGCGTGGGTGCTGTTTCAAACCGCGCTGATTGCGGTGCTTTACGGTTTGCGCAAGCCGGTGGGGCGGTTCGATCCGGTGCAATACAAACGCTCGGTCGCCAGCAATACGGACTTCCGCAAATTCGATGACGGGCTGAAAATGACCATTGATGTCGATCCTGAGCGTCTGAAACGGATCAAGTCCCGGCTGGAGGGCGCTGCCCGCGAAGGCATCTGCTACTACGGCCTGCATGAGCAGGATACGGCGCTGGTCACCTGCATCGTACCGTCACCGCTGTCCAAGGATCACATGCACTTCGTTGATGGCGGGGAGGGTGGTTATGCGAGGGCTGCCACCAATCTCAAGGCGCAGATGCTGCCCGCCGAATGACGGCAGCAAAAAGCGCCACGCGTTCGATGGAACTCATGGCGCTCAACAGATTTCAACGGGCGTCGGAAGCTTTAATGAAACTTCCGATCCTTGATGTCATGTTGCTGCTTAAGCAGCGGTCTTTTCAGCGTTGGCGGTTGCGGGAGCGCAATAAATCGCTTCCAGCGTCGCCAGGATTTTTTTGACCGATTCCGAGGTGCTGGAATAGTAGATTGTCTGCGCGTCGCGGCGTGTCTTGACCAGTCGCTGTGCACGCAGTTTGGACAGGTGCTGGGAGAGAGCGGACTGGCTGAGGCCGACCTGCGTTGCGAGAACGCCAACTGGCACTTCACCTTCAACGAGACTGCAAAGGATCATCAACCGCTTTGGGTTTGCCATTGCGGAAAGAAGCCCTGCGGCTGCATTGGACTGTTCTGAAAGAGATTCTGTATTCATATTCTCACTTCTCCTGAGTGAAGCCCGCCCCGGACTGTCTCAATCGCAAAACTAAATGTTATATGGCCTAAGTGTATCAATTCGGTAAGATCGTTGTATATACCTAAATCTAAGGTACAGCCTACTCTTTATTAGCAATATATGAAATTCATGTGTTTCCGTGTGTGTGTGCACAAAAATAGTCGAATGTTCTTTCTTTAGAGTTCGCCATGAATTTCCATAAACGAATATTCCCGGTTGTGTGGAAATGAAGGTAATTCATTTTCTTTTTGCTAAAATGATTATGTCCGTGAATTATTTTCACTTTTTCAGCCCGGGCTCCTAAATTTCGCACTGCGTCATTTCGGAAGTTGGAATGCAGTCTGACAGATTTTGTCGATTCTGGGCGCTCGCTGACAATTTTTCGTTGTGGTCGATTGCGGTCTTTTTGACCGGGGCTGGGCATGGCAGATTCATCTGCGGCGCTGCCGGGCAACGCCGCAGATGAGACTTATCGTCTTCTGTGCCGCGTCAGTCCGCGAACGATATCGTCCGCAGACACGGTGCCTACCACCGCACCATTATCGACAATGCCGATCGCGCCGGGCTGCTTTGCCATGGCGTCGAGAATATCGACCAGCGGGGCGGTTGGTCGTGCCGTACCGGATACGGAAAGACCGGCATTCTGCGCGGTTACGCCCGGCTGCATCACGTCAGCCGCCGTCAGCATGGAAATCGGGTTCATGTTCTGCACGAAGTCCGCGACATACTGGTTGGACGGGGCTTTGACGATTTCCTGCGGTGTGCCGCACTGGATGATGTGGCCGCCATCCATCATGGCAATGCGATTGCCGATGCGGAACGCTTCGTCCAGATCGTGGCTGACGAACAGGATGGTCTTCTTCAACCGGCTTTGGAACTCCAGCAACTCATCCTGAAGGCGGCTGCGGATCAGTGGGTCCAGCGCAGAGAAGGGCTCGTCCATCAAAAGGATGGGTGCACCAGTTGCAAAGGCGCGGGCCAGACCCACACGCTGCTGCATACCGCCGGAGAGTTCGCCCACCTTGCGGGTGGCCCAATCCGACAGATTGACGAGTTCCAGCTGTTCCGCCACGCGTTTCTTGCGCTCTGCTTCCCGCATGCCGGATAGTTCCAGACCGAAGCCGACATTGTCGGCCACATTGCGCCATGGCAGCAATCCAAACTGCTGGAAGACCATGGACACCGTGTGGGTGCGCAAATCCCGCAGCGCCTTGGTCGATGTCTTGTACGGGTCGATATAGCCCGATGACGTCTTGACGCTGACATTGCCGCGAACGACGGGTGCCAGACGGTTGACCGCGCGCAGAAGCGTGGATTTGCCCGAGCCGGACAGGCCCATCAGAACGAGGATTTCGCCTTCTTTCACTGTCAGCGAAGCATTGGCCACACCCAGCACAAGGCCGGTCTGCTTGTTGATCTCGGCTCTGGTTCTGCCCGCATCCAGCAGCGGCAGTGCCTGAGAGGGGTTGTCGCCGAAGATGATATCGACATTTTCGAATATGATCGCGTCACTCATGCCTCATCCTCCGAACCGGGTAGGCGGAACAGACGGTCGAGTATGATCGCGACAATCACGATGCACAGCCCGGCCTCGAAGCCCATGGCAATATTGACGGTGTTGAGCGCACGCACGACAGGCACACCAAGGCCGTTGGCACCCACCAGTGCAGAAATGACCACCATGGACAGCGACAGCATGATGGTCTGGGTCAGCCCCGCCATGATCTGCGGTGTGGCGAAGGGAAGTTCCACCTTGCGGAGCACCTGGCCGGGCGTTGCGCCAAAGGCAACGGCGGCTTCCACCAGCGCAGGCGGGGTGGAGATGATACCCAGCCGCGTCAGGCGGATTGGCGCGGGTAGGGCGAAGATGACCGTTGCAATCAGTCCCGGCACCATGCCAAGCCCGAAAAGCACAAGCGCTGGAATGAGATAGACGAATGTCGGGATGGTCTGCATGAGGTCGAGCGCGGGGCGCATGAAGGCATAGACCCATTTGCGTCGTGCCGCCAGAATGCCGAGCGGAACGCCGAAGATCATGCAAACGGCACTGGCCGCGATGACCAGCGCCAGCGTTTCGGTGGTCGCTTTCCAGTATCCCAGATTGATGATGAGCAGCAATCCGAGTGCTGTGAACAGCGGCATGCCGATGGAGCGACGCATCCATGCGGACAGCGCAGTCAGGATGGCAACGATGATGAGCGGATGGGGTGCCTGTAGAACATAGAGAAAAGCGTCGATGACGCTTTCGAAAATGAAGGATAACCAATCAAAGAAAAAGGAAAGATTTCCGGTCAACCAATCGACTGCCTCCTTGGCATATCGACCGATCGGCAAACGATTTTGAGAAGCGCTGAGCCATTCCACGGTAAGAGCAAACCTTTCGTGAACGGAGTCGTGATCGTCTTCCGACCGCGTTTGGGCCGGAAGACGGGTTCAATGCACTGAAATGCGACGGCTAGAGACCGATATTCTTCTTGGCAGCGGCCAGAGCGTCTTCGCTGCCGTCCTTGGTTTTTACGCCTGCGAGCCACGGCTCGATGACGGAAGGGTTGGCCTTCAGCCAGTCCGTTGCCGCAGCTTCGCCTTCCATGCCGTCATTGAGGATCTTGCCCATGATTTCGTTTTCCATGGGCAGGGTGAATTGTAGGTTTTTCAGGAAGGTGCCGACATTGGCACATTCCTGCAAATAACCGGCGCGGACATTGGTGTAGATCGTCGCGCCGCCAAGGTTCGGGCCGAAAACGTCATCGCCGCCGGTCAGATAGGTCAGCTTGAAGTTGGAGTTCATCGGGTGGGGTTCCCAGCCGAGGAAGACGATGGGATCGCCGGATTTTTCGGCGCGGGCCACCTGTGCCAGCATGCCCTGTTCGGAGGATTCGACCACTTCGAAGCTCTTAAGGCCGAACGTGTCCTTGTCCACCATGCCGAGAATGAGGCGGTTGCCGTCATTGCCGGGCTCGATGCCGTAAATCTTGCCGCCGAGCTTATCGCTATGGGCTGCGATGTCCTTGAAATCCTTGATGCCGAGTTCGGCACCCTTGCTGTTGGTGGCCAGCGTATATTTCGCGCCGGTGAGGTTCTCGCGCACCGTTTCCACGGATTTATCGTCGCGATAGGCTTTGATATCGCCTTCCATGGTCGGCATCCAGTTGCCGAGGAAAACGTCGATATCCTTGTTTTTCAGGGAGGTGTAAGTCACCGGAACGGAGAGAATTTTGACGTCCGTCTGGTAGCCGAGGCTTTTGAGAATGACGGAAGCGGTTGCCGTGGTGGCTGTGATATCGGTCCAGCCGACATCCGAGAAGCGGACCGTTCCGCAGCTGGTGGGTTCTGCGGCAGATGCGGCAGTGGTGAAGAGTGCCATTGCAGAAACTGCTGCGGCAAGGGCCAGACAGCGGTGATTTTTTGCAAGCATTGCTTACTCCCTGTTTTTTTAAGTTCCCTAACCATTATCAATATCTTCGCCGCACAATCAACTCATGTGCATTTGCGTGGATTGCGGTGCAGTTTGCGACACTAAGAAGAAAATTGTGCGGTGCACTCAAAATGCGCCGGTCGTGAAAGCTGTGGTTTTTGCCATCCCGCTCTTGCCCTTGGCACGGTCAAGCCTGCAAAAGGCCTGCAACACACGACCCGGAGGACATGATGGCCAAGCTCTATTTCAATTATTCGACAATGAATGCTGGCAAATCCACCATGCTGCTGCAGGCATCCTATAACTATCAGGAACGCGGCATGCGCACCCTGATTTTTACTGCGGCCTTCGATAATCGTGCCGGTGTCGGCAAGGTGGCCTCGCGCATCGGCCTGTCCTCGGATGCGCTGGTGTTTGACGACGCGACCGACATTTTCTCAGAAGTACAGCGGCTGCATGGCGAAGAGCCGGTCGCCTGCGTCTTTATCGATGAGGCCAACTTCCTGTCGGAGCATCACGTCTGGCAACTGGCCAGCATTGCGGACACGCTTGGTATTCCCGTCATGACCTATGGCCTGCGCACCGATTTTCAGGGCAAGCTGTTTCCCGCGTCCAAGGAGCTTCTGGCTATTGCCGATGAGCTGCGGGAAATCCGCACCATTTGCCACTGCGGACGCAAGGCCTCCATGGTGGCGCGTTTCGATCATGACGGAAAGGTCGTCACGGAAGGCGCGCAAATCGATGTCGGCGGCAATGAAAAATACGTCTCCTACTGCCGTCGCCACTGGATGGAAACCATCAAAGGTCAATAAGGAATAACGGCTGCTCTTGCAGCTGTCTGCGACAGCTTGGCACATTTGATTTTGGTCAAAGAAGCCAACGGCCTGACGCTGTAGGACCTGATGCGGAAAGACCGCCATTGCGGTTTCGCTCAGGAGTAAGTCTCATGATGAACAATAACGTCCTTCGCCTTTTGACCGGCGCTGCCGTGGCCGGCTTCTTCACCTTTCCGTCGCTGGCCGCAGACATCGAAATCAAGATGCTGAACAAGGGGTCGGACGGACAGGCCATGGTGTTTGAGCCTGCAGCTGTCAAAGCGAATGTGGGCGATGTCATCACCTTCATACCGGTGGATAAGGGCCATGATGCCGCTGCCGTCAAAGGCCTCATTCCCGATGGCGTGGAAGAATACAAAGGCAAGATGAATGAGCCTTTGAAGGTGACCGTGGAAAAAGAAGGCGCCTATGTCTTCAAATGCACCCCGCATGTCGGCATGGGCATGGTGGCGCTGGTCGTGGTGGGTGACGCACCCGCCAATCTCGAAGCGGTAAAAACCGGCAAGCTGCCGAAAAAGGCGCGCGACAAGCTGGACGCCGAGATCGCCAAGCTCAATCTTTAAAAGCGCCTGTTTTTCCACTCCCGCATTGAGAAAAGGCTGCGCATATTTATATGAGCGGCCTTTTTGCCGATCAGCGATTCGGGAGACAATCCTTCATGGCACGATTGCCGTCTTTTGACAGTCAAATCGAAACGGCGAAAGCCGATGCGCAAAAGGTGCAGGAGCTGTCTTCGCAGCTTGCCGCATCCATTGCCGTGCTGCCCGACGTCGTGTCCGAGACGGCCTTTGAGGCGGAAACCGCGCAATTGGCAGAGCTTCGCAGCGCCAATACGGCACTCGAGGCTGAGCTTCTGACATTGATCAAAGGCTTTGCAGCACGAACCGACGCCGCTTATGCGGATTTCGACAGGGTGGATGAGGTCACGCGCCGTGAGAAGGTCACCGCATTTTTCACAAGGCGCGCTGCAGGCTCATTCAAGGCCGTGCGCCTGAAAAAACTGGCAATCGCAGAACTGCTGAAAGTCATTCTGCTGGAGGCCGCCGCCGTTCACGCAGTACTTCACACCCGTAAGGACGATGCCGCCCCCTTGGTGTCCACCTGCGAGCCGAAGCTGGAGGCCAGCATGCAAGCGCGCCGTAAGGTCGTGTCGTCCATGGATGACGCCCGCCAGCGTGACAAGGCACTTGCTGCTTCGCTTGCCACCTTGCAGCGGAAGATTACCGATGCGAGCGATGAGAGCAGGCTGAGCCAGTTGAAGGCGGATGAGGCAGAAGCGACCACGCAACGCGATGCCGTGTTGGCGGAGCGCAAAAAGCTGGGCAGACAACATGACATTCTCGACCGTCAGGCCATTCTCTTTGGTGATCTCATCGACCTGCTGAATGATGAGATTTCGCTCCACACCCTGCTACTCAATGCGCTGAACATCGAGGCTGAACGCTGCCTTCAGCTTTACGATGCGGTTTTCGGTTCCCTGGAGGCACTTCTGTCTGAGGCCGAGCCGCGTCGGGCCGTTGCTGAAGGGGAAGAAACCTCATTGCCTCTGAGCGCATTCCGGGAATTGCTGCTGCTGCATACGCAGGGTGCCGTGACCATGCAGGACATCGAGAAACGCAAGAAACGTGTCGATGAGGCGCTTCTGCGGCGCGGCGAGCGACCTGCTGCAAATGGTGGCTGACGAAACTCCTGCGGGAAAAACATCACCCCCTCCGTTGTATCGCGCAACACGGCACCATATGTGAGTGACAGCCGATCCCGGATCTCGGGTGGCAATATTGGTCGCACTGGAGCGTCGCGCGTCGTTTGGACGCGCAATAACCGCTCCGGCTTGGTGAAGTCAGGCATCGTGCTTTTCGAAAATCTCGCAGGATTTTCAGGCCGATGCGCTCAGGAGAGTTGAACGATGCTCGATCCGGTAATCGCGTTTTTCAAGCGCATTTTCGCAGCGCTTGGAAGAGGTGCCTCTCTCGTGATCGCATGGCTGTTCTGGCCTTTCCGCGCCGCGCACGGCTGGTATGGAAACCGCAACGGCGTGATCAAGATAACGATTGCTGCCGCACTCGTCTTCCTCGTCGGGCTTTACGGCTATTTCGTTTGGCAAACTCAGGTCTGGACGAATTTCAATCCTGACTACGTCAACACTTACAAATTCTCGGAGCGCACCTTGGGTGCAGGCCAGGAACTGCCAGCCCAGACACCGGCAGCGACCTCCACGCAGGCCACGCCCGCCGTTGCCGCTGCCAAAAGCTGTCAGAGCTCAGCCATCGTCGATGTTGCCGCTGGCCTGATCGACTTCAATGTCGATCAGAACGCCTGGATATCGTCCATGCTGCTCTACAGGCTTGGGCTGTTCGGCATGGATTGGGACAACACGCCGTTTCTGGATAACAAGGCGTCCTTCCAGCGTGGCGTCAATCAGGCCGTGCGCCGTACCTCCGTTGAACTGGTCGATTCGCTTGGTCGCGTTCGCGGCACATCCGGTGTCGATAACAACCTGCAAAGCGCCCGTGGCAATCTGCAGTTCGACGAATATTCTTGGTATTTCGGCCTGAACCCATTTGGCCCCAAAACCCCAAGCCCCAGCTATTATCGCTCAGCGGCTGAAAGCTTGCGCAAATTCAACACCAGCCTGTCGCAGTGCAACTCCGTCTTCGATGGCCGCGCCGACAACCTCATTCAGTTTGTCGATCGTATCGCCAACGATATCGGCGGCACCTCGGCCATTCTTCGTGAGCGTTCCGAAAACTACAATGGCGGCTGGTTCGATACGCGTGCCGACGACCGTTTCTGGTTCGCCTATGGTCAGCTCTATGGCTACTACGGCATTCTCTCTGCCGCGGGTGCGGATTTCTCGCAGGTCATTCGCGAGCGTAACCTGACCAGCCTGTGGAACGACACGCTGTTGCAGACGCGTGCGGCACTGCGCATCCAACCCTTCGTCATCTCCAACGGTGATGAGAGTGGATGGATCATGCCATCGCATCTGGCGACAATGGGCTTTTATGTGCTGAGAGTGCGCTCGAACCTTGTCGAGCTGCGGTCCGTGCTGGATCGGTAATCTTGCTTCGGCTGGCGCTTCGTTGAGCGAAGCGTCAGCTGATCAGCTTCAGACGAATGGATTTGGCAACAAGCTGCGTGCGGTTGACGCAGTCCAGCTTGCGGATCGCATTGTTCAGATAGGCATTGATCGTGTGGTCTGACAGAGACAAGATCTGGCCGATCTCTGCGGATGTCTTGCCCTGCGATGTCCAGCGAATGACTTCGAGTTCACGCTTGGTCAGCGCCCGAGGGGTAACCATCTCGGCCCGGCGCATGCGCTCATAAACATCGAAAGCGTGCAGGGCGATCATGCCGAGTTCGTTGAGGATAACCTGAGATGGATGATCGCAATGACCATCGAACCGCATCACATGCCTGTCGCCATTCAGCGAGTTCGTGGGAATGAGCAGCCCGTTGTGAATGCCGAACTGTTTCAGCACGGTGACAATAGAGTCCATGCCGGTCTGTTCCGCATCTAGTTCTTTCAAAGACCACCGTTGCGGCATCAGCGAATGTTCGAACTTCGGCAGAAGGGGACAATGGCGCATCAGGCGCATCTGGTCGAATTCGCGAATGAAGCGGATCGGCAATGTCGTTTCCACCAGTGTGGATGACAAAAGGTCTTCCTCCGGTCGAGGAAGCCGCATCAGGCTGACATGCGCGTAGCCGAACTCTTTCGCAACGCCCTGCAAGACATGCAGCCACCGAGGACGGCTTTCTGCTGCCGAAATGTCCTTACTCAGTAGCGACTGCCGTTCGAGTGTGATCATGAGCGTTTTCGTTCGAGAAACGTTGATATGTTAACGGTAACAAATATACGAATTGTCTTGAAAATCCACTTTTAATTTCAGGCGTGGTTCCTGTTTTATAACTTTGGCTTTAACTGTTTTAATTCAAATGCTTGTGAAGGTAACCCGTCACCGCGACTTTTGGACAGTTTTTTACTTGGGCATGCGCGGCAGGCGCTTTTGCCGATACCGCGATGGAATCAGCTTAGATATCGGAGGTGTCTGCCGCAGCCTTTGGCTTTGCCATCAACTTCTCCAGAAAGCCCAGCATGACGGCAGAAACGACGAAGGCCAGATGGATAATGGTGAACCACATCAGCTGGCTATCGCTGTACTGGCTGGCATTAAGGAAGATTTGCAGCAGGTGAATGGACGAGATGGCGACAATGGAAGACGCCACCTTGATCTTCAGGCTGCCGGAATCGAGCTTGCCCAAAAACGAAACCTTGTCCTCTCCCTCATCGAAACGGCTAACGAAATTCTCGTAACCGGAAATCATCACCATAACGATCAAACTCGCCACCAGCGCGGCATCGATCAGCGCCAACATGGCCAAAATCATCTCAGCATCTGTATAAACGAAGACGTTTTCGGCGATTTTCAAGAATTTGAACCCGAAGGACAAGGCATAAACCGCCAGTGCCGCAACAAGACCAAGATAAAACACCACCAAAAGCCAGCGGCTGGACAGGATGATTCTCTCTACGAGCAACTCAAGGGATTTCATGGCGTTTTCCGGATCAATATGGCCGCGATTTTTTAACGTTTCGGGGTTGATCTAGTCGGTGGAGCCTGATGCTTCAAGTGCTTGGCCAGACCTTTTCCCTGCGAATTAATAGATTAGAAAAATATGATTTTCGGCAGCCCGTAACCCGCGTGAGAACGGTTGTTCTATGTGACGATCACTATGTTGCTGCGATGCAGCATTTTGGCCGAATTCGGCCTGTCACATTTCCGCAACATATGGGGTGACTGCAAAATATGAATGATAGAATCATGTTTTATTAGTTGACACAGAAACTCATGTTTCCTAATTCTCGGCTCACGGTGGGACCGTAAAAATTCAGGGCAGTTATCGAGCCATATCGCGACGGCAACGCAAGTTGCCGCCCGCTTTCGTGCGCTCGAATTCAGGGGGTAATGATGACTATTGGGCGTTCCAAATCCGCTTTGCTTGTCTGCACGGCAATGACGCTTCTTACAGCGAATTCAGTGGTATACGCGCAGGACGCAAACCAGTCTGGTGATGGCGCTACGGTGCTGGAGCGGATCGTCGTTAAGGGCAAGCGTGTCAAGGCAGGCGGTGCAGTCTCCGATACTCCGCTTGCAACCCAAACAACAGCCGAAGAAATTCGGAAAAAGGAAATTTCCAACCTCGGCGACCTCGGAAATACGACAGAACCGGGCGTGGATTATGTCGATCCGAAGCCCGGCAAGGCTGGCGGGCTGTTCGTTCGTGGCCTAGGCGGTTCTCGTGTCGTCACCTTGGTGGATGACATTCCCGTGCCATTCTTTGAGAACTTTGCCCGGGCGGGCCAAGCGACATCAACAATGAGCAGTGGCGCGTCGAGCTTTGATTTCTCCGCGCTTTCGACTGTCGACGTCGTTCGCGGTGCCGATTCCAGCCGTCTTGGTTCAGGTGCGTTGGCTGGCGCTCTGGTCCTCAGGACTTTGGAGCCGGAGGATTTGATTGGCGAAGGTCGTGATTGGGGTGGCGTTGCCAAACTGACCTATGACAGCGAAGACAAAAGCGTCGGCGGTGCGGTTGCTGTCTCACGCAAGATCGAAAACACCTCTGTGTTGTTTCAAGGTGCTTACAAGCGCGGACATGAGACAGACAACAGGGGGTCGGCTGATGTCCTGGGCGTCAATCGCACGACACCTAATCCGGGTGACTATGACCAGAACAACCTGATGTTCAAAATCCGTCAGGACCTTGAAGGTGGTCATCGCATCGGCATCACCGCTGAACGGTTCCAGCTGAACAGCGATACCGATCTCAAGACGTTGCATGGAACATACTTGCCGGGCGCCTATTCCGGCTACGACGATACATTGCGCGAAAGAGTGTCGCTCGATTACCAATTCGAAGCACCATCTGCGGACACGCTCATCGATTCAGCCCGTTTAACGGCTTATTGGCAGGCGTTATCGAAGGAATCCGGATCTGGCGGCTTGCAGCTGTCCAACGCGCCTATCGCTCGTGACGACTCGATGCGGGAAAGCACTTTCGGCCTGACGGGTGGGCTCGTATCGACATTCGAGACATCCAACCTCAATCATACAGTGCGTATCGGTGGTGACGTCTCCACCTTTGACTTCAAGGAATGGTTCACGTCCGTCACGGGTGCATCCTCCGCTGCATCGTCTGCCGATATTCCAGAGGTCGATGGTCGTCGCTTGGGACTTTATGCGGAAGATGAAATCGCATTCGGTGCCACTGGCTTCCGCCTCACACCCGGCATTCGTTTCGACTATTTCGATTATGAACCTTCCGGAGACCTTGCAACGCATTCTGGTTATGCGACGTTGGGCCTTCCTTCTGATCGTGATGGTTCTCGTTTTTCTCCGAAACTGATGGCCAGCTATGATCTGACGCCGGAAGTTCAGCTCTTCGCTCAGTGGTCGATGGCCTATCGCGCACCAACGGTGAACGAACTTTACCTAAGCTTCCCAAGTATTTCGCGCGGATACGCGGTTGTCGGTAACCCTGATCTGGAAGCAGAGACCAGCAACGGCTTCGAAATCGGCGCAAACTACGACAACGCCGACCTGACTGGCCGAATTGCGGTGTTTCATAACAAATACAAGAACTTTATCGAGCAGTATCAGACAACCACCAGTCTGTTCCCAACGCCTCCAACTCCGGGTGTTCCCGGCTCGGGAAGCCCATTTGGAAGCTTGTTCACTTACCGCAACCGGGCCAATGTTGAAATATCAGGTGTCGAAGCTAAGGTCCGCAAGGAATTTGCCAATGGTTTCTTTGCGCACGGTTCGCTTGCTTATGCTTACGGTAAAGATACGGACAACAATGAGCTGATCCGCACCGTAGCGCCATTCAAGTCGATTGTTGGTTTCGGCTATGCCGCCGAGGCTTGGGGCACAGAGCTGACCGGCATATTTTCTTCCGCAATGCGGGATGACCATAAGTCTACAACCTTCGATGCACCTGGCTATGGCATCGCAAATCTGACGGCATGGTGGGAGCCTGAGCAGACCAAGGGCCTGCGTATTCAAGCGGGTGTCTACAACATCTTTGATCGTAAATACTGGAATGCCGTAGGTGTCCGCGATGTAAATCCGACATCTGTTTCAACCGCAAACCAACCCGTTGATTTCTACTCAGAGCCGGGCCGTAGCTTTAAGATCTCTTTGACGCAGAGGTTTTGATCGTCAAATCGAACGAGACAAAGGCGGGGCTCAAGCTCCGCCTTTTCGCATGTCACCGACAATACAAATACCCACCCTTCCTCTCCAGCACATCCAGATGCAGATGGTCCTGGTGGGTGGCGTCACTGCCGGGCGATAGCACGGTGCGGAAGAAGAGGCAGGCGGCGGTGGTGATGGTGCGTTGGAAGGCGCCTTCCATGGTGCCGTCTTCGGTGCGCGGCTTCATGACCAGCGGTTCGCCCTTGTCGAAGGTGAGTGTGGCGATATCAACGGCGCTGCCTTTGGCGTGTTCGGAAATCTTGCCGGTTTCGGCGCTGTTGCGGTTGCGGCAGACATAGGTTGAGGCGTTGCCGAAGGCGGTGACGTTTTTGTCGGGCAGGGCGATTTTGGCGGTCGGCACGACCACATTCTTGGCCCAGTGCGCCAACGCAAAAGCTGCTTCACAGCGCATCGTGCCCTCCGGCTCCAGCTTGATGCCGGGAATGACGGTGGTGAGTTCGAGAGGCGAGGCGATGCCGCAGCCTTCTTCTTCGCCGGGGATTGGCGGTAGTTCCTTGAACTCGGCGCCCAGTTCCTTCAGCTCTGTAAGGCAGGCTTTCAGCTCTTCCGGGTTTTCCGCCTTTACGGGCTCCCGTGGCGGCTGCTCTGGCTTCTTTTCTTCCTCTTTCTTCGGCTCATCCGGCTTGGTTGCAGGTTCCGGCTTTTCCTCCGGCTTGGGCACGGTGTTTTCAGCGGGGGGCTGGGCCGGTTGCTCGTCCTTTTTCTTTTCCTCAGGCGCAGGTGTGGGCGCGGCATCCTCCTGCTGCGGTTTGGGCTGGGGAACGGGAACATCCTGTGGCGGTTGGGCGGCGGCGATCAGCAGCGTGCTGGCTGCGAGGATGATGAGACGTTGAAGCATGAGACCGGTCGCTCCCCTGTTGCGGCAGAGCCAGAACGTCTCAGTCCGCTTTCGGTTCAAACGCCATGCAAATCCGCTTGCCATCCCGCGCCGTTGGAGCTAACAATTTGCGCCATGAACAACATGGCTAAGAACATTGTTATCTGGTGGTGGGGCAGCTTTACGCGGCCTTGAGCACCCATGTCCTTAGACTAAGTCCAAGCCGCCCGAAATCTCAGGCGGCTTTTTTGTTATTATGCCGCCTGTCATCGGGCAGAATGTTATCAGGCAGAAACGGGAAGTGCGAAGAAATGGTAACGATCATTCAGGATGACGGGGCGGAAATTTATGAGACCAAGGGCGGCATTAAAGTGTCGCGCCAGCGCCGTGCCGCCGATTATGCCAGCGCCATCGACAGCTATGTCGAAGGGCTGGACGAGCGCCGTGGCGCGGTCTTTTCATCCAATTACGAATATCCCGGTCGCTACACTCGTTGGGACACGGCCATCATCGATCCACCGCTCGGCATTTCCTGTTTTGGCCGCACCATGTGGATCGAAGCCTATAATGGCCGTGGCGAAGTGCTGCTTTCCTTCATTACTGAAAAGCTGAAAGCCACGCCGGATCTGACGCTGGGCGAAAGCACCGCCCGTCGCCTGGACCTCATCGTCAACGAGCCTGACCGGGTCTTTACCGAGGAAGAACGCTCGAAAATACCGACGGTCTTCACGGCCCTGCGCGCCATCGTTGATCTGTTCTATTCCAGCGCCGATGCGGCCATCGGTCTGTTCGGTGCTTTCGGATATGATCTGGCCTTCCAGTTCGATGCCATCAAGCTTTCGCTTCAGCGTCCGGAAGATCAGCGCGACATGGTTCTCTTCCTGCCGGATGAAATTCTGGTGGTGGACCATTACTCCGCAAAGGCGTGGATCGACCGCTACGATTTTGAAAAGGACGGTGTGACGACCCATGGCAAGGCGGAAGCGATTACGCCGGAGCCCTTCAAGACGACCGATACCATTCCGCCACGCGGCGACCACCACCCCGGCGAATATTCGGAGCTAGTGACCAAGGCCAAGGAAAGCTTCCGCCGTGGCGATCTCTTCGAAGTCGTGCCCGGCCAGAAATTCATGGAGCGTTGCGACAGCAATCCATCGGCCATTTCGCGCCGCCTGAAGGCCATCAATCCGTCGCCCTATTCCTTCTTCATCAATCTCGGTCATCAGGAATATCTGGTCGGCGCATCGCCGGAAATGTTCGTGCGCGTCTCCGGTCGCCGTATCGAGACCTGCCCGATCTCAGGCACCATCAAGCGCGGCGATGACCCGATTGCCGATAGCGAACAGATACTCAAGCTGCTCAATTCCAAGAAGGATGAGTCCGAACTGACCATGTGTTCGGATGTGGATCGCAACGACAAGAGCCGCGTTTGCGAACCCGGCTCGGTCAAGGTCATCGGCCGCCGACAGATCGAAATGTATTCGCGTCTCATTCACACGGTGGACCATATCGAAGGCCGTCTGCGTGACGATATGGATGCGTTTGATGGATTCCTGTCCCACGCATGGGCTGTGACGGTAACAGGTGCGCCGAAGCTGTGGGCCATGCGCTTCATCGAAGGCCATGAGAAGAGCCCGCGTGCATGGTATGGCGGCGCCATCGGCATGGTTGGCTTCAACGGCGATATGAATACGGGTCTGACGCTGCGCACCATCCGCATCAAGGATGGTATTGCCGAGGTGCGGGCAGGGGCAACCTTGCTCAATGATTCCAACCCGCAGGAAGAAGAAGCCGAAACCGAATTGAAGGCATCCGCCATGATTTCTGCCATTCGCGATGCAAAGTCCCAAAACTCCGCCGCTACCAAGCGTGATACGGCAAAGGTGGGAACTGGCGTCAAAATCCTGCTGGTGGACCATGAAGACAGCTTCGTGCACACGCTGGCCAACTATTTCCGTCAGACGGGCGCGACGGTCTCCACCGTGCGTTCGCCGGTGGCCGCCGAGATATTCGACCGCTTCCAGCCGGACCTCGTCGTTCTGTCTCCCGGACCTGGCAACCCCAGCGACTTCGATTGCAAGGCAACGATCAAGGCCGCCCGCTCGCGCGATCTGCCGATCTTCGGCGTCTGCCTCGGCCTTCAGGCACTGGCGGAAGCCTATGGTGGCGAGCTTCGCCAGCTTGCCATTCCCATGCACGGCAAGCCATCGCGCATCCGCGTGCTGGAACCCGGCCTCGTTTTCTCCGGTCTCGGCAAGGAAGTTACGGTCGGTCGTTACCACTCCATCTTCGCCGATCCGGCCACGCTTCCCCGCGAATTCATCATCACGGCAGAAAGCGAAGACGGCACGATCATGTGCATCGAGCACAGCAAGGAGCCCGTTGCTGCCGTGCAATTCCACCCGGAATCGATCATGACGCTGGGTGGCGATGCCGGTATGCGGATGATCGAAAATGTGGTCACGCATCTGGTGCGCAAGGCAAAGGTCAAGGCCGCCTGAGCAGACAAGCACGACCGGCGGCGTTATGAAACGCCGCCGCCTCCCTTCAGCCGCGTAGGTGATGCAGAGTGAAGTTTTTCAAACATCTATGCATGCTGCTGACGCTGATTTTGGTCTGCGTTGCTGCGGGTACCTTGCTGCCAAGACCGATCTTCGGCGAAAAATCTGATATCGCTGACACCACGCCGCATAGCGTCCTCATCCTCAGCAACCCCATCCACACCGATATCGCCCTGCCTGTGGATGCCGAGCTTTTGGCGCGGTTTGGGTTTCTGCGCGATGGCAGTCTGGAAATCGATAATCCCGGCGTCCGGTATCTCGTTTTCGGCTGGGGCGGACGCGCGTTTTACACGCAAACACCTACATGGGCCGATCTGAAGCCGCTTCCGCTGTTCAAGGGCGTCACGCTTGACCAGTCGGTCATGCATGTCGCACTTGCCGGTGAGATACCGCTGGTCGATGCGGGTGTCACCGCGCTCAACCTGTCGGACGCAGATTATGAAAACTTGCTGGTGTTCATTCTCGGCAGCTTTGCCCAGCCACAGGGCAAACCGGTCCCTCTGCTCGGCCAGTCCTATGGCAGGGATGATGCGTTTTTCGAAGGCGTCGGATATTTCAATGCGCTGCTTGGCTGCAACACATGGACGGCTGCGGCTCTGCGACATGCGGGCCTGCGCACCGGGTGGTGGACACCGTTGCCACCGCTTCTAACCACATCGCTGCGGCTGCATAACGATATGCCAAATCCCTGATTTGCTTCCGTGGTCCGGGAATTGACAAAGCCATTCAAGCGGCTGCAAGTATCTGATGGGTTTGACAATGGTATTTAGGGCTTGGCTCCAATGATCGATTTTCATCAGCTTCTACTGGTTTACGTCGCCTACATTATCGCCGTGGCTAGTCCAGGTCCCAGCAACATGACCATCATGGGTATCGCCATGAGCCAGGGCAGGGCGCCTGCCACCGTTCTCGCGCTCGGTGTCATGACAGGCTCGCTCTGCTGGGCTGCTGTCGCGGCGACGGGTTTGTCTGCCGTGCTTGCGACATTTGCCAACGCCCTTTTCATTATCAAGATCGCCGGCGGTCTCTACCTGCTCTATCTGGCCTACAAATCTGCGCGCTCGGCCTTTGCCAAGGCACCGCAGGCGCAAGCCGGCGACGTCGTCAATAGCAGGCCGGATTATCTCAAGCTGTATCGCCGCGGTCTGCTGCTTCACCTCACCAATCCCAAGGCCGTTCTTGGTTGGCTCGCAATCATGTCGCTCGGGCTCAAGCCCGGTGCGGGCCCTGCCACTCTCGCAGCCATTATCGGCGGCTGCGCCATGCTGGGTCTCATCATCTTCTGCGGCTACGCGCTGCTGTTTTCCACCGCACCCGCCATCCGTATCTATCAAAAGGCCAAGCGGTCTATCGAAGTAACGCTTGCGATGTTCTTCGGCTTTGCGGGTATCAAGCTGCTGTTGAGCAGGGTCTAACTTAATAGTCCACGGGAACTAAATATGTCGAACCAGCCCCACTTCACCCGCGTGTGTCCCATCCTGCGCATCTTCGATGAGGCCAAGGCGCGAGAGTTCTATGTCGAGTTCCTCGGCTTTTCCGTGGATTGGGAGCATCGTTTCGGAGAGAATTTTCCGCTCTACATGCAGGTGTCACGTGCCGGACTGGTCCTTCATCTCAGCGGGCATCATGGCGATGCGACACCCGGTTCGAACACGTTCGTCAACACAGTGAACGTGGAATCCTTCCAGCGTGAACTTGCAGTCAAGGACTACACGTTCATGAAGCCGGGCGTCGAAAAACTGCCTTGGGGGCTTCAGATGGAGGTCACCGATCCATTTGGAAACCGTATCCGTTTCTGCGAGCAGAACGGGGCGGAAAGCGCTTGACCTCACGCCCACTTTAAATCATAGAAGCCGCACATATGAACCGCCCGCACGGAACCTCCGTGCGGGCGGTTCATGCGTTTTGGGGTCCATTTCTGCAATTCATTCTCAACCGCACGGGGCAGGTCATGAACAGTCAGGGTAACGCTCTTGTCAGAAAGCTCGCTTTCTGGGGCATCCCTTTTTCCATCACGGTGCTGGGGCTGAAGCTTTTGGCTTGGTGGGTCACGGGCTCGGTCGCTCTGTTGTCCGATGGTCTGGAATCCACCGTCAACGTCGTTGCGGCCTTCATTGCCTATTTCGTCATTCGTTATGCGCAAAAGCCTGCCGATGACGATCACCAGTTCGGTCACCACAAGGCGGAATATCTCTCTGCCGTGGTGGAGGGCGTGCTGATCGTCGTTGCTGCGTTGCTGATCGTTAAGGAAGCGTGGGGCGGCCTTATGGCGCCGCATCTGCCGGAAGCGCCGGCGCTCGGTCTTGCCATCAATGCTTTCGCGGGCATTCTCAACGGCATTTGGGCCACGGTGCTGATCCGCGTCGGAAAGAAACAGTCGTCGCCAGCGCTACTGGCGGATGGACAGCACATCATGTCGGATGTGGTCACATCGGGCGGCGTTTTGATCGGCCTCGTGCTGGCAATTGCGACCGGTTATGCGATTCTCGACCCCATTCTCGCCATCGTCGTTGCCATCAACATCCTGTTTCAGGGCTCCAAGGTCATCATGCATTCGCTCGGCGGCCTTATGGACCGTGCGGTGGAGCCGGAGGAGGACGAGGCGATCAAGAAAGCGATTGCGGAGAATTCCGCCGGAATTCTTGGCGTGCATGATCTGAAGACCCGCAGGGCAGGGGCGGTCGCCTTTATCGATTTCCATGTGGTTGTTCCCGCTGCTTTGTCCGTGGGGGCGGCACATGATATTTGCGACCGGCTGGAAGATGCCATAAGAGAGGCCATACCCGGTGCCGTGCTTGCCATTCATGTGGAGCCTGAAAGCGAACAGGCGCATGGCGTTCGGGTCGAGTTTCAAGAAACAGGAGTTTGAACCATGTCAGTCACGGATGTTTCCGGCCTGTCGCAACTGGGCGCGCAAGTCGCAGCCCCCGAAAGCCCGGAAAAGGCTGTTCTGGAAAAAGTGCCGAACGGCAATGCCGGTACGGATTATGTCGTGCGCTTCACAGCACCGGAATTCACCTCGCTGTGCCCCATGACCGGCCAGCCGGACTTCGCCCATATCGTCATTGACTATATTCCGGGTGATTTTCTCGTTGAATCCAAGTCGCTGAAGCTGTTCCTGCATGCCTTCCGCAACCACGGCGCATTCCATGAGGATTGCTCGGTCTATATCGCCAAACGTCTGGTCGATTTGCTTCAGCCAAAATGGCTGCGCATCGGCGCTTACTGGTATCCGCGCGGCGGCATTCCCATCGACGTTTTCTGGCAGACTGGCGCACCACCCGAGGGTGTCTGGTTGCCGGAACAGGGCGTCGCGACCTATCGTGGCCGCGGCTGACCCCCATCAAAGCGATTCCAGCAAAAGTGAAGCGGAATTGCGTTAGCAAAGAGCTGTTCGATTCAGGCGAAGCTGTCGCCATCGCCTGAATCGAAATCCGCATCGTCATTGCTGTCGTCGTAATCCGCCTGATGCAGATTATCGTTGTTGTCGGTGGCATCCTGCTGCGGCTTGTCGTCATCGCCATAGTAGTTGTTGATGACAGTCTCCTCTACAGGCGCGTTAGCGCTGCCCGCACCACCAAATGGGGAGCCCCAGCCGGTTGATGCGACGTGGTTGGAGAAAATGCCGCTCAGCGAATTGGCTAGCAACATGCCGCCCGCCACACCAGCCGCCGCGCCCAATGCGCCTTGCAAAAAGCCGCCGCTACCGCTTGGGCGTCCGAACGCCGATGGTTGCTGGTTGTTCCAAGGTCCACTGGCCTGCGGCGCATCGGGTGCGCGGCCCCACGGCCCCTGTGTTTGGCCAGATGTATCGTTGCGATAAGTCGGAGCAGGCGTTGGTGCCGGTGCCTGCTGCTGGCTGCCGCCAAAAATCGAACTGAGGAAGCCGCCTTGCTGTGCCTGTTGCGGGGCAGTGTTGCCGCTTTCCAGCTGGTGAATGCGTTCTTCCAGCTGGCGAATATGCGCCGCTGCCGCTTCCAGCCCCTTTTCCTGCACGATAACGGCTTGAGCCAGATAATAGGGAGAGGCGGGCTGATCACGCACGGCTTGGCTGATCAGCGTTTCCGCTTCCGCATCGCGCGGCGTGGAGGATGCGGATTTGACCCTGTCGAACAGGGATTTGAGCAGTTGGGTTTCTTCTGGTGACATCGGTTGCCTCCTTGGCGTGTCGAGAAACGCACATCAAGGAAGTAGGGTTCAATTCCGGCTTTTGAAAGCCGGAATTTTCTTACATTTTTGTAAGGTTAAAAGCCTGTCTTCAACCGCCGAAAACCAGTGAAAGACCGGCCAGCGCCGTCAGGCCGCCGACGATGCGTGCAGCGAACGTTCCAAGCTTAGCAACGCCCATCCCCAGCGCGATACCGGCAACATGCAGCAGAGCCGTTGCAATCACGAAGCCGACGCCGAACTGAAGCGCGCCCGCGCTGCCCAGTTCACCACCATGGGCATGGCCATGAAACAGCGCGAAGACGCCGACGATGCTGGCTGCTACGCTCACCGGAACGCGCGTCGCCATGGCCACCAGCAGGCCGAGTGCGATGACGGAAGCTAGAATGGCCGGTTCCACGAAGGGCAGCTCGATGCCGCCGAGTGCCAGCAGGAAGCCAACGGCCATCGTCCCGACGAAAGCAGTGGGAACGATGAACAGCGCGTTCTTATTGTCCTTGGATGCTGCAATCTGCGCGGCCCAGATGCCGACGGCGACCATGACGAGGATGTGGTCTGCGCCGAACAGCGGATGCGAAAAACCGGCCATGAAGGAGCCGTGTTCTTCCGGGTTCAGGTGGGCAAAGGCAGGCAGTGCGGTAAGGCCAAGCGTTGCTGCGGCGAATGAAAGTCTTTTGAACATCGTTCCCTCTCGAAATTTTTACATGTGCGGCTCAGGAGCGCTTGGGTCGCCTGCTGGGCCGCGCAGTTAACGATATCGTAGTCATGAAGAGCCTGTCCATGCGTCATTTGCCGGTGCCCTGTTTATTAAGCAGTTCCGCGCCTTGCCTTTTTCACTCATTGTTTTACGAAACAAATCACACTATGTCCGGTAGGTAATGAATTACGTTGGAGACCGCCACATGAACGAAGAAGAAGACGACAAGAGCAAGGAACTGCCGATCGGCAAGGAAACGGAAGCGAATCTTTTCAAGTCGCGTTCGATCTTCATCTATGGCGGCATCACGCAGGAACTGGCGCAGAAGGTTTGCACGCAGCTCGTGGCACTTGCCGCTGCCAGCGATGAAGACATCCGCGTCTACGTGAACTCGCCCGGCGGCCACGTCGAATCCGGCGACAGCATTCACGACATGATCAAGTTCATCAAGCCGAAGGTCTGGATCATCGGCACGGGCTGGGTCGCTTCCGCTGGCGCGCTGATCTACGTATCGGTGCCGAAGGAACGTCGCATCTGCCTGCCGAACACCCGCTTCCTGTTGCACCAACCATCCGGCGGCACACGCGGTATGGCGTCCGACATCGAAATCCAGGCACGCGAAATCATCAAGATGAACAAGCGCCTGATCAAGATATTCTCGGTGGCCACTGGCCAGTCCGAAGAAAAGATCGCCAAGGACATCGACCGCGATTACTGGCTGGGTGCAGAAGAAGCGGTGGCTTATGGCCTTGCTTCGCGCATCGTGACCTCGCAGGGCGAAATCTAAGGCTCTGTTTCACTTATTTATTGAACCCGCATCGGCATGGCCGATGCGGGTTTTTTATTGCTCTGAATAAAAGTTTTTTACACTCAGGGAATGAGACGGCTCTTCCTCAGCGTTTCGAACAGCGCAAAGAACGCATCATCCGTCGGTTGGTACTCTTTGAAACCCAGACGGCGGCTCTTGCTCATGTCTGTGACGACTTCGATGGGGCGACCCAGATCGGCATCGGTGTGCCATGGTGATGCGAGGCGGGCGAGGTCTGGCTCGGCCAGATTTTCGCGCGCTGCGATCTTGCTCCAGATATCGGCATCATCTTTCATCTGCTGTTCAAGCGGAATGACGGTGCCATCGAAGGATGCGGCTTCAATGCCGAACCAGTCTGCGATGCGGCCCCACATCCAGCTCCAGCGGAAGATATCGCCATTGACCACATTGAAGGCTTCGTTGCTTGCCTCTGGCGTTTCGGCTGCCCAGAGCAATTGCTTGGCCAGAAGGTTGGCGTCTGTCATGTCGGTTAGGCTGTTCCACTGTGCGGCAGAGCCGGGGAAGCGGAAGGGGCGGCCTGTCTCGCGGCAAATGGTGGCGTAGACCGCAAGTGTCGTGCCCATGTTCATGGCGTTGCCGACTGCCTGACCGATGACGGTGTGCGGACGGTGGACGCTCCACGAGAAACCATCGCGTTTGGCGGCGGCAAAGACTTCGTCTTCCTGCGCGTAGTAGAAGTTCTCGACATCCAATCGACCCTGTTCCTCGCGGAACGGCGTCTGCGGCAGCTTGCCCTTGCCATAGGCCTCGAAGGGGCCAAGATAGTGCTTGAGGCCGGTGACCAGTGCCACATGGCGGATGGATTTGCCGAGGCTGAGGGCATCCAAGAGATTGCGGACCATGGCGGAATTGACGCGGATGTTTTCTGCCTCGCTATCCTGTCGAGCCCATGTGGTGATGAAGACGGCGTCTGGGCGAACATCCGTCAGGGCCTTTGCTGTTTCGACTGCATTTTGCAAATCGGCGGCGACGGGAATGATGCCTTTCTGTTGTGCCGGTTTGCGCGATAGGCCGTAGACCTGCCAGCCCTGTTCCAAAAGAAGATTTGCTGTGGCGCTGCCGACGATCCCGCTTGCGCCCACCACCAATGCCGTTTTAACCATGCTCAAACTCCATTTTTGTAGACGCTATAATTAGGCATCCCGCGCACCATCGTGTAGACGGCACGGATTGGGGACATGGATACCAGAGGGTGACCACGATGAAACCGGGAAGCAATGAGGCTGAATGGCGTGAGGACTGTGCGCCGAGACGCGTGCTGGAATTGTTCTCGACCAAATGGACGAGCATGATCCTGCATGCGCTGCATAAGCTGCATGATGGCGCCGCCCGCACCGGTGTGCTGGAACGTAGCCTGCCGGGCATTTCCAAAAAGATGCTGACGCAGACCTTGAAGGAAATGGAGCGGACAGGGCTGATAACACGGCATGTGCATGCGACCAGACCGCCCGCTGTGGAATACAGGCTGACGCCGCTTGGAGAGAGATTTATCGAACCGGTCGAAATGCTCTACGCCTGGGGCAGGGATAATGCCGATGCGCTGGATGCTCTCGGGGAGCGCTCTACGTCGCGGCGTTAAGCTTTGGCTGCTAGCCAAAGCGTATGGCGCGCGCCGCCGCGCTTGCCATTGGCGCGGACACTGACCTCGTCTGTCGCAAAACCGGCCTGCCGCAAACGGCGGGTGAAGGCGGCATCCGGGCCTGAAGACCAGACCGCGAGCACGCCTTTCGGGCGCAAGGCTGCTCTGGCGGCTTCAAGACCTTCTCGATCATAAAGACTGTCATTCGAAGGCCGCGACAGGCCGTCCGGGCCATTATCGACATCCAGCAGAATGGCGTCATAGGCCGCCTTCTTCGAGCGGATGAGCGCACCGACATCGCCGACATGGATATCGACGCGGGCATCGTCCAGTGTACCCTTGTGCAGATCGGCCATCGGCCCGCGTGCCCACTCCACCACCGCTGGCACCAGTTCCGCCACGGTCACGCGTGCATCCGAAGGCAGGGCGCCAAGCGCTGCGCGGAGCGTGAAGCCCATGCCAAGCCCGCCGATCAGCATACTCTGGTTCGCACGCCCCGCAATGCGTTCGCACGAAAGCGTCGCCAAGGCCTCTTCCGAGCCGCTCAAGCGGCTGTTCATCAGTTCGTTTGAACCCAGCATGATGGAAAATTCCTGGCCGCGCTGCTTCAGGCGCAGTTCGGTGCCATCACCCGGAATGGCTGCACGGTCCAGTTCTATCCAAGGAAGCATTTGTTATCTCGCTGTTTGATGGCGCGGGTTTACACGGGCTGGATGGCGAGAACAACAGGGCAGGGTGCAGACCATGCACAAGTCAGGCGCGAGTACCCTCGCCGGAGAAAGCAACCTTGCCAGCGCATGCATTTTTTGATCTGGAATGATGACCGCGTTTTCTCCGTGCCAGAGCCCAGCCATGTTAAAAGAATTCTCTCTCCAAAGCCTGTTCATGGGCCTGCTGACAGCCTTCGTCGGCTTTGCCAGCTCCTTTGCCGTGGTGCTGCAGGGGTTGAAGGGTGTCGGCGCGACGGATTTCGAGGCGGCATCCGGGCTGATGGCCCTGTCGGTTTCCGTCGGCCTTTGCGCCATCCTTCTCTCCGCCATGACGCGACTTCCCATCAGCATTGCATGGTCTACACCGGGTGGCGCGCTTCTGGCGGCAACGGGGGTGATCGAGGGTGGTTTTCCAGCAGCGGTGGGTGCATTCATCATCTGCGCGGTGCTGATCATCATCGCAGGTCTTTTCAAACCGCTCGGGCGGGCGGTGGCTTCCATTCCGACGCCGCTCGCTAATGCCATGCTGTCCGGCGTCATTATCGGCCTGTGTTTTGCGCCCATCAAGGCCATCGGCTTCAACCCGTTGCTCGGCCTGCCGATCATTCTGGCGTGGATCGTCGTTGGCGCTTTCAAACGCCTGTTTGCGGTGCCAGCAGCCCTAGCCGCCTTCGTACTGGTAATGATCTTTGGCGTTGATATTCCCGCAGGCGCGCTGGATAGTGTTGCGCAGTCGCTTGTTCCGCCGATGGAATTCGTCATGCCGGTGTTCAACCTGCAAGCCCTCATTTCCATCGCGCTGCCGCTGTTCATCGTCACCATGGCCTCGCAGAACATTCCCGGCATCGCCGTGCTGAAGGTCAACAATTACGATCCGCAGCCTGGGCAGTTGTTTGCCACGACCGGTCTGTTCTCGCTGTTCGCCGCGCCCTTCGGCGGCCACGCCGTCAACCTCGCCGCCATTACCGCTGCTATGTGCGCGGGCGAAGACGCGCATCCAGATACTAAGCGCCGTTACTGGGCAGTCATCGTCAGTGGCGTAGGTTATGTGATTTTCGGTCTCCTAGCCGGCGCTGTCACGGCCTTCGTGGCGCTTGCACCGCCTATTCTGATTCAGGCCGTTGCAGGTCTAGCTCTCGTCGGAGCTTTCTCCGGCTCAGCGGTCGCCGCCTTCAAAGACCCGGAAACCCGAGAAGCCGCGGCCATAACCTTTCTTATCACGGCTTCGGGTCTGTCGTTTGGCGGTATTTCCGGAGCGTTCTGGGGGCTTATCGGTGGTGGTTTGATGATGGCGCTGACCGGCGTCGTGAAACGAATGAAAAGTTGAAGATAGACTTGCAACGAAAAATTTCGCCGCTTATAAGATTTGTATGACCATTCATACCGCAACCATTTCAGGCATGAGCACGCAGTTTTCTGTGGACGGCCAGCCATGCGGTGCACTCTCGCTTCTTAGCCTCGACCTTACACGCGGTTGCCGGGTCCAGTGAGGAGCGCCCGGCGGCCGAAAGCCCGCTGGTGCCAATGCTCCTCAACTCGAAATCTCACTTTATACTGGATTTAAGGCCCGTTTGGGCGCGCATCTGCCAAGGCTTTTTCGGCCGCGATGCGTGGAAGGAGCAAGATTATGGACGCCAAGACCTCTCAGATTTCCAAGGGCATGCCGGACGCGAACGTGAAGTATCGCCCATACCCTGTCATCGATATCAAGGACCGCACCTGGCCTTCAAAAACCATTGATAAGGCACCGATCTGGTGTTCGGTCGATTTGCGGGATGGCAACCAGTCTTTGGTCAATCCCATGGGGCATGACCGCAAGGCGCGCATGTTCAAGCTGTTGCTGGAAATGGGCTTCAAGGAAATCGAAATCGGTTTCCCATCCGCTTCGCAGACGGATTTCGACTTCGCTCGCTGGTGTGTTGAGCAGGGTGGGGTGCCTGAAGATGTGTCGTTGCAGGTGCTGGTTCAGTGCCGCCCGGAACTGATCACGCGCACCTTCGAATCGCTGGAAGGCGCCAAGAACCCGATCATCCACTTCTACAATTCCACGTCTGAATTGCAGCGTCGTGTGGTGTTCGGCAAGGATGTGCACGGCATCAAGCAGATCGCCGTCGATGCCGCCAAGATGATCACCGATATGGCGGCCAAAGCCGGTGGCGGTTATCGCTTCGAATATTCGCCGGAAAGCTTTACCGGCACGGAGCTGGAAGTGGCGCTGGAGATCTGCAACGCAGTTGTCGAGGTGGTGAAGCCGACGGCGGATAACAAGCTGATCCTCAACCTGCCTTCCACCGTCGAGATGGCAACGCCGAACATCTATGCCGACCAGATCGAGTGGATGTGCCGCAACATCGACAACCGCGAAAACGTCATCATCTCGCTGCATCCGCACAATGATCGTGGAACGGGCATCGCCGCCACCGAGCTGGGCCTGATGGCGGGTGCCGACCGTGTGGAAGGCACATTGTTCGGCAATGGCGAGCGCACCGGTAACGTGGATGTGGTGACGTTGGCGTTGAACATGTACACGCAGGGTGTGGACCCGGAACTGGATTGCCGCGATATCGAGCGGATCAAGTCCGTCTATGAATATTCCAATGAGATGACGATCCCCGAGCGTCATCCTTATGTCGGTGAACTGGTCTACACCGCCTTTTCCGGTTCGCATCAGGATGCGATCAACAAGGGCATGAAGGCGATCAAGGTCGCCAACCATCCTGTCTGGGAAGTGCCTTACCTGCCCATCGACCCGAAGGATGTCGGTCGCTCCTACGAGGCGATCATCCGCATCAACTCGCAATCGGGCAAGGGCGGCATCGCCTATATTCTCCAGCAGGATTACGGCCTGAACCTGCCCCGCAATTTGCAGGTGGAATTCCGCGAGGAAATCCAGCGCATTACCGATGAAGAAGGTGTGGAACTGCCCGCCAAGCGCATCCATGACCGCTTCATCGAGCAATATGTGACGCAGCCAAATGCACGCATCAAGTTCGTGGATCACCATACCTATCCGGCTGGCGACTTCCGCGGTGTGCGCGTGGTGGCAGCCGAGATCACCGACAAGGGTGAGATCAAGCGCATCGAGGGCAAGGGAACAGGTCCCATCGATGGCTTCATCAACGCACTGTCCACATATCTCGGCATTGATCTGTCGGTGAATGACTACTCAGAACACTCTCTGCAACACGGCTCCAACGCCTCGGCCATAGCCTATGTCGAGATGGAACATCCAGGCGGTAAACTGTTTGGTGCGGGTATCAACACCAACATCGTGGCGGCTTCGCTGGAGGCTATCGTTTCTGCGGCGAACCGGGTGCTGGAAGAGCGGGCAGCGAAGACCTGATAGGCTTCCGGTCACCTTTACCGGCCTCAGCAGATGCGTTCTGCTGAGGCCGTTTTCTTGTAGAGAGATTTGGAGCGGTCGCCTGTGCAGTCGGGATTGGGTGTCGTCAGCGATTTATCTGCCCCCGTCGCATCGGGGTGGATCAATCTCGCGTCGGGAATGAAAGGCTGCGAACGGATCGAGGCGTTTTTCTCCGGTCCAGCCTATCAACCGCATCGACACGATACTTGTGCCATAGGGCGTACGATATCCGGCGTGCAGCGATTTCAGTATCGTGGCGAGGGCAGCGCAGGTGTTCCCGGCACTGTGATGGTGCTTTACCCGGACGAATTGCATGACGGGCAGGCAGGCACGGAAGATGGTTTTCATTACCAGATGATCTATCTGGACCCGCTTCTTGTGCAGAATGCGCTGGGGCATGGTCATTCGCTACCATTCATAGCCGTTGGGGTTACGCGTCATCCGCAGTTGCTGAAAACGATTGACCGGATTTTCGCTCATATGAGCCAACCCCTGGAGACACTGCAATATGATGATGCGGTCTATGATATTTCCGTCGCATTGAAAGCTGCGGCCCCGATAACCAGCCGACGCTCCCTGTCGGCGCCCGATTACCGAGCCGCAGACACGGCCCGCGATTATCTTCTCCATTCGAACGACTAAGTGATTTCCCTCGAGCAACTGGAGGCGTTGACTGGCCAGGATCGATGGAAGCTTTCGCGCGATTTCAGGCGTGTGTTTGGCACCAGCCCCTACCGATACCTCATTTTGCGGCGTCTGGACCGGGCCAAGGCGCGGATCATGGATGGGCAACCTCTTGTTAAAGTGGCGCTCGACACGGGCTTTGCCGACCAGGCCCATTTGACCCGGCATTTTCGCGGTGCTTTCGGCATGACGCCCGCGCGGTGGCGCAAGATGACATTGAAGACGCGTTGATCTGCACGATCGTTCAATATTCCAGACGGCGGAGCGCCTAACCTGCTTTCATTGAAAAATGGAGCAATGGAGCAATGGGGCAATGGATACACACTATCAGGTGGTCAACTTTTCAGACAAACTCTCGAAGATCACGGAGTTCTGGCAACCGCGCGTCATCTCTGAGATGAATGATTATCAGTTCAAGATTGTTCGTATCGAGGGCGATTTCATCTGGCACGACCATCCCGAAACCGACGAGGCCTTCATTGTCCTCAAAGGTCGCCTACGGATCGACTTTCGCGATGGTGCCGTATCGATCGGCGCTGGCGAAATGTTCGTTGTTCCCAAGGGCGTAAAACACAAACCCTATGCGGAACAAGAGGTTCATCTGTTGTTGATAGAGCCGCGCGGCGTACTCAACACCGGCCATGCGGGCGGAGACCGCACAGCCCAGAGCGATCAATGGATTTGATCGCGTTGCTTACTCGTCGTCGCCCTGCTCCACCGGATTGCTGAAGCCCAGCGGGCGGCCATTGTTGTAGAAGACGCGCACATCTTCCAGCTCTATGCCGGTGGCCTTTTCGTTCAGGCCATAGCGTTCGCAGGTCACGTTCCATGTACCGGGGCCGCCGTCTATGTGGAAGAGGTTGTAACCGGCGCGGGGTTTATGGCCGCCGGGGCCTTGTGAGGCGGAGGCGATACCGACCACTGGCGTATGGTCACGCCCGCGATGGGTGTTCAGCCAGTAGACCGTGTTGAGATGGGTGTGACCGTGCAGCACGAGTTCTGCGCCGCCCGTGCCGATCGCTGCGGCGAAGCGGCGGATGCCGATCATGCGTTTGTGGGTGGAGGCTGCGCCGCGGATGGGCGGGTGGTGGATCATGACCACGCGAAACAGCCCCTGTTCTCCCGCTTTACGTAGCAGTTCCGCCGTGGCGCGGGCCTGTCTGCGGCCAAAATAGCCGGTGGCGGAGAAGGGAGGCGTTGCGATGGACGTGGAGCAGCCGATCATGGCGACCGGGCCGCGCACGCGCATATACGGGAAAATCTTGCGGTCTTCGTCCCAGTCTTCCGCGTCGCCGTCACCGCGCACATAGGGATACCAGGCGGCCATGGCCTTGTCATGCGCGCCGGGAACATAGGCATCGTGGTTGCCGGGCACGACGGAAATCTTGAGCGGATCGCCCACTTCTTCCAGCCAGTCTGCGGCGGCACGAATTTCAATGCCGGTCGCAAGATTGACGAGATCGCCGGTGATGGCAACATGGTCGGGCGCTTTGCTTTCCATGTCGTCCACCACCTTTTCCAGCGTATCGCTGAAAAGATGCTTGCGGCGGTTGAGGCGCCAGTTCACAAAGCCAAGAATGCGCTTGGAGGCAAGTTCGCGAAAGGTCAGCTTGGGCAGCGGGCCGAGATGAATATCGGAGATGTGGGCGAGTTTGAACATGCATCCAGCCATAACGTATGAAATCTTGAGCGTCCAACCCAAAACCCCTGTTTTTCAATGAGATAAAGGAGAGTTGAGCGTTGGGTGAAAACCATGTCAGCGGGCAAGGGTTCCGGGATTTGTTTCGGAATGTTGCAAAGCGTGCCCTGCATGTCTTTTTCTTTGTCCGCCGTGGCATGACGCTTGGCGTGCGTGCCGCCTGTTTCGATGCGCAGGGGCGAGTGTTTCTAGTGCGGCACACCTATGTTGCGGGCTGGCATATGCCGGGCGGCGGGGTTGAGCGGAGCGAGACGGGTTTGCAGGCGCTGAACAGGGAAATCCGCGAGGAAGGCAATCTCATCGCGACCTCCAGTCCGCAGCTTTTCCATGTCTATTTCAACAATCGCACCAGCGACCGCGACCATGTTTTGTTCTACCGACTTGAAGTGACGCAGACGGCTCCGAAAGTGCCGGACCGGGAGATCAGCGAAAGCGGGTTCTTTCCGCTGGACGCTCTACCCGAGGGAACGACGGGCGCCACCCGCCGCCGCCTCGCAGAACTGGCGGGCGAAACGCCGCCGGATGACTACTGGTAGGTTCAGCCCAGCCTTTCGCGGTCATGCGCCTTGTCCAGTTCAAGCTCCGGGCCGATGGGCACGATGCCGGTGGGGTTGATGGTCTCGTGGCTGCGGTAATAATGGTCCTTGATGTGGCGCATATCGACCGTCTCGGGAATGCCTGATGTCTGGTACAGATCGCGCAGATATCCCGTCAGGTTCGGATAGTCGTGAATGCGGCGAATGTTGCATTTGAAATGGCCGACATAGACAGGGTCGAACCTGACAAGCGTGGTGAACAGCCGCCAGTCCGCCTCCGTCTGTTGGGCGCCCAACAGAAAGCGTTTGTTCTCGAGTCGCGCTTCCAGCAAATCCAGCGTCTCGAAAACCTTTGCAGCGGCTTCCGCATAGGCTTCCTGCGTGGTGGCAAAACCGGCCTTGTAGACGCCGTTATTGACGGTGTCGTAGATGACGTCATTGAGCTTATCGATCTCGGCGCGCAATGGCTCCGGGTAATAATCATCCTGCGATCCCGTCAGGGCATTAAAGACGCTGTTGAACATGCGGATGATCTCGGCCGATTCATTCGAGACGATGGTGTTTTGATGCTTGTCCCACAACACAGGCACGGTCACGCGACCGGAATAGGACGGGTCTGCCTTGGTATAAACCTGCCACATTGCCGAGGAGCCGAAGAGATGGTCCTCCGTGGCGCCTTGGGTGCGCTCATCCGCCGGTTTGAACTCCCAGCCATTTTCCAGCATCAGCGGATCGACCACCGAAACGGAAATAAGGTCTTCCAACTTCTTCAGCTTGCGGAATATTAGCGTGCGATGCGCCCAGGGACAGGCCAATGAAACATAGAGATGGTAGCGGTCTCTCTCGGCCTTGAAACCAGCCTTGCCAGAGGGACCGGCTTGCCCATCTGCGGTGATCCAGTTGCGAAACTGCGAGGCGCTGCGCTTGAAATGGCCCTTGGTTTCCTTGGTGTCGTACCAGACGTCTTTCCAGACACCCTCAACCAGCATACCCATCGCGCGTTCTCCTTCATGTTGTTGCACACACTGTAAGCCATGGCTTTGCGGGAAGTGAACCCAAAAGGCAGTGAACAGTGCGTTCGTATCACACTCCCATCATTGAATAGCCAAGCTCTGGATTTGTTCTGGACGGGTCGGAATTTTCCTGATATCCGCGTTTATCACAATTCTGAGGGAATTCTGCTTTATGACCGCAACACGGATGCTCCGACGACGCTGACGCTTCGAGCGCCTTAACCGGCGCAGCCGTCACATCGCCCTATCCGTATTTAACGTTCCGGTCTCTCCATGTCCAAGCACGAACTGGTCTACCTCACTGAAGACGCGTCTCATGACGCCGTTATCGAACTCATCAATGCAGAAGCCTTCGGCCCCGGTCGGCACACCCGCGCCGCTGCTCGCATCCGCGAGCAGGGCCCGCACGACCGTTCGATTTCCTATATCTGCGCCGACGACGGCGAGACGATTGCTTCCGTTCGCATGACACCGGTTCTGGCGGGCGACGTGAAGGGCCACATGCTCGGCCCTCTGGCCGTGCGGCCTTCGCACAAGAACATGGGTATAGGCCGTGAACTGGTCCGCATCGCCATCGCCGCCGCCAAGCGCAAGGGCTCCGAAGCCGTCATTCTGATCGGTGACCCGCCATATTACATGCCGCTGGGTTTCGAGAAGGTCGCCTATGCTGCGCTGGATTTCCCCGGTCCTGTCGATATGAACCGGGTGCTTGTCGTGCCGCTGGCGGCTGATACGCATGAGCGGCTGAAGGGCAAGATCGGCTGGCGGCAGTGTGAGGCTCCTACATGTCTGAGTGCAGTTGAATATGGCGTCTACGACGAGCCACTCAAAGCAAGCGCGTAGAAATTTAGCCTCTGATTTGACTGTTGGCGTTCCGGCGGTACTTGCGCTATAATCTTTCCAGTTCTTTGGAAGGTTTATCTATGTTGCTCGCCATCGGAGAAAGTCTTAGCGCAAGCGAAGCCTCGTCAGTGACGGGTGTTCCGCTTAAGCACGTCAACAGAATTATCGACGCTGGATTGTTGCGCAATTATGCGAAATCCAAGGGGCGAACGCGTTCCATATCTATGGCTGGTCTTATAGGGTTGCGGTTGGCCTATCTCACAGCTTCAACGCTTACACCGGCGGCGCGGCAACGCATCATCGCTAAAGCCTTGTCTGACAAAAACCAAGCGATCGTGGAAGATGCACCGCTTCAGGTCGATATTCGCCCAATTCTGGCAGATGTCGAAGCAGGTCTAAACAGGCTGGAACGTGCGAGGGACGCCGTGTCGATCCAATCTGATGTTATGGGTGGCCAGCCTGTGTTCGTGGGCACGCGCATACCCATTTACGACGTCACGGAAATGTTGACGAGCGGTGACACGCGTGAGGCAATCATTGCGGCGTTTCCCCAACTCTCGCTCGAGAAATTGAACGCAGCTGCGGATTATGCTCTCGCCTACCCAAAACGCGGACGCCCCGTTGCCAAGCCGGAGTGGCGGAATGGTGAGGCTAAAACTGTTCGAACCCTCAAGCTCGACATACCCCCGATCAAATCGTGAAGTTTCTGATCGATGAATGTCTGAGCCCTGAACTGGTGAAGATTGCTCATGGTTCGGGTTTTCATCAATCGACGTGTGTTTTATGGCTCGGCATGTCCGGTGCCAAAGACCACATCGTTGGACGGATTGCTGTTGATCAGGGATATATTCTCGTCACGCATAATACGGTAGATTTTCTGCCGCTTTACAATCGAGAAGATATTCACGTCGGGCTCGTTGCGTTCAATACCTCTGCTGGAATTATGAGCCTCGAACTGCAAAAGGCACTGATGTCACTTGTTATCGAGGAATTGAATGGAAGCGAACTCTGGAATGAGGTTCTGGAGATATCCGTGAACCAAGATTTCAATGTCTCGATCTCGCGTTATGATCTGCCAAGGCGGTAGATTTTTGCGTTTTATTTGAGTGACTTTTTCAAATATGTCAGCGACTCTGCGCCGCTGAAATTCTCGATCTGGCCGAAGATTTCATAGCCACATTTCTGGTATATCGCCAGCGCATCCGGGTTCATCGTGTCGATGTAAGCGCCGATGCAGCCGCGTTTGCGGGCTTCCTCTTCCGCCATGGAAAGCAGCTTGGGGCCGAGGCCTTGGCCGCGCAGGGTTTCGGGGATGAAGAGCAGTTTTGTATAGAGCCAACCGCGGGCGGTGTGGCCGCAAAGGCCGCCGGTGACGGTGCCCGCGTCATCGCGTAGCGATATGATGAGTTCCTGCCAGTCGCTGGGGCCGAAGCGATTGATGTTGTAGTCTTTGAGAGCCGAAAGAATGGCCGCTTCGCTGTCCTTGTCGCCTTCCTGGCTGATGCTGATGTGCGGTTCCATTATCGACCTTCACGCCACCAGAGCGCGGAAAATGCCATCAGCAGGGCGGCGAGGCCCGCGAAGCCAGCAAAGAGGGGCAGGGTGTTGACGCCCTTCAGTACGGTTTCGTCCGTCAGGCGAATGAGCATGCGGTCATTATCGGCCACGCGCACATCTCCGCGCACGGGCAGAATATCCGGCAGCACGACGCGGCCATTGTCGTTGACGACGCGGTGGATGCTGCCCTTCGTGGCATCGACAACCGGCTTCAACGTCTCGGTAGTGGAGATCATGGCCTTGAATTCGGGGGCATCGACGGCACCGACATGGACCAGCGTGGTGAAATCGCCATTGGTGATTTCGTAGAGGCCGGTCTCATCCATGCGGCGTTCGATCTTGTAGAGACCAGGCTCTGTTTGCGTAAAGGCCATCGTCTCGGTCTTGCCGGTGGGGAATTTCACCGTAGCCTGACCGGGATTATCACCGATGGTCTGGCGGGTAATTTCCAGCGTGCGGCCATTGGCGCGGGCGGTCAGCGCTTCTTCCTCAAGCTCCGGCTCCTTCATCAGCCAATGGGCGATGCGGCGGTAGAGGCCGACATGCGGGCCGCCGCCTTCAAAGCCGCGTGCCCAGAGCCAGCCTTGGTCTGACAGTAGCATGGCAACGCGACCTTGGCCCTGGCGGTTCAGCACCAGCAGCGGGTCCTGGCCATCGCCCAGCATGACTGTTTGGCCCTGTGGTGGCTCGACGCCCACGGTGCGGAACCAGCGGCCCCATTGTGGCGGCTCTTCGCCGGAGCCTTCCAGACCGCGTGTGACCGGGTGCTTCTTGCCCGCTTCCGACAGGCGAGGGTAGAAGGCCGACTGATGCATTTCGCCGGTGGGCTGCGCGGGCAGCACCGAGGCGAGCGGCGTCATGGCGATGGAATCCTGCCCTGCATGTTCAGGACCGGCGGCAATCAGAAGCGCGCCACCTTTTTCGACATATTGGGCGATGTAATCATAATAGAGGATCGGCAACACGCCGCGATGCTGGTAGCGGTCGAAGATGATGAGGTCGAAATCCTCGATCTTCTCGACAAACAGCTCACGAGTCGGGAAAGCAATCAGCGATAACTCGTTGATCGGCGTACCATCCTGCTTTTCCGGCGGGCGCAGAATGGTGAAATGGACGAGATCGACGGAGGTGTCGGATTTCAGCAGGTTGCGCCAGGCGCGCTCACCGGCATGGGGCTCACCGGAAACCAGGAGAACACGCAGGTTCTGGCGGATACCTTCGATGACGTGGACGGCGCGGTTGTTGCTGGTGGTGACTTCACCGGGAAGCTCTGCCACGGAAAATTCCATGACATTGTTGCCGCCGCGCGGAACCTTGAAGCTGAAGGGCAGGGGCTGGCCGGGCGTGGCTTCAAGTGTGGCGATCTCTTCGCCATTCATCTTCACCGTGACTTCCGCCTGGCCACCTTGCGCGCGACCATCATCAAAGACGCGCAGCGTCAACTCCTGCTGCTCGTTGACGATGCCGAAGCGCGGCGCGCGTACCACTTCGATGCGCCGGTCGAATTCTTCCGCCCGCCCGGTAATCAGACCATGGATCGGGGCCTTGAAGCCAAGCGTCTGTTCGATGTTCGGCGTAACATTGGGGATGTCATGGATCTGGCCATCACTGAGGAAAATCGCACCGCCAACGCGTGACGGAGATACATCCGATACGGCTGCGGCTAGCGAAGAGAAGAGATTAGTGGCTGGAGCATCGCTGTTGGGGTCGTTCTGGACTTCCACGATGCGTGGTTCGATGCGCGGGAAGCGGGCGAGGCGTTCGCGAAGGGTGGCCAGCGCCTGATCCGTCTGTTCCGGCCGCTGCTGCACATCCTGGCTCTGCGAACGGTCCACGATGACAGGGACAATGGTGGAAAGCGGATCGCGCTCCTCATTGGTCAGAAGCGGGTTGGAAATGGCCAGCAGAAGTGCTGCCAGCGCCAAACCACGCAGCCATGCACCGCGCACGCCGCGCCACAGGCCGATGATGGCCAGTACGAAGGCGGCGGCGGCGAGAATGCCGATGATGATCCACGGCAGGAAGGGCGCAAAGGTCAGTGTCATGTCATTGCCCCAACCGCTGGAGGATATCGGGCACATGCACCTGATCGGCCTTGTAGTTGCCGGTGAGCATATACATCATGATGTTGACGCCGGTGCGGAAGGCGTGTTCGCGCTGCACCTCATCCGGCGGAACGGTAGGCAGCACGGGTGCGCCATTTGCATCGATGGCCCATGCTCCGGCAAAATCATTGCCGGTGATGAGGATGGGGGACACGCCATCGCCGGAGGAGGAAATGCCCGATGTCGTCTTGGCGGCATCCTGACGCGATTCCACCCATAGCGGGCTGCCATTGTAGCGACCGGGGAAGTTGTTCAGCAGATAAAAGGAGCGCGTGATGACGTGGTCCTTCGGCACAGGCTCCAGCGGCGGAATATCGACATTGGCGAGGATTTCCTGAAGGCGCTGGCCGTTGGGGCTGGTGTTGCCACCACCATCCAGCGACGAGAACTGGTCGCGCGTATCGAACAGCACCGTGCCGCCCGCGCGCATATAGGCATCGATGCGGGAGATGGCGGCTGTTGACGGCATGGGGGCAGTGGCGGAAATCGGCCAGTAGATGATGGGGTAGAAAGACAGCTCATCCTTGGAGATATCCAGCCCTACTGGCTGTCCCGGTTCCAGCGTCGTGCGCCATGTCAGAAACTCGGAAAGGCCCTGCAAGCCCTGTTCGGAAATACGGTCAACATCGTCTTCTCCAGTGCGGACATAGGCCAGATGGGTCGTGTCCAGCCGCTCGAAAATGGCCTCGTCACCCGGTTTTGGGTCGTCGGCACGGGCGGTATTTGGCGAAAAGACAGTGAGGCCAGCCGCAAAGGCCAGTAGAATCGCGGCGGCGGATGAGCGGGCGCGGGGCAGGCGCGAGAAGACTCCGTGCATGAAGAGAACGATGAGCGTATCGGCAAAGAGCATCAAAAGAGCCGCAATGAAGAGGGCTGGGCGCAGCGATTTGGCAGCTTCGCCAACCAGACCTTCACGGGTGGTCGCCGTTCCCGCAAGCGAAGTGTCGATGGGGCGCAGCGTTGCGTCCGGCGGCAGCAGGTTGAGCGCAACGAAACCGGATTCCGTGCCGTAAAGGCCGGGCGGATTATCGAAGCTGGCGCGGGGTGATTGACCCGGCTTTGCCTCCAGCGGGCGGGCGGTGCCGATTTCCGGTGATAGCGAACCCGTTGCGGTCAGCAAGCGATAGGGGGGCAGCGCTGCGGCGGGCGCATTGGCAGAGGCAGACGAACCGCCGACCTGCGACAGTTGAACGATACGGCGCAACATTTCCACGAAATGGCCCGAGATCGGCAAATCCGACCAGCTGGCTTCGGCGCTAACATGGAAGAGAACGATGCGGCCCGCATCGACATTGCGCGTGGTGACCAGTGGCGTGCCATCGGCAAGGCTTGCCCATGTGCGCTCCGCCAGATCAGGCGTCGGCTCTGCCAGAACCTGCCGCTTGATGTGAATACCATCTGCCTTGGGCATGCCAGCGAAGGGGCCGAAATTCGGGAAATCCGCCAGCGGTTGAGGCTCCGCCCATGACAGGGCACCGCCAAGAGCGCGTTCGCCCTGACGCAATGTCACTGGCACCAGCGGGTCATCGGCAGGGGCGGCGGCAAGGCGCGGCCCGGCGAAACGGATGAGCGTGCCGCCACGCGACAGCCAGCGCTCTATGGGCGCGTAGGTTTCCTGCGGCAGGCGACCGATATCGGCCATGACGATGACGGACGGGTTGGATTGCAGCAGTTCGGGAATGGCGACGGCGAGGTCGGCTTGACGCTGCGGCACCAGATCGACATAGGGCTGAAGCGCACGGCTGATATAGAACAGCGGCTGCAGCAGCGGCTGGAAATCATTGCCGGTTTCGCCTGCCAGCAGCGCTACGCGGCGACGGCGGAAACCGTCATCCAGCAGATGCACGGAACCTGCGGTGGACAGCCGGTCGATGGACAGGCGGGCGAAATCGTTGCGAAGCTCGAATGGTGCGCTCAAAACGGCGGTGGTTTCGGCAGCACCCGGCGCAAAGGTGGCGCTATCGCTGGCCAGCACACGGCCCTGGCTGTCCTGCGCATTGATGGTGAGATTGGCGGGGCCGCTGGTCTCCAGCCGTGACAGTTTGACCGTCATGGTTTCGGCACCGTTTTCAGCGCCGGTAATGGCGGCAATGGCCTGTCCATCGCCTTCCACGACACGAAACTCGGCGGCCTGCATGGTGGCGAGGTTGCTCAGCGCGGCGCGGTCATCCGGGGTGGCAACGCCATCGGTAATATAGGCGAGCGTGCCGGGTGCTGCGCCGTTCATGGCTTCTATGACGGCTTCTGCGGCGCGGACGCGGTCCGGCACCAAAGGCTGTGGCTTGGCGGCGGCCAGCTTTTCCAGTGCGGCAGCTGTCGTGCCGGGTTCGGCATCGTGGTCGCGGTCTCCGGTAAAGGTTATGGAAACGGGGCGTTCGGCCCGCTCGGCATCGCCAATCAGCGCTTCTGCTGTGCGCACGCGGCGGTCCCAATCCGGCGCTGCGGCCCAGCCATTGTCGACGATCAGCACCAGCGGGCCGCTGCCTGCCAGCGTGTTGTTGCGCGGATTGATGACGGGATCGGCCAGCGCGAAAATGACGGCGGCGGCCAGCAGCATGCGCAGCAGCGTCAGCCACCAAGGGCTTTTGGAGGGCGTTTCCTCACGCTTTAGCACAGTTGCCAGAATGCGCAGCGGCGGGAACACTTCCGCCTTCGGGCGCGGCGGTGTCAGCCGCAGCAGCCACCATATGGCAGGCAGCGCCAGCAGGCCGAACAGGATAAAGGGGCTGGTGAAAACGAAAGGCAGGGCGCTCATGTCCGGCCTCCGTTCTTGCCACCCACCGGCGCGCCGGAGAGATACATGTGCATGGTAACCAGCGCTTCGGATGCCAGATGGTCGGTGCGGTGGAAGACGAAGTTCCAGCCCAGACGACGCAGGGACGAGGACATGGCATCCCGTCGCGCGAGATAGGCGCGGGTGTAGTCATCGCGAATGGTTTCGGCGCGGCCAGACGTCAGCTTTTCACCGGTCTCCGGGTCGGAGAACTCGGTGCGACCACTGTAGGGAAAGACCTCTTCGGCGGGGTCGGCAATCTCCACAACATGGCCACGCAGGCCGCGGCGGGCCAGCGGCGACAGGCGCTCCATAACGGTCGTCGCATCATCCAAGAAATCACCGATCAGCACGATATCGCTGGAGCCACGGATCATCGACGTGTCCGGCAGACCGGTGGTGGCGGGGGCGTGCATGATGGCGGTTGCCAAACGCTCGGCGGCATTGCGGGCGGACACGGGTTCCATGATGCCGGGGCAGCCGATGCGCTCGCCAGAACGGGCCAGAATTTCCGCCAGCGCCAGCATCAGCACCAGCGCACGGCTTTCCTTGGAAACGGAACCGAGCGTGGATTTGAACATCATCGATGGCGAGAGATCGGCCCAGAGCCAAATGGTGTGGGCGGCTTCCCATTCCCGGTCGCGGACATAGGTATGGTCATCGCGGGCAGAGCGGCGCCAGTCGATGCGCGACAGGCTTTCGCCATCCGCGTAAGGGCGGAACTGCCAGAAATTTTCGCCGATGCCACGTTTGCGGCGGCCATGCCAGCCTGCTGTCACGGTGTTGGCAATGCGTTTTGCCTCGACCATGCAATCGGGCACCAGAGCGGCACGCTGGCGCGCACGGGCAAGCACGTCACTGCCGGGCGTTTGCTCTACGATCTGGCCGATGGATGCCACATGCACTCCTTAAAATCCGACCCCTGAACGGTCAGTTCCTGGCCTGCTCCAGAAGGCCCGCAATAACGTCGCGAACCGACATGCCTTCCGCACGAGCTGCAAATGTCAGCGCCATGCGGTGTTCCAGAACAGGCTCTGCCAGCGCGTAGATATCATCCAGCGACGGTGCGAGACGGCCTTCGTAAAGCGCACGCGCACGGGCCGTCAGCATTAGAGACTGGCCGGCACGCGGTCCCGGTCCCCATGCAACGTTCTTGTCGGTCAATTTGTTGCCATGGCCGGGGCGGGCGGAGCGCACCAACGCAAGAATGGCATCCACAACCTTGTCGCTGACTGGCATCTGGCGAATAAGCGTCTGGATTTCAACGAGACGGTCGCCTTCGATCATCCGGCGTGCTTCGCCTGATGCCGTACCTGTCGTGTCGAGCAGGATCTGGCGTTCTGCGGCAAGATCGGGGTAATCGACATCGACCTGAAGCAGGAAGCGGTCGAGCTGGGCTTCCGGCAGCGGATAGGTGCCTTCCTGCTCCAGCGGGTTCTGGGTGGCCAGAACGTGGAAGGGCTTGGGCAGATCGAAACGCTGGCCAGCGACGGTAATGTGATATTCCTGCATGGCCTGCAAAAGGGCGGATTGGGTGCGTGGGGAAGCTCGGTTGATTTCATCCGCCATCAGCAGCTGTCCGAAGATCGGTCCCTTGATGAAGCGGAACGAGCGGCGACCGCTTTCATCCTGATCCATGACTTCGGAGCCGAGAATATCTGATGGCATCAGGTCTGGCGTAAACTGAATGCGGTTTGCGTCGAGCCCGAGGACGGTGCCGAGCGTCGTTACGAGCTTGGTCTTGGCAAGGCCGGGAACACCGATCAGCAGCGCATGGCCGCCGGAGAGAATGGCGAGAAGCGTGTTCTGCACCACCTTTTCCTGCCCAAAGATGACCTTGGAAACTTCCGCCCTGACAGCGGCGATATCCGACAGCGCCTTTTCGGCAGCGGCAATGATCGCCTTTTCGTCGAGGGTTTCGCTGGTATTCATCATGCCCATATCGCTCTCCTCAAACTAAAGACGCGCATCGTCTCGTTACCGGTCATCACTCGCATACAGGACGCATTTGGCGCTGCCTATAGCTTATTGCCATCTGGCCCGCTGACAAGCATCCTTTGAATGACTATCTCGTTACCCATGTCAGAGACTTCAATAGGTGACAAAGCAGGGCTCGAATATGGCGGTTAAGACGATAAATTCGGCGAAAGATGCAGCGGGGCTTGCCGCGATGATTGCCCACGCAGCCGAGCAGACGGGCGACAAAAGCCGGGGACCGGCCCCCGTCGAGCGCTGGAATCCGCCCTTTTGCGGAGATCTGGATATGGAAATCCGCGCCGATGGCACATGGTTCTACATGGGCACGCCCATTGGCCGCGCCCCGCTTGTGCGGCTGTTTTCCACCGTTTTGCGAAGGGATGAGGATGGTAAGACCTACCTTGTAACACCTGTGGAAAAAGTCGGCATCCGCGTGGTGGACGCGCCTTTCATCGCTGTCGAGATGAATGTGGGCGAAAAAGACGACGCACCGCTTCTGACCTTCCGCACGAATGTTGGCGATGTGGTGGAGGTCGGTGCAGAGCATCCGCTGCGTTTCGAAATCAGTGGAGAAAACAAGGAGTTGAAGCCCTATCTTCTGGTGCGTGGGCGGCTGGAGGCGCTTGTCTCGCGGGCGGTGATGTATGATCTGGTGGAGCTGGGTGAAGTGATTGAAATCGATGGAAAAGACATATTTGCTGTGCGCTCTGGCGGCGAGATCTTTCCTGTGATGCCTGCAGACGAACTGGATGCGCTTTCCCGATGACTTCTGATGTAATGACGTTTTCCGCTGCCGATTTTCGGCGTCGTGTGCTCTCCGATGGCGAGGGCGTGGCCGAGCGGGAGGACGCTGATCATGGCGACCATATGCTCAACCCCGGTGTGCGGCTGACGGGGGAAGGCATTCGCTTGAAAGACGCCGCCGTGCTGGTGCCCGTTGTGGATTATGGCGATGGGGCGCGGGTCATTTTCACCCAGCGCACCGCGACGCTTCGCAAACATTCCGGCCAGATTTCCTTTCCCGGCGGCGGGATCGACAAGGAAGATCGCTCGCCGGAGGATGCCGCCCTTCGTGAGACGGAAGAGGAAATCGGCCTATCCCGTTCTTATGTCGAGACGGTGGGGCGCTTGCCGGATTATATTTCCGGCACGGGTTTCCGCATCAAGCCGGTGCTGTCAGTGGTCAAACCCGGCTTCGATCTTACCCTCAACCCGACTGAAGTGGACGAGGTCTTCGAGGTGCCGCTGTCATTTCTGATGAACCCGAAAAATCACAAGCGCGGCAGCCGCATCTTTCAGGGGAAGGAGCGGTTTTTCTACGAAATGCCCTATGGCGAGCGTTACATTTGGGGCATTACGGCGGGCATCATGCGCAGCATTTACGAAAGGTTTTATTCATGAGCAACATTGCCGGACAGGACTGGTTTTCAAAACCGGGCCTTCAGCGGATTTTGGCGCTTTTGAATGCTGATGGCGGTGAAGCCCGTATCGTGGGCGGTGCCGTGCGCAACGCACTGATGGGCATGCCCGTGGGCGATATCGACATGGCAACCACGCTGCCGCCGCAGGATGTGGTGGAACGTGCCAAGGATGCAGGCATCAAGGCTGTGCCGACGGGTATCGAACACGGCACGGTGACGCTGGTGCTGGATGGCGAAGGTTTTGAGGTCACCACGCTGCGTCGCGACGTGGAAACCGATGGCCGCCACGCACAAGTGGCTTTCGGCACCGACTGGACCGAGGATGCGCAGCGGCGTGACCTGACCATCAACGCTCTCTACGCAGATGCTTCCGGCGATGTGATCGACTTGATCGGCGGCCTGCCGGATATCGAGAAGCGCAATGTGCGCTTCATTGGTGATGCCGACCAGCGCGTTGCCGAAGATTATCTGCGCATTCTGCGGTTCTTCCGCTTCTTCGCCCATTACGGTTCAGGCCGACCCGATGCCGATGGGCTGCGGGCGAGTGCACGCGCCAAGGACAAGATTTCGACGCTCTCTGCCGAGCGCGTCTGGAGCGAAATGAAGAAGCTGCTGGCCGCAGAAGATCCATCGCGCTCTCTGTTGTGGATGCGCCAGTCCGGCGTTCTCACGCAGGTTCTGCCGGAAACGGAAAAATGGGGCATCGACGCCATTCATGGGCTGGTGGCAACAGAGCAGGCGCTGGGCTGGAAGCCTGATGCGCTGGTGCGGCTTGCCGCCATTGTGCCGACAGATGCGGAGCGGGTGGATGCGATGACGTCGCGGCTGCGTATGTCGAACGCGGAGGGGAAGCGCCTGAAGCTATGGGCAAGTTCAGCCGCCATCGACCCTACCATGACCGACGCAGCCTTTGACCGTCTGCTGTACCGGCAGGGTGTGGAAGGCGTTGTCTTGCGGCTTAAGCTGGCGCTTGCGGCGGCGCGGGCCGATGTCTCGGCAGGCGAGGCGGCCATGCAGAAGATTGCGCGCTTCTCAACCTTGCTGGAGCGCGCTCAGAAATTCCAGCGACCTAGCTTTCCTCTGACCGGTGCAGACGTTCTGGCAGCCGGTGTTGCACCTGGTCCGAGGGTGGGGGTGATTTTAAGCGAGCTTGAGGAGAAGTGGATCGAGTTCAACTTCTCACTGGACCGGGCAGCATTGACCGCCCGGCTGGAAAAGGCCCTCAACAATCAGGCCTGAATGGTGCTTTCATCGCGAATGCGGGTCTTGATGTTCTCGACCATGTTTTCGCGGATGACGGTTTCGCCGTGTTCCTGACGAAGATGGTCCACCGTGCGGCGCACGACTTCTGCGTCTTCGTCAGCGCGTGTGTGCCATTCACAACCCGGCACCAGGGTTCCACATTCAAACAGTCTCATCATATGCCTCCCTCTGTGAAATGCCGGGGCAGAACCTTTCGACTGAAAGGCTTTGCCCCTGCTCACCAACAAACGGGTAGGAGAGATAGAAGGTTCCGTTTCAGACCTTTTCAGGCATTGCCCAGCAATGGAAAACGGAAGATGTGGCGGCGGCTGGTACATTCGTCAGCTCCACCCGGTCGTCATTGGCAAGCTTACGCTTGACCTGCTCGACGTAAAAGGAATGGGGCAATTCGCGATCTCCCGTCGCGCGCATTTCCGCTGCCAGACGATCGATCAATTCAGGTGTGGGTATGGCACGCGATGAGTTGTTACCAACCGCGGATAAGGGCATGCTGTTTGAAGTAATCATGACGATAGCTCCTCCAGTCATCAACGGAATGGAGCCTATCACCAGAGATGTCTTTTCATAAGAGCTAATTTTCTAAAATCTGCTCCGAAAAGACTAACAAAGATCAAACTTTTCGTGATTTTTTAGAGCCCGCGCTTCAACTCGAAAAATTGAAGCGAGGCCAGCCGCCCAAATCTTACGGCCAGCGCACCACGGGTGGGAGCGAAGACAGAATCGAATCCACATTGCCGCCGGTCTTCAAACCAAAAATCGTGCCGCGGTCATAGAGCAGGTTGAACTCCACGTAGCGTCCGCGGCGGATCAGCTGTTCGTCGCGATCCTCTTCCGTCCACGGCTGGTTGAAGTTGCTCCGCACGATCTTCGGATAGACCAGATTGAAGGCGCGCCCGACATCCTGCACGAAGGCGAAATTGGCGTTCCAGTCGCCCTTTTCCTCATCCGGGTGCAGCCAGTCGAAAAAGATGCCGCCGATGCCGCGCGGTTCGTTGCGGTGCTTTAGATGGAAATACTCGTCGCACCATTGCTTGTAGCGCGGATAATCGGCCACCGCGTGGCGATTGCAAGTGATTTCAAAGACGCGGTGGAAGATGAGGCTGTCATTGTCATCCTGCGTGCGGCGTCGATCCAGAACCGGCGTCAGGTCCGCCCCGCCGCCAAACCAGTGGCTGGAAGTGACGACCATGCGCGTGTTCATATGCACGGCGGGAACATTGGGGTTGACCGGGTGGGCAATCAGCGAAATGCCGGATGCCCAGAAGCGCGGGTCTTCTTCGGCACCGGGTATCTGGCCGCGGAATTCCGGTGAAAACTCGCCATGGACGGTCGATGTGTGGACGCCGACCTTCTCGAAGACGCGACCTTCCATCATCGACATCTTGCCACCACCGCCTTCGCCGCCGTCACGCTGCCAGTCTTTCTGCACGAAACGGCCGGGCGGTTGGTCGGAAAGCGGGCCTTGCAACTCGTCTTCGATGGCTTCAAACGCGCTGACGATGGTGTCGCGCAGGCTTTCGAACCATGCCTTGGCCAGCGCCTTCTTGTCCTCGATGTCGTCGGGCAAGCCTTTCGGCAAATCTGGCCGTTCCATATCCGATGTCCTTCAAGTCGAATCGTTGCGTCCCGCCCGGTTTATCAGCCACGCGGCATAGACACAAAACTGAATTGCGCCGGGGCGGCGATGTTGACACAAAGGTGCGGTGGCACGATAGTCGGGTATTACCTTTTTATACCTGAGGACCTCTCATGCCTGGACCCCATCCCGTTGCGGTAAAGCTCGACCCGGATGTCCACGCCCGGATGCGAAAGCTGGCCGAGACACAGCATCGCTCCACCCATTATCTGATGCGGGAGGCGATCGCTCAATATGTAGAGCGGGAAGAAAAGCGTGAGTCGTTCCGGCAGGAGGCTTTGGCCGCATGGTCTGCCTATCAGGAAAATGGCCTGCATCTAAAGCAAGATGAGGCGGATGACTGGCTGGCTCAGCTTGAAGCCGGGCAGGATGTGGAACCGCCTGAATGCCACAACTGATATGGACGCCAGAGGCGCTGCGTGCCGTTCAGCGCTGCTATCGTTTTCTTGCGCCCAAGAATCCGGATGCTGCATCCCGCGCCGTTAAAACCATCCGGGAGCAGACGCGGATTTTGGCGGCTCACCCCGCAATAGGTCGACCTGCCGATAAAATGTCACCGGAATTTCGGGAGTTACTGATCCCTTTCGGTGAGAGCGGCTATGTCGCTCTCTACCGTTTCGATGGGGATCTGGTCGTGGTTTTGACCGTGCGGCATCAGAGCGAGGCGGGCTACTCCTGAACAGACGAGAGCCGAGCCGGTCAACTCCGTTTGTCCGCCGCGCGCAGGCGACTTTCGCCCAGCACGCCGCCCTGATCGAGAATGGGGTGGGCGACGGAGACGATGTGGGCGTTGATGCGCTTGAGGTCGCGCAACATATCCAGATGCAGGGAGCTGGTTTGCAGGCTCTGCATCAAACCGTCGCGCAGGCGTTCCAGATGGCGGCCTGAAGACTGTTTTTCGAGCCGTCTGATATCGATCTTGATTTCCATCAGGCGGCGGGCGAGGTCGAAATCGCCGGTGACGAATATGCTTTGAGCCGCACGCAGATTTTCGATGGTCATGTCGAACAGCGTCTTCAGCTCGTCATAGCCTTCATCGGAGAATTTGAAACCGTTGGAAATCTTCTTGCGGATTTGCTCGGCCAGACCTTTTTCAACGATATCGCCGATATGCTCGAGGTTGATGGCATAATCGATGATGGTGATGGACCGGCGAGCGTCATGCTCATCCAGTCCCTTGCGGCCCAGCTGGGAAAGGTAAATCTTCACATCCTGCTGGCGCGTATCTACCTTCTTTTCCAGTGCGATGATTTCGGCAAGCGGGGCGGGATCATTATGCTTGAAGGCGTTTTCGGCTCGGATCAGCATCCGCTCGATGGTATCGCCAACGACGAGAACTTCGCGGGTGGCATTGGCCAGCGCCACAACCGGTGTGTCGAGCGCATCGGCATCGAGGAAATGCGGGCCTTCGTCGGGCTGAGGATCGTCAGGGACGATCTTTGCCATCATGTCAGAGATCAGACTGGAAAAGGGCCATGCGATGGTGGCGAGCACGAGATTGAAGATCAGATGTGCATCGACCGGCAGCATGGCCTGCGACAGCGGAAGCATCTGGAGCAACTCTGCGCCATAGCCGGCGAGCGGCAGGGCAATGGCGCAGCCCACCGTCCGGACCACGAGATTGCCGATGGTGATGCGGCGGGCCGATGCAGGTGCAGACAGCGTGGCAACGACCGGCGGGATCGCGCCGCCAAGATTGGCACCGAGAATAAGCACGATAATGAGGCCGGTGGAGAGAATGTCGGCTGATGCCAGCGACAGGATGAGAACCACGACAGCCAAGCTGGAGGATGAGATGAAGGCCAAGGCTGCCGAAAGAAGCAGGGCGACAGGCCACGCGTCGTCCAGCAAGCCGATGAATGCGCCAAGCGCAGGCGAATCGCGCATTGGCTCCGTTGCCGCGCTCAGCAGATGCAGAGACAGGAGCATCAGGCCGACACCGACCAACGCCGTGCCGCCGCCCTGACGTGCGCTGGAAGTGCCTTTGCGCACGATCAGCCCGGTGAGGATGAGCAGGGGAGAAAGCCATGCGACACCGGTTGCGAAAATCCAGGCGGTGACGGCGGTGCCGATATTCGCGCCGAGCAGCACCACTTGCGCCATTCTAGGGCGGATAAGATCACGCTCCGCGAAGGAGGCGACTGTCAGTGCCGTGGCAGTGGAGCTTTGCAGGGCGATGGTGGCGAGAAAGCCTGATAGCAGCGAGCGCGGTCCGCTCTTGGTGCCGGTCGCCAGCACGGTTCTCAGCTTCACGCCGAAGGCGCGGGTCACGCCGTCCTTGACCTGTGCGAGGCCGAACAGCAGCAGAGCGACAGCGCCCAGCAGATTGACGATAATGATGGTGGATTGCATGCTCGGTCGCCCTCCTTCCGTCAGTATTCTTATGGTGCACCCATTGCCTTGCCCGAAACCGTTTCGCTTTCGGACGACATGCTGCGCGGAAAGTTTTCGGGGGCGGGAATCTTTAGTTGGCTAATAAATATAGGCCTGAAATACCGTGTCGTACAGGGCTGATTACGACATTTTGAAGCGCAATGGCGATGGCCGGCTTTACGCCCACGTTGTCTGGCGCAAGGCCTCTCCGGCGACCATCGCCGCCGACATGGCGACATTGATGGAGCGCTGGCCTTCGACCATGGGAATGATCAGCCGCTCATCGGCCTTGTCATGCACATGATCAGGCACGCCAGCGCTTTCGCGCCCGAAAAGCAGAATGTCATCGGCACGATAGGCGACATCAACATAGGGCAGGGCTGCCTTGGTGGAGGCGAGAAGCAGCCTGCGTCCGGTGGAGGCGCGCCATTCCTCGAACCGCTCCCAATTGACGTGTCGGGTGAGCGAGGCTGTGGTGAGATAATCCATTCCGGCCCGCTTCAGGTTGCGGTCGGAAATATCGAAGCCCGCCGGTTCGATGATATCGACGCCGATGCCGAGGCAGGCGGCGAGGCGCAGAATGGTGCCGGTATTGCCGGGAATATCCGGTTGGTAGAGAGCGATCCTGATATCGGGCATGGCATGGTCTTTCGCGTGGCAATGTGCCGGGACTTATCACGATGCAGAATGTGGAAACAAGCAAGCTGCACAACCGGGGCTGTTGTCACGTAGACACACTCGCGTGTTACGGCCTGTTTTGCGAGGTTTGAGGCGGTTTGGTGCTGGTCAATGCATATTTTTTGAGCTACAAGGGCGCATCTTTCAACACCAGCCACGGAGGTTCAGATGAATAAGCTCGTTCTATATCGCCTCCCGGCCATTGTAATGCCTTTACAGGCCTAGGTGTTTCTAGCGGTTCGTCCGCAATTTCCTTGTTTTAGATTCGTCATGTGGCTGTTGCGGCCATATTCCATTTTCTTCCCGTGCTGGCTTTGGGAGCTTTTTTTGCCCCGCGCCGTTTTCGGGATATGTCTGTCCGGAGCTAGGCCATGTTCGGCTGGTTTGAAAAACGTCTTGATCCATTTCCCGCATCCACGCCCGTCGTGCCACCAGCCAAGCTGCTGCCGTTCATGTGGCATTATATCCGGCCTGCGGCACCCTGGTTGCTGCTGCTGGGCCTAATGTCCATGGGCATCGCGGTTGCCGAAGTGATGCTCTATCAGTTCCTTGGCAACATCGTGGACTGGCTGTCGTCTGCCAACCGGGAAACCTTCCTGCAGGACGAGGGCTGGCGTCTTGTCGTCATGGCTTCCATCGTGCTGGTTGCCCTGCCGTTGATGGGCTCCATCCACACCATGACCATGCACCAGACGCTGGCTGGAAACTTCGGCATGATTGCCCGCTGGCACATGCACCGGTTTCTGCTGCGCCATTCCATGACCTTTTTCGCCAACGAGTTCGCAGGCCGCGTTTCGACCAAGGTCATGCAGACGGCGCTGTCCATTCGCGAAGTGGCGTTGAAGGTCATCGACGTCTTCGTCTATGCCATCAGCTTCGTCGGCTCCATGCTGTTCATGGTGGCTGCGGCGGACTGGCGGCTGGCTTTGCCACTCGTTTTCTGGCTGGTGGTTTATATCGCGATCCTGACCTATTTCGTGCCAAAACTCGGTCGTCTGGCCAGTGAGCAGGCGGATGCGCGCTCGCTGATGACGGGCCGTATCGTTGATAGTTACACCAACATCGCCACCATCAAGCTGTTTTCCCATGCGGGCCGCGAAGAAGTCTATGCGCGTGAAGGCATGAATCTGTTTCTGAACACGGTTCACCGTCAGATGCGCCGCATCTCGGCCTTCAACATCGCCATCGATATCAACAATGCGCTGGTGATGTTCTCCACCACGTCGCTCGGCCTTTATTTCTGGATGATGGGCTCGGTCTCGGTCGGTTCCGTGGCGGTTGCCATTGGCCTGTCCATGCGCGTCAACGGCATGTCGCAGTGGATCATGTGGGAAGTCACATCGCTGTTTGAGAACATCGGTACGGTCTATGACGGTATGAACATGATGTCCAAACCGCACGACATCGTGGATGCCGCCAGCGCCCCCGCACTTTCCGCGCATAAGGGCGAAATCCGTTTCGACGACATTCGCTTCCACTATGGCAAGAACAAGGGCGTCATCGAAGGCCTGTCGCTGGATATCAAGCCCGGCGAAAAGGTCGGTCTGGTCGGTCGCTCGGGTGCTGGCAAGACGACGTTGATGAACCTGCTGCTGCGTTTCTACGATCTGGAATCCGGCAAGATTCTGATCGACGGGCAGGATATTTCCAACGTGTCGCAGGATAGCCTGCGCTCGCTGATCGGCGTCGTTACGCAGGATACGTCGCTGCTGCACCGGACCATTCGCGAAAACATCGCCTATGGCCATCCCGGCGCATCCGACGAGGAGATCATCGCGGCGGCAAAACGTGCCAATGCCTGGGATTTCATCGAAACACTTGTCGATATGCACGGCCGCCAGGGTCTGGATGCGCAGGTGGGCGAACGCGGTGTCAAACTCTCTGGTGGTCAGCGCCAGCGTATTGCGATTGCCCGCGTGTTCCTGAAGGACGCGCCGATCCTCATTCTCGATGAGGCAACGTCGGCGCTCGACTCCGAAGTCGAAGCGGCCATTCAGGAAAACCTGTTTGCGCTGATGGAGGGTAAAACCGTTATCGCCATCGCCCACCGTCTCTCGACCCTTACGGAGATGGACCGCCTGATCATTCTCGATATGGGCAAGATCGTCGAGGCCGGCACGCATGCGGAACTGGTGGAGCAGGGCGGTATCTATGCCGATCTGTGGCTGCGCCAGTCCGGTGGGTTCATTGCGGATGAGGAGCAGGGTATGAAGGCGGCAGGGGAGTAGACTTCGGCCTCTCGGGAGATGTTTTTTCGTCATGCTCGGGCTTGTCCCGAGCATCTGCTACGTCGCAATTTTGGATACGTGAGTGGATCCCCGGGACAAGCCCGAGGATGACGAAAGAGTATGTCGCGGCGTCGGCGATCCATTGAGCGAGCGACGGTTTCAGGCGCTTTATCCCACCTCATTACCAAAATATAATCTCACCGCCGCTTTGCCCATCCCCCGATTCCGCCTATATCAAAAGCATGGTCATCACCCGTATTTTTCGCTTTTTCGAGAACTGGATCAAGCCATTCGCCCGCAAGGACGATTTGCGTCCGCCGGAAGATACGTTTGCTTTCATTTGGTTCTATCTTAGGCAGGCCAAGACGCCCTTTTTTGCCATGCTCATTCTGGGTGGCCTGACAGCGGCCATTGAGGCGGCGTTGTTCTGGTTCGTTGGGCGGCTGGTGGATATTCTATCCACGGTCAAACCGGGCGAGGGCTGGGCGGGGCTGATTGCCGGGCACGGTTATGAGCTGATCGGCATGCTGTTCCTCATTGCCGTCGTTCGCTTCTTCGTGACCATGGTCACGGCGCTGGTCGATCAGCAGATCATAACGCCCGGCTTTTACAATCTCGTGCGCTGGCAATCCTATATGCATGTGGCGCGGCAATCGCTGACCTTTTTCCAGAACGATTTTTCCGGTCGCATCGTCACCAAGGTCTGGTCGGGCGGACAGGCGGCTGGCGATCTGGTGACGTCGCTGATGGAAAGCGTCTGGTTCGTCGGCATCTATTCGGTGTCGATGCTGCTTCTCATCGGTGGTCTGGACTGGCGTCTGGCCATGGTGGTGCTGGTCTGGGTCGGCATATTCTCCATGCTGGCGCGTTATTTCGTGCCACGCATCCGCAAGCATTCGCGTGAAACGGCAGAGGCCGCCTCCATGTTGTCGGGCCGCATGGTGGATGCCTACAGCAACATTCAGACGCTGAGACTGTTTGGGCGTGACGACGCCAATGACCGTTACATGCGCCAGGGCTTCGATATTTTCCAGAACACCACCATGATGTTCACGCGCTTCATTACCGGCGTGCGCGCGTCCATGGCGCTGCTGTCCGGTATCATGATTACCTCAATGGCGGCGCTCTGCATCGATCTCTGGCTGGCTGGCAAGATCAGCTCCGGCGCGGTAGCCTTCACGCTGGCCTTGGTGCTGCGGCTGAATTTTCTGCTGGGCCGCCTGATGACGCAGTTCAACGGCATCATGCGCAATTTTGGCACGGTACAAAACGCAGCCGAGCTGATTTCGCAGCCCGTCGGTCTTGTCGATGTGCCTAATGCGCCGGATCTGGTCGTGGCCAAACCCAGCATTCGCTACGAGAATGTCAGCTTCCATTATGGGCGCAGCAAGGGTGTCATCGACAATCTGAGCCTTGATATCGAGCCGGGCGAAAAGGTCGGTATCGTGGGCCGGTCGGGGGCGGGCAAGTCCACGCTCGTCAATCTGCTGCTGCGTTTCTACGATGTCGAGCAGGGCCGTATTCTGATCGATGGGCAGGATATCGCCAAGGTCAGTCAGGAAACATTGCGTGCCCATATCGGCATGGTGACGCAGGATACCTCGCTGTTGCACCGGTCCATTCGCGATAACATCATGTTCGGGCGCATGGATGCCAGCGAAGAGCAACTGCTCGCCGCCATACGCCGCGCCAAGGCTGATGATTTCATCGAACGTCTTGAAGACCAGCGTGGGCGCAAAGGGCTGGAAGCCCATGTGGGCGAGCGCGGCGTGAAACTGTCCGGCGGCCAGCGCCAGCGCATCGCCATTGCCCGTGTGATGCTGAAGGATGCGCCGATACTGGTGCTGGATGAGGCGACTTCCGCTCTCGATTCCGAGGTGGAGGCGGCCATCCAGAGCAATCTGGATGAGTTGATGCACGGCAAGACGGTTCTGGCCATCGCGCATCGCCTGTCCACCATCGCCGCGCTGGACCGGCTTATCATCATGGATGCGGGGCGCATCGTGGAGCAGGGCACCCACACGCAGCTTGTGACTAGCGGCGGGCTTTATTCGGAGCTCTGGGCACGCCAATCGGGCGGTTTTCTCGATGCAGAAGAGACGGTGCCTACGGTTTAAGACCCAGCAATAGCGAAATCCGCCACCAATCCGTAATGGTTGGAGCCGTGATTGTCCGGCAGGCGCTCCAGTTTCATCAGGGTTGCCGGTTTGCGGGCGAAGATATGGTCGATGGCGATACCGAACGGCCCGGCGTCGATGGGCCATGTGGCCGGTTCCCACTGCGCCTTCTTCAGATCCGTCGCCAGCAGGAATTCCCTCATGTCAGGCGCGATGCTGGCGGAATTGAAATCACCACCGAGGATGAGCGGGCCCGTGACCGAGGAGATCGCGGCGCGGATGCGGCTCAGCTCGTTGCGGTGATAGTCATCGAAATAGGGTTTTGCCAGATGCGCTGCCGCCAGCGTGAGCTTGATGCCATCAATGTCGATCATCGCCATGGCGAAGCGCTCGCGGCTGACATAGCTCAAACTGCCGATACGGGCATTCTCCAGCGGGCGTTTGGACAGAATCAGCAGGTCGCAGTTTTGTGTGCCCACGCCGCAGCCGATGCGGTAGGGGTAGGTCTGGCTTAAACGGGGCAGGGCGGTCGCGACTGCGTCGGCCTCCATCACATAGGCCACGTCGGCATTGGATGCCAAAATCGTATCGGCAATTGATTCGGCATTGCCCGGGTTCTCCCTCAGCACGTTGAAGGACAAAAGCCGGAAGGATTTTGCGCTTGCGGGCGAATAGGCGTCCGTCACGAACTCCTGATGCATGTAGAGGGCATGCGCACCCAGCATGAAAGCCCAGGCCAGAAGCACGATGAAGATGCGGGATCGAAGGACCAGAAGGCATAAAAGCGCGCCGAATGCGGCCATAACGGCAATATGCAGCTGAAAGCTGTTGACGAAGGCCAGCAGCCAGAAATCACCGACATATCGGATACTTATAAGAAGAAGCGCAAGTGCGAGCGCAAAGGACCCGACACAGGTGAGCCTAGCTTTCAAAATCAGAACCCCGCTTATCGGCTCTCCCTGATTCTGATTAGCATGCGCGATTTGGGTGCACAATGTTGCAGGATGGACAGCAGAGCCGGAAAAGGCGGAGAAAAATAGCCCGGCAAGGCAGAATTACGGCAGCTTTGTGTGCTTTCCTCTTGCCAAGGTCCGCCATATTTTGCGATCAAGCAGAATAGGCGCGATTTATCGTCGCGCACTGACCAGGGCAAGGGGGATCGAGTTTGTCCTGGATCAAAACATAGCTGGAGGACTCATGCGACTTTCAACAAAATTAGCGCAGAGGATGGTGTAGCGGTGAGCGAGCACGTAAATGACCATGACGCCTCGGGTGAACCGACCCGTCGCGATTTTCTTTATCTTGTGACTGGTATGGCGGGTGCTGTCGGCGCTGCTGCCGTGGCCTGGCCCTTCATCGACCAGATGCGTCCCGATGCGTCCACCCTGGCGCTTGCATCCATTGAAGTGAATGTCGCCAGTGTCGAGCCGGGCATGTCCCTGACTGTCAAATGGCGCGGCAAGCCGATCTTCATTCGTAACCGCACGCAAAAAGAGATCGACGAAGCCAACGCTGTTGCGCTGACAGATCTGAAAGATCCCGTCGCGCGCAACGCCAACCTCGATGCCGCCGCACAGGCGACCGATGTTGACCGTTCCGCAGGGCAGGGCAAGGAAAACTGGATCGTCATGATCGGTTCCTGCACGCATCTTGGTTGTGTTCCGCTGGGTCAAGCCGGCGATTTCGGCGGGTGGTTCTGTCCCTGCCATGGCTCGCACTACGATACGGCGGGCCGCATTCGCAAAGGTCCGGCGCCGGAAAACCTGCATATTCCGACCTTCGCATTCACATCCGATACCGTGATCAAAATCGGATAAGGGGACATTTGAAATGAGTGGTCATTCCAGTTACCAGCCCTCGACCGGTATCGAAAGATGGGTCGACTCCCGCCTGCCGCTGCCGCGCATGGTCTATGACAGCTTCATAGCCTATCCGGTGCCGCGCAACCTGAACTATGCCTACACCTTCGGCGCCATGCTCGCCGTCATGCTGATCGTGCAGATCCTGACCGGCGTCGTGCTGGCCATGCATTATGCCGCTGAGACGACGGTTGCCTTCAACTCCGTTGAAAAGATCATGCGCGATGTGAACCACGGCTGGCTGCTGCGCTACATGCATGCCAACGGTGCGTCCTTCTTCTTCATCGCCGTCTACCTGCACATTGCCCGTGGCCTCTATTACGGCTCCTACAAGGCACCGCGTGAAATCCTGTGGATTCTCGGCTGCGTCATCTTCCTTCTGATGATGGCAACCGGCTTCATGGGTTACGTTCTGCCCTGGGGCCAGATGTCCTTCTGGGGTGCGACGGTTATTACCGGCTTCTTCACGGCCTTTCCGGGTGTGGGTGAGTGGATCCAGCAGTTCCTGCTCGGTGGCTTTGCCGTTGATCAGCCAACGCTGAACCGCTTCTTTGCGCTGCATTACCTTCTGCCCTTCATGATCGCAGGCGTCGTTATCCTGCACATCTGGGCGCTGCACGTAACAGGCCAGACCAACCCGACCGGCGTTGAAGTCAAGACGAAGACGGACACGGTTCCGTTTACGCCTTACGCAACGCTGAAGGATGCGCTCGGCGTTTCCGTCTTCCTGCTCGGCTATGCCTGGTTCGTCTTCTACATGCCGAACTTCCTTGGTCACCCAGACAACTACATCATGGCCGACCCGCTGAAGACACCGGCGCATATCGTGCCGGAATGGTACTTCCTGCCATTCTACGCCATGCTGCGTGCCATCACCTTCAACATCGGCCCAATCGATTCCAAACTGGGCGGCGTTCTGGTGATGTTCGGTGCCATCGTTGTGCTGTTCTTCCTGCCATGGCTGGACACGTCCAAGGTTCGCTCTGCCGTTTATCGTCCCTGGTACAAGCTGTTCTTCTGGATCTTCGTGGTCGACTGCATCATGCTCGGCTGGCTGGGTTCGCGTCAGCCTTCGGACCTCTATACGCAGATGGCTCTGTTCGGAACGATCTACTACTTCGGCTTTTTCATTATCATCATGCCACTTCTCGGCCTGTTTGAAACGCCAAGGCGTATCCCGAATTCGATCACCGAGGCCGTTCTGGAAAAGAATGGCAAGACCGCTGCCGCGCCCGCGGCTGCCGTCAAGATATAAGTGCGAGAGAAGGACGCTTACAATGAAAAAGCTTGTAACGAGCATCGCGCTTATCGCTGCAATGAGTGGTTTTTCTTCTGCGGCTTTCGCCGCAGAAGAGGGGCATGACCTTAAGGAACTGACCGAACATGCAATTGCGGGCGGGCACTTCCCCATCCTCAAGCCGCATGAAGAAAAATGGTCCTTTGCAGGGCCCTTCGGAAAATACGACAAGGGCCAGCTTCAGCGTGGATTGAAAGTCTACAAGGAAGTCTGTTCCGCCTGCCACTCGATGAGCCTCGTATCGTTCCGTACGCTGGAAGATCTGGGTTACTCGGAAGATCAGGTCAAAGCCTTCGCTGCCGAATATGAAGTGCAGGATGGTCCGAATGCGGATGGCGAGATGTACACCCGCAAGGCTGTGCCCTCAGACCATTTCCCATCGCCCTATCCGAACCATGAAGCAGCTGCTGCCTCCAACGGCGGTGCGGCACCACCTGATATGTCGCTGCTGGCGAAAGCCCGTGGCGTCGAACGCGGCTTCCCGACATTCCTCATCGACATGATTCCTATCGTCGGTGGATATCAGGAAGGCGGGCCGGATTACATCCACGCGCTGCTCAACGGTTATCAGGACGCACCCGAGGGCGTTGAAGTTGCCGAAGGTACACACTTCAACCCATACTTCGCCAGCGCCTCCGCCCTCAAAATGGCCCCGCCCATCAGCGCCGATCAGGTGACCTATGATGACGGTGCACCACAGACCGTGGAGCAATATTCCCATGACGTCGCGGCCTTCCTCATGTGGGCGGCAGAACCGCACATGGAAGAACGCAAGCGCACTGGCTTCATGGTCATCGTGTTTCTTTTGATCTTCACGGCACTGATCTATCTGACGAAGAAGTCCGTATATTCGAGAAAAGAACACTGAACTTTGAGACGAAACTAAAGGCGGCCGAAAGGCCGCCTTTTTGCTTTATAGAAGAATCTTTGCCAGTTCGCGCTCACAGGCCATTTGATCCAGTGAGCCGAGTGTTCCCAGCCTCCTCAGAATGAGTTCATTGGGAATGGTCGCGAAGCGCCATCTCACCAGGCATGTCTGGGGCAAGCCTGCTGCATCAAGATCGCCAAGAACAACGTCACTCGGCCACGATGATGCTTTCGCCGTCGTAATCATGGCCACAAGGGTGGAAGCATTCTCTCTGTTGAAATTTTCACCTGATATCACCACCGTCGGGCGACGTTTGATGACGGGAACATCGGCGAAGGGAAAGGGCACGACAATTGTCGTATAGCGCTCACAGATCACGAAATGCTTCCTCGTCTTCCTTGCTCTCCCACTCTGGGAAAAGGCTGGAAATGTTGACGAGGTAATCGTCTTCAAGCTTGACCTCACGCAGCGGAATACGTTCTCCTTTGCGCTTTCGGTACCAGTTGCTCCACACCGTCTTCATCTGCCCTTCCGGGCGAATTGCTTCGGTAGGACGACCATCGCGACCCGTTTTCATCCGCACCCACCCACCGACGACACCATCGGCTTCGAGATTGATATGCTCGTTGTCGCTCAGCCCACGAAGGCGTTCTCGAAGCTTGTCGCCGTCTATGTGCTTGAACCAGATAGCGACATCTGTGATCTGAACCTGAAATGCCATCGTTCTTCTCCTGCAGGCAGCCAAATTCTACAGGGGGTGTAGGGGGGGTGTCAATCATGGAGGCGGCGGGCGTTTTCGTTCTCTTTAAATGGTCTTTTCTGTTTGTCCGGACGAGCCAAGTTGATAGTGTGCGGCGAAATTATTCTGTCACTTTCTAAATCGGAAATTCCATGACCGTTATCGCTTCGGAGCTTGCTGCCGCCATTCGTTCTATTCCCGACTATCCGAAGCCGGGGATTATCTTTCGTGATATCACCACGCTGCTGGGCAATCCGCGTGCTTTTCGCCGGGCGGTGGATGAGTTGGTGCAGCCCTATGCGGGTACGAAAATCGACAAGATCGCGGGCATGGAAGCGCGTGGCTTCATTCTGGGCGGCGCCGTTGCTCACCAGCTTTCCGCTGGTTTCGTGCCGATCCGCAAGAAGGGCAAGCTGCCGCACACCACCGTGCGCGTGGCTTACAGCCTGGAATACGGTGTCGATGAGATGGAGATGCATGTGGACGCCGTGCAGCCGGGCGAGAAGGTCATTCTGGTGGATGATCTGATCGCGACGGGTGGAACCGCGGAGGGTGCGGTGAAACTGCTGCGCCAGATGGGCGCGGACATCGTCTCGGCCTGCTTCGTCATCGATCTGCCGGATCTGGGCGGGCGCAAGAAGCTGGAGGATCTGGGTGTGGAAGTGCGCACGCTGGTCGAGTTTTCCGGACACTGATTTTCGCATCTGGCAGGGGTCTTTCCATTGCATAAGCTCATGGAATTCAAAACATGGCTGTTTCGATTTTTGAAATATGCCTGGTTGCGTCCAAGAGCCTGGAGCGATGACACCATCAACGGCCGCAATGTCGTGGTCGTTGGCTCGGCCCCTGTTTCGGCCAAGCCCTTTGATTTCGATGAAAGCTATCTCGTCATATCCGTGAATGCCTCGCAGATCGTTGCGAAGGGTTGGGGCGTTGAAAAGCCCGACATCACGCTGATGATGTTTCACCAGATCGAGGGCAAGTACAAGAACGCGCAGGAAGTACGCCGCGTGCTGAATGGCGAGAGCACCGGCAGCCTTTATCTGCTGCTTTGGCGGCATGATCTTTTGCGGCTGAAAGCGGGGCTGACCCGTATCAATTACGGCTATGATAGATTGTCGATCGTCGATCGCTTCAGCCGTGTCGCACTCGTCCGCGCCACGACCGGCAAGTTGAATTTCGAGATCAGCCCGGAATCGAAATATTCAAACGGTGTCATCGCGGTCATGCTTGCGCTGCAAAGCGGGGCGAAGCGCGTCGTCATCGCTGGCATCAACCCAGCCTCGACCGGACATATCTATAATGCCGAAAACCTGCATCGCAAACATAGCGGCCCCGATCTGGAGGCGCTGAAACAGATGCAGCAGGCGGGGCTACCCGTCTACACGGCGGATGCCGCAGTGGCTGACGCAACCGGGTTGCCTTTGTGGAAGCCAGAGATTGCGGGCAGTTGAGCCGCCGCCTCACTCAAACTCCAGCACATTGCTTTCAAACCGCACCACCATCTCACCATGTTGATTGACGCCTTCGTTGAGCGTTGTGTTCATCAGCATGCCAGGGCGTGAGGCCAGCGGTCGGGATGCAGTCAGCGTGGTGAAATAGGTGACGTCGTCGCCTGCATAAACCGGGCGCAGCCATTTGAGATTGCGGATGCCGGGCGAGGGGCCGAGTTTGGGTGGCTCTATGCCTTCGGATATCAGGCGTTTTGCCTCTGTGGTCCAATAGTTCAGAAAACACTTCATCCATGAGGCGCTGGTTTGCCAGCCCGAGGCGCACAGGCCTTCGAATACCGAGTTCCTCGCCGCTTCCGCATCCAGATGAAACGGTTGCGGATCGAATTTTTCGGCGTAGCTGATGATGGATTCTGCGGAAAAATGCACGGTGCCGAGTTCGAGCCGGACGTTGCTTGGATAAAGCTCGATGAATTTCATGCGCTTGCTCCTACCGTTGCGGTGGCCAGCATGGCATTCAGTTCGACCACGCAGACGAGGTCGCCGCGCTGGTTTTGCAATTCGTGGCGCAGCTTGACCACGCCCATGCCAGGCCGTGTTTTCGATACGCGCTGCTCGATAACTGTCGTCGTGCCGCTCAGCGTATCACCGGCCAGAACCGGTTTTTTCCACTCAACGACATCCACGCTCAGTCCTGCCTGAGAGGGCGAGCCGCTTATATAGCTGTCCACCGTCATACGCATCAGCATGCCGCAAGTGTGCCAGCCGGAGGCAGCGAGGCCGCCGAGAATGCTGGCCTTGCCTGCTTCTTCGGAAAGATGCATCGGCTGTGGGTCGAATTCGGAGGCGAATTCGATGATTTCTTCCGCCGTCACCAGTTTTGGGCCCAACGGGAACTGACGCCCGGGCGTGAAATCCTCAAAAGCATATGTCACCGGCGAACTCCTCCTCCGCAGTTTTATAAGCAAAACCTACCGTAACTTTGCCTTTTACGTAAAGGTAAAATTATTGATGGGCCAAGCAAAAATCGTGATGAAATCAAAAGGCCCGCGACGAGGTGCGGGCCGGTTTTGTCGCTGGGCTGGCTTAGAGCATTCCCATCCAAAGAGGAAACGCCTTAGGTGTTGAAGCGGAAGTGAATGACGTCGCCGTCATGCACGACATATTCCTTGCCTTCGTCACGGCCCTTGCCCGCTTCCTTGGCGCCGACTTCACCCTTGAAGGTGACGTAGTCGTCATAGGCGATGGTGAAGGCGCGGATGAAGCCGCGTTCGAAATCCGTGTGGATCACGCCGGCGGCGCCCGGAGCCTTGGTGCCGCGCACGATGGTCCATGCGCGCGTTTCCTTGGGTCCAACGGTGAAGTAGGTGATGAGGTCGAGCAGGTGGTAACCCGCGCGGATCAGGCGGTCGAGACCTGCTTCTTCCAAACCGAGAGCGGACAGGAATTCCTTGGATTCTTCCTCGGGCAACTGTGCAACTTCGGATTCGATGGCGGCGGAAATGATGACGCATTCCGCGCCCTGCGTCTTTGCCATTTCGGCAACGGCCTTGGTATGCTCATTGCCATCGACAGCGTCGGCTTCCGCCACGTTGCAGACGTACAGCACCGGATGCGAGGTCAGAAGGTTGAGGCCCTTCAGCACTTCGATCTCGTCAGCAGCCAGCGTCTTCAGCAGCAGGCGGGCAGGCTTGCCCTCGTTCAGCAGCTTGATCACGGCTTCCATGACGGGAAGCTGCGCTAGCGAATCCTTGTCCTTGGAAGAGGCGCGCTTGCGCGTCTGCTCGACGCGACGCTCAAGGCTTTCGAGGTCAGCCAGCATCAGTTCCGTTTCAATCGTATCGGCATCGCCGACCGGGTTTATGCGACCTTCGACATGGGTGATGTCGTCATCTTCAAAGCAGCGAAGGACGTGCACCACGGCATCGACTTCGCGAATGTTGGCGAGGAACTTGTTGCCCAGACCTTCACCCTTGGAGGCTCCGCGCACCAGACCGGCAATATCCACGAAGGAAATGCGGGTGGGGATGATTTCCTTCGAACCGGCAATATCGGCCAGCACCTTCATGCGCGGGTCGGGCACGGCCACTTCGCCGGTGTTGGGCTCAATGGTGCAGAAGGGATAGTTTGCCGCCTGCGCCGCTGCCGTTTTCGTCAGCGCGTTGAAAAGTGTGGACTTGCCGACATTGGGCAGACCGACGATACCGCATTTGAAGCCCATGGCTTGAACCTGTCTCTATCTCAAAAATTCCGTTGCCAGCCTTTTGCGGAATGGGCAGGGCAAGGTCAAGCCTTGTTGCCGGAAACGACAAGGATTCCCGCAAAAGACATGGCTCATATGGCCGGTTGGCCCCAGCCGAACCAGCCGGAGATTAGCGCCCAGCCGCCATAGATGATGGCGCCGCTGGTGAGAACGGAGAGTACTGCAAGTCCAAGCCCGGTCAGCACTGCCATATCATCCTTCTGAGCCAGCCCAAGCGCGATGGCCAGAACGGCGAGGCCCGGAAGCATGTTGCCGAAGGGAATAGGCAGCGCGATCAAAACCGCCATCAGGAAAATAACGATGCCGATGCTGACGGGGCCGAGATGTTCCGCCAGAACATGGCCGCGTGGCCGCAACAAGCCCTCCAGCTTGGCCAGTCGCGGCGCAGCCTTCTCAGCCGTAATTTCGATGAGCGAACGAGAGACCGACAGGCGACCGAGAAAACCCGGTAGCATCAGCTTCCGGGAACCAAACATGATCTGGAGCGACAGGATGGCCAATGCCGTTCCAAAGATCATGCCTGCAGGAATGCCGGGCGTGGGAATGATGGCGGGGATGGCAAACACCAACAGAACGAAGGCAATCGCCTTATCGCCCAGCTTTTCCAGCAGGCCCGCCAGCGTCACCTTTTCAGGCAAGTCTTCGGCCAGCCGCTTCAGCGCCGCTGCCATGGTGTGATGCTGCGCGGTTTCATCCATGTGCAGCGGTTTTCTGCGGTGCGGATGCGGATCGGAAAGTGGCGTCGGATGTTTTCATCAGCGTGAAATGGGGATGCGGCGCAAAGTTTCAAGCCGCATCGAGACTGCTGGCGGAATTGTCAGTCCTTCTTGCCGAACATGCGTTTCAGCATTTCCGCCATCGGGCCGGTTTCCGGCAACTTTTTGGGCTGGGCGGAATTGCGGGCTTGGTGGATGTGCGACTTGGCTGCCGGTTTGGCGGCCTTTGCCTCTTTCTCTATTTCGCTCTTCACGCCAACGGCCAGCGCCAGCTTGTTCATCAGCTGCGAGTCTTCGCCTTTGACCAGCATGTCGGCATTGTCAGCGATGGCGTCGAGCAGCGGCTCCAGCCAGACCTTGTCGGACTTGACGAAATCGCCCAGCACATGGCCGTGCACCCGTTCCTTGTCGCCGGGGTGACCGATGCCCAGACGCAGGCGGCGATAGTCCTTGCCGCAATGGGCGTCGATGGATTTGAGGCCGTTATGGCCGCCATGGCCGCCGCCGATCTTGATACGGGCGCGACCCGGCGCGAGATCGAGCTCGTCGTGAATGGCGATGATATCGCCGGTTTTTACCTTGTAGAAGCGCATGGCCTCACCGACGGATTCGCCAGACAGGTTCATGAAGGTCAGCGGCTTCATCAGAAGCACCTTTTCGCCCGCGATCTCGCCCTCGGAAATCTCGGCCTTGAACTTTTTCGACCAAGGCGAAAAAGAGGGCAGGCGTTGCAGCGCATCCACCGCCATGAAGCCGATATTGTGCCGGTTGGCGGCATATTGCGTGCCGGGATTGCCAAGGCCTGCAATGATGATCATGGACGTGTCCGCTTGGGTTCGATTTGACGATTGCCCTTCACCACCGAAAAAACCGGCGGGTGTCAACGCTTTTTGTCACCGGCAAGGCAGCTATTGGTGGATGACGAGGCCGTATTTTTCATAGATGCGGCGCTGTGTGCCATCCTTGATCAAGTCGTCCAGCGCAGCTTGCATCTTCCCGATCAGGCTGTCGGGTACGGAAAGATTGCAGGCCATGCCGAGGTTTTGCCACGCCAGAACCATCACTTCCACGAATTGACCCGGCACCAGGTTTTTCAAAACGCTTTCCGACATCGGCATCATGTCTATGCGTCCAGCCGCCAGTTTTGAAAGCGTCTTGTCGAAATCGGCACTCAGATCGACGCGCGGAAATCCCTTCGACTTCAAAAGCGCTTCCGTATAGTCGTTTCGCTGCGTTCCAATCGTATAGGCCTTGGCATCATCAATGTTTTTGACGTCCAGAGGCCGTTCCTTCAGCGCAACGAGGATGTTGCGGTCGGTGTGGACGGGTGAGACCCATTTGAAGAGATTTTCACGCTGCGGTGTACGGGCGGCGGCAACGACGCAATGCATCGGCTCGCTTTCCGCCGATGCTATGGCGCGCGCCCAGGGCAAAATGGTGGCGTCGTAGTCAACGCCCGTTCGTTCGAATATGATCTTCAGCTGGTCCATGTAAACGCCCGTTGGCTGCCCATTGGCACCTCGTGAATTATAGGGCGGGTATTCCTCGGTAGAAATGGTCAGATGTTCGGCGGAAGCCGGTAGAGCGATGGAAAAAACCATCCATGTCAAAATGTTTCGCCACATTGACTTCATCCTCCCCGATGCAGTTATGTTCCAACCTTCGCAACTATCTGACTGTTCTGCTGCTCGAAAGCGGCTATGTACGCGCTGATCGGCTGCGGTCTGGCGAAGAGATAGCCCTGGCCGCAATCGACGCCGATCTCCTTGAGCATGGCTTCCTGCTCGCGGGACTCGATGCCTTCGGCAATCACCACGCAGTTCATCTTATGAGAGATCGCGCTGATCCCCTCCACCAGCATGCGGCTTCTCTGGCTGATTTCCGTGATGTTATCACCGATCGAGCGCGTAAAGGACTGGTCGATCTTGACGATATCGACCGGGAAACGGTTGAGGTAGCTGAGCGACGAATAGCCGGTGCCGAAATCATCCAGCGCAATGCGGCAACCCAGGTGCCGGATGGCGTCGAGGACAGCGCGAATTTGCGGATCGTCATGCATCAGCACCGCCTCGGTGATCTCGATCACCAGTCGGCTGGGCACGATGTCGTGGCGGTATAGAAGGCCAGCGATCCGTGTCGGCAGACCTGGTTCGAATTGCATGGCAGAGAAATTTACCGCGACATAGGCGTTTTCCAGCCCGGGCAGCTTGGAGAGGGTGGCCAGATTCTGGACGGAACGTTCCAGAATAGTGTTGCCGATGCGGCCAATTGTGCCGTTTTCTTCCGCAACCGCGATAATGGCGGCGGGCGGGAGAATGCCTTTGCGCGGGTGGTTGAGGCGCATCAGGGCCTCGAAACCAACCGTCTCGCCGCTGGCCAATTTCTTGATCGGCTGGAAATGGGCTTCCAGCCAGTTTCCATCCAGAGCCTGCTCGATATCCTGTTCGATCTCCGCACGCTCGCGCGCCTCGTTCATGATGGCGGGGTCGAACATCTGCGCGCCGTTCTTGCCAGCGCGCTTCCTGCTATACATCGCCATATCGGAGTTTTGCAGAAGTTCGGCAGCCGTCTTGGCGTGGGTTGGGTAGAGCGCCAGACCGATACTTGCGCTGAGACGTACGCTGTGGCCGAAAGCGTTGAACGGTGTATCGAAGATCGCGCAAATTTCGTCGCAAATGCGGGTTGCCCGCTGTTGTGTCATCGGGCCGGTGAGCAATACTGCGAATTCATCACCGCCAAGGCGCGATGCGCTGTCCTGCGGCGACAGCAAAGTCTCCAACCGCTCGACGAAGGCCTTGAGAACGGCGTCACCGGCGGCGTGGCCGAGATTGTCGTTGATGATCTTGAAGCGGTCCAGATCGATGAAAAGGCATGCGAGTTCGGTGCGGTTGTCATCTGCCTCCAGAATTTTTTCGTCCAGAATGGCTTCGAAACCCTGGCGATTGAAGAGACCTGTCAAATGGTCGGAGATGGCTTGCAGACGGTTGAGCTGTTCGGAGCGGCGCAGTTCCGTCACATCGGTCATGACGCTCAGCCCTTCGGAGCGGCGCTGGCCATCACCCGCGCTCAAGGCTTTTTCCGCGATCAGAACGTCCATCAAACGGCCATCGCCGCATTGAAAACGGATCGTCAGTTCAGAGCTTCCGGCCATGCCATGTGTGGTGGATTCATTGTGCCTGCGCAGCACGAAGCGGGCGCGATCCTCGGCGTAAATGAGATCGGCGAAACCGAGCCCCAGAACTTCGGCGCGCTGATAACCTGTGGCTTCCACCCAGTAATCGCTGACGGCGGCGATGCGATCGGTCGGATCGAGCGAGAAGAGCATGGCTGGCGTGCGGTTATAGATTTCCGTGGTGCGCAGATGCGCTTTCTTGATTTCCTGCTCTTCGCTATCGAGCTGGATTTGCATTTCGTTGAAGCTCTGCGCCAAACGGCCCATCTCGTCTTTCGAGCGCCAGTCCACATGGTGGCGGGAGCCTAGTCGTCGTGTCGCCTCGATGGCTGCAGTCAACCGCAGCAGCGGCTTCATGATCATCAGGCGATTGCCGATAATGGCGGCGGCAAAGATGGTCAGAATAGCCAAAACGAAAATCGAAATGAAGGCCAGTTCGAGATTGCTGAGCGAGGTGAAGAGGCCGACATTCTGGAAGAACACGGTGATGGTGCCGACCTTCGTTTCGCCATCGAGGTTTTTGTAGGTGATGTCACGGGTGATGGATGACGTGTCGTCGGAGGCACTAGCACCTGCCGTTTGTGTCACATCCAGATGGCCAAACGTATCGCGCACCTTGACCATATAGACGGCAGGGTCTGCAACCAGCGTGCCGGTGATCTGGTTGATGCTTTCGTCGTCCAGATCCCAAAGCGGGCGACCGAGCGCCTGCGAGTTGGCGACGAGCAGAATTTCGAGGCGGTCCCGCTGGTTGGCAACGGATTCATGGTGGGAGAGCATCAGGAGAATGGTGAAGAGCGGTGCGACCAACGCGAAAAGTGCGCCAGAAACGATCGCAACGAAGCGACTTTCTACGGAATGGGTCATCTGCCTTTACTACCGCCCCTTGCCCTTCAAACCCTTGCCACGCAATCCCAGCCTGCGCGATAAAAAGTCTCGTTCTCAAATACTTACGAGATTTAGATTTTCGGTGGGATCATGCGTAACCCCGAACGTGCTAATGTGCGATTTATAAACCTAAAGTTTTGACTGAACGTTTCCGGGAATGCTTAATTGTTGCTGAAGAATTTCATTGGCGAACAATACAATTTCTCAAAATTGCAATAGGACATAAAAAATGCCCCGCATCTTGCGATGCGAGGCATTGAATAAAAAGAGGAATACAGCGCCGTAGCGCCGGTATTATTCTTCGGAAGCTTCTTCTGCAGGAGCTTCTGCTTCGTCAACAACCGCGACCGTTGGTGGTACGATGGTTGCAATTGTGAAGTCGCGGTCAGTGATGACAGGTGCAACGTTCTTTGGCAGCTTCACATTCGAGATGTGGATGCTGTCGCCGATCTTGGCGCCGTCGAGATCAACCGTGATCGCTTCAGGAATGTCGTTTGCAGGAACGTGAGCTTCGACAGTGTGACGAACGATGTTGAGAACGCCACCCTTCTTGATCTCGGACTTGTCTTCATTGATGAAGTGGACCGGGATTTCGACCGTAACCTGCGAATTGCCGGATACGCGCAGGAAGTCTACGTGCACCATGAAATCGCGGACTGGATCGCGCTGGTAGTCCTTTGGCAGAACCTTGTACTTCTTGCCATCGACGTCGATCGTCGCGACAGTGGTCATGAAACCGCCAGCCTGGACGCGCTTGGTGACTTCGTTGGTCGAAATCGCGATAGAAATTGGGGCTTGCTTGTCACCATAGATGACAGCAGGAATCAAACCGTTGCGACGAAGTTCACGAGAGGACCCCTTACCAACTCGTTCGCGCGCCTCGGCCTTGAGCTCATACGATTCTTTGCTCATGGCATAATCCTTTTAGGTTGTCTGGAGAGTTCATTCCGGCGTACCGGAGCAAACTGGAGAAGGCGTTTGACAGCCGTCTCGCCCGCGTTGCCTCCAAGGGTGTCTACACGGATGCGGGCGCTATAGTATAAAGAGGGGGCAAAGGCAAGCCTTCGTCATCCGCATGACACAAAGCTCTGTCGCTCATCTCCTGCTTTAACTGCGCGGAGGCAGCACCATTTAGGGGAGAGTATTTTAACCTCTACTTATCTATATCGATAAACGCAGTAAAAACCCATCATCATTATGCTCTGCAACAATTCAACAGATGCGTGATGTTAATGTATCAAATTCTGACCTGCCTCGCTGTAGACCACGACGTTCGCTATACATTAGCCGCAGTCACCATCTGCGTTCTGGGCAGCTTCCTGACCATGCGCCTGTTTTCCCGTGCGCGGCAGTCAACTTCCATCCAGCGCGTCAACTGGCTGTTTCTGGCGGGCATGATTGGTGGCACCACCATCTGGACCACGCATTTCGTGGCCATGCTGGGATATCAGGCACCCGGAAGCGTCGGCTTTCTGCCAGTTTTCACCGGCCTGTCCTTCATCATTGCCGTCGCTGCAACCATGGCTGGGCTGGCCATTTCCACCTATGGCGGCCACACGGCGCTGGCGGAGGGCGGCGGTCTGGTCGTCGGTCTTGGCATTGCCAGCATGCATTATACCGGCATGGCAGCCTATGCCGTCCAGGGCTCACTCGTCTGGGATCAATATTACGTCGTTGCGTCCATGGTCTTCGGCGCAGTTTTTGGCATGCTGGCGACAAACCGTATCGTGCGGCCGGTCAACTGGTTCTGCAAATATAGCGGCATGACCTTTCTCGTGCTGGCCATCGCCTCCACGCATTACACCGCCATGGCCGCCTTTTCGGTCGCCTTCAACCCGTCCTTCATGATCGCCCCGTCCCTGATGTCGCCAGCCCTAATGGGTGGTAGCGCAATCATCATCACCTTTGTGCTTCTGGCCTTCGGCTTCTCCACCTATGTCATCGATTCTGAAACCAGCCTGCAGGCCGTTGCGCGCTACCGCCATCTGTCGCTGCACGACGCGTTGACCGGTATTCCCAACCGCGCAGCGTTTCAGGAGCATTTACAGGCATTGTTGAAGCGCAGTGCTGATCCTACGGCGCGCATTGCGCTTCTCTCTTTCGATCTCGACCGCTTCAAGGAAATCAACGACGTCCACGGCCATGGGGCAGGGGATGCGGTGCTGCGGTCTCTGGCAGACCGCATGAGCTCCGTTCTCCAGCCGGGTGAATTCGTGGCGCGCGTGGGTGGCGATGAATTTGTGGCGGTGCTGCACCGTTATTATTCGCGTGCGGATGGCCTGGCATTCGCCAACCGTCTTCTGGCCGAAGTTTTGAAGCCCATTGAATGGAAAGAAACAGTTCTGTCGGTCGGTGCCAGCATTGGCATTGCCATCGGCAACTCGCACACGAAGAATGTCGATACGCTGATCTCTCAGGCAGATGTGGCCATGTACCGCGCCAAGAGCGACGTGACCGGCACGATCTGCTTTTACGACAAGTCCATGGATGAAGCCTCGCGCGCCCGTAACGCCCTTGCAGTCAGCATGCGCTCCGGGCTGAGCAACGGTGCATTCGAGCTTTATTTCCAGCAACAGAACGACACCAGCAGCGGCGCAATCGTCGGCTTCGAGGTTCTGTTGCGCTGGAACCACCCGGACCGTGGCATGATTTCGCCTGCCGAATTCATTCCGATTGCAGAGCAGACCGGCTTTATCATCGAAATGGGTGAATGGGTGCTGCGCGAAGCATGCTTGCACGCGGTGCGCTGGAGAAACCCGCTGAGCGTTGCCGTCAACGTCGCGCCCTTGCAGCTGTCCGATTCCGATTTCGTGCAGAAGGTGCAGCGTATTCTTAAGGAAAGCGGTCTGGAACCCAGCCGACTTGAACTGGAAATCACCGAAAGCGGCATCATTGCCGATCACCGCCATGCGCTGGTGACGATCCGCCGTCTGAAGTCGCTCGGCGTGCGCATCGCCATGGATGATTACGGCACGGGCTACTCGTCGCTATCGACCTTGCAGAGCTTTCCCTTCGACAAGATCAAGATTGACCGTGGCTTCGTGGAAGGCTTGGGCACCAGCATCCAGTCACAAGCCATCGTCCGCTCTACGCTGATCCTTGCCAACAGTCTCGACATTCCCGTTCTGGCGGAAGGCGTGGAAACGCAGGCACATATGGAGTTTCTGCGCCGCGAAGGATGCCAGCATGTGCAGGGCTATTATTTCGGTCGTCCGGGGCCAGCGGCCACCATCGATGCCATCGTGAATTTCGTGCCTGATATCGACATAATCGTCGAAAAAGCGGGCCTTCCACTGGCAAGCTGAGCGAGATCCGAACGTATAACGCTTTTTTTCATTGAAAGAGCGGCACTTCCGGCGCACCATCCCGAAAAAATCGGGAGGAGCATATGTCCATCGGCACGGCACATGCGGAGCATGTGTACCAAAGCGCCAGCCAGCCTTCGGCTGCGGCCAGCTCACCTATCATTGCGTCCTGGCGGCGCTGCATGACGATGCACCATCTGGCACCGGAAAAAAGCAGCAAGCCGATCTTTCTGGCCGATGCCGAGTTTCGGCGTGCGCGGGAAATCTCTGCCGGACTGATTGCCGAAAGCGCTGATGAGTTGGACCGGATTTTCACCACGGTCGGCAAAGCCGGGTGCTGCCTGCTTTTGACGGATGCCGATGGCGTGGCGCTGGAACGACGCGGTGCCGCGACCGACGATCAGGATTTCCGCCAGCTTGGCCTGTGGTCCGGTGCGGTGTGGAGCGAGGCGAGCGTGGGCACCAACGGCATCGGCACTGCTCTCGCCGATGAGCGTTCCGTCACCATTTACCGCGACCAGCACTTCTTCTCATCCAATATCAGCCTGTGCTGCACCACTGCTCCCATTCGTGATCATCTGGGGCAGGTAACCGGCGCGCTCGATATTTCCACCTGCCGCGATGACGTCAACGAGTTCACCTTCTCTATGCTGACGCAGGCAGTGCGTGATGCCGCGCAGCGCATCGAGGGCAATCTTTTTCGGCGGGCTTTTCCCGGCGCACGCATTCTCATGCTGCCATCCGGCAACGCGACTGCCTTGTCGCTTCTGGCGGTGGATCAGGATGATATCATCTTAGGCGCGACACGGGCTGCAAGGCTCGCGTTGCGGCTGGATGATGCGCATCTGGCTGCTGGCATTCCTGCATCGGACGCGCTGCGGGAAGATCGCCACGACAGGGGCGCCGAGCTTGCCGAGGCAGAACGGGCAGCTCTCCGCCGCGTTCTTTCCCGTGTCAATGGCAATATCACCCAGGCCGCCTCCCTGCTCGGCATCAGCCGCGCGACCCTGCACCGCAAGATGAAGAAGCTTGCGGTTCACTGATCGCGTTTATGGTGCATTGGTGGATTGCGCTGTCGCAGAAGTGAAACACTGTGCAGTGCGGAATGTCCCCTCGACCCTATGAAACGCGCAATTCTGCGCCCACCTTCCTCTCACGCGGTCAGATAAGGGCCGCCTGTCATCAGGGAGGATGAACTCATGAACATTCAGGTCCAGCACAAGGCCGGTGAAACGCCGTTCAAGCTGAAATATGGAAACTACATTGGCGGCCAGTGGGTGGAGCCGAAGTCCGGTCGCTATATGGACAACCTGTCTCCGGTGACGGGTCACAAGATTTGCGAAGTGCCGCGCTCCGACGCCAGCGACATTGAATTCGCTCTGGATGCCGCCCACAAGGCGCGCGCCGCTTGGGGCCGCACAAGTGCGACAGAACGCTCCAACATTCTGCTCAAAATCGCCCAGCGTATCGAAGACAATCTAGAGCTGATCGCACGCGCTGAGACATGGGACAATGGCAAGCCGCTACGCGAAACCACCAATGCCGATATCCCTCTCGCCATCGACCACTTCCGCTATTTTGCCGGTTGCATTCGTGCGCAGGAAGGCTCGATTGCCCAGATCGACAATGACACGGTCGCCTATCACTTCCACGAGCCGCTGGGCGTCGTCGGCCAGATCATTCCCTGGAACTTCCCTATCCTTATGGCGACATGGAAGCTGGCTCCGGCGCTGGCCGCCGGCAACTGCGTGGTGCTGAAGCCTGCGGAACAGACGCCTGCATCCATTCTGCTTGTCATGGAGCTGATCGAAGATCTGCTGCCGCCCGGCGTGGTCAACATCGTCAATGGTCTGGGCACCGAAGCGGGCAAGCCGCTGGCGCAAAGCAACCGCATCGCCAAGATCGCCTTTACCGGCTCCACATCGGTCGGCAAGGAAATCATGCGCTACGCTGCCGATAACGTCACCAACATCACGCTGGAACTGGGCGGCAAGTCTCCGAACATCTTCTTTGCCGACGTGATGAACGAGGATGACGCTTTCCTCGACAAGGCGCTCGAAGGCTTTGCGATGTTCGCGCTCAATCAGGGCGAAGTCTGCACATGCCCGTCCCGCGCGCTGGTGCATGAATCCATCTATGACCGCTTCATGGAAAAAGCCATCAAGCGCGTTGAAGCCATCAGCCAGGACGATCCTCTTAACGCCGGAACCATGATTGGCGCTCAGGCCTCGCAGGAACAGTTCGACAAGATCATGAGCTATCTTGAAATCGGCAAAAAGGAAGGCGCGAAAGTGCTGACTGGCGGCGACAAGAAATCGCTCTCTGGCAATCTGAAGGACGGCTTCTACATCCAGCCGACTGTGTTCGAAGGCAACAACAAGATGCGGGTGTTCCAGGAAGAAATCTTCGGCCCCGTCGTCTCCGTCACCACTTTCAAGACCGTGGAAGAGGCCATCGAAATCGCCAATGACACTGTTTATGGCCTCGGCGCTGGTGTGTGGAGCCGCGATACCAATACGGCTTACCGGGCAGGGCGTGGCATCGAAGCCGGTCGCGTCTGGACCAATTGCTACCACGCCTATCCAGCTGGTGCCGCTTTCGGCGGTTACAAGCAGTCGGGCATAGGTCGCGAGACACACAAGATGATGCTCGACCATTATCAGCAGACGAAGAACCTGCTGGTTTCCTACAGCCCCAACAAGCTTGGCTTCTTCTGAGGGCTGTCACTTTTCTCCCCGGAGCCGGCGGTACCTGCCGCCGGTAAACTCCCGGAAGTTCTCAAGGGCTTCCGGGAGGCCCTGAAAATCACTCACAGCGGATCACGCGATCCGACTTAAAACTGTAACCTGTTTGGCGCATATCGTTACCGTTCATCGAGCGGTGGAGCGATATGCGCCACTTTATTTATAGTATTTTACGCGACCAGCGGGAGCAGGTTGCCTTCATGAGATATTGCGAAGCCGGATTTTCAAAAGCGAAGAGCCACGACCTGCCAATTCATTGCGATGCGGGTCGTTCTCTCCTCCATCTTACCATCGAGGCAGGGCGCGTTATGGCCCGTCGTTCAATCGCGCGGATCGTTTCGCGGGCGCAGCGCAATATTGGCTTTGGGCTAAAGCAACCCTTCAGCGCTTGCTGGTTAAACGCATAGGGAATTCCGACAATGCAACCTGATCTCCTTCACATGCGCATAACTGTCTGGCTCATGATCGTCACGTTGTGCGCCGTCATCTTCTTTGCCGTGTTCCCCTTCGTAGACCTCTACGTTGCCGAATTTTTCTTCAAGAACGGTCATGGTGCCTGGATCGGGGTGGAGAAACCTTTTCCAATGTGGCGGAACATCTTGCGCCATGCCACCGGAACCATCGTCATCATCACCTTCCTTGTTTTTGTCGGCAATCTGATACTGGCTTCAGAACAGAAAACAGGATGGCGTGTCTGGGCGTTTCTCTGGTCGCCCATGTTTCTGTGCGCCGGAATTCTGGTGAACATGACGCTGAAAACGCATCTGGGACGGGCGCGGCCCAATGGCGTCATGGAGTGCGGCGGTTCCCAGACATTCACGCCTCCGTTTCAATGGTCGGATCAATGCGTTTCGAATTGTTCCTTTTCCTCCGGCGAGGCCGCGATGATGGCGTGTTTCGTGTTGCCGCTCTGCGTGTTGATCTGGCCGCAGCTTTCACGTCTCCGAAAGATCATCTGCGCCAGCACCGCGAGCTTTCTCATCGTCAACATGGGTCTGTTGAGAATGGCGGCGGGCCGTCACTTCCTAAGCGACGTCGTGATGTCCGTTCTTTTTGCAGCGCTGACGACGCTGTTTCTCTATCGCCTGCTGGGCATCGGTCAGCACCGCGAGGTCTTCACGCTCTCAGCGGTCTGTCATGACTGTCACAGGCTTTTGCGGGATGCTTTTATGTGGGGACGCAAGGCAACGGTGCGCGGTCGTAAAGCTGTGGCGGTGGCCAGAGGTTTCATTGCGAATGATAACGGTCGTCGCTCCACCGAAAATCGTGTGGGCACATCGAATTCGAGCGGTACCGTGTAAACGGTACCGCCCCAAATTCACAAGACATGCGTTAGGGCGGTTGCCTTAGTCGAACAGGCCCGAAACCGACTGTTCCATCGATGTGCGGTTGATTGCTTCGCCGAGCAGGGTGGCCGTGGTGATGACGCGGATGTTGTGCGCGGACTGCACGGCTGTCGTCGGCTGGATGCTGTCGGTGATGACGAGTTCGCGCAGCTTGGAGGAGGCGACGCGGGCGACGGCTCCACCGGAGAGAACGCCGTGGGTGATATAAGCGGTGACGCTGGTTGCGCCGTTCTTGAGCAGGGCCTCAGCCGCGTTGCACAGCGTGCCGCCGGAATCGACGATGTCGTCGATCAGCAGGCAGTCCTTGCCGGTTACGTCACCGATGACGTTCATGACTTCGGATTCACCGGGACGGTCGCGGCGCTTGTCGACGATGGCAAGCAGACAGTCGAGACGCTTTGCGAGCGACCGAGCACGCACCACGCCGCCGACGTCAGGCGAAACGACCATGACGTTCTTGGTGTCGTAATGTTCCTTTACGTCGCGCGCCAGGATGGGCGCTGCGAAGAGGTTGTCTGTCGGAATATCGAAGAAGCCCTGAATCTGGCCCGCATGCAGGTCGAGCGTCAGAACGCGGTCGGCACCGGCTTCGGTGATGAGATTGGCGACGAGCTTTGCGGAAATCGGTGTGCGGGGGCCGGCCTTGCGGTCCTGGCGGGCATAACCGAAATAGGGAAGAACTGCCGTAATGCGCTTTGCCGAGGAACGACGCATGGCGTCGATCATGATCAGCAGTTCCATCAGGTGGTCGTTTGCCGGAAAAGACGTGGACTGAACGACGAAAACGTCTTCGCCGCGCACGTTTTCAGAAATTTCGACGAATATTTCCTGGTCCGCAAACCGCTTTACAGTGGCATTTCCAAGAGGGACATTCAGATACTTGCAGATCGCTTCGGCCAGATGCCGGTTCGAATTGCCTGCGAAAACCTTCATTGTTGCCGCCTGTTTCCATGCCATCGCTTGAGACCCGACAGAGAACATTCCCTGGGGTCTGTGCGTCGTTCAACGGGGAGGAATACCCGACCCAAAGGGTGTCGGACACGCCGTTTTGCCATGGGCGCCTTAATAGCGGTGTTGCCCGTGAATGCAAGAGGTCAGAGGGAGTTACCCGTGATTTTCGTGAAAACTTTGTGACTTGGCCACTGCTAAAAAAGTTTCCCACTATTTAAAGTTGATTACCCATGTCCGGCCTGTCGCCATGACTGATAATCGTTCAGTGTCTTCGCGGCGATTTTCTGCATGGTGGTATCGGTCACGGCCGCCCATGGGTCGCTGCCGCGGGCAGGCACGGTTTCCTGCCCCTGAAGACGGTGCAGCCGCGCGCCATTGGCATCAAGAACATCCCACACATAGACCACGGTCACGTTACCGCCATCGGCAAAGGCGGAAAGATAGCCCTTCAGAATGTTCTCAGCCGATGTGTCCGTGGAGGGCCGGATCGTCAGGCCCTTCGCCTGGGCTTCCGCACCCAGCTGACGCGACAGAGGTGTTACGGCCTGAACGGGTGCGCCGATGATGGGCAAAAACCGGATCGTGCCAGTGGCGGAAGCAGAGGGCAGGGATGCCGTCTGGGTCCGAGGCTGTGCGGGCGCTGTCTGCTGCGAGGCGACGGGCTGGCCGTATTGTGCGCCGCTTGTCAGTGCTTGCGCCTGAGCCTGCCGGATGTTTTGCGGTGCGTAGGCCGGAACCTGCGAGGACACGCCTGATGGAGAGCGATCGGCTGCTGCGGCCATCTGGTCGAGATCGCCTTGATTGACCGGGGTTGATTGCGTGTTGCCATGGCCGACATCGACCAGCGGCGTCAGCGTATCCGTCGTGTTGCAGGCCGATAGGGTGAGGGTAAGGCTTGGGATTGCAATAACCAACCCTAGCCGCCGCATGCCAGATGTCCCTTCATGATGTCTCCCGCCGAACCGTCATTTTGGCGCAATGTACGGTTCGACTTCGCTGGGAGTCAAATCGAGATTAAACCGTCAGCAAATCCAGGCTGTGGCGCGAGAGCGATTCCGGGGCGCCTTCCGTGGTCAGATAGGTCTGCCCCAGTGTCATGGCGAGGCCTGAGTCACTGTCCATGATGATCATGTGGACGAAGAGCGTCATATTGGGCAGGATTTCCTGCGTATTGCCCGCATAGAACATCTGATGCTCCATCCAGGACGGCGAGAAGCGCGCGCCGAGCGAATAACCGCAGGCATTGAGACGGTGACGCGTCAGGCCGCGCTCATCCATGATGCGGGCGTGCACGTCGAAGACGTCGCCAAACGTGTTGCCGGGCCGAAGAACCTCTTCGATCGCGCGGATGTTCTCTGCACAGGCATTATAGAGTTCTTTCTGACGAAACTCCGGCTCGCCAATGACTATGGTTCGCATCATGGCGGCATGATAGTGCGCGCTGACGCCAGCCCATTCGAGTGTCAACTGATCCTTCTCATCCAGCTTGCGGCGACCGGCCTTGTAACGGCAGAGCAGCGCATCCGGGCCGGAGCCGATGATGAATTCATTGGCCGGATAGTCGCCGCCGCCTGCAAAGACGGCACCCTGCATGGCAGCGAGGATGTCCGCCTCATCGGCGCCCGGTGCCACGATCTTCAGCGCTGCATCCAATGCGTCATCCGCCAGCTCACCCGCACGCTTGGCATGGGCCACTTCGGCAGGGCTCTTGACGAGGCGCAGCGTGCTGACGAGGCTCGATGCGTCGATGATCTGGCCGAAGCTGGCCAATTGGTTGTCGAGAAGACGAGCGACGCGCCCGGTCATGCCGTGGGTGTCGAATTCGATGCCGATGCGGCAACCCAGCAGGTCCATCTCGCTCAAAAGGTTTTTGAGGTCGAGGGTCGGGTCCGCGTTGAGACGATCCACCCAGATGACGATGTCTTCGATGATGGAGGTCTGGCGGGCCTGACGCAGATCGGCAGAGCGCGTCAGAAGCGTCATGGTGCCATCGGCCTTGACGATCAGCGTCTGGAAAAAGCAGTAGCCGAATGTGTCGTAGCCCGTCAGCCAGTACATGCTTTCCTGCGCAAACAGCAGCATCGCATCAAGCTTTTCTTCCGCCATCTTGTCCATCAGGCGGGTGCGGCGTGCCTCGAATTCGGCAGTGTCGAAGTGCAAGGCCATATTAGTTCTCCAGAATTGCTATTGCTGAAATCTGCCGCCCGTAATCCGGTTCCGAACGATGTGTCGTCCGACGGAAAGAATAAAAGCGGTCGTCATCGGGATAGGTGCAGAGCCCGAGGTTTTCTGCCTGCACGCCAGCGGCGATCAGGCGGTCCACGGTCAGCTGTTTGAGATCGAAAAAGGCATGACCAGCATTCGGCGATGGCGATAAATAATCCGCGTGGGCGGGGTTCATGTCTTTCAGGCTTTCCACGCGCTCCGGCCCGACCTCGTAATTTTCCTGGCAGATGGACGGGCCGAGAGCCGCGACGATGCGCTCCCGCTTTGCACCGAGGGCGATCATGGCTTCGATGGTGTTTTCCAGAACGCCTGACACGGCACCCTTCCAGCCTGCGTGGGCTGCACCCACCACGCCCGCCTGCGCATCCGCAAACAGGATCGGCCCGCAATCGGCGCTCAGCACGCCGATGACGACGCCGGGCGTTGCCGTCACCATGGCATCGGCCTGCGGGCGGTCGCCTTCATAAGTGCCATCCACCACGACGACGTCGGGTGAATGGACTTGATGGACGGTTGCGAGTTTTTCCAACGGCAGATCAAACCATTGCGCCACGCGTTTTCTGTTTTCGAGAACCGCGTCGCGCTCATCCTGAGAGCCCAGACCAACATTGAGCCCACGATAAATGCCTTCCGAGACACCGCCATGACGGGTGAAGAAGCCATGGCGGATATGTTTGCCGGTGGCGGAGGCGAGCAGAGGGCTTTGAAGGGGAAGCGGCAGAGTTTCGTCCTGCATTACGGTGTCAATCCTTGGCGATGTCGCTGATTTGAAACGAATATTCGCGAGCGAGTGTTTCCGGTGAAGCGCATCACATGGGATGCAGGCGGCAGTTTGTTACTGCTTCGAATTGGCGCGATGTTGGCCCAAGCCCGGTGCCGCTGTCAATCCAGTGCGCGGAACGGCAGCAGATGCACGGGCGTGCTGGACACGGCCAGCACCTTGAAAAGCTCGCCCATCTTGCCCACGCCTTCACCCGCCAGCCGGTTGACGGCTTCGGCAATCTCCAGCGTCTGGTCCGGCGTTGCGTTCGCGGCCAATGCTTGTGCGCGTTCCCTCAAGCCCAAGCCATACAAAAAGTCGCCCTGCGGCAGGCAGCCATTGATGTGGATGCCGTTGCTTTCAGCGGTTTTGACGAGGCTTTCGAAATCCACATGGCTGGTCAAATCCGCTTCGCCCGGATGCGCCAGAACCGGGTCGAATTCGTGCATGCGCAGCGCCTGCAACGTATCGCCGAAGCCGGAAACGATGTGGCCATAATCGATGATGAGGGCCGTACCGCCCTGGATTTTCAGTTTCTGGGCCATCGCCGCCATCACGGCTTCGCGGGCAGGGGAATATTCGAAGATCGCACCGATCGGCTGACGCTCGGGGAAGGGCGGCAGAAGGTCGGGATCGACGCTGGCAAGGCCTGTTGTGAAGACGAGTTCATCCTGCGCATCGAGCGCCACGGCGCGCTCGCGAAAACCCTGTGGCGTTTTGACGAACTGGCGGATGGGAATGGCGTCGAACAGTTCATTGGCAGCAATGAGCAGGAAGCCGGGTGGAACATCCTCGAAGCTTTCATGCCAGGAAATCTTGGTCCCATGGCTGGCAAGCGTCGTCTGTTGTGTCTCGGTCAGACGCGGGCTGGTTTCCACCAGATGCACGCTCATGGTTTCGTAGAGCGGCGGGGCGATGCGCTGGATGACCCGCAGCATATCCGCCATCATCGTGCCGCGACCGGGGCCGATTTCCACCAGACGGGCATTGGCCAGTGTACCGTGGCGCTGCCACGCGTGAACGATGAAGACGCCAAGCATTTCACCGAACAACTGGCTGACTTCCGGCGCGGTCACGAAATCGCCCGTGCGGCCAAAGGGCTGACGGGTCTTGTAATAGCCGTGTTCAGGGTCCGCCAGGCACAGCGAGAAGAAGTCGGTCACGCTCATGGGGCCGTTGAGACGGATCAGCGATTTGATGCGGCGTGCGAGCGGTGTCGGCATGGTGTGTTATCCGGTTGTCTCTGTTGCCACCGCGCGGCGCGCGCGTAGAACGGCCCAAACGCCGAGAAGGAACATGGGTGTCGAGAGTACCATGCCCATGGTCAGCCAATTTCCTGCAAGATAGCCGATCTGCGCATCCGGCTCGCGGAAGAATTCCACGAAGATTCGGGAAAGCGCATAGCCGCATACAAAAACGCCAGTCACGGTGCCGGGACTTTTCAGCGCCTTGAAACCATAGATAAGAATGGCAAGCACGATCAGCAATACGATGCCTTCGAGACCTGCTTCATAAAGCTGGCTGGGATGGCGCGCAAAAGGACCGCCCGTCGGGAAAACCACCGCCCAAGGCACATCCGTCAAGCGGCCCCACAATTCACCATTGATGAAATTGGCGATGCGGCCGAAGAACAGGCCGAGCGGGGCGACAGCTGCGATGATGTCGAACATGCTCCAGACCGGAATACCGTTGCGGCGCGCAAACAGGATCATCGCCAGCGTCGTGCCGATCAGCCCGCCATGGAACGACATGCCGCCATTCCAGATCTGCAATGCGCGGATCGGGTTTTCGACCACCGCTGCCATATCGTAAAACAGGATATAGCCAATGCGTCCGCCCAGCACGATGCCTGCGGCTGCCCAGACGATGAAATCATCGAGATGAACAGGCGTTACGGGCGATTTCTCATGCGGCCACAAGCGGTCGGCAATGCTTAGGCTGCGGGCATAATACCAGCCCAGCATGATGCCGAAGACATAGGCGATACCGTACCAATGGATGGGCAGCGGGCCCAGGTTGAATGCCACCGGATCGATGTTCGGGAAGGGCATGATCGAAAACTGGGCGAGGGGTCCAAACAAATCGCGTATTCCATTGTCATTGCGTTAAGGGCAAGGAACTTCAGAGGGCTCACTTCAAGAAACGGATATCTCAATCATTCTTTTCCCGGAGCGGGAAAATGGCGACTGAAAAGGGTGCGGTCAAGGCGATTCTTCGGCACCATCGTGACAGCGTTAAACTGAGTGGCTGTGAGGGGTGGTTCCTTATTTTGCTTGCAACGTCGCAAGCGAGTGCCTACCTGAAAGATATGGACCGGAAGGGCGAACGGCCTTTCCTGATACTGACGAGGACATCGCCCCATGAGTACGACAGGAACCAACCGTATTTTCGATGAATTCGCAAAGCTGATGACGGATGCGGCGGGCGCAGCCCAAGGTATGCGCAAGGAAGTGGAGCAGGCATTTCACGCGCAGGCGGAGCGGTGGCTGAACAGCCTCGATCTGGTCAAGCGCGAGGAATTCGAAGCCGTGCGCGAAATGGCCATTCAGGCCCGCGATGAAAACGATGCGCTGCGTGCGCGCCTCGATGCGCTGGAAGCAAAGCTCTCCGCGACCGCTTCGTAAAGCGCAAACAACCCCTTTGATTCTGATGCCGGGCCTTCCCCAAGGTCCGGCATTTTTCGTTTTTGTGTCATTTCGAAGCAGTTTGCACCGCAGTGGGGATTCGGCAGGGGTAAGCAAGCGATTTCATTCAGTTTTTTTTAACGTCTGTGGAAACACCCGAAAAACGCAATTGGCAGAGTCAGTTATGACTCACAACTGAGGTTTTGTACGAGGAGATATACACAGTTCTGATTGCAAAATCCCCAAGCTGGGGGTGGCGCGCGGACTCGCTCGTTATACACTGATTTTAAATGATGATTCGTAATGTACTCGGTAAGCTCCAGACAGGTTAACTGCGTTATTCTGGCGGCGTCGGGCATCATCCCAAACTGTTGTAACCCGGCATTTGTGTGTGCGTTTTTGTGCCTTTGCGTGCGAGACAAAACATTCATTTCCGGCTGAGAAGGTGCCGTATGAGCCTAATGGAATTTGAAGTCGAGCGTTACTCCAACCCGGTCGATATGATCGAGTTCGTTGCCGCGTCCAACGACTGGTCGTTCGAACGCTCCGGCGAAGATGAAATTGCCATGACGGTCGAAGGCCGTTGGGCGGATTATCATGTTTCGTTTTCATGGATGGAACAGTTCGAAGCGCTGCATCTTGCCTGCGCTTTCGATATCAAGATTGCCGATCACAGGGTCAACGAAGTCATCCGTCTTCTGGCGCAGGTCAATGGCCAGACGCTGATGGGTCACTTCGATCTGTGGCGTCAGGAAGACGTCATTATCTTCCGCCAGTCTTTGTTGCTGGCGGGCGGTGCAGAACCAACGAACCAGCAGGTCGAGGTTCTTCTGTCCAGTGCGCTCGAAGCCTGCGAGCAGTATTTCCAGGCATTCCAGTTCGTCGTCTGGTCCGGTATGGAAGCCAAGGCTGCCATGGAAGCCGCATTGTTCGAAACGGTTGGAGAAGCCTAAAGCCATGGTATCGCTCGCATCGGGTCCACTCGTTCTCATCGGCGCCGGCAATATGGGCGGCGCTCTGCTTTCGGGCTGGTTGAAAAAGGGTGTCACGGGGTCTTCGATCATCGTTGTCGATCCCGGCCCCTCCGATGCGATGATGGGCCTGATCCGCGAATCCGGTGCGACGCATCTGACGCAAGCGCCGACGGATAAGACAGCCGGCATCCTGTTTCTGGCCATCAAGCCACAAATGATGGATGCCGTGCTGCCGCCACTAAAGCCAATCGTTGGGCCTCAGACCGTGGTCGTTTCGATTGCGGCGGGCAAAACGCTCTCCGGGATCGAGGCCCTTATCGGAAAATCTGCCGCCATTCGTGCCATGCCGAATACGCCTGCCATGGTCGGGCGTGGTGTGACGGGGGCCTATGCGAACGAAGCCGTCACCGAGCAGCAGCGCTTGCTGGTGGAAACCCTTTTGAAAGTCAGCGGCCCGGTGGAATGGGTGGCGACGGAAGCGGATATCGATGCCGTGACCGCCGTTTCCGGCAGCGGTCCGGCTTACGTCTTTTATCTCGTGGAGTGCATGGCGGAGGCAGGCCGTAAAGCCGGTCTGCCGGCGGACCTCGCCATGCGTCTTGCTCGGGAAACCGTCGCGGGGGCTGGTGAATTGCTTCACCAGTCCCCCGAAGAGGCCTCGCGCCTGCGCAAGAATGTGACTTCGCCCGGCGGCACCACCGCAGCGGCGTTATCCGTTCTGATGGCAGACGAGGGCATGCAGCCGCTATTCGACAAGGCGATAGCCGCCGCGAAAAAGCGTGCGGAAGAACTGGCTGTGTAAGAAGAGTGCGATGCCCTTTGAGGGTTTGGCAGTTCTATGCTTTGCGTAAGGAGACTGGATGATGAGTGAAGAGATCAGCTACGGCGATTTCGAAAAGGTCGATATTCGTGTCGGCACCATCATTGAGGCTGAACCTTTTCCAGAAGCGCGAAAGCCCGCATTCAAGATCAAGATCGATTTCGGACCGGAGATCGGAATCAAAAAATCCTCCGCCCAGATCACCGCGCATTACACGCTGGAAACGCTGGTCGGACGGCAGGTGCTTGGCGTCGTCAACTTTCCACCCCGCCAGATCGGCCCGTTCCGCTCCGAAGTCCTGACGCTCGGCTTTGCCGACAAGGAGGGTGCCATCGTTCTCGCCGCCGTGGAACAGGCTGTTCCCAATGGCGAGAGGATGTGCTGACGCGAATTTCTTAAGCGCGCTCCCGTCCGCTAGGCCGGGATTTTCACGATCACACGCAAGCCGCCCAGCGGGCTGTCATCCAGCGTCACATCTCCGCCGTGGCTTCTCGCAATATCCCGGACGATGGAAAGGCCAAGCCCGGTGCCGGATGCGTTGAGATTGCGCGCCTCGTCCAGACGATAGAACGGTTTGAAAACGTCCTCGCGGGATTGCTCCGGTATGCCCGGGCCATCGTCATCGAATGTCAGCATGATAGACCTTGGCGCTTGATGCGCTTCCACGTTGAGCGTGCTGGCATAGCGATGGGCATTCGCGGCCAGATTGCCGATCAGGCGTGCGAAAGCATTAGGCCGTACCGAAAGCTCCGTGACGCCGTTCAGCTTGTAACTGAAGCTTTTGCCGCACATCTGGAAATCGCTGGAGAAGCGGTCAAACAGGGGCGTGAGTTCCAGCGTTCCGACGCTTTCTTCGGCATCATCACGCGCAAAGGCGAGATAGGCCTCCAGCATGGACTGCATGTCGTCCACGTCCTTGTCCAAGCCTTCCAAATCCGGATTGTCGCCCGCCAGCGCCAGCTGAAGCTTGAAGCGGGTCAGGATCGTGCGCAGATCGTGGCTGACACCGTTCAGCATGGCAGTGCGCTGTTCCATCTGCCGTTCTATCCGCTCCCGCATCAGAATGAAGGCGAGACCGGCACGGCGGACCTCATCGGCTCCTCGCGGGGAGTAGGCGGTTATCTTCTGGCCGCGACCGAAGCTTTCCGCCGCCTTCGCCAGCGCCAGAATGGGCCTGATCTGCCCGCGCAAAAAGAGAATGGATATTCCAAGCAGCACCAGCGACGCGCCGCCCATCCAGACCAGGAAGATATGGGTGTTGGAGGCATAGGCCTGGCTGCGACGGGTAAAGACGCGCAGCGTCTTGTCGGCCAGCTGAATGCGGATTTCCACCAGTGCACCATTGCCGAACGTATCCAGCCAGAACGGCTTGCCGATCTGCTGCTGAATCTGATCAGACAGGATGGTGTCGAGGATGGAGAACAACGGCTGGGCGCGGGGCTCCGGTAGCGGCGTTTTCGGCTCGATATAGATGCTGAGGTCAAGACGCTCGCGGGCGATGCGGATGACGCGCTGATAATCGTCTTCTTCCGGGTCGGTTTCCAGCAATTGGATGACGGCGGCGATATCTCGGGTCACGGCGGCTGAAAGCCGTTCCGTCACCATTTGCCAGTGGCGTTCCATGAAGACGGCGGCGACGACCACCTGCAACAGCACCATCGGCAGAATGATGATGAGCAGCGAGCGCGTGTAGAGGCCAGTCGGCAGCCAGTGGCGAAGCCAGCGCACGGAAAACCGCCAGGCGCGGGCAGGCGCGCTGTTTCTCGCGGCATTGAGGAAATCAAGGCTTGCCATTTTTTCGCCTATTCCAATCCGCGTGCGCTGCGCACACGCTTTAATCGACGCTCAGACGGTATCCGATGCCGCGCACGGTCTGCAAGTAAACCGGGTTTGCTGGGTCGTCTTCGATCTTGCGACGCAGCCGGTTGATCTGCACGTCGATGGTCCGTTCACCCACATCGGCATCCGCATCCACCAGTTCGTGGCGCGGAATGGTTTCACCGGCGCGCAGGGCAAAGAGCAGCATAATGTCCTGCTCGCGATCCGTCAGGCGAATGACTTCCGCACCGCGCCGCAACTCCTTGCGCGGAACCGAGAAATTGTACGGCCCGAAAATGATCTGCTCGATCTTCGGCGTATCGGGCGATGCGTTGCGCCGCAGAATGTTGTTGATGCGCAGCACCAGTTCCCGAGGGTCGAAAGGCTTGGGCAGATAATCATCCGCACCTGCCTCCAGTCCGGCAATGCGGGCGTCCGCTTCCGAGCGGGCGGTCAGAAGGATGACCGGTACCGACTTGTTTTCGTTGAGCGACCGCGTCAGCGATAGGCCGTTTTCGCCGGGCATCATCACATCGAGAATGAGGAGATCGAAGCGGATGCCCAGCATCTTGCGGCGCGCTTCTGCCGCATCGGCAGCGGCGGTGATGCGATAACCCTTGTCACCGAGAAAGCGTTGGAGCAGATCGCGGATACGCGCGTCATCATCAACGATCAGCAGGTGAGGGGCGTCGTCTTCCGCCAGTGGCTGTTTCGGTGCACCGCTTGGCATGATCACTCCTTCCCCTCAATCGAGGGCGTGTCCGTTTTTTGGCCGTCCGTGATCGGGTCACGCATGCGGGCCAGAAATTCCCGCACGCAGGCGCGGGCTTCCGGCTGCATGGCCTCCAGCGCCCGGTCGATGCGTCGCGATTGCGGATCGCTCAGCGCCAGCGCCAGTTCACGGCCTGTCAATGTCGGGTAGAGCCTGCGCTGGCGGCGATCTTCCGGCCCGGCCATCTGGCGAATATAACCGTCATCGATCAGCTGCTTCAACACCCGCGCAAGGCTCTGCTTGGTGATCTGCAACGTGTCCAGAAGATCGGCGACCGTCATGCCCGGTTGACGGCAGACGAAATAGACCACGCGGTGGTGTGCGCGGCCATAATCTAACTTGGAGAGAATGACGTCGGGGTCTGACACGAAATCCCGATAGGCGAAGAAGAATGCCTCGATCGTATCGAAGTCAATCTTGCCATCATCGACATGCGGAAGCGCTGGGGTTTGTTTGACGGCGGCCTTTTTCATCGACTGGGCAGGCACTGTCGTTCCTTCTTATCGTTATCAACCGCCACCGCGCCGCCTTGTATTAAACCGGCTAAGCGGTGGATTTCCTCGTTTTCGAACGTTCTGTCGTCAAAACCGGACCCGGTCTGGAGCGACGTGGTGCAGACTATCCGAAAATCCGCGATGCCGGGAGGATGCCCGCAATCATTTTCTGTTGCGTTCGATAATATGCCGCTGGTTGAACATCAACGATATTATGCGGTTTTCATGGTCGTAAACGCAAAAAGAGCGCGGACTGGCCGCGCTCTTTTCATATCGATTCTAGCTGTCTCGTTTACTCGTAAACGTAGACGATGCGGCGTGTGCTTGGTTCTACCAGAACGCGGCGGTCGTTAACGCGCACATAGCTGTATTCATAGTCGGGGATCGTCACCAGTTCCGCGCTTTCGGGAAGGGTCTCACCGATGGCGACGTCACCTTCGACGCGAACGACGCGTGCCGGGTGCTTGTCGATATAGGTGATGACGTTTTCTGGTGGGTTCACCTCACCGACACGGCCAAGGTTCGGGTCACCGGGGTTCGGTTCGGCCTGAACGCTGGACGTCTTTTCATAGGTGACGACCGGCACGTTGATGTCGGCACGACGTTCGTGGAGAATGACCGGCGAACCTTCATACATGACATTCAGGTAATCGGCATTGGCCCAGCCGCGAAGGCCGTTCACCTCAATGCGGCACCATGCGCTACCGTCCAGACATCCGTCCAGAACCGCGTCACTGCCGCGTGTTGCCAGACCGACTTCTGGGTAATCTTCGCCTGGACCCGACCGCACAGAGATATCGGAGGCCGTGGTGGCAACCATTGCCGCATTCGCATATCCAGCAAGCAGCGTAAGTGCGCCGCCAGCGATCATAAGTTTCAGCTTCTTGTTCATTGTCTCGCTCCTTTGAAGACTGGTCCAAGAACGCATGAGTTACAGGTCTGTTCCCGTTTTCGTGATTGCTAAAGTTTAAGCCGCACCGTTCCAACAGCCAAAGCTCTGACCTTTCAAAGACTTTAAGGCGTTCGATAATCTCTGGAGTTTTATTGTGCGGCCCGATCTGCCGGTCTATAGAAAGGCCCTGTTTTTGTGAAAAGGAGAGACCATGGGCAAGTTACAGGCAGGCATTATTCCCGTGACGCCATTTCAGCAGAACTGCACCATTCTCTTCGATGAAGACACCAAAGAAGGCGTGATTGTCGATCCCGGCGGGGATGTGGATGTCATCGTCCAGACCGTGGCCGAAAACGGCATTACGCTGAAGGAAATCTGGCTGACGCATGGGCATCTCGACCATGCAGGCGGCGCCAAGGAACTGAAAGAAAAACTGTCGCTGCCCATCATTGGCCCGCATGAGGATGACAAGCCGCTGCTTGAGCGCATTGAAACGCAGGCGCAGAAATACGGCATCACCGGCCTGCAAAACGTGCTGCCTGATCGCTGGTTAAACGATGGCGACACAGTCTCCTTCGGCGAGCATCGCTTCGAAGTCTACCATTGCCCCGGCCATGCGCCTGGCCATGTCATCTATTACAACCGCGAACAGGCTTTTGCCCATGTCGGCGACGTGCTGTTTTCCGGCTCCATCGGTCGCACCGATCTTCCCGGCGGCAACCACGCACAGCTTCTAGCCTCCATCCGTGACAAGGTTCTGCCACTGGGTGATGAGATCGGCTTCATTTGCGGCCATGGTCCCGGCGGCCGCATCGGCGAAGAGCGCAGGACGAACCCGTATTTGCAGGGAATTTATGCGGACCAGACTGGTGCAGCGGCGGGTGATATGGACAAGTCGATCTGACGCTGGATCGCATCAGCGCCTTATTCTTTCTAGCTTATCTCGCTAAGGTGGGTTATGGCGGGCCGCGCCTTCTAATCTTCGAGATGTCAGTCAGGAATGCCGCGAAAACCGCAGTGTTTTGAGTGTAAGTATGCAAATAGTATTTCTTATCGAGCAGGAATATTATTTGGCTTATTGAAGTGTTCTTGTCTGCGGTTTTCACCTTGTCGATGAACTCGGCTAGGCCCGGGCATTCTATATCTCGATCCTTTAAGTGGCTGGATCGCACTGCCCAAAAATGCATATCGACGACTTTGACATGAACTGCTGGACCAAGCTGCGATATGTCTTGCGAGTGCGCAATTGCATCGGCAATTGGGATCATGCAGTTTTGAAGCGCGAACTCACTAACATGTTTTAGCAGATCAAGCAGTTCGTCGGTGATCGTCATATGCTCCAGCCCCAGACAAAAAAACCCGGCATTCCTGCCGGGCTTCAACTAGAAGAGAAAGTCGTTAGGGTTCAGCCATCAATCTGAAGATTGACTGCCTTCGGCCCTTTGCCGCGACGATCCGGTTCAGTGTCGAAGCTCACTTTCTGGTTTTCTGAGAGTGCGGACAGGCCGGAGGCCTGTACGGCAGAGATGTGAACAAAGATATCGGCGCCACCATTGTCTGGCTTGATGAAGCCGAAGCCCTTGTCGGTATTGAAGAATTTAACGGTGCCAGTCTCGGCCATGCATCAGGTCCTTTTCGCTCTGCCCGTGTTCAGCTCCAGGCAGCATTACAGTTTTGCCCGTGAGGGCGTACGGCAGGCAGTTTTTGATAATTGAGAAAATGGACCTTCGCGTGGAAAGCTTTTGACGTTCTGATCAACGTTATTTTGTCCCCGCTGCCCGGAGTTTTTTATCCCCGGAGCACTTGTTTTATAGGCCTTCCCATGCTCGCAACTTGCCCGAACCGCAACAGATTGCTGTGTTTATTTAAAATTGGCAAGCGAAAGTTTTTAGACATGCAGAAAGCCCGCCAGCCGCTGTAAATGCGGCTTACGTCAGGACTGGCAGAATTTTTCGTCTGTTTTCGCAGTTGTGAAACGAAAACATCGCTGGCGATGAAATTTCGCGCTCATTTTCGCGCGAAAAGAGTAAATTTTCACTCAATATAGAAAAGCGCAGAAATGCTTATGTTTCTGCCATCATACGGCTATTTCGTCGTTTTGATAGCTCCGGGATCAGCTCAACCAGCAAAATCGCGGCAAAAATGATCGCGCAACCGACATATCCGGCAGTCGGAATTGTTTCATGCAGAAAGATCGCAGCAAAAAGAGCCCCGAATAAGGCCTCCGACGACAGGAAGATCGCCGCCTGCGGCGCTGTGGTATAACGCTGCCCGATAACCTGCAACACGAATGCCAGCCCGGATGACACCAGCCCGACATAGAGAATCTCGGTGATCGAGGAGGCGATGGCGGTATAGTTGATCGGCTCCACGAAAACGCCGATCAGCATGCTGAGCCCGGCGCAGACCGCAAACTGCGTGCAGGAGAGCGCCAGCGGCCTGTTGCTCTGCATGACGAAACGGCCAGCAAGCGTGATCTGGATGGCCCAGAAAACGGCGCAAGTGATGCTCAGCATATCGCCCGTCGTCAGGCGGGAAATCGCTCCACCAGAGAGAAGGAAGATGCCGGTCAGCATCATCAGCGCGCCCGGCCAGACAATCCAGTGCGGATTGCGACGATAAATGATGACGGCGATGACAGGGACGAAGATGACGTAGAGCGCGGTCAGAAAGCTGGAATTGGTGACACTCGTCGTCAGCAGTCCCACCTGCTGTGTGGTGGCGCCCATGAAAAGGGCAAGTCCGACCCAGACGAAGGTCTTCATCTCTCCAGCGGTAGGGGCTGACTTCATCCGGCGGCTTTCCATCATGGCGGAGGGCAGGACAGCCAGCGCGGCGATTGCAAAGCGCAGGCCGACGAACCAGAACGGGCCTATGCTTGCCATGGCGGTCGATTGCGCCACGAAACCACCACCCCAGATAGCTGCGGCGAGCAAGAGAACGAGATTGGCCTGAATACGCGTCATGGGTCACCAGAAAAGAACGGCCCCGCCACCGTGAACGTCGATGTTTTGAATATGGCTTGATGCCGGGTTTGGCGGTGCTCTACCAATTAAGCACACAAGCAGCAAGGCATGGTCCTAATGGGACCGTAGCGGTCCATTCATAATATTTTCCCCTTAACGCTGCACATTATGTCCTATTTCGAATTTCTACCGATAGATAGATTCCTATTAAAGCGAGTATTAAAATTATAACGGGAGAATCTTATCATACCTATTTTTATAGTAGAATTTTTAATCCTCTATTCAGCATTCCCCGGCAGTATTTACTCGTATTTTTAGGGCGTGCAGGTTTGTTATGACGAGTATTTTAACCAATTCATCAGCGATGGCTGCCCTTTCGACGTTGCGAAAGATTAACGCCGATCTCGCGACCACGCAGACAAATATTTCAACGGGCTATCGTGTTCAGCAGGCGTCTGATGACGTGGCATACTGGTCGATTGCCACAACCATGCGCTCAGACGAAACAGCACTTTCAGCGGTACAGGACGCGATGGGCGTCGGTGCGGCAAAAACCGATGTTGCCTATGCGGGGATGGAGTCTGCCATCGAGCTGGTGTCGGAATTCAAGGCCAAACTCGTTCTGGCATCGGAGCCCAGCGCCGACAAGCTCAAGATTAATGACGAGCTGACCAAACTCAAGGAGCAGCTTCGCGCCGTTGCCGGTGGGGCAAGTTTCAACGGCGAAAACTGGCTTAAATTCGATACGGATGAAGATCCTATGCAGATTGGTAATCCGACGGTCGTGAGCTCATTTGTGCGCGGCGATGACGACTCGGTCTTCTTACAGACGATGACGTACGATAAGATCGATTTTCCTGCCTGGCCTTACTCTGATGCGTTGATCGATGATTCATCGGAAACCCATGGCGAATTCGGTATCCTGACTACGGATACGTACGCTTGGAATCTCGGACTTTCCACGGGTTATATGCTGATTCAGGGGAAGGGAACCGGGACCACCTACACCGGATCGCCAGCATTGCCACAGGTCGAGATCGGTCTCACCGAAACGACGACCCAGCAAGAGATCGACGATATGATGTCTGTGGTAGAGTACATGCTGAGCGATATGCAGGACAGCGCGGCTAAGATTGGCGCGCTGGGCATGCGAATCGACCTTCAGGATGATTTCGTCGGCAGTCTTCGCGATTCCCTGAAAAGCGGTGTCAGTCGTTTGGTCGACGCCGACTTGGAGGAGGAGTCAAGCCGCCTGAGTGCTCTGCAAAGCCAGCGGCAGCTTGGTGCTCAATCGCTTTCGATTGCGAATAACAGTTCCCAGACTTTGCTCACTCTGTTTCGTTCGTGATTTGAGTGGTGGCCCATATCTGAGCTTGCCTCGCTTCAACGCACCTTTTTTCGGTTGGCGCTTTCACGGATTGTGGTCATCGTCAGAACGACGCCGCCTGCGGCGAGCGTGAAGAAGCCCATCGTCAGCAGCACGATGACGAAAATGCGGTCGGACGCCTTGGAGATCGGGGCAGAGGCGATAGATGAGGTCGTCATCGGATCGACCATTTCCGCAGCGTGGGACGTCGTGGCAAGTCCTGCTGCCATGGTGACAATAACAACAATAGCGGCCAGTGCCATCCACAGCGAAAAAAGCATTCTTTGCGTTCTCAGCCGGTCTGCCGAATTCCGATCATTGAGAAACATTGTTCCGGTCCCTTGTGCACATTTTTGCGCGTCTACTTCGCTCGCATGTCGGCATTGCAACGCACCGCTGAAATTTGCGCGACATGCTTTAAAATTGGCTTCGAAGTGGACGGCTTGTGGACCGAATTCAGACAGTCCGGCGTATTTATTGTGGCGATATCAAGGCGGCGGTTAACAGCTGTTAAACAGTCGTCATATTCCGCGTTTTCCGAAGGTTCGCACGGGCTTTGGGCCACGCGGTTCAGGTCTCGTATGAAGACGTGGAGGTTGGGGCGAGGGAGCACTGAAAAGGGCAGCTCGGGTGCTACCCAGCAGCTCTGGAAAGCGCTCATTGAAGGTGGTGGGTGCGAGTTCCGGTCGTGCGAGCGCATAGCCCTGCATCAGGGAGACGCCGAGGTCGAGGCAGAGTTCGATCTCGCGCTCATCCTCCAGCGCTTCGAAGATCGGCTCGATGCCCTCGCTGGCGAATTGCTGGACGATGACGCGCAGCAGGGCGGCACCGGCGGAATTGCGCATGAAATGGCGTGCCCATGCGGCTTCGAACTTGACGTAATCTGGCTTGATCAGCTTCACGCGCTCTATATCGGAATCGCCCGCGCCATAATCGGCAATGGCGACGCGAAAGCCCATGGCACGCATATGCTCGGCAAAGTCGGCGACGAGGCGTGTTTCGGAGCCCTGATTGTCTGCGACTTCGCAGACGATCCGATCCGGCGACATGCCTGCCTCATGTGCAGACAGGCGCATGCGCTCGACTTCCTGCCGCATCTTGGCCGGTGTGCGAAACAGACCGGGATGGAAGTTGACGAAGATGCGGGCGCGGGAGCGTTCCAGCGCGCCGGTGTTGAGAATGTGGATGGTGCGCAAAATGCTGTCGATGGCTTCGATATCGTCGGGATGCACCTGCGCGAAGAGCTGCGCCGGCGGCACTAGGTCCGTGCCCTGATAGGGTCGTACGAGACCTTCGAAGGAATCGATATCGAAACGCCCATCTGACAGGCGGCGGAAAATCGGCTGAAGTGCGGATTTGAGGGTGAAGGGCGCATAGGTCGTGGACCAGGAACCATCGGTTTCGCGCGCAAGATTTGAGAAAATGCTTTTCGGTGCCACGGCGTCTTATCCGGAAAATCATTTCAACCGTGCGATCATAGCATGGAAAGCGTTACGCGCCAGTTAAGCAAAAGTTAAAATAGCCTGAAGTCCCGTCGTTTCCCGCCTATCGGCGTTCAAAGGCGCATAGTTTGGCGGTAATTGCTGCGGGGGTAACGTTTTGCCGGCTTTTGCTCTTGAAACAGCGGGCGTCTTTCGACATACCACTTGCCGCAGAGGGCGACCGTCGCAAACTTCTGCCGATGTCAACTTCAATAGGACCGATAAAAATGGCCTTCCTTGCCGACATTCTCTCCCGCGTAAAGCCGTCCGCCACCATCGCCGTTTCCCAGAAAGCCCGTGAATTGCAGGCTCAGGGTCGCGATGTGATTGGCCTTGGCGCAGGCGAGCCGGATTTCGATACTCCTGACAATATCAAGGAAGCAGCCATTGCCGCGATTAACGCCGGCAAAACGAAATACACGCCGGTTTCGGGCATCCCCGAACTGCGCAAGGCAATTGCCGAAAAGTTCAAGCGCGAAAACGGTCTGGATTACAAGCCGGAGCAGACGATTGTCGGCACCGGTGGAAAGCAGATTCTTTTCAACGCCTTCATGGCGACGCTTAACCCCGGCGATGAAGTGGTTATTCCAACGCCTTACTGGGTCAGCTACCCGGAAATGGTGTCGATCTGCGGCGGCACACCGGTGTTCGTTCAGACCACGTTAGAAGGCAATTTCAAGCTGACGGCAGAAGCGCTGGAAAAGGCAATCACGCCGAAGACCAAGTGGTTCCTGTTTAACTCGCCGTCCAACCCATCGGGCGCTGCTTACAGCCACGATGAGTTGAAGGCGCTGACCGACGTTCTGGTCAAGCACCCGCATGTCTGGGTTCTGACCGACGACATGTATGAGCACCTGACCTATGGCGACTTCAAGTTCGTGACGCCTGTGGAAGTGGAGCCTTCGCTCTATGACCGCACGCTGACCATGAACGGCGTTTCCAAGGCCTATGCCATGACCGGCTGGCGTATCGGCTACGCAGCTGGCCCGCTCTCGCTCATCAAGGCCATGGACATGATCCAGGGTCAGCAGACCTCCGGCGCGACCTCCATCGCGCAGTGGGCGGCGGTGGAGGCGCTGAACGGCACGCAAGACTTCATTCCTGAAAACAAGAAAATCTTCGAAGGCCGTCGTGATCTCGTCGTGTCGATGCTGAACCAGGCCAAGGGCATCAATTGCCCGACGCCGGAAGGTGCCTTCTACGTCTATCCATCCTGTGCAGGCTTGATCGGCAAGACCGCACCTTCGGGCAAGGTCATCGAGACCGATGAGGACTTCGTGACCGAGCTTCTGGAAACGGAAGGCGTGGCCGTCGTTCACGGTTCTGCATTCGGCCTCGGCCCCAATTTCCGCATCTCCTACGCGACATCGGAAAAGCTTCTCGAAGAAGCCTGCAACCGCATCCAGCGCTTCTGCGCAAATTGCCGTTAAGCATTGAATGTTCTGTGAAAAAGCCCGGCAGCGATGCCGGGCTTTTTTGTTTCATAGCCCCAGAAATAACAACATCACAAACGTTGCAAACAGGATGAAATGCGTCATCCCCTCGATGGCATTCGTTTCTCCATCATTAAGATTGATCGCCGCCGCAAACAGCGTGATGAACACCATAACCGTCTGCACCGGGGTCATGGCCATTATGAAGGGCTGACCGGTGTAGAGCGCTATGGCCTCCATGACCGGCACGGTGAGAATGACGGTGGAGAGCGACGCGCCCATGGCGATGTTGACCACCGACTGCATACGGTTGCGCAGAGCCGAGCGCATGGCGGTCATGATCTCCGGTGCGGCGGAGATGGTGGCGACGACGACAGCCATCAGCGCAACGGGCGCGCCGCTGCCTTCCAGCCCATTGCTGAGAAATGCCGACATGAATTCCGCCAGCGCGCCAATGATGACGACGCCGATGAGGATGATGGCGATGGAATAGGATGCCGGGCCCTCGTCTTCTTCCTCCTCCGCTTCGGCCTGCTGCTCGGCGGCGCTCTTCTTGCGTTCCGTGCGCGGGTAGCGGTAGCTGAAAAAGTAGCTGTGCGGCCCGACCTGCATTTTCAAGAACAGGGCATAGAGAGCAATCATCGCCCCGATGGTGAAAATGGAATAATAGTGCCATTTAGCTTCCGGAATGAATTCCGGCACGATCATGGATATGCCCATGGCGGTCAGGATCATCACCACATAGGTGCGAGCGGAATCGTCATTATAAGGTTGTTCGCCATGGCGAAGCCCGCCGAGCAGCGCGGCGATGCCCAGAATGCCGTTGATGTCGATCATGACGGCGGAATAGATCGTGTCTCGCACAAGGGTAGGCGAGGTGGATTCCTGCATGATGATGGCTAGGATAAGCACTTCCACGGCAACGGCGGAAAGCGTGAGGATCATCGTGCCATAGGGATCGCCAACCTTGGCCGCCAGGATTTCCGCATGATGCGCCACGCGCATCGACACCAGAATGATGACGCCGATCAGCGCTGCCGCAACCACGAAGGACAGCACCTTGCCCTGTTCCATGACAGCATGTTCGGCAAGATAGGCCGCAACGGCGCAGGGCACCGCGGCAAGCAGCATGCGCTCCTGTTTAAGCGTGGTCGCAATTGACATATTCGCCCTTCCGTCATCGTGAGCTTTGTATTGACTGAGGTTGCGACAACATGCGGGATTTGCACATTGGGCATTTTGGTAGGATAGTAGCGTCCAAGGACATGGCGACAATGCCGCAATCTAGTCCTTCAAATGCGCGTTTGCGGCAAAGGTTGCCACGCTCCTTCACTCTATAGGAGGAAGTGTGCATGACCAAAGTGGTGTATGAGATTGTGGAGCATGATGGTGGCTGGGCCTACCGTATGAACGGCGCCTATTCCGAAGCATTCCCCACCCATTCCGACGCCGTCCAGGCCGCTCGAATCGCCGCTGCGGAACAACAGGTTGGCGACGAAGACACGGAAATCAACTACCAGGATGAAGTAGGCCGCTGGCATGAGGAACACAGCCAGGGCGGTGACAGGCCGGAGGCTGAGGTGGTGGACAGTTTTGAGGAACCGCAACCCAGCCGCAATGCCATCTGATCGCGCCACCGTCACCTCTTGCTGGCGATTGCATCTGGGTCCGTCGTTTTCAAAAACCCCTTCAACCCATCAACCAGCGCGTTGAAGACGGCGCGGCAGCGGGGGGAGGTTCGCAGGTTTTCGTGCATGGCCACCCATGTATGCAGCGGTATTTCCAGTTCCGGAAGGAGATGGGTGAGGGTCGCGTCGCGGCTGGCGAGGCCGACTTGGCATAGGCCGACACCTGCACCGGCCCGTATCATGGACAGCTGTGCGAGGTTGCTGTCGGCGCGGATGGCGAAGGGGATGTTTTCGGCGTCGGGAATGCTGGGATTGTCTTTTCGCATCCGCTGAAGGATGGATCTTATGAAAGGGGTCTTTCGGTCGAAGCCGATGAGGCGGTGGTTGATAAGGTCGTCGTTGGACAGCGGTGTGCCCATTTTCTGGAGGTAGTCGCTGTTGGCATAAAAGCCCACCCGGAAATTACCGATATAGCGCATGACGATGGCATCCTGCACCGGCTCGGTCATGCGGATCGCGATATCGGCTTCCCGGCGCAACAAATCCTCCAGCGTATCGGAAAGCGACAACTCGATTTCCAGCTTTGGATGCAGTTCCTGAAGCGAGGCGATGATGGGCGGAAGGATTTCCACGCCGATGACGTCGGACGCGCTGATGCGCACGGCTCCTTCGATCTTGCCAACTTCACCCGAAGCCGCGCGCATGAGGGCAGAGGCGGTAGCGGCAAGGTTTTCGGCATAGGGTTTCAAGGCAATTGCGGCATCCGTCGGGACAAGCCCGTGGGGCGAGCGGATGAAGAGCTGAAACCCCATGCTCTCCTCCAGAGCGCCAATATGGCGGCCTACCGTCGGCTGGGTAATGCCAAGCTCGCGGGCGGCGGCGGAAAGCGATCCATCTCGCAGCACGTTGAGAAAGGTGCGGTAATAATCCCAGCTGATCTCACGCTCTCTGATCATTGATTTCCGTATAGCCGTTCAACAGATTTAGACAATTTCGTATAGCTTATAATGCGCCCATACTCCAGCAATCAATTCAGATTGGAGTTTCAGCAGTGACCAGCAATAGAGAGACGATCAACCCATTGGCACTGGTTCTCGGCGCGCGGGGCGGCATTGGCGGACATGCCATGGATATGCTGTTGCGCCGGGGATGGCGCGTGCGCGCATTGGTGCGGGGAGATATGCCGACCTCAGCCAATCCCTCGCAGGAGTGGGTGCGCGGTGATGTGATGAACGCAGCTGATGTGGCGAAGGCAGCAGAGGGCGCTTCTCTCATCGTGCACGCGGTTAATCCGGCAGGTTACAAAAACTGGGAGACACTGGTTCTTCCTATGCTGGATAGTACCATTGCCGCTGCAAAAGCGGTGGGAGCCCGGATTTTGCTGCCGGGAACGGTCTATAATTTTGGGCCGGATGCGTTTACCGCTCCAACCGAGGACAGCCCGCAACATGCCGTAACCCGCAAGGGCGGCATTCGCGTGGAGATGGAGCGCCGTCTGCGTGCCGCCGCGACACCGGAAACGCCGGTGCTGATCGTTCGCGCCGGTGACTTCTTCGGGCCGGGCGCGAACAATAACTGGTTCAGCCAGGGCCTTGTCACGCCGGGCAAAAAAATCACCAAGGTTTCCAACCCCGGATCGCCGGGCGTCGGCCATCAATGGGCCTATCTGCCTGACGTAGCCGAAACCATGGGTCAGTTGCTGGATCGTGCTGACGAACTTGAACCATTCGCTACCTATCACATGGACGGATTTTGGGATGCCGATGGAAGCGGCATGTCGTCTGCGATAGAGCGGGTTGTCGGGCATAAGATTTCGGTCACGCAGACGCCATGGTGGCTGTTGAAGCTGGCTTCGCCCTTCGTGCCGATGTTTCGGGAAGTCATGGAAATGCGCTATCTCTGGAAGACTCCGATCAGGATGAGCAATAAAAAACTCACCCGCTTTCTGGGTGCAGAACCCCAGACGCCCATCGATGAGGCCGTGCGTGCCGCGCTCATTTCGCTGAAATGCCTGGAGCCGGAAGCGACCCGGGAAATTCCGAGAGCCGTATCGCACGTGTGATCACGATAAGAAAAGCCGCGCACCCGGAGGAGTGCGCGGCCTTTTTGTCTTTATGCCAGAGCAGGATAGTCCGTGTAACCTTCAGCGCCGCCACCATAGAAGGTTGGCTGGTTCGGTTCGTTCAGCGTGGCATTCTCCTTCAGACGACGGACAAGGTCCGGGTTGGAGATGAAGGCCTTACCGAAGGCGATGGCATCGGCCTTGCCGCTTTCGGTCGCGGCAATTGCGCTGTCACGGTCGTAACCGTTGTTGGCGATCCACAGGCCCTTGCCACCGGCATTGGTGTAGGCGGCCTTGAGAGCATCGTAATCGAACGGTTTGTCGCCCTGCTTGAAATCACGCGGGCCGCCGGTGGCACCTTCGATGACGTGAATAAAGGCGAGGCCACGGCTGCCGAGTTCGCGCACGACATATTCGAACAGAGGCTGTGGGTCTGCTTCGAAAATGTCATTGGCGGGCGTGACCGGGGAAAGGCGGATGCCGGTACGACCTGCGCCGATTTCCTTCGTCACAGTATCAACGACTTCCAGCAGGAAGCGGGCGCGGTTTTCGATGGAGCCGCCGTAATCATCCGTGCGCTGGTTGGTGCCTGATTTCAGGAACTGGTCAATTAGATAGCCATTGGCAGCGTGAATTTCCACGCCGTCAAACCCGGCATCGATGGCAGCGCGAGCGCCAGTGCGGTAATCTTCCAGAACGACCGGGATTTCGCCCAAGCCCAGTTCGCGCGGCTCGGATGTTTCGGCAAAACCGCCGGTGCCATCGTCATTGATGATGTAGGTCTTGGAATTGGCCTTGATGGGCGACGGCGCAACCGGCTGGCCGCCATGCGGCTGCAGAGAGGTGTGTGAGATACGGCCAACATGCCAGATCTGCGCGACGATCTTGCCGCCTGCCTTGTGAACGCCTTCCGTCACTGCCTTCCAGCCATCGATGGCTTCCTGCTTGTAAAGGCCGGGAACATCCGCATAACCCTGTCCCTGCTGGGAAACCGGCGTGCCTTCGGTGACGATAAGGCCGGCTGTTGCGCGCTGTTCGTAATAGGTGGCGTTGAGGTTATTGGGAATAGCGCCTGGCGAACGGTTGCGGGTCAGCGGTGCCATGACAATGCGGTTTGCCAGCGAAATGTCGCCTGCCTGAGCGGGTTCGAACAGTTTGGTCATGAGATTGCTTTCTCTTCTGGTTGATAGAGAGCGCCTGAGGCGCGCTTAAAGCTTCTGGTTCAGATAGGTGAGGAAGGCGGCAATATTCTCCTCGTCACGCTCGTAAAAATTCCATTGCCCGACCTTTCGCGATCTCACCAGACCCGCAGCCTGCAAGGCGGCGAGGTGGGAGGAGACGGTGGATTGCGAAAGACCGCTGATCTCGAACTGATGCGCGCAGACACCCATGGAAAACGGGTGTGCCTGGTTGAAATGCTGTTCCGGCTGTTTCAGCCATTCCAGAAATTTCAAGCGCACGGGATGAGCAATGGCCTTCAGGGCGTCTTCGTGGTTCATGTCGCTTCCGTATATCTATCCATACCGATATTTATATCGGCAATGATCGATATCAAGGGCAAGGCGCGGATTTATTCGCCGGGGCTTAGCGCAAAAAAAAGGCCGCTAGATTTCTCCGCGGCCCGACAGTTTTGAAGGTCAAACCTCCAGAGGGGAACAGCTGTCTGATGCGCAAAGCATCGGTGACAACCAGTTTCAATATGGAAATGTCAGCGGCTGAGAACAAGGGTGTTTCGTTTAATTAACTTGCGGTAGCGGGAAAATTATTGCGGGTAAAAAAAGAGGGCCACCGGATTGCTCCAGGGCCCTTATAAGTGTGAAGGTTAAAAAACCTCCAGAGGGGAACAGCTGACGCGGCGGAACTGGGAGGAAAAGCCGCCGTGTGCATCAGCTGTGTGCGATATGATGCTTTCTTGGGCAGCATTCAACTCTTTTTTGTGCAGGCCAGCCCTGCGTGTGGCGCATCACTGCTATTCGCTGTCATATTTATTTCGCAAATCTGCGGCGGAGATGATTCTAAGTAGAGGGCAAAATACGATTCTAACCCATTGTTAAATCGTTATATTTTCAAGTTCTCTTGGCGCTGGTTGGTGTCGTTTGCTGCACCAAAGATTCGGACTTCGGTTGTCATAACAGCCGAGATGCGATGTGCTATTACGTTGCGCGTAGCAAAGTGTCCAAGGTGGTGCTGTGACAATAGAAATCAGACTTGCTCAACAGTCCGATGTGCCAGCGCTATTTCACGTTCGAACGTCCGTTCGCGAGAACCACATTTCCGTCGAGCGACTTGCCCAGATGGGTATCACAGAGGCCTCCATCGGCCAGATGATCGCGCGCTCGCCGTGCGCATGGGTAGCCCTCGTGGGCGGAGAGGTGGTCGCGCTTTCAATGATCGATATTGCGGACGCTTCGCTTTTTGCAGCCTTTGTGCTTCCTGCATACGAAGGCAAGGGCATTGGAAGAAAGCTCGTTCTTGCTGCCGAAGAAGAACTCTTTCAGCATCATCCGGAAATATGGTTGGAGACGGAAAAGGACAGTCGCGCCGCCGGTTTTTATCTGCATCTCGGCTGGGGCAATCAGCTCGAGGCAAAGGGAAGGCAAATCAGGTTGACGAAAATGCGGCCTTGATGCCTCACAGATCAGAACGGCGAATGGCAAGAAGCCGCATAAATGCAGCGGCTCGCCATGTCGAAACACCAATCAGAAATTCCAGTTGCGTGCCTTGGCCACGATGAAGTCTCTGAACACTTTCAGCTTGGCAGCATTCTTCAATTCATCCGGATAACAGAAGTAGGTATCGAATGAGGGAATATCTGCGGGCAGGGAAAGCTGGATGAGGCCGGGGTCGCGGCCGACGATATAGTCCGGCAGGCAGGCAATGCCGATTCCCAAAAGGCAGGCGCGCTTGATGGAGGTCTGGCTGTTGATCTGCAAATGCGCCAGCCGCGTGTTGTCCGACGAGCGTCCGGCATTTTCCAGCCAGTTCACGTCCAGAAGATAATTTGGCGCGGGTTCGCCGAAGGAAATGACCTTGTGGTTGTCCAGATCCTCGATCGACTGCGGCTCTCCATATCGGTTGATATAGGAGGGGGCGGCGTAGACGTGCATGTGCACGGTAAAAAGCTTGCGCTGAATAAGGTCGGATTGCTGCGGCTGGCGCAGGCGAATGGCGCAATCCGCGTGGCGCATGTTCACATCAAGCTCTTCATTGTCGAGAATGAGCTGAATGGCCATCTCCGGATAAAGCTGAAGGAACTCCTGCACCTTGTCCGTCAACCAGCCCTGACCGAGGCCCACGGTGGTGGTGACGCGCAGCTTGCCGCTGGGCTTTTCCGTCGTTTCCGTCAATTGCATTTTGACGGTTTCGAGCTTCAGCAGAACATCATGCGCGGTGCGATACAGCAACTCGCCCTGTTCGGTGAGGATCAGGCCACGCGCGTGGCGGTGAAAAAGCTTGACGCCGACATCCTGTTCCAACGCACTGACCTGACGGCTGATGGCCGACTGGGACAAATGAAGCTTGTCTGCTGCGTGGGTGAACGAGCCAGCTTCGGCGGCCGCATGGAATATGCGCAGTTTGTCCCAGTCCAATGGCATAGGCATGCGGGGTTTAGCCTTTCTTATTCAGCAGCAACGGCAAGCGGCGCTTGCGCTGCGAGAAAACGTTCCGCCTCGAGCGCGGCCATACAGCCCATGCCCGCAGCGGTAATGGCCTGGCGGTAGTTATCGTCTGTCACATCACCCGCTGCGAAGATGCCCTCTACATTGGTGGCGGTCGAATCCGGCGCCGTCCACATGTAGCCATTCGGCTTCAGCTTCAGCTTGTCCTTGAACAGTTCCACCGCTGGCGCATGACCAATGGCCACGAACACGCCATGGATCGGCATCTCGGTGATTTCACCCGTCTTCGTGTTGCGAATCTTCGCGCCGGTGACGGAAGGCGGCATTGGCGGCTTGGCAGGCGTGCCGGTGATTTCCGCGATCTCGCTGTTCCAGAGAATGTTCACATTCTCCTTCGCGAAAATGCGTTCCTGAAGGATTTTTTCCGAACGGAAGCTTTCGCGGCGATGCACAACCGTGACCGACTTGGCGATGTTGGAGAGGTACAGCGCCTCTTCGACAGCCGAATTGCCGCCGCCAACCACGATGACATCGCGGTTGCGATAGAAGAATCCATCGCAGGTGGCGCAGGCGGAAACGCCGAAGCCCTGAAAATGTTGCTCGCTTTCGATGCCCAGCCACTTGGCTTTCGCACCGGTGGCGATGATCAGCGTGTCAGCCGTCCACACCGCACCGGAATCCGTCTTGACGGTAAAAGGGCGGGTTGTGGTTTCGACTTCCGTCACCAGATCATTGACGAGTTCAGCACCGACATGTGTCGCCTGCTTCATCATCTGGTCCATCAGCCATGGTCCCTGAATGGGATCGGCATAGCCGGGATAGTTTTCCACATCGGTGGTGATCATCAACTGACCGCCCTGTTCCATGCCGGCAATGAGAACAGGCTCGAGCATTGCGCGAGCTGCATAAATCGCGGCGGTGTAGCCTGCTGGGCCGGAGCCGATGATCAAAACCTTTGCGTGGCGGGCGGACATGGGACGTTCCTTTCAAAACAAGGGTGTCAGATATTGCAGCCGCTATACCAGCGCAATCACGATACACCCCTTCGATGCCCGGTATTTAAGAGTGTCCAGTGTCGTTATTCAAGGGCAGCCTTGCGTTACCAACAGGGCAGAAGGGCATCTACACGTAATTTTGTGTCGCTGTCGCGTAGGATTATTGCGAATCCCGTCGCGTAGAGTAGAAGGAAGCATTCAAGCTCAATCAAGGAAGAGCATAGTGGCCAGCGTCGAACTCGATGCCATCGATCTGAAAATACTGCGCGAATTGCAACGCGACGGGCGAATGACCAATGTCGATCTCGCCGACCGCGTCGGTATCTCCGCGCCACCATGCCTGCGCCGCGTGCGCAAGCTGGAAGAAGCGGGCATCATCGAAGGCTACCACGCCATGCTGAATGCCCCCAAGCTGGGCTTCGACCTCGTGGCATTCTGCATGGTGGGGCTGAAACGCCAGTCCGAAACCAACCTAAAAGCCTTCGCCGCCGCCACAGAGCGCTGGCCGCTTGTGCGCCAGGCCTGGATGGTCTCCGGCGACAGCGACTTCCTGCTCCACTGCGTGGCCGAAAACCTCACCCAATTCCAGGACTTCGTGATCGAAGTGCTGACCGCTGACGAGCATGTGGATACGGTGCGCACCATGCTGACGATCCGGCAGGTGAAGCGGGCAGGGCTGGTTGGGGTTTGAGTACCCATCTTTTAGACTATTTATAGTGTGAGCATTATTGAGGTTGAGAATATGGATATAGACATAACCATTGTGGCAGGCCGACGCCCTGACCTTCTGCAAAGAACGCTGGAAAGCTTCTCGCAGAACGCATTCCATTTTCACAACGTCATCAATGTCTATGCCAATATCGATCCTATCTTCGGCGATGCTGAAGATGAGGCAAAATGCATCGCGCTTTTGCAAACCCATTTCAAATCCCCCATCATCCACACTCCCGACACTGCCGGCTTTACAGCCGCGGTCAAGCGCTTGTGGCAGGGCACGACAGCAGATTATGTGTTCCACCTCGAAGATGACTGGATTGCCCTGGACACTCTGGACCAAAGGGTCGAAAGCTGCTTTTCCGGCGACATCAAGCAAGTGTCTTTTCATACTGCCAATCAAAATTGGGATATCCGCAGGAAAGGCCACTTGCACCGTGGCAAGCATCATCTAAAATTTTTAGGCATCAGAATCCCAACCGGTTCCTATACAAAATTCACGACATCACCATCGATCATCGACGGGAATGTAGCACGGGGTTGTGCTGAACGGATGGACGTTGCATTCGACCCCGAGAAGCAGTTCTATTCCAATGTGAATAAGACCATTGAAAGCTACATCAGCGGCTTTAACAACTACATATTTTCTCCAGAGGGCGTGCCCGTTGTGGAAGATACCGGCAGAGACTGGCGCGACCAGCGCGGCATTCAGAAGAAAATTGTGAATGCGGCAAGTTCCTGGGTAAATAATTGATGATCGAATCAAATAGAACCATGCTCATTTTCGAGCCGAACCTTGTAGAGAATTCGGGCCATCACTATACGCAGATCGATGCGCTATCTCATCTATTTCCAGAATTCTCGGTGAAACTTGTAGCAGGAGAAAATTATTCTGGATTTCTTGGTGACGCTGTAGGACACGTGAACCCTGCTCAGCTACATGTGAGTAGGCTCAGAAAAAAAGCGAAGTCGGTAAAATCGTTTAAGAGACATCTATATACTATACGGTTGATGTGGCACTTAATTTTGCGACGAGTTGGCGATACTCCGTATGGCGACGTGCTGCTTGCTGCATACAATAGGTTGGGGTTGGGCAAAAACGATGTGATCATCGTGCCGTCGGCAGATTTGGATTCTCTAGAGTCCACGCATTGGTTAGCAACTTCTTTGGGAGCTCAATGTCCAAAGATTGCTCTTCGTTTTTTGACGCCTGATCTAGGAGAAGATGATGATGTCATGCGCGAAATGCGCCTTAATACACTTCAGCCTTGGATGTCCAAAGGTGCTTTGAAGCTCTTCACTGAAACCAATGAGATGGCAACCTTTTTATCTAAAGTCTACGGAATTTCGTTTTCGGGCGGATTTTACTTACCTTGTAACTTTAATCCCTTGCAGCTTGGATTTCTGGAAAAGCACGTCAGTTATCCGACTGAAAAAAAACAACGATATATTGTCGGATTGTTTGGGTTGCCCAAACGCCGAAAAGGAAGTCGCCGCCTCGCAAATATATTAGCCGCACTCGAACAATGCTGCCCGCGAGATAGTGACAACCTAATAGAATTTGTGGTGCAAGGATCAATTGCAGATTTTTCCTCAAAGGGACTGTATTGTCAACTCAGTCAATACAATAAGACTGGCAGTCGAATCAGTGTCAGAAACATAGGTGAGCGATTGTCACCGACAGAGTTTCGGGAAGTTTTTTCATCAGTGGATATGGTGATGCTACCTTATGATATTTCTCAGTACGGACTGCAAGGTTCGGGAATCATTCAGGACGCTATATCAGCGCTGAAGCCTATTATTTATTCCCAGGGGATGGCGATGTCGGATTTGCTTAGCGAAAAGAGTTCCATTTCTGCTATAACTGACGTGGATTTCGCAAAAGCGGTACTGAAAGTGATCCAAGATATGGATTTGTTAGAATCTTCTGTCTTTCATACTGCGGAGTATTATAAAGACATGCTATTGCAAAATCCGCTCCGTAGACATTTATGAAAAGTGATCGTTTCGTGCAATATTCCCCTGTAGCGCTTTTTGTGTTTAATCGGCCACATCATACAAAGGCAACGCTAGACGCGCTTGCGAAGAATGTTTTGGCGAGAGAAACAGACTTACACATTTTTTGCGATGGACCGAGAGGCGAAAATGATGAGTCTGCGGTCAATGAGGTGGCATCGGTTGTATCGAACGTTTCCGGGTTTGCTTCAATTACTATAAAGCGGAGTGATGCAAACTTGGGCTTAGCGAATTCTATAATTGCTGGCGTTACAGAAATTTTGGATTTCTCAGAGCGTGTTATCGTTCTTGAGGACGACCTCATTACAACATCTAGTTTCTTGTCGTATATGAACAAGGCTCTAAATATTTATTCACAAGTCGATAACGTATTTTCCGTGACCGGATACACCCTTCCAGAAACCCGCTTCGATATCCCATCAACGTATCAGTACGATACTTTTGCAAACCCGCGTTTCAGTTCTTGGTCTTGGGGTACTTGGAAAAGTCGGTGGAAGAAAGTTGATTGGAGCATGGCGTACTTCAGTGAATTTATTCTAGATCCTATTGCGCGCCGAGGCTTTGCAAAGGGTGGGGACGATCTAATAGAGATGCTTCAAGCTCAGAAAGACGGAAAAATTGACTCTTGGGCGATACGTTTCTCGTATGCTCACTTTGAGAATAATAGTTATTGTATATATCCGAGAAAAACACTGGTTCAAAACATTGGATTTGACGGCTCAGGTGTTCACTGTAAACCCAGTACTCGTTTTTCGCATGCTCAGCTAGATAACAATTGGATTCCCACATGTTTCAGTCCTGCTACTTTTGTTGACGCAGAAGTTTCTAGACGGTTTCGTTATAGTTTTGAACGGCGCCCAGGCAAGGTGAAAAGAGTTCAAAGGAAAATAGAGCGTTTCATTAGAAATATCAGCTCCATCCTCAGGCGGACCCCATGATGTCAGAATAAGTTTGTCGTTTAGGATGACACGAAGACTTAACCTTGGGGCTGTTGAGGTTTTGACTGCGTTCACGTCGGAAAGGCCTTTTCAAGGAATGCACTCGATAGTTATATGATGCCTGATCTAGAAGAGGCTCGATAAATAGGAGAATATTGCTAGTGAGATATTTTTTTTCAATTTTTGTAGCTGAGCAAATTTATTCGGATAAGGATTGATCATGCTTGGAGGACGCGCATTGATTGTTGGAGCAGCGCGTGATTGTGCGGCTGGCCTCCGCGCTACGCTTCCTAGGCTAGAGCGTTTCAAGCAAACCTTTGATGAAGTGAGCTATATTATTGCCACGAATGATTCTAAAGATGAGACAGAGAATATTCTAGAGGAGTGGGCTAAGGAGCAGCACAGGGTAGAGATCATAAAGCTTGATCACCTTGCAGACAATGTTCCGCAGAGGACCGCGAGGCTTGCGATTATCCGTAATATATGCTTGTCTCGACTCAGGGGCGATACCAATCTTGAATTCGACTATTTTGTTGTTGTTGATTTGGATGGTGTCAATGCTAAACTGATAGACGAGCCATCTTTTTCCGACGCCATTGCAAGTGCTCCTCCAGATTGGGGCGGGGTCTTCGCAAATCAAAGAACAAAATATTATGACATTTGGGCGTTGCGCCATGAAGATTGGTGCCCAATTGATTGTTGGCAGGAAGTGCGAAAAGCCTCTGGGGGCTTTTTCAGACGCAAAGTGCGCCGTGAGCGAGCGGTCAAACGATATGTTAGATTAAGGCAAAAACATATTTCACAAAACGCTTTTCCCTTATCTGTTGATTCTGCTTTTGGTGGGCTTGGCGTTTACAAGGTGAGCGCGATTAAAGGTGCATTTTATGTTGGCATGACCATAGGTTGGCAGGAGGTTTGTGAGCATGTAGCGTTCAATTCTATGATAAGAGCCAATTGCTCGTCTTTATACATACTTCCTAGTCTATTAAACGATGCGCCGGAAGATCATGTGCAAGATTTGTAGGCCGGACTGTCACATGTCGTTTGTGCTTGATGTATTGGGATGTTTTATATGAAAATATTCGGTAAGAAAAAAATAGATAATTATTTTGGTCTCAATCAATTGGACAGGAAAATTGAGCCTTACGTTGCCTTTAATAATGGGTTCTACGTGGAGCTGGGAGCTAATGATGGGCTGACTCAATCGAACACTGCATACTTTGAGCGGTTTAGAAATTGGCGAGGTGTATTGATCGAACCTTCACCAAATAAATTTCTAGAGTGCCGTAAAAACAGGTCTAACGATAATAGTTTTTACTGCAATGCATGTGTCGATTTTAATTACCAGGATCGATACGTTGGTATGTCATATGCAAATTTGATGACTGTTGCGACGGAGGTTAAGGGCGACATAGATGACGTTTCTAGCCATCTCGATCAAGCGAAGAAGTTTTTAAAGCCTAATGAAACTGTTTTCGAATATGGGGCAGTAGCGCGCACTCTCAATAGTATTTTGAAGGAGTCTTCTGCGCCGAACCTCATCGATTTGCTCTCACTGGATGTCGAAGGTAACGAGCTGCAGGTTTTAGGAGGTGTAGATTTTGTTGAATACAATTTTAAATATGCTGTTATAGAGTGCAGAGATATTGATATAATTAAGCAGTACCTTGGGCTTAGAAATTATGCATTGATAGATAAAATTTCGCAACACGATTACCTTTTCAAATATAACGAGTCATAGTTGTTTGGAGCTAATAATTTTGCGTAAAGCGATGGTATGTGTCAGTAACGCCGACACGAAGGCTTAGGTTTGCCCTCCATCCCATCACCCGCAACTTATCAGCACTCATCAGCTTCCTCGGCGTTCCGTCCGGTTTGCTCAAATCATGCTTGATCTCGCCCTCAAAGCCAACAATTTCGCATATGAGTTTGGTCAAGTCGAGGATGGAGATGTCTTCGCCGCTGCCGACGTTGACGTGGCTTTCGTCTGAATAGGTCTTCATCAGGAAGACGAGCGCATCGGCACAATCGTCTGAGTGGAGGAATTCGCGGCGGGGGGTGCCGGTGCCCCAGATGACCATTTCCTTGTCGCCGCGGACTTTTGCTTCATGCGCCTTGCGGATCAAGGCTGGCAGGACATGGCTGGAGGTGAGGTCGAAGTTGTCTCCGGGGCCGTAGAGGTTTGTCGGCATGGCGGAGATGAAGTCGCATCCATATTGTTTGCGATAGGCCTGCGTCAATTTGATGCCAGCGATCTTGGCGATTGCGTACCATTCGTTTGTCGGTTCGAGAGAGCCCGTCAAGAGCGCGTCTTCGGTTATCGGCTGGTCTGCAAATTTTGGATAGATGCAGGATGACCCAAGGAAAAGTAGCTTTTCCACCTCGGTACGATACGATGCCTCAATGATGTTCGTTTCGATCATCAGGTTATCATACAGAAACTCGGCGGGGCGGGTGTCGTTCGCAAGGATGCCGCCGACTTTTGCTGCGGCAAGGAATACGGCTTGCGGTCTGTTGCTGGCCATCCATTCCGACATCTGCTGCTGGTTGCGCAGGTCCACCTCATCCCGGCCAACGGTCAGGATCTCACATCCCTCCTGCTGCAAGCGTCGAACGATTGCGGAACCGACCATGCCCCGATGGCCTGCCACCCATACGCGCTTCCCCTGGAGATCGTAGAGGCTCATCGTCATATGCCCTTCGTTACGACATCCGACTGCATGATGCGCAGATCTTCGACAACCATTTCTCTGGCCAGTTCCCGCACGCTTGTCTCGTGCTTCCAGCCAAGCTTCTGGTGGGCTTTCGAGGGGTCGCCGATGAGGAGGTCAACTTCGGTTGGGCGGAAATAGCGGGGGTCGACTTCGACGAGAACCTTGCCGGTGGCGGTATCGATGCCTTTTTCGTCCACGCCCTGGCCTTCCCATTTCAGGGTGAAACCCGCATCGGCAAAGGCCCATTCCACGAAGGTGCGCACTGGCGTCGTTTCGCCTGTTGCCAGCACATAGTCTTCCGCCTCATCTTGCTGCAGCATCAGCCACATGCCGCGCACATATTCCTTGGCGTGGCCCCAGTCGCGTTTAGCATCCAGATTGCCGAGGTACAGCTTGTCCTGGCGCCCGAGTTTGATGGCTGCTGCCGCACGGGTGATCTTGCGGGTAACGAAGGTTTCGCCACGCAGCGGGCTTTCGTGGTTGAAGAGAATACCGTTCGACGCGTGGAGGCCGTAAGCTTCACGATAGTTTACGACGATCCAGTAGGCATAGAGCTTCGCCGCCGCATAGGGGCTGCGTGGGTAGAATGGTGTCGTCTCGCGCTGTGGTACTTCCTGCACCAATCCATAAAGCTCCGATGTCGAGGCTTGATAGAAGCGGGTTTTCTTCTCAAGGCCAAGGATGCGGATGGCTTCCAGCAGGCGAAGGGTGCCGATGCCGTCTGCATTTGCCGTATATTCCGGCGTTTCGAACGACACCTGCACATGGCTCTGTGCCGCGAGGTTATAAATCTCATCAGGCTGGGTTTCCTGAACGATTCGGATGAGATTGGTGGCATCCGTCATATCGCCGTAATGCAGGAAAAACCGTGCGTTTTCCTCATGCGGATCCTGATAGATGTTTTCGATACGGCCAGTATTGAAAGACGACGAGCGGCGTTTGATGCCGTGAACGATGTAGCCCTTATCAAGCAGCAATTGGGCCAAATAGGCTCCATCCTGACCGGTTACGCCGGTAATGAGGGCCACTTTTGCGTTGTCTGCCATTTTGATCCGCTTTCATCTTTCTCTCGCGCCTGAGAACTCTGCACTGGCTTCGAACAGATTATCGAAGATGAATGCGGTAACTGTCAGGATGCGTTGGTTCATTGTGCGATATCTCAACTGCGATTCAAAATAAACCTCCGATTTGCGTGGCTCACGGCCTATCACGCGTCCATTCACTGTAAAGCCATCTCAAATGCTTGCATTTGCGTGCTGCGCAACCCTATAGACTGATGGCTGTAACGGTGGACACGAGTTTGGTGTCGGGCTTATTTGTGTAAGAGAACGAATGACGAAACTTGGCGTCTCCGCATTCATCATCTGCCTCAATGAAGAGGCCTATCTTGGCAACTGCATTGAAAGCCTTGAAGGTTTTGCCGAGATCGTGATTGTCGATTCCGGCTCTGTGGATGGAACGCCTGCTCTGGTGCAATCCTACATCGACAAGGGCTGGCCGATCCGATTTATGCATGAGCCGTGGCGGGGTTATGCCCGGCAGAAGCAGTTTGCGCTGGAGCAGTGCAGCCAGCCTTGGTGCCTGAATATCGATGCCGATGAGCGGCTGGATGCGGCTTTACGTGCGGTTTTGCCTGAGTTGCTTTCTGCGCCGGAGAGTGTCGTCGGCTGGAAAGTGGCGCGCAGGCCTTATCTTATTGGCTACGGCTACACCCCGGAAAACGTGCGCGAGCGAAAGAACCTTCGGCTCATCCGGAATGGCAAGGGCGGCTATGATCTTGCGCAGAAGGTGCATGAGGGCATCGTTCCGGCTGGTGAGGTCAGGTCATCTGAAAAGGGCAGCCTGCTGCACTACCGACCACTCATCATCGATGAGCAAATTCTGAAAGAAAACAAATACTCCACCCTGAAGGCTGATCAGCAGTTTGCGGAAGGCCGCAAGGCGAAGCTTTCGAAACTTCTGTTTTCGCCCTGGCTCTATTTTCTGCGGCTCTATTTCAAAAACGGACTTTGGCGCTGCGGCGTACCCGGCTTCATCGAAGCGGCAACAGGCGGCATTTACGCATTTCTCACCCAAGCGAAAATCCATCAGCGTCACGCGCTGAAACGTCGGCCCAATGTCGATGACATGGAGCGCGGAAGGACAAAAATATGAAAGTTCTGCATATTCATTTTGGAAAAGACGGCGGTGCGGAGCGCTTTTTTGTGAACCTCGTCGATGCTCTGGGCGAGCAGGGAGTTGAGCAGAGAGTCTTAATTCGTCCCGGCCGCAGTTGGAAGGCTGCAATCGAGCGACGCGCTACTGTCTATGAGGGCGTGTTTCGTCGTATTTCACTCTCGCGCTTCGTGCTGGCTTGGCGGATGCGGCGGATACTCAAGGAATTCAAACCCGATGTGATCATGACGTGGCAATTGCGCGCAAGCCGCTTCATGCCGAACGTAAAGACAGCACTTCGGATTTCTCGATTGGGAGATTATCCAGAGCATCTCGGTTACTATCGGAATTCGGAAGTTCTGGTCTGCATCACGCCTGACATGGCGGAGAGTGTGAAGCGATTGGGCTGGACGCGACGCATTGAAGTGATACCCAATTTCAGCAATGCGGCACCGATTCCTCCGATCTCTCGTAGCGCTCTCGATACCCCGGAAAATGCCTTCGTCGTCGTTGCCATGGGTCGGTTTGTAAAGCGCAAGGGGTTCGCACATCTCATCCGGTCTATCAAAAATATAGAGGGCGCATATCTCTGGCTTTTAGGCGATGGTCCAGAGCGGGAAGAGTTGGTCAAACTGGTCGAAGAGCTTGGCCTGCAGGAGCGAGTGAAGCTTCCGGGATGGAAGACGGATGCTTATGCTTATCTGGCGGCTGCGGATGTTTTTGCTATCACATCCCTACATGAGCCACTTGGAAATGTTTGTTTTGAAGGTTGGGGTGCCGGAAAGCCGACCGTCGCTTTTCGAGCTGAAGGGCCTTCATTCGTGATGACAAACGAGGTTGATGCCTTGATGGTTGATTGTGCAGATGAGGTTGGCTTGACAAACGCCCTTACGCGTCTGCGGGACGATTATGAACTTCGTGAAAAACTGGTGAAAGGCGGGCACGCAACGACACGCTCTCGGTTTTCAAAAGAAGCAATCACCGCCTCGTACATGAAGCTGTTTGAAGAGGCAGCAAACACGTGAAAGTCTGCCATTTTCATTTCGGCAAAGACGGCGGCGCAGAACGCTTTTTCGTTCATCTCGTCAACGCGTTCGCGAAACGGGGGCTTGAGCAGAGCTGCGTTATCCGTAAAAATCGTGTGTGGCGGAAGGACATCGAGGCCGTTGCAAATATTACAGAGAGTAATTTCCGTAATCTTTCATTGGACAGAATCCTGCTTCCCATAAAAGTTCGTTCCATGGCCCAATCTCTCAAGCCTGATGCGATCATGTCATGGGCGCCGCGTGCCAGCGAGTTGATGCCGAATTACAAAGGCTGCATCAAGCTTTCACGCCTTGGCGATTACCCCACCAAGCTGGATTACTTCAAGAATACGGACATTCTGGTTTGCAACACGCCTGGTATTGCCGAGCATGTCAAAGCCATTGGCTGGACGCGCGGCGTGGAGGTCATTTCCAACTTCACCAGCACGCAGGCGAGTGCGCCGATAGCGAAAGCTGAGCTGGATACGCCGCAGGATGCGCCGGTGGTCATGTCCATGGGGCGTTTTGTAAAGCGGAAAGGGTTTCACACACTGATCGATGCCGTCGCTGGCTTGCCGGGTGTATATCTCTGGCTGGCGGGTGATGGGGAAGAGAGGGAAAGTCTGGAAGCGCAGGTGGATGCGCGCGGTATGCGCAACCGTGTTCGCTTCATCGGCTGGAAAGATGAAACGCGCCCCTATGTGTCTGCTGCCGACATCTTCGTCATGCCATCCAGCCATGAGCCGCTTGGCAACGTCATCCTCGAAGCCTGGGCCCAAAAAAAGCCTGTGGTGTCTTCGAAGTCCGAGGGGCCGATGTGGTTTATGCGGGATGGAGAAAATGGCCTGCTGGCAGAGATCGGCGGAGCGGAGAGTTTTGCCGCTGCCATCGGCAATCTCCTGAGTGATCAGGCGCTATCGCAGCGCGTGGCCGCAGGCGGACATGAAACGCTGATGAGCCAGTTCTCTGAAGAAGGGGTTGTCGATCAGTATCTAGCGTTGTTCGCTAGGAAACCCTAGCTCAACCGTGCCAAAGCGATGAGAGCTTTTTCCATCGCTTCTTGGCGGAATGCTTGAGTGTTCTGATGAATTTGTCCCTCTTGGTCAAAAGAGGCCTGTTCGCCCAAGGCGTTTCGTCTCTGTAAGCCAGAAAGGTGTTCTTTTCCGGATGCTGGCATACCAGCGTGTTGGGCTTGTCGTGGATAAAATGGACGATGACGGCCGAAGAATAATCGATTTCTTTCTGTGCGTTCCATCGCCAGTCCAGTGAAATGAGTCGATCTGTTGCCAGGACGTTCAAAACGTCCTGATCCAGAAAATCGAACTGATTTGTGGCCAGCAATTCAAACGCCTTTTTCGTAAGCTTCTCAATATTCCACTTTTCAACATCGACCACCAATACGCCGGCGTTGAAATAAGGAGTGAGTGACTCTCTGCCGAGCGCGTGGTTTCTTTTCTCCAAAAAATCCTGTGGCTTGATGGGAACTGCTGCCATTAGCGCGTCCGCCATCGACAGCGCAAAAAGATGAGAGATGTCATGCTTTACGATCGTGTCGGCATCCAGATAGACAAGCCGTTTATGTTTACCGTCCAACAGTTCAGGAAGTATCAGGCGGCCGTAGGTCGCGCGGCTCCAATAGGATGTCGTTCTCAGTCCGCGGACCTTGCCAATCATCTCATCAGTCATATCGATGAAAGTCACCGTACGGGCCGCGGCAATTTCGATGTTACGTTTGTCCTTGCGGCTTAAGCCGTCACCGAGCACAAGGAATTCGACATCAGGAATGTTTCCATTCAAATGGCAAGACCTGAGCATGACGCCGGCGAGTTCCACGTAGTTTCTGTCTACCGCGCATGCCAAAAGCATAATGCTATTCTTTCTTGCCAATAAATTGCGGCCTAAGGGGCACCGATATACTGCTTAAAGTAGATTGCACCAAGGCTGAGAGCTTCACCTTCGATTGAAAATTTTTGCGCGATGTGATCGTGGGCGCGCGCGCTAGAAGCTATGCGTCGGGCTCCGTCTTCCATCCATCCGCGTGTTGCAGAAATCATTAACTCCACGTCATTTCGAGCAATAACCTCCCCAGTCTCCCCCTCAATCAACTCGGGAAACGCCCCCACATCCGTCGCAATCACCGGCACGCCTGACGCCATCGCTTCGAGCGGGGTCAGACCGAAGCCCTCCCAACGCTGCGGGGCGATGAAGAGGTCGAGGGTGCGGTACCATTCGTTGATGTTGGTGTGTTCGCCGACAAAGAGGATGCGGTCTGCGAGACCGGCGGCGCGGACCTTTTCCTTCAGACTGTTTTCGAATTCCACATGCGGCCCGGTGGCGCGCCCGGCGATGATGGCTGACCAGTCGGGATTTTGCGGGAGCACGGTGATCATGGCATCGACGAAGAGGTCCGTGCCTTTCTGATGGCGCACTCTGCCGAAGCAGCCGGCGTATTTCTGGTTCGGGTTGAGGCCAAGCGCGCGTTTTGCCTCAGCCTTATCGACGGGCGGGGAAAAGCGCTCGGTATCGATGCCGTGCATAATGACGGTGCTCGGCACGTCCATATAGGAGGCTGTCTTCTCGCTGGTTGAGATGATCGCATCCATGCGGGAAATCAGGAATTTCGTCCAGCCGCTGTGTTTGCGCTGCGAGGCGGAGGTGAAGACGATCTTCAGCTTCATGCGCAGGATGTCGCGCATGATGATGGCGGGCAGCATTTCGATATTGCGGCGTGCGTGCCAGACGCGCGGCTTCTCATCCGGACCCAATTGCCATAGCTGCCACAGGTCGCGAAAGCAAACATGTGGCAGGCTTTGCGGCAAACCCGGCCCTATAACGGCAACCTTTTGCCCGAGCCGATTTTGCACCGGCACGAGCTGGATGATCGTGGATGTCACGCCGGAGAGCCTGCGCTTGAAATTCGGCGCAAGCACCCGGACATCAGCCAAGTCGATATAGGGCAAAATCGGGATCTCGTGAGAGAGGCGCTGGCAATCAGCCCCAGTTGATGGAGAGGATTTCGTAGCCGCGCGAACCGCCAGGGGCGTTCACTTCGATGCTGTCGCCGACTTCCTTGCCGATCAGCGCGCGCGCGATGGGCGAGGAGATGGAAATGCGACCCTGCTTGACGTCGGCCTCCTGATCGCCAACGATCTGGTAGGTCTTCTGTTCGTTGGAATCTTCATCCACAAGCTTGATGGTGGCACCGAACTTGATGGTCGTGCCGGACATTTTCGACAAGTCGATGACTTCCGCGCGTGCGGTCAGGTCTTCCAGCTCGGCAACGCGGCCTTCATTGTGGCTCTGCGCTTCCTTGGCAGCATGGTACTCGGCGTTTTCAGACAGGTCGCCATGGGCGCGCGCTTCTGCAATGGCCTCGATGATACGTGGGCGCTCTTCCTGCTGGCGCCAGCGAAGTTCTTCCTGCAGCTTGACGAATCCGCCCTGAGTCATCGGTACTTTTTCTACCATTTTTTCTTCCTTCGCATTCTAACCGCGGTACCCGCAGACACAAAAAGAAACAGGTTCCGGAGCAAAACTACGGAACCAGTCAAAATCACAATTCGACAGACTATATCAGAAGACCGCCGCCAATTGCCAGCAAATTTGAGACTGCCCATTTTCAGGAGACTGGAACTTGATCTTAGCCAAGGATTGACAGCTTGCGCAAGAACATATAGTGAACACACCTATGAAAAAGTCGATAAAAGAGCGGTTGGCAGTCCTTTCCGATGCGGCGAAGTATGATGCGTCCTGCGCCTCCAGTGGCACGACGAAGCGTAACTCGTCCGCATCGGGAGGGCTGGGGTCGACGGAAGGTTCGGGCATTTGCCACGCCTATGCGCCGGATGGCAGGTGTATTTCGCTCCTGAAGATTCTGCTCACCAACTTCTGCATTTATGACTGTGCATACTGCATCAACCGTTCCTCCAGCAATGTGGAGCGGGCGCGTTTTACGGTGGAAGAAGTGGTGTGGCTGACGCTGGAATTTTACCGGCGCAACTATATCGAGGGCCTGTTTCTGTCGTCCGGCATCATCCGCTCGTCGGATCACACGATGGAAGAACTGGTGCGGGTGGCGAGGGAGTTGCGCGTCACCCACGGCTTTCGGGGCTATATTCACCTCAAGTCGATTCCTGAAGCTTCGGCGCGGCTGGTGGAGGAGGCGGGGCTTTATGCGGACCGCCTGTCAATCAACATCGAGTTGCCGACCGATAGTGGTATCGGACAGTTTGCGCCGGAAAAGCGGCCGGGAAACATCCGCAAGTCCATGGCTGATATTCGTCTGAAGATCGAAGAAGCGGGTGAACCGACGGTTCAGACGAAGCGGGTCAGGAAGTTTGCGCCTGCGGGCCAAAGCACACAGATGATCGTGGGTGCCGATGGTGCCAATGATAGCACCATCCTCAACACCAGTGCGCGTCTTTATGGCAGCTACGGTTTGCGGCGCGTCTATTACTCCGCCTTTAGCCCCATTCCTGATTCGTCCAAAAACCTGCCGCTGATCAAGCCGCCTTTGATGCGCGAGCATCGGCTCTATCAGGCCGATTGGCTATATCGATTCTATGGCTTCGATATCGCAGAAATCGCCTCCACCCAGAAGGACGGCATGCTGGATCTGGATATCGATCCGAAGCTGGCATGGGCACTGGCAAATCGGCAGAGCTTTCCTGTCGATGTGAACAAGGCGGAGCGCGAAACCTTGCTACGGGTCCCAGGGTTTGGCACGAAAACGGTCAATTCCATCCTGTCGTCGCGCCGGTTCAGGCAGTTGCGGCTGGAGGATTTGGCCCGTTTCGGCGTCTCGCTGAAAAAGGTGAAGGCCTTCGTCGTAGCGGGCGGGTGGTCACCGGGCAAGCTGACGGAGCGACCGGATTTGCGCGCCATGTTCGCGCCGCAGCCTGAACAGCTATCGTTGCTCTGATGTACAGGGTGTCGCTGGAGGGACGGGGCGATTTTACCGAGTGGCGGGATGCTGCCCGCATGTTTCTTTCCGCCAATGTCTCTCCGCATGAGATCGAGTGGCGGTGTCGCGGCGAAGAAACCGGCCTGCTGGGTTTCGAGGAGGAGAACCTTCCCGCTGGTTTAGACAATGCCACCGGTGTCCATGTGCCCTCGGCCTTCATGACGCTGGCGCAGACCATTATTTGCCATAGCGATCCGAAGCGATTTTCGCTGCTCTATCATCTTTTGTGGCGTCTGGGGCAGGACAGGGCGTTGCTGCAATTCAAGTCCGATCCCGATGTGGCGGAAGCGCGTAAATTGGAGAAATCCGTTCGGCGCGATAGCCACAAGATGACGGCTTTCGTGCGTTTCAAGGAAGTGGCGCTGGCCGCGGGTGAGGCGGGTCGGCGGCGGTTTATTGCATGGTTCGAGCCAGATCATTTCATCGTGGAGCGAAAGGCTGCATTTTTCCAGCGGCGTTTTACCGATATGGACTGGCTGATTCTGACGCCGAAAGGCTCGGCTCGCTGGGATGGAGAAGCGCTCGAAACATCACGGCTGGCAGCCGAGCAGCCGGATTTGTCCGATGAGACGGATGAGCTTTGGCGCACCTATTATGCCAATATTTTCAATCCCGCTCGCTTGAAGATCAAGGCGATGACGGCGGAAATGCCGAAGAAGTATTGGAAGAACCTGCCCGAGGCCGATCTCATTCCAGACCTCATCCTTAACGCTGAGCGACGGGTGCTGGAGATGGGCGCCAAGGCGGCGACCGAGCCGCAGCTCTTCCATCACCGTATCCAGGCTGCGGCAGAAAGCCGACCCGCGCCCGCGCTGCCTGATGCCGATACGTTGGAAGGGTTGAGGCATGAGGCGAAAGATTGCACGCTCTGTCCTCTCCACTGCAAGGCAACGCAAACAGTGTTCGGTGAGGGGCCGGACAATGCGGATGTGATGATTGTCGGCGAGCAGCCGGGCGACTTCGAAGACTTGGCAGGGCGTCCCTTTGTTGGCCCTGCGGGCAAGGTGTTCGATGAGGTCTTGGGTGAAACCGGCATGGAGCGCCAGAAACTCTATGTCACCAATGCCGTCAAACATTTCAAATATGAATCGCGCGGCAAGAAGCGCATCCACCAACGACCGGATGCGGGCGAGGTGCAGCGCTGCCGCTGGTGGCTGACGCGGGAGATCGATCTGGTTCAGCCCAAGCTCATCGTTGCGATGGGAGCGACCGCAATGTTTGCTTTGACGGGTTTGAAGGAAAAGCTGTCGGACCTGCGCGGCAAGCCCATGCCCATGGATGGCGGCAGGATGCTCTTCGTCACGGTGCATCCTTCCTATCTGCTTCGCATACCGGATGAGCAAAGGAAGGCTGAGGAGTTTCAGCGGTTTCGCGAGGATATGGAGGCGGTTCGCAGGCTCATGGAAGCGCGCCAAGAGAGCGAATTGCTTGTATCAGCCGTTGGATGAGGACGGGTTTTGTAGTTTCATATTGGCTTGCTCATTGGCAGCCTTGACGAAATCGATGAAAGCTCGAAGCGGTGCGGGCACCAACCTTCTGCCGGGGTAGTAGAGGAACGGGCCGGAAAAGCTCTGCCACCATGGTTCAAGTACTGGCTCCAGCGCACCGCTGTCGAGATAGGGCTGCAACCAGTCTTCGAAAAGCATGGTGATGCCCGTGCCTGCGATGGCGGCATCGACCGCGAGGTCCGTTGCGCCACCTATCCTCACGATCAAAGGCCCACCGGCATCGATGAGGATCACTTCGCCATCGCGTTCGAATTCCCATGGCGGGATGGTGCCGCTGGCAAACCGGCCCCTGATGCAGGCGTGGCTGAGCAGGTCACGCGGGTGCTGTGGTCTGCCAAAACGGGCAAGATAGGCAGGTGAGGCGGCAGTCGCAAGACGCTGGCTGCGTGGGCCGATGGGAACGGCAATCATGTCCTGCTGGAGGCGCTCATCATAGCGGATGCCTGCATCGCAGCCTGCGGCCAAGATATCCACGAAGTTTTCATCGGTGATGACCTCCAGCTGAATATCGGGATAGGCAGCCAGAAACTGCGACACAAGCGCAGGCAAAACAAGGCGGGCTGCGCTGACCGGCACATTCAGCCGCAGTGTACCCGCAGGCTTGTCGCGGAAGCCGTTGACGACATCAAGCGCGGCCTCGACCTCGGTTAGCGCGGGCGACAGGCGTGCCAGCAAGCCTTGCCCGGCTTCCGTGGGTGAGACACTGCGGGTGGTGCGATTGAGAAGGCGAACGCCCAGTTCCGTCTCCAGCCTGCGAATAGCTTCACTGAGGCCGGAAGCACTGCTGCTTCTAATTCTCGCCGCCTCACGGAAACCGCCAGCCCGCACCACTGAAACAAAGATGTTCAGATCATCCAGATTGATTTTCATTGTTCATATTCCCGCACAGTCCGTGCTGATCGTACCCCATTATCATACGCGCTGGCAGCGTCTATCTTTCCTCCAGATCATCAGGAGAACGATCATGACCAACATCGATAAGGCCGGAACATTTAAACTTGGAAGCCGCAGCGTAAACCGCCTCGGTTACGGCGCAATGCAGTTGGCAGGCCCGGGCGTGTTTGGCCCACCGAAGGATCGTGACGGCGCGCTTGCCGTACTGCGCGCTGCCATCGATGCTGGCGTCAACCATATCGATACCAGTGATTTCTATGGGCCGCATGTCACCAACCAGCTGATCCGCGAGGCGCTGCACCCTTACACGGACGATCTCGTCATCGTCACCAAAATTGGTGCCAAGCGGGGTGAGGACAAATCCTGGAATCTCGCATCCTCACCGGAAGAGCTGACCAGCGCCGTGCATGACAATTTGCGCAACCTTGGTCTCGACGTCATGGATGTGGTCAATCTGCGTGTCATGTTCGATGTGCATGGACCGGCAGAAGGCTCCATCGAACCTTTGCTGACGCCGCTTGCCGAGTTGCAGCGGCAGGGTCTGGTTCGACACATCGGGCTGAGCAATGTCACAGCCAATCAGGTCGTGGAAGGTTGCAAGATCGCCGAGATCGTCTGTGTTCAGAACATGTACAATCTGGCGCATCGTCAGGATGATGCCCTGATCGACAGTTTGGCCGAGGATGGCATTGCCTATGTGCCGTTCTTCCCGCTCGGTGGTTTCAGCCCGCTTCAGTCTTCGGCTTTGTCGGATGTCGCGACGCGTCTGGAGGCTACACCCATGCAGGTTGCCCTTGCATGGCTTTTGCGCCGGGCGCCCAACATCCTGCTGATCCCCGGCACATCCTCCGTTGCCCATCTGCATGAAAATCTGGGTGCTGATGATCTCGTTCTGTCGGATGAGATCATCACGGAACTCGACGGCGTGGCTGCTGCAAGCGCAGCGCATTAATTTCCGCATGCCGAAAAGACAAAGGGCGCGTCACCGACGCGCCCTTTCTGTATTCAGGAGATGCTGTCGCTTATGCGAAGTAGCTCTGCAGAGGCTTCACATCTAGGCTGCCGGCCTTCAGCGCCTTGATAGCAAGTGCTGCGGATTCTGCGCCGGACATGGTGGTGTAGTAGGGCACCTTCTGCATCAGCGTGGCGCGGCGCAGCGACTTCGAGTCCGAGATCGCCTTGTTGCTGTCGGTGGTGTTGATGACCAGCTGGACCTGACGGTTGCGGATGGCGTCTTCAATGTGCGGACGGCCTTCCTGCACCTTGTTGATCTTTTCGGCATCGATGCCCTGTTCAGCGAGGAAACGCTGGGTTCCGCCGGTTGCCAGAACCTTGAAGCCGATTTCGACCAGATGGCGGATGGCGGGCAGAACGCGTTCCTTGTCTTCATCGCGCACGGACACGAAGACCGCGCCGGAGCGGGGCAGATCGACACCGGCACCAAGCTGCGACTTGGCGAAGGCCAGAGCGAAATCGCTGTCGAGGCCGATGACTTCACCGGTGGAGCGCATTTCCGGTCCCAGTAGAATATCGACGCCGGGGAAGCGGGCAAACGGGAACACGGCTTCCTTGACGGCGATGTGCTTGAGATTGCGCGGATCGGGCTTCTCGCCATAGGCCGCAATCGCCGCATCCAGCTTTTCGCCGGTCATGATACGGGCTGCGATCTTGGCGATCGGCGCGCCGATGGTCTTGGCGACGAATGGCACGGTACGCGAGGCGCGCGGGTTGACTTCCAGAACGTAGATCGTGCCGTCCTTGATGGCATATTGCACGTTCATCAGGCCGCCGACATTGAGCGCCTTGGCCATGGCCGTCGTCTGGCGCTCCAGCTCGTCCAGGGTTTCCTTGGAAAGCGAGCGGGACGGCAGCGAGCAGGCGCTGTCGCCGGAGTGAATACCGGCTTCTTCGATGTGCTCCATGATGCCGGAGACGAAGACGTTTTCGCCATCGCACAGCGCATCCACGTCCACTTCGACGGCGTTGGTCAGGTAGCTATCGAACAGCAGCGGGTTCTTGCCCAGCAGCGTGTTGATCTGGCCGGTCTTGTCGTTAGGGTAACGCTGCTTGATGTCCTCGGGAACGAGGCCCGGAACGGTGTCCAGCAGGTAGGTCTGAAGCTGTCCTTCCGAATGGATGATCTGCATGGCGCGGCCACCCAGAACGTAGGACGGGCGAACGACCAGAGGGAAGCCGATTTCAGAGGCAACAAGGCGGGCCTGTTCGACGGAATAGGCGATGCCGTTGTTCGGCTGGTTGAGGTCGAGCTTCATCAAAAGCTTCTGGAACCGGTCGCGGTCTTCGGCAAGGTCGATCATGTCGGGTGCTGTGCCGAGGATCGGAATACCGTTCTTTTCCAGTGCTTCAGCGAGCTTGAGCGGTGTCTGGCCGCCGAACTGCACGATAACGCCGACCAGCTCACCCTTTTCCTGCTCCGCACGCATGATCTCGATCACGTCTTCAGCCGTCAGCGGCTCGAAATAGAGGCGGTCGGAGGTGTCATAGTCGGTAGAGACGGTTTCCGGGTTGCAGTTGATCATGATGGCTTCGAAGCCCGCATCCTTCAACGCGAAGGCGGCGTGGCAGCAGCAATAGTCGAACTCGATGCCCTGGCCGATACGGTTTGGACCACCGCCGAGAATGACGACCTTCTTGCGGTCGGAAACCTGCGCTTCCGAGCGCAACTGGCCGACGAATGGCGTCTCGTATGTGGAGTACATGTAAGCGGTTGGCGAAGCGAATTCGGCAGCGCAGGTATCGATGCGCTTGAAGACCGGGCGAACGTTGAGGCTGTTGCGCAGCTCCGCCACTTCCTTCGGGCGTTTCTTGGTCAGGCTCGCAAGGCGGGCGTCGGAAAAGCCCATGGCCTTTAGCGAACGCAGGTTTTCAGCATCCTGCGGCAGGCCGTGTTCGCGCACGCGGGCTTCCATGTCCACAATGGCCTTGAACTGGGCGATGAACCATGGATCGATCTTGCTGTTTTCATGCACTTCGGCTTCGGACATGCCCATGCGCAGCGCCTGAGCGACCATGCGCAGACGATCCGGCGTTGGTGTGCCGATGGCGGCGCGAATGGCGTTCTTGGAGCCTTCGCCGTCTTCGTAGCCGGGGATTTCGATCTCATCGAGACCGGTGAGGCCGGTTTCGAGACCACGCAGCGCCTTCTGGAGCGATTCGGCAAAAGTACGGCCAATCGCCATGACTTCACCGACCGACTTCATAGCCGTGGTAAGGATAGGCGATGCGCCCGGGAATTTCTCGAAGGCGAAACGCGGGATCTTCGTGACGACATAGTCGATGGACGGTTCGAAGGAGGCAGGGGTCGCACCGCCGGTGATGTCGTTGTCCAGTTCGTCCAGCGTGTAGCCGACGGCGAGCTTGGCCGCGACCTTGGCGATCGGGAAACCGGTGGCCTTGGAGGCAAGCGCGGACGAGCGCGACACGCGCGGGTTCATTTCGATGACGACCAGACGGCCATCCTTCGGGTTGACGGCGAACTGAACGTTGGAGCCGCCGGTCTCGACGCCAATCTCACGCAGAACCGCAATCGATGCGTTGCGCATCATCTGGTATTCTTTGTCCGTCAGCGTCAGGGCCGGGGCAACGGTGATCGAGTCGCCGGTGTGCACGCCCATCGGGTCGATGTTTTCGATGGAGCAGATGATGATGCAGTTGTCCGCCTTGTCGCGGACCACTTCCATTTCATATTCCTTCCAGCCGAGAACCGATTCTTCGATCAGCACTTCGGTGGTTGGCGAGGCATCGAGACCGCCGCCGATGATTTCGAAAAATTCCGAGCGGTTATAGGCAATGCCGCCGCCGGTGCCACCCATGGTGAAGGAGGGGCGGATGATGGCGGGCAGGCCGACGACATCGATGGCCTGCGCAGCGATGGCCATGGCATGGCTGATGTAGCGCTGCTTGCGGTCGGTTTCGCCGAGGTTCCACTGGTTTTCTAGGTTGTCGAGAGCCTTGTCGAGTTCCGCGCCGGAAAGCTTCGATTTGAGGTCGGCGCGGGCCGCTTCATGGGTCTTGCGGTCGGCATCCTTGATGTCGGTGGCGTTGGCCAGCATCGACTTCGGTGTTTCCAGACCAATGCGCTTCATGGCTTCGCGGAACAGCGCGCGGTCTTCTGCCATGTCGATAGCTTCGGGCTTTGCGCCGATCATTTCGACATTGTAGCGGTCCAGCACGCCCATGCGCTTCAGGGAAAGTGCGGTGTTCAGCGCCGTCTGTCCGCCCATGGTCGGCAGCAGCGCGTCCGGGCGTTCCTTGGCAATGATCTTGGCGACGACTTCCGGTGTGATCGGCTCGACGTAGGTTGCGTCAGCCAGACCGGGGTCGGTCATGATGGTTGCCGGATTGGAGTTGACGAGGATGACGCGGTAGCCTTCCTCTTTCAGCGCCTTACAGGCCTGTGTGCCGGAGTAATCAAATTCACATGCCTGACCGATGACAATCGGTCCAGCGCCGATGATAAGGATGGACTTGATATCTTGGCGCTTCGGCATGGCTCTCGTTCCGCTTTTCGTGTTGCGCAAAAAAACCGGCCAAGGTGATGGATCACCGGTCGGGGCGCGCAATTCAAATCTTTTCAGGCTAGAAGCGGCTTATAGGCAAATGTTTTGTTGAACGGAACCCCGAATCTTCGCTTTCTGACAGGAAAGTTGGCTCCATATATAACTGTGTTGCCAGCTGATCCTTTCGGGTCTTAAAAACGTATAGATATTTGAATGCATTAAGTTTGTTTCCACAAGGAAGAGCAGGCCCTTATGATTATTGTCCATTATCTCGAAAATTCCCGCGCGCACCGCATTCTATGGCTACTTGAAGAACTCGGCCTCGATTATCAAGTGAAGACATACAAGCGCGGGCCGGACATGCGGGCACCGAAAGACCTCAAGGCCGTGCATCCGCTGGGCAAGTCTCCGGTCATCGAAGATGGCGGCAAGATTTACGCCGAAAGCGGCGCGATCATCGAATATCTTCTCGATACATATGGCAAGGGAGCTTTCAGGCCGGAGCAGGGAACGGACGCCTATCGGCGTTATGTCTATTGGCTGCATTATGCGGAAGGCTCGGCCATGCCGCTGCTGTTGCTGAAGCTGCTGTTTTCCCGCATTCCCGGTCAGGTTCCGTTCTTCCTGCGGCCTGTGGCAAGCATGATTTCGCAGGGCGTGGCCAGCAAGCTGGTCGATCCGCAGCTGGCCGACCACACCGCCTATTGGGAAAGCGAGCTTGCAAAGGACGGCCTGTTCGCGGGCAGTGAGCTGACGGGCGCAGATATCGCCATGAGCTTTCCGGTAGAGGCGGCCATGAGCCGCGTGGACGGTGCAAAGGCGCATCCTGCCATCCGCCGCTTCCTAGAAACCATCCGGGCGCGGCCAGCTTACCAGCGCGCGCTTCAAAAGGGCGGAGCCTATATCTACTCCAACAGCTAACCCGTAAATGATCTAGCCGGAACGCTTTCGAGACTATAGCGTTTAGCAAGGCATTGAAGGGGAGACTGACTATGCAGTGGAGAGGGCGACGCCAATCCGACAATATTGAAGACAGACGCGGCATGTCATCCGGTGGCATGGGCGGCGGCGGTTTTCGTCTGCCCACCGGCGGCGGGCGTGGTGGCGGCATAGGTATCGGCGGCCTTGTCGTGATCCTGCTGATCAGCTGGGCGCTGGGCATCAATCCGCTGACGCTGCTATCGGGCGGCGATGTCTCCATGGATGGCGGCAGCAGCAACCAGCAGACCACGGGCACGCGTCCGCAGGGCCAGTCTAGTGACGAGACGACCGCCTTTGTGCGCACCGTGCTGGCGGAAACCGAGGACACCTGGGGCAAGATATTCAGCTCCGCAGGTGAGACCTATGAAAAGCCGACACTGGTGCTGTTTGCCGGTCAAGTCCGCTCGGCCTGCGGTAATGCCTCTTCCGCCAGCGGCCCGTTCTATTGCCCGGTTGACCGAAAGGTCTATCTGGATACGGATTTCTTCCGCGAGCTGGACAGGCGCTTCGGCGCCTCCGGTGACTTCGCACAGGCCTATGTGATTGCCCATGAAGTCGGCCATCACGTCCAGAACCTGACCGGTGTGCTGCCAGAGTTCAATCGCCAGCGCCAGTCCATGGGCGAGACGGAAGCCAACAAGATGTCGGTGCGCGTCGAATTGCAGGCGGATTGCTATGCCGGCATCTGGGGCAAGTCCACGCAGCAGAAGGGCATTCTGGAAACCGGCGATTTGGAAGAAGCATTGAACGCCGCGCACCAGATCGGTGATGATACGTTGCAGAAGAAATCGCAGGGCTATGTCGTGCCTGACAGTTTCAACCACGGCACATCTGCCCAGCGTGCAGAGTGGTTCAAGCGCGGTTTCGACAGCGGACGGCTTGAGGATTGCGATACGTTTTCGGCTGATATCTAATTAATTGATCAAGACGCAGAAGAGGGGGCAAAAGCTCCCTTTTTTTCAGCGAATGATCAGTGCTGTCACGAACATCCCAAGCGCAAAAATCGTGTGTGCCACAAGGTTCAGGGCGCGCACCTTGTTCGGGTTGGGTGTCTTGGACGCTGCCCAGCCTATGCCAAGCCCGGGCTGGAGCAGAAACCAGCCTGCACCCACCGTCACGATACCGACGATCCATGGCAAAACAAAAGACGGCGCGGCAAACCATCCCTGCGGCACAAGCAGCGCCAGAATAATTCCGTAAACAATGCCGACTGCATAATGTGATATCCAGCCGAAAGCCACCTCGTGCTCGTAGGGTGCAGCCTTGGCGATGGTGTCATGAAACACCTTGCCCTTTGGCAAATGCCAGAACCAGCGCCCCACAGGTCCCCAATTTGCAGCCGGTTGTTTAAACAGTCGATTGAGGATGATGGCCCAGACATCCATGAAAACGGTGCCGCCAATGCCCATCGCTATACCGCGCCAGACGATTTCCCAAAGCATGACGTTCTCCATCCGACTCACAATTGCTTCCCGGTAAGGTGTCGGCTTTTGATCGTGTCTACAAGGTGGCTTTGAGGGCCGCAAACTCACCGCCGTCATCCTTGGGCTTGTCCCAAGGATCTGCTGCCGTTCCTGCACACTCGACGGGGAGAGTGCGTGGGTGCGTGATTAGATCCTTGGGACAAGCCCAAGGATGACGGTAGTGAGTGTGGGGCTGTCGCCACGCCACAACCGTCACGCACGCGCCTCCAAACAAAAAAGGCGTGACCGTTATCCCGGTCACGCCTCTGGGCTTTCATATCGTCGCTATATCAGGCAGCGCGGCTGTAACGCTGCGCCTGCTCATTGGCCAGTTGGAACTGGGCCAGCAGGGCATTGAGCGCTGCCGCTTCCGAAGCGAGGCCGTGGCTTGCGGCAGTCTGTTCCTCGACCATGGCGGCATTCTGCTGTGTGCCCTGATCAATGGTGTTGATCGCCGTATTGATCTCCTGCAAACCGGTGGACTGTTCGCGAGAGGCCAGAACGATGGCGTTGATGTGCTTGTTGATTTCCTGCACTTCAGCGACGATGGTTTCCAGCGCCTTGCCAGCATTGCCAACCAGCGAAACGCCTGCTTCGACCTGCGTGGTGGAGGCGCTGATGAGGGTCTTGATTTCCTTGGCAGCGTTGGCGGAGCGTTGCGCCAGTTCACGCACTTCCTGCGCCACGACGGCAAAGCCCTTACCTGCTTCACCCGCACGGGCAGCTTCCACACCGGCATTCAGCGCCAGAAGATTGGTCTGGAACGCAATCTCGTCGATAACGCCGATGATCTTGGAGATGCCGGAGGAGGACTGCTCGATGCCTTCCATGGCCTTCACCGCATCGCCAACGACCACGCCGGATTGCTCGGCATTGCTGCGGGCGCGCTCTACAAGACGGCCAACCTCTTCGGCACGCTTTGCCGAATCCTTGACCGTGGTGGTGATTTCTTCCAGCGCTGCCGCTGTCTCTTCAACCGATGCCGCCTGCTGCTCGGTACGTTTGGCAAGATCGTCGGCAGAGTGGCGGATTTCGCTGGCACCAGCATCGATGGCACGCGCATTCTGGCCGACATTGACGAGGGCGCCATTGAGCTTGCTGATGGAAGCGTTGAAGTCTTCGCGCAGACGGTCGATGCGTGCCACGAAGGGCGTGTTGATGCGGTAGTTCAGATTGCCATCTGAGAGATGGGCAAGGCCTTGCGCCAACGAATCGACGGCGAACTGAATGTCAGCGGCATCCTTTGCCGATAGCTGCTCGCGCTCGCTGCGCTCCCGCTCCGAAAGGGTACGGGTCTGCTCTGCATCGCCTTCCAGACGAAGCCGCTCCAGCGCATTGCTACGGAATACGGCGACTGCTGCGGCCATCGAGCCGATCTGGTCGTTGCGCTCCTGTCCGGGAATGGCGACATCCAGATTGCCTGCGGCAAGCTGATCCATGGCAGACGTCATCTGCGTGACCGGCTTGGCAATCAGGCTGTTTACCAGGAAAGCGAGGAAGGCGATCATGCCGGCAACGGCCAGAATGGTGGCAACGACGGCAGCGATACGGAATTGCGAGATGGAAGCAAATGCCGTCTTGCTGTCGATGACGAGGCCGACGGACCATTGTACAGAGGGCAGGCCGGGGACGGGAATGAAGCTGGTGATCTTGTCCGCGCCGTTGATCTGGGTCTGCGAGACAGTCTGGGAAATCGTCGGCGTTGCGACCGGGAAGAGGTCGGTCAGCGTTTTGTTGATCATCGATTCATCGGGATGGATAAGGATTTTGCCATCCTTGTTCACCAGAAACGCATAACCTTCATTGCCGGCATCGACGGAGCCGATCATGGAGACCAGCGTCGTCACCAGGAAGTCGCTGGCGGCAACACCAATCAGTTTGCCATCGCGCTTCACCGGCAGTGCAGCACTGATCACAAGCTTTCCGGTGCTGGCATCCGTGTAGGGTTCAGTTAGCACGGTGCCGTTGGTTTTGACGGCTGTCTGATACCAAGGGCGCTTGCGCGGATCGTAATCGTCGCGCATTTTTTCGTATGGGAAATTGGTAAAGACGCCCGCTTCATCGCCGAAATAGGTGGACTTGAACTCCCGGGCCAGCACATCATTGTGCAAAGCCAGCTCCAGCTTTTCCTGGGTTGTCGCCGTTACCATGGATGCGCCGACCATTTCGGTCATCATGATACGGCCGTTCAGCCAGTTGGCGATGCTCTGCGCCGACTGTTTGCCCGCGGCATTGATCTTGTCTTCAACGAAATGATTGGCCGCGTCGCGCTGCAATCCGTCAATGTAAACGGAAAATCCCGCAAAGGCCGCGACGACGACACAGGAAGCCGCGACGACGATCCGCGTCATCAAATTGGATTTTTTAGACAATTTCTGGACCTCAAGAAGAGACCGGTGAAACCGGATTTGATGAAAACATGCCTAGGGCTAGCGTGGCGTGCTTCATGCACCCAGAAATCTCAGAGCTTTTGCCAGTCACCCCTATCAGCCTCGCGTGAATAAAGATTAATGCTCTCACCAGCTGCTTACAGTTTTTGACATAAGCCATTGTTTAATTTTATAAATATTTTTGCTTGCCGAGATTTTGCGCGTTTGCCGCATTCTTGCGCATTTCTTTTAAATATCCTATTCAGGTGCCGCGCCGCTTTCCTCATTCGCAGGGAAGCGGCTTTTGCTTTTTTGAGGTGGTGTCATGTCTTCGTCGGTTGCGGTTGAAAACGCTCATGTGGGTGCCAACTCGTGGGGCGCGCATTTGCGCGCGACGCTTGCTTTGGGAATTCCGCTGATCGGCGCGCAGCTGGCGCAGCTTGGCATTCACACCACGGATATGGTCATTGTCGGCCAGCTGGGTGCTGAAAAGCTGGCCGCCATGGTGCTGGCCGGACAGTTCTATTTCGTCGTCTTCATTTTTGGCTCGGGCTTTTCCGTCGCCGTTGTTCCCATGGTCGCCAATGCCTACGGGCAGGGGGATGCGACATCTGCGCGCCGCGCCCTGCGTATGGGCATGTGGGTGGCCACCGTTTACTGGCTGCTGACGGTGCCGTTGTTCCTCAGCGCCGAGAAAATCCTTCTCTCGCTCGGGCAAAATCCGGCGGTGTCCGCGCAGACCGGCCAATATCTTGCCGTCGCACAATTCGGTCTGCTACCAGCGCTTCTGTTTTACGTCATGCGCGGCCTCGTCAGCGCTATCGGGCGGGCGGGCATCATTCTTTATGCCACTATTTCGATGCTGCTGCTTAATGGCTTCCTGGCCTACGCGCTGGTTCTCGGCCATTTCGGCTTTCCCGCTTTCGGCATGATCGGCGCTGCCTATGCGGCTGTTATCGTCAACACCTTCAGCCTGGCGTTCATCGTCATCTATATTCAGACGCGGGACGAGACGCGGCGCTATGAACTCTTCGTGCGTTTTTGGCGGCCGGATTTTCATGCGCTGTGGGAGGTCATCCGCCTTGGCCTGCCCATCAGCGTCACTATTTTGGCCGAAGTGACTCTGTTTTCGGCGGCTTCCATTCTCATGGGGCAGATCGGCACGCTTGAACTGGCGGCGCACGGCATTGCGCTGCAACTGGCCTCGATTGCCTTTATGATCCCGCTTGGGCTGGCGCAGGCTGCAACCGTGCGGATCGGCGTGGCGCATGGGCAGAAGGATTATCCCAATCTCGTGCGCGCAGCGATCACGGTGTACGGCGTTGCCTGTGCTATCGCGGCCTGCGGGGGGCTGCTGTTTGCTCTTGCACCCGAATATCTCGCAAGCTGGTTCCTCGACCCCAGCCTGCCGGGCGCGACGGAAGTTCTGGCCTATGCCGGAACGCTGGTCATCATCGCCGGTGTGTTTCAGCTGGTGGATGGCATGCAGGCGGTGGCCGCTGGTCTTCTACGCGGCCTCAAGGATGCGCGCGTGCCGATGATCCTTGCGCTGATTTCCTACTGGCCCATCGGTTTGGCGCTTGCCTGGGTTGCAGCTTTTCCGCTTGGCTTTGGCGGACCCGGTGTGTGGTTCGGTTTCGTGGTCGGCCTGTCCACCGCCGCCATTCTTCTAACCACACGCTTCTACCTTATGGTAAAGCGCGAAATGAAAACGGCCCGCTAAGAACGGGCCGCCATATCGTTATTCGCAATTTCGAGAGTCTTATCAGCGCTCTGCGAGAGCCGGTTCGCCCTTCTTCTCACGCAGCAGGTTGACGAAGCGGCGGAAGAGGTAGTGGCTGTCCTGTGGGCCGGGGGATGCTTCCGGGTGGTGCTGGACTGAGAAGACCGGCTTGCCGGTGATGCGCAGGCCGCAATTGGTGCCATCGAACAGGGAAATATGAGTCTCTTCAACGCCTTCTGGCAGAGACTTCGTATCCACTGCAAAGCCGTGGTTCATAGAGACGATTTCTACCTTGCCGGTGGTAAAGTCCTTGACCGGGTGGTTGGCGCCATGGTGACCCTGATGCATCTTTTCGGTCTTGGCGCCGACGGCGAGACCCAGCATCTGGTGGCCAAGGCATATACCGAAAACCGGCAGGTCCGTCTTGATCAGGTCCTGAATGACCGGAACGGCGTACTTGCCTGTTGCAGCCGGGTCGCCCGGGCCGTTGGAGAGAAACACACCATCTGGCTTCAGCGCCATGATGTCTTCGGCGGATGTCTGCGCGGGCACGACAGTGACCTTGCAATCCAGACCGGCAAAAAGGCGCAGAATGTTGCGCTTCACGCCGAAATCGACGCAGACGACGTGGTACTTGGCATCTGCTTCACCCAGCGTGCCGTAACCCTTGTTCCATTCCCAAGGCGTCTCGGTCCAGACCGATGACTGGCCGGATGTCGCTTCGATCGCGAGATCGAGACCTTCCAGACCGCTCCAAGCCTTGGCTTCGGCCTTCAGCGCTTCGATGTCGAAAACGCCGTTGGGGTCGTGGGCGATGACCGCGTTCGGTGCGCCGTTCTCACGGATCCAGGCCGTCAGCGCGCGCGTATCGACACCGCAAAGGCCGATGATGCCGCGGGCTTTCAGCCACGCATCGAGATGCTTCACCGCGCGGAAGTTGGATGGCTCGGTGATGTCGGCCTTGAAGATCACGCCAACCGCGCCGCGCCGTGCAGCGGGCGTCAGGTCTTCGATGTCTTCGTCATTGGTGCCGATATTGCCGATATGCGGGAAGGTAAAGGTAACGATCTGACCAAGATAGGACGGGTCGGTCAGGATTTCTTCGTAACCGGTCAATGCGGTGTTGAAGCAGACTTCCGCCTGAACCTTGCCGGTTGCGCCGATGCCGGTTCCCTCGATCACGGTGCCATCTGCCAGAACGAGCATGGCGGTGGGTTTGCGGGTGGTCCAGGGTGCTGTCTCGGTCATCTCGTTTCCGTTTCTGCCACTTGGGCCCGCCTCTTGAAAGGCAGGTGCAAAGCGGTCATCTTTTTTCGCGGATAAGGGCGCGCGAAAGCCTTCGCGTCGTAACCTTCGTTAAAATCCTGTGCAGGTGCCGGAAAATAACGAAAGGGGCGCGAACGGTCAACCGCAGCCCTGTGGATTAGCTGGATTTAAAATCCAGTCGATTCAGAGGCTTATGTAAATGATTTGCCGACACCCGCTTGCTCGTTTATGTCACCGGCAAAATTATGGAGGAAAAGCCTGACCGGAATTTGCCGGATGTCACGGCTTTTTCAAGGAGAGAAACATGATCCGCGATACATTCGCCAACACCCTCAAAGAGGCCATGAAAGCCCGCGATACGCGCCAGATTTCGACGATCCGCCTCATCCAGGCCGCCGTCAAGGATCGCGATATCGCCAATCGCGGCATCGGCAAGGACGCGGTTTCCGACGAGGAAATTTTGCAGATCCTCGCCAAGATGATCAAGCAGCGCGAAGAATCCGCCGGTATCTACGACAAGGCCGGACGTGCCGAACTTGCCGAGCATGAGCGCGAAGAAATCGTCATCATCAAGAGCTTCATGCCGGAAGAGATTCCCGAAGAGGAGGTCCGCTCCATCATCGAAGGCGTGATTGCGGAAACCGAGGCATCCGGCCTGCGCGATATGGGCAAGGTTATGGGCGTTCTGAAAGAGCGCTACCCCGGCCAGCTGGATTTCGGAAAGGCTTCCGGTCTCATCAAGGAATTGTTGAAGTAACGCTGAAAAGGAAAAGGCAGGGCGCATGTGGTTGCCCTGCCTTTTTTATGCTTGATGTGCGCTCGCGGTTTAAGCGCATAGTCAGGCTCTCTTGGGGGATATCGCCTGACACCAAGCATTACGCACACGCTCGGCATCATGCCGACGGTACGAAATTAGGCCTGTTTCGGCCCGCCTTCAAATTACAAAAACATAATGTTTTGCAGAGATTTTTTGCCCTAAATTTGCCAGAAGTTGGCGCTTAGGCAATGGCCTCATCGAGTCCTGATGTCAGCTCTTGTTGCTTCTCTGCTCGCGCACATAGTGGCGCAAAATCGCGTTCATTCGGGTCTGGTATCCTTTGCCTGTGGATTTGAAGAAGTCGATGACATCCTCATCCAGCCGGATCGAGATCGATTTCTTGGTAACGGGTACGACGACTTCAGCCTTCGACCAATCGACATCGATCCATTCCGCCCAATCGGGATCGTCGCGCATCGCACGCTCGATGTCTTCATCGGTCAATGCATCGACGCGCGCCCAGTCTGTCGCGCTTTTCTCGCCGCGCGCGCGCTTGGCCCGAAGCTCATCCAATGTCATTCGCGTGGTAGAGTTTGTGCTCATTTTTCCTCGCCGCGCGCGCTGAAATAATCCGACATATATCGCCGCGCATCGTATAAACGACAGTTATGAGGCGGCGACCCAGAGGGCAAATTGCGCAGATGCGGACTTCTCCGTTTCTGTTGGATAAAAGCTCGATATGTGGTTCGCTAAGCGCTTCCAAGGCATCTTCGAAATCGATGTCGTGCTTAACCAAATTCGCTTTGCGTTTGTTCTCGTCCCATTCGAACGAGGCAAATTCTTTAGACACAAGCATAGGGCGTTCCTAAAAACACTGTTCGTCAGCACGTCCTGCGCTTCCGCGTATATTCATTTGTATATACACTCCTGTCAAGAGGTCTGTGAATAACGGGCATCATCCGTTTCTGCCCTTGGTAATCCCGGCCCGCTGCGCTTATATAAAAGACTGGCCGAAGACAGGCAGTGATCCCAGGTAAAGATGCGCTTTTCAAACTCATTTCTCGACGAGATACGTGACCGAGTGAACATCTCAGATGTTATCGGCAGACGTGTGACGTGGGACAGGAAGAAGAGCAACGCGTCCAAGGGTGACTACTGGGCTTGCTGCCCCTTCCATGGCGAGAAGAGCCCCAGCTTCCATTGTGAGGACCGTAAGGGCCGTTACCATTGTTTCGGCTGCGGTGTTTCCGGCGATCATTTCCGGTTTCTGACCGATCTCGATGGCATGGGTTTTCCCGAGGCCGTACAGCAGATTGCGGATATGGCGGGCGTTTCCATGCCGCAGCCGGATGTGCAGGCGGAGCGGCGCGAGCGCGAGCGTGCCACGTTGCAAGACGTCATGGAAATGGCGACGCTGTTCTTTCAGGATCAGTTGCAGACGGCAGCGGGTGCCAGAGCGCGCGCCTATCTGCGTGATCGCGGCCTGACAGGCCGCACCATTGAGACGTTTCGTTTGGGTTTCGCGCCCGATAGCCGTAATGCACTGAAGGAACATCTGGCCTCAAAGGGTATTGCCAAGGAGCAGATGGAGGCCTGCGGTCTGGTGGTGCATGAGAATGTGCCTGTTTCCTACGACCGTTTCCGCGATCGCATCATGTTTCCCATTCTCTCGTCGCGGGAAAAGGTTATTGCCTTCGGTGGTCGTGCCATGGCGGCAGATGCACTGGCCAAATATCTCAATTCCAATGAGACGGAGCTTTTCCACAAGGGCAACGTCCTTTACAACTTCGCCCGTGCGCGGCGCGCCACGCAGTCCTCGGGCACGGTGATTGCCGTTGAGGGCTATATGGATGTCATCGCGCTCTATCAGGCTGGTGTCGAAAATGCTGTGGCACCGCTGGGAACAGCGCTGACGGAAAGCCAGCTCGATCTTTTGTGGAAAATGTCGACACAGCCCGTGCTGTGTTTCGATGGTGATGGCGCGGGCATTCGCGCTGCCAGCCGTGCCGCTGATCTGGCGCTGCCGCATATCAAGCCGGGCCGCTCCGTCAGCTTCGCGCTTCTGCCTGACGGCAAAGACCCGGATGATCTGGTGCGTCATGAGGGCAGGGCGCCGTTCGACCGGGTACTGTCGGAAGCCAAACCGTTGGCGGCGATGATCTGGAGCCGCGAGACGTCGGCGGTTACCTTTGATACGCCGGAAAAGCGCGCTGAACTCGAGAACCGCCTGCGGCAGATCGTGTCCGTCATCGGCGATGAAAGCGTGCGCCGCTTTTACCAGCAGGACATGCGCGACCGGCTGAATGCGTTCTTTCAGCCGCAGTTTCAGCGCGGTAGTGGGCAAAGTGGAAACTTCAGGCGCGGTGATGGCAACAACAACCGCAATGGCCAGAGAACGCCGCCGCGTGGAACGACGACCGGATCTGGCAGCATTTCAGATAGGCTTAGCCAATCGGGCCTCGTCAAAGGCTATCTCGGTGCGCCCGCCTTGCGCGAAAGCGTGCTGGCGCTGACCATCGTCAACCATCCGCAGTTGCTGCTGGAAGAATATGACGAGATTGCCGCCATCGATTATGAGAACCGCGATTTGCAGAAACTGTGGTCGCAGGTGCTGACCTATGCTGCCGAAAGTGCCGCGGAGCTTTCCCGTGAAGGGTTGGTTGCGCGGCTGGAGGCGCAGGGCTTTGACGTGTTGTTGAAGGCGATGAACCAGCAGGTGCGCAATGCGCGTCTCTGGACGGCCACGGAGCAGGCGGCACCGGAAGATGCGCGCGAGGGCTATACGCAGTCGCTTTCGCTGCACAAGCGGACGAAAGCGTTGCGGTGGCAGAAGATCGATCTCGAACGCGAGATTGCCGAGGCGACCGAAGCGGGCGATGGCGACCATATGGTACAGCTGATGCGCGCGCTTTCCGAGGTGCAGCTGGAGATCGGTCGGATGGAAAATCAGGAAGCGATCATCGATGGATTCGGCGTCATGTCGGGGCGGGTCAAGGGAGCCGCCTATAGTCACGGATAGGCCTTTTAACGTGTTGCAGGCTTGTCTTTTTCGCAGATCGACCTAAATAGGGGATAAGTTGGTGAAGGCCCGCGAAATGTCGCCGCAATGACGGCTTTTTTGGTTTTTAACCCTCGCTCTGGCCATAAAGGCTTGACGCGACGGGAAATAGCGGGAATCACCATTCCAGGAAAAGTAAGGTGGAATGGGCCTTGGCGGATCGAAACTGCATGCAAAAGCATTTCCGGATGCACTGTCTTGATGTTCCGCCGTTGGCAGCCGTGGTTAATCGGCAATTAAAGATCATTCCGTTAGGTGTTTGACAGTGATTCGCGGCCATAGCCGGGTGCCCTTGGGGGTAAACGGCCTTGCGGCGAAGCGGATGTTAGCGTCAGGGAAAGCGACGAGATAGATGGCAACCAAAGTCAAAGAAAACGAAGAAGCTGAAAACGAACGCGATGGCGCGACGGATGGGCCGCTTCTCGATCTTTCGGATGACGCGGTCAAGAAAATGATCAAGGCCGCCAAGAAGCGCGGCTACGTCACCATGGATGAGCTGAACGAGGTTCTGCCGTCGGATCAGGTTGATCCTGACCGCATCGAAGACATCATGGCGATGCTCAGTGAAATGGGTATCAACGTCATCGAGGACGAGGACGCCGAAGAGGCTGCGCCTGAAGCCGACGATAACGATGCCGAGGCTGAAGAGTCCGAGGGTGGCGAACTTGCGCCTTCCAGCGGCACGGCCCTAGCAACCGCCAAGAAAAAAGAGCCGACAGACCGTACCGACGATCCGGTGCGTATGTATCTGCGCGAAATGGGCTCGGTCGAGCTTCTGTCGCGTGAAGGCGAAATCGCGATTGCCAAGCGCATTGAGGCTGGCCGCGAGACGATGATCTCCGGCCTGTGCGAAAGCCCGTTGACGTTCCAGGCGCTGATCATCTGGCGCGACGAACTCAACGAAGGCACGACGCTGCTGCGCGAGATCATCGATCTCGAAACGACCTATTCGGGCCCGGAAGCAAAAGCTGCGCCGCAGTTCCAGAGCCCGGAGAAGATTGAAGCAGACCGTAAGGCTGCTGAAGAGAAAGAAAAAGTCCGCCGGCTGCGCAATCCCGGTGGCGATGACGATGTGACGAATGTTGGCGGCGAAGGCCTTCCGCATGAAGAGGAAGAGGAGGACGATGACGAGTCCAATCTTTCGCTTGCCGCGATGGAAGCCGAGCTGCGCCCGCAGGTCATGGAAACGCTGGATACGATTGCCGACACCTACAAGAAGCTGCGCAAGCTTCAGGATCAGCAGGTCGAAGCGCGTCTGGCTTGCACCGGCACGCTGTCCACGGGTCAGGAGCGTCGCTACAAGGAACTGAAGGATCAACTGATCACGGCTGTGAAGTCGCTGTCGCTGAACCAGAACCGCGTCGACAGCCTTGTCGAGCAGCTCTACGACATTTCCAAGCGTCTGATGCAGAACGAAGGCCGTCTGTTGCGCCTTGCCGAATCCTACGGCGTTAAGCGTGACGGCTTCCTCGAGCAGTATCACGGTGCGGAACTCGATCCGAACTGGATGAAGTCAATTGCCAATCTGGCCGCCAAGGGCTGGAAGGAATTCGCACGCGAAGAAAACAACACGATCCGCGATATCCGCCAGGAAATCCAGAATCTTGCGACCGAAACCGGTATCTCGATTGCTGAATTCCGTCGCATTGTTTCGATGGTGCAGAAGGGCGAACGCGAAGCGCGTATCGCCAAGAAGGAAATGGTGGAAGCCAACCTTCGTCTGGTTATCTCGATTGCCAAGAAGTACACGAACCGTGGCTTGCAGTTCCTCGATCTCATTCAGGAAGGCAATATCGGCCTGATGAAGGCTGTCGATAAGTTCGAATATCGTCGCGGTTACAAGTTCTCGACCTATGCGACGTGGTGGATTCGTCAGGCCATCACCCGTTCGATTGCCGACCAGGCCCGTACCATCCGTATTCCGGTGCATATGATCGAAACGATCAACAAGATCGTTCGCACATCGCGCCAGATGCTGCATGAAATCGGTCGCGAACCGACTCCGGAAGAACTGGCTGAAAAGCTGGCCATGCCGCTGGAAAAGGTCCGCAAGGTTCTGAAAATCGCCAAGGAGCCGATCTCGCTCGAAACCCCCGTGGGTGACGAAGAGGATTCGCATCTGGGTGACTTCATCGAGGACAAGAACGCGCTTCTGCCGATCGATGCCGCCATTCAGGCCAACTTGCGCGAAACAACGACCCGCGTTCTGGCCTCGCTGACGCCACGCGAAGAACGCGTTCTGCGCATGCGCTTCGGCATCGGCATGAACACGGACCACACGCTGGAAGAAGTCGGGCAGCAGTTCTCGGTTACCCGCGAACGTATTCGTCAGATCGAAGCCAAGGCTCTGCGCAAGCTCAAGCATCCGAGCCGTTCGCGCAAGCTGCGCTCGTTCCTAGACAGTTAAGCTTTCGCAGTGGAAGACTTTGAACCCGGTCAGTTTCTGGCCGGGTTTTTCTTTTTTGGGGATGGTGCTTGCGTTCAAAACGATTATCTCTGACGCAGCAAAGGACATGACGTTCTGATGGAAAAGACCGACAAGAAAACATGGTGGCAGGGGAGCTGGACGATTCCGCTCTCGATTATGCTGCATGTTCTTGTCGGAGGGACTTATCTTCTGTGGTCAGGCTACACGCCAGCACCAGCCGAGCCCGAGCCGGAGACCGTCAACGTCGAAATGGTAGAGCCTCCGAAAGAGGAGCCGCCGAAGTCGGAAGAGAAAAAGGCGGAGGAGCCACCACCACCCGCGGAAGAAAAGCCGCAACCACCTCCGCCGCCGCCAGCACCCATGCAAATGCCACCGGTAGCCATTCGGCCCGGCCCGACGCAGCTGGATGAGCGCGACGAACCCGGCGAGCAGGAAGCGGCAGGCGAAAAGCAGCCCGAGCCAAAGCCGCAGACGGATACGCCGCAGCCTGCCACACCCCCGTCTGAGGAGACAGCTGAAACCGAGACAACGCCTGAGGCATCTGCTGCGCAATCAACTGCGGATCAGGGTGAACTGCCTGCTGCGCAAACCAACGCGCCTGACGAGATGGCAGCGGTTGCGGTGCCAATACCGAAGCCAGAGCCGAAGCCCTCTCCGGTGCAGCCTGCCAAGGCGTTGCCGGACGGTGAAGGAGATCCGAAGCTAAAACCCGCCAAGAAAATCCTGTCTGCTGCGAAGCGGCCCGGCCCGATGCTGCGCCAGATTATGGGCAATCTGCCGCCCCGTGAACGGGTGGGGCAATTATGCGTTGCCGAAGCGATGGCGCAGATCAAGGATAGCAGAGGCCCCTATGAAGGGCTGAAGCCGCATACCGGCAAGAACTTCCCAATCAACGGCAATATCATGGACGCTCATGGTGCGTTCAACGTCGGAGCGCAATGGTTTCCGATCAACTATCGCTGCGAAGTCGATATCGACAACTACATCGTCACCGATTTCCGTTACGAAATCGGGCCGAAACTAACGTCGGATGACATCAAGCGCCTGAATCTTCCCAAGGTCTATTGAGCTTACGCCACGACCTGCTTGCCAACCAGCTTCCCAATCGACCCCAGCAACGAATCCTCGTCATAAGGTTTGCGAATGACGGGGACGTGCGAGAATTCCGGTGGGATCATGATGCCATCGGCATAGCCGGTTGCGAACATGAAGGGGATGTCGCGGCGCAGCAACTCATAGGCCACGGGAATGGACGTGTCCGAGCCGAGGTTGATGTCCAGAATGGCGACATCTGGTGTCAGCGTCTTCAATTTGTCCAGCGCCATGGCCGATGACGTTGCGGTCTCGATATTGGTTATGCCACGGCTTTCCAGCATATACTCGACATCCATGGCGATCAGCATCTGATCTTCGACAAGAAATACGCGCAATGATTCCTCCGCGGCATAAGGTGTGTAGTCGGTCTGGCCACCCACCGTCACGTCCTGGCTGACGGGGGAGGGACCGGCGCTGGCATGGCGGGCTGGCAGAATGATTTCGGCTTCCACGCCATGCGGCTGATAGGTGATGCGGCTCTTGCCGCCGAGATCGTACGGCACGCTGCGGCTGATGAGTGCCGAGCCGAAGCCGGTTCTGGTTGGCGGGGTGACGGTGCCGGGCACCGTTTCGCGCCATGAGATGACGCAGTCACCGACATCGTTCAGCTCCCACAGGATGGAAAGCCTGCCGCCTGCCTGCGCAAGTGCGCCATATTTTGCGGCATTGGTGGCCAGCTCGTGCAGCACCAGCGCCATCACTGAGAATGCGCGCGAATCCAGCAGTACGTTCGGGCCATGCGCTTCAATTTCGCTATCGGGCGAGCGGTGAGGGGAGAGTTCGGCATCCAGCAGGTCGCGTAGCAACCCGCCACCTTCACCGCGCACCACCTGGTCATGGGCGAAGGACAGTGCCTGAATACGGCCCTTCAAAGCCGTGACATATTCCTGAAGCGTGCGGCCTTCCTGCGTCGGGTTGCCGACCAGCGATTTGATGATGGCCAGAACATTCTTGACGCGGTGGTTCAGCTCTTCATTGAGCATACGTTGGCGCACTTCCGCCTGCGCGCGCTCCCCGGCCATCAGTTCGCTGTGGCGGAAGGCAACTTCCACCAGAGCGACACGCGCGGCTTCGGCAATCTGCCGGTCTTCCTCGGTCCAGGGTTGCGCCTGTTTGTGAACGGTTTCCTTCCACAGCGCAAAGCTCTTGCGCGGTGTCAGGCGGTCGCCCAACGGGCCTGTGTCATAGGATTTGTCGGGATTGCCCGCCCAGTTCAGCGTCTGCACCAGCTCCCGGCGGAAGAACATCAGATAGTCGTTCTTGACCTGCGACAGCGGCACGGCCAGCATGCCCGCCGCCTCTCCAAACAGATCTTCTGCTTCCGGCAGATGGTTGAACAGCGCATGGGTTGCCCAGACGCGGCCTTCGGATACTGAACTGACGAGGCGACCCAGCTGCGGCGCCATAACGTCCGGTGGCACGGAGCCGACGCTGTACCAGCGCTCGTTCATCCAAACGCCGACGCCATCGCAGGGCAGCAGCCTGCTGAAGTCAGGCAGGTTTTCGACCAGAAGCTCTTCGATATTGTTGTGGTGGGCGGCAAGGCGCAGAAACTTGTCCAGCGACGCGTGAGCATCCTGCGCTGTCGCCAGCTTCTTCTTCTGCTTCAGCGCCTGAAGATGCAGCGAGAAAAATTCCCCGAACATTTCCGCGGCAATGCGCATCGGCATCGGCAGAATACGTGGAGAATAATGGTGGCAGGCAATCAGCCCCCACAGCTCGCCATCATTGATGATGGAAATGGACATGGAGGCGGAAACGCCCATATTGCGCAGATATTCGCAATGGATGGGCGAAACGCTGCGCAGATGCGCAAAGGAGAGATCAAGCGGTTCGCCCGAAGCGTCCAGCACAGGCTCGATCGGAATACGTGCGCCGTTGGAATCCGAAATGATGCGCAGCGTGTTTTTCAGATAGAGCGCACGCGCTTGCTGGGGAATGTCGCTTGCCGGAAAATATTGGCCGAGAAAGCTCTCCAGGTCCGGCTGCTTGGCCTCGGAAATGACCTTGCCAGCGCCATCCTGCTCGAAGCGATAGATCATCACCCGGTCGTAACCCAGAATGGCCTTCACCAGACGGGCCGTGCGGGAAATCAGGCTGTCGACGTTGTCGGCTTCGCGAATACGGTCGATCATCAGCTGTGCGGTGTGCAGCGGCTGCGAATCGTCGCTTGCCGGCTCAAGTTCTATGATCGATACGGATTTGAACCGGTGTATGGCGATGTCGAAGGACTTGCCGCTGGCGAGCTTCACCTTCGGCAGCATGGCCGGGCGGCTGCTATTGGCCGTTACCGTCAGCGCATTGCGCAGATCATGGACGATGTCGTTGCCGAGAAGCTCTTCTATGGGCTTTCCGAGAATGTCGCCGGAGGCGCCCAAAATCTCGTTGCAGTTAAACGAATAGCGCAGCACGGTGCGCATGGCGCTGTCACACGCGATCAGACAGCCGTGGGGCTGGATATTACCCGGAATGTGAATGGGTTCTCTGTCGCAGTTGGTGAGATCGACCTGCTGAACTGGCGACGTCATACATTCGTCTTTCGATGGAAAACTGGGCTAAGGCTTACAGTCTCTAATAAACGATTTTCCGTTAAAAATTTTGTATCGCAAAACTGAGTCGGAACTGGGTCAGGGGCATTGTAGTTTTGTACTTCGGTATATTCGTACATTCTTTGTGTGGTTCCCTTTTGTGCCCCGTCACGTCTGAGATTATCAACGTTGGAAAAGCGCACAGAACATCGCGTGATTTCATCAAACGTATGAAGTCCAAATTTGGTTCCAGATAGAAAAGCGAAAATTTCATTGCCACAGAAACTCATGAGAATCACCACAAGAGGGCAGGGGCTTTACGAATTCACAGAGCAAGCGAAGGCTTTTGTCAAAGACTCTTCTGTTGATGATGCACTGCTGACTGTCTTTGTGCGCCACACGTCCTGCTCTTTGCTGATTCAGGAAAATGCCGACCCGGATGTGCAGCGTGATCTGAAAACATTCTTCGCGCGGCTTGTCCCGCCGTCCAGTGATCCGTCCATGGCATGGGTCGTTCACACCATGGAGGGGCCGGATGATATGCCCGCCCATATCAAATCGGCACTGACGCAGGTATCCATCGGCATCCCCGTTTCGGGTGGAAAGCTGGTGCTGGGAACCTGGCAGGGCATTTATCTCTTTGAACACAGAAACCAGCCGCATGAGCGTCAAATCGTGCTGCATTTGTCTGCGTGAGGCCGGAACTTCCTGTTTTTTGCTCCGTTTTTGGCATGAACGCTGGCTGAACGGCCGGTTCTGAAAACATTCACACGACGGCACTTATCGTCATGCCAATCGACCGGGCATTCCGGCGAACGTCAGGAAACGGAGTATGACAATGATCAGCACATTTGCAAAAGCAGGCGTTGCGGCCCTCATCGCCCTCGGCGGCATTTCTGCGACTGCTTCCACGGCGTCGGCAGGGCCAGATGTTCAATATGGTATTTACGTGCAGGACGGTTACCGCCATGGCGGTCCTGGCTGGGGTCGTCCGGGTCGTGACCGCGACCGTTGCTCGCCTTGGATGGCTGAGGAAAAGGCAAGCCGCATGGGCCTTCGTCGCGCCCGCGTGGTGGATGTGTCTCCGCGCCGCGTCGTCGTTGCAGGCTTTGACCGCCACGGCCGAGACCGCGTCGTCTTCGCCAATGTCCGCGGTTGCCCGGTCATCCGTCGCTAACTCGACAGCGCACAAAGGCTGATACAAAAATCCCCTCGCCATGGTCTCACGGCGAGGGGATTTCTTTTTGTGCGCAAAGAAAAAGGAGGCGCAATTCAGCGCCTCCGTCTGTCTTACTGCTCCAGTGCGAATGTCACGTTGACATTGACCTTGTAGCTGTTCTCGCCAGCCGCAATCGGCACGCTGTCGGATTTTTCCATCGCCGCCGCCCGCATCATGGTCTGTGGTACGGGCATGGGTCGCTGCATGTTCTCGCTGATTTCGAGAACGCGACCCAGCTTCACGCCGGCGGCTTCTGTCAGCGTCTTGGCCTTGGCAATGGCATCTGCAATCGCCGCCTTGCGCGCTTCCGTCACCGTCGCTTCGGGCTTGTCATTGGTAAAGGCAATGTCGCCGCCCTGGTTGATGCCAAGCTTGACGGAGCTGTCGAGAATCTCGCCCAGCTTGGCAAGCGCGCGCACGCGCACCGTCAGGCCGTTGGTCACCTGATAACCGGTGATTTCAGGCGGGACATAAACACCGTCCTTGGGCTCGAACTGCTTGTAAACCGGCTGCACGGAAAAATTGCTGGTCTGCAGATCCCGGTCGGCAATCCCGGCGGATTTCAGCGCGGCTTGAACTTCGGTCATCGCCTTGCTGTTTTCACTCAGTGCCGCTGCTGCGGTTTCGGCCTGCTTCACCACGCTGAAAGACAGAATGGCCATGTCAGGCGCCACCGTCGCATCGCCTTCACCGGAAACGCTGATGACCGGCTCACGCTTTGCGTTTTCCTGAGCAGATACGGCCATGGGCAAAACCGCAACCGCGGTAAAAGCGCAAAGCGCCAAGGAGCGTGCTAGTGTCGATGTCATTAAGATTCCTCTTTTTTAGCGTCCCTGTTGTGGGTGTCGCAGGAGATTATGTGGCTAATACGGCATAGTCCCCATGTCCAACGCTTCGATGACTTGTCGCCTTCACAAAATTGCGTTAAAGCCAAATCCGCGCCGGGTTGAACCATTGCAACCGCGCATTCCAGCAGGCTTTCAAGCCTTCGGAAGGGCCTGTAGCTCAATGGTTAGAGCCGGCGGCTCATAACCGCTTGGTTGGGAGTTCGAGTCTCTCCGGGCCCACCATTTTCATCTCTCCGCCGCATCCGGCACGACCTTTCCGGCCTAAAGATATCTCGGCACCTTCGCTTCCAGCACTGTGATCAGTGCAGGGTCCATGAACGTGTAGTTATCTGGAATGTCGAGGCATATCAGCCTTTTACCTTTTAAAGCAGCGCGGTATTTGCTCTGTATTTTTGTGCGGTGGATTTTTTCCATCACAAATATGATGTCGGCCCAGGCGATCTGCTCGCTGGAGATCGGGTTTTCGGCGTCGTTGTTGGTACCGGCAGAAGAGACTTCGATTCGAGGCCAGTTTGCGAAGACTTGTTCGGCGGTAGGGCTACGCAGCTTGTTCTGGCTGCAAACAAACAGGACGTTTTTCACGCAGCTAACCTTTTCAAGATGCGCAGGGTTTTAGATGTGCCCGCTCCAGCCGAATTTGACAGCTGGTATGATGCCTTTTCCACCCAGGAAATCCGTGACATGCAGATAAGTTTGGCTATCATCTTAAGTTGTATAAAGAGGATATTCCATGAGCGTTACGGTTGACAGCTCCGAGTCCAGCAAAAGCAGTATTTTTGTCGTTCTTGGACAGGTGGTTTTGATTTCGGTTGTGGCCATGATTGGCTGGAATATTGCAATGCCGGGGCTCGATCCTGCGTTCATGGAAGCGCAATCAGGGAATAGTCACCCCCCGCAGTTCTCCATTCTGGCGTTGGGGGTCTTTCCCATTCTTACGGCCTTTGCGCTCGGGCAGATAGTTCGTCTCCTTTACCCACACTGGGATAGAAGTCCGACTCTTGTCATCTTGGAAAACGTGACCGCACTGGTTTTGGCTATCTCTCCGGCTTATGGCGTCGCTCAAAGCCTAGCGGCGATGGGGATTCTGGTGGAAGAAACTTCTATCGTTGCGTGCCTTGTCGGGGGTGTTGCTCTACTCCTGTTTTTGTCGAGGCAGGTCGTCTTGCCAAGTCTCGTTGCCGGACTGTGGATTCTGTGGTTGCTACCAGATGTTATCGGGCTCCCGTCGCGCGTTGCTGGTTTTTTTGATTTGTTTCGCACTGGGGCATACGCGTCGTCGCAGCTTTTTGTGCTTCTTTGCGTCATCACAGGGGGAGTTGCGCTGGCGATGTTTGCCATTCGCAGCCTTATGATCAACAGCCATGATGAAAGGGTTGCCGAACAGAAAAAAGGCCGGATTTTTTTGATGAACGTCGTCGTGTGGCCGCCCTTTTTGGCAATGATCATCAGCGCGTATATTCCAGTTCCTATGATCTACGCAGAACCAAACACCTTGGCGCACCTGTGGATGAGGTTTCATGTCGTCGCTATCGCGACGCTGCTCATTCCCGTTTTTGTCTTCAGTTATCGTCGCTATTTTAAGAAGCTGGGTAAAATACTTCCCCTGACGTCAATGCTTGTGATTTCGTTCACGCAGATTTTTCTGATGTTAGGAGGCGAATTCGTCACTGAACGTATTATGGTACCGTTTCCCTTTAGCGGCACGACCCTGCTGGTCTTAGTCGCCGTGATCTATGCCCTGATTGACGCGCTACGCGCACCTTCCACGCATTAGTCAGAGTGCCACAATGCCCGCAACGGGCAGGCGTACTCAACGCCTGTCTCGCCTAGCCTCAACGTTTTCCCCATCTCATTTCTCACAAATCGCAATAAGTCTTGACGGGAAATTAACCTCGTCTACTATATGTAGTGTTCTAGGTTCCTTCGAGTCGCAAGGCTTGTGAGGCTAAGATGGGAATACGGTGCGTTCATGATGAGCGTTTAAAAGCCGTAGCTGCCCCCGCAACTGTAAGCGGTGAGTGTCTGCTCCAAAATGCCACTGGGTCATGTCGATCCGGGAAGGCGGGGCAAATACGTTGATCCGCGAGCCAGGAGACCTGCCTAGAGCGATTACGTCAACGGGCGGGGTGTCCGGGAGCTATTACGGTTTGTTGCGGCATGGAGCCGCGCGTGTCCTGTTCCCGAATGTCCTGCATGAGCTGCTTCGGGGTGAAGTCCATGTCCAGTGTGTTTTTCTTGTTCAGTGCCTTTTTGCGAAGGTTTTCAACCCTCGTGTGACTGTCTGCGGGTGGCGTAAGCCGTTCCCGATAGTCTGCGTCTGCCGGATGACGTCGCATCTTTTGTAAGGTGCGGTGCCCGTCGGCCTTTGTTCGCTTTCATTGCCATGTCGTCCACGCGCTTCGTTCGGTTGCGCGTTCGCTCTCGCTTGTCCAATCCTCAAGAGGAAATCATGACCATTACTGTCTACAGCAAACCCGCCTGCGTTCAATGCACTGCCACCACCCGCGCGCTGGACCGTCAGGGCATCGATTACAGGCTCGTCGATGTCTCTGAGGATGCGGATGCCTATGCGCTGGTGCAGGGAATGGGTTACCGCCAGGTGCCTGTGGTTATTGCCGGTGAACAGCACTGGGCAGGCTTCCGCCCGGATATGATCGGCGCTCTAGCCTGAGCCTATAGCCGTCGCGCTCCAGCAAGGCGTGCCGCGTTCAGCCAGCCGGGGATGTGATGAGCCTCATCGTTTATTATTCCAGCCGTTCGGAAAATACCCATCGCTTTGTCGAAAAGCTGGGTGTGCGGGCTTTGCGTCTGCCGCTTTCGGCAGATGAGGACGCGCCGGAGGTGGACGGGCCTTACGTGCTGCTGACGCCCACCTATGGCGGCGGCGGGTTGAAGGGGGCGGTGCCCAAGCCCGTCATTCATTTTCTCAACAGGGTTGCCAACCGCAGTCTCATCCGTGGCGTCATCGCCGCGGGTAACACGAATTTCGGCGACGCCTTCGCCTCGGCGGGAGACATCTTATCGCGCAAATGCGCGGTGCCGTTTCTCTATCGCTTCGAGCTTCTGGGCACGCCCGAAGATGTCGCCAATGTCAAACATGGATTGGAACGATTTTGGATACGTTGACCACCATTTCCCCCAAGTCCTCGCAGGGTCATGCGGTGAAATCCACTGAACCGACGCTGGATTACCACGCGCTGAACGCCATGCTGAACCTCTATGATGAGGATGGGCACATTCAGTTCGAAAAGGACCGCATGGCGGCCCGGCAGTATTTTTTGCAACATGTGAACCAGAACACGGTGTTCTTCCATAACCTGCGGGAAAAGCTCGATTATCTGGTCAGTGAGGGATATTATGAGCAACAGGTGCTCGATCAGTATTCCTTCAACTTCGTGCGTGATCTGTTCGATTACGCCTATGCGAAGAAGTTCCGCTTCCCGACCTTCCTCGGAGCGTTCAAATACTACACCAGCTACACGCTGAAAACCTTTGACGGAAAACGCTATCTGGAGCGCTACGAAGACCGCATCTGCATGGTGGCGTTTACGCTGGCGCAGGGCAATGAGCAGCTGGCGCGCGATCTGGTGGACGAGATCATTTCCGGGCGTTTCCAGCCCGCGACGCCGACCTTCCTCAATGCGGGCAAGAAGCAGCGCGGCGAACTCGTGTCGTGCTTTTTGCTGCGGGTGGAAGACAATATGGAATCCATCTCGCGTGGCATCAATTCCGCCCTGCAGCTCTCCAAGCGCGGCGGCGGGGTGGCGCTGTCGCTCACCAATATTCGCGAGGCCGGTGCGCCGATCAAGCAGATCGAAAACCAGTCTTCCGGCATTATCCCGGTCATGAAGCTGCTGGAAGATGCGTTTTCCTACGCCAACCAGCTGGGCGCGCGTCAGGGGGCAGGGGCAGTCTATCTCAACGCCCACCACCCGGATATCATGCGTTTTCTGGATACCAAGCGTGAGAATGCGGATGAGAAAATCCGCATCAAGACATTGTCGCTCGGCGTCGTCATTCCTGATATCACCTTCGAACTGGCGAAGAACAACGAGGATATGTACCTCTTTTCGCCTTACGATATCGAACGCGTCTATGGCGTGCCATTCACCGAAATTTCGGTGACGGAAAAATACCGCGAGATGGTGGCCGACAGCCGCATTCACAAGAAGAAGATCAAAGCCCGTGATTTCTTCCAGGTGATCGCCGAGATACAGTTCGAAAGCGGTTATCCTTACATCATGTTCGAAGACACGGTGAACCGGGTCAACCCGATTGCCGGGCGCATTTCCATGAGCAATCTCTGCTCGGAAATCCTGCAGGTCAGCGAAGCCAGCACCTACAATGAAGACCTGTCCTATGACCAGATGGGCAAGGACATCTCCTGCAATCTCGGTTCGCTGAACATCGCCTCCACCATGGATTCGCAGGATTTTGGCAAGACCATCGAAACCTCCATCCGCGCGCTGACTGCGGTCTCTGACATGAGCCACATTTCCTCCGTTCCCTCGGTGGAAAAGGGCAATGACGACAGCCACGCCATCGGTCTCGGCCAGATGAACCTGCACGGCTATCTAGCACGCGAGCGGATTCATTACGGCTCGGAAGAGGGTGTCGATTTTACCAATATCTATTTCTACACGGTCGCTTATCACGCCATTCGTGCGTCTAACCGGCTGGCGGTGGAGCGTGGCCAGAGCTTCAAAGGGTTCGAGAACTCCAAATATGCGTCCGGCGATTATTTCGAGAAATACGTGACGCAGGAATGGAAGCCTGCGACGGCACGCGTGGCAGAACTGTTTAAACAGGCTGGCATCGCCATCCCGACGCAGGAAGACTGGAGTGCGTTGAAGCAGGCGGTGATGGAGGGTGGGCTTTATAACCAGAACCTTCAGGCCGTGCCGCCAACCGGCTCCATTTCCTACATCAATCACTCGACCTCTTCGATCCATCCCATTGTTTCGAAAATCGAAATCCGCAAGGAGGGCAAGATCGGCCGCGTCTATTATCCCGCCGCCTATCTCAGCAACGATAATCTCGAATATTATCAGGATGCCTATGAGATCGGGCCGGAAAAGATCATCGATACCTATGCCGCCGCCACGCAGCATGTGGATCAGGGCCTGTCGCTGACGTTGTTCTTCCGCGATACCGCCACCACCCGCGATATCAATCGCGCCCAGATCTATGCGTGGAAGAAGGGCATCAAGACCATCTACTACATCCGCCTTCGCCAGATGGCTTTGTCCGGCACGGAAGTGCAGGGCTGCGTATCCTGTACGCTGTGATCGACTAGGAAAAGACGATGAACATGCAAATCAAACCGATCAGCCGTATTCGCGCCATCAACTGGAACCGCATGGAGGACGACAAGGATCTGGAGGTCTGGAACCGTCTGACATCGAATTTCTGGCTGCCGGAAAAGGTGCCGCTGTCCAACGATATCCAGTCATGGGCCACGCTGAGGCCGGAAGAACAGCAGCTGACCATCCGCGTTTTCACCGGGTTGACACTGCTTGATACGATCCAGAACGGTGTCGGCGCCATCAGGCTCATGGCGGATGCGACGACCCAGCATGAGGAGGCGGTGCTCTCCAACATCTCCTTCATGGAAGCGGTTCATGCGCGCTCCTATTCCTCCATCTTCTCCACGCTCTGCTCGACCCCCGATGTGGACGATGCCTATCGCTGGTCGGAGGAAAACGAGTTCTTGCAGCGCAAATCCGCGCTCATCATGCGCGAATATGATAGCGGCGATCCGCTGAAGAAGAAGATCGCCAGCGTCTTTCTCGAAAGCTTCCTGTTCTATTCCGGCTTCTACCTGCCGATGTTCTGGTCCAGCCGGGCCCGGCTCACCAACACTGCCGATCTCATCCGCCTCATCATTCGCGACGAGGCCGTGCATGGCTATTACATCGGCTACAAGTTCCAGCGCGCGCTGGAGCATCTGGACGAGACCCGCAAACAGGAGATCAAGGATTTCGCCTTCGATCTGCTGCTGGAGCTTTACGACAACGAGGCGAAATACACCGAAGCGCTGTATGACGGCGTCGGTCTGACCGAAGACGTCAAGAAATTCCTGCATTACAATGCCAACAAGGCGCTGATGAACCTCGGTTACGAGGCGCTGTTCCCGGCAGAAGCCTGCAAGGTCAACCCGGCCATTCTGTCTGCCCTATCCCCCAATGCAGACGAAAACCACGACTTCTTCTCCGGCTCCGGCTCGTCCTATGTCATCGGCAAAGCGGTCGCCACGGAGGATGACGACTGGGATTTCTGATGCGTGTCAGGCGCGTGGCGGCGGGTAAATTCGTCAAGTTCCATAGGCGCTTAACGTGTAAGTGATTACCCGTTCGCCTTGACATGGTGGTGGGTGGACCTAGAGTCGGTGGATGATAGAGCGGCAGATGACCATAGGCGTCAGCGCGCGTGGCTTACCCCCCTCTGTCCTGCCGGACATCTCCCCCTCAAGGGGGGAGATCGAATTGCGGCAAGCTTATCGCCCATCTCAAACCTTGCGGATAGAGCGGCGAGAGGACGTCTTGCTGATCTCCCCCCTTGAGGGGG
>UCLB01000046.1 GCA_900473205.1 Hyphomicrobiales bacterium
CCCCCTCAGGTGGGGAGATTGGCTGGGGGTGAGCTTTCCAGCCATCTTGAGCGTTGTGGACGGGGGAAGCAGATTCTGCCGGTTGCCATCACTCTGACGGCCACGATTGGAGCGAGGAGCGTGCCTCTTGCCAATCTCCCCACCTGAGGGGGAGATGCCCGGCAGGACAGAGGGGGGTGAGCGGCTGGCTCCGGCCTTGCGCCCCCTGTGAGCACTTGCCGTATGGCATGAGCTTGAAAAGAAAACCGCCCGCAACAGGGTTGCGAGCGGTTTCATATAGGGTCGTTGAGGCGATACGCTTAAGCGGCCTTCTCCAGTTCCTGCTTCCAGTTGCCGAGTGCGGCGAGCGTGTTCATCTCGGCGCGGTGGCGGAAGGCGCGTTGGCCGGCGGCGACGTTTTCAGGCTTGCCACCCCATGCATTGAGAGCGGCTTCCTGCAACGCACGGCCATAGGAATAGGTGAGGGGCCACGGCAGGTCGTAACCGCTGTTCATGGCAGAGAGGTGGGCGGTTGCTTCTTCCGAGGACTGGCCGCCAGAGAGGAAGGCGATGCCGGGAACGGCGGATGGCACGGTGGCCTTGAGAACCTTGACCGTCTTCTCGGCCACTTCAGCAACCGACGCTTTGCGGGCATTCTTGCCGTCGATGACCATGTTCGGCTTCAGGATCATGCCTTCGAGGTTGACGCGGGCGTCATAGAGGTCGGTGAAGACAGTGCGCAGAACCCATTCGGTCACTTCGGCACAGCGATCGATGCTGTGCGTGCCGGGCTCGCCATCCATCAACACTTCAGGCTCAACGATGGGCACGATGCCTGCCTGCTGGCAGAGGGCGGCGTAGCGGGCCAGAGCCTGAGAATCCGCCTTGATGGAGCCCCATGTGGGCAGGCCATCACCGATATTGATGACACCACGCCACTTGGCGAAACGCGCACCGGCATCGTAATATTTCTTCAGGCGATCAGCGAGGCCATCGAGACCTTCGGTTACAGTTTCGCCGGGGAAGAAAGCCTGTGGCTTTGCGCCCGTGTCCACCTTGATGCCAGGAATGGAGCCTGCAGCCTTGATGATATCCACGAAGGGCGTGCCATCTGCAGCCTTCTGGAACAGGGTTTCTTCATACAGAATGACGCCGGAAATGCACTTTGTCATCGCTTCGTCTGTGCGAAACAGCATTTCGCGATAATCACGACGGCTGGTTTCCGTCGATTCCAGATTGATGCTGTCAAAACGCTTTTTGATCGTACCGGTGGATTCATCCGCAGCCAGCAGACCCTTGCCATCGGCAACCATTTTCAATGCGATATCTTCAAGACGCTCAGTCATTTTTCAATCTCCCTTGGCATAATGATTTTGGGTATCAGAAGTTCCAAGGCGAGAAAATGGCACGCTAACTCATTGAAACGATTGAAATGATTTCAATCGTTTGAAACTTTAGGAAATCTTTAAAAAAATTTAAATTCGCGGGAAGGGGCGGCCTTAAAGTCTTGTGCACAGCCAAGGCCTCGTCTTGCGGCGGCTTTTCCCGAGCATATTGTGCGTTACGTATTTGGACAGGGAAACGAATCCCTGATGCAGGGCCGAGATGACGTCAGGCTAAGGCATGAGGGGCGGCCCAGCCGCCCCAGCCGTGTCTTTGATTACTTCTGTTCGTTGAGGATCGCCACGCCTGGAAGAACCTTGCCTTCCATCCATTCCAGGAAGGCACCGCCCGCGGTGGAGATGTAGGTGAAGTCATCTGCCACGCCGGCGTGGTTGAGAGCTGCTACCGTATCGCCACCACCGGCGACCGAGACGAGCTTGCCGGACTTGGTGCATTCGGCGGCGTGCTGGGCGGCGGCGACGGTTGCCTTGTCGAAGGGGGCGATTTCGAAGGCGCCGAGGGGGCCGTTCCAGACGACGGTTTCGGCGCGGGAAATCCAGCCCTTGATGGCTTCGACGGATTTGGGGCCGACATCCAGAACCATCGCGTCTTCGGGGATTTCGTTGATATCCACGACATGGTTTTCGGCATTGGCCTTAAACTCGCGGGCGACGACGCCGTCTTCCGGCAGCACGATGGCGCAGCCTGCTGTCGCAGCTTCGATCATGATCTGCTTGGCGGTTTCGGCCAGATCATGTTCGCAGAGCGACTTGCCGACATGGGTGCCGCGTGCGGCAAGGAAGGTGTTGGCCATGCCACCACCGATGACCAGTGCATCGACTTTCTTGACGAGGTTCATCAGCAGGTCGATTTTGGAAGAGACTTTTGCGCCGCCGACGATGGCAACGACCGGGCGGGCGGGTGCGCCGAGACCCTTTTCCAGCGCTTCGAGCTCCGCCTGCATGGTGCGACCGGCGTAAGCTGGCAGGTGGCGGGCGAGGCCTTCTGTGGAAGCATGGGCGCGGTGGGCGGCGGAAAAGGCGTCGTTGACGTAGATATCGCCGTTCTTTGCCAGTTCGGCCACGAAGGCCGCGTCGTTCTTTTCTTCGCCCTTGTGGAAGCGGGTGTTTTCCAGAAGCAGGACGTCACCATTCTGCATCTTGGCGACCGCATCTGCCGCCGGTGCGCCGATGGCTTCCGCAGCGAAATGGATGGAGTTGCCAAGCACCTCTTCAACGGCTGATGTGATGAGGGAGAGTGACATATCCGCGACCGGCTCACCCTTCGGGCGACCGAAATGGGCCAGCAGAATGACTTTCGCGCCCTTTTTCGAAAGTTCGAGAATGGTGGGAGCGACGCGTTCGATGCGGGTCTTGTCTGTGACCTTGCCGTCAGCAACCGGCACGTTGAGATCGACGCGGACGAGAACGCGCTTTCCAGAGATGTCGGTGAGGTGATCGAGGGTCTTGAAGGCGGGCATGTATCGATCCTGTAACGTTGAACGGAATGGCTTGGGGCGCGACCATACTATGCCTGACCGGCGGTGCAAGTCGCTCAGTGATCATTTTCTGCGTGACCGGTGGCGTCTGCCGCGGCCGGTATCTTGCTACCGCCGGCAGCGGCTCTGCGCGCCCGTCGTTTTTCGGCAAAATGGCTGCGGGTGCGATGGACGATTTCCTTCAGGCTGATGAAGACAGGTAGCGCCATGGCGGGTTCCACCGGCTCCAGCGAAATGCCCACGCTGGAGATGGCGTGGTTTTCATCGAGGTCACGGACGATGAGGATGAGTGAGCCGAGGCGAACGCGGTCGGCATATTCTGCCTTGCCACCGAACCTGTTCTGGATGAGTTCTCCGACTGTCATCGACAGTTCCTGCTGCGACAGCAGGCCGGGGCCGTAGGAGGCGTCGAGTTCCTTGGCAGGGCCTTGGGGCGAGATGGCGAAGGTGCCGAAGATGTCCTCGTCATCCTTTGTCACCGGTTTGGCGCTGGCGAACAGCCGGTCCAGCAGACGGGCATAGCTGGGCATGACGAAGAGATAGACCAGATCGTTTTCCCGCAAACGACCGGCGTATTGATAGCGGATGGATTTGCCATCGCGCACCACAAGGGAAGGCATGGCCCAGCGCGGAATGCGCTCGCCCTGCAGAACCGCGCTGCCTTTGGCGACGCGGTAGGAGATGAGTTCGTGGTTGGCGGTGCCGGGCAGGTCTACCTCCAACTTGTCCACATCGCCCATGCGTGGCGGCACGATGAGGCCAAGGCGGGTGGCGACGGGCTTGATGGTCCAGCCTTGCAGCAGCAATGACACCAGCACGATGATGAAGGCGGCGTTGAAATAGGTTTCAGCGCCCTCAAGTCCTCCGAGAGCTGGAAGGATGGCAAGAAGAATAGAGACGGCGCCGCGCAGGCCGACCCAGGCGACGAAGGTGGTTTCCTGCTGGGTATAGTTGAAGGGCATGAGGCTGAGCCAGACGGCCAGCGGTCTTGCGATGAAAATGAGGAATAGCGCCAGCAGCACCGCAGGCACGATGATCGCAGGGAATTGCGAAGGCGTGGCGAGAAGGCCAAGCATCAGGAACATGATGATCTGGGCGAGCCATGTCATGCCCTCGTGGAAACGGCGGATGGCACCCTTGGCGAAAATCTTGCGATTGCCCGCCACGATGCCAGCGACGTAAACCGCTAGGAAGCCGCTGCCATGCAGCGCGCCGGTGAAGGAAAAGACCAGCAGCGCCAGCGCCAGAACGAGAATGGGCACCAGCCCGCGATCCACCTGAAAACGATTGACGACATTGACGATCATCAGGCCGCCCAAGACGCCGAAGATGACGCCGAGACCCATTTCTTGGATGAAGAGCAGCAGGAAGCTGGCATCGATACCCGCTAGCCCCTGACCTTTCGAGACGATTTCCACCAAGGCCACTGTGAGGAAGATCGCCATGGGATCATTGGTGCCGGATTCCACTTCCAGCGTCGAGCGGACCTGATCGCGGATATGGATGCCGCCGATGCGCAGCAGGAAGAACACCGCCGCTGCGTCAGTCGAGGCAACAATGGAGCCGAGCAGCAGGCCTTCGAGCCAGGAAAAGCCCAGCAGCAGGGCTGCGGCACCGGCGAAAAACACCGAGGTCAGCACCACGCCAACAGTGGCAAGCGAAATGGACGGCCCGGCAGACAGTTTGAAAGACTGGATGGATGTGCCGAAGCCGCTGTCGAACAGGATGACGGCCAGCACCAGTGAGCCCAGCATATAGGCGAGCGGATTGTTGCTGAAATGGATGCCGAGCCCATCCGTGCCCGCAGCAAGGCCGATCATCAGGAAGAGCAGCAACAGCGGAGCGCCGAAGCGGTAGGCAATGAGACTGGAAAAAGCGGCAACGAGAACGAGGACGGTGGCGACCAGCAGCAATAAATAAAACGATTCCACGCACACGTCCTTTTCATGAAAGGCCGCGTGGCACACATGCTCCCGCACGTCAGCAGTCAATGCGCCACGTTTTGGACGGCCACGGCGCAGGGGTTTCGCGCAGCAGACAGGGCAAGGCGAGGTGTATCGAATGATACGGCAGGGCAGGAACGCAACGGAACGCGACCGAATCCCTAGCTTGGATTTTTCCGTATCAAAGTGGACCAGAGCAAGGCGAGCGGGAAGGAAAATGACGCTTTTGCCCATCGATTTGACGTTACGTCAGCCGCATATCAAGTGTATAGTGTAGCTTGACACTTTTCGCTCTGTTGGGTAGTTTTAACCCATGAAAATCCGAAACGTGATCCATAAGGGTTTGCGCCGTTTGATCGAGGACGATGACGCGTCCGGCTTGCAAGCCGCCGTGGTCCCAAAACTGCTCCGCATCGTCTCCTTTCTGCAGGATATGGAGCGCGAAGATGAATTGCGCACGGTGCCGAGCTGGAAAGCGCATCAGCTGACCGGTGATCGTAAAGGCACGTGGAGCCTGTTCGTCACCAAGAACTGGCGGATTACACTGCGGATCGATCAAGCGGAAATCGAGATTGTCGATCTGGACTATGAAGATTACCACTAGGAGGTGGCTATGAATGCGATGCAAGGCATCCGTCTGAAAAACCCCGCTCACCCCGGCGGTTTCATCAAAAGCGAGATTATCGAACCGCTAGGCCTTTCGGTGACGGCTGCGGCGCAGGTTCTCGGCGTCACGAGAGCGGCCTTGTCGGCACTGCTGAATGAACGCTCGCATCTCTCCTCGGAGATGGCGTTGAGAATCGAGAAAGCCTTTGGTGTGTCCATGGACACATTGATGAGGATGCAGAACAGTTTCGATATTGCGCAGGCCCGCAAGCGGGAAGGTGAGATCAACGTCGCGCCGTTTCAGGGCACGCATTCAGTCGTCCCGCCGCACTGAACTGATCTTGAAAGCCACGAAACACAAAACCCGGCGGGATTGCTCCAGCCGGGTTTTGCTTATTCGCTCTCTGCGAAAAATCAGATGGTCTTGGCCAGTGCAACAGCCGTGTCGGACATGCGGTTGGAGAAGCCCCATTCGTTGTCGTACCAGGTGAGGATACGTACGAAGTTGCCTTCCATCACCTTCGTCTGGTCCGTCGCGAAGATCGAGGAGTGGCTGTCGTGGTTGAAGTCTCTGGAGACCAGTGGCTCGTCGGTGTAGCCAAGGATGCCCTTCAGCTTGCCGTTGGAGGCAGACTTGATGGCTTCGTTGATCTCTTCGACGCTGGTTGCCTTCTTGGCTACGAACTTGAAGTCGACGACCGAGACGTTCGGCGTTGGAACGCGGATCGAGGTGCCGTCCAGCTTACCCTTGAGGTGCGGCAGCACGAGGCCGACAGCCTTGGCGGCACCGGTCGAGGTCGGGATCATGGACAGGGCTGCTGCGCGGGCGCGGTACAGGTCCTTGTGCATGGTGTCCAGCGTCGGCTGGTCGCCGGTGTAGGAGTGGATCGTGGTCATGAAGCCGTGGTCGATGCCGACGACGTCATCCAGAACCTTGACGACCGGAACCAGGCAGTTGGTGGTGCAGGACGCGTTGGAGATGACGAGGTGTTCGCTCGTCAGCTGGTCGTCGTTGACGCCGAAGACCACCGTGAGATCCGCACCTTCAGCCGGAGCCGAGATGATGACGCGCTTTGCGCCAGCGGTCAGATGTGCTGCTGCCTTGTCGCGGGCGGTAAAGATGCCCGTGCATTCCAGAGCGATATCGACGCCGAGTTCCTTGTGCGGCAGCTGGGCTGGATCGCGCACGGCTGTGACCTTGATCGGCTTGCCGCCAGCAACGATGATCGTGTCGCCTTCGACCTTCACGTCTGCCGGGAACTTGCCGTGGATGCTGTCGTAGCGCAGCAGGTGAGCATTGGTTTCAACCGGACCGAGGTCGTTGATGGCAACGACTTCGATGTCGGTGCGGCCGGATTCCACAATGGCGCGAAGGACGTTACGGCCGATACGGCCAAAACCGTTAATGGCAACTTTCACAGTCATTTACATACTCCCTATCAATATTTTCGAACGTGATTGGAATGGTGACGGTCTGGCGCGGCGAGATCGGTTCCGCCGCACCAGATTGAAGAATTCGTCAGCCGAGCTTCGCTTCTGCGGCGGCAACGACGGCTTCCGCCGTGATGCCGAAATGCTTGTAGAGATCCTTGGCCGGTGCGGATGCGCCGAAGGAATGCATGCCGACAAAGGCGCCATCATTGCCGATGAAGTAATCCCAGCCCTGACGGATGGCAGCTTCAACGCCGATCTTGACCGGCGAATTGCCGATGATGGCCTTGCGGTACGTCTCTGGCTGCTCCTTGAAGAGTTCGAAGCAGGGAACGGAAACGACGCGGGTGGAGATGCCCTTGACTTTGAGGTCGGCGGCAGCCTTCAACGCGATTTCGACTTCCGAACCGGAGGCGAAGATCGAGACCTTGGCATCGCTTGCCGAAACCAGCTCGTAAGCGCCGTAGGAAACAAGGTTCTTTTCCTCATATTCCTTGCGGGCCGGTGCCAGGTTCTGGCGGGTGAGCGCCAGCGCCGACGGGCGGTGCTTTTCATGCAGGGCGATCTGCCAGGATTCCGCGGTTTCCGTTTCATCCGCAGGGCGGAAGACCATAAGGTTCGGAATGGCGCGAAGCGCTGCAACCTGCTCCACCGGCTGGTGGGTCGGGCCGTCTTCGCCGACGCCGATGGAATCATGCGTCAGAACGTGAACGACGCGGATGCCCATGAGAGCGGCAAGGCGGATGGACGGACGGCAATAATCCGAAAAGATCATGAAGCCGCCAGCGTAAGGAATAAGACCGCCATGCAACGCGATACCGTTCATGGCAGCTGCCATGCCGTGTTCGCGAATGCCGTAATGGAGATAACGGCCCGAGAAATCGGTCGGTGTGATCGACTTCATCTGGCTGGTCTTGGTGTTGTTGGATGGCGTCAGGTCGGCGGAACCGCCGATGGTTTCAGCCAGAATGCCGTTGATCACCTCAAGCGCGTCTTCGGAAGCCTTACGGGTGGCAACCGTTGGGTTGTCAGCGGCAACCTTCTTCTTGAAGGCGTCGATGGAGCTGTCGAAATTGCCGGTCAAGTCACCAGCAAAGCGGCGCTTGAACTCGGCCTTCTTGTCGGCATCGGTTGCTTCGAGGCGGGCTTCCCATTCCTGACGGGTCTTGGTGGAGCGAAGACCTGCCAGACGCCATGCGTCGAGCACATCTTCCGGTACTACGAAAGCGTCGGCTTCCCAGTTCAGGGCCTTGCGGGTCGCGGCGATTTCTTCAGCGCCGAGCGGAGAACCGTGAACCTTGTGTGTACCGGCCTTGTTTGGCGCGCCGAAACCGATTGTGGTCTTGCAGGCGATGAAGGTCGGGCGGTCGGATGTCTGCGCGGCCTCGATGGCGTTTGCGATTGCTTCCGGATCGTGACCGTCGACTTCGATGGTGTTCCAGTGAACGGCCTTGAAACGGGCAACCTGATCGGTCGAATCGGACAGGCCAACTTCACCATCGATGGTGATGTTGTTGTTGTCCCAGAAGAGAACCAGCTTGTTGAGCTTCAGGTGGCCAGCCAGCGCAATGGCTTCGTGGCTGATGCCTTCCATGAGGCAACCATCGCCGCACAGCACATAGGTAAAGTGGCTCTGCAGATCGGAGCCGAATTCTTCTTCCAGCTTGCGCTCGGCAATCGCCATGCCAACGGCATTGGCAATGCCCTGACCAAGCGGGCCGGTGGTGGTTTCGATGCCGGTGGCATGACCATATTCCGGGTGACCGGCGGTCTTGGAACCGAGCTGACGGAAATGCTTGATTTCGTCGATCGTCATGTCCTCGTAACCTGTGAGGTAGAGGAGCGAATAAAGCAGCATGGAGCCATGACCGGCGGACAGCACGAAGCGGTCGCGATCTGGCCACTGCCATGCCTTGGGATCGAATTTCAGGTAACGTGTAAAGAGAACCGTGGCCACATCCGCTGCGCCCATAGGCAGGCCTGGGTGGCCGGAATTGGCCTTCTCCACTGCATCCATGGCAAGAAATCGGATCGCATTGGCCATCCGGTCGTGTTTATCGCGAGAAATCATGGCTTTTCCGTCTGTTCCGGGTGATAGGAGATAGCCATTATGACTATCCAAAAAGCGGGTTGATCCATAGCAGGTAGGACGGGTGAGTCAATAAATCCGGGCCGGTTTGCGGTTCGATCAGCAACAAAAATCGTTTCGTATTCCGGCAATATTTAGGCGACGGCCATCTTGGCGCCGTTCCGGTGCTGCATTCATCCACAGCGCAAAGTGCTTGAATGTATTGGTTTGATTGACGTGGCTGTGAAACGGGTAATATCGTGGCACGGCCCTGATTGACACCAAGCAATAACGATTCGGCTTGGCTCATGCGGTTTGGAAGAAACGATGACGGCGGAAAAAACCATACAAGTCGCTTTGTCGGAGCTCAGCTCCGCCATCAACAGTCTTGAGAACGCGATCGATATGCGGATCGAGCGCCAGCGGGAAAATGGCGAGGTCGAAAGCGAAGTGAAGCGTGTGCATGTGGACCGTGCACGGCTGGCGCAGGAGCTTGACCAGTCGCAATTCCGCGCCAACCGCCTCGAAGAAGTCAACCGCGAGGTTTCCCGCCGCCTCGTAACCGCGATGGAAACCATCCGCGCCGTGCTGGATCGATAAGGACTGTAATTCATGGCTCAAGTGACAGTGATGATCGATGGCAAGGCCTATCGTATGGCCTGCGAAGCGGGGCAGGAAGCACATCTGACCGATCTCGCCAGCCGTTTCGACCAATATGTCGGCCATCTGAAAAGCCAGTTCGGCGAAATCGGCGACCTGCGCCTCACCGTCATGGCGGGCATCATGATCACCGACGAAATGTCGGAGCTTTCCCGCAAGATCGAAGCACTGGAAAGCCAGGTCGCGTCCTTGCAGCACAACCGCGATGGGATGGCGGAAAGCAAGGCGAAAACCGAGGAATTGCTGGTGGACGCGATTTCCGATCTTTCTGCGCGCCTGAACGGCATTACCGAAAAGCTGGTGGCGCGACCGAAGCCGGTTGTGAATTAGGCCCGACCGAACACGAAATATGCTGAAAGGCCGTACCTCTAATCTAGGTCTTTGATGACATGCAGCAAAAGTTTGAAGCGTCGCCATACTTGGGTAGATTTGGAGTTTCCGCGGATGATCCTGGATACTTATACGTCATAAAATCTCAGTCACGCTTGAAAATCGGTAGATCAATTGGGAGAAGTGATCGCTTGCGGCAAGCAAGAACATGGCTTCCCGACGGAGAGGTCCTCGGCGTTAAACCATTTTGGCATCATCGCGCGGTTGAAAGATATGTCCAAATTGGCTTGGCTGCGTTCTGGTATAAAGGCGAGTGGTACGACTTCGGTGGTGATGAATTTGAAGAATATTTTATAGACGAATTTCTCGCATTTGATGACGCAGACATTAATCAAAATTCTATTAATTTTATATATTTCATGAACTCTTCTGGGATGAGTGACTACACACTGGAATTCTCCCAACAGAAAATTTCAAAATCTATGTTTCAACGTTCAGAGAGCAGGGCGGCTAAAAGTGGTTGGTGAAGCCTTGTCAAATGCGAGTGGAGCTAGACTTGTGACGAGATTTTTTCAACGTTGTTCATTGCCAAGATTTCCAAATCTTTCCCCTTCCGCAATTCACAGAACCACCCTATATACGAAGTGCGTTCTGCGCTTCTCGACAGGAACCACAATCCCTGGGGCCATACTCGATCCAAAGGGAGCTGTCCCTGGCCAGGCCCGTGGGCTTGGACATATGGCGCCCACCTACGTTTGTAGGCACCCAGGATCGTAAACCTCCATCGGTTGCCGCGGATCGCACCTTTCATTTTTCCGGCGTTGAAGTGTTGAGCCCTTTTGGGCACCAGTGCGCGGCTCTGTTGAGCAGCTGCATACCGTATTACCGCACGACTATTGCACTCTCTTTAGGGGTGAGGCGGATTCGATTCCGCCTCAACGGCCTGTATGCCTTTATTTTTTAGGCCACTGGTCATTGCATTGGTGGAACAATTCCCTATTATCCGTGTTGGTATGTCCGCTCCCGCTCTCAACTATAGCGATTGTGGTTGCAGCCGCGACATGCCGTTCAACAGCCCAAAAAGAGCTAAACTTGTTTACTGAAATTATGATCGTGGTTCTGCTCACCGTACTCAACGGTGTGCTTGCCATGTCCGAACTTGCCGTTGTCTCCTCCAGACCGGCGAGGCTTAAAGTGCTTGCCGCTCAAGGCAGCAGAGGCGCCACCATGGCGCTCACTCTTTCCGAAAACCCCGGACGCTTTCTTTCCACCGTGCAGATCGGTATCACGCTGGTTGGCGTTCTCTCCGGTGCGTTTTCCGGTGCCACGCTGGGTGCCCGTTTCACCGCCTGGCTTCTGGAACAAGGCGTACCGGACCGCGCTGCCGATGCCATCGGCGTCGGCGTCGTGGTTGTCGCCATCACCTACCTGTCGCTGATCGTGGGTGAGCTCGTACCGAAGCAGATCGCGTTGCGTGACCCTGAAAAGGTTGCCGTGCGGGTCTCCCCCGCCATGGTGATGCTGTCCAAGATCGGCGCGCCCATCGTCTGGCTGCTGGATCGTTCGGGCAAGCTCGTTCTGGCCATTCTCGGTCACAGCGGTGAGTCCAACGCGTCTGTGACGGATGATGAAATTCGCACGGTTCTGGCCGAAGCGCACAGTGCTGGTGTGATCGAGACGGAAGAATCCGCCATGATCACCAGCGTCATGCGTCTTGCAGACCGCAATGCGCGCGGCCTGATGACACCGCGTCGCGACGTGGAAGTGGTTGACATCGAGGACACGGCGGAAGAAATCCGCGAGCAGCTTCGCGGCACCCAGCGTTCGCGCCTGCCGGTGCGCAATGGTGCTTCCGATGAAATTCTGGGCGTGCTTTTCGCCAAGGATGCTTTCGATGCGCTGGCATCCGGCAAGGAGTTGAATGTCCGTGAACTTCTGCGCGAAGTACCGGTTGTTTCCGACCTGACCAGCGCCGTTGACGTCATCCAGTCGCTGCGCCGTTCCACGGTGCATATGGTTCTGGTTTATGACGAGTACGGCCACTTCGAAGGCATCATCAGCTCCGGCGACGTTCTGGAAGCCATTACCGGCGCGTTTCAGGAAGATGATGGCGAAGAGCCAGCAATGGTGGAGCGTGAGGATGGCAGCTTCCTCGTGGCCGGGTGGATGCCCGCCGACGAGTTTGCCGACCGCATGGGCTTCCAGATATCCGACGATGCCGAATTCGAAACTGTTGCTGGTCTGGTGCTGGATGAGTTCCGTCGTCTGCCGGAGCTTGGCGAACACGTCACCCGCAACGGCTGGCGCTTCGAAGTCATCGACCTTGACGGGCACCGGATCGACAAGGTGCTGGTCAGCCGGGCGGCCTGATGACGCCGGGTGACCTCAGCAAAGCCCAACTTCGTATCGAGCGTCTCGCCATGCGGGACGCTCTTTCCGTTGAGGAACGGCATGAGAAGAGTCTCGGTATCGCTACCAAGGGTGCGGACGCGCTGACGTCTGTTGCGGGAAAGATCGTCTCCGGCTTCATGCCGATCCGCTCCGAGGCCGATCTGAGGCCATTGATGGAGGCGCTGCGCAGGATTGGTACGCGGTTATGCCTGCCGGTCATTCTGGACCGCGAGACCATTGTGTTTCGCGAGTTTGCCAAGGACGTGCCGCTCGTCAAAACCGGCTTCGGCACCACGGGGCCGGATGACAGTGCCGCCGTGCTGGACCCCGATATTCTGCTGGTGCCGCTCTCTGCATTCGATGCCAAAGGCTACCGGATTGGCTATGGAGCGGGCCATTACGACCGCGCAATCGCCAAACTCCATGCAAAAGGTCTTGATACAACCCTCATCGGCATTGCATTCGACTGCCAGGAAGTGCCATCAGTGCCCGCGGAGCCGCACGATGTGGCGCTGGATGCCGTTCTGACCGAGAGCGGCATACGGTATTTCAATGACAAGATGGCGGGCAGGACGGCGGAATGAGATTACTGTTTCTCGGGGATATGGTTGGCAAGACGGGCCGCACGGCGGTGTGGGAGCGTCTTCCGGGGCTGATCTCTGATCTCAAGCTGGACTTCGTTATCGTCAATGGCGAGAACGCCGCTGGCGGCTTCGGCATCACCGAAGAGATCTATCTCGAGACGATTAATGCCGGTGCCGATGTGGTGACCACAGGCAACCATGTCTGGGACCAGAAAGAGGCCGTTTCCTTCTGCGAACGGCACGACCAGTTTCTGCGGCCAGCCAACTATCCCAAGGGCACGCCCGGCAAGGGCTCCGGCCTGTTTTATGGCCGCAACGGCGCCCGCATTCTCGTTGCCAACATCATGGGCCGCGTCTTCATGCACCCGGAACTGGACGATCCCTTCAGCTCGGCGGAAAGCATTCTGGGTGCCTGCCCTCTGGGTGAGCAGGCCGATGCGATCGTATTCGATTTTCACGCCGAAGCGACCAGCGAGAAACAGTGCTTCGGCCATTTCGTCGATGGCCGCGCCAGCTTCGTCGTGGGAACCCACACCCATGTCCCGACGGCGGATGCGCAAATCCTGAATGGCGGCACGGCCTATATGTCGGATGCCGGCATGTGTGGGGACTACGATTCTTCGCTCGGCATGGAAAAGGAAGAACCGATCAACCGGTTTATTTCCAAGATGCCGAAGGGCCGTTTTGAGGCGGCCAGCGGTCCGGCCACGATTTGCGGGGTTGGCGTGGAGATATCGGATCGTACCGGGCTGGCGGAGAAGATCGCGCCTTTGCGGATTGGGCCGAGATTGGCGGAGACGGTTCCGGCTTTTTGGGTTTGATGCGTGTTGTTAATTAGATGGCGGCGGGTGGGGCTTACCCCCC
>UCLB01000041.1 GCA_900473205.1 Hyphomicrobiales bacterium
GATCCGTTCGGCGAACGGCATGGTCTCTTCCTGCCGACGGATTGCGCCATTCACCACGGCGGGCGCCGCGCGCCCGCCCACTAGCTCTCAGACAGTCAGTATTAATAGTCCTTCAGAAGATTTATTTGATCGTCTTGATCGGATCCTTTGGTGCAGGGTCGAAGCCGACCAGATCGCTTGTCAGCTTGGCATAGGTGCCATCGCTGACCATGTCGGCCAGTGCCTTGTTGACCGCTTCGACCAGATGCGGCTTGCCCATCTTGAAGGCGAAACCCTTCTGGACATGGCTGACGTAATCATCGGTCATCGCCAGCGGCAAGCCGCCAGATTTAATAGCATAGGCCGCAGCGATGGAATCGGTGATGACCGCATCGACATTGCCGTTGACCAGATCCTGCATGGCGTCGGATTCAGCCTTGTAACCCTTGACGGTGGCGCCGTTTTCCTCGGCGATCTTCGTCCAGGACGAGGAAACCAGTGCGCCGACAGGCTTGCCCTTCAGGTCAGCCGCAGTCTTGATCGGCGAATCCTTGGCAGTGACGACACGGCCACCAGATTCCAGCCAGCCATTGGAGAATGTTACCTGCTTCTGGCGCGCTTCGGTGATGTCCATAGCTGCGCTGATGACGTCATACTGATCTGCCTGAAGGCCGACCAGAAGCGAATCCCATTTGATCAGGACAGGCGTGTATTCAAGGTTCAGCCGCTTTGCGACCTCCTGCATCACGCGGATTTCGAGACCGTCCAGCTTACCATCCGGCGCACGCATGCTGAAAGGCGCATAGGTGCCTTCGGTGGCAACCATGAGCTTGCCCGGCTGCAACAGCTCCAGATCGGCGGCATTAGCACTAGGGGTAATGGCGAGGGTAGCGAAGGCGGCGGCGGCGGCCACGATCAGAGATTTGAATTTCATGTTTCAGTTCCCTTATTGTTGTTGTGCATTCACTGTTCAAAGGCACCGGTCGACGCCCGTGATTTCATAAGACCACGTCGCAGCGATCACGAGAGATTGGCGTAACGGCGCTCAAGCCAGGAGGCGAGCGTGGTGAGGATCGTTGTCAAAACCAGATAGATCAGCGCAACTGCGATGTAGAACTCGAACGGGCGGAAGGTGGAGGCAATCAGCGTCTGCGCATAGAGCGTCAGTTCCACCACGGTCACGGTCGACAAAAGCGAGGTGTTCTTCAGCGTTGAGATTGCCTCATTGGTGATGGATGGCAGAATGATGCGGAAGACCTGCGGCAGAACGACGGTGCGCATCGTCTCGGCCGGGCTGAAACCGAGTGCCAGCGCCGACTCCGTCTGGCCGCGTGGTATGGCGCTCAAGCCACCGCGAACGATTTCAGCCACATAGGCACCACTGTTGATGCCAAGGGCAATGACACCCGCAGTGAAGGGCGAAAGTCTGATACCAATTTGCGGCAGACCGAAGTAGATGATGAAGACCTGGATCAGCGTCGGTGTGCCGCGGATAAACCAAATGTAGAAGCCAGCCGCCATTCGGACGATCTTGAACTTGGAGCGCTGCGCAAGCGCTGCCACGAGACCGCAAATCCAAGAGACGATAATGGTGAGAATGGTGATGCCGAAGACGGTATAGGAGGCTTCGAGAAAGCCTGGGCCGTAAAGGCGGACTTCGTTCCAGAAATTGCCCATCACGCCTGCACTCCGCGGTCGCTGTCATTGGAAATCGAACGACCGACCTGGTCATGAAGGATGCGGTGCAGGAACTGTTTCAAGCGGTCGCTTTCCGGAAGATGCAGGATATCGGGCGATCCGGCTTCGCCGATCACGCCCTTATCAAAGAACAGCACGCGGGAAGAGACATCGCGCGCAAAGGCGATTTCGTGGGTAACCAGCAGCATCGTCATGCCTTCAGAGGCAAGCGAGGCCATCAGCACCAGAACCTCGTGCACTAGTTCGGGATCAAGAGCAGAGGTGACTTCATCGAACAACATCAGTCGCGGCTTCATGGCAAGTGCGCGAACGATCGCGACACGTTGCTGCTGCCCGCCGGAAAGACGTGACGGATAGCTGTGGCGCTTCTCGAACAGCCCGATGCGGGACAGAAGTGCTTCAGCCTGCTCGACCGCTTGGTTGCGCGGCATTTTCAGAAGCTTCATCGGCGCATGGGTAACGTTCTCGAGCACCGTCATATGTGGCCAGAGATTATAGCTCTGGAAGACCATGCCGACACGGGCGCGCAGCGCTTGCAGCTGCGTCTGACTCGGGAAGAAACGTGATTCCGGGCGAAAATCGAAGGACATCTCTTCGAAGTTCATGAAGCCGGATTGGGGCATTTCCAGCGCATTGATCGAGCGCAGGAAGGTGCTTTTGCCGGAACCGCTCGCGCCGATGATCGAGACGACCTCGCCTGCATTGACGTCCAGTGAAACGCCCTTGAGGACCTCGTTGTCGCCGAAACTCTTGCGGATGTCCTTAAGGCTCAGAAGCGGCGCGCTCATGCGGCATCCTCCTCATGATATTCATGTGTGATGACGACCGCGACATCTTTTGGCGTGCGGGCCGTGCCATTGATCGGCGTGATGTCCTGAGGGCAGGCTGACAGCACGAGGGCCAGGTCCATTTCGGCGCGCAGAACCACGTAATCGCCTGCAGCCGTAGCCGGGGGAACACGATCAACCGTTCCGTCTTCCTTCACCGGGACATTCATAAACAGATTGAGCGATGCTGGCGTAAAGGGCACGGAGAGACCGGCCTCGGTCAATCCCTCATGGAAATTGTCCGTGCAGCTGCGGTGCGGTTCGGTGCAACCAAGCTGCTGATAAAGCTCAAAGCTGCAAGGGCAAAGCAGCGTATCGTGGCGCACATCGGCGCTATCCGCCACCATAGTCAACATCGACCGGCGGCGCGAAGACATGACGCGCATGCCTTTTGTGAAGAAGATGTTGCTGTTGACGGAACGCGTATGATCCATCGACGAGACCTCGGAGGCATCCTGCGCCGCGACTGCCCAGGCATCGACCACCTGATTGCCATGGGTGTTGATGATGCGGGCATGTTGTCCGGCCCTCATCTGAAACACACGCCCGCGGCTTGCGGCGACAATCTTGGTATCGAGATTCATATCCACTCGTCTTTATTGGGTGACGGTGCTTTCGATGAGGCTGTTTGGTACAGCTGCAAAGCCAGTCATCAATTTCGGTACACCAAGCTTATTCAGTATACCAGTGGAGTTCAAGTAGCCTTTTCAACAAATTAGCGATCAATTATTTTGCGAAAAGCGCATTAAATAGCCAGTATCCGCTCATATATTAGGCGACAAGCCGTTCTCGTTAGGTCAAACGATAGAGAACATTGACTAAAGGATACAGCCGGTGTACCGAAAATGAGAATGAGGTTGCCTGGGTCGATACAGTGACATTTGGGCCATGACACAAGCAATCAGACCGCATCCGGAGTGCCGCCATGCATCGCTATTTCCCCATCGAAGAATATGAAACCCGTTGGGCGCGTCTGCACGAGGAGATGATCCGACGAGGCTTTGAAACGGCTGTCGTCTTCGGTCGTGGCGGCGGCACCACGGATAATTGCGGCGACGTCCTCTATCTCTCAAACCACTATGCGATCAGCGGCGGGATGGACTCACTGATCTGGACTGCCCGTTCCTTTGCCGCCGTCATCCTCCAACCCGGGCGCTCCCCGCAACTGCATATTGACGAGCCGGAAGTGCGCCGCGATCTCGTTTCGATAGAGGATGTTCGCAGCAGCAATTACCCGTTCGGAAGCGTGGCACAGGCGCTTGTGGAACGGGGCGTAAAGGGACGCGTGGCGCTGGTCGGCACGCATTTCATCCCGATCAAATATTACCGGCAGCTGGAAACCATCGCTCCGGACATTGAATGGGTTCCGGCAGATGATCTCGTCCGCTCCATGCGCCGCGTCAAAAGCCACCGTGAGCTCGACTGTTATCGCTATGCGGGCGAAACCGCGACACTCGGTGTCAACGCATTGATGGAAGGCCTGGTTGGCGGACTTTCAGAGCGTGAGGCTGCCGGCGAGGCTGCTCGCGTGGTCGTCGCCAGAGGCGGCCGTGTCCAGATGATCGGCACAAATCACGGAGAAACGCTCGGCTTCGACCAGCGTTTTCCGCTCACCGGCTATAGCGAGGACGTGCCAGCCATTGGCGATATCGTCACCGGGACGTTGCACGGCGCGCTCTATCAGGGTTATTATCTCGATCCCGGTCGCACCGGTGTGCGTGGCGCTGCCAACGCTGAGCAACGGCGTCTGATCGAAGCGGCAAGCGGCATCGTGCATCGCCTGTCGGCCATTCTGCGCCCTGGTGTTACATTGCTGGATGTGGCGGCAGAGGGCGACAAGATGACGGCAGCCTTTGGCGGCTCGATATCGCCCATCATGAAGAATTTCCCGTTTTACGGCCACGGGATCGGTCTCGGCTTTGAGTTGCCGCGCATCTCGACTACCATGTCCACGCCGGAAGATGTGGTCGAGGCAAACATGGTGTTCGGCGTCGAAGCCTTCCTGTCGCTCGATGGCGTTGGCGCGGCCTTCTATGAGGACATCATTATCGTTGGCGAGACTGGCAACGAACTCATAACCAACTCGCCAAGCATGTTTTAACGGACAGGCTCTGTCCGTTCATAGGTAGTCATAATATCCGAAAGTTAAAAAAGCCGGGCGGAACGGCGATCCGCCCGGCTTTTCTGTGTCAGCGAGCAAACACGCTGTCAAAATCCTTGAAGCCCTTGACTTCAATCGGATTTCCGCTCGGATCGAAGAAGAACATGGTGCGCTGCTCGCCCGGCTCGGCTTCGAAGCGAACGACCGGCGGGATGTCGAAGGCTATGCCGCCCTTTTCGAGACGCTCGGCAAGCGCAAACCAGGCATCCAGCGGCAGGATGACACCGAGATGTGGCATCATAACCATATGGTCTCCGACCTTGCCGGTGCGGGTGACTTCGAACGGCTTGCCGAGATGCAGGGAGATCTGGTGACCGAAGAAATCGAAATCGACCCAGGTGTCGGTCGAACGGCCTTCCTCGCAACCGAGGATGTCACCGTAGAAACGGCGGGCCTCATCGAGATCGGTTACGTGGTAGGCGAGATGGAAGAGTGAACGCATGGCATGCTCCGTTTGTCAGGATGGATGGGAATCAGCGGATGGTCATCTGGCGAGGCAGGGTCGAGAGCGGTTCGGCGCCATTTTCAGTGACGATCACCGTCTCGGAGGCACCGACTGTCCATTCGCCGTAATTGCGCAATGTTGCAGGCAGATGGAACACCATGCCCGGCTCGATGATGCGGGTGACGTTTGAAAAGAGGCTGAGAATGGCCCCCTCACCCCAATCCGGCGCAAAAGCAACGCCCATGGAATAACCGATACGCTTGCGAAAGGCTGCGGTATAACCTGCGTTATCGATCACTGCCTGCGCCGTATCATGGACATCAGCGCAGGACACGCCCGGCCTGATTTCGCCAAGGGCAGCATCCAGCGCCCGCAGGGAACAACTCATCATCCGTTGCGCCTCCTCGGGTGGCGTGCCCATCCAGACGGTTCGCATCAGCGCTGCGTGATAGCGCGCATGGCTGCCCGCCAGTTCAAGAAACAGCGGGTCACTCACTTGGAGGACGCGCCGACGCCAGGTCATGTGCGGCAGACCGCTGCGCGGTCCCGATGAGACCAGCGGCTCCATTGCCATGACTTCCGAACCAGCGCGGGTTGCCGCATGCAGCATGTCCGCAGCCACGGAGTTTTCATTCGCACCTTCGACACAAGCCTCGATACCGGCAATCATGCCGGCCTCTGCATAACGGGCCGCGTGACGGATCGCCTCCAGCTCCGCTGCGGACTTGATCATGCGCAGCGATGGCAGGATTTGCGAGCCGTCTGCAAGGAATGAGACGCCCAGCCTATCGGTGATTTCGGTTGCGAGCTTCGGCGAGAGGAACCACCCGGCAAGCTCGACCGCCGGATTGGCGATGCCGCGCTGACGCAGAAGGTCTACCAGCGCCTCGGCCGGATTGTCGGCATCCTGATAGGTGACGACGTCCGGCAGATAGGTGTTTGCAAGCGTGCCGAACAATTCCAGCTGTCGCACCAGCAACACGGGCTCGCTATCCGCGGGCAGGATCAACGCCTGAAACGCGAAATAACCCGCTGTCTGGCGTCCCGTCAGCCAGTAGATGGTTTCCGGACCTGTGACGATGAGCGCCTCATGGCCGCTGGCCGTGATCGCGGCACGTGCGCGCGCCTGCCGTCCGGCAAATTCGGACGCAGGAAAGGAAGCCTCAATGCCACGGATCTGGGCTTGTGTATCGAAGGTTGGATGAAGGGTCATGCGGTCAAGACCTCAATTGCGCGCCAGCCAGCCGAGAAAGCGGGCTCTGACACTATCGAAATGCACTTCCATCGCAGCACGGGCCGCAGTGCCGTCCCGTGCCTCGATGGCGTCGATGACGGCGATATGTTCAAGCGCCTGCTGATCGAAACGGTCATGGGTGCGGGTGATGGTGCAGCGACGGGCAATGCTGCGCATTTCTGTCAGCATCGACGCAAGCAGCGGGAGGCCAGCGGCAACGGCGACTGCATCATGAAACGCGTCGTCATCGATCCAGAACAGGTCGAACTCGATATCGCCACCACTGGTGAAATAGTGCATCCTCTCACGAGACTGGGCCAGTGCTTCGGTAAAGGGCAGGCCGGCCGCCTTCTGGGCTGCAGCACCTTCAAGAAGACGGCGTAGCTGCACGATTTCCAGCAGCTGCTCGACGGTGACCGGCCTCACCATCAGCGCGCCGTTCGGCAGACGGGAAATGACATTTTCCTTTTCGAGCCGCGATATGGCGGCGCGCAATGGTGTGCGCGAAATGCCGGACTCCAACGCCAATGTCCGTTCCGTCAGCATCTCGTCAGACGAAAGCTGGCCTTGAAGAATACGTTGCTTGAGGTCGCGATAGACCTGCTGCGCCAGGGTTTCCTTGTCGTTCATTTGCCGCCTCCCGCTCCAAAATCGCGGATCGCAACATGAAGGACTTCGACTGCCGCAGCCAGATCGGCCGGGTCCATTCCTTCGTCCGGATTATGGCTACCGTTCCAGTTGCGCAGAAACACCATCACGCTGTTCCACCCGGCTTGTGCAAAGGCCGCAGCATCATGACCACCGCCGGACAGCATTCGGCGCGGGCTGTATCCAAGCATTGATGCGCCGCTGGCAATCTGGTCGCTAAGCGTTACGGACAGCTTTGTCGGCTGGCTGCGCGACTGCGGGCCAAGATCGAAGCGCACGCCGCGCGCCTGTTCGATCCCGTGGATTTCCGCCTTGAACAGCCCATCCAGCTCATCGAGCACGGCAACGTCGTCGCTGCGAAGGTCCACGCAGAAATCCACCCGGCCCGGCACCTTGGCAAAAGCATGTTCCGACGATGCCGCATCGACACGACCGAAGGTGACGGCCAGATCCTGCGACCGAGCGAGCGCCTCTTCCCAGCGCCTGTCCATGCCAACGATAAGGTCTGCCAGTGCAAAGACGGCGTCAGCACGCTCCGAACGCGCCGGGCCACCGGAATGCGCCCACGTGCCGTTGATCCGCGCCTCACGGTAACGCAGGCCACCACGCACGCCCGAGACGATGCCGAAGGGTTCTTTGGCGTTGTCGAGGACCGTGCCTTGCTCGATATGCAGTTCTATGAAATGCGCAGGCGCAAGACCGGGGCGTGTCAGTATCTCATCAGGTCTGCCGCCTTCTTCAAGAATGTGGTCGTAAAGCGTGCGACCGGTATCCGAGCGCTTTGCTTGCAGTTCCGTCGCCGTCAGTCGCCCGAGTGCTGCGCGCGAACCCACATAGGAGACCGGGAACCAGACGCTTTCCTCAGCCCGGGTGACCGTGACAACCAGATCGACCGGCGGCGGTTCTCCACTTTCGACAAAGGCAGCTGCCAGTGCCATGGCGCCCGAAACACCGGCCTGACCATCATAGGCTCCACCCATCGAAACCGTGTCGAGATGCGAGCCGATATAGAGGGCTGGTGCCGACCGGTCGCGGCCCGGCAGGCGGGCAAAGAGGTTAAGGGCGGCATCACACGTGACCTCAAGTCCCAGCGCCTCGGCCTCCGCGACGATCACCTCATGAGCCTGACTTTCGAGCCGGCTGTAGGAGGGGCGGGTAAAACCCGGACCGACATCCGAGATCGCATTGATGCGTTCCAGCAGCCTGTCAATTGTATCCCTGATAACCAAGCTCATGCGTTCACCCCTTGCAGGTCGATTGTCGTTGCCGGACGGTTGCCGGAAAGCGCCGTCAGCACGTGGCCCGCGGCAGCCACCGCCACCCGCTCCAGAGCCTCACCCGTCGTGCCGCCCAGATGCGGTGTGAAGATAACCCGACTGGTGGCTGCAAGCGGACCTTGGGCGGCGCCCGGCGAGTAGACATCGAGACCAGCGCCAGCGACCGTGCCATCATTGATGGCTGCAGCAAACGCTGCCTCATTTATCAGCCCGGCCCGCGCAGTGTTGACGAGGATCGCGCCGCGCTTGACGGCTGAAAAGGCCTTCGCGTCGAACATATTGCGGTTGTCCTCGCGCAAAGGCGTGTGGATGGAAATGAGATCGGCGACGGCAAGCCCCACTTCGAGCATTTCGACCCGCTCATAGGGAAGGTTGCCTGTGCTGCGCGGCGAATAGATTAGAACGCGCATCGCGAAAGCGATGTCGAGCATATGCGCAAGACCCTGCGCGATTGCGCCCCAACCGACGACAAGAACTGTTTTGCCGAAAAGCTCCTGAAAGCTCGACGCTTCACGAAAGCCACGCGATCCAGAACGCACGGCCTGATCGGCGGCCGGGATCAGCCTTGCAGCCGATATGGCAAGGCCAAGCGCCAGTTCGCTGACAGAGCGGGCATTGGCACCCGGCGTATTGCAGACGAGAATGTTGCGCCTGGCTGCTGCGACCTTGTCGATCGAATCGTGACCAGCGCCATGCGAGACGATGACCTTCAATGCGTCGGCAGCGTAAATCGCCTCGGTCGAGAGGCCGGCATCGCGGGTGATGACCGCTTGGCAGTCACAGATTAGGCGTGTGACGGTCTCAAGGTCGGTATCCGGGCACATAACGGGTTCGACACCGGCACCCGTCAGAAGAGCGACGCCCGCTGAATGGATGGGTTGGACGATCAGACACTTCATCTGGATGTTCTCTGTATCGGCGCGCTCAGTCGCTCAAGGATGGCATCGCGGGCATGGGAAATATGTTCCCCCATCAGCACTCCCGCCCGATTGCCGTCACCAGCCCGAAGCGCCTGAAGAATATCGAAATGCTCCCGACAACTGGTGAGGAAGCGGGCTGGAACCTGAGTGTGGTCGAACATGCAGGTGCGACGGCGCAGGTCACCGATGGCGCGCATCATCATCTGGTTTCCGGCGGCACGCGCCAGTGCGTGATGCAGATCATCATCTACACCACGCTGCTCGTCGTCGTCACCCGGCCCATCATTTTGCAAAGTGATGACGCGGCTCTCCAGATCATCCAGAATAGCAGCTGGGATACCCGTCGCATGGCGCGCGCAGTAGCTTTCCAGCTGCTGGCGCATGAAGAATATCTCTTCGATTTCAGGGATCGTCAGGGTACGAACCTTCAGGAAACGGCCCTCCTGAACGGCAAGCCCCTCCGCCTCGATGCGCTTGATCGCTTCGCGCACCGGCGTGCGCGACATGGCAAGCTCATCGCCCAGCTTGGCTTCCTGTAAAAGGTCGCCGGGTTTCAGCGCACCGGCGAGAATCATCTCGATAATCTTGCCATAGGCCTGTTTGGCGAGCGGTTTGTTCAAGACCTGTCTCCTTTAAACATCTGCCGCACCCGTCGCCTGATCGAGGCTGGACAGAACCTCACCCATCGCGTGGCTCTGGGCAATCCAGAGATCTTCCGCCTGTTCCTGCGTCACAAGCCTGAAGCGGATCGAACTGCCGGTCACCGCCTGTGCCAGCCTCGGCAAATCAACGGAAGCGACGGTTGCAATCTTCGGATAGCCGCCGGTGGTCTGACGCTCGGCCATCAGGATGATCGGGCGACCGGAGGCCGGAACCTGGATAGAGCCCATGACCGTGCCGTCGGATACGATGTCATGGCCACCGGCCGCGACGATCTGCTGCCCGTCCAGCATCTGCGCCATGCGATCCCGGCTGCCAGAAACGACGAACGGCACGCGCAGAAATTGTTGCCACGCGGCAGTATCGAAATGCTCCGCCTGCGGGCCTTTGATGACACGGATGGGGCCTGCGGACCGGTGCAGAGGCGTGCGAAGAACCCTTTGCGGCGCGGCGAGTGCGCTATCGGGTGTGCCGCCGAGCGGCAACCTATCGCCAGCCTCAAGACGCCGACCGTCAAGACCCCCGATGCCCGAGCGCAGATGTGTCGAACGCGCGCCGAGGACCGGTTCGATCTGAATACCCCCGGAAAGCGCAAGGTAGCCCCAGACAGCATTTGTAAGAGCACCGATGCGCAGGGTCTGACCCGGAAGCAGTCGGTGGCTTGCCCAGCAATCCAAACGCTCACCATCAACCGTGACCGACACTGCGCCACCGGTGACGGCGAAAAGCACAGGCTCGTCTACTTCGAACTGGCCGCCGACACTGGCGAACTCGATCAGCGCATCGTTATTTGCATTGCCCACAAGGCGGTTTGCAATCCGCACTGCGACGACATCCATTGGACCGGACGCTGACACGCCCATCTGCACGAGACCGGTGCGACCGAGATCCTGCACGGACATCATCGGTCCTGCCTGGTTGACGATCAGCGTGCTCATGCGTCCTCCCACTCGATATGTGGGTATCCCGCCGCAACGGCTGCATCCAGTTCGGCGGCCTCGTCCTGTTCTATCGGACGAAATCGGACATGGTCGCCAGCCTTCAACAGAAGGGCGTCGCTTCGGGTCGGGTCGAACATCCTGATCGGCGTGCGGCCGATGAAACGCCAGCCACTTGGCCCCGGAACCGAATTGATGCTGGCCTGCTTTCCACCAATGCCGATGGCACTCGCCTCGATCCGCTGGCGCGGCACCGGAAGCCGAGGCGTATGCAATGTCTCCGGCAGACCACCAAGATAGGCAAAGCCGGGCGCAAAGCCGATCATGTAAACGCGGTAATCCGCCGAGACGTGCATGGCGATGAGGTCTGCCACGCTCATCTTCTTCATCTCGGCCATATCTTCCAGATCCATGCCAAGATCGCCGCCATAAAGCACCGGCACGACAAGCCGCCGCCCGCGATTGCCATCGATACGGACTGCGGAAAGCCGCTCAAGAAGGCGCGCCGAAAGATCGCGGCCACGCACGATCAACGGATCATAGGAGACAAGCAGCGACCGGTAGGTCGGCACCGTCTCAACTATTCCGGCGACAGGGTTCTGCTGAAGGTCGCTGGCCAGTGCCACAACGCGCATGTTCGTCTCTTCGGAAATCTCATCCGAGAGTTCAATGACGATGGCGCGATCGCCGCTTGCGGCAATTCGCGGATAAGGCAAATGCGCGTTTTCAGACACTGTCATTCTTCGTCCCAAATTCCGCCAGCGCCCTTTGCCTGTCTGCAATCCTTAAGGGCATGGCGTATCCACTTATTCTGTCTTGTTCCCATTGTTGGTGTGGATAAAAGCGTCCAACAACCTCCTTGTCATTTCAGTACACCAACTGTATGTCAAGACTACTTTGCGTTTATGGTCGGCAATTTCGATTGAGCGGACCTGACTTTTGAATGGCTAAAACGGGATGATCCACATGCATACGATCGACCTTAATTGCGACATGGGAGAAAGCTTCGGCGCCTACAAGATCGGCGACGACGCAGCCATGATGGATATCATCACCACCGCAAACATCGCATGCGGTTTTCATGCGGGCGACCCGAGCGTGATGCGGGATACAATCGTCTCTGCACGCGGAAAGGGAGTGGCAATCGGCGCGCATCCCTCCTTCATGGATCTTTACGGCTTCGGCAGACGCCGCATTTCTGGCGAACGCCCTGAAGACATCGAGGCGCAGATTATCTATCAGATCGCCGCCATTCAGGGTATGGCAACATCACTTGGCTGGCCGATTACCCATGTGAAGACCCACGGTTCACTCGGCAACATGGCTGCTGAAGACGAGGCACTGGCGAAGGTCTGCGTGACGGCAATCAAGGCGGTCGATCCAACCCTCATCTTCATCACTCTCCCTTATTCCCAGACGATGCGCGCTGCCGAAGATGCCGGCCTTGGCGTTGCCTGCGAGGTCTATGGCGATCGTCGCTATCTGGACAATGGCATGCTGGCACCACGCCAGATGGAAGGTTCGGTGATCCACGATCTCTCGGCAAGTGTCGATCAGGTTCTGTCGATGGTCTGCGACAACAGGATTCCGACCATCAACGGATCGCATCTCTCAGTCGATGCGGCGACCGTTTGCATCCATGGCGACACGCCGGGCGCACCGGCAACCGCGCGGGCCTTGCGCGACAGACTGACCGAATCAGGCGTCACCATTGCACCATTTACCAAACCCAAGATGTGAAAGGGCCTTCCCATTGTCTCGTATTGTCTACCTGAACGGCGAGTGGCTGCCGGAAGCGGATGCCAAGGTTTCTATTTTTGATCGCGGCTTTCTGTTTGCCGACGCGATCTATGAAGTAACAGGCGTCGTCGGCGGCAAGCTGATCGAATATGAGGGCCATTCTGCTCGCTTGCAGCGCTCCACCGCGGAACTTGGCATCACCTGCCCGCTCTCGTCGGAAGAACTGCTGGAGGTCCATCGCGAAATCGTTCGTCTCAATGATCTGAAGGAAGGCCTGATTTATCTGCAAATCTCGCGCGGCACCGCCGACCGCGATTTCGCCTATCCGGTTGACCCGACGCCGACCTTGACGCTTTTCACTCAGGCAAAGGCGGTTCTAGACAATCCACGCGCCAAGACCGGCATCTCGGTCGCCCTCGTTCCCGACCTGCGCTGGGGACGCCGCGATATCAAGACGGTGCAGCTTCTTTATCCATCCATGGCGAAGATGGAAGCCGCCGCAAAGGGCGCTGATGATGCATGGCTGGTGGAGGACGGGTTTGTGACCGAAGCAAGCTCGGCAACAGCCCATATCATCACCAAAAACGGCACTCTGATCACACGCCAGCTGTCGCATGCGATCCTGCACGGCATCACCCGCGCCAGCGTTCTCGATATCGCCAAGGAGGCAGGCATCGTCTACGAAGAACGCGCTTTCACGCCCGAAGAAGCGCTGGATGCGGCGGAAGCCTTCATTACTTCGGCCACCAATTTCGTTCTTCCGGTCGTTGCCATTGACGGCAAGGCGATAGGTGACGGCAAGCCAGGCCCGCTGACATTGAAGCTGCGTCACCTCTACGTGGAACAGAAGATCGCAAGTGCCATCTGAGTTTCGTTGCCGCCCTCTCGCGGGCGGCAACACAACAAAACGTGTCACTTTATCTACGCCCATTGGTTACAGCCGGCCTGTCGCGGCTGGCAGATCAGCAGCAAAAGGTCAGGGCGCCGCGTCCTTCCACACGAAATCCAGCAATTCTACGATCTATATGAAAAACGTATAATTCTAATTCTATTATAATCAAAAATTATATTGCAGTGCGGAAAATTCGATGGAACTATGTCCACAACAAGGGTCGCTAAAGGCCTGGACCACCAGTAGGAGAACATCGATGAAACCCTTTATAAAAGCCGGCATTGTCGGCTTGTCGACGCTTTTTGCCTGCAATTCGGCCTTCGCGCTCGGCGATCCCATCAAGACGGCGATCGACGCGACCTTCGCGCCGCACGCAATGCCGACCCTCGACGGCAAGATCGAGGGTTTTAACGTCGATATGGCCAACCTGATCGGCGAACGTCTCGGCAAGAAGGTCGATCTGACCGGTGCCCAGTTTTCCGGTTTGATTCCTGCACTTCAGGCGGGCACATACGATTTTCTCGTTGCACCGGTAACGGTCAACAAAGAACGCGCCGCCAACCTTCTTTTCACTGAAGGCTTCATGGATACGAATTTCGCCTTCGTCGTCCCGGCCAAATCACCTGAATACAAGACCCTTGAGGACTTCAAGGGCAAGACGATCGCCGTCAACAAGGGCTCGGCCTATGACAGCTTCCTGCGTGAGAAAGAAAAGGAATTCGGCTGGAAGGTCGAGAGCTATGGCTCCAATACGGACGCCGTCGCAGCCGTAATAGCAGGTCGCGCAGATGCCAATCTCGCTGGCAACACGGTCGCCGCATGGTCAGTCAAGCAGAACCCGCGACTGAAACTCTCCTATGAATACGCGACAGGCCTCGTCTGGGCGCTTTCCTTCCGCAAAGGCGATGAACAAAATCGCGATCTGGTGGACCGGGCGATCGAATGCCTGAAGCTCGACGGCTCCATGGCCAAGCTTTCCGAAAAATGGTTCGGCGTCACCCCGGTTGCGGGCACAACGATCGTCACACCGACCAAGGGTTTCGGCACGCCTGGCTTCGAGGGCTACAAGGATGACGATCATCCAGCATCCTGCGAGAACCTGAAGTAATCCTCGGATCGCGGACGCCCGGGACCTCCCACTCGCCCGTCCGCACTCTTTACAGACCAGGATGCGACCTGCGCTACGGTCGTGTCCAAGCATGCTCGCTGGCGTCCCACATCGGATCAGCCATCTCGCGTTGCACCGTGCCTGCCGGAGTAGCCTCAATGGCCAATCGCCCTATGCTGGAAATCGTCTCGCTGGAAAAGCGCTTCGGTACCAACACCATTCTCAAGAAGATCGACCTGAGGGTTGCGGAAGGCGAACTTGTCTTCGTCATCGGCCCGTCAGGTTCCGGCAAAAGCACGATGCTGCGCTGCTGCAATCGTCTCGAAGAGCCGACATCCGGCGACATCATTGTCAATGGCCGCAACATCATGGCAGGGACGCGCCACGATCTCGATAGAATGCGGCTGCAGATCGGCATGGTTTTTCAGGGCTTTCATCTCTACCCGCACATGACCGTGCTGAAGAATGTTACGCTCGCCCAGCGCAAAGCTCTGAAGCGCAGCAAGGCGGAAGCCGATGCACGCGCGATGGACATGCTCGATCAGGTCGGCATGGCGCACAAGGCGGATGCCTATCCGGGCGAACTCTCCGGAGGCCAGCAGCAGCGCGTCGCCATTGCCCGCTCGCTGGCGCTCGACCCCAAAGTCATGCTGTTCGACGAGCCGACTTCGGCGCTTGACCCGGAACTTGTAGGCTCCGTCCTGAAAGTAATGAAGGATCTCAAGTCCAAGGGTATGACGATGATCGTCGTCAGCCACGAAATGGGGTTTGCGCGCGAGACTGCCGATCGCGTCGTCTTCATGGATGGTGGTCTCGTTATCGAACAGGGTACGCCGGACGAGATATTCGGTGCGCCGAAGGCCGAGCGCACTCGCACTTTCCTCTCACGTGTTTCCGGATAAGCCTCATGGACCGGTTTCTTCAAACCTTTTTCAACCCGGTGGTGATGGCGCAATACAGGCCGGATATCATCGCTGGCGTTTGGGTGACGCTCCAGATCGCCGCCGCCGTTATCGTGGCCGGCATCGGGGCAGGCCTGGTACTCGCCTGCCTGCGCAGCTACCGCATCAAGGTGTTGAATTTCGTTATCATCTGTTACGCCGACATCTTTCGCGCAATACCGCCGCTCGTCGTCATTCTAATCCTCTATTTCGGCTTCCCCTCAATCGGAATCCAGCTTTCCGGACCGATGGTTCTGTTCATCGTGCTGGCAGCAACTCTCGCCGCCTTCGCCGAGGAAATCTTCTGGGCGGGCTTCTCGTCGGTCGAAAAGGGGCAGTGGGAAGCAGGCATCGCTACGGGTCTCGGTTTTACCCGCACCCTCGTCCATGTCGCCCTGCCTCAGGCGGTGAGTCTCGCTATTCCGCCGCTTGTCAATCGCGTCCTTGCTATCACCAAGATGACGGCGCTGGGTTCGGCAATCGGCGTGTCGGAAATCCTGTCGAGTGCAACGACGGCGCAGAGCTTTTCCGGCAGCGCCACGCCGCTCACCATGTCGGTCTTCGCCTATCTGGTGATTTTCCTGCCGATGGTCATCGCTGCCCGCTGGCTGGAAAGCCGCACGGCCTGGAAGAAGCGGTAGGAGGTCAGACATGGATGTTTTTATCGACCAGTTCTTCAATATCGAGATCATGCGCAAGTCGCTGCCACTGCTGCTCACCGGCCTGTGGACGACCTTGCAGCTTTGTGGCGCTGTGATCCTCCTCGGGCTTATCGGCGGCTTGTTCGTTGCACTCTGCAACTTGAGTGAACGCCGCTGGCTTCGCTGGATATCGATTGCCTACACCGACCTCTTTCGCGCACTCCCGCCGCTGGTGTTGTTGATCTTCATCTATGCCGGCCTACCCTTTGCAGGCATCAATCTCTCGCCCTTCGCGGCAGTCGTTATCGCCTTCATGCTCAACAACTCCTCCTATTATGCGGAGGTCTATCGTGCAGGCCTTCTCTCCGTCGCCAAGGGACAATGGGAAGCGGCGCAATCGACTGGCCTTAATCCGGCGCAGACGCTGATCCATGTCGTCCTGCCGCAGGCGGTGCGCAACGTCCTGCCGGACCTGCTGTCGAACACGGTGGAGGTGGTGAAGCTCACCTCGCTTGCCTCGGCCATATCGCTGTCCGAGCTTCTCTACAATGCCGGCATGGCCCGCTCGGTCACCTACAATGCCTCACCGCTGGTGTTGGCGGCTCTCATCTACCTCGCGCTGTTGTGGCCGCTGGTGCGCCTCGTCAGCCATTTCCAGCGGCGTCTGGCCGCCTAATCGCTTTAAAAGGAAAACCCATGACCGTCATGAAGATTGCAGGCGCCCAACTCGGAGCCATCCAGAAGGTCGACAGTCGCGAAAGTGTCGTCAAGCGCATGATCGCCCTGCTTGATGAGGCAGCACGAAAGGGAGCCGATCTGGTCGTTTACCCGGAACTGGCGCTCACTACTTTCTTTCCCCGATGGTATATGGAGAACCAGGCCGAGATCGATTTCTGGTTCGAGACGGAAATGCCGAATGCGGCCACCCAGCCTCTCTTCGACCGCGCCCGCGAACTCAGCATCGCGATCACTTTCGGTTACGCTGAAAAGACGCCTGATGGCCACTACTACAACACTTCGATCATCACCGACCAGCAGGCCAACATCGTTGGAAAATATCGCAAGATCCATCTTCCCGGCCATTCCGAATACGATACCCAACGCGCCTTTCAACATCTGGAAAAGCGCTATTTCGAACCCGGCGACCTGGGCTTCAATGTGTGGCGCAACGAAGGCGTTGTCATGGGCATGGCGATCTGCAACGACCGACGCTGGCCGGAAACGTTCCGCTGCATGGGCCTGCAGGGCGTCGAACTGGTAACGATCGGCTACAACACGCCTTCGGTGAATGCCCAGATGAGCGCCGAGGGAGTGGACAAGCGGCTGTTCCATTCGGAACTCTCGTTGCAGGCCGGCGCCTACCAGAACGCGACCTATGTCGCCGGAATCGCCAAGGCAGGCATCGAGGACGGACATCCGCTGATGGGCGGCTCGATCATCGTCGATCCAGACGGCTTCATTCTCGCAAAAGCAGTGACCGAGGAAGACGAACTGATCATTGCTGAATGCGATTTTGCCAAATGCGATTTCGGCAAGAAGACGATTTTTGATTTCGAACGCCATCGTCGTATCGAACACTATGGCCGCATAACGAGCCAGACTGGCGCAATCGTCGAAGTGTGAGGAACAGCGTCATGACAGCGTTCAATACCGTCATTCATGGCGGCCGCATCGCCACCGCGTCCGACACCTTTGACGCCGATATCGGCATCATCGACGGTCGCATCGCCGCAATCAGCGAAAAGATCAGCGGCGGCGAGCGGCGCATCGATGCGACCGGAAAGCTGGTGGTTCCGGGCGGCATCGAAGCGCATGCCCATATCGCCCAGGAGAGTTCAAGCGACCTGATGTCCGCCGACGACTATTATTCGGGCTCTGTCTCCGCCGCATTTGGTGGCAATTCCTCTTTCATTCCTTTTGCAGCACAGCATCGCGGCCAGTCGATTGCCGATGTCATCGCCACCTATGACACCCGCGCGGCGCCGCAATCTGTGCTCGATTATTCCTACCATCTTATCATTTCCGATCCGTCCGAGGCTGTTCTGGACGAACTTCCGGGCGTCTTTGCCCGCGGTATCACGTCCTTCAAGGTCTTCATGACCTATGACCTGATGAATATCGGCGATGGCGGCATGCTCGACATTCTCACTGTCGCGAAAACACATGGTGCGCTTACCATGGTCCATGCCGAAAACAATGACATGGTCAAATGGATGAACAAGCGGTTGGCCGCAGCCAGCCTTACGACACCGAGATATCATGCCATCAGCCGCCCGGAATTGGCAGAAGAGGAAGCGATCAACCGCGCCGTCTCGCTGGCAAAACTGGTCGATGCCGCACTCTTTATCGTCCACGTCTCAACGGCTGGCGGTGCCGCCATTGTCCAGCGTGAAAAGCTTGCTGGCACGAAACTGTTTGCCGAGACCTGCCCGCAATATCTGGCGTTGACCCGCAAAGACCTTGATCGCCCAGGCATGGAGGGAGCGAAATATATCTGCTCCCCACCAGTGCGCGATGCGGCAACGCAGGCAGCACTCTGGAGGCATGTGCAATCCGGCACGTTCGAAAGCGTGTCCTCAGACCACGCGCCCTATCGCATGGATGCATCGGGCAAATTTGCCAATGGTGTACACGCACCCTATCCGAAGATTTCCAGCGGCATGCCCGGCATCGCCATGCGCCTGCCCTATCTGTTCTCTGAGGGTGTTGCCAAGGGGCGCATCACGCTACAGCAGTTCGTCGCCCTCTCGAGCACCAATGCGGCCAAGACATTTGGCGTGCCGAAGAAGAGTGCGATCGCGCCCGGATATGACGCCGACATTGCCATATGGGATCCGGAAGCCCGCCGCACGGCAACGCTTGCCGACCAGCATGATAATATGGACTATACACCCTTCGAGGGCATGGAAATCGAAGGGTGGCCGATTCTAACCATGAACCGTGGTGATGTCATAGTCGAGAACGGAGAGCTGAAAGCGGATCGCGGTCGTGGCCGCTTTATTGCACGCAGTCCGGTTGATCTGACGGGCAAGCCCGGTCATCGCGCCAAAGAGCTTGATCCGTGGCAGAATTTTGGTGCGGAGATTGCACCATGAACACGATCGGACCGATACTCGTCATCAATCCGAATAGCTCAGAAGGCGTCACCGAAGGCCTGCGTGCGGCGGTTGCCAGCATGCAGTTTCCCTGCGGCCCGGTGATAGAATGCGTTACCATCAAGGAAGGTCCGCCCGGCGTCGTCACCCAGCGCCATGTGGATGAGGCTTCGCTTCGCACAGCGGACCTGATTGAAAGCCGGCCGGATGCTTCGGCCTATGTGCTTGCCTGCTATTCGCAGCCCGGCCTCGATCTCGCTCGCTCGATCACGACCAAGCCGGTCTATGGCATTCAGGATGCTGGCGTTTTGACTGCGTTGGCGCTGTCCGACCTCTTTGGCGTCATCGCCGTTGCAGAAGGCTCCATCCCGCGCCATCTACGCAATCTTCGCCGCCTCGGCGTCGATGGCAGGCTTGCCGGCGAGGTCGCACTCGAGGGTTCGATCAGCGTAGAGGAAAGCGGTCATGGAGACGAAAGCTATGGGGCACTGCTCAAGGCCGGAGCGAAACTGCAGCAAATGGGCGCTGGCGCCGTCGTGCTTGGCTGCGCCGGCATGTCCGGCCACCGCGGCAGGCTGGAAAAGGAGCTCGGAATCCGCGTTATCGATCCGACCCAAGCGGCCTTAGCCATGGCGCTCGGCACACTTCTGACCTCACTGCCATGACCGAAATCGAGAACAAGCCGGATATTTCGCTGCGCCTTCTCGAAATCTTCGGCGCGATGATGCGTTGCGAGACGACCGTCGAGGCCGCCGAGCAGCTCGGCATCTCCCAACCCGCCGTGTCGAACGGCATCCGTCAACTCGAAAACCAACTCGGGGTAACGCTGTTCGAACGTTTGCATCGGCGACTTGAGCCGACTGAAGAAGCTCTGCTTCTTTTCGAGGAAGTTCGTCCCGTTTTTAGCATGTTGCGTAATTTCTCTGCCCGCGCCCGCTCTATCAGACATGGTACATCGGGCCGATTGCGGGTCATATCGACGCCACCCCTCGGAAATACGGTCGCGCCCTTGGCGCTCGCGCGGTTCCTGAAGGATCGGCCGGATGTTTCTGTTGCCTATGACGTACGTCGCCTTGAACATGTAATCGACGCAGTTCAGAGCGGCGCTGCCGATATCGGGCTTGCCGTTGCACTGGAACGTCATCCCTCCGTCAACGTCGAGGTTCTGGCCCGAACACATATGGTGGCTTTGGTACCCGATGGACACGAGGTTGCGGCAAGGCAGGAAGTAACCGTCGCAGATCTGACAAAACACGGATTTATCGGCCTGGAGGTCGAATCGCGAATGGGCCAGATGTTGCGAGATGCTTTCGAGCGCGACGGTATCGCCTATGAGCCGCGAGTTGAAGTCCGCTATTGCGCAACGGCCGCGGTGCTCGCAGGTGTGGGAGTAGGAGCAGCTGTCGTCGATGCCTATAGCGCCGCCTATCAATTACCCAAGGGATTGGTGCAGCTGCCCTTCCAGCCACCGTGTGAAATCCCGGCTGTTTTGATTACCCGAAAGGGTATTCCCCGCTCGCGTCTGCTGCACGGCTTCATCGCAGAGTTGAAGCGGGCCGTAGGGCATGTGCTTTGAGTTGCGCCATGGAAGAGGCTGTCACGTCAGGTAACAAGAGTTTGTTTGTTGGGCTGGTGAGCGTTGGCAGATCATGCGTCGAGCATAGCCGCTTAGCTGTTAGTGCGCGTGGGTAGATGATACTTTTAGAGTCGCTCAAATTTGGGGCTTGATAGTGGAAAATAGAGCAGTTAGCCTATTTTTTAATCGAAAATTACGTTTGACTTTATTTTATGCGGATCCTAAAAATTTAAACCAAATGGTAAAATCAGGGGAACTTTCATGAACAATAAAATCATGCTGAGCCGTCGCGGTGTGCTCGCGTCGGGACTGGCGCTCAGCGCCACCGCCTTCACACCTCCCGTGCGTGCGGCGGCGCCGATCAAGGTCGCGGGCATCCATGGATCGCCTGTAGAAAATGCTTGGAATTCCGTCCTTCACAAAGCGTTACAGGACGCGGCATCGGAAGGTGTCATTGAATATGTATTCTCAGAAGGAGTCTCCGGCACGGACTACCCCCGCGCAATGCGCGAATATGCCGAACAGGGTGCCAAGCTGATCATCGGCGAGACGTTTCCTGTTGAAAAACAGGCGCGCGAAGTCGCCGCGGATTATCCAGATACGGCCTTTGTCATGGGTTCCAGCGGCAAGGAAGCTGGCGGCAATTTCGGTGTCTTCGGCACCTGGAATTTCGACGGGGCCTATCTTGCCGGTATGCTTGCGGGCAAAATGACGAAATCGAATATCGTTGGCTCCGTGGGTGCGATGCCGATCCCGGAAGTCAACATGCTGATCAACGCCTTCGGCGAAGGCGTAAAGGCCGTCAACCCGGATGCGAAGCACATCGTTACTTTCATCGGCACTTTCTTTGACCCGCCGAAAGCCCGCGAGGCGGGACTGGCTCAGATCGATTCTGGTGCCGACATCCTGTTTGGAGAACGGATTGGGACAGCGGATGCCGCGAAGGAACGCAAAATCAAGTCTATCGGTTCGCTGATCGATTATACGCCACGCTATCCGGACACGGTCTTCGCCAATGCGCTGTGGAACTTTCGTCCGATCCTCAATGCAGCCCTTGCAGACGTTGCTGCCATAAAGCCCACCGGCCGGGATTACACCGCTTACGGCCTGATGAAGGAAGGCGGCAGCGACATCGTTTATGTCAAGGGCACTGCACCGGCGGATGCGGAAGCTTCCATGGAAGCAAAACGCGCAGAGATCAAATCCGGTGCGTTCATGGTTCCCAAAATCACGGACGAGCCGAAGTAAGCCTTGTCATGCAAGCCGATGCAACAGCGCTGTCCAAGGCGATTTACTCTGGGCAGCTCACATCACTCGAGGCTATGCAGGCCTCGTTAGATGCTGCCCGGACACACGAACGTCTGGGCGTTATCGCCTACATGGACCCATATAAGGGGCTCAAGGCAGCCGAGGCGATGGACGCGCTCGTAACCGACCAGCGTATCGCCATGCCTTTTGCTGGCATACCCACGCTTGGCAAGGATCTTGGTGGACCCTTTGCCGGGTTTCCGATGGCGGCAGGTTCCCGGCTCATGAAGCGTCGTGGTGGATTGGTCGATTCCGATCTTGCCGAGCGCTTCAGAGCGGCAGGCTTTTGCCTTTTTGGTCTGTCTACCAGTCCCGAATTCGGCCTGTCTCTTGCCAGCGAACCCACCATCGGCCCGATCGCACGCAACCCGTTGGCAACGAATCTGTCTGCTGGCGGTTCCTCTGGTGGTGCGGCGGCAGCGGTCGCGGCAGGCATTGTCTCTATCGCTCACGCAACGGATGCGGGAGGCTCGATCCGCGTGCCAGCTGCTTGTTGCGGGCTTGTCGGATTGAAACCGAGCCGTGGCGTCATGCCAGCAGGGCCACATTTTGGCAATCATCTGGCCGGAATCGCAACCGAGCTTGCAGTTTGCCGGTCTGTCCGCGACACGGCTGCGGTGTTTTCAGCACTGGCTGGCGCGACACGCGGTCCGTTTCCACCCGTTTCCTTGCAGCCAAAGCACGGAACCAAGCTTCGTATCGGCGTGGTTTCCGACACCGGTTCGGACCTTCCGACCTCGGCAGAACGGTGTCTGGTGGTTGAAGACGCTGCCAAATACCTTGAAGCTGCCGGGCATGTGCTCGTCCCTATTCCTTTTACGGCTATAGAAGCAATCGCCGCTACGAGCCGCCAATCCTTCATCGACATTGTCAGCGTCAATCTTGCCGACACCATAACCCGTTTCGACCTCGATGTTTCAAAAACGGAACGCCTCACGCAAGCCGTCATCGAACGCGGCCTGTCTCTCTCTGCGCGGGATGTCTGGCACAGCCTGAATGCCATGCTCATGGTCAGCCGTGATCTCTGGCGTCTGTTCGATGACATTGATTGCCTGCTCAGCCCCATATTGTCTTCTGCTCCCTTGCCAGTGGGCTCCTTCCCCAGCGACCATGATGATACGGAGCTTCACTTCCATCGTATGGCCGCTTTCGCGCCTTTGGCAGCTCTCGCCAACGCCTCCGGTTTTCCGGCCACAACCCTGCCGTTCGGATCGGACATTGCCGGACTGCCGCTTCCCGTGCAGCTCATGGCGCCCATGGGCGCAGACCATCTGCTTTTGCAGCTTGCAGAACAACTTGAGCAGGATGGCCGCTGGCGGCATCGTTTTCCCGTCGCAGGATTGCCCACATGACGACACCGGTTCTGGACATCATTGGCGTCAGCAAGACATTCGGCACGACGCGTGCAAACGACAACATCTCGCTATCGCTCGCCAAAGGCGAGATCGTCGCCCTTCTGGGAGAAAATGGTGCGGGTAAGACGACGCTGATGAGCATTCTGTTTGGCCACTACGTGCCCGATAGTGGCCGGGTACTTGTGGATGGTCAGGAATTGCCGCAGGGCAAGCCGCGTGCTGCCATTCGTGCTGGCATCGGTATGGTGCATCAGCATTTTGCTCTGGCACCCAATCTTACCGTTCTGGAAAATGTGATGACTGGCACTGAAAGCCTTTGGTCGTGGCGCTCGCGTCGGGCAGAGGCACGGGCCAAACTGCTTTCGATTTCCACCCGTTTCGGCCTCAAGGTTGACCTGGATGCACGGCTTGGCGATCTTTCAGTCGGTGAACAGCAACGCGTCGAAATTCTCAAAGCACTATACAACGACGCGCGTATCCTCGTTCTCGATGAGCCGACTGCCGTCTTAACACAGATGGAGGCGCAAGGGCTTTTCACGACGCTGAAGGACATGGCCCGGCGAGGATTGTCGCTGATATTCATCTCCCACAAACTGGATGAGGTCATGTCGACGGCAGACCGGATTGTGGTGCTGCGCGGCGGGCAGCATGTTGCCGAACGCAGGGCCTCTGAGACCAGCAAGGCCGAGCTTGCCGAATTGATGGTGGGGCGCACCGTGACGCGACCAGTGCGCGATCCCTCCACGCCCGGAGAGATAGTGCTGGAAGCCGTGTCGATCACCGTTCGATCCGGTGGTGTGGACAGGCTGAAATCGGTCGATTTCCGACTTCGCGCCGGTGAGGTGCTTGGCATTATTGGCGTCTCAGGCAATGGCCAGGCCACACTTGCTCAATTGCTTTCCGGCACGAGAGCAAAAACCGGAGGCGATCTGCTGCTGTTCAACAAGGCGGTCGATAGCCTATCAGTTGCCGATGTGGTGTCCTCGGGCATCGGTCGCATTCCGGAAGACCGGAACAAGGAAGGTGCCATTGGCGACATGGCGATCTGGGAAAATACCATCCTGGAAAGATTGCCGTCCTTTTCCAGACGAGGAATGGTTGATCGGAAAAGTGCAATGGCCTTCGCACAAAAGATCATCGATCAGTTCGACGTTCGCGGCGGCTCTCCCGCAAGCCGTATCCGGCTTTTATCCGGCGGCAACATGCAAAAACTGATCCTCGGCCGAAACCTCATCGACAGGCCACACATCCTGCTTGCAGCACAGCCTGCTCGTGGGCTGGATGAAGGTGCGGTCGCAGCCGTGCATGAACGCATTCTGGAAGCGAGACGGCGGGGCACTGCGATTTTGTTGATTTCGGAGGATCTGGACGAGGTCATGGCACTGTCTGACCGCATTCAGGCCATTGTCGGTGGGCGCTTGTCGCCACCCATCCACGTGGAGCAGGCAACGTCTGGCAAGCTTGGTCTCATGATGGCCGGAGAATGGGACAGGGAGGACGCTCATGCGATTTGAGCGCCGCGAACACAGACCGGCAGCGCTTGTGATTGCAACCCCGGTGATCGCTATCGTCGTTGCGTTGGGGATTGCGGGCGTGCTGATCGCTCTTGCCGGAGCGCCTGTCCTCGAGGCCTATTGGCGCATCCTGAAAGGCGCCTTCGGCTCCAGGCTGTCAGCCACCGAAACCCTGACCCGGGCAACACCTCTCATCCTCACCGGTCTTGCCGCCGCCGTCGCATTCCGTGCCAAGCTTTGGAACATAGGGGCAGAGGGACAGCTCTATATCGGCGCGATCACGGTTGCCTGGCTCAGCTCCCATTTTCTCGGCTCAATGCCGTCCATCGTTCAGATTCCGATTTTGCTTGTTGCAGGTGCCATCGGCGGTATGGTCCTGCTGCTCGTGCCGCTGTGGCTGAGATTGCGCTTTGCTGTGGATGAGGTGGTAACGACGCTGCTGCTCAACTTCGTCGCCCTGCTTTTCGTCTCCATGCTGATCGATACGGTGTTGAAAGATCCGATGGCATTCGGCTGGCCTCAGTCTGAATCGGTGGCGGATGCCGCCATGCTTCCCAAGCTGCTTGCCCGTTCGCGTCTGCATCTGGGGCTGGTCATCTCCATCCTGCTTGCCTTGCTTCTCGCCTTCGTGCAGTCCCGCACGGTTTTTGGCATACAGTCGCGTGCAGCGGGGCTCAATCCGCAGGCGGCGGTCTTTGCCGGTGTACCGCTCGGTCGCACGCTCGTTATCGTCGCCTGCATATCCGGTGGACTAGCAGGCCTTGCAGGCGCGGTGGAGGTCATGGGTGTCAAAGGCTATGTCACGACCGACCTGTCCCCAGGCTATGGATATTCGGGAATCGTCGTTGCCATGCTGGCCAATCTCAATCCGCTTGGTGTTGTGTTGGCAGGCCTTTTCACCGCCACCATGTTCGTTGGTGCGGACGGCATGAGCCGCAGCCTTGGTATTCCAAGCTACATTGCTGATGTGATCGTGGCATTGTCGCTGCTGACGATGCTGGTTGCCGTCTTTTTCACCCAGTACAGGATCCGCCGATGAGCGCCATTGTCGACATCTTAGCTTCCGCCGGGATGTGGGCCGCGGTTCTCAGAATCGCGACGCCTTTGATCCTGGGAACACTGGGCGCGGTTTTGAGCGAGCGCGCAGGCGTGCTCAACCTCGGCATTGAAGGCATCATGACGTTCGGCGCGATGATCGGCTGGCTTTCCGTTTACAATGGTGCCGATCTCTGGACGGGTTTTCTGGTGGCTGGGCTTGCCGGATCGTCGTTCGGTCTGTTGCACGCGCTGCTGACCGTCACTCTGGGCCTGTCGCAACACGTATCGGGATTGGGGGTGACGCTGTTCGCATCCAGTTTCAGCTATTACGTGTTTCGCCTTATGGTGCCAGTTGGCGGCACGCCACCGACGATCACGCCGTTCCAGCCGATTTCCATTCCGGGTTTGAGCGATCTGCCGTTCATTGGCCCAGCTGTTTTCGCGCAGACGCCACCGACCTATGCTGCAATCGTTATCGCGTTGCTGTTTGCATATGTGATATTTCGCACGCCGCTTGGATTGGCTGTCCGAATGACCGGTGAAAACCCGCATGCAGCTGAAGCACAGGGTATCAACCCCATGGTGGTGCGCTACGGAGTCGTGATTACAGGGAGTGCTTTTATGGGCATGGCGGGCGCCTTTCTGACCCTGTCCGCATTCAACAGCTTTTTCCCCACAATGGTGCAGGGACGCGGCTGGATTTGTATCGCGCTGGTGGTCTTTGCATCCTGGCGGCCCCAACGGGCATTGATCGGCGCGCTGCTCTTTGCGTTTTTCGATGCCTTTCAGCTTCGTCTTCAGACGGTGCTTGGCGGTGCAGTTCCGTATCAGATTTTTCTGATGATCCCTTATGTTCTGTCGATCGTGGCGCTTGCAGTGATGGCACGCAGCGCCCGCGTTCCACAGGCACTCATGCAACCCTATCGGCGCGGCGAACGCTGATCAAGAAAGGCCTGTTATGTTCGATATCATCATCCGCAATGCCAATCTGCCCGATGGACGCAGCGGCTTCGACATTGGGGCAAGAGGCGGCAAAATCGCGGCTATCGAAAAGCGGATAGACGCTCAGGCGGCTGAAGAAATCGATGCAAGCGGCCGACTGGTCTCTCCGCCCTTCTGCGACCCACACTTCCACATGGACGCGACGCTTTCGCTCGGCATGCCACGCATAAACGTTTCCGGCACATTGCTGGAGGGTATTGCGCTGTGGGGTGAGTTACGCCCGACCCTGACCAAAGAGGCCCTTGTCGAGCGCGCGCTTCGCTATTGCGATCTGGCCGTCAGTCAGGGCTTGCTGTTCATCCGCAGTCATGTCGATACGTCCGATCCGCGGCTTGTGACCGCGGAGGCGCTGATCGAGGTGCGCGAGCGCGTAGCACCCTATATTACATTACAGCTCGTCGCCTTCCCCCAGGATGGCTATTACCGTGCCAAAGATGGTGAGGCATCGCTGGAACGCGCACTGGACATGGGCATCGATATCGTCGGCGGAATTCCACATTTCGAACGCACCATGGACGATGGACGACGTTCGCTCGAAGCGCTCTGCCGCATCGCGGCTGAACGCGGCCTTCCGGTTGATATTCACTGCGACGAGACCGACGATCCCATGTCGCGACATATCGAGACGCTTGCCAACGAGACTGTGCGCTATGGTCTTCAGGGCCGTGTCGCCGGCTCCCATCTGACCTCGATGCATTCGATGGACAATTACTACGTTTCCAAGCTCATTCCACTGATGGCGGAAGCCGAGATCAATGTGATCCCCAATCCGCTGATCAACATCATGCTCCAAGGTCGCCATGACACCTACCCGAAACGCCGAGGCATGACGCGCGTGCGAGAGTTGATGGCCGCCGGTCTCAACGTCTCCTTCGGTCAGGATTGCACGATGGACCCGTGGTATTCAATGGGCTCGGCAGACATGCTGGAAGTTGGACACATGGCCATTCACGTTGCCCAGATGGGTGGCATTGAAGACAAACAGAGAATTTTTGAAGGTCTGACCGTCAACTCCGCGAAGACCATGGGGCTTGAGGGCTACGGATTGGAAGTCGGATGTCATGCAGATCTCATCATCCTGCAGGCAGCCGATGTGACGGAGGCCCTGCGGTTGAAACCAACCCGCTTGTTCGTGCTCAAAAATGGCAAGGTGATCTCCCGAAGCGCGCCCCGTATCGGAGAACTGTTTATCGACGGCCGACCATCGAGCATCGACCCTGGTCGCGATTACGTGCCGAGTAGGAGTTCTGAAACTTAAGGTGTGTATTGATTGCCTTGAAAGGATCAGAACCACAGACACCTAGATCTCGAAGCCTAAACCACTGAAATTCTGTATGTTTTCTATCTATTGCGATTTGAAACAACCTGGCGAGGCGGTGCATCCTGGTTTTCTGGCAGTAGGGTTTTGTCGAACCATAACTCAGCCGGTTTGCCGGCTGAAGAATGCTTCGTGCGACGATCTGCACTTTAATTTACACCAGAGGCTTGCGTAAGCTGCTTGACGACCGAAAGAAGTCGTACTGGATGTGGTTCATCTTTCCGCAAATTCACGGACTTGGTCGATCGGCAACTGCCCGCGTTTACGCGATCTCTGGACGTTCTGAAGCAGAAGCCTACTTGAAACATCCGGTTCTCTGACCCCGTTTGAAGGAGTGCACGAGCGTCATGCTCAGCCATCCCCGCCTCGGTGCACGTGAAATTCTTGGCTCTCCTGATGACCTCAAGTTTCATTCCAGCGTGACGTTATTTGGCATCGCCGCCCAGAGTGGTTCGTCATTCGAGACCGCCCTTCACGTTTTTAATGGAAGCGAAGGCGATCAAGCCACGCTCGCAGAACTGAAGAACGATGGATAATTAGACGCTTACCGACTTTTGCAAAAGTTAGACTTCAACTGAAAATCGGCCACGTGAATTAGCTTCCGCGCAAAGCTATTTCAACGTCATCGCGGTGCCCAAACCTGAATTCCGATACATCAAGGATGCATTTTTGCTCCCTTTACGATCTTATCGACGACCTTCTTTTCGGCTCGAAGTGCCAGTCCTACCAGTTTCGAATTGTCTGGGCCGAACTGGGCGAACACCTCCCTGTTGGCAGCGTCGTGCCCTGTTGAAAACATCTCCTCGATATAAGCCGAGGCTGTAACGTCGCGGTCGAGAACCCGCCTATGAATTGTGCGCAGCATATCCTGGTCTGCGGCGAGGACCACGATTGGCTGGATCGTCATGGGATTGTAGACATGACCATCCGCATCCCGATATGGTTCGCCGATGATGGCTGGTGTCTGTGCAACGATGCCGCTGGTCAGGAAGGCGGTGACGTTCAACTTCTGCCAGGTTGCGAGGTCATTGCGGATAACGATTGCGATCTTGGTGTCGAACATGCGGTTGAACTCCATTCAGGGTATCGAGGGAAAAGAAGACCTAGCTCCGAGCAAGGCGGGCGGTCTTGAACATTCGTGCAAAGTCGGATTTGCCGACGGCATGCGTATCGCCGCGCCCTCACATGGTGTCGAGCGGATCGAAGCCCGGTTTCATGGCAATGCATTTTCGCCGCATCGGCACGACACCTACGCGTTAGGGCTGACACTCCACGGCGTACAGACCTTCCGCTATCGCGGCGCCGAGCGTTTCAGCAGCCCCGGAAACGTGATCGTGCTGCATCCCGACGAGCTGCATGATGGTGCTGCAGGTACCGAGGATGGGTTGATCTATCGGATGATCTATCTGCCTCCCGACCTGATTGGCGCAGTCGATGGTTACAGTCACGCCCTTCCATTCGTTCCCGATCCGGTCGTTGCAGACATCGGGCTCTGGCAGGCACTGGCAGAGATTCTTGCCAATCTGAGAGAAGAACCGAGCGATCTGATCATGGACGACGTCGTGATGCGGCTGGCATCGGGTCTTTCTCGCAAAGCAGGTGCGCCGCCCAAAAGCATCACCAAGTCGGCTCGGTCGGCTGTTCTCCGTGCCCGCGACTTCATTGTAGGGCATTGCAACGATATCGTGCGCTCTGAAGTGCTGGAGGCTGCATCCGGGTTGGATCGTTACGAGCTGGCCAGGCAGTTTCGCCGGTTGCTAGGTACCAGCCCGCATCGATACCTCATCATGCGCAAACTCGAACTGGCGAAAAGGTCTATTATCAGTGGAAACGGGTTGGCGCAGTCGGCAGCAGATGCGGGCTTTGCCGACCAGGCACATTTTACCCGCCATTTCCGCAAAGCCTTCGGCATGACGCCAGGGCATTGGCTGGCAATGCGTTCTGCAAGCTCTGGCTAGGTTTTGATTGTATTCGAATTGCCATCGGACGCGACCAAGCTTGGTAAAGGCGATCGCGGGCGAATACGATTCGCCCGCTTATACATCATGCTGCGTCGATTAGGGGATAGTCCGTGTAACCTTCAGCGCCGCCGCCTGCGTAAAACAAAGCAGGTTTTGGGTCATTAAGCGTAGCACCTGTCTTGAGACGCCGCACAAGATCGGGATTGGCGAGTGCCATGACGCCCAGCGCCTCAATATCGGCAAGTCCCGCGGCCACATCGGCACCGATCTGTTCACGCAAACGACCGGGACGGTTGAGGACCAGAGGGCCACCGAAAGAGCGGCTCATATCTTCCAGCAACAGATCGGTGCGAGTGTAGAGAACATGGATATAAGCCAAGCCCATCTTGCCAAGTTCGACTGCGAGATACCGATACAGTTCATCGTTGTCCTGACCTTCGGTAATGCCACCTGTCGCAACACCCGGTGAGAGGCGAATGGCAGTTTTCTGTGGGCCAATGGCATCAACGACCGCACGCACGATATCAATAGCAAAGCGCGCCCGGTTTTTCATCGTGCCGCCGTACTCATCATTGCGATGGTTGCTGTCCGGGGCGAGGAACTGGTGTACCAGATAGCCGTTCGCGCCATGGATTTCAACGCCATCTGCACCGGCTTCGATAGCACGCTTTGCGGCGCTGGCGAAATCCGCAATTGTCTGCTGGATTTCCTCTTTCTGCAGCGCGCGCGGTTGGGGGACGGGCTGCATCCCGCTCATCGTGAACATCGCCTCTCCGGATGCGATTGCCGATGGCGCAACAGGCTGATTATGATGCGGAGTGTTATCAGGGTGAGACCGTCTGCCGACATGCATGAGCTGTATGAATAGGCGCCCATCTGCCGCATGGACGGCGTCAGTGACCTTGCGCCAGCCAGCGACGTGCTCGTCAGTGTATATACCAGGGGTCGCCAGGTATCCTTGGCCATCGTCAGACGGCTGGGTTCCTTCGCTAATCAGTAGCCCGAGCGATGCTCGCTGTGCGTAATATTCCGGCGCGAGGTCTCCGGGTGTTCCGTCAAGCTTGGCGCGGCTGCGGGTCATCGGTGCCATGGCCAGACGATGCGGCAGGGTAATCCCGCCAAGTGTGAATGGGCTCCAGATATCGGTCATGAGATTCTCCGGTGAAAGGTGTAGGGGTAGCTGGCGAGCCTCCTCGCCAGTTGCAGTTCAGTAATTTGGCTTGACTGTCCGTCGGTCTTGTTAGCTGGCCGAAGCAAGGCTCTCCGCAAACTCACGGTAGCTGTGCAGGGGGCGCTTCAGCATCGCCACAAGCCGTTCGACATCGCCTTCATTCGGGATCATGCCGTCGGTAACGTAGCGTTCTGCCATCAAACGCATTTCATAAGCGGTCCACTTTGGCATGAAGCTCGCCATGTTCTGTTCGAAACCGCTCGGATCATCACCGCCATAGACGATATCGCGACCCAGGACCTCGGACCAGATTGCAGCGACCTTGGGTCCCGTGAGCGTGTCTGGACCGACAAGATTGATTGTTTCGACTGGCAAGAGTTCGGAGGCCTGATCACGGCGGATCAGTTCGATTGCAGCGACTTCGGCAATATCGCGGGCATCGACCATTGCAACGCCCTTGGAGCCGATCGGCATCGGATATACGCCGTGATTGAGAACGACATCCTTGATCATGATCTCGTTGTCGATGAAGTAGGTCGGGCGCAGGATCGTGGCGCTGAATCCCATCTCGCTCAGCATACGTTCGCCACCCGCCTTCACAGCAAAATGCGGGACGTTGACGGAGTTTTCGGCGTTGAACACCGAGAGATAAACGACGCGTTCGACACCCGCCTCTTTGGCAATGTTGAGGGTGATGAGAGCCTGAGTGAACTCGTCGCCCGTGACAGCATTGAGAAGGAACAAGGTGCGGACACCTTTGAATGCCTGGCGAAGAGCATCGAGATCGAGCAATTCGCCCTGGGCAATCTCTACGCCCTCCGGAAAGTTTGCCTTCGCGGCGTCGCGCGTCAGAACACGAATCTTGGCGTTGCGTTCAATGAGTTGGTTTACGACGTGGCGGCCAACACGGCCGCTGGCACCGATTACGAGAATGGTCATGAATGTAGCTCCTTGTGAGGCCGCTAGGGCGCTGTTGACATCTCCAAAGTTAGATGATCCAAATTTCCTCAAATAGACATCATTTCTGGACGCATCGTCTCACAGGTGGAACACATGGATTTGCTCGCACTCGCAGATTTCAACCTCGTTGCTAGGCATGGCGGGTTCGGAAAAGCAGCGCGCCATGCCGGGCGGCCGAAAGCCACACTATCCCGACGCGTCGCCGATCTTGAGGCGAGCCTCGATCTTCGGCTTTTCGAAAGGGGGGCACGGGACTTGAAGCTGACGGAAGAAGGACGCGCCCTGTTCGAGCGGACTACGCAACTGCTGACGGAGCTAGAAGAAACCGCAACCGCTATCGCATCAGGGGGTCAATCACCACGTGGACGTCTGCGCATCAGCGCACCGCTCATGTTTGCGCAGGCGGCCTTGGGAAAGCTGGCGGCAGGCTTTGTGCTGAAACATCCCGAGATGCGGGTCGAGATCGTCGTGGAAGATCGTACCGTGGATATGATCGAGGAGGCTTACGATCTTGTCATCCGCGTCAATCCTCAACCCGATATCAACCTCGTTGGCCGGCCCTTTCTGCGTGACCGACAGGTCATTGTCGCTGCTCCAGGCCTCGCCTGGCCGGAGCCGGATAAGGCAGTGCCATCAGTGGTTCGCAGTTTGATCGGCAAGCCAGACACCTGGACTGTCGTGACGGATTCAGGGTCTGCAAAACTTGCGACCACGCCGGTGCTTGGCATGTCGTCGAACACGATGCTGCGGGATGCGGTCTTGATGGGTGCGGGCGTCGCACGGCTGCCGCTTTCTTTGGTCAGCAAGGACATCGCCTCCGGTCGTCTCAACCACTGGGGCGATGTCGAAGGCGCCGAAACGACGCTTTGGGCGCTCTATCCTTCGCGGCGTCTGCTCAGCGCGCGCGTATCAGCCTTTCTCGATTATCTTAAAGAGGCTTTTCCGCAAGGAACCCCGGAAGAACTCGCTGCCTATTTAAGCTGACGTAAAGCAGCTACACTGCATGGCCTCCAAGCGGCCTCAAGCCTATCAGAGACGAGGTTTAAGCGCTGGCGCGCGCCCGGAATCGCCTGAGTTCGGTTCTCCCTTCGGTTCTATCAAGAGAACCTTCACCTCGTCTCTAGCCCGTGGCCGATGCACCACGCCCTTGGGAACGACAATCAGCTCGCCGGCTTTCACCGTTCGGGACGGCTCGCCTTCGATGTCGAGTTCCATCTCTCCCTCCAGCACCAGGAAGAAGTCATCAGTCGTGTCATGCTTGTGGAACGGATATTCGCCCTTGAACTTCACGACCATCACATCGTTTTCATTGTAATCGGCGATCACATGCGGGTCCCAGTGACCTGAAAACAGGCTAAGCTTCTCGTCGAGATTGATGGATTCCATTTGCTATCCTTTGTTTGCTTGAAAGCAACCGCTCAGTCCAACAGTTACACTGAACATCGAACTGGGTATTGAACGATCGTGCAAGCACGACGGGTTCCTGCAGAAGGGTTGCGGAAAAGGCTTCAGATCGCGGAAACTTTTTCCAGAGCGGAACGTCGTCATTCGTTGATGAGGACGACCTTCCCCTGCATGCTTCCCCGCCCTGCCCTGTCATGGGCAGCGGAGGCCGCAGCCATTGGGAACGTACTGTCGATCACCACCCGGATCGTGCCATCATCGAGCAGACGACCCGCCTGCGCCAATTGTGCACCATTTGAGCGCACCTGAGCCGTTGAGACGACAATGCCGCGTCGTTCGGCCTCTTCATGGCCGGAGAAGCCGAGAGGATTGACCAGATAGAGGGCTCCGCCTTTTTTGATCGCATTCAGGAAGCGCTCCATGTTGGAGCCGCCAACCGCATCGACCACCAGATCGACATCCCGCATGACCGTCTCGGATGACTGCTTGGTGTAATCGATGAATGCATCTGCGCCGAGATCGGCAAGAAGCGCCTCGTGCCTTCCGGAAGCAACCGCAATGACGCGAGCGCCCTTCCATTTCGCCACCTGAACCATCAGGTGTCCGACCCCACCGGCAGCGCCATTCACCAGCACGGTCTTTCCCTCGATCGGAGCAGGTGCATGGTTGAAATCCTGGAACGGGTTGGGTTCGTTGTGTCCAAGCTCAACGAGAAACTGCCATGCCGTCAGCAGCGACATCGGAGCGGCAGCGGCCTGCACATGATCGATACCTTTAGGTTTCAGTGCGAGATCCGAGGCCGGGACTTTGACATAGTCGGCATAGGCATTGCTGCCGGTCATGAGATCGTGGGGGAAACGCACCATTCCATAGACCTCGTCCCCGACGCCGAATGCTTGGACATCGTCGCCGACTGCGGTGACGATACCGGAGATGTCTGTGCCCAAGATCAATGGAAAGACGGGGCTGGGTCGCCACTCAGGCGGGAGCGCGCGATATCCGTCGCGCAAATAAAGATCAGGGGGATTGAGACTTGCCGCATGCACCCGGACAAGGACTTCGCCCTGTTCGGCAACTGGCCGTGAAGCCTCTTCGTAACGCAGGACCTCTGGGCCACCAAATTCGTGCAGGCGGACTGCTTTCATCATCTCGGTCATATTAAAACTCTTTCAAATTGAGATTTCGCTGACCAGATGTACGCATGTCTTTAACGATTGATAATGGTGCTATATTTCGCTTTAATAGTGCCATGAAGGAACAAATCGGAATCGAACGGTTGACCGGCTTGATCGCCTTTGCGCGCGCCGGATCGCTGGGCAGCTATACGGCGGCAGCGCGGTCGCTTGCGATCTCGCCATCAGCGGTCAGTAAAAGCGTCCAGCGACTGGAAAGCCACCTTGGCGTTTCGCTGTTCACCCGAACGACGCGATCTCTCACCCTCACCAATGAAGGCCGTGACCTGCATGAACGCGCATTGCGGCTGCTGCGGGATGCCGAAGACATCGAGCAGGCCGCAAAGGCAGCGCGTTCCGAACCGGCGGGAACTTTGCGCATTGCCGCTTCCTTGCCGATTGGCCTGCATGTCATCGCACCTGTGCTGCCCAGGTTTCGCGCACGTCATCCAAAGGTTTCGATCGATCTCAGACTGAATGATCAGAGGGTTGACCTCATCGAAGAGGGAATAGATCTGGCTGTTCGCATCGGCGACCTTCCCGACTCCCAGCTTCTATCCCGGAAACTTTCCCCGCATTTGCTTTGCTGCTACGCCTCCCCGGAATATCTGGCAGCGAATGGTGCGCCAACCCACCCCGATCATCTTCAGCAGCACCAGACGGTGAACCTGCGCTATCAGAGCAGCGGGCAGTTATTTCGCTGGCCGTTCCAGCTCAAAGAGCGAGAAATCGAGATCCTGCCGTCGTCGGCAATCATCGTCGACGCGAGCGAGGCTGTCATAGCGACGATCGCAGCGGGAGCGGGAATAGGAATGGCGACGAGCCTCATGTCAGCGCCATGGGTAGACCGTGGCCAACTTGTCCCTGTTCTATCCGATTTCTCTGTCGAACGTCACAACATCACAGCCGTTTGGCCGGAAAGCCGCCGGACCAACCCTGCTGTGAGAGCTTTCCTCAGCATCTTGATGGAGAGTTTCGGTAAGAGGGAGGGATAAGCAAGATCAGTTACAGTTCCTCGTCTGCTGTCAACAGGCTCGTTGACTTGGAAGCGATGAGCCACCATTTGTGCGACATGCCGAAGCGTGAAAAAGATGAGATCGAACTGATCAGGACATGGACCCTGCCAGCCACCGTAACAATGGGGTCGGCCGTTCGGGCGAAAGGCGTTCTTCAGGAAATACAAGCGAGGCTGCCTGCGATCTCTAAAAAGTCGATCTCGCTGGAGGGCGTCGATCTCACACTGGCGATGACGGCCAACGAAAAGACCTCATTCAACGCGGCAGCGGCTATCGTCGCGAAAGTGGTGGCGGAAGCCGGAACGTTACCGGTCATTCCACGCGAAATCGAGGACATCCTGACCATCAAGACCAGCGAGCGACATCGTTGGCTTGCAGACGGTCGTCTGCCGAGCGCCGGTACGAGGACCGTCAGACTGAACGGACGCGCTCGTCAGATTACATTCCATGTCTTTGACCCCAAGGTCGTGGAGGATCTTCTCGACCGAGGGGCCGCGGAAGAATGGCGGGTGGAGGATGCCGAGGCAAAAGCTGAAAATAGGCAACGGGCTTTGTATCAAGCGAAGCTGACGCGGTCGCTCAAGAGGGAGGCTGCAAAGAGGTCTAAGAAGTCTAAAGATAGCTCCAAGGATACGCCCCCGAAGCTTGGCGGCTGGGAAGAGTTCGACGTCGACGGACTGCTTCGCTGAGATCGCCACGTAAGCATTATGATATTACGGCCGATTATCGCTGCTGGCCTATTCTGTCATTGTCGCGAGGATGGTTTAATGATGGACTGGAGTCTGGAATGCTTCAAGCTGATATCTAACCACAGGTTTAGAAACAGGAGTGTTGGGTGATACGTCTACCCACGCTGTAGACCTTGCCACTCTGCGGATCGGCATTGAAAACCACGTATCTGCGCTGAGGGCAAACCAGATCAAAAGACGTTTTGTGGCACTCAAGGATGTCGGTTTTCCGTTTGACATTATCCTTCGCCACAACCGTACGATTACGATCAAGAGTTTTGTCGCATCGAAAGCCATTTTTTGTCGCCATGGCTCTGGCGCTTTCCAGGCTGGCACCTACGGCGTCCAACCTGTTCACATCGTGATCGTGCACAAAATCAGGGACCTTCGTCAGTCCGCATCCGCTAAGGCTCAAGCACGCAGCCATTGTTACTAAAAAACGGAGCATGTTCTCTCACTCATGGCTTTGTCCGATAAGCTTTTTGCCGGAAGTCCCCCCGGCAGCGGCTTCACCGAATCTTCCGGACTATTCGTGCCCACCCGACAGCAGACCAATCTACCAATCTGTTACATCGAATATTTTCAGGCCTATGAGTTACACTGTCTGTCGTGAGGACAGCGACCTTAAAACATCCTGCATGACGCAGCAGTTTGGAAACGGAAAACACCCGTTCTAGGAATGATGGATTTCGTCGGTCAGCCACGCAGGCCAGTCGCGCTCAAAGAAGGATTTGGCGCTTTCATCGAAAACGCGGTTGGATTTCGTCGTCACCACAAAGTCTGAACCACATTTTTTGACCACGATCTGCTCGTTCTTTTGGTGATCGCGCTCGTTTCGAAAGCGATATTCGTTGAGAGGACCATGGCGAGTCGTGGGCAGTGCCTCGCCATTTGCATCACATATGGCGCGCGCGCCCCGACTCCCTCCACCGTGGCTGATAAAGAAATCAAGCGCCGTCAGAACGGCTTCCGAGGCCGTTGCCATCTGCTGCCATTGGATTGCACGTGAAGCCTCGCCTGGGCGGCCAATAGAAATACCCTGAGAGCGGATCCGGGCATTCAGGATTTTTGCGTCGGCCAGTGCCTCCCTCACGCTTTGTGCATCGCAAATGATCCCTGCTTTATCGCTCATGCGAGCCTGGACCTCCGCTCGGATTGCAGCCATGTCCAGAGAACCTCGTACCACCAAGGCACGGAGCAAATCCTCGACCGCCTCACCGGCAGTGGCGCCTATTTTGACGTTATCGGTTCCTTTCGCCCACCCAGTGGCAGCGATGTGTTCCGCGGCCCTGGTCCCAAACACCTGACCTGCGTTGAGAGCCGCGCCGCCGGGTCTCGTCACGCCATGTGTTCCAGCCGCTTCACCTATGGCGTAGCAACCCCTCAAATTGGTTTGCCCCCAAACATCGACCATCACACCGCCGTTCATGTGCTGATTGTTGACGGCGAACTCGAGTGGAGAGATTGCGATGTCGATCTTGTAGCGTCGATATAGTTCGATCGCGAGTGGGTTCATGTGCTGGAGGCGAGCGATGGGAAGTTCCTGCGAAGCCCCTGCTTTGCCAAGATAGTGGCGGACGTCATCATCGAGCCTTTCCAGGTCGAAGGGCTTGTCGCCGGGCACCGGAAGTGGATTCCGGTTGAAGTCCATGAAGACCCGACGTCCGGCCATCGCCTCGCGATACACCGCCAGGTCGACAAGGCTCGACGCGAAATCCAGCATCCGTGTGGAATGAAAAGGCCACTGATAACCTTTGCGGAATATGTTGGAGGCTAGCTCCTGCGTCGTCCGATAGTATTCTGCCAGGAAATGATATTCGTTACCGTCAGAATCGACGGAATAGATATGCGGCATGCTCTGAACGTACGTGCCGGAAAGGTTCCACGGAAACCCTTCGCGGCGCGTCCCAATACCGAACTGGCTTTCCGTCAAATTGACAAGTTCGATGCCAGCCTCAAGGGCGAGACCCAACGAGCCAAAGCAACCATTTGGATAGACACTATCGCGATAGAGTTCGCCGGGGCCGCCAGCGGCAAGCACGATTACCGGACACGTAAACAGGACCATGCCCATGGGGTTGCTGTCGGTCCTTTCACCAGCGCGCATTGTCAGGAGGCCAGTCACAGCCTCACGGCCATCTTGGTCGTCTTTCAATATTCGCACGGCGGTCGTCTGGTTGAAGATGGGAACGCCGAGCCGTATCGCTTCGTCCGCCAGAACCTTGACCATAAGCCGGGAGGTTCGCGGACCGCAACTGGTGGCGCGGCCAACCTCATCATGGTCCGTCTGATATCTCAACGTTCCGCCAAACCGATCCTGCGGAAGAGGAAGTCCAAGGTATTGCAACGACGCCATCATGCGCGATGACCCCACGGCCTCTATATAGGCGGTGTCCTCATCCATGGCACCGCCGCTGCGGATGGCATGCGCCATGGCCTTGTAATTGTCACCCTGATCGGAGGTGTTGGCGGTGTGGAGAGTTTGCTTGTCGGAGCCTGAGCAGGCAGATGTTCCTCCCCACGCGCTTTGACTGATGACGACGACATCGTCACCACGTCTCTTGAGCTCGACGGCCGACCGCAACCCGGCAGCCCCGGAGCCAACGATGACACACCCTGCCCGATAGACAGGAATATCGATCCCCGAAAGGTTGACAGTCTCCGACGACCTCGTCTCCGGAGGAAGGCGCGGCATTTCGACGTCGGTGAGTGCATCGAGTATAGGCTGTGGGATATCGAGCTTCATTGCCGTATCAAATCCATGGGCATGTCGGTTGCAGGATAGCTGCCGCCACTTATGGCAACAGGCTTCGGGTGTCAGGCGAGCGGAATGTCCACCCAGCGCTTCAATCGAGACGATTCCATGCAGGCATCAACGATCTGGCAGATGTGGTGTCCCGTTTCGAAAGTCGGCCACATCTGCGTCCCAGTCGTTATGGAACGGACAACTTCGGCAACTTCGATGATCTTGCTCTCGTTGTAGCCAAGCCCGAAGTTTGGCAGAGGGAGGAAAGCTTTAAAGTTTGCGCTCTCTGGGCCGACGTCTATTTCACGGAAACCGCTGCGCCCGATGCGATCGTCGTTGGAATAGAACCGCAGGCGGTTTATTTCGTCGTAGGTATAGGCGAGGCTGCCCTTCGTGCCGTAGATTTCATAGGTCTGCTTGAACTTTCTTCCGGTTGCGACACGGCTGAAATCCACGATTCCACTTGCGCCATTCGCGAAGCGGCAGAGCAGATTGGTGGCATCGGCATTGGTAACCTCTGCCCATTCCTCGTTCCCGGAAAGTTCGATCTGTTCACCATAGGCCAAGCCGCGGACAACCGGCCGTCGTGGTGTAACGATAATGTTGTCGGCGATCAGCGAACTGACGCGTCCAACCAGAAAATCCATAAAACTGAAAACATGGGACCCTGTGTCGCCGATGATACCCGTTGGCGCAAGGTCACCGTCCGCGCGCCACATAAAGGGAGCCAGCGGGTCGCCGTACATGTCGACGTGCTGACACGCTCGAAACATCGTGATCTCGCCGATCTCACCACCCTCAATGATGTCCTTGGCAAGATCATGGACAGGATTTCGAGGAAAAGCGTGCCCCACCCGCGTGATCACTCCTTTTTCCCGAGCAATGTCTGCGAGTTCACGGGCTTGCGTCGCAGTGTTGGCCAAAGGCTTTTCGCAATAGACGTGTTTGCCAGCCAGCAGCGCCGCCTTCGCGACCTCGTAATGAAGGTTATCGGGCAGGCAGATATCGATCAGATCGATATCCGGGTCTGAAACCGCAAGCTTCCAGTCTCGTAGAATCTTCGCACCCGGCGCCCGGTTTGTCAGGTCTTCCGCGGCGAGCGGATTGCCTTCGACGAGCGCGACGATTTTCGCGGTTCCGCCTGAAACACCGAAGAAATGAGGGAATGTCTGATAGGCCATGGTGTGCACTTTGCCCATCCAGCCAGATGCTCCCAGGATTGCCACCTTAATTTCGGTCATCTAGAAACTCTCCGACATACTTTCGACGTGTCTGAAAAGACAAAAGAATTTTTCATTGCTGTATCTGCTTATCGTCCGGGTCAGCGAACGTTTGTACGCGCGCGAGGTCGCGCATCGTTGCGTTCGTACGAGAAGACTGCGGAGGGCAGAGCCGGCAGGCCTCGAACGAGGTCAGCACCTTTCTCTCCGACCATTATTGTGGGTGCATTGGTGTTGCAGGAGGGCACCCGCGGCATGATCGAGGAGTCGCATACTCTCAGCCCCTCTAGCCCGTGCACCTTGAGATCCAACCCAACGACCGCTTCCGGTCCCCTCCCCATCTTGCATGTGCCAACTGGATGGTGATCGGTCTTGGCGTTGGCACAGCCATAATCGAACAGTTCATCGTCGGTCATGACCTTCGGACCAGGCAGCCGTTCAGCCATGACAAACGGCTTGAGAGCAGCTTGCTGCATGATCTCACGAGCGAGTTTCAGACCCTCGATAGACATTTTTCTGTCATGTGGATCGGACCAGTAATTGGGATCGATCAGCGGCGACGCGCTCGGATCAGAGGAGGACAGACGCACGGTTCCTCTGGAACGCGGATGAAGATAGGCCGAATTGAGCGTGACTCCTGCGTTTTTAAGCTTCTCGACACCAGCCTCGATCCCCGATCCAAGACCAAGATGGAATTGGATGTCGGGCGAGCGGGCATCGGGATCGGCATACCAGAAGCCCCCTGTTTCGAAGAGCGAAGACGCGACCGGACCGGACCTGAAAAGAAGATACTCCAGACCTGCCCACGCTGTCCTGTGAAGCTTCGCCACGCCATCATAGGTGTGATCCCCCGTACATTCGGAAATTACGAACAGATCCAGATGATCCTGCATGTTTCCGCCGACACCCGGCAGATCATGCAACACCTTGACCCCGACCGAAGTAAGGTGATCCGCAGGGCCGATCCCAGACTGGAGAAGGAGTTTAGGAGACCCGATCGCCCCGGATGTCACGAGTACTTCACGCTCAGCGCGGACAACCTCCGTGCCGCTTTTTGTCGCCACCTCGACGCCTACCGCGCGGCTACCTTCGAGAACGATCCGGGAAACCCGTGCTCCTAATCTGATGGTGAGGTTCTTTCTGCTCTTAATGGGATTAAGGTAGGCCAGAGATGCCGAAGACCTTTTCCGATCACGCTGTGTGAGCTGATAGAAGCCCATTCCGGCTTGCTGCTTTCCATTGAAGTCGTGGTTGTAGGGTATGCCGAGCTCTTGCCCGGCACGGATATAGGCGTCGCAGATCGGAAGCGCAGATACGGGCATGGAGACGCCGAGCGGCCCACCGTAGGAATGATAGTCGTCAGCGAAGCGCTGATTGTCTTCTGCTCGCTTGAAATAGGGAAGAATTGAACGATAGTCCCAACCATCGCATCCGTCCTCATGGGACCAGAGATCGTAATCCGCTGCATTTCCGCGTGTATATAGCTGCGCATTGATCGACGATCCACCACCGATGACCTTCGCCTGCGTATATCTGAGGACCCTGCCCTTCATGTGCTTCTGCGGCACGGTTTCCCAGCCCCAGCTTGCTACGCCCTTGGTCATCTTGGCGAAGCCAGCCGGCATCTGAAAGAGCGGGTTCCAGTCACCCCCGCCCGCTTCAAGAAGCAGCACCTTAACGGATGGATCTTCGCTTAAACGGTTGGCCAGCACGCAACCCGCAGGACCTGCCCCGGTAATGATATAGTCAAAACGCATTTTGCTGTCCTATCGAAGGCTTCTGACGGGCGCACCGCCGGATGAAAAGACCACCGCGAGCATGAGCTCACACGAGGCGAACGAAGGAGGGCGATACGAAATCACGTGCATCATGCCCGCAAATCCTCCGCCGCAATGTGATCCGCAACGCGCAGCGCCTGACTGGCAACGGTCAGCGCCGGATTTACTGCCGCAGAGGTCGGCAGGAAGCTTGCGTCCACGACGAACAGATTTTCATGTTCATAGGCCCGGCAGAACGGATCGAGTGGCGCTGCCGATGGATCATTGCCGATACGAACTGTGCCGCACTGATGGGAGGGAGTCCGCTTGTCGAAAGGTCTCGCCAGAACGATGGGAAAGCCTATCGATTTCAGCACAGCCTTCAGCTTGGCAACGAGTGCCAGATGGGCGTCCCAGTTCGAGCGCCTCCATTGCAGAACGATCCTGTCGCCATCCACCATGACACGGCTTTCCGGGTTGGGAACGTCCTCGCTCATCGCATAGAAATCGATTGCATGACTGGTGACGAAACGGAGGAGAGCTTCCGGCACGTTCGGCAGCGAACCTTTAAGGACCCGTTCGGAAATCCTTCCCAGCAACTGGATGTTTCCGAGCGGGGGGCCACCGTCTCCATCCGACAGGTAAAAGTCGTTGAAAGCTAAGGTCTTCTGATAGACAGATGTGTTCCGGAACCAAGGCGAAACGCCAATAACGGCAGACGAATTGTGATTCATGAAATTTCTGCCAACCTGGTCGGATGAATTCGCCAGTCCGTTGGGATTGCGGTCATCGGCAGATCGAAGAAGAAGCACGGCCGATTGCACGGCGCCCGCAGACAGGATCACAAGTTTCGGCGAGACGGAAAACGTTTCACCTGCCCTTGTGTAGACAACGGTGGTAATCTTGCCGTCTGATCCAGCCTCAAGTTTTGTTACCCTTGAACCTGTCTGAAGGCGGACGTTCGGGTGCCCAAGCGCGACGGAGAGCGCGGCTGTCTCGGCGTCCATCTTGCCGTCGTTGGAGTTGGGGTGCGCATCCCAAGGTGTCTTGGCCTTCGACAGCCATTTTTCGATATCGACGCCTAGAGGAAGCGAGAACGGGTGAAGGCCCTTCTTCTTGAGCCGCTCGCGCACATCGGCGATGGAGTACTCTTCAGGCACAGGCGGGAAATCATATCCCGTGGAGTGGTGAGGCTCCGTCGGGTCTTCACCGATCTGGCCCCTAACTCGGTAGAGCTTTTCCGCTCTTCCATACCACGGCTCCAGCACTTCGTATGGAAACGGCCATGCAGGAGAAACACCTTCCTGATGTTTGATCTCCTCAAAATCCTCGCGACGGTACCGGGAAAGCACGGCGCCGTAGAACTTCGAGTTCCCTCCGACATTGTAGTAGTTACCCGGATTGAACGCAGTTCCATCGGCCTCATACCAGAGCTCTTTTGGTCGGAAGTGACCACGCTGGAAAATCGCCCGCTGGTCCCGGTTCTCCGGGCGATCTTCGATGTGGCCACCTGCTTCCAGTATGAGAATATCCGCGCCCGTCGCGGCAAGGCTCGAGGCGATTGTCGATCCGCCTACGCCTGAGCCGACGATGACGATGTCCGGTGATTGGGTCATGTCAGTTGCTCGTCTTTCACGCAATCCGGGCTTGGCTTGTCGGGTCGAAGAAGACCACCTTGTCGAGGTTGAAGGCCAGTCGTGCGTTCTGGCCTGGCTGTATGCGCGCGTCGGCCCGCAACCGGGCGACGACCTCCTTGCCGCCAAGCTGGGTGACAGCGAAGGTGTCGGAGCCAGCAGGCTCAACCACTTCGATCAGGCAGTCGTCTTCGGCCAGATTTCGGGCATTGCGATCAGCACCATCCGGATCGGTAAGGGCTTCGGGCCGAATGCCGAAAACGACCTTTCGTCCCGCGTGGGCCTGAAGTGACGCCATGGCTGGCGAGACCGGAAGCTTCATCGGCTGCTGATTGGGACGGTCGAGCGATACCACAAGTCCAGAGGTGCCGTTTTCGATTGTGGCTGACAGGAGGTTCATGGCAGGAGAGCCCATGAAGTCGGCAACGAACATGTTGGCGGGATTGTTATAGATTTCTGCTGGCGTGCCGAACTGCTGGACTTCTCCGTCTCTCATCACTGCGATTTTGGTCGCAAGTGTCATCGCCTCGATCTGATCGTGCGTCACGTAGACGATTGTCTTTCCCGTTGCCTGATGCAGCCTTTTAATTTCGATACGCATATCGACGCGCAGCTTGGCGTCGAGATTGGACAGCGGCTCATCGAACAGGAAAAGCTTCGGGTCGCGGACAAGGGCACGACCCATGGCAACACGCTGACGCTGACCACCTGAAAGCTGGCTCGGCTTGCGGTCAAGCAGGTGCGTGATCTGCAAAACCTTGGCAACCTTGTCGATGGCAGCCTTGCGCTCGGCAGCCGGTACACCCCTCATTTCCATTCCAAACGAGATATTGCCCGCGACCGTCATATTCGGGTAGAGCGCGTAGCTCTGGAACACCATGGCGATATCGCGCTTTGAGGGATGCAGGTCGGAAATAGTGCGACCATCCACCTGAATGTCTCCCTCCGTGATGGCTTCGAGACCAGCGATAGTGTTCAACAGGGTCGACTTACCGCAGCCGGATGGACCGACCAGGACGAGGAAGCCCCCCTTTTCGAGGTCGATGTCGATACCCTTGAGGATTTCCAGTGCGCCGAAGCGCTTCTTCAGTCCGGATATTTCAAGAAAGGCCATGGTCTTATCCTTTGACAGCTCCCGCCATCAGACCACGCACGAAGTAGCGGCCGGCGAGAACGTAAACGAGGAGCGTAGGAAGGGCAGCGATCATGGCGGCAGCCATGTTGACGTTGTATTCGACTACGCCGGTGGACGTGTTGACGACGTTATTGAGCGCCACGGTCATCGGCATCGAGTCGCCCGATCCGGCGTATGCGGAAGCAAACAGAAAGTCGTTCCAGATATTGGTGAATTGGTAGATGACCGCGACCACGATAATCGGCAGCGAGTTCGGCAACATGATCCGGTAGAAAATCTGGAAGAAACCCGCACCGTCCACCTGCGCCGCCTTAACGAGTTCCGTTGGAAACGCCTCGTAGTAGTTGCGGAAGAACAGCGTGGTGAATCCGAGACCGTAAATGACGTGAACGAGGACCAGATTAACCGTCGGATCGCCGAAGCCCAGGGAGACGCCGATTTCATTGCGAAGCGTGTTACCAAATCTGCCAAGAGTGCCCAGGACCGTCGCCATCGGCAGCAGAACCGATTGGAACGGGATGAAGCAGGCAAACAGCATCAGACCGAAGACGAAAGTATGCCCCGGAAAGCGCCACTTCGTCAGCACATACCCATTGAGTGAGCCGAGTATGGTCGAAATGGCGACAGCCGGAACGACCATTTTGATCGAATTCCAGAAATATCCCTTGATGCCATTACAGGTCAGTCCGACGCATGTTTCTCCCCAGGCCTTGATCCATGGCTGAAAGGTCGGCGATTGCGGCAGGGACAGCATGTTGCCGCCCTGGATCTCATCCATCGTCTTGAACGACGTCACGAGCATGACAAAAAGCGGCATCAGATAGATGATCGCGAAGAAGATCAGGAGGCCATAGATGAAGAAACGATGGAGGTTTCTGGTGCGGGCGCTTCTTGGCGCGGCAGGATAAGTGGATGTTGCGATACTCATCGTGCCTTCTCCTTCAGCTCAGAATAGAGATAGGGAACGATGATGGCTGAGATGGTCATCAGCATGATTACCGCGCTGGCCGAACCAACAGCCATTTCGTTACGCTTGAATGTATATTCGTACATGAAATTGGACGGCAGCCACGCAGAGCCGCCCGGACCGCCAGATGTCAGCGCCACGACAAGGTCATAAGACTTGATCGCCAGATGGGCCAGCACGATGAAAGCCGACAGGAAAACGGGCCGAAGCTGCGGGATGATGATGCGTCGGTAAAGCTGAAAAGTGGAGGCTCCATCGATCTGGGCGGCCTTCATCATCTCGCTGTCGATACCGCGAAGGCCCGCAAGGAACATCGCCATGACAAAGCCCGATGCCTGCCAGACGCCTGCGATAACAACCGTGTAGATCACGAAGTCCTTGTTCTTGATCCAGTCAAAATGAAAGCTCGTCCAGCCGAAATTGTGCAGGGTCTGCTCAAGGCCAAGGCCCGGATCGAGGAACCACTTCCAGGCAACGCCCGTGACGATGAACGAGAGTGCCATCGGGTAGAGGAAGATCGGACGAAGCATTCCCTCACCTCGGATCTTCTGATCGAGCAGGATAGCAAGAAAGAGACCAAGCGCGAGGCAGATGCCGATATACAGAACTGCAAAGATGCCCATATTCGTGATCGAGGTGTACCAGCTCGATGGGGGATCGCTTTCGAAGGTCCATGTCCACAAGCGCTGGTAGGCGCGTCCGCCTGTGATGGCGTAGTTGGGAAAGGTCTTGGAGTTCGTGAACGAAAGATAGACCGTCCAGAGGATAAACCCATAGACGAAGACGATCGTGATCAGGAAGCTGGGTGCAAGAACGATCTTGGGCAGGGCGTCCTGCAAGCGCTCTCGCATTGTGTAGGTCGATGCGCGGCGCTTCGTCAGAACGGGTTCGGTTGTTGCAACGGTGCTCATAGAGATTTCCCCCTCCCAGGAATACGGGTTTTGAAAGACTCCCCCGCCTGTTGCCGGGGGAGGCTAACATCCGATTACCGTGCGTCGTCGATCGCCTTGACCAGTTCGGCAACAGCCTGATCCGATGTCTTGATCTGACCGTGAACGAACTTGGTGACGACATCCTTGTAGGCGTTGGCAATGGCGGGAGCCGCGCCGTAGCCTTGAGCAAACGAGCCGAACAGCTTGCCGCTGTCATTGGCTGCCTTCAGGTCGGCGATGCCCTTCTTGCCGCAGGCGTCGAAGTCCGTATCGGGAACGTCTGTACGGGCTGGAACGGAACCCTTCACGACGTTGAAGGCGGACTGGAAGCTCTTGGAGAGAGTCGCCGTTGCCAGCGCAATCTGGGCGGCCTTCTGATTATCGGGCACATTGAACATGCCGAACATGTCGGAGTTGTAGATTACGCTGCCTTCGGTGCCGGGGAAGCGATAGCAGAGGAAGTCATTGTTCGGGGTTTTCTTCGCTGCCACGAATTCGCCCTTTGCCCAGTCACCCATGACCTGCACCAGTGCGTCGCCCTTGATGACCATTGCCGTCGCCAGATTCCAGTCGCGACCCGAATAGTTGGGATCGACGTAGGTAATCATCTTGGCAAGGTTGTCGAACGACTTTTTCATCGTATCGGACTTGAGAGAAGCCTCGTCGAGGTCGTTGAAAGCTTTCTTGTAGAAATCCGGGCCGCCTGTCGATGCGACGATAGAGTCGAACATGGTGGCTTCCTGCCAACTCTGTCCACCCAGCGCAAGCGGTGTGACGCCTGCAGCCTTGGCTTTGTCTAGAAGTGCGATGAGATCGTCAAAGGTCTTCGGCTGCGTCCCCCCAATCTTGTCCATGACTGCCTTGTTGATCCAAAGCCAGTTGACCGAGTGGACGTTTACAGGCACGGCGACCCACTTGCCGTCATAGACCGAAAACTTCTGCAGAGCAGCCGGAACAGCCTTGTCCCATCCTTCTTTTTTGGCCGTCTCGGTCAGGTCCCCCATCACTCCAGCCTGCGCATAGTCGAGCACGGTGTAGCCGAGCATCTGAGAGGCTGTCGGGTAGTTTCCTGCAGCAACCATGGCTTTCAAGGCCGTCATGGCGGCGTCACCACCACCACCAGCGACTGGCACGTCTTTCCAAGAATAGCCTTCTTTAGAAAGATCGCCCTTCAACACCTGAAGCGCTGCCGCCTCGCCGCCCGATGTCCACCAGTGGAGCATCTGGACTTCCTTCACATCAGCGGCGCGGGCTAAACCGCCTACAGCTCCCAGCATCAGTGCCGCAATCGCGGTCATCGTCATGAACTTGCGCATAGAGTCCTCCCAGTTTGCAAGTTGGCACGGAACCATTCCCGTGCCGATTTACCCACCCTCCTCGGGCGTAGTTCTGTGAGCCGGCTAAGCCAGCTTCTCGCTTTGCGGCATCCACCAGCTCGTGCGTGCGCCGATATGCATGTTGAGTGTCTTGGTCTCAGTGTAGTCCTCGACGGCGTGACGTCCGAGTTCACGACCAAGCCCGGACTGCTTGTAGCCGCCGAACGGCAGTTCAGACGCACCGTCCATGAAGGTGTTCATCCAGACTGTCCCTGCCCGCACCCTGCGGCCAATCGTCAGGCATGTGTCGAAGTCTTTGCTCCAGACACCCGCTGAAAGACCGTAGTCTATGGAATTCGCGATCTCGATGGCTTCCTGCGTCGTTTCAAACGTCAGCACTGACAGAACCGGGCCGAAGACTTCTTCACGGGCAACGGCCATCTCTGGTGTGACCCCGGAAAGGATCGTCGGAGACATGTACTGGCCCATCCCCAGATCGAGCCTCTCGCCGCCGAACACGACGTTTGCACCGCTATCCTTGGCGCCTGAAACATATTTGTTGATCTTGTCCAGGTGCTGCGGGGTGATGATCGCCCCGACTTGCGTTGTCGGATCGAGCGGATCACCAACCCTCACCGATTTTGCGAGTTCTCCAACACGCTTGACGACCTCGTCGGCGATGCTTCTGTGCAGAATAAGACGGGAGCCCGCATTGCAGCACTCGCCGGCATTGAAGTAGGCACCGAACACGGCAGCGTCGATGAACGCGTCGATGTCGGCATCGGGGAACACTATCTGAGGGTTCTTTCCGCCAAGTTCGAGCGAAACCTTTTTCAAGGTCTGGGCGGCGCTCGACATCGTTAGCCTACCCACTCCTGTCGACCCCGTAAACGACACCATGTCGACATCGCGATGTGCAGTCAGGACCGCCCCCACCTCCGGTCCGGTACCCGTGACAATGTTGACCACTCCGCCAGGAACGCCTGCTTCCTGGAGAATTTCACCCAGCACCAGCGTCGAACCGGAGGTCAACTCGGACGGCTTGACGACAGCAGTGCATCCGGCAGCCAATGCGAAAGGTAGCTTCTGTCCAGCGATGAGAAACGGGAAATTCCAGGGAGTGATGATCGAAACGACCCCAATCGCCTCGCGTAAAACGACACCGAGCGTGCCGTCACCCAATGTGTTGTAGCTTTCGCCATGGAGGTCCCGCGCCAGGGCCGCGGCGTAACGCCAGATATCCACAGAACCTGCGATCTCACCACGCACCTGGGAGATGGGTTTTCCCGCCTCGATGGAGTCAAGGTAGGCGAGTTCTTCTGAACGCGCCGCGATGAGGTCCGCTGCCTTGAGGAGGATGGCCGAGCGTTGGGACGCGGTCATGCGAGGCCATGGACCACTGTCAAACGCTTTGCGCGCGACGGCAATCGCACTTTCTGCATCCGCCTTCGTTCCGCCTTGAAACCGACTGACAACGATACCGTGGCTGGGAGCTACCCGTTCGATAGGGGCGCCGCTGCCGGATACCCACTTGCCGTCAACGAGCATCTTGAACTCACGGACCTCCTGGTTGCTCATCGTTTTCGGATTGATCAGGACAGTCATCACCATTCTCCCTTGAAACTTGCCTGGCGTTTCTCGCTGAACGCAGCGACGCCTTCCTTGAGGTCTGCCGTCTTCGCGATCAGGATTGACCCCAACGCTTCGACGGCAGTTCCATTGTCTTCACCGCTTGCGGACGCGATCATGAGCTTGGTGACTTCGAGAGCTGCAGGTCCGCGCGTCACGAGACGTTGCGCATATTCAAGTGCAGTCGAAACGGAACTGCCCGTCGGCACGATAAGATCGACCACACCGAGCGATTGGGCCTGCTCTGCGGTGAAAATTTCCCCACCCAGCGCCATCCGTCGAACAACCTGCGCGCCGAAGCGTTTAACCAGCCGCTGTGTACCCGACCATCCTGGCACCATCCCAAGTCCCGTTTCCGGCAGTCCGATCTTGATGTGCTCTTCGGCAATCCGTATGTCTGCCGGACCTGCCAGTTCCAGGCCGCCTCCCAACGCATGACCATTGATCGCTGCGATCAGAGGCACCCGTAGCGTCGCAACTCGTTCGAAAACCCTGTGTCCGAAGCGGACCCAGGCATGGCCGAATTCCTGCGCGGTCATCTCGCTCCAGGCTTTGATGTCCCCGCCCGCCGAAAATCCCTTACCCTCGCCAGTCAGGATAGCGGCTCGGACAGCAGAGTTGGCTTCGATCTCGTCGACAGCCGCGGCAAGAGCCTTCAGCATATCGAGGTCCAGAGCGTTCAGCTTCTCAGGCCGCGATACCGTCAAAAGGGCGATATGATCCTGAATGTCGACCTTGACTGTACCGCTAGCCATTGTAGGTGCCCTCCAAAACTCGCTTGGGCTTCATCGGGAGCGTGAGCCCAATGTCGTTTTCCCCGAAGAGACTGGCTTCCATCACCTTGAGATCACTGGCGACACTCAACGGGAACTCGGATTGATCCAAAATATCGGTTTGAAGATCGATGCCTGGAGCGATCTCAGTCAGGAGCAACCCTTGCGCAGTCAGCTTCATAACGCAGCGCTCGGTGACGTAAGTTACGTCCTGCCCCTGCTCCACCGCCCTCTTTCCAGAGAAGGTGACGTGTTCGACTTCATTCACGAGCTTCTTGAGCTTACCTTCCTTGTCGATGACAAGCTTGCCGTCGGCGATCGACAGTTTGGCTCCAGCGTTGAACATGCCGGAAAAAACGATCTTCCTCGCACGAGACGTAATATCGACGAATCCCCCTGCTCCAGCCGTTACGTGTGGGCGGAAGGTCAGGCGTGAGACGTTCACCGATCCATCCTTGCCGATTTCGAGAAAGGAGAGGAGTGATGCATCGAATCCCCCACCCTGAAAATACGTGAACTGGTAGGGCGATGGCATGTAGGCATCTGCATTCGAAGCACATCCGAATGCAAAATCAAGCAGTGGAACACCACCGACTGCTCCCTGCTCGATGACCCAGGTTATACTGCCATGCAAACCTTCTTCGAGAAGAATGCGCGGCACGTTCGCGGAAATCCCAAAACCCAGATTGACGCAGCTTCCCGCCTCCAGTTCCTGCGCAACCCGGCGAGCGATCACTTTCTGGATGTTGAATTCTGGCAACCTAAACGTATCGAGAGGGTGAAACACCTCACCGGAAATTGCTGGATCATACAGGGTCTGGGTCGTCTGCTTCTGGTCTGGATCGACCACGATGTAATCGACGAGCATGCCAGGCACCCGCACATCATGGGGTTTGAGCGTTCCCTCTTTCGTAATCCGCTTCACTTGTGCGATCACGATACCATCGTTGTTACGGGCAGCGAGCGCCTGGTCGAGGCCACCGAGATAAGCACCTTCATGCTCGTATGTCAGGTTGCCGCGCTCGTCTGCGGTCGTGGCACGGATGATCGTGACCTGCGGGATGATGGATGGGAAATACAGCCATTCATCTCCTTCGAAGATCACACGCTTCACGACAGGCTCTTCGGAAGCGCGTGCGTTCATCGCACAGCCCTGACGCTTCGGATCGACAAAGGTTTCCATACCGACTTTCGTCAAAACACCAGCACGCTTGGAGGCAGCTTCACGGTGCATGTCGAACATGATTCCCGAGGGGATATTATAGGCCGGGATCTCATTGTTGGTTATCATCTGCCAGATCAACGGCGGCTCAGACGTCGATGGTCCGGAGGGATACGAGCCACCAATGATCCGCTTCAGCAGGCCTTGCTTGGCGATGTGATCGATACCCTTGATACCGCTCATGTCGCCAGCCGCGATCGGATGCAGCGTTGTTATGTTCTTGGGATGCCCTGTCGCGTCGAAGCGCTCACCAATGGCTTTGAGCATGAGATCGGGGCAGCCGAGACCGCTGGATGACGAAACAGACACGGTGGCTCCGTCCGGAATCAGGGCGGCTGCTTCAGCCAGGGTGATGTGCTTGCTCATTTCGGTCAAAGTCCTGTTTCGATTTTTACTGCTGTGCCGTCGCGAGCTGACTGCGCTACGGCGAGAGCGGTTGCCAGAGACCACAATCCGTCTTCACCAGAAGCCAAAGGCAATCCGCCACCTGCGATCGCGCGATGAAACGCACCTACGGTTGCCGCATAGAGATTGCGATCGTCGGTTGGGAGTTGCTGCTCACCCCGCTCATCGCGCAGCAGAACCTTGCCAATCGGGCGCTGTGCCATGACGTCGGTGCCAATCAGCGAGCCGCTGGTTCCGTGGATCTCAAGCCCGCTCTGTGCATACTTCGTGGTGAAGCCGTCATGAAACTGCGCGATCATGCCGTTCTGGAACTTGATGACGCCCATGACAGCGTCCTCCATGTCTTCACTAGTCATGCCGGAAAACTGGGAGACCGCGATGACCTCAACAGGGTCGCAGCCGAGAACGAACCGTAGTGTATCGACATCATGGACCGTCAGATCGAGGATCGCACCGCCGCCTGCAGAAGGTTTGTCCAGTCGCCATCCCTGAAGATGAATCGGGAGATACCCGGCATGGAAAACGCGTGCAGACAACGGCTTGCCGATCCTTCCGTCCCGAACTGCATCACGCATGGCCATGTGGACAGAGGCGCCGCGCAGATGGTGATTGGTGGCGAGCACCACCCTGTTTTCATGGGCGGCCCTGATCATCGCATGCGCGTCGGCAAGCGTCAGGGTCAGCGGCTTTTCACACAGGATATGCTTCCCGGCATTCGCTGCCGCTATCGCCTGTCCGCAATGGAGCTCGTTCGTGGTGGAGATATAGACGGCATCGACCCCATCGTCGGACAACAGGTCGGTAATACTGGTATAGTATCTGTCAATGGAATTTTCCGATGCATAAGCGCTGGCACGGTCCGCACTTGAACTCATGACTGCCGCCACACAGCCGCCGGACGCGCGTATGGCATAGATAACCCATTCGCGCCCGATTGTACTCGCTCCAACAAGACCCCAACGAACCGTCATGCCCGCGCCCTCGCAACTGAAGCCTTGGAAGCTCCGCAGCTATCTCTCACGACCAGGCGGACCGACGACACGATGGACTCGGCTTCCGCCTTACCGGAATTGATCTGCTTGAGAAGGAGCTGCGCAGCACGCTGGCCCATACCCTGGGGATCGACAGCAATCGTGGTCAGCCCAGGAACTGCCGCCTTCGCTTCAATAACGTCGTCGAAACCCACCACGCCAAAATCCTGTCCGGGTTCAAGGCGCAAGGTCCGAAGGCCGTCGCAGACGCCGAATGCAGTAGCGTCGTTGAAGCACACTGCCGCAGTAGGCTTGTTTGTCGTCAGCATGGCCCGCCCGATCGCCTCCGCTCCGCCTGCGCGAGATGGTGGCGCGGAGAAAATCAAATTCTCGTCAAATCCGAGCCCTGCGCTCTCCATTGCATTGCGATACCCAACAAGTCGCTCGTCGAACACTGCCGTATCCGGAAAGCCGCCCATGAAAGCGATGCGCCGATGTCCCAGCGACGCAAGATGAGCTACCGAAGCATGAATCCCCGCTTCATTATCGGATACGAGCGACGACACCTTTGCTCCGGGCACGTTGCGCACGACCATGACGACGGGAATTCCGGCCTGAACGAGTGGTTTGAAATCAATCGCCTTCGTGGAGCGTGCAGGAGAGATGATAAGCCCTGAAACACCATGCTCACGCATGGAGGCGATGACCTCGCGCTGCCTCTCAGGACTTTCACCCGTGTTTGACAGGAACTGTACGAAACCTGCCGACTGCACGACGGTATCGATTCCCACAGCCAATTCGGCAAAGAACCCGTTAGTAAGATCGTTGACAACGACGCCGATGATCTTCGAATTTGATCCGGATTGGCGAAGGTTCGCAGCGCCGCGATTATAGACGTAACCGAGCTCCCGCATGACCGCATTCACCTTGGAGCGGGTCTGCTCATTGACCAATGTCGAGTTTTGCAGAACGAGCGACACCGTTGATTTGGAGACGCCTGCGGCCTTCGCAATATCAATGACGGTGACTCGTCCCTTGGTCATAAATCAAGCCTTCCCAACAAATTCACGTTAAATTAATTGGAACGTTCCAATAAAGTCAAGAGACGGAAATCTCAACGGCAAAAAATTAAAAATACCGCCTGTCTGAATTATAATATTGATTTAACACAATATTTCTTATTTATGATGCGTCGCACAAAGTTTTTCCTTCGCTATTGCAGCGCATCATCGTTCAATTTTTGGAACGCTCCAAAAATTCTAACGACGATATCGTCACCGATACGATCACTTGCGCAGTGCGGCCGAGCAAGGCGTCGGATTGGCTGAGGACAACGCCGCTCTGTTAATCATCGCACTTACTGGTTCAGGAGAGACCATATTTTGGCTCACCGCGCGGCGCATGCCATCCTCTATGAAATGACAGACCGCCTCAGATTAAGAGCTTTAGAAATCCCCTTACTGCCAACGCCACGAAAACGTCAAAGTTCATTCAGGCATGGTTCACGGTGCACGTCGCTAAATCACATTACCCTCAACGGAGTGACGACAGATGCGCAAGATAATTTTCAGCGCGGGAATAATTCTAGGTAGTCTGCTTGCCAACGTCGCCAACGCGATGCCGTCAGTTCATCCAACTGTCCCCTCGGCCTCAGACGTGCAGAAGGTAGACTACGCTTGCGGATGCGGCTTCCACCTTTCCCCACGCGGCTATTGCCGACCAAATGGCCCCCCACGCGAGTATCGCGATCGGTGGGATAGACGTGACCGCTGGGAAGCCAGACGAGAATGGCGCGATCGTCGCGAATGGCGAGAACGCCGCGACTACTACGACCGACGCGAATGGCGTGGGCGACATGAATACCATGACTACAGGTGGTAGTGCCTGGATCCTCGCGCAAATATAGATACATAGGGTGAGAGCGTCAGACGAGCTGTTGGTCAGGGGTCAATTAAGCTTTTCCGTATTAGGGAACCAGAGGCCTGTGATGCCGTTACGTGATCATCCACAAAGGAGGAAAACCAATGGATCATACAAACCACGTTCGCCTATCAACGACAGAGCTGACCCCAGAAATTCTGGAAGGTGCAATCGTATATGGCGCAGATGACCATAAGGTTGGAAAGGTCGATCACGTCCATGGCGGAACAGGCGGCCAAGCCATCATCGATGTTGGCGGCTTTCTCGGAATCGGCGCCAAGCCAGTCGCCGTTTCTCTGAGCGATCTTGATTTCATGCGCGACGAGGACGGCGACGTTCACGCTGTGACGTCATGGACGAAAGACCAGTTGAAAGAGATGCCAGAACATCACCACTGATGTGTTGGGGCCCGATCTTGAGATCGGGCCCCATACCTGCCACTTTAGCGCTTCCAATGGCCGCGAAGGAAGATGACGGCATCCTTTGCCTCCTCCGACGATATGGTGTGGCCGACCCCAGGATAAATTTTGGACGTCACCGTGAAGCCTGCCGATCGCAGTTGGCCAGACGCGACAGTCGCCGCCGCCGGTGGGACTGTCTTATCCTCTGCACCATGCATCATCAGAATATCTGTTCGTGTCGACGATGACGTCGGCGGGAGAGGCAACAACCCTGCAAAAGTGACGAGAGCGCCGACCTTCCAGCGACCCGATGCAACTCCATCCAGCGCCATAATGGCGCCTTGCGAGACCCCGACGAACGCCACTCGGTCCAGCGCGCCTTCGAACCCTTCACGTTTGACGATTTCAGAGACCACCCTGTC
>UCLB01000010.1 GCA_900473205.1 Hyphomicrobiales bacterium
CGGCAGGACAGAGGGGGGTGCCTTGCGGCACACTCTCTATTGCGCTTTGTGCACAGGTGTACCAACCTCTCGTCGCAACCAATTTCGACGAGCCGTCCATGTCTCACGCCGATGTAAAACCAGACCACCGTGCCCATGCCCGCACCATGCGAAAAGTCATGACGGACGCGGAGTTGAAATTGTGGAACGTGCTTCGTGCTCACAGGCTTGATGGTCTCAGTTTCAGGCGACAGTTACCCATCCTCGGATATATCGTTGATTTTGCTTGCCCTTCGCATAAACTGGTCATCGAACTGGACGGCACCCAACATGCGGACGACGACGCCATGAGGTATGACCGTCAACGCACGGAGAAACTCGAACAGCATGGCTGGACCGTCATCCGTTTCTGGAACCACGACATCCTGAACGACATCGACAACGTCTGTCTCCACATCGTCAGATCCATCAAGGAGAACACCCCGTGACAACTCACACCGGCGGATGCCAATGCGGTGCTATCCGTTTTCGCGTCGAGGGCGACCTCAATGACAGTTCCATCTGCCATTGCCGCATGTGCCAGAAAGCGTTCGGAGCCTATTACGCGCCGCTGGTGTCCGTGCGCGGCAAAGACTTTACTTGGACGCGGGGAGAGCCGAAGCGGTTTCAGTCTTCCAGTGTAGTCAGCCGTGGTTTTTGCGGCGAGTGCGGCACGCCGCTGACTTATGAGGCGCCAGATGGGATGGCGGTTGCGGCGGGGGCGTTTGACGATCCCTCAGCTTTTCCACCGTCCATGCAATGGGGCGTCGAGCGCAAGATCGGTTTCGTGGATAGTCTCCACACCCTGCCCGCTGTGGCGACGGAAGATGATTTGACCTCGGTGGATTATCTGGTCGACCTCACATCCTATCAGCACCCCGACCACGATACGCAGACATGGCCACAGGAGAGAGATCGATGAGTGATGCGGGTTATTCCGGCGGGTGCCAGTGCGGCGCGGTGCGGTTTCATACGGGCAAGATTGGTCGTCCTTCGATTTGCCATTGCCGCATGTGCCAGAAACAGTTCGGCAATTTCTTCGGCGCGCTGGTTACGGCGGATCAGGCGCATCTGACATGGACGCGCGGGCAGCCCACCCTCTTTCGCTCCTCGGCCAAAATCCATCGTGGCTTTTGCAACAAATGCGGCACACCGCTGACCTATCATCACCCCGGCGGCGTGGAGATCGCCATAGGTGCCTTCGATCATCCGCAGGAGATCGAGCCGCAGGTGCAGGTCAATGCCCATATGCAGATGCCGTGGATCAAGACGCTGTTTGAAAAGCGCAATACGGAGCAAAGCCTGGATGAGAGCACGATGATCTCCTACCAGCACCCGGACCACGATACGGCTGTATGGCCGCCTGAAGACAATGTGAATTGAGGACGACAGAATGAGTGATGCCTTGCGCAGCTTCTATCCAGAGATCGAGCCCTTAGAAACCGGCATGCTGGATGTGGGCGATGGCCATGTGATTTATTGGGAACGCGTCGGCACCAAGGGCGCAAAGCCCGCCGTCTTCCTGCATGGCGGCCCCGGCGGCGGCGTGAACCCGACCCAGCGGCGCGTGTTCGACCCAGCCCTCTACGACGTGATCCTGTTTGACCAGCGCGGCTGTGGGCGCTCCACGCCGCATGCCAATCTGGAAGCCAACACCACATGGCATCTGGTGGCGGATATGGAGAAGCTGCGGGAGAAATTCGGCTTCGAGACATGGCAGGTCTTTGGCGGCTCCTGGGGCTCGACGCTGGCGCTCGCCTATGCGCAGACCCATCCTGAGCGGGTGAGCGAACTCGTTCTGCGCGGCATCTACACACTGACCAAGCCAGAGCTGGACTGGTACTACCAGTTCGGCGTGTCCGAAATGTATCCCGACCGCTGGGAAACCTTCATCGCCCCCATTCCCGAAGCTGAACGCCACGAGATGATGGTGGCCTATAACCGCTATCTGACCGGCACGGACGAGAAGAAGAAGCTGGAATGCGCCAAGGCGTGGAGCCAATGGGAAGGTGCGACAATCTCGCTGGTGACGGATCAGGGCCGGGTGGATGATTTCGGTGAAGATCAATACGCCATCGCCTTTGCGCGCATCGAAACCCACTATTTCGTCAATGCTGGATGGTTCGAAGAGGGCCAGTTGCTGCGCGACGCCTATAAGCTCAAAGACATCCCCGGCGTCATCGTCCACGGTCGTTACGACATGCCCTGCCCGCTGAAATATGCCTGGCGGCTTTCCAAGGCGTGGCCGAAGGCCGATCTGCACATCGTGGAGGCCGCAGGCCATGCGCTGAGCGAACCCGGCATTCTTGACCAGCTGATCCGCGCCACGGATCGCTTTGCGGGCAAGTAACGTCAATCTTTACAACGCTATAGCTGCGCCGCCTGATATTCCGATTCAGGCGGCGCATCCATTTTTTCAGCAGATGAAGCTCTTTTCATCACATTCTTCACGCAAATGAATTGGTATATAACCAAAAAGAGGAATAGGCCGGTGCTTTCCAATGAGATTGGCAGCTCCGATGGCAGTGAACCAGACAATCCCCGCCCCTCAATCGGGCGACAGCACCCGCGGGTTCGTATATGCCCTCGTCGCCTATATTCTGTGGGGCTTCCTGCCGTTTTACATGAAGGCTGTCGCGCATGTGTCGCCGCTGGAGGTCATCGCGCATCGCGTCATCTGGTCGGTGCCGATTGCCGCTGCCGTGCTCATCGTGCTGGGCCGGACCGCGGAAATCAAAACGGCGCTCACCACCCCGCGCATGCTGGGCATGGCCAGCCTTACGGCCACCATCATCAGCATCAACTGGTGCATCTATATCTGGGCCATCGGCAGCGGGCGCGCGCTGGATGCGGCCTTGGGTTACTTCATCAATCCCCTGTTCAGCATCTTGCTCGGCGCAGTACTTTTGAAGGAAAGGCTGAGCCGCGTGCAAATGCTGGCCATCGCCCTCTCGGCCTCCGCAGTCGCGCTGCTGACTTGGCATGCAGGCAGCCTGCCATGGGTCTCCGTTGCGCTGACCGTTTCCTGGGGCTTTTACGCCTTCTTCCGCAAGACATTGCCGATTGGGCCAACCCAAGGTTTCCTGCTGGAAGTGCTGCTGCTGACCCCGCCAGCGCTTGCCTTTATCATCTATCTCATGAGCACCGGTCAGGCGCATTTCATGGCGGGCACACCCACGGATACGTGGCTGCTGATCGCCAGCGGCATCGTCACCGCAACGCCTCTGATCTTCTATGGCAACGGCGCAAAGCTGCTGAAGCTCTCCACCATCGGCATCATGCAATACATCGCCCCGTCGATCATCTTCATCATCGCCGTCTTCATCTTCAAGGAGCCCTTCGACACGGTAAGGCTCATAGCCTTCATCATGATCTGGGCAGCGCTACTGATCTATACGGTGCCGGGATTGATCCGGAAAAAATCTTGAACGCGGTTGAGATTACCGCGACGGATGCAATCCGCCATCATCGGCATCCACGGTTATAGAAAGCGTAACGTGACGTGGCCGCGTTATAGCGAATAAAACTGCCTCGGCGATGTCGCGGTTCGTCCCGCGCTGCCCCTTGAATCGAGCAGAAGCGCGCTCCCACTCGGGTGTGCCGGGCGCGATATCATCAAGATAAGGTGGATGAACAGCGATGGAGCGAACTGGTGTCCCTGCCAGCATTTGGGCGAATCCTTCAGCCAGAGCGGCCTGCCCGCGCTTTGCGGCATACATCGGAATTGAAACCGTCTGAAGTGCTGCATTTGGCAGCCCGCTTATCGAGCCAATCGTGACGATATCGGGACGAGGCGAATTCTGAAGGCTGGGCAGAAGCCCTTGCGTCAGAAGGAAAGTGCCGGTGACTGCAGAATTAATGGTGGTCAAAACATCTTCAGCCGCATGATCCTTGTCGGAAGCTTCGAGCCACATGGCACCATTATTGATGAGAATATCAATCGTGTCGTGATGGCCCCGCAGCTTAAGGATTGCAGCTTCGACACTTCGAGTGTCCGCCAAATCCAGTTGGATAATGTCAGGACATATGTTGAAATGATCTTGAATATTCTCGCTTAGACGTTCCAATGCGCTGACATTGCGCCCAGCAAGAATTGGCTTGCAGCCGTTCTCAGCGAGCACATAAGCAAGTGCCGCGCCCAATCCGCGCCCCGCGCCTGTCACCAGCCCTATTGTTCCAAGAAGCGACACTGCGGTTTCCTTCCGATTGACAATGGTAGAGGCAAACCAAAGAAGCCACTCGCTTTCAAGCGTATGGCTTTGCCACTTATAGGTGATGGGTTAAAATCAAGTGTCCCGAAGGCCTCATTACAACTTAGAGATGACCGAAGGATCGCCTTCCGGGTTCTGTTGCGCTTTGGTGCGGTCGATGATTGCTGCAACGATGTTTTCGGTTTCGTTGATGACCAGTGGGTTCAGCAGGTGAGCGCGGTGGATGAAGCCTTGGTCGCGCATGTGGCGGATCAGTTCCAGCATCGGGTCCCAGAAGCCGTTGATATTGGCAAAGACCATCGGTTTGGCATGGCGGCCAAGCTGCGCCCAGGTCATGATCTCGACGATCTCTTCCAGTGTGCCGATGCCGCCGGGCAAGGTGACGAAAGCATCGGAGCGTTCGAACATCATGTGCTTGCGCTCATGCATGTCCTTGGTGATGATCAATTCGTTCAATTGTCCGAGAGAATGGCGTGTGGCCTCCATATCGACCAGAAATTCCGGTATGATACCCGTAACTTCGCCGCCATTGGCCAGAACGCCGCTGGCAACGGCACCCATGATGCCCTTTGTGCCACCGCCATAGACGAGGCGAATGCCGTTTTCGGCGATGGATTTGCCAAGCGCGCGGCCCGCTTCCATGTAGGCTGGATCGCGTCCGGGCTGGGAGCCGCAATAAACGCAGATGGATCGAATCGGTCTGTTTTCTTCAGTCATGGGCTGAAGGAACATCGGGGCGGCCGATCCGTCAAGAAAATTTGGGGAATGACAGGCTGGAAACGCTGCTTTTGCGGGCCTCCCGCTTGTGCGCACACGACTTAGACGCTAGCTATCGCAACAAGAAGACAGGAAAGTTACCCGGAGAGTGATGATGAACAACAAAAGGGCCGGACTGCTGGCGCTTATCGTGCTTGGCGTCGCGACGCTGCTGATGGTCTTCTTCGTTCTTCCACGTATGTCCAATGACGACAAGCCGATTGGCGATGCCATCAATCAGGCTGGCAATGACGTCAAGAACAGCGTGGAGATGGGTAACGAAAAGGCTGGCGACCTGCTATCGGATGCCGCAAAGGATACCGCCAAAATTGCCGAAAAGGTTGGACGTCTCGCGGAATCGGCCACCCAGTCCATCAAGGACATGACGGGCCGCTTTGCCGACAACCAGGTCCCGTCCAACGAGGACTTCGCAGCCTCACGCAAAAAGGTCGAGGACTCGCTGAAGGAACTCGGCAATGTCGACATCCCCGAAGCGCTTGACGAGAACACCTCGCGCCTGATCACCACCGCACGCACAGCGGCTGAAAGAACCATTGCATTCCTGCGTGGCCTGCCTGCGGATGCGCGCGAAGCCGCAGCACAGGTTCGCCGCCTGCCCGGCGTGTTTGCCGGCACGGATGATGGCGCGCCTGTACCGGTCGCGTCCGCGACACCTGCACCCGCCGCCGCTCCTTCTGATGCTGCACAGTTGCCGACTTTCGATGTCTTGCGCGTCGAGCCGGATGGCTCTGCCGTCATCGCTGGCAAGGCTGCACCGGGCTCGCAGCTGGAAATCGTCAACAATGGTCAGGTCATTGCCAAGACGACGGCTGGCGGCAGCGGTGATTTCGCTGCCGTTCTCGACAATCCTCTCCCGCCCGGCGACCACGAAATCGTGCTGCGCGCCACAGGCAAGGATGGCAAGGCTGCTCAATCCCGCGAGACCGCAACGGTTTCCGTGCCTGCGCAGAAGAATGGCGAGCTTTTTGCCATGGTCACCACACCCGGCAAGGCCAGCCGCGTTATGACCATGCCAGATGCGGCTCCCCCTGCCCTGCAAGCACCAGCCACAACGACCAATGAAACCGCCTCGGCCCAGCCGCAGGCAAACAATCCAGCACCTGCGCAGAGCGGTGCGGCGGCACCTGCAACGCCTGCTGCTCCAGCAGGTCAAGCACCTGCGGCTTCTTCTGCTGAAACACCGTCCATCCGTGTTGTGGCCGTCGAGTTCGAAGGAACGAAGATTTTCGTTGCCGGTTCCGCGCCTGCAAACACGAACGTCCGCGTGTTGGTGGATGACAAGCAGATTGGCAGTGCCAAGGCCGAAGCATCCGGCAGTTTCGTCATCGAAGGCGATGTCGATCTCTCCGTTGGCAACCATATCGTCACGGCGGAAGCACTGGATGCGGCAGGCAATGTCACGGTTCGTGTGCGGGTGCCATTTGCGCGTCCAGCCAACGATCAGGCAACCGTTGCCATGCAGCAGATGCCGGCACAGCCTTCCACACCCAACGCCACTAGCCCTGCCCAGCAAGACCCCGGCGTGGTCAGCGACCGCACGGCTTTCGAGGCTTTGCGCGTTGACGTGACCAAGGCATTCGCGATCCTTTCCGGGCTCTATAAGGATGGTGAGACACCGGCGCTTGAAGAAGTTGCGGCTGCAAAATCCGCGACGTCTATCGCGCTGCGCTCCCTGTCTGAATTCCGCACGGCGGCGACTGCCGACCCAGCCTTCACCGCTTTCGTTGCGGATATTGCCGCCAAGGCCCGCGCCTTGCAGACCGTTATCGACGGACTGCCGAACGATGTTGCCGCCATCGGCAGGCAGATTGCCGGGTTGACGGATCGTTTTGCGGAACTCAATGCCGAAGCACCCGTCACCGCTGATCCAATTTCGGCTCAGACGCAGGCACAGCCGCAGACCGGACCGAAGACTTTCGAACAGGCCCCGCTGGCTCATAGCGACAGTGCCGTCATCATTCGTCGTGGTGATACTCTGTGGCAGATTTCCCGCCGCGTTTACGGTCAGGGCGTTCGTTACACCACCATCTACCTCGCCAATCAGGACCAGATCAAAAACCCTGACCTGATCGAGCCGGGCCAGATTTTCGGTGTTCCCGAAAATGCCTTGCCGAATGCGGAAGAACTGCATCGCAAGCGCCTGATGGGCCGTTGATCTCCGCGCCGGGCGGCATTGCAAAGGCCCGGCGACAGCATTATCTAGGTTTCAACACGGCGGCTTGGTTAGGGCCGCCGTCTTGCTGTCTGCATTCCGGCAGGCACCGCCGGAGCAGAGCATGACCGACAAGAAGAAGACGATTTCCGCAGATGCGGGCAATCCGATGCAGACCATCGTCAACCTGTGGCCCTATATGTGGCCGCAAGGCAGGCCTGACCTGAAGATGCGCGTGGTCTGGGCCACCTTCTTTCTCATCCTCGCAAAATTCGTGCTGATCTCCGTCCCCTATTTCTTCAAATGGGCAACGGATGCGCTGAACGGCAAGCTGGATATGGCCGGTCTCGTGCCCGTGTTCCTGCTGGGTGCCGTGGCGTTGGTCATCGCCTATAATCTGACGCGCCTCATCCAGATCGGCCTCAACCAGTTGCGCGATGCGCTGTTTGCCAGCGTCGGCCAGCATGCTGTTCGCCAGCTTGCCTATAAAACCTTCGTGCATATGCACCGGCTGTCGCTGCGCTTTCATCTGGAGCGCAAGACGGGTGGCCTTTCCCGCGTGATCGAGCGCGGCACGAAGGGCATCGAAACCATTGTCCGCTTCACCATTCTCAACACTGCGCCGACATTTATCGAGTTTCTGCTGACGGCCGTCATCTTCTGGCTGTCCTACGGTTTCTGGTATGTAGCGGTCACCGTCGTTACCGTTTGGGCCTATATCTGGTTTACGGTCAAAGCCAGCAACTGGCGCATTGGCATTCGCCGGTCGATGAACGATAGCGACACGGACGCCAACACCAAGGCAATCGACTCGCTGCTGAACTTCGAAACCGTCAAATATTTCGGCAACGAGCAGATGGAAGCCAGCCGCTTCGATGCCTCCATGGCGAAATACGAGAAGTCGGCCACCGCCATCTGGACCTCACTCGGTTGGCTCAACTTTGGCCAGGGCGTCATTTTCGGTATCGGCTCAACCATCATGATGGTCATGTCGGCGCTGGCCGTGCAGCGCGGCGAACAGACCATCGGCGATTTCGTCTTCATCAATGCGCTGCTGTTGCAGCTTTCCGTGCCGCTCAATTTCATCGGCTTCGTCTACCGCGAAATCCGTCAGGGCCTGACGGATATTGAAGAGATGTTTGATCTGCTGGAAGTCCAGGCGGAAGTGGTGGATGCGCCAGACGCGAAGGAACTGCAGATCGGCACCGGTGCCCTCTGTTTTCGCGATGTGCGTTTCGCCTATGATGCGGAGCGCCCCATCCTCAAGGGCATTTCCTTCGATGTGCCCGCTGGTAAGACAGTTGCCATTGTCGGCCCCTCGGGTGCTGGAAAGTCCACGCTCTCGCGTCTGCTCTATCGTTTCTACGATATTCAGGGCGGCTCGATCACCATCGATGATCAGGACATCCGCGAGGTGACGCAGAAAAGCCTGCGCTCCGTCATCGGCATGGTCCCGCAGGATACTGTGCTGTTCAACGATACGCTGGCCTATAACATTCGCTACGGACGCACGGATGCGACGGAGGCGGAAGTGATCGCAGCGGCAAATGCCGCCCAGATCAGCGGCTTCATCAGCAAAATGCCGCAGGGCTACCAGACCATGGTGGGTGAGCGCGGCCTGAAGCTGTCCGGTGGCGAAAAGCAGCGCGTCGCCATTGCCCGCACGATTTTGAAGGCACCACCCATCCTCATTTTGGATGAGGCGACCTCGGCGCTGGACACGCATACGGAACAGGAAATCCAAAGCGCGCTGGATGTGGTGTCAAAAAACCGCACTACCCTCGTCATCGCCCACCGCCTGTCCACCGTCATCGATGCGGATGAGATCATCGTTTTGAAGGATGGCATGATTGCCGAGCGCGGCACGCATGTCTCGCTCATCGCCTCGGGCGGGCTCTATGCGTCCATGTGGAACCGTCAGCGTGAAGCCATTCAGGCCGAGGAGCGTCTGCGCGAGGTGCGTGAGAAAGACGATCTGGGCGTAGTGGACCGCGGAGAGCCTGCGCATTGACGGGTATAACCCGTTGCGCGCAAGCGGAACACATTGCCCGTGGCACGGTTTGCCTGTAGTCACCTATGCGTGTTTTATCGCGCCAGAGCATGTATATCGGCGTCATATCATTATATATGCAGCGATAACCAATTCGGAGAAGAAAGATCAATGAACCTGTTCGACACCATTCGTAACACCATCGTGCCGATCCATAAGGAAGGTTATGTTTTCGTCGCCGCCTTCTTCATCGCATCGCTGGTGCTTGGCTGGATAGCCGAACCGCTTTTCTGGGTCGGCCTCGTTCTCACCCTCTGGTGCGCCTACTTCTTCCGGGATCCGGAACGTGTGACACCGCAGGATGACGACCTCATCATCAGCCCTGCCGATGGCAAGGTTTCCGCCGTGATGACCGTGGTCCCGCCGCTGGAACTGGAACTCGGCAAAGAGCCAATGGTCCGCATTTCGGTGTTCATGAACGTGTTCAACTGCCACGTAAACCGTGCGCCGGTTCGTGGCCGCATCATCAACGTCGCCTACCGCCCCGGCCTCTTCCTCAACGCGGAAGTGGACAAGGCATCGGAAGATAATGAGCGCAACGGCCTCGTCATCGAAACCGCACATGGCAAGGTCGGCGTCGTGCAGATCGCTGGCATGGTTGCCCGCCGCATCGTTTGCTGGGTCAAGCCGAACGAGCCTGTCGATGCCGGTGAGCGCTTCGGCCTCATCCGCTTCGGTTCGCGCCTCGACATCTTCCTCCCGGAAGGTTTCCAGCCGCGCGTATCCGTCGGCCAGACTGCTATTGCCGGTGAAACCGTTCTGGCCGAATTCGGCTCGAGCAAGGGTCCGGTCATCAGCCGTCGCGGCTAATCGCTGAATAGGAGCAACGCCATGGAAACGCCGACGCCCGAGCCAAGCACCAACGGCAAGCTCGAGATCAGCAATGACAGCGGTCGTGGACCGCGCCTGCGGGAAATTCCCCTGCGGCTTGTCATTCCCAATCTCGTCACCGTTCTTGCCATCTGCGCCGGGTTGAGCGGCGTTCGGCTTGCTTTCGAAGGTCGCTTCGAGCTAGCCGTCGGCATGGTTTTGCTAGCGGCTTTCCTCGATGGCGTGGACGGACGACTGGCCCGTATGATGAAGGCGACATCGAAATTCGGCGCGCAGATGGATTCGCTCGCCGATATCGTCAATTTCGGTGTTGCCCCTGCCCTCGTCGTTTACGCCTATCTGCTGGACAATGCCCGCTCCTTCGGCTGGATTGCTGCACTCATCTACGTCATCGCGGCAGGCCTTCGCCTTGCCCGTTTCAACGTCATGATCGAACGTGAAGTCAAAGCACCATGGCAGAACGAGTTTTTCGTCGGCGTGCCCGCGCCTATGGGTGCCATGCTGGTGCTTTTGCCCGTCTATCTCGGCTTCATGGGCATCGAGCCCGGCAAGACCTTTGCCTATATCGCCAGCGCCTACACGGTGCTGATTGGCTATTTCCTTATCAGCCGCCTGCCGGTCTGGTCCGGAAAGTCCGAAAGCCGCATTCGTCGCGATCTCGTACTGCCTGCCATTCTCATCGTCGTTCTCTATGTCGCTTTGTTGATGAGCTTCACCTGGGAAGTGCTGGTTCTGACCGTTATCGCCTATCTCGCCTTCCTGCCGTTCAGCGCGCGCATCTGGCACAAGCGCTATGGCACGCTGACCATCGAGGAAGACGGCGATCATCACGATGGCCTCGGCATGGATCGCGGGCTCTAACGCCCGCGAACAACCACCGGCTTCAATGCGGCGGCATAATGTCTGTGGGCGAACACAAAATGTCGCAGGCTGCAATTTTCAATTGATTAAAATTGCCTCGAATTCGTCACGATTTCCTTCGAGAGAGTTGTCAGGAAGACCGCCAAATCGGCGGCTTCAAGGGGAATTCTGGAGATTGAAATGAGCGATACAAAAACCACCGAAGCGCCGGCGAAGCCCGACCTGAACAGCCATTACCGACCTCTCGGTCTGAAGGCCGTGGCAGCCGCAGCCCTGATGCTGACCCGCAAACCGGCAGCCGTTCCCGCGAAAGTGTAACGCGGCGCGCACCCATTATTCGCTCATCGATATGGCACCTCTCCGGTGCCATTTCTGTTTTGGGAAGGTTTTTGTGCTAGAGCGTTTCCCCGTCAAATAGAAACGCTCGAATTGAACGCATCAAAGAAAACTCACCTGTTCACGCAAAGTGAAAAATTCTAAACACTGCCAATATTACTTTTCACGATTCCTATCGAATAATTGTTTCTGCACTGTTGCTGCCCTCGCTGTGCCGCCTATCGAAAACAGTTGCGCGTTAACGGATCTTCAGAGGTCGAAGTCGAGCCATGCAGGACAAAATTCTTCTCATTGAAGACTCCGTTGCTCTATCTCTTTTGCTCACCAGCAAATTCAGGGAGGATATCGCCGCCTCCATCTTCCATTGCGACAGCATGAAAGACGCGATAGCGCTATTGGAAGAACACAAGTTCACCCTGGCTCTGACCGGCCTGACCCTGCCGGATGCGCCGCGCGGTGAGATACTCAATGTGCTGGAAAAATACAGGGTTCCCACCATCGTCTTCACCGGCACCGTCGATGAACAGGCGCGGCAGCATTATGCCGAAAAGAAAATCATCGATTACATCATCAAGGATGGCAAGCGCACCTTCGACACGGTTGTCAAAACCGTCGAGCGGATTTTGACCAACCGGCAATTCTCCATTCTGGTGGTGGATGATGCCAAGAGCGCCCGCAACAGCCTTGTCGAGATTTTGACCCGCCAGAATTTCAGCGTGCACGAGGCCCATTCGGGCGCGAAAGCGCTGGACATACTGGCTGCCAATCCCTCCATCCAGCTGGTTATTACCGATTATTTCATGCCGGATATGGATGGCTATGAGCTGACCCGGCTCATTCGCGCCAAACGCTCCTCGGAAGATCTTCGCATCATTGGCGTCTCCTCCTCTACCGACCGCATGCTGTCGGCGCATTTTCTCAAGGCCGGCGCCTCGGACTTCATCTACAGGCCCTTCGTGCCGGAAGAGCTGCAGTGCCGCATCGACAACAATGTCGAGACATTGAAGCAGCTGATGCGGTTGCGGGAGCTTGCGGAACGCGATCCTCTGACCGGACTTGCCAACCGCCGCTCCTTCTTCGAACAGGGCAATGCGCTACTTGCGGAGATGGAAAAAAGCGATGGCTCTATCCAAGGCGGCGCGGTTGCCATTCTCGATATCGACCATTTCAAAACGATCAACGACACACTGGGACACAGCGCCGGTGACAAGGCGCTCAAGCGCCTGGCGCAGCTTCTCGCCAGCCTGTGCGGCCCACAGAACCACATTGCCGCGCGCATCGGCGGGGAGGAATTCGCCCTCTTCCTCAAAGGAGTGGATGGAAAGCAGGCCTATGATTTTTGCGAAAGCCTGCGTCTCGCCGTCGAAAGCAACGGTCACACCATTGGCAGCAGCGAACAGGCGCTGACCATATCCACCGGCGTCGTGGAGTTGGAAAAAGGCGCATCCATCGACAATCAGCTGACGGCGGCAGACCAACTGCTTTACATCGCCAAGGCCAAGGGCCGAAATCGCGTTTATTCCGACATCATGATGCGGCAGGAGTTTTTCGAACTCGACCGGTAGCCGTCAACTGCTCAAAACAGCGACATCTGCGCATCGTCCTTCGGTGCTGGCTTCGGCACAACGGCCAGCGTTTCCGCCACCGGCTCCAGCAATTCAGGCCCGGTATTGGCAACCTTGTTGACCCTGTCCGACACCGGGATCATCTCGAAAAAATCCTCATCCGCGGATTTCATGAGATCGACAATCTCGCGCGGCTCCTGCGTTTTGCAATCCAGCCATCGGCTGAAGTCCTCCGACGAAATCACCACCGGCATACGGTCGTGAATACGCGCGATGGAGCGGTTTGCGGAGGTGGTGAGAATGGCGCCCGTATCGACCTCCGAGCCATCGGCAGAGGACCATGTCTCCATCAATCCGGCAAAAGCGACGATACCACCCCTTTTGGGCTTGATGTAGAAAGCCTGCGCCTTGCCGCCCTCTTCCTTGGCCGGTCTGCGCCATTCATAAAAGCCCGTGGCAGGAATGAGAATACGCCGGTGGCGCATGGCAGCGCGAAACGATGCCTTTCCGATTGCGGTCTCCGAGCGGGCGTTGATCAGCAGCGGAAATTCCTTCGGGTCTTTCACCCAGCCGGGCATGAAACCCCAGCGCACCAGCATCGCCTGCCGGTTCGGCAGGTTGCTGCCCGGCTCTGGCCGTGCACCCTCCACGACGATGAGAATGGGCTGTGTCGGCGCGATGTTGAACCGTGCCGGAAACTCCTCCAGCCCGATCAGATCCAGATACTCCGCCACCTCTTCCGGCGTCGCATTCAACACAAAGCGCCCACACATGGCTTAACCTCTCGGTGCAAACAGAATGAGCGAGGCACCCGCCAGACAAATGGCTCCGCCCGCAACATCCCAGCGATCCGGCACATGCCCCTCCACACTCCACAGCCAGATCAATGAGGCAACAATATAGATGCCGCCATAAGCCGCATAAGCCCGCCCCGCCGCTTCCGTCGGCACCAGCGCCAGCAACCACGCAAAAGCCGCCAGCGAAACCATACCCGGCACCAGCCAACCCACCGACTTGCCCATGCGCAGCCAGGCCCAGAAAGCAAAGCATCCAGCAATCTCGGCAAGCGCTGCGGCGGCATAGATGAGGTAGAGTTTCATGACCGGCGTTCCAAATTCGATTCTCTCTGCCGATGATACCGCACAGGGTCGTCGTGGTAATAGCCACTGTGTTTTCTGTGGCAAACACCACAGACTGGTGGTAAGAATTGCCACCAGTCTTTCTGGAGTTTGACATGGCAAATGTACAAAAAATCAGCGTCTCCATGACGCCCCAGCACGCAGAAATTCTGCGAGATGCGGTGGAAAGCGGCGCCTATGCCAGCGGTAGCGAAGTCATTCGCGAAGCCATGCGGGACTGGGCGGCGAAATGGGCACAACGACGCGGCGACATTGCTGGTATGCGCGAGATGTGGGCCGAAGGGAAAGCCAGCGGACCTGCCACCGAAGTCGACCTGGACGCAGTTCTCGAAGAGGCCCGCGCTGAACTGGCCTCCCTTCCGAAACAATGAAGGCAAAGCTCGTCTGGACACCGCTGGCGCGCGCGGACGTCAAGAAAATCTATATCGATCTGGGCAAAGTCAACCCGCATAGTGCCGAGCGGTATTTTCAGCGCATTCGCTCAAAAATCGATATTCTGGCGCAACACCCTCGAGCCGGCGAGAGGCATCCTGAAATTTTCCGCTCTGCCCGCATGCTTGTGGAGGCACCTTATGTGATACTCTACGAGACGATACCGGATGCTGAAGACGAAGACGTGCATATCGTGGAAATCGTTCGCGTCATCGATGGCCGCCGTGATTTGACTGCTCTTTTCGGAAATGACCCGTCATCATAAGTGAGCACAGTTATGTCCCTTACGCTTTACCTCCATCCGCTTTCATCCTTCTGCCAGAAAGTTCTCATTGCGCTTTATGAAAATGAGATGCCTTTTGAACCGGTTGCGGTCAATTTTGGTGATGCTGAATCAAGAGAAGATTTCTTCTCCCGCTGGCCTATCGGCAAGATTCCCGTGCTGCATGACAGTGCCACCGGTATGGACATCCCTGAAACCAGCATCATGATTGAGTATGTTCAGCAGCATTATCCGGGTACAGCGCAGCTTTTGCCTGATGATGCGGAGCAGGCGTTGCAGGTGCGGCTTTGGGACCGGTTCTTCGATCTCTATGTCAACGTGCCGATGCAGCGGATCGTCGGTGAGAGGCTGCGGCCCAAAGGCAGTCTGGACCCACATGGTGTCGCGGAAGCCTTTGCGATGCTGGATAAGGCCTATGCCGTTCTTGAAAAGCATATGGCAGGGCGGCAATGGGCGGGGGCGGATCATTTTTCCATGGCCGACTGCGCGGCGAGCCCTGCCCTGTTTTACGCCTCCATCCTTCACCCGTTCAGCGATGACATGCCAAACACCAATGCCTATTTCGAGCGACTGGTAGAGCGACCGTCGATAAAGCGTACCATTGCCGAGGCGCGGCCCTATTTTCAGTATTTTCCATACAACGAGAAGATGCCGCCACGTTTCCTGCAAGGTTGAGGTCATAATGAAGGGTCTTACTCCTTAAGGACACCGCATGCCCCTGCCTCAACCTGCCTCTTCCGCAATTCTTCGCCGTGGCGACCGCGTGCTGCTTGTGCGGCGCATCAATCCGCCATCGCAGGATATGTTCGCCTTTCCCGGTGGTCGTGGCGAGCCGGGCGAGACGCCGGAAGAGACGGCGCTGCGGGAACTTCATGAAGAAACCGGCATCGTCGCGCGTCATCCACAGCTTTTCGCGACCTATGATCTGCCCAGCCATGACGCTGACGGACATTTGACCAGCCACTTTTTTCTATCGGTCTACACTGTGGAGGCCGATGCGCAAGCCGTTGTACTGGCGGCAGACGATGCTGCGGATGCGGGCTGGTACACGCTGGATGAAATCCGCCGCCTGCCCGCGCCTGATAGCGTTGTGGAATGCGCCGAACGTGTGCTCGGCCAGTTGCAATGCTGAGCAGAATCGCGGCTATCTGTGGCCAAGTTGTTGAAACGACATGTCGGGTAATGCGTAGACTGATGAAACGACGGATTTGGCTCTCTCTGCTTTTAAGCCTCGGCATGACCATGCCGTTGGCATCGCAGCTTGGTGCGCAGCCGTCGGTCCAATCCGTTCCACCGCCACCCGCGCAAGACGAAAAGCCCGCCCCTTACGATAACCAGATGGCGCGGCTGTCTGAAATTTTGGGTGCCGTGCAATATCTGCGCACGCTGTGCCCAGCCACCGGTTCGGAAGAGTGGCGCAAGGCGATGAGCGATCTGTTAGCGGCAGATACCGCCAATGAGCCACAACGCAAGCAACGCATGACGGCTGCTTTCAACCGTGGTTACCGCACATTTGCGGCAGTGCACACGGCCTGCACACCGGCGGCAATCGCCGCAGAAGAGAAATACCGTATCGAAGGGGCAACACTGGCGCAAGAAATCGCGTCAAGGTTTGGAAATTAGAGGTTTATTAACCTCTTTTGGCCGCAGGCCGTGCCGTTTTGATAAAAGACTGTTAGAGTTGTTAACAGGGTGGTAACGAGTTGCCTGCCTGTCGAGGATGAAAGATGCAAACAAGCCGTAACGAAATCCACGATATGATCGTGCATGAAAAAATGCAGGTCGCTCTGGAACATCAGAACGAAGCATGGGCCGATGGTATGGCCGATGGCATCGAGCCGGAGATCATCGCAGACGCCGCTATCGCTTTGGCCATGCGTGAAACCATCCGTATGCACGGCGAAGCAGGCGCAGAAGCCATGCTGGAATCGCTGCGCCAGCGGATGCTCGAGGGCGAATTTTCCCCTCATCGCATTATTCAATAAGCCGGAGTTCAGTCATGTCTCGCTCTCGCAAGGGGCTTTTGCGGTCTTCTGCCGCTCTTTCCTTGATGCTGTCCCTGACGCTCGCCACCGTCAGCCTTACCCATAATGCCTACGCGCTTTCAGAACTGAGACCGGCTCAAAATCCGTCGAGCAGCGAAAGCGACAAACCTGCGGACAAGCAGCAACCGGTAGAGCCCGAGGCAATCGAAGGTGATTCGGATGGCATCCCCCTGCCCGACCCGTTGGTGAACCGCTCCTCCGGCCAGCAGACAGCCCCGCAGCAGAATGATGCACCGCAGATTTCCGCGCAGATCGAACATGATATCAGCAAGGCACCGGAGCCTGTGCGCCGCCTGCGCCAGCTGATCATCGATGCAGCCTCCACCGGCGACATCGAAAAACTGCGCCCGCTCGTCAATCCCGGCCCCAACCAGGCACGCGTGGATGGCGATGGCGAAGACCCGATTGCCGCGCTGAAAAGCTTCTCTGGCGATCCTGACGGGCTGGAAGTTCTGGCCATCATCATCGATCTTCTCTCCACCGGTTATGCCCATGTCGATGTCGGCACACCGGATGAAATGTATGTCTTCCCCTATTTCGCTGGAAAGTCGCTGACCACGCTGACGCCGCCGGAAAAGGTGGAACTGCTGCGCATCATCACAGCGGGTGACCTGGCAGACATGCAGGAATATGGCAATTACAGCTTTTACCGCATCGGCATCTCCAAGGATGGCCAGTGGAAGTTCTTCACTGCAGGCGACTAAGGTCGCCGTTGCCGACTGAGGTCACTGCGCTTGCCGTTGCTGCTTAAAAACCCTAACTGTTCAGGTAACAACGAACCTGAACGGTAAAGCTGATGTCCTCCGCCTTTCTCAACGACCGCGCCTTCATCCATGTCTCCGGCACCGGAGCCACGGATTTTCTGCAAAATCTCATCACCCCCGATCTCGACTCGCTGCCTGCTGGCGAAGCTCGCCCGGGCGCGCTTTTGACGCCGCAGGGCAAGATCATGTTCGAGTTCCTGATCTGGCGCGATGGCGAAGGTTATGTTCTGGAAACGGGTGGTGACCAGCAAGACGCACTGCTGCGCCGCCTGACCATGTACAAGCTGCGCGCACCGGTGGATTTAAAGGCGGGCGAAGCCAAGGGCGCCAGTGTGTTCTGGGACGAAGCCGCACCTGAGGACGCGATCAAAGACAGCCGCTTCGCCAAGGCAAGCCTCGAACTTTATCGCCTACCCGGCCACTCTGCCTCTGCCGACGCCTCCAGCTATGATGGCCTGCGCATCGCTAACGGCATCGTTGTCGCTGGTATCGATTACCCCCTGAGCGATGCCTTCCCGCATGATGTGCTGATGGACGTGAATGACGGCGTTTCCTTCAAAAAAGGCTGCTTCGTCGGCCAGGAAGTCGTCTCGCGTATGAAGCACCGTGGCACTGCACGTCGTCGCGTGGTCACTGTCACAGCAGAGGCAGACCTGCCCGCTACCGGCACAGACATCCTCACTGGCGGCAAGCCCATTGGCACGCTTGGCACCGTCATCGGAAAGCAGGGCCTTGCCATCATCCGCACGGACCGCGCTGCAGATGCCATGGCATCTGGCACCGATATCACCACCGGCGGCATTGCCGTGACAGTAGCCCTGCCCGCATGGAGTGGCCTTGGCTTTCCCGCTGTCGATCCGGCAGCCACTGCGGAAGACTGACCGTGGCGAGCGTTAAAACACCGCGCGCATGGCAGCGCATGCTTTCCGGCAGACGGCTCGATCTGCTGGACCCCTCACCGCTTGATGTGGAACTGGCAGATATCGCCCAGGGCCTTGCGCGTGTGGCGCGCTGGAACGGCCAGACGCGTGGCGATCACGCTTTTTCGGTTGCGCAACACAGCATCATTGTCGAACATGTGTTTTGCCGTATGAATGCAACAGCCTCACCGAACGATATGCTGATGGCGCTTCTGCATGATGCGCCAGAATATGTCATTGGCGATATGATTTCGCCGTTCAAATCCGTGGTCGGTGGCGGCTACAAGAGCGTGGAAAAGCGGCTGGAAGCCGCCGTGCATCTGCGTTTCGCTCTCCCGCCGCACGCCAGCCGCGATCTCAAGGATCGCATCAAGAAAGCCGACACGGTGGCCGCCTATTTCGAGGCGACTGAACTTGCCGGCTTCTCCATGGCGGAAGCACAGAAGTTCTTCGGCCTGCCGCGCGGCATATCCAGAGACATGATCGAGATCGACCCCGTGCCTGCCCTTGAAGCTCAAAGCCGTTTCATCGCGCGCTTCGAAGCCATCGAACTGCTGCGAAAGGCCAAGGCATGACTGCCATTGTTGTTTGCCCGCTCTCGCGCATCGGCGAAATGGCCGTGCGCCACAAGTCCCGCGAAATGGTGACACTGATTGCCAAGGAACAGGCCTTCCACCGCCCCGCCGTCATTGCCGCAGACAGGCATCTGACGCTGCAAATGAACGACATTACCTTCAAGGGCACCGACAAGCTGATTGCGCCTGACGATCTGCATGTCCAGCAATTGATCGATTTTGCCCATGGCTGGGACCAAACCGCCCCGCTGCTGATCCATTGCTGGATGGGCGTGTCCCGCTCTCCGGCTGCTGCCATCATCGTTGCCCTCACAGTCCAGCCGGATCAGGACGATGCGGTGCTTGCCGCACGGCTTCGCACCGTTTCTCCCTATGCCACGCCCAACGCCCGCATCATCGAAATCGGTGACCGGCTGCTCGGTCGCGGCGGCGCGCTGGTGACCGCGATCAAAAAAATCGGGCGCGGCGCAGATACGGATGGCAACGTGCCTTTCGTTTTGCCGCTTCAGGCGTAATCACCCAAAAATCGGAACTCACCTCTTCGTCATTCGTTACGAAATCGAGTGAATTTGAAACAAATCGAACAAGGGCAGTTTTATGGACCAGCAGGCAACCGATATCATCGTCGCATCTCAGGCGGCACTTCGCCAGGCAAGCGCCTTGATGGTTCAATATTCCTTCTCGATTGTCGGCGCCCTTCTTCTTCTCATCATCGGCTGGATTGCCGCGACCCTGCTTCAGCGCTGGTCCTTTGAAGGACTGTCGCGCATTCGCGGTTTCGATGAAACTTTGGCACGCTTCTTCTCCGGCATCGTTCGCTATGTGGTGCTCATCCTCGTACTCGTCATGGTGCTGGGCCAGTTCGGAGTACAGACCGCTTCCATCCTCGCCGCCCTCGGTGCTGCAGGTCTGGCCGTCGGTCTCGCACTTCAGGGAACGCTTCAGAATATCGCCGCTGGCATCATGCTGCTCGTCCTTCGCCCGTTCCGCGTTGGTGAATATATCGAAACCAGCGCCGTTACTGGCACCGTCGTTGAAATCGGCCTCTTCGCCACGGAACTGAAGACCAGCGATGGTCTCTATCGCCTCGCACCCAACTCCACGCTCTGGAACGTGCCGATCACCAATTACAGCCGTTTCCCCTCCCGTCGCCACGAACTCAGCGTCACCGTGCCGAAGGGCGAAAGCACTGCCGATGCCCAATCCATGCTGATGACCGTCGCCCGCTCCGACAGCCGCGTGCTTCTGGACCCCGCCCCCACCACCTTCATCGATTCCGTCACCAATGACGGCGCAACAGTGACCCTGCGCTACTGGGCCCGCAGCGAAAACTGGTTCGCCACCACCCGCGACGTTACCAAGGCTTTGAAGACGGCGTTTGATGAGCGGGATATGCGCGTGAGCGAACAAGCAGCGGAGTAAATTTCAAAGAAAAGGCCGGTAAGAACCGGCCTTTTTCGTACCTGCAATTAGGACTATTGCCCCATCGTGGAGCGATGCGCCCAGCCCGTCATCCGTCTCTCAACCCAGGCCATCAGCGCGTACATGACGATGCCTTCCACCGCGAGCATCAGCAGACCGGCGAAGACCAGAGGCACGTTGAACTGGCTTTGGGCGGAGCTCATCATGTTGCCGAGGCCGTAGTTGGAGGCGACGGTTTCGGAGACGACGGAGCCGACGAAGGCGAGTGTGATGGCGATTTTGAGGGAGCCGAAGAAATAGGGCATGGAGCGGGGAATGCCGACCTTCAGCATGATATCCATTTTCTTGGCACCCAGCGCCCGCAAAACGTCTTCCGTTTCCGGTTCGATGGTGGCAAGGCCAGTCGCGACGTTGACGACGATGGGGAAGAAGGAAATCAGGAAGGCCGTCAGCACCGCCGGCACGGTGCCGATGCCGAACCAGATGACGAGGATGGGCACCAGCGCGACTTTGGGAATGGCGTTGAAGCCGATCATCAGCGGATAAAGCCCGGCATAAATAGTCTTAGACCAACCGATGAAAAGGCCGATGCCGAGCCCGGCGATGACGGCCAGCGCAAAGCCAAGCGTCGTCGTATAGAGCGTTTGCAGCGAGTTCTTCCAGATCGGTGACCAATACTGAATAATGGCCTGCCCCACCCGCACCGGTGATGGCAGGATGGTTTGCGGCATGCTCAGCGCATGAACCAGCAGTTCCCAGAACGCAAACAGCGCAAGCGTATAGAGCCAAGGTGCTGCCTTGACCCAGTTGACGCGGGCAACGAGTGGCTGGCGCGGTTCTGCGGTCGCGGGGCGTTCGACAACCGCGCTCATGCCGCCACCCTCGCCTTGGCGATTTCGCCGTGCAACTGCTGAACCATTTCGTTGAAGCTCTTTTCATACATCAGATCGAGTTGGCGCGGGCGGGCGAAAGGCACCTTGTGTTCCGCCAAAATTCTGCCCGGGCGGGCACTCATCACGAAAATCTTGTCGGCAAGGAAGGTCGCCTCGCGCAGATCATGGGTGACGAGAATGATGGTCACGCGTTTGGCGGCGTGCAGATCGCGGATCACGCACCACAATTCCTCGCGCGTGAACGCATCCAGCGCGCCGAATGGCTCATCCAGCATCAACAGGTCGGGCTCGTGGATCAGCGCGCGGCATAGGTTGGCGCGCTGCTGCATGCCGCCGGAAAGCTGCCATGGAAACTTGGAGCCGAAGCCTTTCAGCCCCACGATTTCCAGCAGACGCTCGGCCTTGGCGACATATTCCGCCTTGTTCGCCCGCAGCCGGTGACGATGCTTCTCAACGATTTCCAACGGCAGAAGAATGTTTTCCAATGTCGTGCGCCATGGCAGCATGGTTGGGTTCTGAAACGCCATACCGACGATGGACACCGGTTCCGTGACCTGCTTGTTGGCGACGATGACATTGCCTTTTTGCGGGATATGCAGGCCGGTGACAAGCTTCATCAATGTCGACTTGCCGCACCCCGACGGCCCGACGACGGCGGCGAACTGGCCCTTTCTCACCTTGAGATCGAGACCTGAAACGGCAAGCGTGCCCGATGCCCCGCCATAGCGCATATCAACGCCATCGATTTCAACCAGATGAGGCATGCTTGTTCCTGTTCGTAATAGAATCTCTTGCAGCATGAGGGGAACGTGGCGCTAATAGTTCACTCAGCGTCATCCTCGGCCTTGTGCCGAGGATCTGACGAACCCCAACATTGAACGTGGTTAGATCCTAGGGACAAGCCCTAGGATGACGACGGGAAGGTGTAAGCGCATCCCAATCAAGGCAGCAGACGCTCATCCTTCGGCGGCAGATAGCTGGCATCGAAAACCTGCTCGGCCTTCACATTGCCCTTGAGGCCAACGGAGACTTTCAGCGTTTCCATGGAGGCTGCCAGTCGCGCCGGGTCCACGCCACCCATGCCGTTTTCCACCACGTAAGGCGTCTTGATGTTCATGGCATTGGCCATGGTCAGGCGTTGCAATTCAATGTCGCTGTTCAGCGTTTCGTTACGCTTCAAAACGGCGGCCACGCCCTCTGCCGGGTTCTTCACCGAATCGGCAAAGCCCTTGGCCAGCGCTTTCAAAAAGCCCTTCACGGCCTCGGGGTTTTTCTCTGCAAAATCAGTGTTTACCAGCACCGCATTGCCATAGAGATTCAAGCCATGCTCGGCCATCAGAATGGTGGAGATATCGTCATCGGCGATGCCCTGTGCCTTCAGGTTCAGGATAACGGAGAAGGCAAAGCCGAAGACGGCATCGACGTCACCCTTTGCCAGCATCGGCTCACGCACCGGAAAGCCGATGGACTGGATATCGATCTTGCTGTCATCGATTTTGGCGACCTGCTTGAAGGCCTTCCACTGCGCAAAGGCACCATCCGGCGGCGGTGCGCCAAGCTTCTTGCCTTCCAGTGATTTTGGATCACCCGTAACACCCAGAGACTTGCGGCCAACGACGGCAAAGGTCGGGCGTTCATAGACCATATAGACGGCCTTCACCTTCTGGGTCGGGTCTTCATCCAAGAATTTCATGACGGAATTGATGTCGCCGAAGCCCATCTGGTAAGCGCCGGTCGCGACACGTGGAATGGCCTCGACCGAGCCGTTACCGCTGTCGATGGTCACATCCAGACCTTCGGCCTTGAAGTAACCTTTGTCCTGCGCCAGCAGGAAACCGGCGGCCGGGCCCTCGAACTTCCAATCGAGTGTGAATTTTATGGGTGTTTCCGCGAAGGCTGGAAGTGGAGCAGCTGCAATGGTTGCAAACATACCGATAGCGGCCAAAGCCGCTGTTTTTGATAACAGCCTTCGCGTCAACATTCTGATTTTTTCCCTCTGGAGATTTTTATCTCGTTGGGGCCATACAAACCAATTTGGCCAGCGATAGCAAGTAAAAATCGCACATATTTTGCTCAAAATTTATATCGCATAAAATATAATCACCATTGATCAAACTTGCGTGCAACCGCATATTTCGCGGGCAACCACCTCACTTGTCACATGATTGTTCACAAGATGAACACATCGTTCTCAAGGTGCGGGATTGCCAAAAAGCCCGCCTCAGAGAACATACCGCCATGAATGAAGACTTGGAGAACCGCTCATGACGTCTGCCCTTGGCATCCACCACATCACCATGATTACCCGCAAGGTGCAGGCCAATGTGGATTTCTACGTCGGTTTTCTGGGTCTGCGGCTGGCAAAGCGCACGGCTGGCTTTGAAGACGCGTTGCAGCTCCACCTGCTTTATGGAGATCATGCCGCCTCTCCCGGCTCTCTCCTGACATTTCTCGTCTGGGAAGATGGCGCACAAGGCCGGGTGGGTTACGGACAAACGCTGGAAGTGTCGCTTGCCATCGATCCCGGCAGTATAGGCTTCTGGCTGACGCGGGCGCTCTCTGCCGGCATTCGCACGGAAGGCCCGATGGAGGAATTCGGCGAGCCCGTCATTCGCCTGAAAGACCCTGACGGTATCATCCTTAAACTCGTCGGCACCCACGCTTTCCCAGAAGCGACACCGCATGAGGCGCCGGGCATTCCGCTGGAGCACGCCATTCGCCGCATTCGCGGTGCAACCGTGCTGAGCGAAGTGCCGGAGGAAACCGAGAGTTTTCTGACCAAGCATTTCGGCTACATCAGCGTCAGCCAGCACGGCTCCATCCGCCGCACGGTTTCTGCCTCGGGCGATATCATCGATGTGCGAGATGCCACCGGTTTCTGGTCCAGCGCGCCCGGCACCGGCACGGTGGATCATATCGCCTTTCGCGCGGCGGATATGAACGAGTTGAATGAGACGCTCCAGGGTCTGAAGTCTCTCAATTCCTCGCCAACGAATGCGCATGATCGCAAATATTTTCACTCGCTTTATGTCCGCGAGCCCGGCGACGTGCTGATCGAAATGGCGACGGATGGCCCCGGCATGACGGTGGACGAACCGTTTGAGACGATGGGCGAGCAATTGTTCATCCCACCGCTTTTCATGCGCGATGAAGAGGATGTGCGCGTGGCACTACCGCAATTCTCGCTGCCGGGCGAAGAACGCGTCATCTACCGCGATCTGCCCTTCGTGCACCGCTTTCACACGCCTGCTAACCCGGATGGCAGCACCATCATTCTGCTGCACGGTTCCGGCGGCAGCGAAACCAGCCTCATGGCGCTGGCTCACACGGCCAATCCGCATGCCACGCTCTTGGGCGTGCGGGGACGCAGTACGGAAGAAGACATTGCTCGCTGGTTCCGCCGCTTTGCTGACGGCACGTTCGACGAGCGGGATATCAGGTCGGAAGCCGAAGCCTTTGCCGCCTTCATGGAAGGGGCAATGCACGCCTATGGACTCGAGAAGGGCAAGCTCAGCTTCATCGGCCATTCCAATGGCGCGAATTTCCTCGCGGCCTTCTTTGCGCTCTATCCGGAATTTGCCGCCCATGCCCTGCTTTTGCGGCCCATGCCGGTGCTGACACATTGGCCGGATGCCGATCTTTCTGGCAAGCGCTTCTCGCTGGCGGCGGGCGAAACGGACCGATACCGCGACAGGGCCGAGCTGTTGAAACAGCACCTGACCGACAATGGTGCAGACGCGGGAGTGACGGCTCTACCGCATGGCCACGAACTGGGCCTAGACGATGTGGAGCTTGCCAAACGATGGGCGAAAGCCTTGGGCACAACCGGTCTTGCATAAACAGCTAAAAAGGGCTTAAAAAACAGGACCATATTCGGGGTTCTTATGACACTGTTCCTGTTTCTGCTCATCATCGGCTATGTCGTTGCCTTCTTCTACACGCTGAATGCCAGCATCAAGAACTCCCGACGGCTGACCGCCGTCGAGGCGGAATTGACGGCGCTGAAAGCACAGATCGCTTCGGGCGGGGTGGCGCTTGCAGCACCATCTCAAGACGCGACCTTACCCACCGAGGAAGAGGCGGAAGCAGCGGCGGCTCAGAGTGAAGCCGTTGAAGAGACTGCGGACGAACAGCCGCCCATCGCCGCGCAGGCTGCGGCAGATGAGCCAGTGACCGAAGCGGCACCGGAAGCCTTCACGCTTCCCGCCACACCGGCCCGCCCGAAAGAGAGCTTCGAAAGTAGGCTTGGCGCACGCTGGGCGGTTTGGGCCGGCGGTCTGGCGCTGGCGCTGGGCGGCATTTTCCTCGTCAAATATTCCATCGAAAGCGGCCTTCTCAGCCCCGCCGTACGGCTTTTCATGGCGGCGATCTTCGGCCTGCTGCTGGCGGCAGCCGGCGAAGCCATCCGTCGCAAAATGGTGCCGGGCATCGCCAGCGCCTATTCCAATGCCATGATTCCCGGCGTGCTGACGGCAGCGGGCGCCCTGACTTTGTTCGGCGTCACCTACGCGGCTTACGGCATTTACGACTATATCGGGCCAACCACGGCATTCATTCTGCTGGCGCTTGTCGGCTTTGCCACCATCGCCCTTTCGCTGTTGCATGGGCAGGCGCTGGCCGGGCTCGGCCTTCTCGGCTCCATGGTCACCCCTGTGCTGATCTCCACCGAAAGCCCGAATATCTGGGCGCTGTTCGGCTTCCTCACCGCCTCGTGGCTTGCCACGGCTGCCGCCTCGCGCAGCCAACGCTGGCATGTGGTTCCGGCACTTGCCAATATCGGGCTTGGCCTCTGGGCGATCGGCTACATGGTGTTCGCACCCATTATCGAGGCCGAACCCGTTGTCGCCAGCCTGATCGCCATGATTGCCGGTTCGATCTGGATCTGGCCCGGAAAATACCCCGGCCAACCGCGTGACATGACCATTTATGCGCCGCGTTCCGACAGCTATCTTCCCGTTGTCGCAGAACTGCTTGGCCGCCCACCAGCCAGCCTTGGTGTGACCCTGTCTCTGGCCGTCGTGCTTCCGGCGCTCGCCTTCTCCGTCATTGAAACAGCGATCATGATGCACCCGGCCTTCGCCATGGCCGTGCTCATTCTGGGTCTGGCCGCACTGGGTGCGGGCCGTAACTATGCCGTCTGGCCCGCCATTTTCGCGTCCATCGCAGCACTGGGCTGCGCCAATCTGCTGGCCGGTTTCGGCATCAATTATATGCCCATGCTGGGTGATGCGACGACCGCGCTTTCCACTGCTGACGCGGTTGCTGTGCAAGGACCGGTCACGCGGATATTGGGCATTCTCTTCCTGCTGTTTTCCTGGCAGGCCGTGCGCAGCAAGACGTCAAACGACCCATCCTTCGGCACACTCTGGGCCATCATTGGCTCGGTCGTCCCGCTGGGTCTCGGCATCATCAGCTTCGTGCAATATGGCAACCTCTCCCGCGACTGGCTGCATGCCGCTTATGGCCTGGCGGTCGGGCTCGTTTTGCTGGGCAGCGCTTACCGGCTGGACCGCAAGGCGGATGATGCTTTCGTCGGGCCTATCAACGTCATGGTGTTCGGCTCGTTTCTAGCCTTCACCTTCCTCGTCCATACGCTCACCGAAGGACTTGCGACCACCATCCTCATCCCCGTCATCGGCTTTGCCTATGTGCTGGGCGCGCGGCGCTGCTCCTGGGCCGCACTGCCATGGGTCATGGCGCTGGCTTCCCTCATCGTTCTCGGTCGCATTGCGTGGGAACCGACCATCGTCGGCCCACAGAACCTTAGCACGACGCCGGTCTTTAATGCGCTGCTGCCCGGTTACGGCATTCCGGCCCTGCTCGCCATCGCATCCGCATGGCTGTTGCGCGACTGGCCGGGTGTGCGGGCAAGGAATTTTCTGCAGGCCATCGCCAGCCTCATGGGCCTCTTGGCCGTCGCCATCCTCGTGCGCCATGCCATGAATGGCGGCGTTCTCAACGACACCGTGCCGACGCTGGGCGAACAGTCCATCTACACGCTGCTGACCATCGGCATGTCTGGCGTGCTGATGACGCTGGATATGAAAAGCCCAAGCCCGATCTTCCGTTATGGCTCCATGCTGGCGGGCGTCATCGCCATGTTCAATGTGCTGGTCGCGCATTTCTTTGTGCTCAACCCTTACTTCACCGGCGAAAATACCGGGGCTTGGCCGTTCCTCAACCTGCTGCTGATCGGCTATCTGCTTCCGGCCATCGCCTATGCCGGGCTGTCCTGGTATGCGCGCGGCAAACGCCCTGTGGCCTATGTCACGCTACTGGCTCTCTCGGGTGCCGCACTCGGCTTTGCCTGGGCAACGCTGTCCGTGCGCCGCTTCTGGCAGGGCGAAAACATTGCGGACTGGAAGGGCTTTCTTCAGGGCGAAACCTACAGCTATTCCGTGGTCTGGCTGGTCATCGGCGTGCTGCTGCTCGTTCTCGGCTCCCGCTTCAATGCCAAGAGCCTGCGGCTTGCCTCGGCAGCTCTCGTTCTGCTGGCCGTCGCCAAGGCTTTCCTCATCGATATGAGCAATCTGGAAGGCGTATTGCGCGCCCTCTCCTTCATTGGTCTTGGCGTCGTGTTGATCGGCATCGGACTGTTCTACCAGAAGATATTGACTGCCCGGCCGAAGCCCGAGGAAGCGCAGGGGTGATTGCGCCTCCTTTCCCCGCGCCTTAAAAGCAACGGTCAAGACGGGGGAATCACATGCAGGCACAAGCCTTTGCGCCATACGAGCAGCTTGCCGAAACGCTGATACCGCATGCGGCGGAAGGCGACGACGGATCGCACGATCTGGCGCATATCCACCGCGTGTTTCGCAATGCCATGCGCATTCACGTACAGGAAGGCGGCAACGGCGCAGTGCTGGCGGCAAGCGTGCTGCTGCATGATTGTGTCGCCGTGGAAAAGAACTCGCCACTGCGCGCTCAGGCTTCGCGGCTGGCAGCGGAAAAAGCCTCCGGCATTCTGCGTGACCTTGGCTGGGATGACGCGGATATCGAGGCCGTCGCTCACGCCATTCTGACCCATAGTTTTTCCGCCAATATCGCTCCGGAAACGCTGGAAGCCAAAATCCTTCAGGATGCGGACCGGCTGGATGCCATCGGCATGGTGGGTGCGGCCCGCTGTTTCTACATTGCAGGGCGCATGGGCTCAGCCCTTTACGATCCCGCCGATCCGCTGGCAAAGAACCGCCCGCTTGACGACCGGCGCTTTGCCATCGACCATTTCGAAAACAAGCTGTTCAAGCTGGCGGACGGTTTCAAGACCGAAGCCGGAAGGCAGATCGCCAAGGAACGGCACGAGCGGTTGAAGCAGGTTCTCGACCTGTTTCTGGATGAGATATGAGGCCCATCATGCGCATTACCGAACTCAACATCTATCCCCTGAAAAGCGCCCGCGGCATTTCGCTGGCCAAAAGCCAGATCACAGCCGAGGGCCTGCCCGGCGACCGCCGCGCCATGCTGGTCGATCCATCCGGCCAATTCATCACCCAGCGCGAACTGCCGCAAATCGCGACGATCAACGTCAGGGCTGAGCAGAACGGCTTCCATCTCTCGGTCGATGGCATAGGCCAGATCAGCGCCAAACCGTCGGAAACCCGCATCGACGCAACGGTCTGGAAGTCCGTGGTCGATGCCGCCGTCGCCACGGATGACGTCAACCTCACGCTGTCCGGCTGGCTCGGGCGGGATGTAAAGCTGGCCTTCTTCGATGAGCAGTCACGCCGCATCGCCAGCCCGGAATGGGCAGGAAACGACTCGCCGGTCACTTTCGCAGACGGCTACCAGATCCTCGTCACAACCACGGCATCCCTTGCCGCGCTGAACGAGAACATGGCCGCCAATGGCGAAGACCATGTCGGCATGGAGCGGTTCCGCCCCAATATCGTTCTGGAGACGGATGAGCCTTGGGCCGAAGACCGCTGGGCCGCGCTTGAAATCAATGGCATCCGCTTCGACCTCGTCAAACCCTGCGCCCGCTGCATCATGACAACGCAGGATCAGACGACCGGCTCCCGCGACGTGCCCTCCCCCATGAAAGCGATGGGCCGCCTGCGCATGTCCGCCGACCGCCGCGTTCCAGGGCCCTTGTTCGGCTGGAACGTGACGCCGCGCGGCGAAGGCGCGATTGCGGTGGGGGATGTGGCGCGCGTTGTGGAGGAACGCGTGGAAGGTTGGGCGTTCAAACGACGGGGATGAACTCCATTTCCCGTCGATCGCCTTATTTAGAAAAGACTTTTATTGAGCACCCTGCGCATGGGGATGCACTATTTTGCAACCAATACAAAATCATATAGACGATTTTTATATAAGTTTAAATCCGTACAATTTTAATTTAAGCTTTCGGAATTATTATTTTTATTTACTATTCGGATTCACGTTGTTTTAGCTCAAGGTATTTTAATTAAAGTTACATTTAATATTTGAAAGACCTAAATAAGATGAAGATAAAAATCTGGACGATGACTGTCATGGCACTTTTGGCTATGCCAATGGGACCTGCACACGCTGAAGATACTTCGCTGACAGGCTCATGGAAGCTTGTTAGCTATGAGGTCGAATCCCAATCCACCGGTAAAAAAATACCCGCAATGGGCGATCGTCCGTCCGGGCGGGTTATTTTCACAGAGGATCACCGCGTTTCCTTCGTGCTAACAGGAGAAGGCAGGAAAGCTGGCGGCACGGACGCGGATAAGGCGGCGCTGTTAAACACTTTGGTTGCCTATACTGGCATAGAGACGATCAAGACGAATGAATGGTGCACCCATGTCGAAGCGTCATGGAACCCGGAATGGGTCGGCACAACGCAGTGTCGCGAATTCCGTCGCACCGGCGACCGGCTGGAGGTGTTCACCCCCTGGCGGCAGATGCCGAATTGGCCTGGTACGACGCGTTCCATCGTTGTTTTCACGCGCGACAAATAAAATCGACTCAAGAAGGGCTCCATCATCAGGTGGGGCTCTTTCATGGAACTGCGCACCGCTCGACACCTGAAACAGCCCCATCAGTCATTCTCATTCCATCTTCAAGAAAAGTCGCTGGAGAGATCGGTGAACAAGGGCTAATATTCCCCGATCGACCGGGGAACATCCATGTCCAATACAAAACGACTCACCAGCCAGCCTATGCCGTGGCTCATCATCGTCGCTGGCTCGCTGATTGCCGTGCTGACCTTCGGCCCACGCTCCGCCATGGGTTTCTTTCAGCTGCCCATGCTGGCAGATACGGGGTGGGATCGCTCCACCTTCGGTTTCGCCATGGCGTTGCAGAACCTGTTCTGGGGTCTTGGCCAGCCGTTCTTTGGCGCACTGGCGGATAAATACGGCACGGGCCGTGTACTGGTCTTATCAGGCCTGATCTATGCGGCGGGGCTTGTCTGCATGTCGGTCGGCACGTCGCCGCTATGGCTTCATCTGGGTGGCGGCGTTCTTGTCGGGCTTGGGATTGCGGCAGGTTCGTTCAGTGTCATTCTCTCGGCCTTTGCGCGGCACGTCACGCCGGAGCAGCGCTCCATGGCCTTTGGCATCGGCACGGCTGCCGGGTCTGCCGGTATGTTCATCTTTGCGCCCATCAGCCAGGGTCTGATTTCCAGCTATGGATGGTCGGACAGCCTTGTGTGGCTGGCGGCAATCATGCTGATTGTGCCGCTGCTGGCGTGGCCGTTGCGAGGCAATTCCTCATCCGGCACGCAGTCTCAGGCGCAGTTCAAACAGACAGCCGCACAGGCGCTGAAAGAAGCGCTGGGCCATAAGAGCTACCTCCTGCTGACCACGGGCTTCTTCGTCTGCGGCTTTCAGGTCGCCTTCATCACCGCGCACTTCCCCGCCTATCTCGGCGATATCGGCATCGAGCCGCGCTATGCGGTCATCGCCATGGCGCTGATCGGCTTCTTCAATATCGCGGGCTCGCTTGCCGCCGGTTTCATCGCCCAGCGTTATTCCAAGCCCTATCTTCTGGCCTACATCTATATCGGCCGCTCCATTGCCGTCACCGCATTCCTGCTGCTGCCGCAGACGCCGCTCTCGGTCATCATTTTCGCAGCCGTGATGGGTATTCTGTGGCTTTCCACCGTGCCGCCGACGAACGGGCTCGTCGCTATCATGTTCGGTACACGCCACCTCGGCATGCTGGGCGGCGTCGTGTTTCTGTCGCACCAGATTGGCTCGTTCCTCGGCGTGTGGCTGGGTGGCTTCCTTTATGACAAGCTCGGCTCTTACGATGTCGTGTGGTGGCTGGGTGTCGTCATGGGACTGTTTGCCGCCGTCGTGCACTGGCCAATCGAAGAGCGCGCCGTGGTTCGACCGGCTATCGCCTGACGACTAGGCTCAGCCAGCCTTATCCAACGCCTTCAATGCCGCCTGCACGAAACCGTCGCGGGTGGCATTTTCGTTGAGGCCGCGCGGCTCGTAAACATGCCGGTGCAGGAAGTGTCCTGTCAGGCGGAAGGCGGCGGCCAGGCTTTCGCTGTCGGCTGCCTTGGAGTGTTCGGTGCTGAGAAACTGCGGCAGCGTCAGCAAGCGCGTGGCATAGGGTGCACCGGCGGTGCGGCACACGGCCCTGCCCGTCTTGGGCGATACATAGACCAGATCATTGCGCAGACCAGTGGCCGCGCATTCGTTGAGATCGAGCCCGAAGCCCAGATCATCCAGAACAGCCAGTTCGAAGCGCACGAAAAGTTCTCCGGCATCGGCGGGATCGGAGAGATTGTCGAGAATGACATCCAGCGCGTCGTAAAGATGCGGATGCGGATCGCGCTCCGGCAACAGGCGCAGCAAGGCGGCCATGGCCTGAACGCCGTAAACGGCGGTTGCCGTTTCCATCAGCTGTCCGGCGCGCAGTTGTAGCGGTTCGATGCGGAAGTCGCCCAGATGATCGTCAAGACGCGCCCGCCACGTCACATCGACACGGTTGCCGGGCTGAAGCACCGGCTGCATGGCGCGAGAACGACCGGAACGCACCAGCCCGAGATGGCGACCACGGGTGCGCGTCATCAGCTCGGCAATAACGCTCGTCTCGCCGTGGCGCTTTACGCCCAGAATAATAGCATCGTCCTGCCACTGCATGGAATGGTTCGCTCAATGTGCCGCTTCAAGCAGGGATTATAACCGATCCGGCGCAGCGGCGCTTAACTTTCGTGGCCCATGATGCGGGTGACGAAAGCCTTCAGCTCCACTTCGCCAAACGGCTTGTCCAGAAGGTGGGAATTGGCGAAATCCGGTGGAAAGCCGCTGGTATCGCCATAGCCGCTGACAAAGCCAAAGGGAATGGAATGCTCCCGCAAATGCCGCGCAAGCTCATAGCTCATGCCATCGGACAGGCTGACGTCCAGCAGCACACAGTCAGGCCGCGCCCGCGAAAGTGATTCCTTGGCTTGAAACAACGTTGTCGCGATATCGATGGTATTCACGCCCATGGACTGAAGGGACGTTTCGACATCCATCGCAACTAAATATTCGTCCTCGACGATGAGAACCCGTTGAGGCAACATTTCTTATCTTCCTCAAGGCGCGACGCAACCGCGACTGCAATAAATTTCCGCGACTGCGGAATCAATGGTTTTATGACATCGCAGATAGGCTGGTGCTAGTCATTTAAAAAAGACATAGCAGAACGAATGGAGAATACATCAGGAAAGACTAAATAAACGGTCTCGCCTTGCGGTTATCCGGCTCCCAACTGGCAGCTTGTGCCAATCCGTCATTGTCCAGCACGAGGCATCCCTTGTCCGTCCAGCGAATGAGACCGCGATCCGCAAGTTTGCGAAGTGTCTTATTTGTATGAACGATGGAAAGCCCAAGCGTATCAGCCACATGCTGCTGCGTGACGGGGATTGGCCCATCCTTTTCAAGAAGCCCCACCCTCGCCGCCTTGTTGTAAAGAAACGCCAGCAGATAGGCCGCCCGCTCCAGCGCCGTGCGCCTGCCGACGCTCAGCAGATGGCTGTCCAGCATGCGCTCTTCGCTGGCGGCAATCCAGGTAATGTCATAGGCAAGTGATGGGTGATCGCCGAAAAGGCTGTTCAGCCGGCCGCGTTCAAACACACACAATGTCACGGGAGACAGCGCTTCCACGGAGTGCTGCATCTCCCCCATCACCGTGCCCTGCAAACCAACGAGATCGCCCGGCATCAGATAGTTGAGAATCTGGCGCCGGCCATCCTCCAGCGTTTTGTAGCGGAAACCCCATCCGCTCAGCACGGTGTAAAGGTGAGCACTGTGGGAGCCTTCCATCAGCACGATGGCGCCGGGCTCCACGGAAAGTTCCCCCGTTTTGAAACGGGAGACGAAATCCAGCTCAGGCGGGGAAAAATCCCGGAAATGTTTGAGGCCGCGCAAGGGACATTGCTCGCAGGGCGTGGTCGAAATTCCGTTTGGCTTTTTGGGCGACATGAATATCCGTAAACAACAAAACCGATAACGCTATCAAAGGCTTCAACCCGTACATCCGCTTTCGGTTCCGTTGCGGACAATCAGTTTCGCGGAAACTCCAGACCCATTTCGCGGAAACGTTCCGGGTCGTCGCCCCAGTTCTCACGCACCTTCACAAACAAGAAGAGATGCACCTGCTGCTCGAGGATTTCAGACAGTTCCTTGCGCGATGCTGTCGAGATCGCCTTGATCGCGTCGCCGTTCTTGCCGAGCGCGATTTTCTTCTGGCTGTCCCGCTCGACGTAGATCACTTGCTCGATGCGAACAGAGCCGTCCTTGCGCTCTTCCCACTTTTCGGTTTCGACGTGGGAGGCGTAGGGAAGCTCCTGATGCAAGCGCAGGAAAAGCTTCTCGCGGGTGATTTCGGCTGCCAGCTGACGCATCGGCAGGTCGGAAATCTGGTCTTCCGGGTAATACCACGGGCCCTGCGGCAGTTCGTCCGAGAGATAATCCATCAGATCATCGCAGCCTGAGCCGTTGGTAGCCGAGATCATGAAGGTGCGGTCGAAGGACACGACCTCGTTTGCGGCAGAGGCCAGCTTCAGCAAGTCTTCGCGCTGCACCTGGTCGATCTTGTTCAGGCAGAGGATCTTGGTCTGCTTGACGTCTTTCAGGCCTTCGAGAATCGTCTGCGCATCACCCTTCAGGCCGCGTTCGCTATCGATCAGCAGCAGAATGACGTCGGCATCCTTGGCACCGCCCCATGCGGAGGTGACCATGGCGCGGTCCAGCCTGCGGCGGGGTTTGAAAATACCGGGTGTGTCCATGAAAACGATCTGGGCATTGTTGTGGATTGCAATGCCGCGCATCACCGCGCGCGTCGTCTGGACCTTGTGGCTGACGATGGAAACCTTGGCGCCAACGAGGCGGTTGACCAGCGTGGACTTGCCAGCATTGGTCGGGCCGATCAGCGCAACGAAGCCGGAATGGGTCGGTCTGGTTTCGCCAGCGTCTGTACCGTTGTCTTCACCCGGCGCGGCGTCGAATTCATTCTCTGTCATGGGTATCCAATCAGTTTGCGGCAGATGATTTCTGCCAAACGCCTTCGCGTTCCAAAAGTCTTGTCGCGGCCACCTGTTCTGCGGCACGCTTTGAGCGATCTACGCCCGTTTCCGGCGCAACGCCGGGTACTTCCACCGTCACCGTGAAACTCGGATCGTGGTCCGGTCCGGTGCGGTCGTCAATCCTGTAAAGCGGAGTCGTCGCAAATTTTGCATGCGCCCACTCCTGCAATTCCGTCTTGGCATCACGGCGACCGGCATCCACGCTGGTTGCCCGCTTCTGCCAGTATTTCAAAATGAAGCTGCGCGCAGCCTCAAGCCCGCCATCCAGATAGATGGTGGCAATCAGGCTTTCCACCACGTCGGCACGCACATTCAGCATGGTCTTGCCGGTCAGCTTCTTCACATCGGAGCCGGTGCGGATGAACAGGTGAAGGCCCATCTCATCGGCAATCGCCGCGCAGGAATCGGCACTCACCAGCTGGTTCAGGCGAACGGAAAGCTCACCTTCACTGGCTGAGCGAAACGTTGAAAACAGCAGTTCGGCGACGCAGAGGCCCAGAACACGGTCGCCCAGAAATTCCAGACGCTCATAATTTCCGGCTTTGGAAGAACGCGCGCTTGCATGGGTCAAGGCCCGGTCGAGCCGGGCCTTTTCTCTGAAATTATATCCGATGAGGGCTTCCAGACGACCGATTTCCTCCATCGAAAGCGGTTTGGTCTTGCTCATTTGACGACCTTGAACAGGCGGTCCCAACGCATATTGGCTGGCCAATCCCAGACGCGGCTGAACGGCGTGTCGTTGCCCAGCGAGAAGAAGATGACGCTTGCGCGGCCAATCAGGTTCTCAGCAGGCACGAAACCAACGTCGAAGCGGCTGTCCAGGGAGTTGTCGCGGTTGTCGCCCATCATGAAATAATGGCCTTCAGGCACGATGAATTCGCGGGTGTTGTCGCCGCGCGAGTCCGGCGACTGGTCCAGCGTGTCATAGGTCACGCCATTATCCAGCGTTTCGCGGAACACCGGAACGTTTGCGCCGGGATCGGCACGGTAATCGGAGGTGAAGACGCCATCGGCCTGCTTCGGCACCGGCTGACCATTGATCAGCAGCACACCGTTGGTCACCTGAATGCGGTCACCCGGCAGGCCAACGAGGCGCTTGATGTAATCGACATCAGGGTTCGGCGGCAGGCGGAAGACAACGACGTCACCGCGCTTCGGCTCGCTGAACTCGAGAATACGGCCCGAAAACAGGTTCGGGGAGAACGGCAGCGAATATTTCGAATAGCCGTAGGAGAACTTGTTGACGAACAGATAGTCGCCCACCAGCAATGTCGGCATCATGGAGCCGGACGGAATGGTGAAGGGCTGGAACAGGACTGTGCGGATGACCATTGCCAGAAGCAACGCCTGCACGATGACCTTGACGTTTTCCCAAAGGGCGCTCTGCTTCTTTTCAGCTTTTTCGGACACTTAAAGACCTGCCTGCTCGTTCTTCAATTTCAACGGACTTCCGTAAAGCCTGTTGCGTGAAGAAAGGTAACGCTCAGGCTTTAAATCTGTGTTATGGCGCATGTCGTTTTAGCAAGATCGATGCGCACTTTTGGCGACATGCTTTAGAGCGTTTCCCAAACAAAAGAAAGCGTTTCCATGCTGCCGGCCAGCCGTAACCCCCTGTAACCGCGCAATTCAGCGTTATTTGGTTACCGGCAGGGCCTCGATTATGACAAAGGCCTGCGCGTAAGGAAACTCGTCGGTGATGGTGAGGTGGATGACAGCCTCATGCCCGGCGGGCAAAAGCTTGGCGAGACGCGTCGCCGCGCCATTGGTCAGGATCATGGTCGGCTTACCGCTCGGCAGGTTGACGACACCCATGTCCTTCCAGAAAACGCCCTGCGCCAGACCGGTGCCCAAGGCCTTTGAACAGGCCTCCTTGGCGGCGAAACGCTTGGCGTAGGACGCGGCGCGGTTCTTGCGGCCGTCGGATTTGGCCTGCTCGACGGCGGTAAAGCATCGATTGGTGAAACGGTCGCCGAAGCGGGAGATGGAGGTCTCGATGCGACGGATGTCGATGAGATCGCTGCCCATGCCTATAATCATTCAGTCATACCTAAAGCGGATTTTCGGTTGGCCACATGCTGCGCCAGCATGTGGTGCTTCTGCGCCCTGAAACTGCGGATGATCGCGTAGACGCTGACATAGGCGATGATGGCGGACAGCACAGCCGGAATGACCGCGCCGACGGTCATCGGCTCCAGCACGGGCCGCCACAGTTGCAGGAAATTCATATGGCTGAAGAGCGACACGAAATCCACATGCGGGGATGCGCTACGGTCTCCCCGCCCGAGGATGAAGTGACCGAGTTCCCAGGTGGACGCCCAGATCAGCGGAAATGTCAGGGGATTTGCAAAGGTCGTGCCGAGAGCGGCTGCCACCAGATTGGCTCTGAGAATGAAGCCGAGAACCATGGCGATGATGATATGCACGCCGAGAAAGGGCGTCCATGCGACTGCCACGCCAATCGCCACACCCGCCGCCACGGAATAGGGAGATGCAGACAGCCGCACGAGCCTCAGCTTCAAGTACCGAAGCGAACGGCGAAAACCCATGCGCGGCCAAAGAGCGGCGCGCAATCGTTCAAGTGGTCCAGCGGGTTTACGGCGGCGAAACGGCATCAGAGGAACTTATTGCATCGTTTCGAATACGCCAAGGGCAAACCGCAGGCTGAACCCAAAGAGCGCATTTCATTTGCGCTCCGTATCATTCCATACCGGCATGGCCGGTATGCGTTTTTGCATTACTTGCGGAACATGCCGCGATCGACTTCGCGCTGGCGGAATTCCAGGTCGATACGCGATACGGAGTCGCTGAGGTAATCGAATTCGCGTTCCTGAGTGGTCTTGCCACGAACGGCACGGGCGATCTTGCGAAGGGGTCCAAACATCTTCTTTTCCTTTTCCAGATACAACGGCCACATCATCGGGTCTGTCCCGGCTGGCCGTTGTCTTGCTCTTGATTTCTGGAGTGAAGATAGTTCCGTTTACCGCCGATGACTACAGACAGCACAAGGCCGCTGCCATGCGTTGAACGCATAACGGCGGCCCTGAGTGTCAATTATTAGGCAAAACTGCCTCAATCGAAGGCACGTTTGACCGTTGAGACGCAGTCCAGGTCTTTGAGCTGTGACAGAAGCTGGCTCAGCTGGCGCAAATCCCAGACCTCGACATCGAGTGCCAGTTCGGAAAAGTCCGTACCGATCCGTACCATGTTGAGGCCGCGAATATTCACGTCCAGCGTGGCGATGGACTGGGCGACCGATGCCAGCGTACCAGGTTCGTTCAGCGCATTGATCATCACCCGGGCCATGAAGCGGGATTTGTTGGCCTCATCCAGATCCCAGCGCACATCGATCCAGCGTTCCGGCTCGTCATCGAAGCGTTGCAGCGCAGGCGACTGGATCGGATAGATGGTGATGCCCTTGCCCTTCTCCATAATGCCGACGATGCGGTCTCCCGGCACGGCACCTGCCGCCCCGAAGTGCACCTCGACATTGTCAGACAGGCCACGGATCGGCAGCGGGTCTGGTCCATCCAGCACTTCGGCAGCACCGTCATCTTCCAGCACGGAGCGGGATTTGCCGGGTATCTTGAAGATCATGCCAGACGCGCTGCGCATGTTGAACCAGCCATCGTCGCCGGTCATCTTCACGGTCACGCGCTCATCCTGATAATCAGGATAGACGGCACGCAGCACATCGAGTGAGGAGACCTCGCCGCGACCGACAGCGGCAATCGCATCCTCCACATCCTTCTGCGCCAGCCGATGAAGCACGGGCTTCAGCCCTTCGCGCGAGAACGGCTTGCCGGCGCGCTCGAAGGTGCGCTCGAGAATGCGATGGCCTAGACCGGCATATTGTTTGCGAATGGCCATGCGGGTGGCGCGGCGAATGGCCGAGCGGGCCTTGCCGGTCACGACCACCTCTTCCCACGCGGCAGGCGGAACCTGCACGCCGGAGCGGATGATTTCCACCTCGTCGCCATTGTTGAGGCGCGTCACCAGCGGCATGATCCGCCCGTTGATCTTGGCACCAACTGTGGTGTCACCAATGTTGGTATGGACGGCATAAGCGAAATCGATAGGCGTCGCGCCGCGCGGCAGCGCAATAAGCTTGCCTTTGGGCGTGAAGCAGAAGACCTGATCTTGAAACAGTTCGAGCTTGGTGTGCTCCAGAAACTCTTCCGGGCTATCGCCATCCGCCAGTGCCTCGATGGTGTGGCGCAGCCAGGAATAGGCGTTGGATTCCGGCGACAGCACATCGCCATCGCCAATCTCGCCATCCTTATAAAGCGAATGCGCGGCAATACCAAATTCGGCGATCTCGTGCATGCGCTTGGTACGGATTTGCAGCTCGATACGCTGGCGCGACGGGCCGACGATGGTGGTGTGAATGGACCGGTAATCGTTCTGTTTCGGGGTTGAGATGTAATCCTTGAAGCGACCCGGAACCACGCGCCAGCGGGTGTGGACGATGCCCAGCGCGTCATAACAGGCGGGAATATCCTGCACCAGAATACGGAAGCCGTAGACATCGGAAAGCTGCTCAAACGACAGCGACTTCGACTGCATCTTGCGGAAAACCGAATGCGGCTTCTTCTGGCGTCCCTTGACGTAGGCACCTTCGACGCCATTGGCGATCAGAAGTTCACGCAGCTCGTCTTCGATCTTTTTGATGAGACCCTGATTGCGCTCTTCCAGATCCTGAAGCCGCTTCGTCACGGTATCGAAGGCTTCCGGGTTGAGATAGCGGAACGAGAGGTCTTCCAACTCGTCGCGCATGTCCTGCATGCCCATGCGTCCGGCAAGCGGCGCATAGATTTCCATCGTCTCTTCGGAAATGCGGCTGCGCTTGTCCTCGGGCATATGCTCCATGGTGCGCATGTTGTGCAGGCGGTCTGCCAGCTTGACGAGGAGAACGCGCACGTCGTCGGAAATCGCCAGCAACAACTTGCGCAGATTTTCCGCCTGTTTGGCTTTCTTGGTAACGAGATCGAGCTTCTTGAGCTTTGTCAGCCCTTCCACGAGGCGACCGATATCTTCGCCGAACAACTCATCGATTTCCGCGCGCGTGGCGCTGGTGTCTTCGATCGTGTCATGCAGCAGGGCAACCGCAATGGTCGATTCGTCCAGATGCATTTCGGTGAGGATGGCCGCGACTTCCAGCGGATGCGAAATATAGGGGTCGCCATTGGCGCGCTTTTGCTGGCCATGTTTTTGCATGGCATAGACATAGGCCTTGTTCAGCAAGGCCTCATTGGCTTCAGGCTTGTATTTTTGAACCCGCTCGACGAGTTCGTACTGTCGCATCATGTATGGGATGCCCCGAAAAAAAAGTGCGCCGATCTAGACCGACGCACACTGCTGCATAATCTGGGTTCAGATTATGACGACAAAGCTTTACAGAGCGTAACCGGTACCCTGCCCGGCTGCGCTTCGGTTAATCAATAGTCGTCGTTCTTTTCCGGCGGCACAAGGCCTTCGATACCGGCCAGAAGATCTTCTTCCGACATCTGGTCGAAGTTGATGCTTTCTGGCGCATCGTCGTCTTCTGCGTCGCTGGAAGAACCGGCGGCGGCAATCGAGACCGGATCGGGCTCTGGCTCGTCCACTTCCACATGCTTCTGTAGCGAGTGGATCAGGTCTTCCTTCAGGTCGTCGGGAGACAGCGTTTCGTCTGCAATTTCGCGCAGCGCAACAACAGGGTTCTTGTCGTTGTCGCGATCGATGGTGATCTGCGACCCCTGAGAAATCTGGCGCGCACGATGGCTGGCAAGAAGAACCAGTTCGAAACGGTTGTCTACTTTATCAATGCAATCTTCTACGGTGACACGGGCCATTGCCTGTCCTTTGCGGTCTTAATGTCGCGGATTACCCGTCCCGATACAGGCATTGGCCACAGATTTCAAGTTTTTCCTCATCCGTGCCGTTCACAAGCCCCTCTTGCCTCCATTTCCGCCAATTGGATTAAACTTTATCCATAATTGTTTGAAAGGGGCTGGACTGGGGGATAATGACGCTTATATGAATGCTTAATAATGTACTGACTCATGCGTTTATATTCGCAAGCCTGTTACTGTTTGAATTATTGGCGGGGAGCTCGCCTAGGAGGATTTAGTTTTAATGTTCGACCCACGCGAAAAAATTGCACTCTTTATCGATGGGGCCAATCTCTACGCCGCTTCAAAAAGCCTCGGATTTGACATCGATTACCGCAAGCTTCTGAAAGCGTTCCAGAAGCGCGGCTATCTGCTGCGCGCTTACTATTACACGGCGCTCATCGAAGATCAGGAATATTCCTCGATCCGCCCTCTGATCGACTGGTTGGACTATAATGGTTACAAGGTCGTGACAAAGCCTGCCAAGGAATTCACCGACGCCATGGGCCGCCGCAAGATCAAGGGCAACATGGACATCGAACTTGCCGTCGATGCCATGGAACAGTCCGAAACGGTGGACCATCTGGTGCTGTTTTCCGGTGACGGTGACTTCACGACGCTGGTGGATGCGCTGCAGCGCCGGGGCCGCAAGGTTTCCGTCATCTCCACCATGTCGACACAGCCGCCGATGATTGCCGATGACCTGCGCCGCCAGGCCGATCACTTCATCGATCTTCTGTCGTTGAAAGCAGAAATCGGTCGCGATCCGAGTGAACGCGCGCACCGCGTTGCGGAACCGACCGAATCAGTCGAGTAACAATTCGCCAAGTTGTAATATCAAAGCGCGTATCCCTTAAATGGAATACGCGCTTTTTCGTTTTCAATAATAAAATCGAATATAATTTTAGCTCTTCATTAAGCATAAAAGTGTTCTCTACATTCCACTTTGACATGATTTGGGGTCGTGTCGCGAGAATTTAGGGGACTACGGAATGAGCGGACAAACGGGCGGGCAACAGCTTGCGGAGAGACTTGAGTTTTTGGGTCTTGGCCCGCAACAGCGACAGGATCTTGCCGCACTGAAGCCCACCATCACGGCCTCGCTGGATGGATCGCTGGATGCCTTTTACAAAAAGGCACGCGCCGTGCCGGATACGGCAAAGTTCTTCAACAATGAAGCCCATATCCAGCATGCCAAAACCATGCAGATCCAGCATTGGTCGCGGATTTCCTCGGGTTCCTTCGATAGCGATTACACCAAAGCCGTCACCGCCATTGGCCGCACCCATGCCCGCTTGGGCCTCGAGCCGCGCTGGTATATTGGCGGCTACGCCCTCATTCTGGAAGGCATCATCAAGGCCATCGTCGAATCGGAACTGAAAGGTTTCATGGTCGAGAAGAAGGGCAAGAAGGTCGCCAGGGACATGACCATTGCCATCAAGGCCGCGCTTCTGGACATGGACTATTCGATCTCGGTCTATCTCGAAGCCCTGGCCGAAGAGCGTGCCAAATCCGAAAGCGAGCAGCAGCGCATGAAGGAAGAACAGGCGCAGGCGCTTGCCGTTCTCAACACCGCGCTGAACCACATGGCACAGGGCGACCTGACATCGCGCCTCGATGGCGACCTTGCGGCCGAATTCAACGAGTTGAAAAACAATTTCAACGTGGCGATCAGCAAACTCTCGGGCGCATTTTCTGAAATAATCGAGGAATCGCATAAGATTTCCGAAAACACCCGCGAACTCACCGCCTCCACCGATGACATGGCCCGCCGCACCGAGCAGCAGGCTGCATCTCTGGAAGAGACGGCTGCCGCTCTCGACCAGATAACCACCATCTCGCAGCAATCAGCCGCGCGCACCCAGCAGGCGCAGAACATCGTCAAGAGTTCCGCCGAAGAAGCCGAACGCTCACGCCACGTCGTGACCGAAGCCGTGGAAGCGATGAGCGCCATCGAGCAATCGTCGCAGAAGATCACCCAGATCGTCAGCGTCATCGATGAAATCGCTTTCCAGACCAATCTTCTGGCGCTCAATGCCGGAGTGGAAGCCGCGCGTGCCGGTGAAGCAGGCAAGGGCTTCGCGGTCGTGGCACAGGAAGTGCGCGAACTGGCCCAGCGCAGCGCCAACGCCGCCAAGGAAATCCGCGTTCTCATCGACAAATCGTCGCAGGATGTTACCAATGGCGTGTCGCTGGTGAACCGCACCGGCGAAGCGCTCAACTCCATTGGCGGCAAGGTCGATCACATTCAGGACCATATCGGCGCCATTACCAAGGCCGTGCAGGAACAGGCCATGGGCATTCAGGAAATCAATGCCGCCATCAGCAGCATGGATCAGCTGACCCAGCAAAACGCCGCCATGGTCGAAGAAACCAACGCCGCCACCCATGGCCTGAGCGATGTCAGCAACAATCTCGCCGCCCTTGTCAGCCGCTTCAACGTGCAGAAATCCATGCGCTACGAGCAGCCGAACTACCGGGCCGCCTGACCGTCCCTACCCTTGATGTAACGTCAAAAAACGCTGTGCGATCCCGATGGATCACACGGCGTTTTGTTCATTCGCGCATAGTGTATCAATCCACCGTGAACGGTCATCCGTCGATATTGAAAACATTTTAGTTCATTCGTTTTTTCTTATGGTAATGCTGCGGATAATTGTATCAAATGGGCCGGATAACAGGCTGATTTGACATCGGCGCGGCAATAAAAAGAACAGATTACAAAGGCCCATGGAAGGTATCGCTTCTAAAGAACAACGTCGTCTGGCAGCGCTCGAAAGCTACAATGTCCTTGATACGCCGCGAGAGCAGGATTTCGATGACATTGCGCAGCTGGCCTCCGCCATTTGCGGCACGCCTATTGCGGTGGTGAATCTGATTGGCGATGGCAGGCAGTTCTTCAAGGCCGAAGTAGGTTTGGGCGTGCGCGAAACGCCGCTGGACAGTTCTTTTTGTGCAAGAGCCATTCTTGAACAGGATTTCATGGTCGTGCCGGACGCGACCAAAGACCCGCGCTTCGACTGCAATCCACTCGTCACAGGCGCGCCGCATATCCGCTTCTACGCTGGCGCGCTTTTGAAATCCGACGATGGCCTGGCCATCGGAACGGTTTGCGCACTGGGCTATGAGCCGCAGGAGCTGTCGGAGTCGCAAAAGGCGTCACTAAAGGCCCTCGCCCGCCAGGTCATGTCGCAGCTGGAGTTGCGACGCACCATGCAGGGCATGTCGCATGATCTGGCGCTGGAGCGCCGCCTTTCAGCAAAGAGACAGATTCGCGCCAGCAAGGTCGGCGCACAGAACGAAGAACTACTGGTCAACGACGCTCGCTCCAAGGCGGCTCATGATGCAGGGCGCATCGGCATTTTCGAGGTCGATCTCGAAACAGACGCCATGATCGTTTCCGAAGAATTCTGTCGCATTTTCGGCGTGCCGGAACACCGCCATTATCAGGCATCCGTATTCCAGAAGCTCATTATCGACGCGGACAAGAAAACCGCCTCTGAAGCGGCCATCAAGGGCGATACCAATGCGCCGCTGAGTGTGGAATATCGCATTCGCCGTGGCAACGACCAGCGTGTGCGCTGGGTGGCGCGGCGCGCGCAATTCATCGAGAACGAGTTCGGCAAGCCGACCAAGATGATCGGCATCGTCATCGATGTCACCGATTCCAAGCGCAAGGATGCTCGCATTGCCGCGCTTCTGACGCTGGGCGACCGTCTGCGTGTCGGCAAGACGGTGGAAGATATTTCCCGCATCACCGCTGAAATTCTGGCCGAAGGCCTTGCCGTCAGCCGCGCCGGATATGCGACAGTCAACAGCGCCACCGACAATTTCTTCGTTGAATTCAACTGGCTGGCGCCCAATGTTCCCTCGATTGCCGGTCATCATTCCGCAAGCGATTTCAGCGCGACGATCACCCGCCTCGAGGTTGGCGATACGCTGGCCGTACCCAACATCAACGCCGCCAGCTGGCTGGAAGAGGATTTGGACGCCTATATCGCCATGGGCGTGCGCTCCTTCGTCATGGTACCCATCATTGACCGGGGCGTGCTTGTCGGCGTGCTCTTCGCCCATGATTCCAGACCGCGTTTCTGGAGCAAGCTGGAGCTCGATTTCGCCTGGGGTGTGGCCGACCGTGCCTATGCCGCCATTGCCCGGCTGAACGCCGAATCGGAACAGCGGCTGCTGAACCAGGAACTCAGCCACCGGCTGAAGAACACGTTGTCCATCGTGCAGGCAATCGCCGCACAGACGCTGCGCAACGTCACCGAAAAAGACGCTGTCGCCGCCTTCAACGGTCGCCTTCACGCGCTCAGCTCCGCTCATGACGTGCTGCTTCAGCAATCATGGTCCACAGCGCGGCTGCGTGATGTGATCGGTAAGGTCATGCACCTTCATGCTGGCGATGGCAAAATCGTCATTTCCGGTCCCGAGGTTCCGCTTGGACCCAAGGCCGGTCTTTCCCTCTCCCTGCTGCTGCACGAGTTGGGCACCAATGCCATCAAATACGGCGCGCTTTCCACCGATGCAGGCGTGGTGAACATCAGCTGGCATGTGTCTGATGATACGGAAAAGCCCATTCTGACACTGAAATGGGAAGAAAAAGGCGGCCCGCCCGCCGCCGAGCCGGAACGTCGCGGCTTCGGCTCTCGCCTCATCCGTATGGGCATTGCCGGTACGGGCGATGTGGAAAAAAACTTCACGCCAAGCGGCTTGGTCGCCACTTTCCGCGCGCCGCTGTCGCTCGTCATGGAACTGGGCGAATAATCTCAGAAGATAATCAGCGCTAAGGGGCGCGGCTCAGCTCGCGCCGCCCTTAAGAAGACGCGATTTCTGGCGGTTCCAGTCGCGTTCCTTCTCCGTCTCGCGCTTGTCGTGCAGCTTCTTACCCTTGGCCAGCGCCAGTTCCAGCTTCGCCCGGCCCTTGTCGTTGAAGTAAATCTTCAACGGGACCAGCGTCATTCCTTCGCGGTTGATGCCCACGCGCATGCGGTTGATTTCCCGCTTGGATAACAGCAGCTTGCGACGGCGGCGCGGCTCGTGGTTGAAACGGTTGGCCTGCAGATATTCCGGCAGATGCGAGTTGATCAGCCAGATTTCATTGCCCTCATCCGACGCATAGGATTCGGCAATATTCGCCTTGCCATCGCGCAGCGCTTTGACCTCCGTGCCAGTCAGCACGATTCCAGCCTCGTATGTATCGAGGATTTCGTAGTTGAAGCGAGCCTTGCGGTTTTCCGCAACGATCTTGTTTACGACACGCTGACTGCCTTTGGGGGCCATGTTTCAATCCGTCTTTTATTCATCCGCAATGATCTGCGGTTCGGTCCCCTATGTAGTGGCAAAGGTGCCGAAAGTGAAGGTGCGCCGTTGCCAGCGCACCTCGGGTTCATTTCAGTTGATCAGGCCTGCATGTTTCAGCGCGGCGTCGATGGCGGTTTCCGTTGCCGGTTCCAGCGTATCCATCAGCGGCGAACGAACCTTGCGGCTGCCATTGCGGGTGCGTGACAGCGCATATTTCGTGCCGCAAACGCCGGGCTCGATGAAGATGGCCTTGTGCAGCGGCATGAGGCGATCCTGATATTCCAGCGCCAGTGCATAATTTCCGGCAAGCGTTGCCGCCTGAAACTCCGCACACAGACGCGGCGCGACATTGGCCGCAACGGAAATACAGCCAACGCCACCATGAGCATTGAAGCCGAGCGCCGTTGCATCTTCGCCAGACAGCTGGACGAAGTCCTTGCCACAGGCAATGCGCTGCTCCGACACACGGTCGATCTTGCCTGTCGCGTCTTTGACGCCGACGATGTTCTTATGCGCCTTGACCAGCGCGCCCATCGTTTCCGGCGACATGTCGATGACGGAGCGCGGTGGTATATTGTAGATGATGATGGGCAGCGTCACCGCTTCGGCAATGGCGGAGAAATGCGCGAAAAGGCCCTTCTGCGTCGGTTTGTTGTAGTATGGCGTCACCACCAGCAGCGCATCTGCGCCCACTTCCTGCGCATGCAGGGCAAGCTCGATGGCTTCCCGGGTGTTGTTGGAGCCCGCACCGGCAATGACCGGAACCCGTTTGCCCGCCGTTTCCACGCACAGTTCAACGACCCGTTTGTGCTCGTCATGGGACAGGGTTGGAGATTCCCCTGTGGTTCCGACAGGCACGAGGCCGCTGCTGCCTTCGGCAATCTGCCACTCCACATGGGCGGCAAACGCCGTTTCGTCCACAGCGCCATCGGCGGTGAACGGCGTAATGAGGGCGGGAATGGATCCCTTGAACATGCAAAACTCCTTGCGGTGAGCCAGTTCATGCTTCAGCCGCATTCCATGGTTAAAACGATGTCACATTAGTGTGGGGCAAAGCCACCGACAAGCGGGCAAAAGCGTCTTTTGAGCCTCGAAACGCAAATAGTTTCAGAGCTTGTGAATACGCCGGAATTGCACCCGGCAAACAACGGGCAAAGCGCCGAACAAAGCCGTCTCTGACCGAAATTTGATCGAATGCGAGGTGTCTCGGTAAGGTTTCGTTAATGCTGAAAGCGGCTAATGGAAGGTATATGACCCGCCAGAGATCGGCCCGAAAAAGAACGGTTTCCGGTGCAGGCTTGAACAAAAACTTGGAGTGGCTGAGGCGAGCCGTTCCGAAGTCGCGAGTAGAGGCATGAAGAAAACAGCTTTGAGCTTGGTGGCCGCGGGCCTTGCCGCAACCGTGTGGAGCGCGTGGGCTGGCCCGGCCCCTGACGGCGTCGTGCCCCTGCCCTACGTCAAACCGAATGCACCCACCTTGCCCGCCTTTCTTCCCGCGACACCTGATGTCACCGGTTCCATCATTCGCCCCAACGCACCGCTTGATGTGTCGGACCTGAAGGCCGGTCTCGATGCTCTGTCCAGCCGCGATGCGTTGCGCGCCATTTCCATTCGCAACGCCCTGCCCGCGACCAGCCTCGACCGCCACATTCTGACATGGGCCATTGCGATCTCCGGCCAGAAGGATGTTGCGTCCAGCGAAATCGCCATCGCCCAGAAGGAACTTGCCGGCTGGCCGGGCGTCTCCACCTTCCGCGCCAATTCCGAACGCGCACTTTTGCGGGAAAACCCGCCCGCAGCGCAGGTCATTGCCACCTTCGGCACCACCAGCCCGGAAACGCCGGAAGGCACGATTGCGCTTGCATTGGCGCTGAACGCATCCGGCAACTCGGCGCAGGCGCAAAAGCTCATCCGCCAGCTGTGGGCCAGCGAAGGCATGGATACGAATCTGGAAGATCGGGTCATGGCCCAGTTTCCCGGCCTTCTCTCTGCTGCCGATCACAAGGCGCGCATGGATTACCTGATGTATCGCAGCCGCGTGAGCCAGGCGAAGCGCTTTGGCGATCTCGGCAAGGCGCCGTCGCTCTACACCGCATGGGCCGCCGTGCTGCAAAGAACGAAGAATGCACCGGCAGCACTCACTGCCGTCAGCCCCGAACTGCGCAATGATCCCGCCTATCTCTTCGCCCGCGTGGAAAACCTGCGCCATCAGCAGAAATACGAGGACGCCGCAAAGCTGCTGGCGCAAGCGCCGAAGGATCAGGCAAAACTCGTCAATCCTGGGGAATGGTGGAACGAGCGGCGAATCATCGCCCGCGGGCTGGCCGACCTAGGCGACTTCAAACAGGCCTACCTCATCACCGCCAACCATTCAGCGACATCGGCGGTGGATATTGCCGACGCTGAATTCCATGCGGGCTGGTACGCGCTGCGGGCGCTGCAAGACCCGGCGGCTGCGGCGAAACATTTCAACGCGCTACTCGCGACTTCGAACCGTCCACTTTCATCGTCGCGCGCCTATTATTGGCTGGGCCGCGCCGCCGAAGCTGGCGGGCCTGGCAATGCACGTGACTTTTTTACCAAGGCAGCTGCCCATCCCGGCACATTCTACGGCCAGTTGGCGGCAGCGCGAATCGGCACGACGACGATCAACGTCACCTACCCTTCCCCCACGGACGCGGACAGACAAACCTTTGCCGACCGCGAAGCGGTGCGCGCGATAGAGCGGCTGGAAGCCGCAGGTTATAGCTGGCGCGCCGATAGCCTCTACCGTGCATTGGCCGAACAGATCGACAGCCCCGGCGAACTCGCCATTCTTGCCGCGCGTGCGGAACGAAACAACAATCATCAGGTCTCGCTGCAAATCGGCAAGACCGCCTTCAGCCGCGGCATTGATGCCGCAGCCCTCGCCTACCCAATCGGCGTTATTCCCGGCAGCGCCAATATTTCCGGCTCCGGCAAGGCGCTCGCTTACGCAATCGCCAGACAGGAAAGCGCATTCAACCCCGCAGCCGTCTCGCCCGCCAATGCGCGTGGCCTGCTACAACTTCTGCCCGGCACCGCCAAAGGCGTCGCCAGCCGCCACGGCATGGATTTCACCCAAGCCAAGCTGACGACCGATGCAGGCTACAACGCCACGCTCGGCGCTCACTATCTCGGCGAACAGATCGACAGCTTCGGCGGCTCCTACATCCTTACCTTCGTTGCCTACAATGCAGGCCCCAAACGCGTCCCGGAATGGATCACCCGCTACGGCGACCCGCGCGGCAAACCCATCGACGACGTGGTCGACTGGATCGAGCGCATCCCCTTCCCCGAAACCCGGAACTACGTGCAGCGGGTCATGGAAAACTACCAAATCTACAAAACCCGCCTCGGCGAAAAAGCCGACATCGTCTCCGACCTAAGGAACGGCCGCCCGGGCTGAGCTGCGCGCCGGATGTGAGCAGGATGTAAAGCGCCGAGCGATCGGCGCTTTTTTTGTTTGCAAGCGCTGACCGGGAGCTTCGACCAACTCGACGTGCACAAGCGCCAACCGAAAACGAAAAAGCCCGGCTCAAGAGCCGGGCTTTCCTTTGATTGACTGGAAGTCAGATCAGATTAGAAGTCGCGCTGAAGGCGAACGAAGCCGGTGACCTGATCGTCGGCACCATCTTCGTCGTAATAGTTTGCAGTAACCTTCGTGGACAGGCCGTCGGTGATTTTGTAATCAACCGTTACACCGGCAGTCCATGCGTCGCGGCTGGAGAAATCGTTCGTGACGATAGCAGTGCCAGTGGATTCGAACACGCCGCCAACCAGCGAACCAAAGTCAGCCGAAGTGGACACGTTTGCAAGATACTGCGCAGCTGGAGTAATTGTCAGCTTGTCAGTTGCCTTGATCGCGTATTCTGCAGCAACTGTCCACTCAGACAGCGCGTAGTAAGCGTTAGGGCCAGATGCCCAAACACCTGCGAGGCCGAGTGTGCCAGGACCGATGTCAGCAAACACCATACCGCGGATGGCACCTTCTTCCTGATCAACGTCATAAGAACCGATCAGCTGAAGAGTTGCAGCGCCAAACTTCGCGCCCAAACCAGCGGTGATGCCTACGTTATTGTCAGCTTCCTGTGTTCCGAGAAGGTTTCCAAGGCCGTCGTCACCGGTGATGTTTACGAAGTCAGCGCCCGTGCCTTCCAGTTCGTCAACCGAAACGCCAGCCCAGAAAGAACCCGCATCGTATGTGTAACGAATGGAATTGAACAGTGTGTTGGAAGACAGAAGGTCTGTTTCGCCCGAGAGATCGTCATCCCACCAGCTGTAGAACTTACCGACCTTCAAGCCGCCGAGTTCAATGAATGCCTGCTGAATGTTGAGGCCCGAGTCGCCATCACGTTCAGCATCGCCACGGAATTCGATGAAGCCACGCAGAGCGCCGAGTTCGGTGTCTGTGCGAGTGTCAACGTTGAACTGAGCGCGCGTGAAAGAGTTCCAGTCAGATGTGCCGGACAGGTCGCGACCAAAGCTGGTCTGGAAACGAACGTAACCGCCGAACTTCAGGCAGGTTTCGGTGCCTGGAATGTAGAAGAAGCCTGTTCCGAAAGCGTCGCAAACGCGAACGTATTCCAGGGGCTCTGGCTCAGCAGCGACGATAGCGTCGGCAGCCTGGGCGCCGGATACTGCTGCGAGAGCCGCAGCGGAGCCGATCAAAAGGCTCTTGATGTTCATGATGACCTCCAAGTCAATTCGTCAGGAAGCAGCGGGTGGGAAAGTGCTGTCCTTGAAATCGATTAAAGCCATAACGAAAGATTCGCGCAATCTTGAAAGAAGTGATTTGGAAGCAATCGCGAACCGATGCCGCCATGCTGTTGCAACTTCGTCACAAATCGACCGCGAGCTGGCCAAGGTATTAATCGTCTCTTAATGCCACATCGTTCAGCGCGACTATTCGCATCAAGATAACCAACACGAAACCACGAAACAAAAAACCCGGCTCTAAAGCCGGGTTTTCCATCACTGACAAAAGTCAGATCAGATTAGAACGTGCGCTGAAGGCGAACGAAGCCAGTGACCTGGTCGTCAGCGTTGTCGGCGTCGATGTAGTTAACAGTCATCTTGGTGGTCAGGCCGTCAGTGATTTTGTAATCAACCGTCAAGCCAGCCTTCCAAGCGTCGTCGTTGGACCAATCGCCAGCACGAATGCCGTCGAATGCATCGCCAGAACCGTTGAGGTCGGCAACAGATGCTGCGCTTGCGATGTTCTTGTAGTACTGTGCGCCAGGAGTGATAGTCAAACGCTCAGTTGCCTTGATTGCGTATTCTGCAGCAATAGCCCATTCAGCCTGCGCGTAGTAAGCGTTAGGACCAGAAGACCATACGCCACCGAGACCAAACGTACCAGGACCGATGTCAGCAGTGCCGATCAGACGAACAGCGCCTTCTTCCTGATCAACGTCGTAGCCACCAATCAGAGCAAGCGTTGCGCCGCCGAGCTTCGTACCTACGCCAGCAGCAATACCTACGTTATTGTCAGCTTCAGTCGTACCTGTTGGGAAAACGCCGAGAACTGGAGTTCCACCAACGGCTACAAAGTCAGCGCCTGTGCCTTCCAGTTCATCAACCGAAACGCCAGCCCAGAAAGAGCCTGCATCGTAGGTGTAACGAATGGAGTTGAACAGTGTTTCGTTGCCGAGGTCGTCTGTTTCGCCAGAAAGACCATCATCCCACCAGCTGTAGAACTTACCGACCTTCAGGCCGCCGAGCTCGATGAAAGCCTGCTGGATGTTGAGAGCGGAATCGCCGTCACGTTCAGCATTGCCGCGGAATTCGATGAAGCCGCGCAGAGCACCGAGCTCAGTGTCTGTACGTGTGTCAACGTTGAACTGGGCGCGCGTGAATGTGTTCCAGTCAGAAGTGCCGGATTCATCGCGACCGAAGTCTGTCTGGAAACGAACGTAACCAGAGAACTTCAGGCAGGTTTCAGTGCCAGGAATGTAGAAGAAGCCTGTTCCGAAAGCGTCGCAAACGCGAACGTATTCCAGGGGCTCTGGCTCAGCAGCGACGATTGCGTCGGCAGCCTGGGCGCCAGATACTGCTGCGAGAGCTGCAGCGGAGCCGATCAAAAGGCTCTTGATGTTCATGTTGACCTCCAGTCAAGTTTCAAAAGGGTCTGGGTTCTTAAGCTGAAGGACAGCATTCCCTGCCCCATTCCCGTGTTTTCTGAAAACGGACGATCCACCGCCGCGCTTCCGTTGCTGAAAATACGGAAGCTCGCCGCGCTTGCAATCGGCAAAAGCAGTTATGACAGGTTTCCCAAGCTGCTTCATCTCAAGATGTTGCCAAAAACACACATTCGGGTCCGTGAACTATGACAAAGGTTTACAAGATATTAAAATATCTCTTTTGAATCTGGTGCTTATAGCGTGGTGGAAAACAACCCACAGGGCGGGCAACATAGGATAGGCTACCAAAACCACACGATTTTTGCCGTTTGGTTTGCACTAGAGCGCATGATCCCATCGCCCCGCTGATCTCGATTTAGACCAAAACAGTCGTGTGAGGCATCCGTTGGCGACAGAATCATCAACTGCTCAATTCGTCGTAGTTCGAATCGAACCCGGAATTTTTTCCACATCCAACCTCGAAGTCATGGTGACTTTGATATCTACGGAAAGGTCGGACCGTCCAGTATCTGCTAACGAGCCGATGTTGCTTCGGGCAACATGGAACCGGAAATAGTTATGCACGTTAGCCTTCACTTAAGGGAGATAAAACCAATGAAACTTTTGAACGCAGCGATTTGCCTTATATCCGTCGGCATCCTAAGCGGATGTGTTGATGACCGTGGATACCGCAGTGGAGGTTATTTCACTGGAGTGTATTATCGGTCTTACGATCGTGATAGAGGTTTTAGAGACTACGATCGCCGCGATCGTTACAATCGCGATTATAATCGCGGCAGTGATCGGCGCGAAGGACGGATCGAACGTCGTGCGGGAGATAGACCAAACGATGCATGGATCAGACGATTCCAATAAGCGGAAACGTACTTGTTAGACTGCATGTAGCAGTCCCTCGAATAAGAGACTTTTGCACCAAGCCGTTCAGCTATATCGCGATGCGACGGTGATGATCATGTGTAACAGTATCAATCTGGTGAAAACTGCATATAATGGCGGAACCTTGGCTGAATTTGTCTGGATGGGAAAGAGCTGGAGAGTTGTTGATCGGAGTGTTCAGCAGAAAAAGATGATCCGGCGGCGCCGTGAATGCCACGTTTTCACCTCCTCAGCCTTAATCTGCTTTACGTTTCGAACCGCGAGGAACTGGAAGTAACTAAAATACGGAAAAGCTCGATGAGATTGAAAAAGCGCTTGATTTGAAAAGTGAAAGAACCTAATCACCCCTCTACCGGAGAGGTGGCCGAGTGGTCGAAGGCGCTCCCCTGCTAAGGGAGTATACGTCAAAAGCGTATCGTGGGTTCGAATCCCATCCTCTCCGCCATCTGCGTTCATATGTACGAACCCCTGACACAGACGGATTAAGCTGACTTAGGCGTGCTTGATCGACCCCGTCCTCCAGGTCAGAGATGAAACCCTGAATGTCGATGTGATTCTTTCCGACAATTACCGCTGCCACAATCGAGCGCAGATATACTTTTGCGACTTTTCTGTTTTCTCCGAATAGAACTTCCAGAATATCGTGTCGGAAAAGGTCGACGCTCTCGGGCGTTATCTCGCTCGCGTAATTAGAACTTTTGCGAAGCATGTCCGAAAGCATCTGATTCGCCGCCCTGAGTTCAATTGAGACGGCTGTCACGTCATTCTGATAGGGAATTTGGTCAGCGACGGATGGTATTTGCTTGGCGATTGCAAATAGGCCCGTTAGTGCCACTTCCGCTTTGTTAATGCGCGCGCGCAACTCAGGAACCAGCCCGCTTTCACGTTCCCTGGCCAGCGTTTGCCTCTCCCTTAATTTGGTAAGCAGTTCAAGCAATCTTTCCGAGGAGAGTACTTGATCTTTGACCTGCTCCAACACAACCGCATCGAGCATGTCCTCTCTGACTCTGGGGCGAGGGCAGATGTTTTTATGGGCTGCGTTTGGGGCAATGAGGTTTGTACCTCTATTATCGCTACTGCACCTGTAGTAGCGATATACCTTGCCGAGCTTTCCTGTTCCCGTACCAAGAGTCATGGATGCCCCACACGCGCATCTGGCAATGCCGGACAGCAAAAGCGGACTGCCCACAAGTTTGGCACCGCCCTTTCGAGGGTTCCGCTCCTCAAACATTTCCTGAACTTTGTCAAAATCGGCTCTGGATATGATTTCCGGCACTTTCAGCCGTAACGCCTCCTGTCTTTCTTGAAACTGATGTTCCACTTGGCTAACCCCCCAAAAATAATCTCCGTAATATGCAGAGTTGGTAAGAATCCGATGGAGGCCCTGTGCGGCCCAGGTCGATCCATTCCTGGTTCGGTACCCTTGAGCATTTATCAATCTAACGATACCTTTCACACCCAGTGGCCCGCTGGTTCCATCGCCATACACCGCCAAGGAGTACACTTTTTCTACGAGGACACTTTCTTGCTGGTTGATCTGCAAAATCGAGCGTTGTGAATTTTCTGGACTGGCTACGCACTCATAACCGTAGGGAGGAACGCCCCCCGGCCAAAATCCCTTATCAACCATGCGTCTTCGGGCACGCGTTGAATCGACTGACGACCGTAGCGAATAAAACTCGTCCATGAGGTTGGTCAATCGCATTGCCACCATACCACCAGCGTCCTTTGAAAAGCTCTGGGTGATCGAAAGTATTTCGACATTCTTCTGGTGTAAGAGCGCTTCAAAAACCATGTAGTCCCTAGTTGAACGAGAGAACCTCGACGTGTTGTGAATCAAGATTTTGTCAAAGGGCGGATCGCCTTCACAAGACGCGTCTGTGATCATGTTCTTGAATTCTCTACGAGCGGTCGATTTCGCAGATTTTCCTGGCTCGTAGTAGACAGCAACGACTTCCCACCCTTGTTGATCACAAAATCTACGAAGCTGGCTTTCTTGGTCCGGCATTGAAAGATCGCTTCGAACACTTCGGTCGCTGGAGACACGAACATACAGTGCTGCACGAACGGTAGCCTTCGGGGCGGAAACTATCGATAAACCGGTTGGAGTTGCCTGCCGCTTTCTGCGCTCCGCCGTACTTTCTTTTTTGGCCTTCCGAGTAAATACGTCAGAGATGAAATCTTGCAGAGGATTTCTCGTTTCCGTGTGGAGAGGACTGGCGGCAGCGGACACGTTTCTGGAAGGCCGACCCTTTGACTTTTTCGCCGAAGAACTTGATCCATTGATTGCTTTTTTCATTTGTCTAACTCCGTTAAACACAGCGTGTTGGTTTGGTTTTCAAGATTGTTGCGATCGCAGTAATCTCTCGCTCTGTAGCGCGAGCAGGTAGAGCAACCGAGTTAGACACTGTCCATTTCGACGCGTTTAGTCGGCAAATCTGATTTAGTCTTTGCAAGATAGCCGAGTGGACGTCTGCGGTCGGCTCGTAGGTATGTTCCGGTACCGCCGCGGTTTTGGACCGGTGTCGGTAGCGGCGTGGTGATTGACAATCTCCAACGGTGCGCACCACCATTGTTCCTGTTCGATTGTCTTGACCCTTGGTATTTCCATTTTCGTAATCGATGGTCATGCGTACCACCTCGGTTACCGGACCCAGTATCTGACTGCTGACCTCTCGCCACATCACAGCCTCGGGGTTTGCACCTACAGTGAAACAAATTTCTTAAAATGAGTCAACAAACTATTGAAATCATTAATTAAAACAAAAATGCAATGATAGACCTCGCGCTTTGAAAAAAATTTGGATGCGCAGGAAAATATCGTTGGGGTCTTCTGAGAAAGACCTTAGGTTTTCAATTTTTTGTAGAAGTGCGGTTTGACTGCATCCATTGAGAAATCATCGATTGCGAACATCCGGTGTAGGTCTCTTCCTACGACAAAAATGCTCCTATGAGCGGTGCGTAATAAATGCATGAAATTCAGACGCAGGATGGAGATTCAAACTATCTGCGCAAAAAATTGTAACGGAACTAAATCGGTAGCGTAATAGATTTTGTAAAATTGTGTGTGGGACGAGCAGGAACATAGGCGTTCCTTGCTTTTTACATTATTGTACGGCTGCAGAAGCGTAGGTTAGACCATTGCGGCACCATGTGTGGCGGTTCAGAGATGCTCACGCCGGAAGCGCATGAATCCGCAAAATCAACTCTGTTACTACGGCTGGATTGGCGAGGACCCCGCGCAAAAAACCTGCGTCCCAGCAATTAATGCCGTAGCAGTCAATCGCGTCCTGCAGTCGGATTTTGAGCTCATCACGCATCGCGACCACGTTTGGGGACGCGCCAACGCGCCTGCGCAATTTGGCGGGCAGCGCCCCCCATTCGCGCCGCACAGAGTCGCGCCACTCCTTTCCTAGAAGCTTCTGCACATGGAAGTCGACTATACGACGACGGCGATGCGCAAGCGTCGGCAGGGAGACGGGTGTGAATTGCAACATATCGAGATCGGGCTCGAATTGGATACGCCATAGAGCGCGCGATGCCCAACGATCATAATAGGGGTGGATGAACCGATCTGGGCGGCGAACGCCGCGATAGGTTCTTCCTTTCTCGTCGCTGTTGCACATTGTGCACGCTGGTACGAGGTTCTCATGAAGGATCGAGAATTCGGGAAAAAGACTGCGTGGAAGTGCATGATCGAGCGACCGTCCACCGAGCGAACCGCACATCGGACAGCTTTGAAAGGGGGTAGCCGGCCGCCGTATTCGTGCAATCGGACCCGAGCTTCCGCGGCTGTCATATAATCCAGAAAGAGCAGTTGCATCCGCCCCAGTGAAGCCAGCTGGTTTTATTCGCCAGGGATTGCCACCGACTTTATGATATCTCGCAGCCGCAGCTAACCAGAGCGATCGCCGACCACCCCAGCCAAGCTTGCCGCACTGCCGTAAGATGACTCCATCACCAGCACCGGGCGGCAGTGGAAGGTGCTTCATAGTTGTCGCTCCCGCTGCTCGAAGAGCTCCGCAATGTAGGATAGGGTTTCCGGATTAAGATCGGCTTCGAATCTTCGGCGGATTTGACGCAGAGTGGCGTCTGGATGATCCTCTAAATATTGCTCGATGACGTTTTGGAACCTGTGTTTGGGGCCCACATCACCGAATACAAACTGAGAAATCGTGTCGATGCTTGCGCCAAACGTCTGCATTGTTGGCGGATCGATCATGATCGTCTCGTCTTGAGGGTCGCGCGTTATTATCCGTACCCGTCTTCGCGGCACTTCGCGCACGACATAAGCTGAGTGGGTTGCGATCAGCGCAATCGACCCCGATTGTTCGAGTAAGCGGTCGAGCATCTCCATGAATTGAGAAATGTAGTTGGGATGAAGATGTGTTTCGGGCTCGTCGAACAAGAAAATGGTCCCGCGGCGCAGAGAGGCGACCGCATAGGCTGCAAAGCGGAGCAACGCGACTTCACCGCTACTCAAGTTGCGAGGACGCCCGCTACCAGTCATGACGATCGGTGGGCGTGCGGTATTGATACGGGCATAGAGCTGAAGGTTGCGCTGCTCATTCATGCGGCGGAACACGGGGAAGTATGCACGGCCGTCAATGCGCGTCGGGGGTGGCAGCGTGTCTGGCTCAGTCGTTTCAGTTAGCTCGACCAACAAATTGTCTGAAATGCCAAGCGGCTCAAGCACGGAGTTCAATAGAGCCATTGCCCTCGTGAGCCCAAAGACCTGCGTATCGCTGTCGGTCCGCAGACAATCGACTAGCGCCATAGTCAGGCCGCCGCCCTCTCCACCGAAGGAGCCAATCATTCGGTGATAGCGGTAGTCGATTCCTTCCCAAGGAGGGAGCGACTGTGGATATGGGTCAGAGGCCACCGACGAAAAGACGATCAGTCTTGAAAAACGCGGCCTCGGCTCAAAAGTGGCGGCGCGATCGACGCTGAATTCATCTTCCCAAGGGGGCGCGGTACGCAAACCGTCAATCATTGCCTTAAACAACCTTGTTTTGCCCGTACCGTTTTGCCCGACCAACACGAGCAGACGGCGCGACAACGGGAAGGCTTCGCCAAAATCAGCGTCAAGCGTATGTATGCCACTCATGCCGCGCAGGTTGGCTTCCACCGCAAACGAGTCCGCCGCATCGTCGACATCCGGCGGACGATTGGGCGTCAAAAACCGATCGGCCTGGCGGAAGGCGACCCAAGTGGCCTCGTATCGAAGGGCGCCCTGATGGAAGTCGTCCGTGCCGGTAAGTGCGCGTGTCTGCTCATCCTCCGCCTCGTTTTCCAACCTGACGAGCACCGCATCATGCATATGCCGTAGGCAACCGATGCTATCGTGGAAGCCCAGCATTTGGACGAGCGCCCGATAGTCGTTTTCGCTCTCCAGTACCGAAACGAAAGGCTCGGTGATGTGTCTAATGCGCCGCCTCACCCGTTGTTCGGCTTCACCCCGATCAAGCACGTCGATCAAATAGCTCCGCAACACATTCCAACCACGGATCAAAAGCCGCATACGGAGCGGACCTTCGGCACCGTCGATTCCTATGAGGTGCAAATCGGCACCGAGCCTAAACCCGAAGTCATTCCAGTCGCCGGCATCTGGAACAATCACCAGCGCGCGCGCCCGAATAGGACGCTGCAGCGCCGCGTCGCGCGACAATGCGAGGTAAATTGGAATGTTGGATTCGACTGGAATACGCGGCATTTCGCTCCCTAAACTCACGGACAGCTCCCTGATCAGAGATTCCGTCCAACTGCGATTTAACAGTTACTTAGCTCGAAACACACAACGCAACAATCGACCAAATTCGATCGTTTTCTGCCCATCTCCGAACCCTCGCGAACGCTATATTTAACTGAAGGCGGTCGCAACTTTTGGCCACACGACGCAAAGTCTCAAATTCACGCTGAGTTTGAGTGCAAAATGACCGGAGGAATGGCTGCCTTCAACAAACTGTCAATGCGAGACGAATGACGAAAATGGGAACGTCACCTGCCAAGTAAGGATGTGGCCTTCCACAACCGCAATGGACCATTGCAGACGCGAAATGAAGGATAGCCTCATTGACTTGCTTGAGCGCGACTCTGGGCATATCGTCTCGCTAACCAAGACAAGTTTGCGACGTCATCAACTTCCAATTCACTACGTCCGGCAGCAAAACATGATGCCGTATACTGCGCTGCCGGGTCAGTTTTCAGTAGCAATCAACACTCTGAAGTTGCCTCACGCAAAAAGAGGCAATGAAGGCGGTTGCAAAAAAAATGCTGGCATGGCTACCTATTGCCACCGATTGTTTATCATGGGTCATGCAAAATTCCTGCTCCAGCGACATTAAGTAAAACTGTAACCGGTCGAGCATGGGTTGCACAATTTGCGCCTGCAGACCAAGTGGCAGCGGCAGCGATGCTTGATGCGATGCTGTTGCTTAACGAGGAGCAAGTTGCGACGTCTATCCGAACTGCGCTGGATAGAATCGCTACGGGATTGCGTCATCGGAAGAAACGTATAGCTCTTTACGCAGAACGTGAATTCGCGGAGGCTGCAATCTTTCGAAGCGCTCTTATCGCTGACGGTCGTGGTAAGCTGCGTCGACGCGCTGAAGGTCGGGCAGGGCCGCCCGCCGTTAACCCCCCGCGGGGCCGTTCAAGAGTTGGAAGCGAGGGCCCCATCGCTTTTCTCGCTTCACAGCAGAAAGATGCATGGCCCAAGGTGTTTATGAACCATCCAGGTCCTGATGCTCTGCGCGGTAAGACATCACCCGCTGGCGAGATCATTATCCTGACTGACTTCATCGGCTCTGGCAGGCGCGTTAGGACAATGCTTGACAAATTCTGGGCTGTGCCTTCCGTTCGATCATGGGTGTCGAGAAAGCTTGTGAAATTTCGCGTCGTCGCAGCAGCGGCGACCAGTTCGGGCATCAGCCAAGTCCGTATGCACCGTCTTCGGCCAGAAGTCGTGAGCGAGTGGATAGCGCCCGTTGTGGATTGGCAACTGTCTTCGACATACTATTACGCGTGGCGCAGCTTGATAGGAACGTACGGCCCAGCTTCGGGACGTGGAGCAGGACGTTCCGGCTATGGCGACAAAGCGGCGCTGATCGCTTTCAGCTATCGTATCCCAAACAATACGCCAGCGATTATTCACCAAAGCAGTGGTACCTGGAGCGCGCTGTATGACGGTCCAATGCCTTCCGTTCTTAATAGCCTATTTGGCGTCCGTCAGATGTCGCAAATCATAGACGAGGCGGCTGCCAGCAATGGCGTCGAACTACAGCCATCCCTCACCGCCGAAGAGCGGCAGATGATCTTAGTACTCAGCTTACTCAAGGGTCGATGGCATAGAGGTTCAGAAATGGCGCTTGCTGCAAGAACTGGGATGGCCGTCCCAGCCCTTATGGATGTCCTTCGAAAAGGATTAGCACAGGGGCTAATTTATCAATCAGGACGGCTTACTGATAAGGGGTATACCTTTCTCAGTGCAGGAGGGGTTGCTGAGAGAAGCAAACCGTTAGTTGAAACGAATCTTCAACCGTATTATCCTGAAGCCTTGAGGGTTCCACGATAGCATCTAGCTATCGTCATCCGAAAGGGTGGCCAGGATAATGGATACGAATTCGTTATCGTGGGGAATAGGGTTTCCTATTGCCGCTGAAAGAGCACAAGAATGCAGGTCCACGCAGGATCGTCCATAATTGCCCTTCGGGCAACCTCCTCGGAGGCTCGTTTTGACGGACGATCCTGCGCCGCCAGGGCCGCGCTAAAGTAGATGGCTCATCGTTGGGACCCTCAGACCTTCATCGGCGGAGCCAATATTGCTGGCCGAGCTAAGGTGACGATTGAATCGTGCATAGCGGCTGCCGCAGCTGTTAAGTGTGTTCATCCCGACTTACCTGTTATTTTCACATTGAATCATTTGGCGCATCTTGCGGACGTTAATGCTGACTTTCTAGCAGAGGTGGCTCACCGAAAAGTTGACGCCTATAGGGTTTTCCGAGTTAAGAAACGCGGCGTGGCGAACTTAGTGCCTGCTCAGTCAAGGCGTTATCGAACAATCTGCGTACCAGACGCACGTTTGATGCGAGTGCAGCGTTGGATCGCTCAGAATATCCTTCAAGTCACGCCTTCGCACCAAGCGAGTTTCGCGTTCACTAAAGATCGCGACCTTCGGGGTGCGGCGGCAGTACACGCAAATGCCAAATGGCTTGTCAAAATGGATGTGCGCCAGTTTTTTGAGTCAATTTCTGAAGTCGCTGTTTATCGTGTTTTCAGGACATTCGGCTACGGCGCGCTCCTATCATTCCAGATGGCACGCATCTGTACCCGGCTGCCCGACCATCATAATCAAGGCAAACGTGCTCATCGCGGTCGAGTTGGGCGCGGACCTTATAGCGCGAAGTCGGCGGGACATTTGCCGCAGGGCGCCCCATCTAGTCCGATGCTTGCAAACCGTGCTGTCGAGACTCTCGACCGAAAGGTGAAACGCATCTCGACGAACTCGGGGTGGAGCTATACCCGCTACGCTGACGATTTGGCATTTTCGAGGTCAGATAAAGCCAGGCGTGGTGACGCTATGAAGCTAGTGAAGTTAATCGAAATGTCCCTTGCGTCAGCCGGACTTGTGGTGCACAGGCAAAAGACTAGCATTGCAGCTCCAGGAGGAAGGAAAATCCTCCTTGGAGTGTTAATCGACCGGGGCGAGCCGAAACTCCCGAAGTCGTTTCGGAACAATATTGAAACTCATCTGTACGCGCTTTTGCACTCCGATATTGGAGCCGAAAAGCATCGCGCTAATCGCGGTTTTTCGTCTTTGATAGGGATGCGTCGTCATATCATGGGCCTTATCGCGCACGCCCATCAGGTCGACAAAGCTTACGCGGCCAAGCTTTATTCGGAGGTCAATCTAGTGGACTGGAACAACTAGGTCCAGTTGCCAAAATGGATTTCCAAATCATCTGAAGCGTGACTCAAGACTGCATTTTAGAAAGTAGCTTTCCTTCTCATGCCGGGTTACGCGCAAACCAATGTCCCCTGTTGCCGCGATTTGGCCGTAAGGGCTCCTAAGTTGCCGTCTGGTGATACAGCGCGGATCGACGCAGCGCACCGTTAGTTGCTGGTCAGTGTCATTGCGATAGCGTCAGGAGCGGCCTACAGCTCGTGGTCATTGTGCCACGAAACCTCGAATAAGATGACCAAACGGACGGTTGATTACCCTTAAAGCTGACCTGCTCGTAGGCGATAGCAGCCTCAATGGCTGTGATATTTTCCTCCACGATTGGAGAACGCACGCATCGTTCCTTCGAGAATGTCAACGACACGAAGATTAGTTTCCTCATTCTCGATTGAGCCTGAATGGTACGCTATCCGCTGACCATCCGCCCGGGTGAAGGTGGCGTGGATGATTTGCTCAGCATCGCAAACTACCGCTAGATTCGGGTTATGGGTCACCATGATGATCTGCCTGTGCTTCTTGGCTTCGATGACCACAGGCACGAGAAGACTTACGATTGTCTCGTTGTCGAGATTTTCTTCCGGCTGATCCAAGACGATCGGATTTCGTTTGGTGTCGACCAGCAAGTAGAAAATCAGCAGCAGCGCGCCTCGTTGTCCTGGAGAAAGCTGCTCGATTGGGGTGTCCTGGAAAAGTAGCGTGTATGTCGGTTCCAAGTAAGAAAGTCCGAACATGTAGTCGTAAAGGGTTCGGGCGCTCTGATCCTTCCGAAGGATCACAGACATATCGCCGTCAACCGAGGTCGATTTGATCATCTCCAGAACTTTCTCGACGAACTGAACTGTCTTGTCCGCATCCGCGAAATCGACACCGTCGAGGACAGCCTTTAGAGACGCATTGCTCTCGACCTGTCCACGAAGAACGCCCGACTGCTGTTTGACGAGACTGAAAACCTTATCGGTGAAGTCCGATAGCGCCCCGGTCAAGCGCGCCTGAAATTCGAGCTTATACTCGGCACCGATCAGCTTGTTCCCTTCGACCAAGCTCTGTATGGGCGCGAAAAGGGCGGCGCGGGATGCACGCTGCTCGTCGAGGACACCGTGGAGCGCTTTCGCGATTTCGCTTCGTTTGGCCCGCTGTGCTTCGAGCTGTTCCGGTAGGGAAGCCAAATGATCGAGACGGGCCTCAAGCCCTCTTTCACTTTCTGGGCTCGTCGGAGTCCCCTCGATATCGCCAAGCGCATTTTGCCATACATTCAACTGTCCCAAATAGGCTTGGTACTGCTGCTGGGGGGCATTAAGTGTCTCAGTCAATTGCGCTTTCTCACCAAGCAGTCGAGCCCTGGGAGCCTCGTCCATCGCGCTCTGCAAACTGACCGCCTTTTCTGTGGTTGTCGATTTCGCGGTTTCGGCGATCAGTCGCTTGTCGTCGATTGTAAATCTCACGACGTCGTCGACCTTGACGTTGGCATCGCTCCAGTCGGACGCCGTTGTCGCCAAGAAATCAGCGTATTGTGACTTCAAAATTTCGATACGACTTTGCAAATTAGCGATTGCCTGTCGGCGACGAGCTTCCTGCTCTTTCACTTTCGTAGCAGCCGCGAGCTTTTCGTCCATCTGAGATACCTCGTAGGCAATCTCTGTTATGCGTGCCGTTGCGGCTTCCTGCACGGGCGACAATCCCCCGGTTGGCGCAACGATTTCTGTCGGCTTCGTCGCGATATGAGCTTTCTTCTCTTGCCTCTTCAAGTTCAGCTGGTTTTGAAGTGCCATCCGCATGGAGGGGCGCATCTGCTCCTCTGTGTCTACGATCTCCTCGTTGAGCGTGGCGAGGGTGCGCCTCAGTTCGTTCAATTTCGCCCGTGATGACGCTTCCTGCCGTTCGATCAAACGCTCGAAATCAGAGGCGTCCAGTCGGACCTCATTCGGAACATGCGCGAAAATCACCGCGCGAAGTTCGTGCTCGAATTCGTCTGATCGTCCTTCGACATGGGCGTTGCACAACGCCTCGAAACGCCCTTGGGGAATATAGCGAACCATTTCCACTGCGGACGGATCAGCGATAACGTTGAGGTTGCGTTTTAGTGGATTACCCGAAAGCCAACTGAGCTCACCGGAAAATCCTTTGGCCGGATCACCAGACGTGCCTTTAAAGCGGCGTGTTTTGAGAAACGAAAAGTGTTGGTGCTGCTGCGAGTCACCTACCGCCGAGATTACGTCGGCCAAGGCGCTCTTCCCACTTCCCTTGTTACCGATAATCGCAACCAGGTCCTCGTTAAGTGGGATATCCGTGCCGTCGAGCCAAGTGTCGGAATACTTTTCGTGCTCGGCTGTCACGGTCACGCGGCTTATGTAGTAAGTGCTGTTCTCGCGGATCGTCCTTATTTTGGAAGGCAACTCGCCTATGAATGACCGCAGAGCGGGTTCTTTAAGGGCCTGAAGCAGGCCTTTCCAGGTAGGGTCGGCTTTGATCCACGTAATGCGGTCCGAGGGAAAATCGCCATACCCACGGTCATTGTTGTCGCCAGGCGTCCCAGTGAATTTGTGGGCGTCGCTTCCAGAAACAGCGAGGCGCGGGACGCCGCCTAGAGAAGCCTGGAACTGGTCGAACCACTTGTCGTTCTTATCGGTACGGACGCCGGCGAAGGCAGCGGCGGTGTCTGGATTCCGCACCTCGAAGATCGGAGAAGTCTTAAATAATCCAAGGGCGTAGGCATAGTGTTTATCCCAATGGACCTTACTCAAACCATCATTTGTGTCGAAGGGCATAAAGCCGAGGGCCATGCCTTCGGGAACAGACGCAATCGCATCGCGATAGCTCTCAGCAGTGATCTCCGCAATCTTACATCCCGCTTGCAACGCATAGGCATCATCGGTCTTGACTCGTTCGACAGCCAGACCGTGAAGTTTCAGTTTGTCCACATCGGCAGTGCGTGCGTAGTTTCGCAATGCAAAATCGGATAACGGCTGATCACCGAGCGCCAGCTTCAGCTTACCTTTGAAATCGATCAAAACTTGATCTTCGATCTTGTCGGAAAAAATCACGTGAGCATTGAGACGGCCGTCAAATGGCGCAATCAGGCGTAGTTCGATCCCTGGAAACACTGCCTTTTTCAGTGCGGGTGCCCCGGGTGTAGAAAGCCGTTTCTTCAAAGCGAACCAACCATCGAATGTCCAGTAATCCATGAGGCCATAAACGGTCGGGGACGCCTCGTTCAGAGCGTCGACCATCTGGTCGATAACCGTGTCCTCTTTTCCCGGCTCAATTCTGGGTCCTTCCCAGTGAAAGGACAGCGGTGAATGGACATGGAGGTCCCACTGCCGCCACTCTGAGCCTTTTGCAAACATTTCCATTTCCCCTGCCCCTCCCATGAATCGTCGCAACCCCGATGATAGAGATCAGAAAAAACTGCTCTAGCCAAGGTGGCGTCTATGGGATGCTCCGCAACTTATCCTCCCCCCCCCTTAAATTGATCCGTGCAAGGCAAAAAAATCCGGTTGCGGTTGGCATGATGAAGCCGTTTCGCGTCTTCCTGGAGAACCGCTTTCTGTAATAGTCGACTACTCAATCCAGATAAAAAGCTTAGTTGCTACATGTTTATCATTACTTCGTCGCGACCCAAAAATGACCACCCGAGACGTTTTCTGAGGATTTCATCACGGACAAGGGCCGCTAGGCGTCAAAAAATCGCACAGAAGTAAATGTGTGGATTCTTGCTCCGTTCCCCCGGTTAAGCCTTGTGAAAACATGTAGAGATAACCTGCTTGGTGAATCGTTGCGCCTGACATCTTGTCGTGCTACGAAGCGAATGTTCTTGATATGTTCCTTTATGGAGAGTTGCCTGATGAACCTTACTTCCCTCGAGATGTGTGCCGGGGCTGGCGGTCAGGCACGAGGTCTTGAACTTGCGGGTTTCGACCATTCAGGCGTTGTCGAGATTGACAAAGACTGCTGCGAGACGCTCCGCCTCAATCGGAAGGATTGGAATATCCACGAGGAAGATTTGAGGTCGTTCACTGGCACGATGTACAAAGGCATCGATCTGCTTGCTGGCGGACTGCCGTGCCCGCCGTTTTCAATTGCAGGCAAACAACTTGGCGAAAATGACGAGCGAAATTTGTTTCCTGCTGCGATACGCCTTGTGGACGAAACACGGCCTAAGGGTATCATGATCGAGAACGTACGCGGCTTCTTGGGGGCAGTGTTCGAGGACTATCGCGGGTTCATTCGCGGTGAGCTAAAGAAGCTCGGATACGAGGCCCATTGGCGTTTGTTTAACGCTTCGGACTACGGCGTTCCTCAACTTCGTCCACGGGTTGTCATCGTAGCACTTCGGGACGACATTAAAGACCACTTTTCCTGGCCGACGCCTTCCCCATCCGACGCGCCGACAGTTGGCGCGACTCTCCTTGATCTCATGAAAACCAATGGTTGGCGTGGGGCTAAGGCATGGGCCGAACGAGCAAACGACGTCGGGCCGACTTTGGTGGGTGGTTCTAAGAAACATGGCGGTCCAGACCTTGGCCCGACGCGTGCGCGCGCGGCTTGGGCGACGCTCGGTGTAAATGGCAAATCCATTGCAGATGATGCGCCCGAGCGGGATTTCGTCGGCATGCCCCGACTAACGGTGCGTATGACTGCTCGAATTCAAGGGTTTGATGACAGCTGGCGTTTCCATGGCAAAAAGACGGCTGCATATCGCCAGATCGGCAACGCGTTCCCGCCGCCAGTCGCGAGAGCCGTGGCATTAAAGCTTCGAGAGGCGATTGAGACCCGAGCGAGTTATCCGGTCTCTTCCTTGGTCGGCTGACTGTTAACACTCCGCTAACTATGTCTGGCGATCCTGGGGCATGTCACAGGTTCCGCTTGATTCGTCACATCTTGATTACCCCACTGTATCCCCCCTCGTGGCGGCGATCCTTAGATGTGCGGGTGGCTATGAAGCCTTCTCTGTTAACATACCTGCACTTCTGCGGCAGGCGTTTGACGAAGTCATTGATGCTCCCCGGACAGGGCGCTTTACCTTGAGCGAAACTGAGAAAACAGAGAAGACCTACGTCGGGACAAAAGTTGAGATACTGTTGCGAAACTATTTGGCGGTGCCGAAAGGTGCCACGCTCGATATGTTGGTCGATGGTGTCGAGATTGACATCAAAAATACTACTGCAAGAGATTGGATGCTACCGCGTGAGGTTGTCGGGCACCCGGCTTTGCTTGTCCGTTCGTCCGAGAAAACTGCACTTTGTGACGTAGGTATTGTAATATGTCGTCCTGGATATCTTCGCCTCAGCACTAATCAAGACGGTAAAGGGCAATTGTCGGCATCCCAGCACATCAACATCTGGTGGATACTCCGACAGCACCCCTACCCGCCAAATTTCTTCGAGGTTCTGTCTGTTACTGAACGCAATAGGATTATGGCGGCAGGCGGTGGCACGGCCCGGATCGCAGCGCTATTCGAAGCGGTCCAGAGCAAACCGATATCGCGACATCAAGTCACCGCGCTGGCACAGCAGCAGGACCCACTGAAGCGCATACGCAGGAATGGTGGTGCGAGAGACATATTAGCTCCCAAGGGAATAGCGATTCTTTGGGGCCAGCGGGACCGCGCCCTGATCGAGAAACTAAATCTCGGACCAGTGACTGCAGACGAGTTTATCTCTTTCATGCCCGAGACTGCAGACGACATAGCGCTTCTCCGGGACGCTAATCACATTGACTAACGAAATTATGCGCCGAAAGTGGTGATTAAAAATTTCTCCGTCTACGTCAACGGCATTCATCGTTTGGCTCCCGCGGGATAACTGTTGAGTAAGGAAATGACCTCGGTGGCGCTCATCGCGCGCGATTCGATAAAGGTTTCAGCGATCTCTTTGAGCGCTTTATTTCTGAGGTCTAGAATTGATTTCGCCCTATCGAATTCGCTGTCGAGGATTTCACTGACAGCAGCACGAAGCTTGAAGTCGTTGGCCCGCACACGACCAAGGTCTTTTTCGGCGATAGGGTTTACAGCAAGTGTGCTCCCCATTCCGAAACAGGCTTCTATCTTTGTTGCGAGCGCAGTCGCTCTACTCAAGTCTGATCTCGGATCGCTCGTGGCGGTTTCTGTGAATTCGCCAAAGACCAAAGTTTCTGCGGCAATCCCAGCCATAAGCACGGCGATTTGATCGAGAAAGTAAGACCGTGTCTTCATCGGGAATCTCGGCGCCGTGAACTGGGCTCCCCCGAGCGTTGAAATGCCTTCAGAAAATACCTGGTTGGTGATGCTAATACTTCGAAGCTCTAATCCCAACTCGAGGCCCACGATTGCGTGGCCGACCTCGTGGTAGGCAGCCACACGTATATGCTCTGCGGGAAGATCGATCAAAGGCTTCGCAATCTGCACGATATGCTCGAAAACAAATGGCGATTCTTCTCGGCGCGCGGCTCGACGGCCGTCCCGCGCAAGTTGCTGCAAGCCTGCGCCAGACATTCCCTCAGTCCAGCGGTTGAACCTTTCTTTTTGATCTTGCGGCACTACGAATCCGGAATGAAATTGGAATATTTGCTGACGGGTGCTCGCATCGGGCAGCGGAATTTCGAAGTGACGATCGAGCCTTCCCGGGCGCAAGATCGCGGGGTCGATACTCTCGGGATGATTTGTAGCGCCAATCACAACCACTCCACTGCGACGCGCGAATCCATCAAGTAACTCCAGCAATCCGTTGATCACCTGTCGCTTGTAATCCATATGATGGCTATCGGCGACCGCCCGGCTGCCGATGGCGTCGAGCTCATCTATGAACAGCAACGCCGTACCTTGCGATCGCGCCTCTTGAAAGCTATCCCGCATAGCCTTCAAGAGATCGTTTAGATAGCCGCAGGCCTGCCACTGGGCAGCTGACGCCACTATGATAGGAAGACCACATGTTCGCGCCAGCGCCTCGGCAAAAAGCGTTTTCCCCGTTCCTGGCGGACCGGAGACTAGCGCACCGTTATCCACATCATCCCATGATATAAGGCCCGCTTTGAAATCGATCAGATCGCGCGCGAGTTCAAGCCCCCAGTCTCTCGCGGCACCCAGGCCACCAAGGTCCGCGAGCGTGGGGCCGCTGATAGAAAAGGTCGCCCGAGGTTTTGATGTCCCGAGCGCCGTTTCACGTAATCGACGTAGGCCACTTTTCACGGGCCGACCGGGTTGAAAGGCGTAAACCAATCGCGTCCAAGTTTCTGACTCGATCATCTCTTGCTCTGCCTGCGTCAAAACGTGACCTTCCAGACGAAAAGCCGCAGTGATCTGGTTCGGTGTGGGCTTAGGAATCTCAGTTACGACATCCGCAAACAGCCTCACGTCTTCGTCAACGTCGTCGAGGCTCGCGCATAGGAGAATTCCTTTGCCGTTTTCGGCGGCGCGGCGAAATATTTCGGCATCTCTTGAACGGTCTCTGCTTCTCTCTTTTACAGCTCGGACATACGGGTCGGCATAGCTCTTCGGATTAAGGCTCTGCCTTAAAAACAACCTACCGGCGTCCACGAAGGTGTCGAGGGCATCCGCCGCTTCGACCACGAGAACGACGAGGTTTAATGACTTCGATGCCACATGGTCGCGAAGTGCGGCTGCGATCCCGCAATATGCCAAATGCATCGGAACGGTTACCTCGGATTGGCGGGCCGTGGTCTCTAACTTCCAAAGAGAACGCCCCTTCGACCTGCGTTTCTTACGAGTTGACGAGTTTAGCAAGGTCGATCACCAGATTTGGAATAAAGGATTTTCGCGATGCCTCCCCTGGGTAGCCCAACGGATTGCAGACCACTCTCGTCTTTCCGATCATGTAGTCACAAGGCGAGTGGATATGACCATGCACCCAAAGTAGAGGTTCGTAACTGAGGATGCGATCCTCGAACCTTGATGCGAATGACGGAGTGAGTCCGTCCGTGAGAAACAGCCTTGGAACGGACATAAGGCTCGGTGCGTGATGACTGATGATCACGGTCGGCCTGTTAGGTTGGGATTTATAGACGTTATCGATTTCGACAGCTGCCATGTTATGCAGGTGTCGGCTGTCTTGCGGCGTAAATCTTCTAAAGGGGGTTTTAGAGAGCTTTATCGACCTATAATCGTTCAATTCGTCCTTAGCGATAGCCATCGCCATTCTTGGATCGTTGTGCAGATTGAAATCGGTCCAGAGCGTAGTGCCGATAAAGCGATAGCCGTCTAGTACGGCAGAGTCACCGTTCAAAAGGAACACGTCGCCATAAGCTTCTGCCAGCTTGTACCCGGAGTCTAAGCCTTCTTTAAGGGCCCCACGGTAGTATTCGTGGTTTCCCGGTACAAAAATTACCGGCATGTGAGGGGCGACGTTTTCTCCCAACCATAGAATGCTTGCGATCACACCGCCGTCGAGAATATCGCCTGCGCAAAGGCAGACATCAGCAGACGGAACAGCCAATTTGAAGCTTTCGTCTACTTCGAGATGCAGATCGGAGAAAATCCAGGCTCTCATCGGCGCACCTGAAGTTGTTGCTCCCAACAACCAAGATCGCCCTGCTCGCCGAGAATATACCAACGCGAGAATGAACGCGCGAGCCGTTCGTGAGGGTCAAGATAAAATAGCTCGCTAGTGTAAAAAGGCTCACCGTCCGAAATACTTGGATGTGACGTGGGAAAACCAATAAGGCATGGCACCGTTCGCGTTGCCACGGCCCATTGATCGATCCGTGGAATCGTGTTGCTGACGGAAATCGACGGGACCTCAAGTTCGTCGGCCAACTGCCTAAGTCGGTAGACCAATTGTACCCTGGTCATTCCAAACCAGGCTATTGATGATGAATCACTCACGATAAGCTCTCCGCTGTGCTGACTGCACTCCGGTCTCGACTTCACGCTGCGGCTGTCGTCCCGCGTTATCATCGGACCAATATTTTCTCGAATCAGTGACAACAACCTTGCTTTCCAACATAAACCGGAAGGCAGAATGACGTCATATGTGCATCTATCATGAGTCTATGAAGAATTAAAAGACTTCAAAACGAAGAAAATTGACTTTGACCGCGGAAACCGGCCTTAGGTTTCTATGAGAACGCTTCTGTCCGCCGACGCACTACGAGTAGCCCGTACGCTTGCTGGTCTAAACCAGCGAGAAGCTGCCAATGGCGCGTCGATGACCCAAAAAGCCGTCTGGATCGCAGAGGGGGAGGTCTCTTCTGGCGCTTCCGCCAACGTCCGGCTGGAAGCATTTTACAAAAATCTCGGTATAGAGTTTCTTGGAACCGTTGATCTAGCGACTGGACAAACGACGGGGCTTGGCGCCCGATGGCGCACTCCCTCACAACTGCCGGTCCTACCCCCGCCACCATCCGAGTTTCACACGGAACAGAGAGGCGTCGCATTTGGCGCTGCACGAGCTCTTCTGAACAAAAAACAGTCTGAAATAGCTGAGCTGTCGGGCGTGCCTTCGCGAAAAATTGGGCTGCTGGAGATGGGTGGACTCGCTGACAATCCCACGACGTTTAACCTTCGGTCTTTTTACGAACGACAGGGCGTCGAATTCTTGGGATGGGGCGATGTTACGTCCGGTTTGTTCTATGGCGTAGGTGTCAGGTGGCGAGCAACGCCGTCGGCGCCCATACCGCCCAATGCGATATCATACCGAACTGGCAACGACGTGGATATGGCATGAAGTTGTTTGAACCCTCCATCGCACGGGCTGCTAGGGCTTACACAGGGCTTACACATATTGAGCTAGCTAAAGCGGCGAATGTGGCGTCAAGGACGATCTACAGGCTTGAAAAGGACGGAAACGTAACGCAGGAAACACTGGACAGAATTTTGCTCGCCCTGAAAGTGCACGGGGTCGCAACGATTTCTGACGAGTCAGGTCGTGTCAGCGGGTTAGCATTCAATGACCTAGTCCAAAGGTGACAGGTCATAATCCATTGGTGCACGCGGCCGGAAAACAAGCTGCCTTCAAACCAATATTGTTGAAAGGACCACTAGGTGACTCCCACGCGCTTGGTGCTGCTCGGGCTTCATCTGACCTTTTCCAGAAAATGACTTGCTTGGGTCGCCGCCGTATTGCCGAACCCAATTGCGCAACAGGTTATCGTGGACATCAAGATCACGGCCCGTCTGCGCAACAGGAACGCCGCGTGCCCCGGCTTCACCCCTTTAAGCTCGCACTCGCGGCTGGATATCGTCTTTGCATTCATGCTCACCGGTTCCATATTGGCATCTCGACCTCACATCTAGTAAGTGAGCAGCAGGCCAAGCATTTCCTGTAACAAACCCAAAACATCGACAGAGAGTTTCGGGGCATCAGAACAATTCAGAGTTGACATTCTTGCTGCAAACTTATCTTGTTTGGGAGAATAGTCAGACGAGGCAAGTAATTGGCAACACGCCCTGGAATCCATCAAGAAGTCGACCTAAACGCCTATCCGCAACTGGTAGCTCAGTCTATTAGATCGATTGCAAGACAGTTCTATGTGACGCGTTCGTTCATGCCCGTGAAGATTGGAAACAGCCAATACTACGCTATACTTGCCCGTCCGACTGACGACTTTTCTGTCTATATCAACGCAGACAGGGAGCTGGTGATTTTATTCGCCGACTACCCCGCGTTTGAGATTCGCACACTGGAAGCGTTTGATGAGTTCTACGACGCCGTCGACTCTGCCAGAATTGATCGAAGCCTTCGTTTTTTGGTGAGTGCTGATACTAAGATCGAGTCTATAGTCAGTCACTATCTAAGCCAGACGCCCGAATACCCGATCATTATTCCAACAACGTTCGAGAACCTCGGGAAACCAGGAAACCAGTTACTGGAGGCAACACGCAAAAATTATTTGCTTCGTGATCTCTTCGGCTACCAGAACCCCCTTCGAGAAGAGACGTTCTTCTTCGGCCGCCAGGACGTCGTGAAGACGGTGTTGGACCTCGCAAAATCAGGTCAAAGCTCCAGCCTTTTTGGTCTCCGCAAAAGTGGTAAGACCTCAACGACCTATGCAATTATCAGAAAAGCAAAGGCGTTTGGTTGTGTTGCAACCTTGATTGATTGCCAAAGCCCTTCAGTACATGCACGTGATTATCACGGCCTTCTTGTCCATTTGCTGAACGAAGTACGGAATGCATGTGGGGTCGGTAAAACAATCTCGAGTCTCGGCTCAGACCTTCCCGAAATTTCCGACACGTTCTCACAACACATGAAGTCTCTACTAGGCCAAGCAAAAACTAAAATCCTTCTGATTTTCGACGAGATTGAGAACATTTCCCCTGAGACGGCAGCTTCCAAACACTGGCGTGAAGGAAGCGAGTCCGTTTATTTTTGGCAAATACTCAGGTCCTTTATACAATCAGACCCCGGCGCGCGGCTATCGATATGCCTCGTTGGCACAAGCCCACATCTTTTAGAAGCACCTCAGATCAACGGCGTCGCCAACCCGATGTATCTATTCTCCCAGAAGCGTTTCATTCCTAGCCTGATGTTCGACGAAACGCGCGATATGATCGAGCGGCTTGGGCACTTCATGGGGTTAACATTCACGCCCGAAATCATCGCGGACTTGCATAGCGAATATGGTGGACATCCATTTTTTATCCGACAGGTCTGTAGTACCATTCATCAGATTTCTAACAATGCTAGGCCTACACGTGTGTCGCGTGAAACATTGAGAGCGGCCAAGGATCGATTTTCAGCACAGATGGTGGCTTATCTGGCCGATATACTTCGGCAACTTAAAGACACATATCCATCCGAAATGCTTCTTTTGGAAAAGTTCGTTTCCGGCAAACGTGATGAACTAATAGAATATACCAACGAAGCGCCGGAGCTTGTGGATCATCTTATCGGCTACGGCCTTATCGAGCGCGTCGGCGCTGATTACGATATAAAATTTGACGCCGTCCGTCGCGCGATTGCGCTCACTATGACAGAGAATACTCTCGAAAACCGATGGGCAGAGATCGTCCAACGGCGTAACAAAATAGAGAACGAGATTCGTTCGTCGATCTTTCACTCGACGAAATCCATGACAGGTGAGGTTTGGGAGGCGGCCCTAAAAGAAAACCTCACCGGACGTCGTTACGACGAGCTGCCATCGATCGCACCAGCTTACCTTTTGTCGAAAAAAACCAGTCCTCTTTACCTAACTGATCTGATGATGCTTCTTAAAGACTTCCACATCTTGCCTTATCTGGACGATCGCAGATCGAATGTCGTTTCTGCTATCAACACAGTTAATAAGCTGCGCAAAGACGCGCATGCATTGTGGGTGGGTGATAAGGAGGTCGAAGGTGTTCGAAAAGCCTTCGACCTGTTGGAAGCGGAGTTCTTCGAAATCTAATTTCCCATTCGCTGTGGATTTGATTCGGTCTCGGTTTTTAAATGATATCGGCCTTGCCCGTCACGCACACAGTGACCGTAGATTTAAAGTCCTCAATTCTATTCCGATGCAACTCTTCCCCTAATTAGACGTCCACAGATGCGATAACACGAAAAACTGATGATCGGCCAATACTGAGCATTTTTGCGATACCCTGCGCTGAAATGCCGTTTAAATGCATCTCAATAATCCGGTCTTGTTGTAATTGCGCGCTACCTAGCTGCTTGGAAGATGGTCGCAAGATATTGATTTTCCACATTGTTTCAGGGTTCGCATTTATGTTCTTCCTAATCCGCCATCAAAATAATCCCCCTACATTTCGCCTATATCAATGTCGCTGCACTGCGGAACATTCGTTGGCCTACTGCGTTACCACCTCGACCAACAGCAAGAGGTGATTTCAAATGGCTCAGACCAAATTGAACGTTGTGGAAGACACAGTCGAGAATCAGATTGCAGAACTGCGTTCGCAGATTTCTTCGCTTTCCAAATCCGTTTCAGCGCGTGCGGGCACTTTGTCCGAAGACGCTTCGGAATTCGTTGATGAAGCACGTGGCCGTGTGCAGCGCGTGGCACAGACCGCCGCTCAGACGGTGAAGGCGCAGGGCCACAATGTAGTTGAAGCCGTGAAGGAAAATCCGGGCACTGCAACATCGCTGCTGACAGTCGTCGGCGCGCTGGGCTTTGCTCTCGGCTATTTCGTCGCGACAGCGGCGAATGAGCAGAAGAGCAGCAGCATTTATCGCTGGCGCTGATTTTTCATAATCATTCATAAGAGGCAGGGAGAATAACTCTCCTTGCCTTTTTTGCTATTCTGGAACGCCAATGCTCCAGCACCATCTTAAGGGAGAACCGCGATGCATTTTACCGAAGAACTGGAAACCGCCCTTGCCGCCTTTGCCAATGAAAGCAATCTGGGCCGCGAAGAGGCGATCCAGCGCATTTTGAGAGAATGGCTGATCCGCGAGGGCTTTCTGTTTTCCGGCGAAGAAGGCATCCACCCGGCAAAGCTCAATGCCAGCAATGATGATTGAGCAGAATCAGTAGCTGGAAGCCTTCACGGCTTCCCCGCCCTTGTAGCGGGCGCAGAGCGCGCGGATGGCATTGGAAAACTCCGTAACGTCAGCACCCACAGCCACAAAAGACGCGCCAAGCTCCAGATAGCGCTTATTGTAGGTCTCATTGAAGGTCAGGATGCCAGCGGCCTTGCCTGCGGCCACGATCTTGCGGATCGCGCCTTCGATCACATCCTGCATTTCCTTCTCATCGATGCGACCGAGATAGCCCATATCGGCAGCCAGATCTGCCGGGCCGATGAAAACGCCGTCGATTCCATCGACCTTGAGGATGTTATCGAGATCGGCAATTGCTGCACGCGTTTCCGCCTGTACCAACAGGCATAGGCCGTCTGAAGCGCTTTGCGCATAATTCTCGATCGTGTTGAAACCCGATGCCCGCGCCACGACGGCACCCATGCCGCGAATTCCGCGCGGTGGATAATGCATGGCCGCGACCAGTTCCTGCGCCTGCGCCGCCGAATCGACCATGGGAATGAGCAGCGTGCGTGCACCCGCATCCAGCAGCTGCTTGATGATCCAGCTTTCGCCCGTCGGCACCCGCACCACCGGCTCGGCTGGGGATGTGGCAAGCGCACGTAACTGGTCGATGATGCTGCGCAGATCGTTCGGCCCATGCTCGCCGTCGATGACCAGCCAATCGAAACCGGCGGTTCCGGCGATCTCGGCGGTAATGGCCTCACCCATGTCCAGCCAAAGGCCGATTTGCGGCTTGCCCTGATGAATGGCGGTCTTGAAGCGGTTTTCGGAGACGGGCATGGGAAGTCCTTTACGCAAGAAGCAGTTTCAGATCGGCGGAATGGTCGGCAAGAACAGCGCGATTCGGCTGCTTGCCGGTATCGAGCAGCTTCTTGCCACTGACATAGGCCTTGGCATCGTTGATCGCATCCACGGCAACGAACTGGCCCTGCCGGAAATACCAGATGGAATGGCTGCCTTCGCGCTGGCCGGGGCGCAGCAGGGTCTCGTCAAAGCCCATGTTAAAACCGGCAATCTGCAATTTCACATCATATTGGTCGGACCAGAACCACGGCTTAGGCTGGTACGGCTTGTCTTCCCCCGCCAGAACAACGGCGGCGGCCTCGGCCTGATCCACGGCATTCTGCACGGATTCCAGCCGGACATTCTGGCCGTTCAGCGGCAACAGGGCGCAATCACCCATGGCGTGAATATCCGGATCGGACGTGCGGGTGAAGGCATCGACCAGAATGCCATTGCCGATGTCGAGCCCAGAATCGCGCGCCAGCCTGTCATTGGGGATCACACCGATGCCGACGATGACGAAATCCACCTCCAGCATGGTGCCATCGGAAAGCTCTGCGGCAGACACGCGCCCGTCGGTGCCGATCAAACGCGTCAGCCCGGTCTTTTCGCGAATCGTAACGCCGCGGGATTGGTGAATGTCGCGCATGATGCTGGCGGTTTCGGCAGAGGCGACCCGTTGCAATATACGATCCGCCATTTCAATCAGCGTGACCTCCAGCCCCAGCTGCCGGGCAACGGCTGCCGCTTCCAGCCCGATATAGCCGCCGCCGATGACCAACAATTTGCGGCCCGGCTGCATCTCTTCCATCAGCCGGTCGGCGTCGCGTTTGTCGCGAACCGTCAGGACGCCATCCAGATCGCCGCCCACGCCCGCCGGTAAGGTGCGGGGCGTGGCGCCTGTGGCCAGCGCCAGCTTGTCATAGGAAAGGCGGCTGCCATCCTGCATGCGCACGGTCTTGGCGTTGCGGTCTATTTCCTCGACCCAGGTAGAAAGACGGAGATCGACATTGTTTTCGGCAAACCATTCGGCAGGCCGAAACTCCAGCCGGTCGAAGCTCATTTCGCCCATCAGATATTTCTTGGAAAGCGGTGGGCGCTGGTAAGGCAGAACCGCCTCGGAACCGACAATGGTAATCGGCCGCTCGTCCTTTAACGCGCGTAGCTTGGCGGCAAGGGAAAAGGCGGCCTGGCCCGCACCAACGATGACGAGTGTGCCTGCCATATGCTGCTCCATCAGTCCTAAAGTTCACCAAGGCGTAACGCCAAGTACGCAGCACGTCAACCACATTGACCGCCTGCTCTGCTGGCCAAACGCTTCAGCGAAACAGTTTTGCGCAACCTTCTGGGACTAAACACGTTTCAGCACGGGCGTCCGCGTCATCGGCAGGAAGCGCTGTGGCAAAACAGGCCAGAAACGTTGCAATTTGAACGTTTCCATTCAGCATTCGGCAATGAAGCGGGCGTAAGATTGTATCAAGAACAAAAAGGCAATCGGGAGGTTGTCATGGCGCTCAATATCAACATCAATGCGAACGACGCCGTTCCACAGGACGAGATGTATGAAAAATACAGCGTGGATCGTCCCGGCAAGATAACATTTATCGGCCACCATCTCAGCGCCAAGAACACCATGCGCTGCCTCATCCGCAATATTTCGCTTTATGGCGCGGATATAGAAGTCAGCCCGCATCTGGATTTGCCGAGCAACTTCTATCTCGAAGTGCTGGGCATTCGCGATGAGATCGGCTGCACCTTGATCCGGCGCGAAGTGGAACAGGCAACGGTCGGCTTCAACATGCTGATCGATGCGGAATTCCTGCACCATATCCGCCGCCTGAGCTTCGAAACGGCGGTTTGACGGCCAGTACGTTCTGTCCGCCGCGCCAACACCCCTTTAAAAAACAACGGCAATATTTCCGGCCCGCCTTGCGCGGGCCAATTTTGATTCTATTGTGAGGCCCGTCTTTCAACGGATAACGGAACTCTCTGAAATGTCCGCATTTTCGCGCTTTACGTCGCTCGCCGCTTCGCTTCCCTCCTCCGTGCCTTTCGTGGGGCCAGAGGCGATAGAGCGCAACCGCAAGCTCGCCGTGAAGGCACGAATCGGCGCAAATGAGAGCGGCTTCGGCCCTGCCCCTTCGGTGCTGGAGGCCATGAAGCAGGCGGCATCCGAGACCTGGATGTATTCCGACCCGGAAAACTTCGAATTGAGGGAAGCGCTCGCCATTTATCACGGCGTTTCGCGCGACAATATCGCCATCGGCAACGGTGTGGATGGACTTCTGGGAGAAATCGTGCGGCTGGTGGTGGAACCCGGCACGCCGGTCGTTACCTCCTATGGCGGTTACCCCACCTTCAACTACCATGTGAATGGCTTTGGCGGTCGTCTGGTCACCACACCCTATTTCGATGACCATGAAAATCTGGATGGCCTGCTCGATCAGGTCAAAAAGGAAAACGCGCCGCTGGTGTATTTCGCCAATCCGGATAACCCCATGGGCAGTTGGTGGGAAGCGAGCGAGGTTCTGACCTTCGCCAAGGCCCTGCCGGAAACCTGTCTGCTGGTGCTGGATGAGGCCTATTGCGAAACTGCGCCGGAAAGCGCCGTTCCCAGCGTCCGCGCCATGATCGGCATGCCCAATGTTCTGCGCATGCGCACCTTCTCCAAGGCTTACGGCCTGGCAGGCGCGCGCGTGGGTTATGCCATCGGCACGCTCGGCAATGCGCAGGCCTTCGATAAAATCCGCAATCACTTCGGCATGCCCCGCGTGTCGGTCGCAGCCGCGCTGGCAGCCCTGAAGGATCAGGCCTATCTGCGCGATGTGGTCAAACGCATCGCCAATGCCCGCGAGCGCATCTCCACCATCGCCCGCCAGAACGGCCTCTCCCCCCTTCCCTCCGCCACCAACTTCGTCACCATCGATTGCCACAAGGATGGCGCTTACGCCAAAGCCATCGTGGACGGCCTGATGGAACACGGCGTCTTCGTCCGCATGCCCGGCGTAGAACCGCTGAACCGCTGCATCCGCGTGAGTGCTGCCCCGGACGCCAAACTGGATTTGTTTGCCGAAGCGCTACCGAAGGTGCTGAAGGGGTTGGGTTAAATGGAAAGCACGTAACAACGAATGGTTGATTGCGCGTTGTTCTTGTGAGAGACTGAGTTCAGCATATGTAGTGATGAGCGCTTGATATGACCAAAGAAGAGTTTGAAAAAACAAAACAGGCACTGCGTGATACGCGTAAAGCGGCTACACGCTCCAAGGAAGCTGCCCTTAATTATTTGCAAGAAATTGGCATTGTCGATGAAAACGGCGAGTTGGCTGCCGAATATAATCACCAAAAAGTTGCCTGATCTGTCTTGCACTCGCTAAGCACTTCCTTCGTCCTTGGATATCATGGCTGTAGCAAAGCCGTTGCTAACAGCTTGCTGAATGGCGATCCATTTCGCCCAAGCGAAAATGCTTACGACTGGCTTGGAAAAGGCATCTATTTCTGGGAGGCCAACCCCAGAAGAGGCATTCAATTTTTTCGTGAGGTTCAAAGCCGCAAACAACGTGACCCTGACGATGTCACGGTGGTAGGCGCAGTACTTGATCTCGGTTTTTGCCTGGATCTCACATCTTCTCGTGGCGTTGATCTCGTTGTCGATTCCTACAGGGGTTTGGAAGCTGTCATCGATAAGATTCCCGGACTAGCAATGCCAACCAATGAGCTCGGGCCAGACTTACTATTTCGAAATCTCGACTGCGCTGTGATTAATTACCTCCATTCCAGCAGAGAACATGCGCGCTTGCAGAAATTTGATTCAGTTCGCGGCGTGTTTCAAGAGGGAGGGAGGCTTTACGCCAATTCCGGCTTCAGAGAGAAAACCCACACTCAGATCGCAATATGCACCCCTGATAAAATCAAAGGCGTTTTCCGGGTTCCCTCTTCGGACCTTTAGCCAATCAAATCCAACATACAAAAAAACCGTGCCGGCCTTGTTTCTGCCGGTCACGGTTTGATGTTTTTTCAGCGTGGATCTGAGCTGTCCCTTTGCGGGAGTATTCTTTTTGTATCCGGCCGGGACTGGAGGAAACCAGCCGGTGAGAATGGCGGTCTTTGAACCGCTCTGTCTTTTTATCTGGCGCCGGTTGGTCCGGTGCTCGATTGTTAGTGTGTGGTCATCCAGTCGCGGGCGGCGCGCAGTGCCGTTGCGAGGTCTGCCTTGTTCATGTTGCGGGCCAGATCGGCGCGCAGCGAAGCTGCCCGTTCCGAACCCTTGATGGCGGCGATGTTGAGCCATTTGTGGGCAGCAATGAGGTCCACCGGGCAGCCGCGGCCTGTCGCGTAGATCAGGCCGAGGTTGCAGAAGACGTCCGCGCGGCTTTGGCCACCGGCGACTGCCATTTCGATATCGCGAACTTCAAAGCGTGCCATTTTTCTTTATCCTGTTTGCCCGTTTTCTCTCTGTCTTGGCTCCTCTGCGGGAGCTTTCCGGTTTGAAGGCCTTACCGTCTTCTGCGGCTTGTTCTGGCCTTTTCCGTCGGCAGGTTTTCCCTGCTCTTTCGATGTCCCCACTATGCCAAACGGGCTTCAACGGGCGCTTAAAATCCATGATTAATAGGGGACAAACAAAGTCCAAACGATTGGTAAAGTTGGGTTTTTGTTAAATATCACAAGGCCCGGAAATTAAGGACTTTGCTGACAATTTTACGAAAAGTTTACGGATGAAATTCAACCCTTTCGTAACCACGTCCCAACTCGACATTTTTCGATGGATGATTTTTCGCCGCGCAAAGGCGTGAAAAAGCGCCGAATTTAGCCGCAGCCCATATTTCCTTTTACGTCCACGTCAACTATAAATCTGCGCATTCGCATGAGGAGTTGCGAGCGCTGAACCCTTGATGATCGCACGGGTAAGCCAAAGCTGGATTGGGAGGTCCATATGAAGAGAACGTTGATACTTACCGTTTCCGCATTTTTGATGGGCAGCAGCGCCTTTGCGGCAGAAGCTATCGAAGGCAACTGGAAAACCGCCAGCGGCGAGACCGCCGTCATCGCCCCCTGCGGCTCCGCTTTTTGCGTGACGCTGAAAACCGGCAAGCACGCTGGAAAGCAGATCGGCAAGATGAGCGGCACCGGCAACAGCTATTCCGGCGAAATCACCGACCCTGCCAATGATAAGACCTATTCCGGCACCGGCACCGTTTCCGGCAGCTCTCTCAGCATGAAGGGCTGCGTGCTGAAGGTGCTGTGCAAATCCCAGACATGGTCGCGTCTGTAATCAGCACGACATGGACTAAGCGCATGTTTGCAGGCGGACTTAACCCCGCCTGTATTTGTTTTGACGCCCATCCAACAATTACGCTTGGTTGTAATATATGCGTTAAATCGAATTTTATCCGTCATATCGCTGTAATAAACCCTCTTTAGTTGCCCTGTCTGGAATTGTTCCAAACTACAAGCGGATGGAGAGCGCTATGACAAAGATCGACACGAGCAAGCTGAGCTGGGATGAGTGGGATGAACTTCAGAACCCGCCACCGGCTGTGACGGATTTCGACCGCGTGGTGGAATCGGCGATTTCGCGTCGCGGTTTTCTCAGCGGCGTTCTGGCATTCGGTTCTGCGGCTGCCGCTTTGGGCACGCTCGGTAATCTGGCGTCCTCCACATCCGCGCAGGCACAGGAAGCAGCCTCGCGCTTTCCGTTCAAGCCTATTGCTGCCACCACTGACAACACCATCCATGTGCCTGAGGGTTACAGCTGGAAGCCCGTTGCCAAGTGGGGCCAGCCGCTGTTTCCCAACGTGCCGGATATCGACCCGGTCAAGGGTGTCAGCCTTGAGAACTCCGACAAGGTTTTCGGCGAAAACACCGATGGCATGGAGCTTTTCGTGGTCGGCAGCCATCAGCTGATTGCCGTCAACCATGAATATGTGAACAACGAAACCAACCTGCCCCACCGTGAAAAGGGCATGCCTGCCAATCTGGACGAGGTCAAAATTCTCCAGCACATGCAGGGCGTCACCGTCATGGAAGTGGCGGAAGGCAATGATGGCTGGCAGATCGTGGTCGACAGCCCGTTCAACCGCCGCATTCACCACAACACGCCGATGAAGCTGTCCGGCCCTGCCGCTGGCTCTGAACTGGTCAAGACCAAGACCGACGCGAACGGCATCGACTGTCTTGGCACATTCAATAATTGCGGCGCGGGCCGCACGCCGTGGGGCACCTACCTCACCTGCGAAGAAAACTTCAACGGCTACTTCGGCTCCACCGATGCCGCCTTCAAGATGCCTGACGATTACAAGCGTTACGGCATCGCTGCCGAAACCCGTTACGGCTATGAGCTGTTCGATGAGCGCTTCGACGTCTCCAAGCACCCGAACGAGCCGCGCCGTGCCGGTTACGTCGTGGAAATCGATCCGTCCAACGCATCCTCCACACCCATCAAGCGCACAGCGCTTGGCCGCATCAAGCATGAGAATGCTGCCGTGGTCATCGCGCGCGATGGTCGCGTGGTCGTCTATATGGGCGACGACGAGCGTGGCGAGTTCCTCTACAAATACATCTCCAATGGCATCTATGTGCCGGGTGGCGATACGTCCAAGCTGCTGGACGAAGGCACGCTCTACGTCGCCAAGTTCACCGATGACGGCAATGGCGAGTGGGTCGCGCTGACGCCAGAATCGACCGGCATGAAGATGGATGAGATTTGCGTCTTCACCCGTCAGGCCGCTTCCAAGGTTGGCGCCACCACCATGGACCGCCCGGAATGGGTCGCCATCAACCCCGTTGCCATCGAAGCCTATTGCGCGCTGACCAACAACAGCCGCCGTGGCGAAATGAAGGACGGCAAGCTGCGCACGAATGGCGGTGGCGATGCCATGCCGCTCAACGCCGCGAACCCGCGCGAGAAGAACGAATACGGCCAGATCGTCCGCTGGTATCCTGAGAATGACGACCACGCGGATGCCAAGTTCAAGTGGGACCTGTTCTGCATGGCTGGCAACCCGGATGTTCACAAGGATGCCTATGCGGGTTCCTCCAACATCAACTCCGGCAACATGTTCAACTCGCCAGATGGCATGATGTTCGATTCGACCGGCCTTCTGTGGATCCAGACAGACGGCGAAGACAGCAATGACGGTCAGTATGCCGGACAGGGCAACAACCAGATGCTGGCAGGCGACCCCGTCACCGGCCGCATCGAGCGCTTTCTGACGGCACCGAAGGGCGCGGAAGTGACCGGCCAGACATGGTCTGCCGACAAGCGTACCCACTTCGTCGGTATCCAGCACCCCGACGCCCCCTTCCCGGATGGCGAAGGCAAGCTGCCCCGCTCGGCCCTCGTCGCCGTAAAGCGTGACGACAACGCCATGATCGGCTGATTGCTACGCAAGACATAAGAAAGGCGCCGTTCATGCGGCGCCTTTTTGATTCTGCTTCAGGAATTTAAAGACCTGTCAGAGCCACTGCGTGCCGTCACCAGCCTGGCAGCCATAAGGCGGCAGGACATTGGCGAAGGTTTGGTGCAGCTTGTCACAGCCCCATTTTCTGATTGGCGCTGGCATGCGGCTGTTCAGCTCAATGCCGACTTCATTGTACGGGCTCTCGGTGTTGGTGACGTAGCTATACCAGCGGTAACCGAAGATCACGACGGCGAAGATCACGACCATCGTCAGAACTCTTATAATTTTCACGCTATTTCCTTACGCATATTAATGTCGCCCCATGCCAGCTCCGTCGCAATATATGCGCATGAGAGCCTCTGTAGCAGGAGCCAGACCCGGTCCTAGCCGGGAAAGCCCGTTTCAGCAAGCAGCCTCATCTTTATTCTCGCTCCGCCAATGCCCGGTTGAAAAGCTAAGGGGCATCTGTCAATTTCGGCCCGGGGGTAACGTAATTTGGAGGACATATTTTTATGCGTATGCTTTTGCCCTGCATCCTTTTGGCCAGTTGCATCATGACCGCACCCGCTTTTGCTGCAGAACCGCCCGCATCGCCACCGGCAGACAGGCCGCTGAACGAATTCGTCACGGCGGTCGAGAAAGACGGCTCGATCACCTTCCGCCTTTTCGCGCCCTCGGCCAAGGCCGTATCCGTCACTCTCGGCAGCAATGCACCGTTGGAGATGAAGCGCGCCGAAAGTGGCGTCTGGAGCGTCAAGAGCGACGTGCAAAAGCCCAATCTCTATGAATATTATTTCAACATAGACGGCTTCCGCAGCATCGATACCGGCACCAATTATCCCAAGCCGCAGCGACAGGTGAACACCAGCCTCATTCTCGTGCCCGGCAGCATTCTGGATGTGCGCGATGTGCCGCATGGCGAACTTCGCCTTGTCACCATCCCGTCCAAGGCTTTGAAATCCCAGCGCGCGACCTACGTCTACACGCCACCGGGCTACAGCGACACATCAGAGCCCCTGCCGGTCATGTATCTCTACCACGGCTTCGGCGATACCGTCGCCTCTTGGGTCACCCAGGGACGTGCGCCGGAGATTCTTGACAATCTCCTGGCTGAAAAGAAGATCGAGCCGATGATCGTGGTCATTCCCGACACCGAAGCCGATATCCCCGAAGCCATCGCCGAAAACTTCCCCGGCGCCGACCGTCGCAAGAACTTCTATCCGATCAATGCCGATGCCATCGACCGGGAACTGACGCAGGATCTCATTCCCTACATGAAGCAGCATTACCGCGTGCGCGACGACGCCGACAGCCGCGCCATCGTCGGCCTGTCGCAAGGCGGCTATCAGGCCCTCGTCTCCGGCCTCACCCACCTCGACACCTTCGGCTGGATCGCCAACTTCAGCGGCGTCTCCACCACAACCGTCCCCAACAAGACCGTGGAAGCTACGCTGAACGAGCCCGACAAGATCAACAAGGCACTGCGCAACTTCACCGTCACCGTCGGCACCAAAGACGTCGTAACAGGCAAAGACATCGCAGGCCTCAAGAAAATCCTCGACGACAACAAGATCAAGCACGACTACGTGGAATACAAAGACCTCGGCCACGAGATGGACGTATGGCGGCCTTCGTTTGAGGCGTTTTTGGGGAAGGTTTTTAAGAAGTAGGGTGAGAGTGAGCCCCCGTCTCGGCTAACGAAGCCGAGACGGGGGATCGATTGTCGCTGTTGCCACACTTGTAAGACAAAACGACCGTGTGAAGAGTTACGAGTTAAGCGGCTTCGGCGAGTTTTGAAGGTTTCTCACCATGCACAATCTTTCTAAAAATGACGCCGACTTTAAACTTACGATGCTCGCTTAAATAACGTTGACTTAGCATTAGCTCATAGCGCGACATGAAAGGGAGATCGGATAACGAAAACTTTTCGCTAGTGTGCAGTATGCAAAATACTACTGTGTACTTCTCTCCCAAGACGTCTTGGCTTTTCTCAGGGGCAAGCGCCAGAAAGGAAGGCTTGTCCTTGCCTGCATTGTCTTCACCTGCATCATCCGTAATCCACGCACGCATGTCAGAGCGGCATTCTGCATCGGTAAGGAAAGCGTCAGCGTAGAACTTACACTGAGTGAAGAGGTGGCTAATCGATGCAGCGCCCGACGAATAGCGCTTCACATGAATGATTAGGCCGTCAAGGTGAAGCAGGTCGCACACCTCATAGGTTTTACTGCCAGCAATCGTAATTTTTGATTTGTCTAAAATATATAGCTGTGGACAGCCCCTTCCAGCAACTGAGTTAAAAACATCTTCGCGATTTTGATTAAGTTCAGCACTCCAAATGTTGACGTCATTAGGGAGATATGGGGCCTCAAGCTGGACCACCTCTGTATTGATAAAGGAGCCTACCTCTTCTTTCAAATCTTCAGATATTTCACGCCATTGCCCGTTAGAAAGGACAAAGGTTCGACTACCAAGTTCCACTTCTGCAACAAGACATTTGTAAGCGTTCCACTTGAGATAACTCGCATGGTGTTCACTATCGTATATGTATACCTTCCAAGACTTTAGCCGCTGTGCGGTTAAGTCTTTTAGTTGGCGTCGAGGTACTGAGATAAGGTCAGATATCCGCAAATCTTCAAAGGTAGTCGGTGTTGGGTCACCCTCTTTTACTTTCACGTAAGCAAATTCGAAGTCGCCTTCTACGAACTCCGGAGGAGCCAAATGAACACGCTCTAGGTCTTTCGCTTCGATATTAATACACAACAACTCGTCGAGTTGCTCAATAATTGCAGGGTCATTTTCGTGACGCAGATTATCGTATGATTTAAACTGTGTGGTCTTATAGTCGTCCGACCAATATCGCTCTTCAAATTTTCTACAAGCCTCCACGAGATATGACCAAGAAACCTCGGAATCTTTGGGAAATTTGATCGTTATGCTATCTTTACCTTTGAAAGATTCTACTATGCCCTTGTAATCTTCTTTAACTGAACCAGAGATTGTCCTTAAAAACTCAGTGTCAGAGTTTATGCCAAATACACTCAGCGAAGCTCCAGAACTGGCCTGTCTTTCAGTTTGCTTGCTATTGCTTCATGGCCAGTGGTCTGAACTCGTCTGAGACCACCATCATGGCATATATTCATTCCAACCCTAATACCGAAATCATATACTATCTTATCTTTTTCAATATAACTGTCAGCGTGCTGACCAAACGTAGCAGCAAAATAGAGCGGATCTTTTTCGGTTTCGATTCGCATCGCCATTACAGCGCGTGGAAATTTGTTCCGAGACTTAAACTCATACTTCTTTTTGGACAGGCCCGAATTAAGAAATACTAGCCAAGGAACGTCATCTTCATTTTTATCCTTGCTCCTAATCTCTTCATACTTAATAAATCCTGTGACGCCGGTATCAATTTTTATTTCGTCAAATGTGCTGCCGATGAGAAAATCCTCAAAACCACTCACCGCTTTGATCTTGTAAAGTGTAACCCGCTTAAAATCTGTCAACTTGATACCCCCCCCCAGTTTTTTAGAAATCTAAAATACATTTTAGTTCGCGGGCAAGTAGTTTTTAAAGTTTTCCATTTGCAACTATCGGAGTGCGTTTCGCCAGTAATAGTCCCATTAACCACCCTGAACCCCACATGAACTTCACCCTCAGGGTTGGTTCAGTCCCACTGTGGCAATGTCGTGTTCAACGTTAGGGAAAAACGTGACGCAAAGGGGAACAGGCATGGCAATCTTGGTACGGCGGTTCAGCATTATCGTTTTGTTGATGGCAATTTTCGCGATGTCCTTTGCGGCGCTGGTGGTCAATCCTAACCGCAGCTTTCAGCGGGTCAATGTCGGCGCATCAATTGCCTGCCAGACGAGCCTTTCCGCAAACTGCCACATGACGCTCTAACCGCTTTACCGGGAGTTTTGCGCTTTCAACGCGTAGCGATTGCCGCGGCTGCCAGTGCCATAGCCGCGCCACTGATTTGATTGATACGGCGGATCGCGCGGCTATTTTGCAAGAACCTGCGGGCTTTGGATGCAAGAAATACCCATGAGAGATCGACGGCGATCAGCGTTATAAGCAGGGTTGCCAGCAATTGCGCCCAGCCCATGGCCGTTACACCCTGTATGTCGATCAATGACGGCATCAACGTCAGATAGAACAGCATGTTTTTAGGATTGCCAATAGATATCGACAGTCCTGAAAGGAACGCCTTGAGGCCGCGTCCTCTGACAGGAAGCTCTCCCTGCGCAACATCGGGCTTTGCCGTGAACAGCGTCCAGGCTAGATAGAACAGGTAGACGACGCCCAACCATTTGATGACTTCAAACAGAACATAGAAAGTCGAAGCGAGCGCTGCCAATCCTGCGAGTGCAACGCTGAGCCAGATCGCCTCCCCAATCCAGATTGCGATCAAAAATGGCAGCACATCACGTGCGCCGCGGGACAGCACGCGTGCAACCAATGCTGCAACGGTAGGCCCGGGGCTGATGCTATCTGCAAACAGGGCTCCGGCGAAGATCAAAAGCGCCATCAAAGTCATAGCCAGACGTTATCCGTTGCAACTGCGAAAACAAGTATTGCTAAAGGTTGTAACGCGGTTTTTTCATCGATACAGAATGGTTCGATCTGACGATCTGAAACTCCAGGAGTTTTCCGCTACTTTTTCAAACGCTCATATTTCTGTCGCTTGCCTGTCGAAATTGGCTCTCTATAATGGGCCATGACAATAGCAAAGCACACGATTCCGCCCCTCGCCTTCATCACGCCGGAGCCCTTCGCGCCGCAGACTTTCACTGATCCGAAAGAGGCCGTGGATGCGTTGACGGCGCTTTATGAGCGCAACACGAATTTCCTCATCAAATCCTTCACCGATCTGGCGCAGGGCGCGCCGATCGAAGGCCGGTACCGAGCCTGTTATCCACAGGTCAGCATCGAGACATCGAGCTTCGGCCATGTGGATTCGCGCCTCTCCTACGGCCATGTCACCTCGCCCGGTGTCTACACCACCACGGTTACCCGTCCGCAGCTTTTCCGGCATTATCTGAAAGAGCAGCTCGGGCTTCTCATCAAGAACCACAGCGTTCATGTCACGGTGGCCGAATCCGCCACGCCCATTCCGCTGCATTTCGCTTTTGGTGAAGGCGCTTATGTAGAAGCGGCTGCGGCCTCCTCTCTTTCGGATGTGCCGCTGCGCGATCTGTTCGATACGCCCGACCTCAACAACACCGATGATCTGATTGCCAATGGCGAATATGATCAGGTGCCGGGAGAGCCCGCGCCGCTCGCGCCCTTTACCGCGCAACGCATCGATTATTCGCTGGCGCGCCTCAGCCATTACACAGCCACCAGCGCCAACCATTTCCAGAACTTCGTGCTGTTCACCAATTACCAGTTCTACATCGATGAATTCGCCACATGGGCGCGCAAGATGATGGCGGATGGTGGCGAAGGCTATACGGAATTCGTGGAGCCCGGCAACATCGTGACACATGCCGGTTCTGACCGGCCCGAGACCGACATGACGCTGGGACGCCTGCCGCAGATGCCCGCCTACCACCTCAAAAAAAAGGGCCATGCGGGCATTACGCTGGTCAATATCGGCGTCGGCCCCTCCAATGCCAAGACGATCACGGACCACATCGCCGTGCTGCGCCCGCATGCCTGGCTCATGGTCGGCCACTGCGCCGGTCTGCGCAACAGCCAGCGGCTGGGCGATTATGTTCTGGCGCATGCCTATGTGCGCGAAGATCATGTTCTGGATGACGACCTGCCCGTCTGGGTGCCGATCCCGGCGCTGGCGGAAGTGCAGCTTGCGCTGGAAGGCGCAGTCGCGGAAGTCACAGGTTACGAAGGTTTCGAGCTGAAGCGCATCATGCGCACCGGCACCGTCGCCACCATCGATAACCGCAACTGGGAACTTCGCGATCAGGCAGGACCAGTCAAGCGCCTGTCGCAATCGCGCGCCATCGCGCTCGATATGGAATCTGCCACCATTGCCGCCAACGGCTTCCGCTTCCGCGTGCCCTACGGCACCCTGCTCTGCGTTTCCGACAAGCCACTGCATGGTGAGCTGAAACTGCCGGGCATGGCGACGGAGTTCTACAAAACCCAAGTTTCTCAGCATTTGCAAATCGGCATCCGCGCTGTGCAAAAGCTCGCGGCCATGCAGAAGGAAACGCTGCATTCGCGCAAGCTGCGAAGCTTTTACGAGACGGCATTCCAGTAGGATTTGCGGCGGAGGTGGCCTTGGTGTATAGTTTCAAGAATTGGTACACCAAGGACACCAACCATGCGCACGAATATAGAACTCGATGATACGTTGATCGCGGAGGCGATGGAGATGTCTGGCCTTTCCACGAAAAAGGCGATGGTTCAGTGCGCTCTGGAAGAATATGTGCGCATCAGACGACAACGAGATGCGATAGACGCCCTTAGCGGGATGGGTTGGGAAGGCGATCTCGACGAAATGCGCAACGACTGGTCGCCCAGCGTTGATTGGGGCCTTGAAGACAGCAAATGATCGTTGTCGATACGTCCGTATGGATTTCTCTCATTCGTCACGCGCACAGCGATATCACGGAAAGGCTGCGATCTTATATACCAGAAGGCCTGATCATGATCGGCGATGTCATCCTGCTTGAAGTTCTTCAGGGTGCGCAGAGCGATCGTCACGCTGACATGCTGGAGCGGCAGTTTCGCGCTTTTCCTTGTGCCACAATGTCGTCGCCCGATTTGGCCGTCAAAGCCGCGATACATTATCGTCGTCTGCGCCAACGCGGAATCACCATCAGAAAAACCACCGATCTCATCATCGGCACCTACTGCATAGAACACGGCCACGCCCTGTTGCATTCCGACCGGGACTTCACGCCCATGGCGGAACATCTGGGCCTACGCATCGCCTGACTATTTCCGCACCCGCACGAAAAGTGCCAGAGCTGTGCCCACCAGTGACGACACGATCACCAGCAAGTGCACGTTGACGGCGGCTTGCCCGAGCGAGGACAGAGCTGCCTCATCCGCGGCAGCGCCGAAGCCAAGGGCGCCAGCGGTGATACCTGCTGGATAAGTTCCGACGCCGCCGGGGGCGTGGATGGGCAGGACGGAGGAGAGTTCGCCGCCCAGCGCGCCGCCGAAGCCTGCGGGCAGGCTTATCTTGCCCATCAGCACCAGCACCCAGGCCAGAACGGCAATCTTGACGAACCAGTTGATGATCGTCACGCCCCAGGCGCGCGTGAAGGCGCGGCCATCAAGCGGCAGACCCGCCTGCAGTTCATGGATGATACCCTGCGCTTTCTGGGGCGCGATATGGCGGGCAAGCCGAAAGACGTAGTTCCTCGCCGCAAATGCCACCACCGGCAAAAGTAGAAATCCGCTCCACAATATCCAGACGAATACGGCATTCTTCTCCAGCACCAGTCCAAGGCCTGCGGCGGCCAGCAGCGCGTGCAGATCGAACAGCCGCATCACCAGCAGAGCGGAGGTTCCACGCGCCAAGCGCACGTCGAATTCCTTTTTCATCAGCAGCGGAAAACTGGTTTCGCCGGAGCGGAAAGGCAGCATGACATTCAGCAGATTATGGACCTGCACCACGCGAAACAGCGGCATGAAATGGCCGCGTGTTTCCTGCGGAAAATAATCATAGACACGCCAGGTGCGCAGCACATAAGTCGCCAGCAACAGGCCTAGCGCCAGAGTGATGGCAGCTAGCCCCGCCCCTTCCCACACCGCCAGTACCGAGCCCCAGCCCCAGACGGCCTGAATGAACGCGGCATAGGCCAGCAGAATAAGCCCCGTGAAAACGGTCATCCTGTTGCGCGAAAGCCACGAAGCTTTTGGGATATCGGGTCCGGTCATGTGGGGCATATGCCTCGTCTGGACAAACATAGCCGTGGGGTCTATCGGGCTTGCTTGCATATAATTCCGCCGCCTTCTTTAGGAGAAAGCACCCGTGCCGACAACTGCCGCCATTGAAAACATTATGCCCGTGGCAGAAGCGCTGGAACTGTCGGTGGTCGTGCCGATTTTCAACGAGCAGGAAAGCGTCGTTCCGCTGATCGATCGCGTCATGGAAGCCATGCTGGGTTACGCCTCTCCATGGGAACTCATTCTGGTGGATGATGGCAGCACGGATGCGACCATCGCAAATGCAAGGGAATATGTCGGCCGCGCCGGTCTCAACCTCAAGATCGTCGCCTTGCAGCGCAATTTCGGCCAGACAGCGGCCATGCAGGCAGGCATCGATGCCGCCAGGGGCCGCCTCATCGCCACGCTGGATGGCGATCTTCAGAATGACCCCAAAGACATCCCTATGCTGGTTTCGGAACTGGAGCGGCGCGAACTCGACCTTCTGGTCGGCTGGCGCAAGAACCGGCAAGACGGGCTTTTCCTGCGCAAGGTTCCGTCCTGGATCGCCAACAGGCTGATCGGCAAGATTACCGGCGTTCGCCTGCATGATTATGGCTGCAGCCTGAAAATCTACCGTGCCTCCGTCATCAAGCAGGTCAAGCTGATGGGCGAGATGCACCGCTTCATCCCCGCCTGGGTGGCGGGCGTGGTGCCCAGCACACGCATCGGCGAAATGCCGGTCACGCATCATGCACGCCAGTTCGGCGCATCGAAATACGGCATTTCCCGCACCTTCCGGGTCATTCTCGATCTGTTGTCGGTCATGTTCTTCATGCGCTACAAGGCGCGGCCCGGCCATTTCTTCGGCTCGCTGGGCCTTGGCCTCGGCGCCCTCTCGGGCATCATCATGCTCTATCTCTTCGTCGATAAGTTTCTGCTGGGCAATGATATCGGCACACGCCCGATGCTCATGGTCGGCGTCGTGCTGCTGCTGTCCTCCGTACAGCTCATCACCACAGGCATTCTGGCGGAGATGATCGCGCGGCTCTATTACCGCGACGAACAGAACCCGAATTACATCATAGGCAAGGTCTACACCGCGGAGTGATCGTCAATGCGCAGGTATCTCTCCCGCAATCCTGATGTGATTATCTATTTGATTGCGGCCTATTACCTGCTGGCGATCCTTGTGCGTGTCGTGCGCTCTCCGGCACTGGAAGTGGATGAAACGCAGGCGGCGCTGTCGCAGTTCTTTTTCTGGGGCTACGGCTCACAGCCGCCGCTTTATCACTGGCTCCAGCTTGGCCTTGCCGAAGTGTTCGGCATGTCGATTGCGACGCTCAGCATTCTCAAGAACGCGATCCTTTTCCTCTGTTGCCTCTTTTTCTGGCTGACCGCGCGCCTGTTGACGCAGGACCGCGCCTTGAGCGGGATTGCGACGCTCGGCGTGCTGACCCTGCCGCCGATCTTCCTGATGGCGCAGCGCGATCTGACCCATTCCATCATCGCGCTGCTGGCCGTCTCCCTGTTTCTCTATGCGTTCTTCCGCACACTGAAACAGCCGAGCCTTGGCGGATATCTGCTGGCTGGCATTGCCGTCGGCCTTGGGGCACTGTCGAAATACAATTTCGTCCTCGTTCCGCTTGCGGCCATTCTTGCCGTTCTGCCGGAAAAGGATTTGCGCGCCCGCGTGCTGGACTGGCGCATGGCCGTGGCCGTGCTGGTGTCCGTCCTCGTGGTCCTGCCCCACGGTCTCTGGGTGCTGGAAAACATAGCAATCGCCACTGGCCAAACCATGGGCGAAATGACCGAAGGCCATGAGCACCTGTCGTTTCAAGGATTATACGGCGCGTTCGATCTGGTCGTCTCCACACTCCGCGGCTCTGCCGTCACCCTCGCCATTTTCGCCGCGCTTTTCTACCGGGATATCAAACGCATCCTGACGGCCAGCGATCAATGGACGCGGGTCACGGGGCGGATTGTGCTGCTCTGTCTTTTGATGGTTCTGGTCATCGTGCTTGCGCTGGGCGTCACCAATATCAGACAGAAATGGCTGATCGTTTATCTCATCCTGCTACCGCTCTATCTCACTCTGAAAATCCGGGCGGCGGGCGTGGACGTAAGACCGAAGCTGCCCGGAATGCTGGCGGCCACATCGGCGCTCACCATCGGCGTACTCATCATTCTGCTGTTTCGAGGCTTGGTAACGCCCTATTACGGGCGCTACTCGCTCGTCCACGTTCCCTATGACAGATTTGCCCAAGCCGTCCGCCGCGATGGCTTTGCCGAACCGCAATATGTCATCGCTCCCGGTGCCCTCGTCGGCGGCAATCTCAAGATGCAGTTCCCGAAGGCAACCGTCTTCATCGGCAACCCCACCACCGAAGCTCTTCCCGCAACGTGGCCAGCAGGTGCGACCGTGCTGATTGCGGGAACAGACGATGAGGGCAAGCTACCAGAAAATCCCGGCGCAGCTCTCGCAGCACTTGCCGCACGCTCATCGCTGCCACCGCCAACGGATATCCGACATGTGGAAGTCTCCTATGCCGGTGGCGATGGCGAGAAAAAGCACGCCTTCTATTACGCCTGGACCGTGATCGGGCCGAAGTGACGCTTAGGCCTTTTTCACCGAAGCCTCGACCCGGATTGGGAAATTCACTGAATTGGCGATGAAGCATTTCTCATGCGCGTCTTCGTGCAGTTCCAGCGCAGTCTGCGGGTCGCCCTTGGAGATGGTGACGACGGGTTTCAGCACCACTTCGGTGAAGTGCCCTGCCCCGTCCTTGCGAAGCACCATGGCGCCTTCCGGCTCATCCACATAGTCGGTCACGACTACGCCGGAAACGGCGCAGAAATGCAGGTACCACAGCTTGTGGCAGGCAGAGACGGAGGCGAGCAGCAGCTCTTCCGGGTTCCAACGGGCGGCATCGCCGCGAAAGGCGGGGTCGGAAGAGCCCGCAATGTCGGGCTTGCCGTCTGCCGAAATCACATGTGACCGCTCATATTCGCGGTAGCCGGATGTGCCGGTGCCTGTGTTGCCGGTCCAGGTAATCTGAACCCTGTAGTGATGCTCTGCGTCTGCCACGTCTTCTATGTCCTTGCTGTGTGCGCCAAGTGGTCCAGCCCCTTGCGCAATGTCTCGATGATCTGATCGACTTCCGACCTGACGATGGTAAAGGCAGGCGACGCCAGCATGCGGTCGCCGGTGGCGCGCATGACGAGCCCGTTTTCCAGGCAATGGTTGCGCACCAGCGTACCGATATCGTCGGGCTTGTCGAAGCGTTTGCGGGTTGCCTTGTCCGCCGTCAGTTGCAGCCCGCCGATGAGGCCGACAGTGACCGCCTCACCCACCACGGCATGATCCAGCAGGCTTTCCCAGCCTTGCCGGAAATAGGGGCCGATGTCGTCGCGCACCCGCTCCACCAGCCCCTCATCCTCGATGATCCGCAAGTTTTCGAGCGCAGCAGCAGCGCAGACCGGGTGCCCGGAATAGGTGAAGCCGTGGTTGAAATCGCCCACTTCGGTCAACATCACCTCTGCCACGCGGTCAGAGACCAGCACACCACCAATGGGCAGGTAACCCGAAGACAGGCCCTTCGCTATGGGCGCCAGATCCGGCTCATAGCCGAAATGCTGATAGCCAAACCACGATCCCAACCGCCCGAAGCCGCAGATCACTTCGTCCGACACCAACAGAATGTTGCGCGCCCTGCAGATGCGGGCAATCTCCGGCCAATAGGTCTCCGGCGGCACGATGACCCCGCCCGCGCCCTGAATGGGCTCGGCCACGAATGCGGCGACATTCTCCTCGCCAAGTTCATCGATCTTGGCCTCCAGCTCCCGCGCGACCTTCAGGCCGAATTCGGCAGGCGTCAGGTTACCACCCTCGGCATACCAGTAGGGCTGGCCGATATGGGAAACACCTTCAATAGGCAGATTGCCCTGCTCGTGCATCCACGTCATGCCACCCAGCGAAGCGCCCGCCACGGTGGAGCCGTGATAGCCGTTACGTCGCGCAATGACCTGCGTTTTGGTCGGGTGGCCCAGCGCCTTCCAGTAGACCCGCGCCATGCGAAACCACGTATCGGTGGCCTCGGAACCGGAATTGGTGAAGAACACATGGTTCATGTGCGGCCCGGCATGGGACGCGATCTTCTGCGCCAGCAGTGTCGCAGGCGGCGTCGTGGTGCCGAAAAAGGCGTTGTAATAGGGCAGTTCATTCATCTGCCGGGAAACGGCGTCCGTGATTTCGCGACGGCCATAACCGATATTGACGCACCACAGACCAGCAAAGGCATCCAGATATTTCTTGCCGGTGCTGTCGTAAATGAACACGCCTTCGGCCCGCTCTATGATGCGGGTGCCGGTGGCGTTCAGCTTGCCCATGTCGGAAAAGGGATGCAGATGGTGAGCGGCGTCGATGGCGGCGAGGTTTGAGATCATCCCGGCATTTTCGTTCATCGCGTCATGCACTCCCATTGGCGTTTATGGGTGCAACATGGCCGGGGCGGCGGCAATTTGCAAGGCCGCCGCATCATGTCCCACGCCTCTGTGAACAGAGGTGAGAGGTCAGCAATATCAGAGGCTTGCGAAGTCTTTCGGCACAATGACCTTTAGTTCGCCCGCATGAATTTTCAGCGTCACATCACGCTTCATCGGCAGCAATTCACCGTCCATCACGCATTTCACGTCATGACGGCTCTTGGGAAAATGCAGCTCCGCCTCCGGCACCGCCATAGCCGTCACGGCGGCATTTTCCTTCAGCTTGCCGCGCAGAATATCGATCGCCAGCCCCGTCACGCCGGATGGCGTCAACGCATCGGCAATGTAGAGGCCGAGATGGCCGCGCGTGATGTCGTCGGCCACCAGAAGCGGGCTTTGGCCAAACTCGTTGTTGGAAGCGGAAATGGCGCAGACGCGTCGATGCTCGGTCTTGCCGTCAACGGTGAATTCCATATCGAAGACAGGCGGATTGAAGACCACGCCGATGGCAGCGCGAATATTCGCGCGTATCTTGCCCAGACGGGACGCATATTCCATCTTGTCGCGATACCGCACCATGCGGGCATGGAGACCAGCGGAAAACTGGTGCACGAAAGGCCGCCCGTTGGCGCTGGCAATGTCCACATTCTGCACATGCCCCTCGGCCAGCGTATCCACCGCCTGCCATATGTCGAGCGGCAGTTTCAGGGAGCGGGCGAAGAGGTTCATCGTGCCGGCTGGCACCACGCCGAGAGCTATACCGTGCTTCCAGGCAATACCGGCAGCAGCGGAAATCGTGCCATCACCGCCACCCGCAATCAGGCCGTCCAGCCCCTTGTCGTCGGCAGTGCGCTCCATTTCCGCGACAATATCCTTGCCGGAGACGAGACGGCACTCGATGTCATGCCCCGCATTCTTGAAAACCGTCTGAGCATGCTCGCAATAAGCGTCCATGTCGGTGGTTTTGAAGGTACCGCCATCGCGGTTTAAAATCGCCACCAGCTTCATTGCTTATCAGCCCCTGTTACACGCAAAGCGCGACCCTAAATGAAATAAAATGATTTCCGTTCCAAACACCTTTGCGTGAGCCGCACAATTTGCAGAATCAGATACTACCGCGACGCACAATTTGATGATATGCGTGGGATAAGGTCATTTTAGTGACCAACACTTCCAGTCAGGGCAGGCCGAAATCTTTCGGTCTTGCCCTTTTTTTCTTCGTACTCTTCGCAGAAATCATGACCCACACACATCTCTCCGAAAACCGCCCTGATGCGGAAGCCGAAGCCGTTGCGGCTTTGCCTGCGGCAGCGCTCACACCCCTGTCCATCGCCCTTATCGAACTGGCGCTTGCCGCTGGTGGTTTTGGCATCGGCACGGGTGAATTCGCCATTATGGGCCTGTTGCCGGAAGTCGCGACGACCTATGGCGTCACTGTTCCGCAGGCGGGTTATGTGATTGCGGCTTACGCAATCGGCGTCGTCATCGGCGCACCCATCATTGCCGTACTGGCTGCACGCATGACACGGCGCGTGCTTCTGCTGGCGCTGATGGGGCTGTTTGCGGCTGGCAATATTCTCAGCGCCATCGCGCCTGACTTCGCCACCTTCACGGCGCTGCGCTTCATCACCGGCCTGCCGCATGGTGCGTACTTTGGCGTCGCGGCACTGGTTGCCGCCTCCATGGCGCCCATCCATAAGCGCGCCCGCGCCGTTGGCCGTGTCATGCTGGGGCTGACTATCGCCACCCTTCTCGGCACGCCGCTTGCCACTTTCTTCGGCCAGATGTTCTCATGGCGCGCAGCTTTCATGATGGTCGGCGGCATCGCACTTCTGACGGTTGCCCTGCTGTGGTTCTTCCAGCCGCGAGACAAGGTGCAGGAAGGTGCCAGCATCTGGCGTGAACTCGGGGCCTTCAGGCGCGTGCAGGTCTGGCTGACGCTTGCCGTCGCCTCCGTCGGTTTCGGCGGCATGTTTGCCGTCTTCAGCTACATCGCCAAGACCACGACAGATGTTGCCATGATGCCGGTTTCGACCGTTTCCATGGTTCTGGCACTCTTCGGCATCGGCATGAATGTCGGCAATGTCGTCGGCTCGCGCATGGCAGATTACTCTCTCAATGGCACGATTGGCGGCATGCTGGCCTTCAACGTAGTGTTGATGGCGCTCTTCGGCCTCACCGCCCATAACCCTTACATGCTGTGCCTGTGCGTCTTCCTCATCGGCTGCGGCTTTGCCGCCTGCCCTGCTGTCCAGACACGCCTGATGGATGTCGCCGCCGACGCGCAGACGCTTGCCGCTGCCTCCAACCACTCGGCCTTCAACATCGCCAACGCGCTCGGCGCATGGCTGGGCGGTGTCGTCATCGCCATGGGCTATGGCTATGCCTCGACCGGCTACATCGGCGCGGTTCTGTCGCTCGGCGGTCTCGTGGTTTTTGCTTTTGCGGTAGCGCTAGAACGGCGCGAGAAGGCTCTCGCCCAATAGGCCTTGGGTGGCAGCACGCCCCTTTATTCCTGTCCACGGATAACGTCCGAGGGCAGGAAGCTTTTCAAGCTTCAGCGGCTGCCTCTCTCCACCATTCCAACAATCGTCGCAAACAATTCGTCGGTTGCCTCTTCCGAGGTTATGTCACCATTGGTGGCGGCGTTTGACAGCGCCTCGGCCGCACCGAGCATCCCCCATAGAGCTGCCGACGAAATCGCGCCTTCTCCTGCGAAGGGAGCCAGCAGCCCTCTGCATTTTCCGAGAAATCCCTGTTCGTACTGCTTCTTGATGATGGCAAGTTCGGGAGAACCCGCAAGGGCCGCGACGATGCCCGGTATTTCTCGCCCCTGCCGGGACACGCAGTTGACATAGGACGAGGCGATGACCGTGGCGATATCGGCCAATCGCGCCTCGCAGGCCCGCAAGGCATCGTCCATGATCGCGGTCTGGTTGGCGTCGAATTCCTGATAAAGCTGCGCCAGAAGCCCTTCCCGGCTGCCGAACTGATCGTACACGACGGGCTTCGTAACGCCCGCTTTTTCCGAGAGACGCCCAAGCGTCAGGGCATCGGCCCCTTCGTCATGAATCAGCTTCCAGGCCACGTCCATCAATTGCCGGTGCCTCTGCTCCCGCGTCAGGCGTATGCGACGTGCTGGTTCTTCTGGTTGTTTGCTGCTTGACATCCACTATATACCATTAGTAACTTACTATCAGTATATAGCTCGGACGGCCCGTTCGCAATCATCAAAGAAAGTTCTCCCATGCATGCCATCATCGTCACCTCGCACCCAAATCCCGGCTCATTGACGCAAGCCGTCGCAGCGCGCATTGCAGACGGCATCGCCGGTTCGGCAGGCGGGCATTCTCATGAGTTCGCAGATCTCGCAGCCGAAGCGTTCGACCCTCGCTACACGCAGGATGATATCGCGCTGATGCTCGGACAGGCCGAACCCACTGCTGATGTTACCGCCGAACATGCCCGGCTGGATCGTGCCGACGCGCTCATCATCGTTTATCCCGTTTACTGGTGGTCGATGCCTGCGCAATTGAAGGGCTGGATTGATCGCGTGTTCACGAATGGCTGGGCCTACTCCGACAATGGCGACGGCAAGATCATCAAGAGGCTTGGCGAACTGAAGGTGCATCTGGTCGCCATTGGCGGTGCCGATATGCGCACCTACGCACGCCACGGTTATTTCGGCGCTATGCGAACGCAGATCGATCATGGGATATTCGATTACTGCGGCGCGAAGGTCATAACCTCGGAACTCATGGTTCCTGATCAAGCCAATGATTTCACACATCATCTCAATACTGCCCATGCTCTTGGCCGCAAGATATTTCCTGCGTAACTGCTGCGCTTAATCTCATGAATGAGGGTGCAAATTCAGCGCCCCATTCACCACAAACCAGCATTGCCAAAATTTCATATTTGGCCCGCTTGACTAAGCGCAGATTCAGGCGCACCACATGAGTTACGCGCAACCTTTCGGGTTGGCGCGGATATCCACGGAGCATCGTTTGATGTCTAGCGACAGTAGTAGTCGATTGCCTTTGCCGAGACCGGCGATACGTGCCCTGATCTGACTCCTGTCGGCTCACCACGTTCCGCCGAGATCGGCGGATCGACTCGAAGGTGAGCAATCATGAACTTTCACAACCTCTCCCAAAGAGCCGGCAAAGCTGCACGTCTTTTCAGCAGCAGCATTGGCCCCACCACCATTGCAGAACGCGTCGACCAGTTGAACACGCTCGACGTGCCTGATGCCGTCGATGCATTGCTGAAGATGCCCCAGGCAAAGGCCGTTGCCGTTCTGGACCGTCCGGAACTGCACCACGCCGCAGAGATCGTCGCCCATATTCCACTGGAACAGGCTGCCCGCTTCGTCAACCTCATGTCCGACGACCGCGTGGCAGACGTCATGGCCGAGATGGACGACGAGCCCCGCGCAAAGCTGTTTTCGCGGCTGGACCGCGCAACGGCCACGGCCATTCAGCACCTGATGACCTATCCGCCCCGCACGGCTGGCTCCATGATGACCACGGAGTTCGTCAGCGTGCCGGATCGCTGGACGGTGGAGCAGACCCTTGCGCATATCCGCATCGTCGAGCGGTCACGCGAAACGGTCTATGCCATCTATGTGCTGGCCGAAGACGGAACGCTGACCAAGGTCGTCACCCTGCGCAGCCTCGTCACGGGCGAACCCTCCGCATCCATCCTCACGGTCGCATCCAAGGAAGGCATCACCTATGCCGATCCGCTGATGTCGCAGGAGGATGTTGCCCGCCTTATCCGCAAGCATGACCTTCTGGCCATTCCTGTGGTGGATGAGCACGCCCATATTCTCGGCATCGTCACCGTAGATGACGTCATCGACACCATGATTGCCGATACGACGGAAGACGCCCACAAATTCGGTGGTATGGAAGCACTCGGCAAGCCGTATATGACGATGGGCTTTGCCGACATGATCCGCAAACGCGCCGGCTGGCTGTCCGCCCTCTTCCTCGGGGAAATGCTGACGGCCAGCGCCATGCAGCATTTCGAAGGAGAGCTGGAAAAGGCCGTGGTGCTGACGCTGTTCATCCCGCTTATCATGTCCTCGGGCGGCAACTCCGGTTCGCAGGCCACATCGCTCATCATCCGGGCGCTCGCGCTGGGCGAACTGAAGCTGTCGGACTGGTGGCGGGTGCTGCTGCGTGAACTGCCAACAGGCCTGACGCTGGGCGCCATCCTCGGCGCCATCGGCTTCTTGCGGTTGACTGTTTGGCAGCAGGCCGGTTTCTATGATTACGGCGAACATTGGCTGCTGGTCGGCTTCACCGTCTTCTCGGCCCTCGTCGGCATTGTCACCTTCGGCTCGCTGGCAGGCTCCATGCTGCCCTTCATCCTGCAGCGCCTGCGTCTAGACCCCGCCAGCGCATCAGCACCCTTCGTGGCAACGCTGGTCGATGTCACCGGCCTCGTTATCTACTTCTCGGTCGCGCTGCTGATCCTGAGCGGAACGCTGCTGTAAGCAACACCTTTCCAAAAACCGGTCGCATCGCATTTGCGGCCGGTTACCTCTTGCCCTTGCCTTGTCTTTTCAAAAGCTTGTAACCTTGCGTTGCGACGATGATTCAAACAAGGACCGGCCTTTGCAAATCTCCAATCTTCGACACTACCCGGCATTTGCAGACACGATAGCACATCGCGGCTGGCACGCATGGTGGACGGAAAGCGGCGTCCCAATCGAAAATTACCGCGCCCACCTCAACCCTATGCTTGAAAAAGACGGCATCCCCGCAGCACTCGTCGCCCATGACGACGACCGCTACATCGGTTCCGCCCTCATCATCGAAAACGACCTGGATGAGCGCCCCGACTACGCCCCATGGATCGCAGCCCTCTGGGTGGAGCCGGATTTCCGACGCCAGGGCATCGCCGCACAACTGATCACCCGCAGCCGCGCGCACATCGCCCAACTCGGCCACGACACCTGCTACCTCTGCGCAACCGCAGACAAGCGTCCCTATTATCTAAAACAAGGTTTTACGCTTCTGGAAGAGGATGTGGCGGGTTTGGATGTGTTCAGTATTTCGAGCGTTTGAGGGTCATGCCGACTGCACGTCGGCATGACGAGAGACATGATCTTCTGAAGCTTAGCCTTACGCTGCGCTGATCGTACCCGTGCCCAGCAGCACCAGAAGCACCACGCCCAGCACCACACGGTACCAGACAAACGGCATATAGCTTTTGGTCGAGACGAGCTTCAGGAAGACGACGATGACTGCGTATCCGACGATGAAGGATATCAGCGTTGCCAGTGCCGTCTGGCCCCAGCCGACCGGGTTGACCTGACCGATGCTCTTGTAAAGCTGGTAAAAGCCGGAGCCAAAGACGGCAGGAACGGCGAGGAGGAAGGAATAGCGTGCCGCTGCCTCGCGGGTGTAACCCAGCAGCAAGCCTGCCGTAATCGTCCCTCCGGAGCGGGAAACGCCGGGGATCAGCGCCATGGCCTGTGCGAAGCCGAACAATATGCCATCGCGCCAGATGAGCTTGTTCAGCGGGTACTTCTTCTTGCCGATTTTATCAGCGTAACCGAGGATGATACCGAAGACGATTAGCATGACGGCAGTGATGTAGAGGTTGCGCAGCGATGTTTCGATGGCATCCTTGAACAGCAGGCCCAAGAGCACGATCGGTATCGAGCCGATAATGATGAGCCAGCCCATGCGCGCATCTGCCGGATCGAAAGTGCCACCGAGGCGCAGGTTCTGGCGAAGCCATGCCATGGCAATGCGCATGATATCGGACCAGAAATAGACCAGAACCGCCAGTTCGGTGCCGATCTGAATAATGGCGGTGAAGGCGGCGCCCGGGTCTTCACCCGTTCCCAGAAACTCTCCGGCAATGCGCAGATGCGCACTGGAGGAAATTGGCAAAAATTCCGTAAGACCTTGAATAAAACCGAGAATCGCGGCCTCGATCCAACCAATACCCATGCTTGTCGTCCCTGACTGAGAATCACTGCCGCGACGCTATGAAGCAATCCGGGCAGATCAATGTTGCACTGCGGAAATTTTGAAAGAATCGAACGCACGAAAACGATGGTCAGTATGCCGGATTATTCTGCGGCCTCCAGTGGCCTGATCAAATCCGCCGGGGAAACCACGCGTTTTTCGCCGTCCTTGCAGATCACATGCGTCTCGCCCCACGACTTCAACGCGACGATGACAGGCTGCATGCTGCGCCCGAGCGGCGTCAGGTCATAATCAACGCGCGGCGGCACCACGGCAAAGACCTTGCGGGAAATCAGCCCCGCCTCTTCCAGCTCGCGCAGCTGCTTGGTCAACATGCGCTGGGTGACGCTGGGAATGTGGCGGCGCAGCTCGTTGAAACGCAGTGTACCCTCATTCATCAGGTGATAGAGGATAACGCCCTTCCATTTCCCATCCAGAAAACTCAGCGTGGATTCCACCGGACAGCCAGGAAAATTACCGGTCAATTTGGCGCGCGGACGGGACATCACAGTATCCTTTTTGTGCGTATATACACAATATGTGCATTCTTGCGGTGTTTGCTCATCTCTATCAAATAGAGGTCAACGCAACAAGCAAAGGAGAAAACGCCATGCGTGCTATCGGTTACAAAAGCGCAAAACCCATTACGGATTCAGATGGGCTTGTTGACCTCGATGTGCCCGTGCCAGAAGCCAAGGGTCATGATCTCTTGGTCGAGGTGAAGGCCGTGTCGGTCAACCCCGTCGATACCAAGGTGCGCCGCAACCAGCCGCCGGAACAGGGTCAGGCCCGCATTCTGGGCTTCGATGCTGCTGGCATCGTCAAGTCCGTCGGCGAAGGCGTCACCCTGTTCAAGCCGGGCGATGAGGTATTTTACGCAGGTGCCATCAACCGCCCCGGTTCCAACAGCGAATTCCATCTGGTGGATGAGCGCATCGTTGGCAGGAAGCCCAAAAGCCTCAGCTTCGAAGAAGCCGCCGCCCTGCCGCTCACCGCCATCACAGCCTATGAGGCGTTGTTTGACCGGCTGAAGGTGAAAGACCCCGTCGCCGGTGGCGCCAATGCCATCCTCATCATCGGCGGCGCAGGCGGCGTCGGCTCCATCGCCATCCAGTTTGCCCGGCAATTGACCGACCTCACCGTCATCGCCACCGCGTCGCGCCCGGAAACCAAGGAATGGGCCAAGTCACTCGGCGCGCACCATGTCATCGACCACAGCCAGCCGCTCGCCCCACAGGTCGAAGCGCTGGGCCTCGGCGCACCCGCTTTCGTCTTCTCCACCACCCAAAGCGACCTCCACGCCGCCGACAGCGTCGCCCTCATCGCCCCGCAAGGCCGCTTCTGCCTGATCGATGATCCCGCAGGCGGCTTCGATGCGATGCCGTTCAAGCGCAAGGCGATCTCCATCCACTGGGAAATGATGTTCGCCCGCCCGGTTTTTGAGACCGCAGATATTCTGGAACAGCACAATTTGCTGAACCACGTTTCGGAACTGGTGGATGCGGGCCAGATCAAGACAACGCTGACGGATGTCTTTGGCACGATCAGCGCGGCCAATCTTATGAAGGCGCATGCTTTGATTGAGAGTGGTACTGCGAGGGGGAAGATTGTTTTAGCGGGGTTTTGATGGCGGAGACGTCATGAGCGGTTGAGATTGCCGCTTACCCCCCTCTGCCTTGCCAGGCATCTCCCCCTCAAGGGGGGAGATCGACTCGCGGCAAGCTCCAGCCCACCTTGACGCTTTGACTACTGAGGCCGGTGATGACGTTGCGGAGAACCAAGGAGCGTGCGCCCAGCCAATCTCCCCCCTTGTGGGGGAGATGTCCGNNAGGACAGAGGGGGGTGAGCCCCACCCGCAACCTATCGATCAATCCTCGTCCGGATCCTCCGGGCAAGGCCACGACGTCGGCGTCGTCAGCCCCTGCGGCAGCTTCGTCTTGGGATCACCGCAGGCAATGTCGATCTGCTTCTGCTCCAGCCCGGTGGCTGCTGAAAGGTCCAGTCCTTCGATGCGGGCGAGAAGAAGGAACGCGTTTTCGAAATCAATCGGCCCGGTGAATTTCGCGCCATCAAAGCGGGCACGCGAAAGATTGGCCATGGTGAATTTCGCGCCGGTCAGCGTCGCGCCCTCGAAATCCGCACGCCCGAGTTCTGCCTTGGAGAAATCCGTTCCGACGAGCTTGGCGTTCTGGAAGCTGGCGCGCTGCATTTCCGCATTGTTGAACTTGGCGTTTTCCGCGTCCGCATCGCTGAAATCACCGCGATAGGCTTCCACCTTGATGAAATTGCCGTCCTGCAATTGCGATGAGGCGAGCGAGGTGCGGATGAGCTTGGCTTTCTCCAGATTGGCCTTCTTGAAGGACGAGCCGCGAAGATCGGTAAAGGTGAAATCCGTCCCCTGCAAATCCGCGCCATCCAGCATGCTGCCGCCCAGCATCAATAGCCGCTTGTTGCACGCACTCCAGTCAATCCCGGCACCGGCATCCGCCCGGCAGCTGGCCGCCTGGCTGTGGTTTGCCGTCAGGGTCACCGCGGCAAACACCGTCAGAACCGCGCCACAAACAAGCCCCGGCCCGCGCTGAGAAAAAACATTGCCTGCTGCCGTCTTCATCATCTGCTCCCACACCCGACCTTGCCAGCATGTCCATCCACGCCTGTCGGGCTACACCCATACAAGTATGGCATTCGCGATAATCCTGCAAATACCAAACTGGAAGACATTTGTTCCAGTCAAAAATTGACGACACTATTTTTCTGAAAACCGGGAGATATCAAGTGCCTTCAACGTCACTGACTATCGGCTCAAAGCGACCGCGCAACGTCGCGGTGCAAATCCATCTGCATGGCAACGCGGCGTTCAGGATCGAGGCCGGAAGATATCTGGCTGTCCAGCCTCTCCTGTAGGAAGGGAGGAATTTCACCTGCCTCCAGAATGCGGAAGCCAAGCTTTGCGTAAAACGGAGCGTTGAAGGGAGCAAAACGGTCTGTGGTCAGCACAGCTTGCTCGAGTCCAGCGTCAGAACCCTTGTCTAGCAGCGCCAACATCAGCGCCCGTCCCAAGCCTTTTCCCTGGGCGCTGGTTTCTACATCGACCTCTACGATATAGAGATAGCGACCCGTCGCATGCCCTGCGGCAAAACCAGCTACACGTTCCCTGACATCTTCTGCGACCAGCAACAAACCCTGATCGAGACTTTGACGAAGAATGAAGTCAGGTGCCGATGATGGCTCTAATGTCACCCCGCAGGCCTGCGCCCAGACGGCAAAGGCATCGAGCTCTATCTCTGCCAGCCGCGCAAACTCATCGACCCGCGCGGCACGGATATTCACCATCGGATTTGCCCTCTGCGAAACCTCGGTCACATATTCGCGTAAACCGGTCCCTCACCGCCCTGCGGCGGTACCCAGTTGATGTTCTGGTTGGGGTCTTTGATGTCGCAGGTTTTGCAGTGGACGCAGTTTTGCGCGTTGATGACGTAGGTCGGCTCGCCGTCCTTTTCCACCCACTCGTAAACACCGGCGGGACAGTAGCGTGTCGAAGGTCCGGCGTAGACATCGTGTTCGGAGCGCTTCTGCAAGTCCATGTCCTTCACCTGAAGGTGCACCGGCTGGTCTTCCTCATGGTTGGTAGAGGAGATGAAGACGGATGACAGGCGGTCGAAGGTCAGGACGCCATCTGGCTTGGGGTACGCAATCGGCTTGTGGAATTTCGCGGGTTCCAAGCTTTCCGCATCGGTCTTGCCATGCTTCAAAGTGCCGAACAGGGAAAGGCCGAGAAGCTGGTTGGTCCACATATCCAGCCCGCCCAGCGCCACGCCGATAGCAGTGCCGAACTTGGACCACAGCGGCTTGACGTTACGAACGCGCTTCAGGTCCTTGCCGATGTCGCTGCCACGCCATTCGTTCTCGATCTCGATGACCTCGTCATTCGCGCGACCAGCGGCGATAGCATCGGCAATCCGGTCAGCCGCCATCATGCCTGACAGCACCGCATTGTGGCTGCCCTTGATGCGCGGCACATTGACGAAACCGGCGGAACAGCCGATCAGCGCACCGCCGGGGAAGGTCAGTTTCGGCACGGATTGATAGCCGCCTTCGGTGATGGCGCGCGCACCATAGGACAGGCGCTTGGCCCCCTCAAATGTCGGGGCAATCGCCGGGTGCGTCTTGTAACGCTGGAATTCCTCGAAGGGATAGAGATAGGGGTTCTTGTAGTTCAGATGCACCACGAATCCGACGGCCACGAGATTGTCTTCCAGATGGTAGAGGAACGAACCGCCACCCGTCTTCATGCCCAGCGGCCAGCCGAAGGAGTGCTGAACAAGGCCGGGCCGGTGGTTTTCCGGCTTTACCTGCCAGAGTTCCTTGATGCCAATGCCGAATTTCTGGACATCGCTGTCTTTCGACAGGTCGAATTTCTTGATGAGCTGCTTGGCCAGCGAGCCGCGCACGCCTTCGCCGATCAGCACATATTTTCCGTGCAGTTCCATACCGCGGGTAAAGGCCGGGCCGGGCTCGCCATTGCGCTCCACGCCCATGTCGCCGGTGGCAACACCGATCACCGCACCCGCATCATTATAAAGCACTTCGGTTGCTGCAAAGCCGGGGTAGATTTCAACGCCCAGCGCTTCCGCCTTTTCCGCCAGCCAGCGACAGACGAGGCCGAGCGAGACGATGTAGTTGCCGTGATTGTTCATCAATGGCGGCATGGCGAAGTTGGGCAGGCGAATAGAGCCAGCAGGGCCCAGCAGCAGGAACTGGTCGTCCTTGACCTCGGTCTTGAAGGGATGCCCCTCCTCTTCGCGCCAGCCGGGCAGAAGACGGTCGATGCCGATGGGATCGACCACTGCGCCGGAAACGATATGCGCACCCACTTCCGCGCCCTTTTCCAGCACCACGACGGAAAGATCGGGATTGACCTGTTTCAGCCGTATCGCCGCCGAAAGGCCCGCAGGGCCAGCGCCGACGATGACAACGTCGAACTCCATCGATTCGCGTTCCGGCAGTTCCATCGCTTCCGTCATGTCCATCCTCTCAGCTTAACCGGTCCCATCCGGCCTTGTTTTACCCAACGCGCCCGCAGCCACAGGGTTCACCACCCTCGCCGCACCTGCCCGCTTTTCAGCCATCGTCTCAATTCTTCTTCGCAAAGCACAAAGCCATTGTCGAGGTTGAACTGCGGCAAATCCTGTTCAGGCTTATTACATTATCGAGTGCATTGGTAATAGCTTACTCTTACGTTCACGTAAATTAGCGGGATTTGCGAAGAGGTCAAGGCGGGAGGATGGAAAGCGTTTCCAGACATAAGAAATGCGCACGACGTTGCTACGTGTTTCTTCCCCCCGAAATAAACACCTTCAAAACAAGCACCACCACCCCTATAACCACCCTCAACACTTTCAGGAGGATACTCGATGGATCTCGGCATTTCCGGCAAACGCGCGCTCGTTCTGGCCTCATCTCGCGGTCTTGGACTTGGCATTGCAACGGCGCTGGCGACAGAAGGCGCGCATGTGCTGCTCGTCGGGCGCACCAGCGAAAAGCTCGCCGCAAATGCAGACGCCATCAACGCGCTGGGCAAGGGCAAGGCGGATTGGGTGCAGGGTGATCTTTCGCAGGAAGATTTCGTCGCAACCATGGTCAAGGCCGTGAAGGAGAAGCTCGGCGGCATCGATATTCTCGTCAACAACACCGGTGGCCCTACCCCAGGTACGGCGCAGGATATCACCATCGACAAGCTGGAAACTTTCTTCCAGTCCATGGTTCTGCGCGTCATCACGCTGACGGGCGCCTTCCTGCCGCAGATGAAGGAACAGGGCTGGGGTCGTATTCTCACCGTCGCGTCTTCGGGCGTGTTTGAGCCCATCCCCAATCTCGCCCTTTCCAACACGCTGCGCGGCGCGCTGGTGGGCTGGAACAAGACGCTGGCGACGGAAGTGGCGGGCTCCGGCATCACTGCCAACCTTCTGCTGCCCGGACGCATCCACACGGATCGCATCGATGAGCTGGATGGCGCCAATGCCAAACGGCTTGGCAAAAGCGTGGAAGAGGTGCGCGAAGCATCGCTGAAAACCATCCCAGCCGGACGCCTGGGCAAGGTCGAAGAATTCGCCGCTGCCGGTGCTTTCCTCTGCTCGGAACCCGCCAGCTACATCACCGGCACCATGCTGCGGGTGGATGGCGGCGCGGCGAAATCCATCTGATCGCAGCGTTTCTGGAGCCGTAAACGCGGCTCCAGAATAGTTATTTTCGATAATTATTATAAAAACTGCAGATGCATCAGCATTTTAATTAAATGCGACCACGCAAATGCACATAATTTTGGGGGGAGATGCCGCAGGAATTGCTCATCGTCAATTTCCGGCCTCCTCACATGTTCGAAACACTGCTTCCTCCCACATCCACTCCCACCACTGCGCCTTCGACGGGCACATCCTCGTCCGGCTCCAGCCAGAGCAGCGGCCAAACGCAGGGCTCCACGAGCAGCCAGCCGTCAAACGCGCCTGCCAGCAGCCAGAGCCAGCCAGCGCCCAGCGCCTCCACCCCGGTTGAAGACGATACGGACGATCAGGACGTCGATGACGGCACCTATTCGTTGACACCGTCCCAGCCCGCCACGTCCGAGCAGACATCCGGCGGAAGCACATCGTCGCCCTCCCCAGCCGTAGAACCGGCACAGGAAACGCAGGCGAGCGAAAACACCCCGCCAGCGCAGACCGAACCATCGGCGGGAACGCCATCCGAACCTGCCAGCGAAGGTCAGCAGCCGGTATCGTCCACGCCGCCACAAAGCGAGGCCGAAGCTCCAGCGGCGCAAACGCCAGCCGCACCGGCTGAAGAGCAACCCGCGGCATCAGAGCCCACCAACGAAGACCAGCAGCCAGTGTCGTCTGCGCCTTCACAGAGCCAAGCCGAAGCTCCTGCCGCAGAAACGCAGCCCGAGGAAACGGCAAGCGCACCAGCCGACGAGCAACCCGCGGCATCCAAACCTGCCACGTCGGAAACACCAGCCGAGAATGGCGCGACCGAGGAGCCAGAGGCAACGTCTCCGGCGACAGGCAGTGAGCAGTCTGAACCGTCCCAGCCGGTTAGCGGCGGCAACAGCGGCGCATCCCAGCCTGTCGCGGCCTCGCCTGCCCAGCCTGTGGCAGCGTCTCCCGCCCCTTCCGCTACCGCGCCGGTTGCCTCCACGCCAGTCACGCATTCACCGTCCACGGTGACAACGGCCAAGCATTCCGGTACTGCCACTGTAGACGCCATCGAAGCCAGAGCTTCCGCCCGCAGCTTTGACGCGCAGGAAGAAGCAGAGATTGAGGTCGCCCGCAGCCGTGCTGCTGAAGTTCAGAAATCCCGCATTCTGCGTGGCCTGCTGGACTCCATCGTCAACAGCGATACCAGGACGGATGCCAACTCGCTGAACGATAATGACGCGGAACAGCCGAAAACCAGCATTATTGAGAAATATTACGCCGAAGCCTGAGCGGTTAAGGACCGCTCCTCGGCCTTGCCCAGAGGCCCCCATCACGTCGCCCAAGCGGCGGCGTGACCACCCCTTTGGAACGAAGCCCGAGGGTAGTGCAGGTGTCGGCCAAAGCCTGAAATCAGGTGGCTGGCTCACCCGTCCCACACGCTCCGAAAACGCTTCCCACGCCCACAACAAACGCGTAGATTGCGGCATCGACGTCCCCTTCGAGGCTCATCATGCAGATACTTCGTGTTTCTCTGATTGTTTTCGGCGCATTGCTTTCGCTCATCGGCCTCGTCTGGATTGGCCAGGGCAGCGGATATTTCCCCTACCCTGCCTCCAGTTTCATGGTCAACCAAAGCCCGTGGATATTGCGCGGCGCGCTCGTTCTCGTCGTCGGCCTTGTCATCATCTGGGCGTCGCGACGCTTTATCCGCTAGGCTACTTCACCAGTTTCGGCAGGTCTGCAATCAGCGCGTCACGCGTGGCGAAGCTGATAGGCTCTTCGCTTTTCCAGTCCTTCACGTTCAGCGTGGCAAACACCACCTGCCGGTCGCCCTTCTGCGCCCAGCCCACGAACCAGCCGAGCCAGCTGTCGCCATCATATTTGCCCGCCTTGGTGCGCATACGGCCGGACCCCGTCTTGCCCTGCACCTGCCAGCCATCAGCAGCGGCAAATTTGGGAATGATCGCCATGGTCTTGTCATAAGCCGCCTTGGAAACCGGCAGATTGCCATCCACGAAGCGCCGCACAAAATCCACCTGCTGGTCGGCAGAAATCTTCAGCGATGACATCAGCCAGGATTCCGTCAGCCCGTCCGTACGGCCCTTCACACCACGCACATCCGCATTGCCATAATCAAAGCGACGGACGTAATCGGCAAACTTCTCTTTCCCGAGACGCCGCGTGACCTCCTGCGAATACCAGACAATGCTATCCCGCTCCCAAATGGTCGGGTCGGTGGGCTGCTGCTCGCGCTTCGGGCGTTTCCATTCCGCCTTATACTCCCAGCGGGGCGTCGTCTCGTCCTTCAGAATTCCGGCATCATAACCCATGATGGCCAATGGCAGTTTGAAGCTGGATTGTGGCGCGAAAGCCTTGTCGCATTCACCCTTTCTATACAGGGCCTCACCGCTTTTGGCGTCAAGGATGACCGTGCATTGCACCGCCTCCGCAGCTTTGGCGCTGAGAGAACTCAAGCAAATCATTGTAATTGCTGAATAAAGAACGAAACCGATATGCCGCTTTATCGTCATGGACACTCTCCATTGGGTTGTGTTAGCGCAGTTGTAAGCCAGCCTGTCGCTTCAAGACAAATGATGATATCTGGTTTCTGACATGAATTTTAATTGGTCTTGACGATGGTCCGTCCGCATCTCCCGCTCAATGCACTGCGCGCTTTCGAGGCCGCCGCCCGGCATCTCAGCTTTACCCGCGCAGCCATAGAACTCTGCGTTACGCAGACCGCCATCAGCCATCAGGTCAAGCTTCTGGAGCAGAAGCTGGGCGTTGAACTGTTCCGGCGTCTGCCACGCGGCTTGATGATTACCGAAGACGGGCTTGCCCTGCTGCCGACGCTGCGCGACTCCTTCGACCGCATGGCCGATATGTTGCAACGTTTCGAGGAAGGGCATCTGCGCGATGTGCTGACTTTGGGTGCCGTGGGCACATTTGCCGTCGGTTGGCTATTGCCGCGGCTTGGAGCGTTTCAGGCACGCTATCCCTTCATAGACGTGCGGCTTTCCACCAACAACAACCGCGTCGATATTGCCGCCGAGGGTCTGGATTACGCCATTCGTTTCGGCAATGGCGCCTGGCACGATACGGAAGCGGAAGAGCTGTTCGAAGCACCGCATTCGGCGCTGTGCATCCCCGCCATCGCGCGCCAACTCATCTCACCGCAGGATATCGCCGCCCAGCCGCTGCTGCGCTCTTACCGCGTGGATGAATGGCCGGAATGGTTCGAGGCCGCCGGTGTGGTGCCGCCGAAAATTCGCGGCATCGTGTTCGACTCGTCCGTCCTGATGATCGAGGCTGCCTTGCAGGGTGCGGGCGTTGCACTGGCCCCGCCGCTCATGTTCAGTCGGCAACTCTCATCCGGCGCGCTGGAGCAGCCTTTTCCGGTCTATGTCTCCAAGGGATGCTACTGGTTGACGCGGCTGAAATCGCGGCCTGTGACGCCAGCCATGGCAACATTTTCCAAATGGCTTTTGGAAGAGGCACAGCAAAGCCGGGCGGCACAAATGGCAAAAAACTGAGCCACCCGGCTTGCCATAGGCCAGCCATCATGCAATGACCCGCCCTCCTCAAAAATCACCGATGCCATGGGCATCCGGACTGACGGGCCCGAGCATGCCTCGGCCCATTTCGACCTGTCTAAACACCAAGGAACGACTGCAATGACACGGACACTCGGCCTCGATTTCGGCACGACCAACACGGTCATGGCACTTTCGGACAGTGGCACAGACAGCCATTCGATGCGCTTTACCAGCAGCGCCGGCACAGCAGATAGCATGCGCACCGCCCTGTCCTTCATGAAGGACCGCTCCATGGGGGCCGCTGCCCTTCATGTCGAAGCGGGCCACGCCGCCATTCAGCAATTTATCGACAATCCCGGCGACTGTCGCTTCCTGCAATCCATCAAGACATTCGCCGCATCTTCGCTGTTTCAGGGCACGCTGGTTTTCGCCAAGCGCCAGAGCTTCGAAGACCTGATGGAGGTCTTCCTGCGCAAGCTGAAGTCCTATGCGGGCGATGAATGGCGCGATGACGTCTCAACCGTCATTGCCGGTCGCCCCGTGCACTTCGCAGGCAGCAATCCGGATGAGGCCTTAGCCCTGGCGCGTTATAATGACGCGCTGACCCGCGCCGGTTTTCCGGAAATCCACTATGTCTATGAACCCGTCGCTGCCGCCTACTACTTTGCGCAGAGCCTGAAGAAGGACGCCAATGTTCTGGTGGCCGACTTCGGCGGCGGCACCACCGACTATTCGCTCATCCGGTTCGAAACCCATGGCGGCAAGCTGTCGGCTACCCCCATCGGCCATTCCGGCGTGGGCGTTGCGGGCGATCATTTCGACTTCCGCATGATCGACAATCTGGTCTCACCTGAGATCGGCAAGGGCAGCAAATTCAAGAGCTTCGACAAGGTGCTGGACGTTCCCGCCGGTTATTACGTCAATTTCGGTCGCTGGAACCAGCTCTCCATCTTCAAGACCACCAAGGAATTTTCCGATCTGAAGTCGCTGGTGCGCTCGGCGCTCGAGCCGGAAAAGCTGGAGATGTTCGTGGAGCTGGTCGAGCATGATGAGGGCTATCCGCTCTATCAGGCCATTTCTGCCACCAAGATGGCGCTGTCTTCCCATGAGGAAGCCGAGTTCAACTTCTCGCCACTCGGCAAGGCTGGCCGCAAGATGGTCAAGCGGTCGGATTTCGACAAGTGGATCAGCGATGATCTCGCCAAGATCGAAGGCGCGCTGGACGAAGTGCTGGAGAAAACCCAGACCGCGCCAGAGGCCATCGATAAGGTCTTCCTGACCGGCGGTACATCCTTCGTGCCTGCCGTGCGCCAGCTTTTCACCCGCCGCTTCGATGCCGACAAGATCGAAACGGGTGGCGAGTTGCTCTCCATCGCTCACGGTCTGGCCATGATCGGCGAAAGCGGTGACATTGAGCGCTGGACAGCGTGATGACAGGGGTTTCGCGGGGCGGGCACTTAAGATAGTTTTGCCCCCATGATCCTGGCCCAAGACCTTTCACCGGCAGAACTGGCGGCGCTCCTGCATTTTCATGCGGATGCGGGCGTGGACTGGCTGCTGGAAGACACGCCGCTGGATCGCTTTGCGGAGTTTGCCGCAACCCGCCAGAGCCGCCCTGCGCAGCGAGATGCCCAGCAGCCGCAGCAGCGTGAGGCGCAATCGCAGCCTTCCACACAGAATGGCTCCTCGCGCCCCGCCCAGTCCGCCGCCTCGCGTGCTGCCGCCGCTGCCCCCCCACCGGTTCAGGCCAATGTGGCCATGCCGGATGAGCAGGCCATCGCCGCCGCTCGCTTTGCCGCAGAAACCGCCCGTTCGCTGTCGGAACTCAAGTCGGCGCTCGATAGCTTCAACGGCTGCAATCTGAAAAACAGTGCCCGCAACACCATCTTTGCCGAGGGAGACCCCTCCTCCGGCATCATGGTCATCGGCCCCATGCCGGATGCGGATGACGACCGCGAGGGTCAGCCCTTCGTCGGCAAGACCGGTCTGCTGCTGGATCGTATGCTGGCGGCCATCGGCCTTAACCGCGCCAATCTGCTGCTCACGAACGTCGTGCCGTGGCGCCCGCCGGGCAACCGTCCGCCGTCTGGCCCCGAGATGGAAATCTGCCGCCCCTTCATCGAGCGGCAGGTGGCTTTGGCCGAGCCGAAAGCACTGTTGCTTTTGGGCAACTTCACCGCCCGTTTTTTCTTTGGCGGCACCGGCACCATCCATACGTTGCGCGGACAGTGGCGAGATGTCGCATCCGGGCACGGAATCGTGCCTGCCATCGCCACATTGCACCCACAGGAACTTTTGAACGCTCCGGCCAGTAAACCATTGGCATGGCAGGATTTATTAGCGTTTCAGGCCCGCATTCGCGAAATATGAATGCTTCCTTTTTGATCAATGTGAATCATTTATGAAAATAGCCATGCAAATGGCGCATAACAGCGGCGCATTTACCCTGATTGCCGAATCCATGCTGCACTGCGATAAGTCACCTCGTCTTGGGAGGAAAAGGTTTAAGGAACCAAGGCAATGACCACTCGCTTCCGTCCGGTTCACTCCGGCTTCGAAACTCTCCGGCTTGCAGGCCTCGGCCCGCGCTCGGGTGATAGCTACCACCGCTTCGGTGGCACCAACGAACAGCTGACAGCTCGTGCTTCCGCTCAGCAAGTTCGCACGACACGTCCTTCATCCGTCTTCGCGGACTTCCGCGAGCGCTGATACAATCAGTCTTCCGGCTCCGCCATCGAAGACTTTTATAGACCGACGCTTCGCAGCGCCTTTCCGATGGAGAGGCGCTTTTGCGTTTTCGGGGTGCCTGATACCGCATTTCGCCGCAAAACCGTGTAGTCTCCCCAGTATCCGATACTTCCGGGAGGGCGATATGTTCACAAACGAGATCGAAGTCATCACGCTGTTTGTCGAGGATATCGGCGCAGCGCGGCAGTTCTACGAGACGGTGTTTCGCCCTGACATTATCTATCAGGACGACGTTTCCGCCGTTCTCAAATTCTCGGGCATCCTCATCAATCTGCTTCAGGCCAGCGAAGCACCGGAACTGGTCACGCCGCTCGCAGTCGCTCCAGCAGGCACCGGCACGCGGATGCTCCTGACGATAAGGGTGGATGATGTCGATACCGTCTGCGAAGAACTTGCAAAACGCGGCGCGGCCCTGCTCAACGGCCCCATAGACAGACCATGGGGCCGGCGCACGGCAGCCTTTGCAGACCCCGCAGGCAATGTCTGGGAAGTCGCGCAGGTAATCTAGGGCAGGATTTACGACGCAGATGGCGCCGTATCGGACCTGGCAGCCTTGGCCTCGATAAATGCATCCTGAACATACTTGAACTTGATGGCCTGCCAGCTGCAATATTCGTCGAGGAAATCGCGGGAGAACCACATGCCGCTGCGCAGGCTGTCGTCGTGCCAGCCCATGATACCCTGTTCGGCAGCCTTATTGAGCAGGCGCTGAAGATGCGTGCGTGACATCATGAATTCCGCGGCCATGGCGCGCGCATCGACAAAACCGATATCGATACGGTCGCATTGGCGCGACGAGTCTTCAATACGACTGATGAATTCGTCCATCACGAGCGCACCTGCCTCGGTCCATAGAAAAAGTCCAACGCGTGGTGGCGGGTTCACCCATGCAGGATCCATGAGGCATAGACGAGCGGCCAATGGTTGTGCCACCGCCAGCAAGTGTGAATGTGCCATCATCTCAATGGCTCGTATTCCCCCATCAAGACAATCGATAGCGGCCAGATTGGCGATATACCACATCAGGATCGCCTCTTCGCTTACGGGCGTCGCCTTGTATCGACGGGGCCGCTGAGAGGCCGGATTAACTCTTTCAACGTAGCGATAGATTTCAAGCTGGTCGAGATAGTTCTGAACCGTGTTGCGGCTTGCGACATGATTGGTGGTGATGAGTTCCCGCGCCTGCGCAACGGTGAAACCACGGGGACCACTTTCAAGGTTTAGGGCCATCCCCGCCTGCGTCATCAGCCACTTCTGATGCGCTGAAAGCAACCGCGCTATCCGCGGATTATTGTTGTAAGCGCCCCGCAGAGTCCGGGCGAGCGTTCTTATCGCTCCCAGCAATTTGGGATGCGCAACGAGATCGTCATACGAATACATCATGACCGATCCCGTGATAATGATGAAAAGAAATATGCTCTGCAACAACCTTTGGTTGCCACGTCACTGTCCTGCCAAATACTGACGCGCACCAATAGACGCGCACTATCAGGCTCTACGCGTTTTGCCCCAAACACGATTATGCCACCTTAGATTTACCTTTACCACCCATGTGTTCAATAACACAGTCGTGCGAAATTTGAATAAAACTTTGATAAAAACACCGCTTTTTTTTAAATTTTACAGAAGCCGTCCAGTCGAACGCAATATTTCGACTAGCCCTGAGGGGTAGATGCTTTTCTAGCCGCCTTTCGCGCAAGCCCTAGTTGATGCTCGCGGAAAATAATGAAAATCCCGGCAGAAATGACGATTGCCGTGCCCACCAGCATCGTCACCGTCGGAATATCGCCGAACAAGACATAGGACACGCCAATCCCGAACAGAATGGAAGAATATTCGAAGGGGGCGATGGTCGAGACTTCCGCGTGGCGATAGCTCTCGGTCAGCAAAATCTGAGCGATACCACCAGCAATCCCGCAGGAAATCAGAAGCACCGTCTGCTTCCAATCCAGCCATTCCCAATCGAATGGCAGGCTGAACGCCGACAGCAGGCTGCCAGTCAGTGAGAAATAGAGAACAATAGTCGCCGTCTTCTCCGTCACCACCAGCTGGCGCACCTGCACCATGGCCAGACCACCCAGCATGGCACCCAGCAGAACGGCGAGAGCGCCGATCCCCTCGCCCGCCGCAAAGCCACCGCTCTGCAACAGGGTCAGTTTGGGCCAGAGAATGATGATCACACCGCTCATGCCGATTAGAACCGCAGACCAGCGATAAATGCGCACTTTCTCGCCCAGCATCAACGAAGCAAACACCACAGCCATCAAGGGAGAGGCATAGCCGATGGCGATGAATTCCGGCAACGGCAGCAATGTCAGCCCGTAAAAACCGCAGATCATCGAGAGAATGCCGAGAAATCCGCGCTTGAAATGACCGAAAAGATTTTCCGTGTGGAACGCGCTTTTCAGGCTCCGTAGCCATGCCAGGTAAATAATGATGGGAACGAGTGCGAAGGTGGAGCGAAAGAAGGTGATTTCGCCTGCCGGTACATCCGGACCCGCTGCCTTGATACAGGTCTGCATGACAAGAAAAAAACCAACGGATATCAGCTTGAAGCTTATGCCCCTGATGGGGTTATAGGCGGCGGCACTCATGCGAACGAACATTCAAAAAGTTACGGCTGCGAACCGGTTTCATCTCACAGGCCACTGCATGGTCCCGCACATCACGCTGTGATGACTATCAGATTACCGTGCAGATTTGAAATAAACTCAAGATTGAGTCATCTCTCCGGTGATTTTTAGCGCAACCACTTGCTCAAATGCCACGCTTTGGCAAATCTCTTCCAAAAATGATTTAAATATATGCAGATGCCATATTTGACGGCACATGTATGTAATGGCGTTATGCGAGAAAATACAACCAATAAAAACTACTTGTTAACCAAGATACATTCTAATTGCACAAGCTTAATAGTTCGCCGCGCGCCCTCGCTACCGATGTTGAACTGAAGATGATGTCCATCTCTATTTCAGAACTGACGAAAACAGATGAAACACGCTCCACAGATATTTGAAAAAAGCGGCGCGCCACCGGCAACGCCACGCAGCATGCGTATCGTCACGGATGGCATGTCGAACGACCTGCGGCGGTTCAGCACGGATAACAGCCACATCGTCAAACAAATCCGGCTTCTGGCCATCAATGCGCTGATCGAAGCGGCGAGAGCCGGTGAGGCTGGCAAGGGCTTTTCCGTGGTGGCCAACGAGGTTCAGCGCCTCGCGCAGATCGCCTCGGATATTTCCTCGACATTTGAACATACCGTCCTCAGCCGCATCGGGCTCAGCCGTGATATGGCCGAAGCACTGGTGGAGGAGATGGAAGGCGTGCGGTTGATGGATATGGCGCAGACGCTGGTTCAGCTGATCGTGCGCAATCTGTTTGAACGCACCGCCGATGTGCGTTGGTGGGCAACCGATACGGCTTTGTGGCAGGCGCTGCAAAGCAACGACAAGGCGGATGCCGCCTTCGCAGCAGAGCGTCTCGGCGTCATCAGCCGCTTCTATACCGTCTATATAGACCTCGTCATGACCGACCGTCGCGGTACGGTGATTGCGTCTGCCAATCCGCGTTATCAGCGCAACCTGCTGGGTCGTAACCTGACGCTCGAACCGTGGTTCATCGCCGCCTCGCAGTGCCGCAGCGGCGATGAATATATTGTCGATCAGGTCAAGAGCAGCCCGCAGCACGATGATCGCGACGTTCTGGTCTACGCCACCGGCGTTCGGGAAGGCGGCAGAAACGACGGTGCTTTGCTGGGCACGCTGGGTGTCTATTTCGACTGGCAGTCGCAGGGTCGCTCCATCGTGGAGAAGGAAGCGAATTTACCGCCCTCCGTGGCAGAGCGAACGGTCGTGCTGTTGCTGGATGGCGATATGCGCGTCATCGCAAGCAGCGATCCGGCTCTGCGATTTACCCATTACCCTCTCCAAAACCCGTCCAACGCGATGCGCGGCAGCTATTATACCAGCGGTGCGATTGTCGCCTTCGCCAAGACATTCGGATACGAAGATTATGATGGTCTGGGATGGTACGGCGTAATCATCCAACAAACGGAAAACGATGAGGCGATCCGCAATAGCCTTGGTTTCAAGGCATAGTTGAACGCTATCGTACGCTGCGTGAACACATGGGCGTCGATACTGAATAGAATTGGTAACCAATCGAATATTTTATCGTAATATTATTGGTGAGAGGCCATAATTTCAGTAATCGTTCAACATTTAATGGAATGATGTGCCAATGCGAGACACATTCATTGATCCTCACTGAACCGTTGGTCTGGCGAGACAACACGCAGGACATAATGTCTTGCGAATTTCACATGAACGTGACCCTATTTCAATTTTACTTTCAGGTGACATCCGGCATGAAACCTGAATCGTGGCAGACAAGGTTCATTCAGGAATAGTCATGCGAACAGACACGGGCCAGATCGTTCACCTGGCGGATTATCGCCCCACCGATTTCGTTCTCGAACGAGTTGACCTCACCTTCGAACTCGACCCTGAAAATACCAAGGTCGAAGCGCGATTGATTTTCCATCGGCGTGAAGGCGTCGATGCGTCAGCGCCGCTGGTTCTTGATGGTGACGAGTTGACGCTCTCCGGCCTGCTGCTGGACCAGATCGACATTCCCGCTGCGCAATATGATGCGACGCCGGACAGTCTGACGATCCGCGACCTGCCCGCCGCAGAACCGTTCGAAATCTGCGTGACCAACTACATCAATCCGCAGACCAACACGCAGTTGATGGGCCTTTACCGCACCAATGGTGTCTATTGCACCCAGTGCGAAGCCGAAGGCTTCCGCCGCATCACCTATTTCCCTGATCGTCCCGACGTTCTGGCGCCCTACACCATCACCATCATCGCCGCCAAGGAAGGCAACACCTTCCTTCTGTCCAACGGCAATTTCCTCGGTGGCGGCAATTATGATGAAGGCCGTCACTTCGCGGCCTGGTTCGATCCGCATCCAAAGCCAAGTTACCTCTTTGCGCTGGTAGCAGGCGATCTCGGCCTCATCGAAGACACGTTCACCACCATGTCCGGTCGCGATGTCGCGCTGAAAATCTATGTCGAACACGGCAAGGAGCCGCGCGCAGCTTACGCCATGGATGCGCTGAAACGCTCCATGAAATGGGACGAAGAGCGCTTCGGTCGCGAGTATGATCTCGATATTTTCATGATCGTCGCCGTGTCCGATTTCAACATGGGCGCGATGGAGAACAAGGGCCTCAACGTCTTCAACGACAAATATGTTCTGGCTGATCCTGAAACCGCGACCGATGCCGATTATGCCAATATCGAACGCATCATCGCGCATGAATATTTCCACAACTGGACCGGCAACCGCATCACCTGCCGTGACTGGTTCCAGCTGTGCCTGAAGGAAGGTCTGACCGTTTACCGCGATCAGGAGTTCTCCTCCGACATGCGCTCGCGCCCGGTCAAGCGCATCGCCGATGTGCGTCACCTGAAATCCGAGCAGTTCCCGGAAGATGGCGGCCCCCTGGCGCATCCACCACGCCCAGACAAATATCGCGAAATCAACAACTTCTACACGACGACTGTCTATGAGAAGGGTGCCGAAATCACCGGCATGATCGCCACCATTCTGGGTGCGGAAGACTTCCGCAAGGGCATGGATCTCTATTTCGAGCGTCATGACGGAGAGGCCTCCACGGTCGAAAACTTCATCAAGTGCTTCGAAGATGCAAGCGGTCGCGATCTCAGCCAGTTCTTCCGCTGGTACGTACAGGCCGGCACACCGCTGGTCAGCGCATCGACCTCCTATGACGCGGCGTCTTCCACCTTCACGCTATCGCTGGAGCAGACCGTTCCGGCAACGCCCGGCCAAAGCGCCAAGCAGACGCTGCACATTCCGCTTTCCACAGCCCTCATTCTCGACAACGGCCAGATTGCCGAACCGTCGAAGGTCGAAGGCGGTGATTACCGGGATGGCGTGCTGCATCTGACCGAACGCAGCCAGACCTTCACCTTCTCCGGCATTTCCTCGCGCCCGGTGCTGTCGCTCAACCGCAGCTTCTCCGCGCCGATCAATCTGCATCTGGAGCAATCTGCCGACGATATGGTGCAGATCGCCCGCCATGATACGGATATGTTCTCCCGCTGGCAGGCGCTCACCACCCTTGCCATGCCCAACCTCGTCAAGGCGACGCAGGCGGTACGCGATGGTTCGGACGTCCAGTTCGACCCGGCCTTCATCGCAACGCTGATCGAAATCGCAGGCGATGACAGTCTGGAGCCCGCATTCCGTGCTCAAGCGCTGGCCCTTCCAAGCGAGGCGGATGTCGCCCGTGAAATCGGCGGCAACAATGATCCGGAAGCGATCCACAAGGCCCGCAACGCCGCCATGACGGCCATTGCCAAGGCCGGTGTTGAAACCTTCCAGAGGCTGTTTGCCAGCTTCGAGGACAAGGGTGCCTACTCTCCGGATGCAGAGAGCGCCGGTCGCCGGTCGCTGCGCAATATTTCCATGAGCTATCTGTCCTTTGCGGAACAGACGCCGGAGCGCGCCTCTGCGGCCTTCTCCGCCGCCAGCAACATGACCGATCTCGCCCATGCTCTCAGCGTGCTGACGCAGCGCTTCCCGAATGCGCCGGAAACGGCACAGGCTCTTGCCACGTTCGAAAGCCGCTTTGCCGACAACGCGCTGGTGCTGGACAAGTGGCTGTCCATTCAGGCGGCTATTCCCGGCAGCGATGCGCTGGCGCGTATCAAAGCGCTGATCGGCTCCAAGCACTTCATTGGCACCAATCCGAACCGCGTTCGCTCGCTCATCGGCACCTTTGCCTTTGGAAATCCGACCGGTTTCAACCGTGCCGATGGGGAAGCCTATCGCTTCCTCGCCGAGCAGATCGTCACCATCGACAAGCGCAATCCGCAGCTTGCCGCACGCATCCTCACATCCATGCGTTCCTGGCGGTCTCTGGAGCCTGTTCGGGCCGATCATGCCCGCGCTGCGCTGACCACAATCGAGCGGTCTCCTGCCCTCTCGACAGACGTCCGCGACATTGTCGAACGTGTGCTAAAGGCTTGACGTTACGTGAGTTTGGCGACTTTTAACGAGGTCGCCGAACTTGTCCCAAAAAAATACGGAGTCGGTTCAAAGGGTTAAAATTCTTTTAACCTTAAGCTCTGGACAAGCCGAATCAGCTTTGATTCACTGGTGTCAGATTCGAGCGGCGGCGCTTCGAATTCCACGAGGGACATCAAGGCGGGACAATGACGGACGTGCGGCGGGCGACTGCGGGCGATGAGCGCTCGTATGCCAAATTTGTGGACATTGCTGCATGGAGCGAAAAGCTCTCCGGAAACCTGTTGGCATTGGCCGCAGGTCCGACGAGCGCGCTGCCAATACCCCATCTGGAATCGCTGCTGAAGCGGCTCATTCCCGTTCTCATCCTGGCCTTTCTGGTTGTCGTGGCAGCCTCGCGCATGCTGGGCATCGTGGCCGAATCCGGCCGGATGGAAGAATCGGCCCGGCAGGCAACCGCCCTCTCCGCTCTTGCCGCAAAGGCCTCCTTCAACGGGGCCGAAACCCTCTTTGCCATGCAGGATCGTGCCACAGCCGAAACCCGGCTTCGCACCTCCTTCCCGGCGGGCAGTCTCGATCATGATACGCTGCTGCTGGTGGCTGGCAATGATGGCCGCATCTTCGGTGGCATCGGCAATGAAGCGTCTACCTATCTCGGCACGTCGCTCACCAATCTTCTGCCGGAAATCGCCATCGTTCGTCGCTTCCCCGGTGCGCCCGGCACCATCGAAACGGATATTGAAGGCGTCCCGCATTATGCGACCATGCTGTCGCTCGGCACCGAAGGCGGCATGATCATCGCGGCCCGTTCGCTGGAGCCGATCCGCTCCTTCTGGCGCAGCGAAGTCGCCATGAATGTCACGCTGTTCACCGGCATCTCCGCCATTCTGCTGGTCATTCTCTATGCCTATTACATGCAGGTGAAGCGGGCGCGCACGGCAGACGAAGTCTTCGTCGAATCCAACCTGCGTGTTGAAACGGCACTGTCGCGCGGACGCTGCGGCCTTTGGGACTTCGATCTCTCCACCCGGCGCATGTTCTGGTCCACCTCGCTCTATGAAATTCTCGGCCTTCCTCCCAGAACCGAACCGCTGTCCTTCAGCGATGCCGCCCGCATGATGCATTCGGAAGACGGCAATCTCTACGAACTCGCCCGCTCCGTCGGCTGCGGCGATCTTCGCCAGATCGATCAGATTTTCCGCATGCGTCATGCCCATGGTCATTACGTCTGGCTGCGCGCCCGCGCTCAGGTCATCCACACATCCGCTGGCCCACGCGTCATCGGGATTGCCATGGACGTGACCGAGCAGCATCGCTTGGCCCAGCGTTACGCCGAGGCGGACCAGCGCCTTGCAGATGCTATCGAAAGCACATCGGAAGCCTTCGTGCTGTGGGATAAGAACGACCGTCTGGTCATGTGCAACGCTCACTTCCAGCAGGCTTACGGCCTGCCAGACAGCGTGCTGGTGGCCGGTACGGAACGCTCCGTCGTCAACGCCGCCGCCTGCCGCCCCGTGGTGGAACGCCGCGTGGCCGACCCGGATCAGTCCGGCCTGTCGCGTACCACGGAAGTCCAGCTTGCCGATGCCCGCTGGCTGCAGATCAACGACCGCCGCACGCGCGACGGAGGCCTCGTTTCGGTCGGCACCAACATCACTCTTCTCAAGCGCCATGAAGAACGCCTGCGCGATTCCGAAAAGCGTCTGATGGCAACCATTGGCGACCTCTCCGCCTCACGCCACAAGCTGGAGCGCCAGAAGACAGAGCTTTCCGATGCCAATGCCAATTATCAGGCTGAAAAGGAACGTGCCGAGGCCGCCAACACGGCGAAATCCGAATTCCTGGCCAATATGAGCCACGAACTGCGCACACCGCTCAACGCCATTCTCGGTTTTTCGGAAATCCTGATCGCCGAGATGTTCGGCCCGGTCGGCTCCCCGAAATACAGCGAATATGCCCGTGATATCCACGATAGCGGCAAGCATCTGCTCAACGTCATCAACGATATTCTGGACATGTCGAAGATCGAAGCTGGCCACATGCGCATCAATCGCGAGAAGGTCGATCTGGCACCTCTGGTCGAAGAAACGCTCCGCCTCACGGCTATTCAGGCCGCGCAGAAGAATATCTCCATTCAGAAGCGCGTCTGTGATGACATGCACATGGCCGTAGATCGCCGCGCCATGAAGCAGATCATGCTCAACCTTCTGTCAAACGCGGTGAAATTTACCGGCAAGGGCGGGCGTGTGGAGCTTCGCACCCATGTTCATGACAAGGGATTGATGGTCACCATTGCCGATACCGGCATCGGCATTCCCTCCGCTGCCATCAACAAGATCGGCCAGCCATTCGAGCAGGTTCAGAGCCAATATGCCAAGAGTCAGGGCGGCTCCGGCCTCGGCCTCGCGATCTCCCGCTCATTGGTCAAGCTGCATGGCGGCACCATGAAAATCCGCTCCCGCGAGGGCAAGGGCACCGTCGTCGCCCTGATGATCCCTCACACGGTTCCTGTACAGCAGCATCCCTTCATGGAAACCAAGGTCGTCACCCTCATCGAAACGCTTCGCCCCGATGAGAGAAAGTTCAAGACCCTCGCCGAAGCGTGAAGCGCGTCAGTTCTGACGGAATTCCCAGTCGCAGTGCAAAGCCCGGCCACAGCGCCGTGCCGTTGTTCACGTAAAGCTGCATGCCACCGACCGTATAGAAGCCGGAGACGAAGCCCTGATTGGCGCGCGCAACCAGCCGGTCGAGACCCCACACCATGCCACCATGCGTATGGCCGGAAAGCTGCAAGGCAATGCCCTGCTGCGCATTGCGCCCCGCATGCATCGGCTGGTGATCGAGCAGAATGATGGGCGCCTGCTGCGGCGCTCCATTGATTGCAGCCGCGACATCCGGCGCCGGAAAACCAGTTCTGGTTGATGAAAGATCGGTCACACCAGCGATCACGAGCTTTTCGCCGTTCCTGTCGATAACGGTGTGGCTGTTGGCCAGCGTCGTCATGTTCAGGCCCTGATAATATTTCATCCACTCTTCATAGCCGAAGAAATATTCGTGATTGCCCGGAATGGTGAACACGCCGTCGCGGGCTTTCAGATTGGCCAGCGGCGCAATGTCTGCCGTACGCGCCTCTACGCTGCCATCGATGAGATCGCCGGTGATCACGATGACATCGGCATTCAGCGCGTTGGTTTTATCCACCACTGCCTTCGCCCAGAATTCGGGAAACAGGCGGCTGATATGCAGGTCAGTCAGCTGTACCATCTGATAGCCATCGAACGCCTGCGGCAGCCCCGGAATGGTGACCTCGATATCCTTCAAGGGCGGCACGCGGATCGCTTGGGAGACGGCAAAGGATGACAATCCCAACGCTGCCAGCCCCATCGCATAACGCACGCCCACCGGCACCGCCGGAAAATGCCCTTTGAACGGGATCAGAATGACCGAGACCACATCGAGCGCGATCTGAAACAGCGCCAGCAGCAGGATCGTGCCCATCAGCACATTGAAGGCGATGATCAGAGGACGAAGAAACTCCGGCGCAAAGACGGAGCCTGAGGAAAGCCGATTGAACAGATGATATTGCGAGGCGACCAGCAAGATCACGGCAATTCCAGCTTTGACAGACCATAGCCAAGGCAGTGGCTGGAGAAATCTGACGACAACGACCAGCCAGGGAATGCCGAATATGAGATGAAACATGAATATGCCTTTGTGTTTGATCTTGTCTACGCACGCCGCGCACCACCGGAACAATCCACGAGACGATGGATTGATCCGTGCTTCCCTTGGAAACATGTATGCGGATGTAGGTCAGCCGCAGACGCGCGCCAACCTGTGAGAGCCGTTATTTCTGGCCGCCCTCAGCCTTTCTTGTTCACATCATAGCAGACAAAGGCAATCTTGTTGCCGTCGGGGTCGCGAACATAGGCCGCGTAAAACCCTTCACCGTAATCCGGGCGCAGGCCCGGCGCACCCTCATCCGATCCACCATTCGCCATGGCATGGCCATGCAGCCTATCGATCCGCGCCGAATCTTCGATCAGAAAAGCCGTCATCGTTCCATTGCCAACGCCAGCCTTACCGCCATCGAAGGGATAACCCGTGGCAAAACGCGGCGCGTTCGTGTCCGTCTTGTCACCCCAGAACGCGACCTGTTCGTCCTTGTAGCACTGCTTCAGCCCCATCTCGGCAAACACCGGATCATAAAACCGCACCGCGCGGTCCAAATCCGTCGTACCAACCATGGTGTATCCAATCATTCGCCTGTCTCCGTCCTGTCTGAACCTTTGTGTCGTCTCGTCTCGATGGCGCGTTTGATGCCCGGGGCAGCATGGTCGTGAAACCACGAAACCAGTTTGCGAATGTCATTCGCCGCTGGCGGTTCTTGTTCGCCAGTACCGATCGTCTCTGCGGCAGCCTGCGCCATTGCAACTAGAATACGAGCCGTTTCTGGAACATAGGCCAGATCGACATCATTTTCGTGTCGGCTGCGAATAATCTTGTAGCGAAGATTTTCCGATGCAGTCCAGGCGCTTGCAAGAAAATCCTGAACGCTGACGGCCTGCCCGTTCACGTCTATGACAGCATCCCGGTCGCTTTCCGTATATCCCGCCGCCTCGATCCTCTCACACGTATCGATTGCTGCGTCGAGCATATCCCTAACCAAGTTCCAGTCGGTTTTCATGCGTCACTCCCCGTTCAGGCGCTATCCTTCACAACCGCAGAAAACGCCTTCCGCACGGTTTTCGAAAGGCGTTTCACTTCACCCTCCAGCGTGCTGATGTCCGGGCAATCGCCTGCCCGGCAGACGAGATCGATCAGGCCAGCTGGCGCTTCCTTCGGTTCGAAATCGCTGTCGATGCACAGACGGATGATCTGGGAAAGTTCGGTGAAAAGATTGAGCGCGACCATGCAGTCGTCATAGGTCTGCGACTCCACCGCGCCTGCAGCCACACGCTTCCACACATCAGCCGTGCTTTCACCCGCCACATGCGGCGGCAGTCCTTTTGCGGGCGCGACCAGTGTCAGATATTGCGCGATGAACTCCAGATCGACCAGCCCGCCGGGGATCAGCTTGAAATCCCAGATATTGGCAGGCGGCTTTTCCTCACCGATCAGCTTGCGCATCTCCGCGACATCAGCTGCAATCTTCGCCACATCCCTTTTTTGGGCGAGAACAGACGCGATGATCCGCTCGGCATCCTCGATCAGCGAGGCATCGCCACAGATCAACCGCGCGCGCGACAGCGCCAGATGTTCCCACGTCCAGGCCTCTTCACGCTGGTACTTTTCGAAGGTGGAGATACGCGTCGCCACCGGCCCCTTGTTGCCGGAGGGGCGCAGCCGCATGTCCACCTCGTACAGCACACCTTCGGCTGTCGGTGCTGACAGTGCCGAAATCAGCCTCTGCGTGATACGGGTGAAATACCTGACAGCATCCAGCGGCTTTGCCCCATCGGATTCGGAGGCCGCATCGTCATAATCGTATAGCAAAATCAGATCGACATCGGAGCCCGCCGTCAGTTCAAACGAGCCCAGCTTGCCCATACCGACGACAGCAACACGTCCACCCGGATAGGTGCCATGCGCCGCCTCCATCTCAGCCATGACAGCATTGACCGCAGCCTCAATCACGAGGTCGGCAAGATAGGTAAAGGCACGCGCCGCCACTTCCCCTCTGATCGCACCCGTCAGCAGCCGCACACCGATCAGGAACCGTTGTTCGGCGGCAAAGATGCGCAGGCGATCAAGAATGTCTTCATAGTGCCGGGCCGGGGCCAGAAACCCCCGCATGCGCTGGCCGAGATACTCCCGCGTCGGGATCTCCGTCATCAGCGCCGGGTCCAGCATGCCGTCGAACACATGTGGACGCGCCGCAATGATTTCCGCCAGTCGCGGCGCAGATGACATGATCGTCACGAGCAGAGACAGCAGCGCCGGATTGTTGCCCAGCAGCGAAAACAGTTGAATACCGGCAGGCAGGCCAGAGAGGAAATTATCGAAGCGCAACAGCGCCTCATCGGCCCGCTTGCTTTCACCGAAAGCCTTGAGCAAATCAGGCGTCAGCTCCGTCAGTCTCTCCCGTGCCTCCACGGATTGCGTGGCGCGGTAGCGGCCATTGTGCCACGTGCGGATAACGCCGGACATGGATTCGGGCCGCTCGAAACCCAGCCGTGCCAGTGTCTTCAGCGTATCCGGATCATCCTTCTGACCGGTAAAGACCAGATTTCCGCTCTCGCCTGACAGCTTGGTTTCCTGCTCGAACAGCGCCGAATATTTGCGCTCCACTAGTCGCAGCACCTCTTCCAGTTTTTCGGAAAACGCCTTGGTATCGGCAAAACCCAGCATGAAGGCGATGCGCTTCAGCTCCGTTTCTGTATCGGGCAGAATATGCGTCTGCTCGTCGCGCACCATCTGAATGCGGTGTTCCACCTCGCGCAGAAACCAGTAGGCGTCCGTCAGCTTGTCTCGCGTACTGGCGTCGATCCACTTCGCCTCCGTCAGCGCCGCCAGCGCCTCCTGCGTGGAGCGCACCCGCAACGGTGCCATCCGCCCACCGGCAATCAGCTGCTGCGTCTGCGCAAAGAATTCGATCTCGCGAATGCCGCCGCGACCGAGCTTGACATTGTGGCCTTTCACCGCAATAGCGCCATGGCCCTTATGCGCATGGATTTGCCGCTTGATGGAGTGGATATCGGCAATCGCCGCGTAATCCAGATATTTGCGAAACACGAAGGGCGTCAGTTCGCGCAGGAAGCTTTCGCCCGCTTTGATATCCCCCGCAACCGGTCTTGCCTTGATATAGGCCGCGCGCTCCCAGTTCTGCCCCCTGCCCTCATAATAGGTCAGCGCTGCCTCCACGGGTATGGCGAGCGGCGTGGAGCCGGGGTCGGGGCGCAGCCGCAGGTCGGTTCGGAACACATAACCATCGGCTGTGCGCTCCTGCATGATACGGATCAGACGGCGCATCATACGCCCGAAGATTTCCAGCGCATCCAGCGGATCGGGAATGATGCCGGAAGACGGTTCGAAGAACACCACGGCATCGATGTCGGAGGAATAATTCAGTTCCTGCGCACCCAGCTTGCCCATGCCCAGCACGATCAGGCCCGAGCCTTCACTCGGCGCATCGGCATTCTTCAGCGTCAGCTTACCGCTGTGGTGATTGGCCAGAAGTAGATGGTCGATGGCTGCCGCCAGACTCGCATCGGCCATATCGCTCAACCAATGGGTCGTGTCCCGCGCTACGAAAATGCGCGCCAGATCGGCCAGAGCGGAAATGAAGGAGAGCCTTCTTTTGGCAACACGCAGCCGCGTCATCACCTCGGCCTCGCTTGGGACTGTACCGTCGCCATCCGGCCGCCAGCAATTGCGGGCGTCTTCGACCAGCCGCGCCAGCGTTGCATCCAGCGGCCCTGAAATCGCCAGCGTCAGCAACCCCTCATCCGCCACCGCCGCATCGCGCAGATAGGGTGACAGGGACAGCGCCTGCGCCACGAAATCCTTGAGCGGCCTGTCGCTCGCCAGAAGTGCTGCAACATCCGGCTCGCTCTTGCCGATGTCTTTCAGGGTGGAAAGAACGGATTTCAGCTCCGTCTGCGTATAGGGGCGGATCACCCCCGGCTGCACATCGTCCATCCGTCTTTCGACGGTTGCGGCTTTTTGCACTGTCTCTCTCCCTTACACGCTGAATGCCATCCTCACGGAATCGGCTTCATTGTTTTTGGGTACGACCTTACGGTGTGGAAACAGGAAAAACCATCGAAACAGTCAGGCCCGGTGCCTCTGCATTGTCAGGATCGGTGTCGGAAAGCCGCAGCGAACCGCCATGCAGCTCCATCACAGCCTCAACCAGCGAGAGGCCCAGACCCGTTCCGGGCTTGGAGCGGCTTTCATCCAGCCGCACGAAACGCTTGATCACCTCGTCGCGCTTGGCTTCTGGTACACCGGGGCCATTATCGGCAACGGACAGAACGATGGTGTTGTCCTGCCGCGCCAGCCGCACGGCGAGCGCCTTCTTGCCCTCATGCCCACCGGCATATTTGATGGCGTTGTCGATAAGGTTGGTCAGCGCCTGGCCGATCAGTTCGCGGTTGCCCTGCACGATCAGCCCCGGCGCAATATCCGCCGTCAGCGTCAAGCCTTCCTCGTCGGCCACAGGCTCGTAAAGCTCGGCACTATCCTCGGCAATCGCCGACACATCCACATCGCTCATCTCGGCTGCGATGGAACCTGCCTCCACGCGAGAAATCATCAGCAGCGCGTTGAAGGTGCGGATCAGCTGGTCGGATTCGGCAATAATGCCTTCCAACGCCGCCCGGCGCTTGGCATCATCCCGGTCTTCCAGCGCCTCGGTCGCCTTGTTGCGCAGGCGCGTCAGCGGCGTTTTGAGGTCGTGGGCGATATTGTCGGAAACCTGCCGCAGACCCTCGTTCAGCTTCTCGATGCGCCCCAGCATGGCGTTCAGCGAACCCGACAGACGGTCGAACTCATCGCCGGAGCGGCCCTGCGGCAGGCGCTGCGAAAGATCGCCCGCCATGATCTTCTTCGTCGCATCCGACATGCGGTCGATGCGTTTCAAGGCATTGCGGCCAATGGCAAACCAGATCAGAACCGCGCCACTGCCCATGATGGCCAGTGCCACCATCAGCGCATTGCGCACCAGCAGGCGGAACTTCGTCGGTTCGCCCAGATCGCGACCGACCAGAATGCGCAGGCCATTGTCGAGGCGGAAGATATTGGCTGTGGCCAGATGCTTCACGCTATCGCCGCTCTCGGAATAGCGCTCGTAGCCAAAGGGAAACTCAGTCCAGCCTTCACTGTCGAAAACACCGGGCTGCACGGAAGCGACATTGCCCGCCAGAATTTCCCCATTCGGCCCGGCAATCACATAAAGGCTCGCCCCCGGCTGGCGGGCACGGCGCTCCATCATGCGCAAAAGCGGGTTGATGCCGCCGCGATTATAGACGCGCTGAACGTCGTTCACTTCCTGCTGCACGGCATCGCGCGTCTGCTGGTTCAGCAGACCTTCGGAGAGAGCAGTCACGTAGAAAACGAGGAAGGCGGCACAGAGCGCGAAAAGGAGGATATACAGCGCCGAAAGGCGCACCGCCGTCGAGCTGAACAGAAGACGAAGACGGATCATGAGGCGGCGCTACCCCTCGTCCTTCATCATATAGCCCGCGCCGCGAATGGTCTTCAGCAGCGGCTTGTCGAAATCCTTCTCGATCTTGGAGCGAAGGCGCGACACATGCACGTCGATGACGTTGGTCTGCGGATCGAAATGATAGTCCCAGACATTTTCCAGCAGCATGGTGCGCGTCACCACCTGGCCCGCATTCTTCATCAAATATTCCAGCAGACGGAATTCGCGTGGCTGCAGCAGGATTTCCTTGCCGTTGCGCTTCACGTCATGGGACAGCCGGTCCAGTTCCAGATCGCCAACGCGGTAGATCATATCCTGCTCAGGCTTGCCCTTGCGGCGGCCCAGCACCTCGATACGGGCCAGAAGCTCGCTGAACGCATAGGGCTTCGGCAGATAATCATCGCCACCTGCGCGCAGACCCGTAACGCGGTCGTCCACTTGGCCCAGTGCAGAGAGGATCAGCACCGGCGTCTCGATACCACGGCGGCGCAGCTCGCTGATGACGGATAGCCCGTCCCGGCGCGGCAGCATGCGGTCGATGACCATGACGTCATAGGCATTTTCAACACCCATGAACAAGCCGCTCTCGCCATCGCTGGCGTGATCAGCCACAATGCCCGCTTCCCGGAACGCCTTGGTCATATAGGCCGCGGCTTCCAGATCATCTTCGATAACAAGAATCTTCATGTGCGGGACAATAGCGTTGTCTGTGTCAACCGCACAACCGGAAACAGATGCGGGAAACGATTCCTGTGCCTTGTTTTCCATGGAGTTTCTCCGAACACGTTGCGGTGTCTGATAACGGCAAAGCGGGGCGGAAGAGGCAATCCCTCTTCCGCCCCACTGAATGATCAACCCTGGTCGATATCCAGCGCGATGAAGCGGCTGCCATCTTCCGTCTGGATCTGGAACAGAGCCTTGGAACGACCGTCCTTCTTGGCCTGCTCGAGGATTTTCTCGACGTCACTGGCGGAAGCAACCTGCTGGTTGTTGACGGTGGTGATCTTTTCGCCGGTCTTCAGGCCGCGGGCCGCAGCATCGGAGTCGGGATCGACATCGGTGATCGCAAGACCTGCACCGTCATCCGAAGGGGCAACCGTCAAGCCGAGGCTGGACAGAACCTTGTCGCTGGACGGCTGAGCGCTCTTGCTGTCGTTCTGGGTCGCCGTTGCTTTGGATGCATCGTCACTTGCAAGGTCGCCCAAAGTCACGGTCACCGGCTGGGACTTGCCACCGCGCCACAGCGAAAGCTCGACCTTGGTGTTCGGCGCAAGTGCACCGATGCGGCGCGAAAGATCGCGAGCGTCCTTGATCGTATCGCCATTCAGCGCAGTGATGATGTCACCCTGCTTGATACCGGCCTTGTCACCGGGCGAACCGGCCTGCGGTGCAACCACAAGCGCACCCTTAGCTTCGGAAAGGCCAAGCGACTCGGCAATGTCCTTGCTCACAGGCTGAATTTGCACGCCCAGCCAGCCACGCTCGACCTTACCGTCCTTGATCAGATCCTGCACCACGTCCTTGGCAACGGATGCGGGGATGGCGAAGGCAATGCCCACGCTACCGCCGGATGGAGAGAAGATGGCGGTGTTGATGCCAACCACTTCACCATTGAGGTTGAAGGCAGGACCGCCAGAGTTACCGCGGTTCACAGCGGCATCGATCTGGAGGTAATCGTCATACGGACCAGAGCCGATGTCACGACCGCGTGCCGAAATGATGCCAGACGTTACAGTGCCGCCAAGACCAAATGGGTTACCCACGGCCACGACCCAGTCACCAATGCGAATTTTGCTGTCGTCGGCAAACTGGACGTAAGTGAACTTGCGGTTCACATCCACTTTCAACACGGCCAGATCGGTGCGCGCATCGCGGCCAACCAGCTTGGCATCATATTCAGTGCCGTCATTCATGACGACGGTGTAAGCCGAACCATCATCGACGACGTGATTGTTGGTAACCAGATATCCGTCTTCAGAGATGAAGAAGCCGGAACCCTGTGCCACAGGGCGCAGCGGGCCTTTGCCATCACGATGGGCCTTCGGGCCACGGTCAGCGCGCTTATCGCCTTCACCGGCACCAGGGCCGCCGAATTCCTTGAAGAAACGCTTCAGCGGATGGTCATCAGGCAGTTGGTCGAGACCGCGACCGCCAAAGTTAAACGAGAAATTGCTGTTGTCGTCGGAAGCAGGCTGCACATTCGACTGTACGCGCACCGAAACAACCGCTGGCGAAACCGCATCGACCACATTGGCGAAGCTCGGCACCTGCGGCGCGGTCACTTCAACCGGCGCTGCAAAAGAATGCATGATGGGCCCTGCCACACCGGTCGTCAGCATCAGTGCTGCGAGGCCTCCAACAGCGGAAGACTTGAGGATGGTCTTCAACGAGGGACGTCCGTTTTGCGAATTAGACATGGAACTTACCTTCTTTCTTCATTCAGACTGGAGCCCGGCGTGACCGGGGAAGCGGTGGATGATGAAGATATAGGAGGCTTCACCTTACAGCGAAGTGTCTGGCGCGTGAAAAATCCGTAATGTTCGGGCATTTGCGGGAGAGAGGGTTGAGACAGGTAACTAAGTTACTGAAATATTTTTCGTTTCATTGTTTTAGCCTGGCCCAACAAATTAGAGACAGCGTCTGTGGCTC
>UCLB01000023.1:0-81226 GCA_900473205.1 Hyphomicrobiales bacterium
TTGCGGACGACATCACCGGATTGTTCTGCACCGGTGCGAGCACGGGCGACCAGCTGACCGGCCTCCTGAGCACGCTTGGTTGAATCCTTCACCGTCGTGGTGATTTCTTCGAGAGCTGCTGCGGTTTCTTCAACAGACGCTGCCTGCTGCTCGGTGCGCTTGGCCAGATCATCGGCAGCCGAGCGGATTTCATTGGCACCGGCATCGATACCCCGGGCATTTTCCGCCACGCGGCTCAGCGCCGTCTGAAGCTTTTCGGCAGAGGAGTTAAAGTTGCTACGGACGGCATCCAGGTGGGCCGCGAAGGGCTGGCTGATGCGATAGGAGACATCACCGTCTGACAGGCGAGAAAGGGCGGCAGCGAGATTATCGACAGCAAAGCTGGTGTCTGCGGCTTCCTTGGCTTTCTGCTCTTCGCGGGCAATCCGCTCCTTTTCGGATACGCTGCGGTTGGCGTCCGCTTCTGCTTCCAGACGGATTTGCTCTAGAGAATTGTTGCGGAAGACGACAACGTTTTGCGCCATTTTGCCGATTTCATCCTTGCGGTCCGCGCCTGGAATCTCCTGATCGACATGGCCAGATGCCAGCAGAGACATCGATTCCGTCATGATCTGGAGAGGTTTGATCACCCCCCGCACGATAACAAAGACCGAGGCAGCGGCAAGAGCTAGCGCAATTGCACCGAGAATGGCCAGGCTGGAGAGCAGAAATGTTTCCAGCTGATTGCCGGTTTCCATACCTTCTTCAGCGACGGACAGTTGAAGATCGATGAGCTTGGAGGTGGCATCGCTCAACGGATCGATGATCGCGTAAAGCTGACTATCGGCAAAATTCCCGATGGCTTCCTTGTCCCCGCTGGTCAAAAGCGTAGCCATTCCGCTGATCTTTACATCGGCAGCCTGGCGAAGCCGTTGAAACTCTGTGGCGAGGCGTGTTTCCTCTTCTGTGAGATAGGTAGCGATATAAGCAGACCACGACGTATCAATATCCTTCAGGGCATCGCGAATATTCTGCGCACCCTCCTGCCCGCTCATGGTTCCGCCACTTACCTTGTGAACCGTATCTACGATCTTGACGGCGTAATCATCGGAAATGGATTTCAGCTGCCCCATGGGAACGACACGGTCCATTACGACGCTGCGTAGTAGAGACGAGGTCTCATTAACGGAGTAAAGCGAGAAGAGAGATGTGGCTGCAAGTATTGCCACCAGAAGGAACACGCAGGATAGAAGCTTTATGCGTATAGACATGACGATCCTCTTGATTCGAACATCGACCACGGAAACCGGACATTCTCTTCCGAATAGTCCTTGGAGCATAGAACGTTATGAGCAATAATTGATCTTGACCCGTTAATTAAATCTGAAACATAGTAATTAAGGTGATAATTTAGGCAAATTGCTCGTAACTTAGCCATTTTGAGAGGGGTCGAACATTTAACGCCCATCAAAAGGCGAAAAATATTTTATTCAGGATGGTGGAAATCCAACTTTCAAGAGAAAATATAATGGTGACTTAATCAAAGATAGCGCCGTATAAATACTTTACGTTACGTGAACTTAAAAAGCTCCCGTGCTTTTTTTCTACAAAACGCCAATTTTTGACGCGAAGAGACGTTATCCCCTACCCACGGAACGAAAACTGAGGGGATTTTGATTTCAAACAGTCTCGATAAGCCGTTCGGCCATCTGCAAATCGACGGAAACGAGTTGCGAGACGCCCTGCTCGGCCATGGTGACGCCGAAGAGGCGATCCATGCGGGCCATGGTGATCGGGTTGTGGGTGATGATGACGAAGCGTGTTTCGGTGGAGGCAACCATCTCGTCCATCAGGTTGCAGTAACGCTCAACATTGTGGTCGTCGAGCGGTGCGTCCACCTCATCCAGCACGCAAATGGGCGCGGGGTTGGTGAGGAAGACGGCGAAGATCAGTGCCATGGCGGTCAAGGCCTGCTCGCCGCCTGACAGCAGCGTCATGGTCTGCGGCTTTTTGCCGGGCGGACGGGCGAGGATTTCGAGGCCCGCTTCCAGCGGATCGTCGGATTCGATCAGTTGCAGTTCCGCCGTGCCACCACCGAAGAGGTGGGTGAACAGTCGCTGGAACTGCGTGTTGACGATATCGAAGGCGGCGACCAGACGCTCACGGCCTTCGCGGTTGAGATTGTGGATGCCCGCACGCAGCTTGCGCACCGCATCGATGATGTCATCACGTTCCTTGATCAGCGCCGCCAGCTTTTCGGAAAGCTCGGCCTGCTCCTCATCGGCGCGCAGGTTGACCGCGCCGAGCCGCTCGCGCTCCATTTTCAGACGGTCGAGGTCGCGCTCGACATCGCGTATTTCGGGCATCGGCGCATCGACTGCGAGACCGGTAAGCCGGAAGGCCATATGAGGCTCGACATTCAGCGCTTCGCGGATGCGATGCTCGCCTTCCTGACGTTTCTCGCGGGCGGAGACGAGGCGCTCTTCTGCACGGCCACGTTTTTCGCGGGCTTCCGCCAGTTCCGACAAAGCGATGGTCGCGGTGCGGTCTGCCTCGCGTTGCAGGTTTTCCGCTTCGACCAGTTGGTCGGCAGCCTGTCGCCGTGCTTCCTCGGTCTTTTGCAGTTGTGTCAGGAGATCGCGGCGCTTCTCATCGAATTCCTCCGGGGCGATATCGAGTTCGGCCAACTCGTCGCGGGCTTCGTCTTCGCGCTCACGCAAGGTAGCGATATGGCCGCTGGCGCTGGCGGCGCGGGCCTGCCATGTGGAGCGCTCCTGCGCGATGGCATTGATGCGGCGCTGGCGGGCTTCCGCCTCGCGGTTCAGGCCTTCATGCTTTGCGCGGGCTTCGGCCACAAGGCTACGATCGGTCGCGACCTCCAACTGGCTTTCGCGCAGGCGCAGATCGAGATCGGAAAGATCGGCAGCGTCTTCCAGCTCGATACGGGCATTTTCTTCCTGAACGGCGATGTCTTCGATCTGGCCGCTGATCTGATTGATCGCTTCGGAGACGACATCACGACGGCGCAGCAGATCGCCGGAGGCGCGTTCGGCCATGGAAAGTGCATCGCGGGCTTCGACCAGTTGGCGCGACGCAAGGCGGCTGCGTTCGCGCGCATCGGCAAGCTGACTTTCCACCAGACGAATTTCGTCGGCGCTGGCGGCAAGCTGCTCTTCCGCTTCCTCCAAGGCGTAACGCGCCTCTTCGACCTCATTTTCCAGCTCGGCCAGACGGTTTTTCTGGGCCAACCGAAGTGCGGCATTTCCGGGCGCATCGGCACTGGTGATATGGCCGTCCCAGCGAAACAGCGCGCCATCCTTGGTGACGAGACGCTGGCCGGGTTTCAGTGCAGGCATCAAGCGTTTGGCGTCATCGGCGTTTGAAACGATACCCGTCTGGCGCAGCGTGCGTTTCAGTGCTTCCGGTCCCGCGACATGCGTCAGCAGGGATAAAACGCCATCCGGCAGCGACGGATCACCGGCACCTTCTCCATTGGCGGTCCAATAGGCCGGGGCGGCGGGGTCGAGCGGGCTTTCGAGATCATCGCCCAAGGCAGCGCCGAGGGCCGCTTCAAAGCCGCGATCCACCTTCAGCTCTTCCGCAACCGGCGTAAACGAGCCGGAGACGGCACCGGCGGCCAGCATTTTGGAGATGGTGCGCGCTTCGGTTTCCAGCGCATTGAGGCGGCTGCGGGCGGCTTCCACCGGGCCACGCGCCATGGTTTCCGCCGAACGGGCCTCTGCTACCGCAGTTTCAGCCTCTTCCACCACGATCAGCGCGTCTTCGACGGTGATTTCGGCGGCTTCCACACTTTCGCGTTTTTCCGAAGGATCCGGCAGGCCGGAGAGCTTTTCGTCTATGTTGTCGATTTCGGCAGACGCTTCTGCGGACTGGCGTTCCAGCCGCGCTTTCCGGTCGGCCAGATCGCGGATGGTGCGTTCCAGCTGCGTGCGGCTGGCGGAGGCTTCGGCGCGTTCTGCGGTCAGGGCGGCGAAAACGCGTTCGCTTTCGGCAAGCTTGGCGGCGGCGTCTTCGAAAGCCTCACGGGTTTCTTCGGAGGTGCGACCCGCGTCAGCCAGAATTTCGAGGATTTCGGCTTCTTCCGAATCCAGACGCGCAAGGATTTCGGCATTGTCGGACACCATGCGCTCTTCGCGCTCGATATCCTCACCCAATTGCGCTAGGCGACGGGCAAGCTCATCGCGGCGGCGCAGGATGCGGTTGGTTTCTTCATCCAACTGCGTGCGGGCAATTTGCAGGCGTTGCAGAGCGGCTGCGACCTTGGCTTCGTTTTCACGCAGTTCCGGCAGCTTGAAGCTGGCAAGCCCCTGCGCCTTCGCCGCTTCCATCTGCCGCTGCGCCTTTTCGGCCACCGCATTGGTGGCCTGATTGAGCGCGCTTTCCGCCTCGCCTTCGGCCTGCTTGGCTTCCACCCAGCGGATATGCAGCAGGGTCGCTTCGCGAGCGCGGATATCAGCCGACAGCATCTTGAAGCGGTTGGCCTGACGCGCCTGTCGCTTCAGGCTTTCGATCTGGCTTTCCAATTGCGCGGTAACGTCTTCCAGCCGTTCCAGATTGGCCTCGGCCGCGCGCAGGCGCAATTCTGCTTCATGACGGCGCGAATGCAGCCCGGAAATGCCAGCCGCCTCTTCCAGCAACTGCCGACGGGCCTGCGGCTTGGCGTTGATGAGCTCACCGATGCGCCCCTGCCCCACCATGGAGGGCGAGCGTGCGCCGGTGGAGGCATCGGCGAATAGAAGCTGCACATCCTTAGCGCGGGCTTCCTTGCCGTTGATGCGATAGACCGAGCCGTTCTCGCGCTCAATGCGGCGCGTGACCTGAATTTCATCGGCATCGTTGAAGGCGGCAGGTGCGGTGCGGTCGGAATTGTCGAGGTAAAGACCGACTTCGGCGGTATTGCGGGCCGGGCGGTTGCCGGAGCCGGAGAAGATGACGTCATCCATGCCGGATGCGCGCATGTTCTTGTAGGAGTTTTCGCCCATCACCCAGCGAAGCGCTTCGACAAGGTTGGACTTGCCGCAGCCATTGGGACCGACGACGCCGGTCAGGCCGGGCTCGATGATGAATTCTGAAGGCTCCACGAAGGATTTGAAGCCGAGCAGGCGCAGCTTGTTGAACTTCATGCTGCGGCCTCAATAACGAAAAAAACGGGCGCACGGAAACATCCGTCGCCCGTTTTTAACCGGTAACGTCTTTTAGAGAAGGCTGTCGACAAGAGCCGACATGGATTCAACAGACATGTCTCCAGCGTAGCGCTTTCCATTGATGATGAAGGTTGGGGTCGAGTTGACGCCAAACTCCGTCGCACCGCGTTGCATCGTTGCGTTCACATCATCCAGAAGCTTCTGGTTCGTCAAGCAGGCCTCGAATGTCTCCTGTGAAAAACCGGCCAGTTTCGACATTTGCAGCAGTGCTGCGCGGGCATCCTGCGCGGTTGCCCATGTCTGCTGCTGTTTGAACAGCATGGAGACGAACGGGTAATACTGCTGCTCAGGTGCGCAACGGGCCAGCATGAAGGCAGCGGCAGCGCGCGGATCGAACGGGAATTCGCGGATGATGAAGTAGACCTTGCCGGTGTCGATATACTTCTTCTTGATTTCTTCGAAGGTCGTGTTGTGGAAATGCGCGCAGTGCGGGCATGTCATCGACATATATTCGACAATCTTAACCGGTGCATTCGCATCACCCAGCGCACGGTCCGGCAGCGGACCCGGCTTCAGCACTTCGGCCATGTCCACATTGCCGGAGGATTCAGGCAGATCCTGTGCAAGGGCGGCAGTTGGTGTCAGAGCAAAAGGAAGTGCCGCGGCAACTGCAGCGAGAGCAACACCGCCAAGAAGGCTGCGGCGGGTGATATTAAATTCGGGAAAATGCATGAAAGCACCTGTTTGTGAAAGACTCAATTGTCTGCGATTCCGATATAGCGGCAACCTGTTCATAACAAGCGGCCATTTCTTTTCTTCTTGTCAAAGAATTGTGACCAGTCAAGGACAGTGCTGATTTTCAGCCTGCTTCAAATCGTCCGGCCCGCTTTTCGTTTCTGCATAACGGCGGTTCCCAAACGCTCCACCGCCTTGCGCAAAGCCTCGCTTTCAATGCCCTCCATCATGCCTTCCAGCCGCCTGGCGGCATCGCCGCGCAAGGGCTGCGGCTTGGGGCGACGGTTCAGCGTTTGCGATACAGGTTTCTGCACGATCCTGATCTGGCGCACGGCGGGAAAGCCGAAAAAACCGTTGATGCGGGAAATAAGCTCACCCTGCGCATGGGTCAGAAACAGCGCGCGCGCACCTTCGCAGGCGATGGTCAGAACGCCGGGCTGATAGCCGCCACGATCCGGCCCCTCGTCACGGCGCGGCCAGGTGATTTTTTCCGGGCGGGTGCAATCGGCAAAATCGCTTCCTGCAATTTCATCCCAGGAGCCGAGCAAAGACGTGCTGATTCCCGCTCTTTTTGCCAGAACAGGATCGATGATGCCGTTTGCGATTTCGGCAATCTGTATAACGCCTTTGCGGGGCTTTTTCATTCTCACCTCTGCAACTCTTTTTACCCGGAAGCGATGGGCTTGATCAGCGCAAGCGGATGAACCAAGTATAGGCGCAATACGAGGGCCACAGCAAACCATGCTTCATAAAATCGAAAACCCGCCTTATGCGGACATGCTGCTGGCATGGTACGACCGACACCACCGCGACCTACCCTGGCGCACCTCGCCTCCGATGACGGCCAAGGGTTTGCGGGCCAATCCCTACCATGTCTGGCTGTCGGAAGTGATGCTGCAACAGACCACCGTGCAGGCGGTGAAGCCCTACTTCGCAAAGTTTCTGACGCTATGGCCGAAGGTCGAGGATCTGGCCGCCGCTCCCAGTGAGGACGTGATGGCCGCGTGGGCGGGGCTTGGCTATTATGCCCGCGCGCGTAACCTGAAGAAATGCGCCGAAGCCGTTGCCAACGAACATGGCGGCGTGTTTCCCGATACCGAGGAGGGCTTGAAGAAGCTTCCCGGCATTGGTGATTATACAGCGGCAGCCGTTGCGGCCATTGCCTTCAACCGGCAATCAGCAGTGCTGGATGGCAATGTGGAGCGGGTGATTTCGCGCCTGTTTTGCATCGACGCACCGCTGCCCGGCTCCAAGGGCGTCATGCGGGCGAAGGTGGCGGAAATTACGCCTGCCGACCGTCCGGGAGATTTTGCGCAGGCGATGATGGACCTTGGCGCGACCATCTGTACGCCGAAGCGCCCGGCCTGCGCGCTCTGTCCGTTCAACAGCCACTGTCTGGCGCTGGCGCAAGATGAGCCGGAGCGTTTTCCGGTCAAGGCGGCAAGGAAGGACAAGCCGGTGCGCGTGGGTGCCGCTTTCGTGGCGGTGAACGACAAAGGCGAAATTCTGCTGCGCCGCCGTGTCGAGACCGGGCTGCTGGGCGGCATGACGGAGGTGCCGACAACGGCATGGACAGCGCGGATCGATGGCGGCACAGGCACAGAGCATGCGCCCTTCGATGCTGAGTGGGAAGCGGCGGGAACAATCGTCCACGTCTTCACCCATTTCGAGCTTCGGCTTTCCATTTTCCGCGCAAAGGTTTCCGGCAGCGTGAAACCGGGCGCCAATGACGAATGGTGGGAGCCGGTCACAAATCTTGATGCGCAGGCCCTGCCGACGGTGATGAAAAAAGCCATCTCTCAGGCTATTCCTTTCGCATTCGATAAAAGCAGGAAAAATTGATGACCAAGATCAATCACATCGTTTTCGACATCGGCAAGGTTCTCATCCATTACGACCCGAACATTCCCTACAGCCGCATCATTCCCGATGAGAAAGAGCGGGCATGGTTCTTCGAAAACGTCTGCACACATGAATGGAATCTGGAGCAGGACCGGGGCCGCACATGGGCGGATGCCGAAGCGCTGCTTTTGCAGGACCACCCCGAACATGAAGAGACGATCCGCGCTTTTCGCCTGCACTGGCATGAAATGGTCTCGCATTCCTATGACGATTCGGTCGCGATCCTCAAAGGCCTGATCGATGGTGGTCACGATGTGACCATGTTGACCAATTTTGCCTCCGACACGTTTCGTGAAGCGCAGAAGATGTATCCCTTCCTTACCCTGTCACGCGGCGTGACCGTGTCGGGCGATGTTGGTCTGATCAAGCCCGATGTGGCGATTTATGAATTGCATGCACAGACCTTTGGCCTCGACCCGGCGAGCAGCATTTTCATCGATGACTCGCTGCCGAATGTCGAAGGCGCAAAAGCTGCCGGATGGCAGGCCGTGCATTTTACCGGTGCTGAGAAGCTGAAGGCCGATCTGGCCGAATTCGGCATCAAGGCCTGATATCCGGGAACCACAAACCATGTCTGACGAAAAGATTTATCTGCAAGGCCATATCGATGTTCCGCCAGATCGCAGGCAAGCCGTGGCCGACGCGTTGCCGCTGCACATAGAGCTCACCCTTGCCGAGCCGGGCTGCATGGCCTTCGAAGTCGTACCCAGCCCTGTTATCGAAGGGCGATATCTCGTCTCGGAAATATTTTCAGATCAGGCCGCGTTCGACGCCCATCAACAGCGCATCAAAAGCTCAGATTGGTTTGCGGTGACACAGGGAATTCCACGCGATTACAGCATTCGCAAAGGCGAATAGACATCGTTGAGCGTGGGGAAAGAGAATGTCTGGTGCAGGCGAAAATGGCGGTCTTCAACCTGCACCAGTCCGGCCGCAAGCGGCCAGATTTGTTAATGTCATATTGGGAAAAATGCCGCTTTCTTATTCTGGCATCTGAATGACGCGAAGCCCGGCGGGACCTCGGTATCGATGCGTTATGCGGCTTGATTGTCTCTCCCTTGGACAAAATAGCTACACACCCTTACTTGCTCCAAACTTGCCATGCAATTGATATATTTTGGAAAATGCGGTTATGATGAATAACGAATATACCAATGCCCGGCGATCAGGGAGCGCCGGGCATTGGTCACTCTTCATCCGGGACTGAAGGTACTAAAACCGGATGAAGTATATGAGGCCACAAAGGGCCTTTCTGGTAAGGCGAAGCGGTGGATCGCTTTCTACTCGGCCTTTGCCATTTCGTTGCGGATCAGGGTCCGCAGATCGTCGATAGGCTTCAGCGTGTCGCCTTCGCTAACATGCCAGAAGGTCCAGCCGTTGCAGGCATCCAGCCCCTGCACTTTCGCACCGAGACGATGGATGGAACCGGCATCACCGCCAGATGCAATCGTGCCATCGGCGCGGATGATGGCGCTGTAACGACGCTTGGCATCCGTCAGAACCTGACCGGGACGCACCAGACCGCTTTCGAGAAGCACGTTGAAAGCAACACGCGGCTCTGCCTTCTTGCCGGTCATCACGGTCAGTTCCGCCTTGCCGAGCGGTTCGACGGCTGCGATGCGCGCGGATGCCGCATCGATGTAATCCTGCTCGCGCTCGATGCCGACGAAATGACGGCCCAGACGCTTTGCCACCGCACCCGTGGTGCCGGAGCCGAAGAAAGGGTCCAGCACGACATCGCCGGGCTTTGTGGATGCCATGATGACGCGGGCCAGCAAGGCTTCCGGCTTTTGGGTCGGGTGGACCTTCTTGCCGTCGTCGCCCTTCAGGCGTTCGCCGCCGCTGCAGATCGGAAACAGCCAATCGGAGCGCATCTGCACATCGTCGTTGGATGCCTTCATTGCTTCGTAATTGAAGGTGTAGCTCTTGGCCTTGGCATCGCGGCTGGCCCAGATCATGGTTTCATGCGCGTTCTGGAACCGGCGGCCCTTGAAGTTTGGCATCGGGTTGGTCTTGCGCCAGACGATGTCGTTCAAAATCCAGAAGTTCATGTCCTGAAGAATGGAGCCGACGCGGTAGATGTTGTGATAGGAGCCGATGACCCAGATGGTGCCATTGGGCTTCAGCACGCGGCGGCAGGCCAGAAGCCAGGCGCGGGTGAAGGCATCATAGGCTTCGAAAGAGGCGAACTGGTCCCAATCATTATCGACAGCATCGACCAGAGACTGGTCCGGGCGGTGAAGTGTGCCACCGAGCTGAAGGTTATATGGCGGATCGGCAAAAATCGCATCGACTGACTGGCTGGGGAGTGCCTCAAGCGCAGCAACGCAATCACCCTTGATGATGCTGTCTTTCCAGGCGTCGCTTTCACCTGCAAGGTCAAAACCGGCACGCCGAAAATCGGCCAGCGGAAACACTGATGCCATAGGTACTCGCTCCATACGCTTACTCGACTGAACTGACGCTTATGGTTACCGAAGTTGGTTATCAAAGACTGAACGCGGCATGCAAAATCACGCTAAGTGCGTAAAAAAATACGCGAACTGCGCAAAAGGCGGGAATTATCAGGGTTAAGCAATCTCCTGTTTAAGGCATTCGGCCACCCATCGAGTCCGGGCAAGCTCACGACCTTTCCGCTGCCTATTTGCCACCCTGACGATATTCAATGGTGCGCAATGGAACCAGACACCACTTTTAACGTTGTGATTTCGGAATTTTGCGCGCCATCTGTATGGTGGAGCCAAGGGTTTGGGTTGCAGGGGTAAGTTCAGAATGCGCGTTTCTCTCATTGTCGTTTCCATGCTGTTTGCCAGCACTGCCTTTGCGCAGGATGCCAAGCCACCGGTTCCCAAACCACAGATCAATGTCAAAACCGATGCCGTGCTGGTCAAAGGCGGGCCTTCGCTTGGCAATAGCGACCGGGTGCGCTGGGATTTCTACAAGGCGGACAGCACGGGCGGACGCAGCGACGAGAATGTCGGCGGCGCTTATGACGCAACCTTCGAAGAGAAAATTCCGGTCGGCAAATATGTGGCCGTGGCGGCGCTGGGCAATATCACCCGGGAAATTCCCTTGGAGGTGAAGGACGGCGCAGTGGCGGAGATCACCGCTGACTTCAACGCAGCCCAGCTGACCATCGTGCCCAAGCGCAGCGTGGACAGTAAGGAAGCAGAGCCGCAGGCGCGCGTGGATGTCAAACAGGGCGCGACTTTCAGCGACAGCATCTATGGTGCCAAGCAAATCTTCGTACCCGCTGGCGCTTTGACGCTGGAGGGCCGCATCGGACCTGCACAGGCGCAGGAGACGATCAATGTCACCGCGGGTGAAACCGTCAGCCATGACCTGATCATTCCGAGCGGCGTGGTCATTGCCAACGCTGTCTACAAGGATGGCGGTCGCGCCGTGGAGACGGACAATATCCGCTTTGAGACGGTCTCCCCCGATGAGACGCTGGATGGCACCCGCGAGACACTGACTGGCACCTATGGCGTTGGCAAGCTGATGCAGATGCCAGCGGGCAATTTCATCATGCGGGCGCGTCTCGGCAAGGTCGTTGTCGAAACGCCGTTCAGCGTGACGGCGGGTCAGCGCACGAATGTCACCGTCAATCTGGATGCGGGCGTGCTGGCGGTGACGGCGAAGGACGCGCAGCGCATCGACATTCTGGAAACCACCAAGGATTTGCAGGGCACCCAGAAGGAAATTTCAGGTCGCTACGGCACCACGCATCAGGAAACACTGCATCCCGGAAATTACTCCGTGAAGGTGACCTATGATGACAAAACCAGCCGTGAGCCCAAAGAAGTGACAGCGACGGTAACGGCTGGCGAGCGCACCGAACTCAACGTCACCGATTGACCGCACTAGTGACCTGCGGCGCGATTTTCACGCCGCAGAAATCGCTCGTTGAAACGCGGTCGCAAAGGCTCATCCATTCACAGCCGGAACATGCAGACCGCAGATGGCCCTGTTGGAAGCCTGAGCGAAGCTTTTCGATAAAGGCCTTGTCTGGCGCAATACGGCTTCCGGTTTGCGTTGCCTGCCCCAGCCATTCAGTGACCAATGCCAGTGCTTTGGCGTCCCGCTTGTTGATGCTGTCTTTGAAGCAATGGGCCGCCTCGTCCGCCAGCAGCGGCGCGCAGATATCATCCGGGCCAAACACGATTTCGATCTCTTCACCGCAGTTCAGCCGCTCGGCAACACGATCGTAATTGACCGTGAAGCCGGGCGTATAGCCTTTGCCGACATAGGTCAGCATGCAGAGCAGGTGATGCGCTCTGAGACGAACCGTCACCGGGCGGCCTCTGTGCGCGATGCGAGAAGCTTGAGCACGGCGGCGGCAAGTGCGGATTTCAGCACTGCACCGAGAATGAAGGGTGCTACGCCCGCGAGGAAGGCCTTTTCAGCGCCCAGAAGCCCAGCAAGCCACGCCCAGCCAAGAACAAGACCCACGGCATTGGCAGCAAGATGCAGCAGGAAACCGGCAACGGGGCGGTGACCGCTGATGCCCTTTTCCGTCATGAAACCCACAAGGGCCGCCATGATGGGGAAGGAAACGAGGTAACCGGCAGTCGGGCCGACGAAGGGCGCAAGACCGGACGACGCACCGGCGAGTACCGGCAGGCCGAGCATGGCTTCGCCCAGCCAGGCCAGCACTGTGAGGCTGCCAAGCCGCCAGCCATAGAGCGCGCCGATCATCGTCACCGCAAATGTCTGCATGGTAATCGGCACCGGGATCATCGGCACGGCGATTTTGGACGCAAGCGCCAGCACCAGCGTGCCAGCAACGACGAACAGCGCCTGCTCTACGTAGGATCTGGATGAAAGATCGAGGAAACCGGTGGGAAGGGTTCGAATGTGAGCCGTCATGATGTCTTCCTTTTCAAATTATAGATAATTCACAAAGACGGCATGATTGATATCGTAAAACTCTCGAGAATCCACATCTAGTAAGAAAAAATCGCACGCGCCTGCGTGCCTCATGTGAATAGATTCTACATAAGCATATTGATTTCAGCGGGATAGAGCGAAATAAAATTATCTATAATTTATCCGACAATTGCAAAAGCATCGCGTGTCGAGCCCGTCGGCGTGCGGATTGCGGTGCGACCAATCCATTGGACATGGCCATCAAGGATGCGCACCGCCTCTTCCGCGCGGTTGCCGCGCAGGGCATCGATGATGGCGCGGTGGTCCGTATCGGTGCGCCGTTCCCACCCTGCCCGCCATGCGGAAAACAGAAACCGGGCGCTGGCGGCATGCAGCCCGTCAATGGCCTCCATCAGGCGCGGCATGTTGCAGGGCGCAGTAATCAGCCGGTGGAAGCGGCGGTTCGCCTCCTCCCATTGCTGCACATCCATGGCCCTGTCACCCGCAAGCGTTGCCGCCTCCGCCTCATCCAGAATGGAGGCAGTCAGGTTGGGAATGGCGTGGCGCAGCGCCAGCACTTCCAAGGCTGCACGCATCTCCGCCACTTCCTGCACATCGGCCAGACCGAAATCCGCCACCCGCACGCCACGGCGCGGAATACTGACGGCAAGCCCCTGCGCTTCCAGCCTACGAAAGGCCTCACGCACTGGCACATGCGAGGCACCAAACTCCTCGGCGACATGATCCTGCCGCAGCCGTGCACCCGGCGAAAGCTCGCCGCGCACGATGCGGTCCGCCAGCGTGCGGCTGATCTTTGCGGCGATGGTGTCTTCGGGTTTGGTTTTTGCAGTTTTGGCCATTGGTCTGACATAAAGGGCTGCATGAAAATTGTCGAGCAAGACCCAGGCGCGTGGGTGGCAGACTTCTGCAAGGCTTGTTTGCAACGGCATCGGTTGAGCTTATGGCCCACATGGGCTAAAAGCGCCCAACTCTTCCAATACTAAGTTCCTCCATACCAAATTGCCAAGGAGAGCCCATGAGCGGCTTTGACCTCATCATTTTCGACTGCGACGGCGTTCTCGTTGATTCCGAAATCATCGCCGCACAGGTGGAATCGCGCCTGTTGACGGATGCCGGTTACCCGATCTCGACCGAAGAGATGGGCGAACGCTTCTCCGGAATGACATGGAAGAACATTCTTCTGGAAGTGGAACGCGAAGCCAGCATCCCTCTTTCCGCGTCGCTGCTGGAAAAATCCGAAAAGCTTCTGGATGCCCGGCTGGAACGTGACGTAAAGGTCATCGAAGGCGTCAAAACGGCGTTGTCACGACTGACGCTGCCACGCTGCATCTGCTCCAACTCTTCCAGCGCACGGCTGGAGATGATGCTGACCAAGGTTGGCCTCAAGCCCTATTTCGATGGCCACATCTATTCCGCCAAGGATCTGGGTGCAGACCGCGTCAAGCCGAAGCCGGATATCTTCCTGCACGGCGCACAGCAGTTCAACATCTCGCCAGACCGCGTCGTCGTCATCGAGGATTCCGTCCACGGCATTACCGGTGCACGGGCAGCCGGCATGCGCGTCATCGGCTTCACCGGCGCATCCCACACCTACCCCAGCCACGCCGACCGCCTGACGGACGCCGGTGCTGAAACGGTGATCGCCCGCATGCAGGATTTGCCGGCAACGATTGAGGCACTGTCGGAATGGGCTGGCGTGGCGTGATTGCTATGCAGATGTTTTCCTGATTGCGTAACGGCATTGATATTCTAATAAATGTAGTTACATTAATTCATGAAGACCATCTGGGACGAGCCGAAGCGGCTTGCCAATATCGACAAGCATCGTCTGGACTTTGCAGATATCAGCGAGTTCGGTTGGGAAAGCGCCATTGTCGCGGAAAGCCCAGCAGAGACGCCTAATAGCAGGCGTTTCAAGACCATAGGCTAGTTCCGCAACGGGACGGCTGCGGTCATTCGCAACGCTGGGGTCTGAGGCAATATCCATTCTGAGCTTCAGACAGGCCAGCCAGAAGGAAAGAAGGATGCTGCCCTGGCCAAGACCTCTAAAGTGAAGTCCTTTGAAGCTGAACGCGGTTACAGCAAAGCTGACTGGGATGCCGTGGATTTTCCGGAAATGACGGAGGCTGAGCTGGACAACGCCCGGCCAGCCAAAGATGTTCTGCCTGCTGCGTTTTTCAAAGCGATGGACGAGGTTCGTGCGACACGCGGACGTCCGGCACTGGAAAATACGAAAAAACAGATCACGTTGCGGCTGGACGAAGACGTGGTCGCCCGCTTCCGTGAAGGTGGGAAAGGCTGGCAAGGCCGCATGAACGCCGCCCTGCGCAAAGCCGCAGGGCTGTGAGTGAACTTTCGCGGCCAGCCTAATGTAAGAAACTGCAGTTTAATGGCCGACCAGATTAATTTCCAACTTGGCACCCGTCGCTTCCGCGTAACGCCTTAAAGTGTCGATTGAAGGCGACACACCGCCGCCCTCAAGTCGCGCGATTGCAGACTGCGTTGTTCCTATACGACGTGCGACCTCAGACTGAGATAGCTTTGCGCGGGTACGCGCACCAACAAGCGCCTCGATAAGCTGAAACTCGGCGTCAGCCTTCTCATATTCAGCCCGGAATTCCGGATTGCTCATCAGTTTCTTTTTAAGATCGGCAATTTTCGTCATGGCTTTATCTCGCTCATTCGCTGTCTGGCAATTGCCAACGCACCTGCGGGAGTTTTTTGCGACTTCTTTACGAACACATGGAGGACAATGACTCGACGGCCCGTCATGGTTACGTAGATGCCGCGCGCGATACCTTTACTTGCTTTGGCTCGCAGCTCCCACAGCTTGCCCTCGAGATGCTTGACGTGGGGCTCGCGTAAGTGCTCGAGACCGATATTTTCAACAGCCTCCATCAAACGAACAAGTCGTGCCTGAAGCCCGACGGGCAGCGCTTCGATCTCAGAATCTGCCGCTTCGTGCGTTTCGACAGACCATCTCATTTGCGCAATATAGCCGATATGCGATAATTACACAAGAACGATAGCTCACGTCAGCGGTGGCCACATTGCTTAAAGCGGGGGATGCTCCGAGGTCAGCTTACCCGCGCCGACCCTTCTTCGTCCCCGCCTTTGCACCGGCCTCATCAAACGAAATAAACACATTCGTCTGGCGCGATGCGCCGCCGGGGGCGTTGGGGATGGCGACGTTGGGGTTGTTGAAGATGAATTGCGTGCCTGCGGAACCTGCTGGAACATCGACCGGGAAATTGGTGACCTGCGAGTAGATTTCGCCGTCGCCATCCTTCACCGTGACGCGGATCGGCAGGTTGACGCGGCCGGGCTTGGAGGCCGGGCCGGGAACGAGGCGGCCTTGGGCGAGAACGTTTACCGTCAGCGTCGCGTCGCTCATGCTGCAGGAGCGCGTCGTATCGGAAAGGGAGGCCTGATAGACCAGTTTGGAGGCATCGTCTTTCGCGCCGCCAGCATAGACGCGGTGAACGGCGTTGGAATCGAGAATGGTAATGGGTGGGCAATTGGCCTGCACGACGGGGGCAACGGCCTGCGCGGCTGGTGCATTGACGGCCAGCGAATCCGATGGATTGGAAGAGTTGCAGCCCGCAAGGACGGCCAGAAGCGATATGGCGGCAGACAAACGCAGAATATTACTTGTCACTCTGTTCAACCCTCTAAAAACTATCCCGATACAGGACCGGAGACCTGTTTATTGGCCTTTCATGCCTGTCGGCGATGGTCTATAGCAGCGGCGCTGGAAAAAATCGATTGGTTGTGTTCGGATTTGCCTGAATTTTGCAAAATGCGTCCGAAACCGCCCAAACCAGAGGCATCCGGCGGATAAGATGCTGACGACATTTGCCTGAAAGACGACAAGGGACCATCTCGTGGAATATGTATCGACCAGGGGCAGCGCCCCATCGCTGGGTTTTTCCGACGCGCTTCTGGCGGGTCTGGCGCGTGACGGCGGACTGTATGTTCCGCGCAAATGGCCGACCATGTCCAAAAAGGAAATTCGCGCATTGCGCGGCAAGTCCTATCAGGAAGTCGCCTTCGAGGTTCTTTATCGCTTTACCGGTAACGAAATTCCCGCAGATACATTCCGCTCGATGATTGACGATGCCTATGCGACCTTCCGTCATCCGGCGGTCGTTCCCTTGGTACAGACCGGGCCGAACTCCTATATTTTGGAGCTTTTCCACGGCACGACGCTGGCGTTCAAGGACGTGGCGATGCAGCTTATTGCGCGGTTGATGGATTATGTGCTGACGCAGCGCAATGAGCGCGCAACCATCGTTGGCGCAACATCGGGCGACACGGGTGGCGCAGCCATCGATGCCTTCGCAGGCCGTGACCGCACTGACATTTTCATTCTCTTCCCGCACGGCAAAGTCTCGCCGGTGCAGCAGCGCCAGATGACCAGCTCGACGGCGTCCAACGTGCATGCCATCGCGGTCAACGGTAATTTCGATGACTGCCAAAACCTCGTTAAAGAGATGTTCAACGATGGCAAGTTCCGCGACAGCGTCAAGCTTTCAGGCGTCAACTCCATCAACTGGGCGCGCATCATGGCGCAGGTGGTTTACTACTTCACCGCAGCCCTTTCGCTGGGTGGCCCGGATCGCAAGGTCTCCTTCACCGTTCCAACCGGCAATTTCGGCGACGTTTTCGCGGGCTACGTCGCCAAACAGATGGGTCTGCCCATCGACAAGCTGGTCATCGCTACCAATGACAACGACATTCTGGCGCGCACGCTGAAGACAGGTCGTTACGAGATGCGCGGCGTGCATGCCACGACGTCGCCTTCGATGGATATTCAGATTTCGTCCAACTTCGAACGGTTGCTGTTCGAAGCCTATGATCGCGATTCTTCCGCCGTCAAACGTTCCATGGATGGGCTGAAGCAATCCGGTGCTTTCGACATTTCCGAAAAGGCCATGAAGTTCATCAAGCGTGACTTCCGCGCTGGCCGCGCTACGGAAAAACAGGTCGCCGCCACCATTCGCGATACGCTGGCAGAGACGGGCTATCTTCTGGATCCGCACACGGCGACTGCCGTTTTCGTGGCGAAAAAGCATGAAAAATCAAACGCGCCGATGGTCACTTTGTCCACTGCGCATCCAGCGAAATTTCCTGCCGCTGTAAAATCCGCTTGCGCAATCGATCCCGCGCTTCCACTATGGCTTGCTGATCTTATGAACCGGGAGGAGCGTTTCGATATTCTGGATGCTGAGCTGACCGCCGTGGAAACATTCATCGGCAACCATGCTCGCGCCAAGAGTTAAGTAGCGCGGAAAGACGAGATATGAGTGTAAATGTAACCCGGCTTTCATCCGGGTTGACCGTCGTTACGGAAAGAATGCCACACCTTGAAAGCGTTGCTCTTGGGGTGTGGATCAAATCCGGCTCCCGCAATGAGACCGATGACGAGCATGGCATCGCCCATCTTCTCGAGCATATGGCTTTCAAGGGCACCGCACGGCGCACGGCGCGGCAGATTGCCGAGGAGATCGAGAATGTCGGCGGCGAGGTCAATGCTGCGACATCCACCGAAACCACCTCTTATTATGCCCGCGTTCTGAAAGACCATGTTCCGCTCGCCGTCGATATCCTTGCCGATATCCTGACGGAATCGGCCTTCGAAGAGGCCGAGCTTGAGCGTGAAAAGAATGTCATCCTTCAGGAAATCGGTGCCGCTACCGATACACCTGACGACGTCATCTTCGACAATTTCTCCGGTGTCGCCTATCGCGACCAGACCATTGGCCGCCCCATCCTCGGCACGCCGGACACGGTGCAATCCTTCACCACCGGCCAGATCCGCCATTATCTGGCGCGCAATTACACGACAGATCGCATTTTCGTCGTGGCCGCCGGTGCGGTGGATCACGACAGCTTCGTCAAGCAGGTGGAGCAGCGCTTTGCCGGTCTGCCGCAATTGCCCGTTGCGACTCCGGTCATGGAAAAAGCCATCTATACCGGTGGTGAAATCCGCGAATCGCGCGACCTTATGGATGCGCAGGTCCTTCTCGGTTTCGAGGGCAAGGCTTACCACGCCCGTGACTTCTACTGTTCGCAAATCCTTGCCAATATTCTCGGCGGCGGCATGTCTTCGCGGCTGTTTCAGGAAGTGCGCGAATATCGCGGCCTGTGCTATTCGGTCTATGCCTTCCACTGGGGTTTTTCCGATACGGGCATTTTCGGCATTCACGCCGCCACCGGCAGCAGCGACCTGCCGGAACTGGTGCCTGTCATCATCGATGAGCTTCGCAAGTCGTCGCAGGAAATTCATCAGGAAGAAATCGACCGTGCCCGCGCGCAGATCCGCGCTCAGCTGTTGATGGGTCAGGAAAGCCCTGCGGCCCGTGCCGGACAGATGGCCCGCCAGATGATGCTTTATGGCCGCCCGATCCCGAACGACGAAATGATGACGCGTCTGGGCGACATCACGACAGAACGTCTGACCGATCTTGCGGGACGGCTGTTTTTCGATAAAGTTCCGACATTGTCCGCCATCGGCCCGCTGGAAAACCTCTCGCCGCTATCGGACATTACGGCGGAGCTTTCTGCGTCGCCATCCATCAAGATACAAGCAAACGGCTGAAGGCCAAGGGCATGTCCTGAAGCGTGGTGTTGGGCGACAAAATGCTACGTTTTCTTTCCCGTAACAGTGATACGCCGGAACTTCGCAGTGCAGATTACCTGCTGAGATTGCCGCGCTATTCCGACTACCGGCAGTGGTACCAGCTGCGGTCGGAAAGCAGGCAATTCCTTCAGCCGTGGGAGCCGACATGGCGCAGCGATGAGCTGACCGAAAGCTCGTTTCGCGTGCGGGTCACGCGCAACGGCCAGGAATTTTCCTCCGGCCTTGCTATTTCCATGCTGCTGTTCAGGCAGGATGCCACGCTTCTGGGCGGCATCACCGTTGGCTATATCAGGCGAGGTGCGGCGCAAAGTTGCATGATTGGATATTGGATGGGCCAGCCTTACGCCGCCCAAGGCCATATGTCTGCCGCATTAAAGCTGGTAATACCCTACATCTTCAACGGACTTCAGTTGCACCGTATTGAGGCAGCCTGTATTCCAGAGAACTTCAAAAGCATACGGCTGCTTGAAAACGCCGGATTTCAGCGGGAAGGTCTCTTGCGGGAATATCTGAAAATAAACGGCGAGTGGCGGGACCATGTCATGTTCTCCCTCATCTCCGACAAGCCAAATCCCGGCGGGACGCAGTAGGATAGATGACATATATTAGCCTTGCGTTGCGCCGTTTTGGACGTCTTGTGGCCGCAGCGCGCTTCACGCCTCTGTTGTTGCTCTGCGTATTTTTCGCCGCTGAAGCCCATGCTTTCGAGCCGGTCAAGATTTCCCGCGACGACACCGCGCTTGATCTGACCGCGACCACCGACATTTACGCCAATCAGGGTGAAGCCTTCCAAGTTTCCACCGCCCCCGGCCCGGATGGCATTCGCCGCCGCATCGAAGTGCGCGCCTCCTCCCCTTCGCATCAGGGCGACTGGGCCGTGTTCGCGCTTGCCAACGTGTCGGAAGAGCAGTTGGAGCGCGTCATCGTCGCGCCGCATTTTCGTCTGGTAAATTCCAAACTGTTCTGGCCCGATCTCGGCTCACAGCGCATCATCGCGATCACGCCGAGTGAAGGCTTTGCGCTGGATCGGCAACCGAGCCCGGACGCCGACGTGTTTCGCATCACGCTGAACCCGGGTGCCGTCATCACCTTCGTGGCAGAGCTTTCCACACCGCAGCTGCCGCAAATCTATCTGTGGGAACCGGAAGCCTACAAAGACACAATCAATGCGTTCACACTGTATCGCGGCATCGTTCTGGGCATTGCCGGACTTCTGGCGGTTCTTCTGACCATTCTCTTCGTGGTCAAGGGCACCTCCGTTCTGCCTGCATCCGCGGCTCTTTCCTGGGCAGTTCTGGCCTATATCTGTGTGGATTTCGGCTTTCTGGAAAAGCTGATTACCGTTACCTCCAGCGACGAGCGAATATGGCGCGCGGGTGCGGAGGTCGCGCTCGCTTCCAGTTTCGTGGTCTTCCTGTTCACCTATCTGAACCTGAACCGATGGCACGCGCATCTGGGTTACGCGACATTTGCGTGGATCATTGGTCTCGGCGCGCTATTCGGCGTCGCCATCTACGATCCTTCCATCGCATCCGGCATCGCCCGCCTCTCCTTCGCGCTGACGGCGACCGCCGGTATCGTGCTGATCATCTATCTCGGCTTCAATCGCTACGACCGTGCCATTCTGCTTGTGCCATCCTGGGCGCTCATTCTGGTCTGGCTGTTTGGAAGCTGGCTGACGGTCACCGGGCAACTGGACAATGATATCGTCCAACCAGCCCTCGGCGGTGGTCTGGTTCTGATCGTGCTTCTGATCGGCTTTACCGTCATTCAGCATGCCTTTGCTGGCAGCGCCTATCAACAGGGGCTGTTCTCCGATCTGGAGCGGCAATCGCTGGCGCTGACCGGCAGCGGCGATACCGTGTGGGACTGGGACGTGACGCGCGACCGTATCGTGACGACACCGGATGTTTCGGCAAAACTCGGGCTTCAGCCCGGCACCATGCACGGCGCTGCTCGAAACTGGTTACCGCGCCTGCACCCGGATGACCGCGACCGCTTCAAGGCCACGCTGGATGTACTGCTGGACCACCGCAAGGGCCGCCTCAACCACGAATTCCGCATTCGCGCCGAAGACGGGCATTTCCACTGGCTGCAAATCCGCGCCCGTCCGGTGCTGGGCTCCAATGGCGAAATCATTCGTTGCGTTGGGACCATCACCGATATCACCGAGCAGAAGAATTCCGTCGAACGGCTGTTGCAGGATGCGCTGAGCGACAATCTGACCGGCCTTCCCAACCGCCAGGTCTTCCTCGACCGTCTGCAATCCGTGCTGAACCTTGCACCGGATGGCGAAACCGTGCGCCCGACGGTGATGGCAATCGACATCGACCGCTATAAGCTGGTCAATGACACGCTGGGCATTGCCGCTGGCGACAATATTCTGATCGCGCTGACACGCCGTCTGCGCCGTCTGCTGAAGCCGCAGGATACGCTGGCGCGTCTTTCCGGCGATGAATTCGGCCTGATCCTCGTATCGGAACGTGATCCCCAGCGCGTGGCGGATTTTGCCGATGCGGTGAACAAGGCGATCATGGTGCCGATCAATTTCGCCAATCGCGAAATCATTCTGACCGCTTCCATCGGTCTCGTCTCATGGATCGACCAGCAGGAAAATGCCGCCGGTCTGTTGAGCGACGCCGAGCTTGCCATGTACCGGGCCAAACGCGCGGGCGGCAACCGGGTGGAGCCTTTCCGGCCTGCCTTCCGCACATCCGGCACCGACCGTCTACAAATGGAAAGCGATCTTCGCCGCGCCATCGAGCGCAAGGAACTGTCGCTGGCCTATCAGCCGATCATTAAGCTCGATAATGGCGATTTGGCCGGTTTCGAAGCATTGATGCGCTGGGAACATTCCAAGCGCGGCAATATTCCGCCAAGCGAGTTCATTCCTGTGGCCGAAGCATCCGGGCTGATCGAGCCGCTGGGCATGTTTGCGCTGGAGCGAGCCGCGACCGATCTGATGGACTGGCAACACGCCATCGACAAGCTGCCGATCTTCATTTCGGTGAATATTTCCAGCGCCCAGTTGTTGAACAACGAGCTTTATAACGATGTGCGCAGCATGTTGCAGCGTACCCGTTGCAATCCGGCGCAGCTGAAGCTGGAACTGACCGAATCCATCGTGATGGAGAACCCGGAACAGGCGCGACTGGTGCTGGCGAAGCTCAAGGAAACGGGCCTCAGCCTCGCGCTGGATGATTTCGGTACCGGTTACTCGTCCCTCGCATACCTCACCCGCTTCCCGTTTGATACGATCAAGCTGGACAAGGCGCTGGTGGCCAATACCAGCGATAAGCGCAACGTGCTGCTGCGCTCCATCATCGCCATGGCGCGTGCTCTGGAAATGCAGGTGGTGGCCGAAGGGATCGAGACGCCGGAAGATGCGACAGAGCTTGCCCGCATGAATTGTCATTACGGGCAGAGCTTCCTGTTTGGCACGCCAGATACGCCGGATGCGGCGCTACGGCTGCTGCGCGAGCGTTTTCAGGTTGTCAAGAGAGCCTGATTTTGCTCTGCCTGCTGCTGCGGGGCTGGCTGCCAGCTCTGCTGCTGGTCTTCCGGCACGCGGCCATGCAACAGCTTGTGCAGGAATTCCAGCTTGTCCACGACGGCTGGTGTCAGCACGAAGGGATATAGGTCAGCCTCGCCCATGCTGCGCTGCATGGAATTCAACGCGACGCTGAGAGGTACCCAGGCGCTGACCAGTTGCTTGGCGCTTCTTGCGCTATAAGGCTCGAACGCGACATCTGTTTCCAGCTCTTCATGTCCTTCTGGCTCAATGGCGATGCCAAAGGCATGTGCCGTTTCCAGTGTATCGACGATGTGGAGGTAATGCGCGAAGCACTCCGCGAAGTCTTCCCAAGGGTGAACCGAGGCGTATGAGCTGATATAGGTCTGCTGCCAGCCGGGCTGCGGTCCCTGCTCGTAATTGCGCTTCAACGCCTCGCCATAATCCTCGCGCTCGTCACCGAAGACGGCGCGGCAGGCCTCCAGCCGATTGGCATCGCGAACCAGCTTGTTCCAGATGAAATGGCCGACTTCGTGACGGAAATGACCGAGCATGGTGCGGTATGGCTCGTTCATGTTGCTTTTGATCTGCTCACGCGTCGCATCGTCAGATTCGGCTGCGCGGATGGCGATCAGGCCCTCGTCATGGCCGGTCATGGCCGGAATGATCGAACCGTCAGGCGCGACTTCATCGACCAGGAAGTCAAAGACGAGACCGCCCTGTGGGTCCACATCGCGGTTGGGATGCGGCAGGTTCAGCCGCAGCATGGAATAGAACAGATGACGCTGTGCCTGGCTCAACCGCCGCCATTGCTCGATACCCTCTTCCGTCGAAGCATCTGGAACGAGGCGGTTATGGCTACAGGCCGGGCAGAATTTGTGATCGCTCTGCGCAGGCACCGACCAGTTGCAGATGTCGTTGACCTCATTGGCGCAATAACGGATCTGGCGATCTGGATTGGAGACCAGCGACCAGTTTGGATCACCCGCAGGTTCCACGGCTTCCATGGAAAGCGTTTCCGGCACAAAGACCAGACGATGGCCGCATTTGACGCAAGAACGATTATCGAAATGGACGGGCTGCCCACAGGCAGCGCAAGAGAAAAGCTGCATTTACCGCTCCAGAAGCGAGCGCCAATGACGGGAAAGATTTACTTTCAAACGGTCCGGCGCTGGGAAATTGGGTGAACAGAGATGAAAAAACGCATGTGCCTGTATCAGGCACATGCGTTTTGTTTGTAACTGCCACGGCCCGAGGGCCGACGTGACAGGACGTATTACATACGGTCTACGGCGCCCTTGACGGAGTCCTTGGCTTTGCCAACCGTCTTCTGAACTTTGCCCTTGGTTTCCTGTGCAGCACCTTCGGCGCGCATACGGTCATTACCTGTGGCAGAGCCGACGCTCTTCTTTACCTTGCCAGCAACTTCATTGGCTGTGCCAGCGACTTTATCGGATGTGCTACCCATGGTATTTCTCCCTAGTTTCTAACCAGACATGGCGCTGGCAACCGGGGTAAAAACGTCAGGCATAACGTTTGGTTCCGCTAAATTTTATTTGCCTCAAGCGTGACCTGCTTCGGCAGAGAGCATGCGCGGGTCGACGCCCATCAGGCCAAGGGCGCGCTCATACTTGTTATCCAGCGTGCGGTCGAAGATCAGTTCTTCCGATGCAGGGCAGTTCAGCCAGCCATTGCTGGCGATTTCATTTTCCAGCTGCCCCGGTGCCCAGCCTGCGTAACCCAGCAACATGGTGGCCCTGTCAGGTCCACGCCCGCTGGAAATCGCACGCACGATATCCAGCGTCGAGGTCAGCGAAATATCATCGCTCACGGGAATGCTGGACTCACTGTTGTAATCATCCGAATGCAGCACGAAGCCGCGACCGGATTCCACCGGCCCGCCGCACTGGATCGGAAATTCGCGGGTGCGGTTGGGCAACATGATGGCATCGTTGCGGTCCATCATCTTCAGATGCAGCAGCACGTCGGTAAAGGTGATCTGCTGTGAACGGTTGATGATGAAGCCCATGGCGCCCGCATCGGAGTGGGCGCAGATATAGACAACGGACCGCTCGAACGCGCCGCCTTCCAGTCCCGGCATAGCGATGAGAAAATGGCCATCCAGGAAGCCTCTTTCTCTCTTGTCCATCAGGGTAGAAAAGGTCACTGGCGCCTCCGGTCTGCGGTACTCTGGCGTGAAACAGGTACGGCATAGTGGTTGGTCATCGGGCAAGGATGCGGCATAGATGCCAATCAATCAACCGAAAATGATGAATGAGTTAAAATCGTAACTGGTCCGGGGGCGGATGTTAGGCTAGACCGAAAACATGAACGCCAAGGTCTCTATCTCCATACGTGCATCCCTGTCAGCGCTTGCTCTCATGCTTGCAACGGCATCCACACCCCGGTTGGCCCATGCCGATATAACCGACTGGGAGCAAAGCGAAGGCGGGCGCATGCGCGTCGTCAGTCTTCCCGCCGATGCCAATGGCCGCATCGAAGCGGCATTGCAGATCGACCTCAAACCCGGCTGGATCACCTATTGGCGAGAGCCGGGCGAAGCGGGCATTCCGCCCAAGATCACGCTCGATCCGGATAGCGGCGCGACCCTTTCCTCCCTCTCCTTCCCGGTCCCCAAACTCATAGAGAATGGCGACCTCAAAGATATCGGGTACGACCGCTCCGTCAGCCTGCCCTTCGTGCTTCAGGCACAACCCGGCTCTGATGATGCCAATGCGCGTATGACAGCCTTCATCGGTGTGTGCCTCAACATCTGCATTCCTTTCGAAGCCAGCTTCGAAATCCGCAAGGACCATGGAAAGATGGCGACGGCGGAAGAGACCGAAGCCGTGCAGACCGCCAAAGCCACCTTGCCGGAAGAGGCAACGGATGACTTCAAGGTACAAAGCTTCCACATCACGCCTGACAAGACCCTGCTGGGTGTAGAGTTGCGCTTGCCCGACGATGCCCCGAAGGAAACGGATATTTTCGTCGCTGGCCCATCCGGCTATGCCTATTTCGAGCCGCAGAACATGGTGCGCGACAAGCGCAAGCTGACCTTTTACATGAACATCAAGGGTCTGCCGAAATCCTATAATCCCAAGGGTCAGCGCTGGACCATTCTGGTCAAATCCGGTGAGCGAGTGATGGAAGCACCGCTTGATTTTCCGCAATAAGACATGCGGAAAATCGCTGGCAAGTTGGCGATTTCATCCTCTATAGTCGCGCCGCATCATTGCCACAGGAGCGATATTATGACCATCAAGATTGGCGACAAACTTCCATCCGCGACATTCAAGGAAAAGACCGCAGACGGCCCGGTTGAAACCACCACGGACGCCCTTTTCGGCGGCAAAAAAGTCGTCGTCTTCGCCGTTCCCGGCGCCTTTACCCCCACCTGCTCGCTCAACCACCTGCCCGGCTATCTCGAAAACCGCGACACCATCCTGTCGCGCGGCGTGGATGATATTGCCGTGATCTCGGTCAACGACTGGCACGTCATGGGCGCATGGGCGCAGTCTTCTGGCGGACAGGGCAAAATCCACTTCCTCGCAGACTGGGACGCATCCTTCACCAAGGCACTCGGCCTCGACGCCGACCTTTCCGCAGGCAGCCTCGGCGTGCGCTCCAAGCGTTACTCCATGCTGGTGGAAAACGGCGTGGTGAAGTCGCTGAATGTCGAGGAAAATCCGGGCCAGGCTACGGTTTCGTCGGCTGCGACGATGATCGAGCAGCTTTGATCTGATTTTTCTGGGTTTACCCTGGGCTCGCGCTTGGGATTTCCCAACGTGAATGCAATCTCGCATATGAGATGCTAGCCGTTATCAGGTGAATGGGCACCGTGCTCTTCGTCATCCTCGGGCCTGTCCCGAGGATCTAACGAACCCCGACGTCAAATGTGGTTAGATCCTCGGGACAAGCCCGAGGATGACGTCAGAGAAACGCGCGACATCATTACCCCCACCTCCCCGCAAAACACGCCATGCTTTCGCCGTAATTGTTATATCATTACAGTAATTATATAACATTATTGTGAGCATTCCATGCTGCATCATTTCTCTCCACGGCACCTGTTGCGACAGTCCGCCGTCACTCGCCTTCTCATCGCTCTCGTCATCCTCCTCCCGCTCTGGCTTGCCATTCACTGGGCGGTGCTGTTGTCATGAGTGGCGCTGCGGTTCTGTCCATCGACAATCTGACTGTGGCCTATGACCGACATCCGGCGGTGCATCACGTCTCCGGCAGCTTTACCAAGGGCAGCCTGACGGCCATTGCCGGGCCGAATGGGGCGGGGAAATCCACGCTGCTGAAGGCCATTATCGGGGACATCAAGCTGTCCGAAGGCACCATTACCCATGCGCTGAAGCGAACCGACTTTGGCTATCTGCCGCAGGCAGCCGATATCAACCGGCGCTTTCCGATTTCGGTTCTGGAAACCGTGTTGCTGGGCACATGGAAAACCGCAGGCGCCTTCGGCTCTATCAGCAAGCAGCAGGAGGCGCGTGCGCAAGAGGCTCTCGCCACCGTCGGTCTTGCAGGCTTCGAGCGCCGGTCGATTGGCGCGCTGTCTGCCGGTCAGTTTCAGCGCGTGCTTTTTGCCCGGCTGCTGATGCAGGATGCCAGCGTCATTTTGCTGGACGAGCCCTTCACAGCCATCGATGCCCGCACCACGCGCGACCTTCTGGACATCGTTGCCCGCTGGCATGGCGAAGGCCGCACAGTGGTTGCCGTGCTGCATGATTTCGATCAGGTCCGGGCGCATTTCCCAGAGACATTGCTGATTGCTCGCGAGCTGATCGCATGGGGCCAGACCCAGCAGGTGATGTCGCCGGTCAATCTCATGCGCGCCCGCATCATGGCCGAGCGCTGGGATGACAACAGCGAAATTTGCGAGCCAGCAGCATGACGGCCTATGATATTTTCCTCGCGCCGTTTCAGGATTACGGCTTCATGCGCCGCGCGCTCGTCGCCTGCTTCTGCCTTGCTGCGGGGGCGAGCCCGATCGGCGTGTTTCTGATGCTGCGCCGTATGAGCCTGATGGGCGACGCGCTGAGCCACGCCATCCTGCCAGGCGCGGCCATCGGCTATCTCATCGCCGGGTCGCTCTCGCTGACGGCCATGGGCTTCGGCGGCTTGATTGCCGGTCTCTCCGTCGCGCTCCTTTCCGGCATCGTCAGCCGCATCACACCGTTGCAGGAGGATGCGAGTTTTGCGAGCTTCTATCTGGCCTCTCTGGCGCTCGGCGTGCTGATCGTGTCCCTGCATGGGTCGAATGTCGATCTTCTGCATGTGCTGTTCGGCACCATTCTCGCCATCGACGCGCCAGCGCTCTACCAGATCGGCGCCATCACCTCCCTGACGCTGATCGTTCTCGCCATCATCTACCGGCCTCTGGTCAGCGAATGTTTCGACCCCGGTTTCCTGCGGGCCGTCGGCGGGCGCGGACCGGTCTATCACGTCATATTTCTGGTGCTGGTGGTCATCAATCTGGTCGCGAGCTTTCAGGCGCTCGGAACCTTGATGGCGGTGGGTTTGATGATGCTGCCTGCGGCCATTGCCCAACTCTGGACGCGCAGCCTGCCCGCCATGCTGATCCTTGCCGCCTTGAGTGCTGCCATCTCCGGTTATGTCGGCCTTGTCGTGTCCTACCATTTCGAGCTGGCCTCTGGCCCCACCATCATCATGGCTGCAACCTGCCTTTACGGGCTGTCCATTCTGGCAGCACCGGCGGGTCTTGCAGGACGTTTTTTCACCCGCCCGCATTTGAAGGGCTAACTGGAGACCTGCCAATGTTGTCCCGTAATCTTCTGCTGACTGCCGCAATACCCGCCTTCATTGCCTTCGCCTCCCCGCTTTCTGCGGCGGAACTGAAGGCCGTCGCCTCCTTCACCGTGCTGGCTGATGTGGTCAAGCAGGTGGGCGGCAACCACGTCACTGTCACCAGCCTCGTCAAGCCGGATGGCGACCCGCATGAATTCGAGCCGTCTCCATCCGATGCGAAAAGCCTGAAAGCCGCCGATGTCGTCTTCGTCAGCGGTCTTGGTCTTGAGGGATGGATGGACCGGCTGATCTCCGCCTCCGGTTACAAGGGAACGCCGGTCAATGTCTCCGAAGGTATCAAGACGCGCAGCATGGAAGAGGACGGCAAGACCGTGACCGATCCGCATGTCTGGAACAGCCCGGTCAATGTCAAAATCTGGGTGCAGAACATCGAAACCACCCTCTCTGCCGCCGACCCGGCAGACAAGGCGGATTTCAAGGCCAACGCCGAGGCCTACTTGAAGAAACTGGATGAGCTGAACACTTTTGCCCATGCGAAATTCGACAGCATCCCGGAAGATCGCCGCAAGGTGCTGACCAGCCACGATGCCTTCGGCTATTTCGGGCGGGAATACAAGGTGACATTCCTGTCGCCGCTGGGCGTCTCAACCGAAACCGAAGCCTCTGCTGGAGACGTGGCCAAGCTGATCGAGCAGATCAAGGCCGAGCATGTGAAGACCTACTTCTTCGAAAACTCAAACGATCCACGTCTGGTGAAGCAGGTGGCCAAGGCAACCGGTGCGCAGCCCGGCGGCGAACTTTATGTGGAATCGCTTTCCAAGGCCAAGGGCCCTGCGCCGACCTATGAGAAGATGTTTCGCTATAATGTCGAGCAGATCGCTACGGCAATGAACAAGTCCAGCTGATAACGGCGGCGCGGTCATACCGTATCGGGAATAGCAGGGGCGAGCCAGCGCCCCTGCACCCGTTATCCTCGCCCTTGTGGCGAGGATCAAGTGATGGTGAGGGTAGTTTGCGGCCTCACTCCGCCATATCGAAAACCAGCAATCCCGCTGCACCGCCATCGGTCAGGCCGATCAGGCGTTCGCCGACATCGATATGCTGGGGATGGGCGAGATATTCGTCACGGGCCTCGATGCTTTCCAGCTTGATGATGAAGCCATCCAGAAAGCCGCCATTCAGCCCTTCGGACGAGACGTTCTGTCCGCATTTCACCTCGACAATGCCGGGAATGACATCCTTAAGGGCGGAGATCGCTTCATAGATCGCCTGCTTTTCGGAAGTCGTTGCGGCAGATTTGAAGCGCACGAAAACGCAATGCAAGATCATGGGGTGTCCCTCTCATGCCTGACTACACAGGCTTTATGCTTTTATAGCCTTTGGAATAACAGGCTTAGGGAAGATAGGTCGCGAATGGCGATGCGCAACCCCAGTAAAGCACCTATTCATCACCGCCGTTTGAACGGCTCCATGCCTTTGCGTGCCAGTTCGTCTGCACGTTCGTTTTCCGGGTGGCCGGCATGGCCCTTGACCCAGTGCAGGGTTACCTTGTGCCGCTCCCGCGCCGTTTCCAGCGCCTGCCAAAGCTCGACATTCTTGACGGGCTTATTGTCAGCAGTCTTCCAACCCTTTTTCTTCCAGCCGAAAATCCACTTGGTAATGCCGTCCTTCACATAGGCGCTGTCGGTGTAAAGATCGACCTCGCAGGGCGCTTTCAGCGCGTTCAGCGACTGGATGGCGGCCATCAGCTCCATGCGGTTGTTGGTCGTTTCCGCCTCGCCGCCGCAAAGTTCCTTTTCGGTTTCGCCGTAGCGAAGAACCGCACCCCAGCCACCCGGGCCCGGATTGCCCGAGCAGGCGCCATCGGTGAAAATATCGACATGCTTCATGCGACTGCCAGCCCGTATTCCGCAACGTTGGAAACCGCGCGATGGAAGCGCAGCTTGCGCAGATATTCCAACGGGTCTTTCTTCACAACCAGCGCGCCTTCCGGCGTCGTCAACCAATCATAGAGACGAGTGAGGAAGAAGCGCAGCGCCGAACCGCGCGCCAGGAGCGGCAGCGCATCAAGCTCCGCTTCGCTCAAAGGCCGCACGGACTGGTAGCCTTCCAGCAGCGCCTTGCCCTTGGTGACATTGTAGGAACCGTCTTTCTCGAAACACCATGCGTTGAGGCAGATCGAGACGTCATAGGCCAGGAGATCATTGCAGGCGAAATAGAAGTCGATCAGGCCGGACAACTCATCGCCGAGGAAAAAGACGTTGTCCTGAAACAGATCGGCATGGATGACGCCGGCGGGCAAATTCTTCGGCCAATGGGCAGCGAGATCATCGAGATCGGCACGGATTTCCTGCTGCAAACCCATTTCAACCTCGTCGGCGCGGGCTTCGGATTTATCCCACAACACCTTCCAGCCTTCGACGGATAGAGCGTTCGGACGTTTGAGTTTAAAACCCTCCCCGGCCAGATGCATGGCGGCGAGCGCCTTGCCCACTTCACGGCAATGGCGAGCCTCCGGCTTGCGCAGCCACATCCCCTCCAGAAACGAGATCAGCGCGGCGGGGCGCCCGGACAATTCACCCAGAAGCTCGCCATCATGGCGATGCAATGGCAGGGGGCACGACAGACCTTTTGCGAACAAATGCTGTTTCAGACCCAGAAAGAACGGCAGGTCCGATTTCTCCACGCGCTTTTCGTAAAGCGTCAGGATCAGCGGGTCTTTGGTGGTGTGCAGCAGAAAATTGGTGTTTTCGACACCTTCGGCAATACCCTTATAGGAGGTCAGCGCGCCGACATCATATTGGCCGAGGAAATTCTTCAGGTCGTCTTCGCTGATATCGGTGTAAACTGCCAATTTATGATCTCTTGCGGTGCTGAAAGGGCGGAGGTGGAAAAGATCAGGCGCCAGTGGCCGGTTTCGGCGGCAGGGCATCTCTTGCGGTGCCATTGACGAAGGCCATGTCCTGCACCGTCAGCTCAATATCGCGCAGCTCGCGATTGACCAGAAAATGTTCGGTTTCCTCAACCGTCACGGCCAGATCGAGCGTGGTCTCGTAGCGTGCCTTGAAGGCCTGAATGATCTCATCGACGATGACCTCTGGCGCAGATGCACCCGCAGACAGGCCAACCGTCTGCACATCACCAATCTCATTCCAGTCGATTTCGGCGGCGCGCTGCACCAGCACGGAGCGCTTGGCACCGGCGCGCAGTGCCACTTCCACCAGTCGCTTGGAGTTGGAGGAGTTCGGCGCACCGACGACGATGAACAGATCGCAGCCGGGAGCCGCCTGCTTGACTGCATCCTGTCGGTTGGTGGTGGCGTAGCAGATGCTGTCTGCCGCAGGCGCCTGCATGGCCGGAAAACGTTCCTGAAGCTTGGCGATGACGCCTGCCGTATCATCCACAGACAGCGTCGTCTGTGTTACGAAGCCGAGATTTTCCGTATCGACGGGCTGATACTGCGCGGCATCCTCAACCGTTTCGACCAGCGAGACAGACCCTTCCGGCAACTGCCCCATGGTGCCGATGACCTCCGGGTGACCCGCATGGCCAATGAGTATGACATGGCGGCCAAGGCGCTGGTGGCGCATCGCCTGCTTGTGGACTTTCGACACCAGCGGGCAGGTCGCGTCCAGATAAAACAGGTTTCTGGCCTGCGCATCTTCCGGCACGGATTTCGGCACGCCATGCGCGGAAAACACCACCGGCTGCTGGCGATGTTCTGCGGGGATTTCGTTCAGTTCTTCAACGAAAATCGCGCCCTTGGCTTCCAGCCCTTCCACCACGTAGCGGTTATGGACGATCTCGTGGCGGACATAAACGGGGGCGCCATAGGCCTTCAAGGCCAGAACGACGATCTGAATGGCGCGATCGACACCGGCGCAAAAGCCGCGCGGGCCGCAAAGCCTGATTGTCAGAGGCGGTTTGGAAACGGCAATATTCATTCCTTCTCCTTCAGCCTCCCGTGCGTCATTCCCTGGAATTTCTTACGCCCCGGACATAGGCAAAACCGACCACGATGACAAGGGCGAGCGCCAGTCCGTACCATGTAATCGCATATTGAAGGTGATTATTCGGCAGATCGATCAGCGTCACGCCACCCTTTGGCCAGCCGCCGGGATTGGAGGCGGCACTGGCATCCACGAAAAACGGAACGAGTTGGGCAGGCGGAATACCAGCGCGGCTGGCCATGGCCGACCAGTCTTTCCAGTAATAGATATTCTTCGCCAGATCGTTTTCCGGTAGCAGGCTGGAGGGTTTTGTGGTCAGCCGGGCACGCGCCAGCCCTTCCACCGAAACGATACCGGCCACTTCGCCTGCCTCCCGTTTCGAAGGCTCTTTCATCTCGTAAGGTACAAAGCCGCGATTGATAAAAATCGCCCGGCCATCGGAAAGGCGAAGCGGAGTGTAGATGTAATATCCGGTCTGACCCTCGAAGGTCGCGAAGAAATGCTGCTCCTTGGTGTGATCGAAGGTGCCTGACAGCGCAACGGTACGATATTCGATATCGCCACCCGATGCCGCCAGCGCTTCAATATCCGAAAGCGGTGCGGGCGCGGCGTGGATGCGTTGTTGGATATCGGCCAGCAAGCCCTCTTTCCAATACATGCGCTTGACCTGCCATGTGCCGAGCGCAACCAGAATGATGAGGGCGAGCAGGACAAGCGGTGCGGCGAACCACAGGCCGCGATGCGATGGTTTGGCGCTGACGCTATCAGTCACGATCAAGCCTGCCTTCACTGGCATTGTTGCGATATTGCAGAGCGATCATGATGCCCTTCATCTTTTTGAGCAGAACGAGCGAAAGGATAATGGCGGTCGGAATCCAGATCAAGGCGTGCAGCCAGACGGGTGGCGCAAAGCGCGCATCGAACCACAGCGCCATGCCGATGATGAGAAAGCCGACGATGAGCATGACGAAGACCGCAGGCCCCTCGCCCGCATCCGCGAAAGCATAATTCAGGCCGCAGGCACTGCATTTGGGTTTCAGAGTCAAAAACCCCTGAAACAACCTGCCATGGCCGCAACGCGGACAGCAGCCGCGCAGGCCCACCTTTACCGGGTCAACAGGCGGATAGAGCGCCTCGTTTTCCTGCGTCATCATACCCTCCCCGTTCGCGAGCCATCAGGCCGCAGAAAAACAAAGGGCGGCACGCGCCGCCCTTTGCTCAATCCGTCGTTTGACATCAATGTGCCAGCGGTGCGCCCCAGCCACCCCAGACATAGATGGCGAAGAAGAGGAACAGCCAGACCACGTCCACGAAGTGCCAGTACCAAGCAGCGGCCTCGAAGCCAAAATGTTGTTTCGGCGTGAAACCGCCCGCGATGGCGCGCAACAGGCAGACCAGCAGGAAGATGGTACCCACGAAGACGTGGAAGCCATGGAAACCCGTGGACATGAAGAAGGTCGCGCCATAGATGGAATTTTTGAAGTCGAATGGCGCGTGCATGTATTCGTATACCTGCACCGTAGAGAAGAAGACACCGAGCGCAACCGTCAGTGCCAGCCCGGTGATGAGGCCCTTGCGGTCATTGTGCAGCAGCGCATGGTGCGCCCAGGTTACGCAGGTGCCGGACAGAAGCAGGATGACGGTGTTGTAGAGCGGCAGATGCCACGGATCGAGAACCTCGATACCCTTTGGCGGCCACTGCCCGCCGGTGAACTCTACGCGTGACGCCTGAATGGCTTCATGCGGATAAAGGCTGGCATCGAAATAGGCCCAGAACCACGCCACGAAGAACATGACTTCGGACGCGATGAACATGATCATGCCGTAGCGCAGATGCAGCGACACAACGCGGGTATGGTGCCCCTCATTGCCCTCTTTCACAGTATCTGCCCACCACGCATACATGGTGTAGAGCACGATAGCGAGACCGATATAGAACAGCCATGGATGAGCCCATTCCAGACCGAACAGCTTCAAGGAGCCGCCATGCAGATAGCGCATGTAACAGACGCCACCGAAAGTTAGAAAAAAAGCACCAATCGAGGCCAGAAGCGGCCAGGGGCTGGGGTCTATGATATGGTAGTCGTGGTTTTTCTGATGTGTGTCTGCCATGTGATCGATCCCCGCAGGCTCTTCCCTAGTCTCACTCGATACAGTGGTCTTCGTTAAAAGCCCACCTCATGCAGCACGACCGAAACCGGCCGCACCTCCCTCTCTCAAAGTTTCGTCTCGTCACGTTCGGTCTTTGCCGGCAAGGACGCAACCGGTTTTTCCGTCTTGGACGGATAAAAAGTGTAGGACAGCGTCAAAGTATGGATGCCCTTGGTTTCCCGAGCCTTTACGATCTCCGGATCGATGAAGAATACCACCGGCATTTCCAGTGTTTCACCCGGCTGCAAAGTCGTTTCGGTAAAGCAGAAACACTGCACCTTGTTGAAATAGGCACCGGCTTCCATGGGCGTCACGTTGAACACGGCGCTGCCCGTGGTGGCGACTGGCGAGCGATTCGTCGCCTTGAAAGTCACCTGCACGGTTTCGCCAATGCGTGGCTCAACCATTTTATCGACCGGGCGGAAATCCCAGTTGAGGCCGGTGGAGGTGTTGGCGTCGAAGGTCACCTTCATCGTCTTGTCGAGAATGACATCCGAATATTGTTCGACGCGCTGGGTGGTGCCGTTATAGCCGGTCACCTGACAGAACAGGCGATAGAGCGGCACCGAGGCATAGGCCATGCCGACCATGCCGCAGACAAAAACCAGACACAGCACGAGAATCGAGCTGTTGCTCGTCTTCTTGCCCGTCGTTCCTGTTGTTGCCATGTCTCCTCCCCCTCTTTTCGTCCTGCGGTCAGAAACCGCCGATTTTTATGATGGTGATGATGTAGAAAAGCACGACCAGCGCCGCCAGCAGGAGGCCGAGCGCAATGTTGCGCCCGCGTCTCGACCGCTTTTGTGCTTCGTTCAGCTTGATGGTTTCCATTATGCCGCTCCTCCAAACAACGTCAGAAATGACGGTGCGAGATGATCTGCCAGCAGGCCGGAGAAAATCGCGAACAGGTAAAATACCGAATAGGCAAACATCTTCTTCGCCTGCACCATACGCTCATCACCATCAGGCATGCGTCTGACCGAGATGGAACAGTATATGAAAATGGCGCTGAGAACCGCTGCGAATATGCCGTAGCCCGCACCTGCAAGACCGGTGAAGTAAGGCGCAACCGCCGCAACCGCCGTCAGAACGGCATAGGCGATCATCTGGTTCTTGGTGGAGCGTTCGCCTGCAACATTCGGCATCATCGGAATGCCGACGGAGCCGTAGTCACGCATCTTGAACAGAGCGAGCGCCCAGAAATGCGCAGGCGTCCAGAGGAAGATGATGAGAAACAGAATGGTGCTATCGATGGACACGCCGCCGGTAACGCAGGCCCAGCCCAGCATGGGCGGAAAAGCACCGGCAGCACCGCCGATGACGATGTTCTGCGGCGTCGAGCGCTTCAGCCACATGGTGTAAACGACGGCATAAAAGAAGATCGTGAATGCCAGAAGACCAGCCGCGAACCAGTTGACCGCAAGGCCGAGGATGGCGACCGAGAAGACCGAAAGCGTCAAGCCGAAAGCCAGCGCTTCGCCCGGCGCAACCCGACCAGATGGTATCGGGCGCTTGGCGGTGCGGGTCATGACGGCATCGATATCGGCGTCATACCACATGTTCAGCGCGCCGGATGCGCCAGCACCCACGGCAATACAGAGAATGGCAACCACGGCCAGCACGGGATTGATCGTTCCCGGTGCGAGAACGAGCCCCGCAAAACCGGTGAAGACCACCAGCGACATGACGCGGGGTTTCAGCAATTCGAAATAATCGCGCGCACCCGCTTCGGAAAGCTCGAGGCTTTCCATTCCCAGCGTGTCGCGATTGTCGATAACGGTCATTTTTCCTGCCTTCATGGGAAACGCCGCGCATATTTGCGGCGCTCCATTGTGTTTTGTCTCAGCGTGAAACTGGCATTTATCATGTTCAGTCGGGATACACGCTTGGACAAAATGCCTCAGCGGATACGGGGAAGCTGTTCCCACTGGTGATATGGCGGCGGAGAAGACAGCTGCCATTCCAGAGTGGTCGCACCTTCACCCCAGGGATTGTCACCGGCCACCCGCTTCTTGGCGAAGGCTTCCCAGACGCCGAAGAGGAAGATACCGACGGCAACCGCCGAGATATAGGAACCGTAGGACGATACCATGTTCCAGCCCGCATAGGCATCCGGATAGTCGATGTAACGGCGCGGCATACCGGCCAGGCCGAGGAAGTGCTGCGGGAAGAAGATGAGGTTCACGCCGACGAACATGACCCAGAAGTGCAGATTGCCGATCTTCTGGCTGTACATGTAACCAGTGATCTTCGGGAACCAGTAGTACCAGCCAGCGAAGATAGCGAACACGGCACCCAGCGACAGCACGTAATGGAAGTGCGCCACCACGTAATAGGTGTCATGCAACGAACGGTCGAGACCGGCATTGGCCAGCTGAACACCCGTGACACCACCCACCGTGAAGAGGAAGATGAAGCCGATGGCCCAGATCATCGGCGTGGTGAAGGTCAGCGAACCGCCCCACATCGTCGCGATCCACGAGAAGATTTTGATACCCGTCGGAACCGCGATGACCATCGTTGCGAAGACGAAGTAGCGCTGCGCTTCCAGCGACAGGCCGACCGTATACATGTGGTGCGCCCACACGATAAAGCCGACGGCGCCGATGGCAACCATGGCATAAGCCATGCCGAGATAACCGAAGATCGACTTCTTGGAGAAGGTCGAAACGATATGGCTGATGATGCCAAAGCCGGGCAAGATCAGAATATAGACTTCAGGGTGGCCGAAGAACCAAAACAGGTGCTGGTAAAGGATCGGGTCACCGCCGCCTTCCGGCGAGAAGAACGTCGTGCCGAAGTTGCGGTCCGTCAGAAGCATGGTGATGCCACCGGCGAGAACCGGCAGAGACAGCAGCAACAGGAACGCGGTAACCAGCACCGACCATGCAAACAGCGGCATTTTGTGCAGGGTCATGCCCGGCGCACGCATATTGAGGATGGTGGTGATGAAGTTGATGGCACCGAGAATGGAGGATGCACCGGCAACGTGCAGCGCAAAGATCGCAAGATCCACCGCTGGCCCCGGCATGCCGCTGGTCGAGAGCGGCGGATACATGGTCCAGCCGCCGCCGACACCGTAAGCACCCGCCGGCCCTTCAACGAAGAGCGACAGAAGCAGCAGGATGAAGGCTGGAACGATGAGCCAGAAAGAAATGTTATTCAGACGCGGGAAAGCCATATCTGGCGCACCGATCATGATCGGCACCATCCAGTTGGCAAAACCGCCGATCATGGCAGGCATGACCATGAAGAAGATCATGATCAGCGCATGTGCGGTGGTGAACACGTTGAACATGTGCTTGCCGCCATCGATGGCAGCGTCGCCTTCGAAACCGTAAACCATGGAAGCAAGGCCATGGAAAATCTGAATGCCCGGCTCCTGCAGCTCCATACGCATGACGACCGAAAGGCCACCGCCGATGATGCCGGCGATGATCGCGAAGATCAGATAGAGCGTGCCGATGTCCTTGTGGTTCGTGGAAAGGAACCAGCGTTGGAAGAAGGTGGGCTTGTGCGCATGGTGCGCGTGATCATCGTGATGCGCGTCGTGCCCATGCGAATGGTCGTGCGAGTGATCGTCGTGTGCGGAATGTCCAGCCATTGTCCTCACTCCTTACGTTACTTGGTTTCATTTTCGGCGACCTGAACGGCGCTTGGCGCACCATCCACAGAAGCCATGAGCGCCCGGTTGGCACCGCTCAGATCGGAAGCGGCGGCATCGTGCCAGGTTTTGTATTGCTCTTCGGAAACCACACGTATGGCGATTGGCATGAAGGCGTGATCCTTGCCGCAAAGCTCGGAACACTGCCCGTAATAAAGGCCTTCTTTTTCAGGCTTGAACCATGTTTCGTTGAGACGACCCGGTACGGCATCGATTTTTACGCCGAAAGCAGGCATAGCGAAAGCGTGAATGACATCGGTCGGCGCTGCTGTCACCAGCAGGCGAACCGTCTTGCCGACAGGAACAACCATTTCATTATCGACGGCCAGAAGGCGCGGATAACGGGCCTTGTCTTCCTTGCCAGCGGCGGCACGGTCGACGTCCTTCAGAAGGTAGCTGTCGAAAGCCAGCGCCTCGCCGCCTTCAACGGCAGCATATTCATAATTCCACTGCCACTGCGTCGCGGTGGCCTTCAGCGTCAGATCCGGGTTTTCCGGCTGCGTCAGCTGCGCATTGAGCAGGTTGAAGGACGGGAATGCCAGGAACATCAGGATGAGAACCGGTGCCAGCGTCCAGACGATCTCGATGGCCGTGTTGTGGCTGGTTTTCGAGGGAACCGGATTGGCGCGGGCGCGGAACTTGACTGCAACGACAATCAACAGAGCGAGCACGAACAGCGTGACCGGAACGATAAACCAGAGCGTATATTGTTCGAACCAGCGAATCTCATGCATGATGGGCGTCGCCGCCTCCTGCAACCCCATCTGCCACTCTCTCGGCTGGTCAGCGTGCGCGCTGGCAGCCGTGAGCAGACAGATACTGCCCACCAAGCTTGCGTAAATTCTGTTAGTCACGGTACCTCTCCCTCACGCGTTTGATCATGATCAATCTCAAACGCAGAATCCATGCTTATAGAGTAGACTTCAAATCATAGTTTGCCCTTCGCCGCAATATCGCCTTGGTTGGCAAGCCACGCATTTTTAACGCTATACGTTCTCTGTGTTAAATGCGCCGAAGCCCGGCAAATGGGCACTCAAAACCACCGCCGGTTGCCAAACCGGGACATGCAGAGCACGGCGAAGTCCTATTTTGGCCGCACTCCCTTGGAATTGAGGACGGCGGCTCTTTCCTTTCCCGAACGGCAAGTCAAAATAGCCGCACTGATTCGAATTCCAGAGGTATCCATGCGTCTGTCTCCGATTGCGCGCGCTTTTCTTATCGCCGCCGGTCTTTCCATTATCGTTCCCGCTGCGGGTTTTGCCCAACAGCAGCCGGGTACGCCAAAATCGACGCATGGCGCCTGGTCTGTCATTTGCGACAAGCCCGCTGGCGCATCCGAAGAGCAATGCGCGCTGATGCAGAACGTGATTGCGGACGACCGGCCGGAAGTCGGCCTATCCGTCGTCATTCTCAAAACGGCGGATCGCAAATCCCGCATCCTGCGCATTCTCGCGCCGCTCGGCGTGCTGCTGAAGGACGGGATGGAGCTTTACATCGATAACAACAATATCGGCCGCGCCTATTTCACCCGCTGCTTCTCCGAAGGCTGCTATGTGGAAGTCGATATCGATGACGAACTGCTGAAGGTTCTGCGCGCTGGCAAGAATGCCGTGTTTGCGCTGCGTGAATCCGTCGATCAGGACCGCGTCGGCATTCCCATAGAACTTCGCGGCTTTGCCGAAGGCTACGACGCACTGCCATAAGCAATCTTGCGCCTTGCGGCTCCAGCACTTAAATGCGCTGTTAACAGCCACGACTGGAGCCTGCGATGACCCAAGACCTCTTGACCCTGTTCGATTGCGATGAAGGACAGTTGAGCGCCCAGATCGCCGATGCGCTTTCCGGTGCTGACGACGGCGAATTGTTTGTTGAACACGCCCAATCGGAATCGCTGACCTTCGACAATGGTCGCCTCAAGGGCGGCAGCTTCAACACGGACCAGGGTTTCGGTCTTCGCGCCGTGGCCGGTGAGACCGTGGGTTATGCGCATGCGGGCGAGCTTTCGCTGGGTGCGCTGAAGCGCGCCTCCGACGCCGTTGGCGCGGTGACCAAAGGCTATTCCGGCTCCTATGCCGCAGCCCCGCAGCGCACCAACAAGAAGCTTTACGGCGACGAGAACCCGATTGGCGCGCCGAGCTTTGAGGAAAAGGTCAAGCTTCTTACCGAAATCGACGCCTATTTGCGCGACAAGGACCCCAAGGTCCGCCAAGTGACGGCCAGCGTTTCGGCAAGCTGGCAGGTGGTGGATATTCTGCGCGCCGATGGCCATCGCGTCAGCGATATCCGCCCGATGACCCGCATCAATATTTCCGTGGTGGCTGGCGAAGGCGACCGGCAGGAAAGCGGTTCGTACGGCATCGGCGGTCGTGTTGGCTTTGGCGATTTCATCACCACCGAAAACTGGCAGCGCGGCGCAGATGAAGCCTTGCGGCAGGCTCTGGTCAACCTCACCGCCATCGATGCGCCTGCGGGCACCATGGATGTGGTGCTGGGCTCCGGCTGGCCGGGCGTGATGTTGCATGAAGCCGTCGGCCACGGCCTGGAAGGCGACTTCAACCGCAAGAAAACCTCGGCCTTTGCGGGCCTGCTGGGAGAGATGGTGGCAGCACCTGGTGTGACCGTGGTGGATGATGGCACCATCGACAATCGCCGCGGCTCTCTGACCATCGACGACGAGGGCACGCCTTCAGGGTACAATGTCCTGATCGAAAACGGCAAGCTTGTCGGTTACATGCAGGACCGACAGAACGCTCGCCTGATGGGCATGAAAGCGACCGGCAACGGTCGTCGTCAGGGCTATTCGCATGTGCCCATGCCGCGCATGACCAACACTTACATGCTGGGCGGTGATAAAACGCCGGAAGAAATCATCGCATCGGTCAAGAAGGGCATCTATGCGGTGTCCTTCGGCGGTGGTCAGGTGGATATCACCTCCGGCAAATTTGTTTTCGGCTGCACGGAAGCCTATCTCATCGAAAACGGCAAGATCGGCGCGCCGGTCAAGGGCGCCATGCTTATCGGCAACGGGCCTGATGCGATGAAGCGCGTAACGATGATCGGCAACGACATGAAGCTCGATACCGGCATCGGCAATTGCGGCAAGGCAGGCCAGTGGGTGCCCGTCGGCGTCGGCCAGCCGCATCTGCGCATGGACCAGATTACCGTGGGCGGGACGAAGGCTTAGGAAAGCCTTCTGGTGCAGAAAGACATTGCTGCCATTCTCTTCGCAACTGCAACGTTTCCGCCGCAACGGAGTTACCTTTGCTGCGCATAAGCGCTATAGCAATTGTGTTTTTAAAGGTGACATGGCCCAAAAATGACTTTTACAGATAATGCCCTTGTTCCTGAACTGGCCGTGAGTGACTGGCCGAGAAGCCGGTCTTTTTATTGCGATCTCATTGGTTTTCATGTGGTTTATGAAAGACCTGAAGAAGGCTTCACCTATCTGGCGCTGGGCGATGCGCAGCTGATGATCGACCAGATCGGTGCCGGGCGTACCTTCGAAGACGAAACCAGACCGATGACATATCCATTGGGGCAAGGCATGAACCTGCAATTGGTGGTGCCATCGCTGGAGGCCATTCTCGAGCGGCTGGAGCGCGCGGAAATTTCGCTGTTTCTGCCGCTGGAAGAGAAGTGGTATCGGCGCGGCGAGACCGAAGTCGGCAACCGACAATTCGTCGTCGCCGACCCGGACGGTTATCTCATCCGGCCTTTCGAAAGCCTGGGCGAGCGCCCATTCCGGTTCGGCTAAACGATGGCGGGGGTGTTGCGCAGACCAAAAGCGGTCATTTTCGACATGGATGGGCTGCTGATCGAAAGCGAGAAGCACTACCGGGATTCATTTCTGGCCGCTTCCGACGAGGGCGGACACGGCATGGCTGTCGATGTCTATCAACGGGTCTGCGGCAGTCCGTGGGATGTGATCACCAAGACCATTCGCACCGAATATGGTGAGGATTTTCCAATGGATGCTTTCCGCGATGCCTGGCTTCGGCATCTGGCGATCCAGATGGCGGATGGTGTGGCGCTGAAAGCGGGTGTTCTCGAAATCCTCGATCTGTTGGATGAACTCGGCCTGCCGCGGGCCATCGCCACCTCGTCCGGCCATGAATCCGTCAATCGTCACCTCGGCCCTTTCGATGTTTTGCGTCGCTTCGACCACGTTCTCGCGCGTGGCGATTACGCCGAGCCGAAGCCATCGCCCCAGCCCTATCTGACCGCCGCCGAACGTCTCGGCATCGATCCCCGGGATTGCGTGGCGCTTGAGGATTCCTATCACGGCGTTCAGTCCGCGTGGAGCGCTGGGACGCAGACGATCATGGTTCCGGATGTCGCGCCCGCAACGGAAGCGATGCGCGAGAAATGCGTGGCGATCTGTGATAGTCTTTTCGACGTTGCGACGCTTCTGAAATCCTCCCACAGCTGAAGAGCGCTGGCCGATAAGGATCATGCGGCACGACTTTTCAGCGTGCCGGATGTTGATGAATCACGGATACATCCGCACCTTCGACCATGGTCCTTCAGGCGTATCGCGGCGGAATTCGACGCGGTCGTGCAGGCGGAATTTGCGGTCGTGCCAGAATTCGATGGTCAGTGGCTGAATGCGAAAGCCTGACCAGTGTGGCGGGCGAGGAATATCGCCGATGGCATATTTGGCGGTATATTCGGCCACTGCCTTTTCCAGCGCAAAACGGCTTTCCAGCGGACGCGACTGTTTGGATGCCCAGGCACCGATGCGGCTGCCGCGTGGGCGCGACGCGTAATATTCATCCGCTTCCGCATCGCTGACGACTTCCACCAGACCGCGCACGCGCACCTGTCTGCGCAGGCTTTTCCAGTGAAAACACATGGCCGCCTTTTTTTGGCCAAGCAGTTCGTGGCCTTTGCGGCTTTCGAAGTTGGTATAGAAAACAAAGCCCCGCTCATCGGCATGTTTCAACAGAACCATACGCACGCTGGGCATGCCTTCCTCATCCACGGATGCGAGCGCGACCGCGTTCGGGTCGTTTATTTCCTCGGCTGTTGCATCGCGCAACCAGTCCGCAAAAAGTGAGAAAGGTTCATTTTCCTCAGTAAAGTCACTGGATGTTAACCGGCTTTCCGACATATTGAATAAAATGCTCCTGAGCTGATTTGCACACCAGAGATGGATTCTGGTTTATAGATGGTGAACGTCATAGCAAAGTCGAACAGTCGAACAAAGAGCTTCTTGTCCTCAGTCGTGGGTGTTTCCGCAACTGCTTGCATGGCTGCCATGTTGACCAGCTGCGTCAGCCTCGATCTGTTCGGTGGCGAGAAGGTCGATCGATCCTTGTCCACGGCTTCCGTTCCCAACCAGCCCAACACCCAGACACAGTCCGACGATACGACCATCCGCAACGCTGTGACCTCTGCCGATCTCGCCAAGATTTCGGATTCCCCCCTGCCCTGGGCCAACGCGGCCACCGGCAGTGCAGGTGTCGTAACCGCCATTCGCGAAGACCGCACCAGCGGCTTCGTCTGCCGCGAATTCGACACCACCCGCCATTCCTTCGAGGGCGTTGCCAGCTATAGCGGCCAGGCATGTCTTTCCGAAACGGGTGAATGGCTGATGACCCGCTTCAACCAGAAATAAAGCGTTTACCCTGTCTTTCAGAACAGGTCGGCCAAGCCCCGCTGCGGGCGGCCCGTAAAGGTCTGATTAGCAACTTCTTGCCACAGTCAAATCCGAATTGAAAACGAACGATGCAACGCAATTGAAGCTGCGCACGTTCAAGGCGGGTGTACTTCGTGTTGCAGGCTTTTCATGATGAAAATATTGGGCCTCAGCCGACAAGCGTAATTGGTGGTTCGGATGCGTGATCCTTACTCTATTCTCGGCGTTCAAAGAGACGCCGGATCGGATGAAATCAAGGCGGCCTGGCGGTCGCAGGCCAAAGCCGTGCATCCTGATCACAACCAGACAGACCCCGATGCCACCGCCCGCTTTGCAGAAGTTGGTCAGGCCTATGATTTGTTGAAAGACCCCAAGAAGCGCGGTCTTTACGATCAGGCCAGACGTGCCGCCGAAAACAAGAAACGCGACCAGACCATCATTCAGCAGCGCGAAGCGGCCAAACAGGCAGCAGCGCGTGCCAAAGCCGCTGAAAAGCTGATGGAAGAACTCGCCAGAGCCCAGGCCCGCACCACCAAGGCCGAGGCACCGACAGACACAAATGCCAAGCCTGAATCGGCCGAAGACATGCTGGAACGCATTTTCGGCGCAGAAGCCAAGGTGAAAGCGGCGTCCATCAAGACTGGCGCTGACGCATCCGAGACTGCGGCTGAAGACGGCTCGGCAACGCATGGCGACAAGACAGATGGCGGATCGGCCAGCTCCACCAGCTTCTTCGCAGCTCTGCTCCGCCGCATTCGCCGAGCACCTGTTGTTCCCGAAAAGGCTCCTGATATCACTGCAGAAGCCACCGTCTCCGTCACCGATCTGATCGAGCAGAAATGGATGACGATCAATATGCCTGAGGACCGGGAGGTTCGCTTTCAGCTGGAACCCGGCATGACGGATGGTTACGTCGTACGGCTGAAGGGCCAGGGACTGAAACTGCCCGAAGCCGCGCGTGGCGATCTGGTGGTGACGCTTCTTGCTTCCCGTGAAGGCCCCTTCTCCATTCAGAATTTCGATATCCACACGACTTTGCCAATCTCGTTGGCAGACGCTGTGCTGGGTTGTGAGGCCGCCGTTCAATCACCGCATGGCGAATTGAAGGTGGCGGTTCCGGCATGGTCCGGCTCCGACCGCGCCATTCGCGTGGAAGGCAAGGGCCTGGCAGATGGCACGGGCGGTCACGGCGATTTCGTCGTTGAACTGCGTATCGTGCTTCTGGATACGCCTGATGCCAAGGTGATGGACCTGATGCGCCACATGCGCGAAGGGCTTTATCTCTAGGCTGTGACCAGTGCCGCATAGCCGATTACCGGCTTTCGGCACGGATTTTCCGGCTTTCACCCCGATAAATTGGCTTAACAAAGCGCAATTGTGCCGAAAGGCGTGAACAACGCGCCTTTATTGCATTCCGTCACATGAGATGATCTGAGCCCTGCTTGAACCGGCGTTCGGCCTATGCCATAGGCAAGTTCGATTTAAGTATAGGGAGCATCCAATGGCTCAGACATCCGGCCTCATGGCTGGCAAGCGCGGCCTCATCATGGGCGTCGCAAACAATCGTTCCATCGCCTGGGGCATTGCCAAGGCATGCGCCGATGCGGGCGCGGAACTGGCTTTTACCTGGCAGGGCGATGCGCTGAAGAAGCGCGTTGAACCACTGGCGCAGGAACTGGGCGCGTTTATGGCCGGACACTGCGATGTGACCGATCTTGAAACCATCGATGCCGTTTTCTCCAATCTCGAAGCTCATTGGGGCAAGATCGATTTTGTCGTTCACGCCATCGCCTTCTCCGACAAGGATGAATTGACGGGCCGTTACCTCGACACCAGCCGCGACAACTTCAACCGCACCATGGATATCTCGGTCTATTCGCTGGCAGCCGTTGCCAAGCGCGCCGACCCGATCATGAATGATGGCGGTTCGCTGCTGACGCTGACCTATTATGGCGCTGAAAAAGTTATGCCGAACTACAACGTCATGGGCGTTGCCAAGGCAGCTCTCGAAGCCAGCGTTCGCTATCTCGCGGTCGATCTCGGCGGTCGCGGCATTCGCGTCAACGCCGTTTCGGCTGGCCCGATCAAGACACTCGCTGCCTCGGGCATCGGTGATTTCCGCTATATTCTGAAGTGGAACGAATATAATGCACCGCTGAAGCGCACGGTTTCCATCGAGGAAGTCGGCAAGTCGGCACTCTATCTCCTGTCTGATCTGTCCACCGGTGTCACGGGTGAAGTTCACCATGTGGATTCCGGTTACCACACAATCGGCATGAAAGCGGTAGACGCACCCGACATCTCTGTCGTAAAGGACTAAAGCGATTGCGCCGCCGGATTTTCCAGCGCGGCGCAACGTCCTTGAATGACAGAGTAAGACAGGAGTGCCGCTTTGCTGGTCTATGTTATCCGTCACGGACAAACAGACTGGAATGCGATCCGCAGGCTGCAAGGCCAAAAAGATATTCCCCTCAATGATTTCGGCCGCTCACAGGCGGTCGAAAACGGCAAGACCCTCTCCCGCGTTCTCGGAAACACTGCCGAGGATTTCGACTATGTCGCCAGCCCTCTTGGCCGCACGCGCGAGACGATGGAACTGGTGCGCGGAGCCATGGGTCTCGACCCTCAGGCCTACCGAACCGATGAGCGGCTGGTCGAAGTCTCCTTCGGGGATTGGGAAGGCCACACGCTTCCCGAATTGAAAATTGCCCATCCTGAAAAAGTTAGAGCGCGCAAGGCCGCCAAGTGGGACTTCATTCCACCGGGCGAGGATGCGGAAAGCTACGAAATTCTGTCATGGCGGATCGGCGCGTGGCTGTCTTCGGTGGAGCGCCAGACGGTCTGCGTCTGCCACGGCGGCGTCATCCGCTCCATGTTCCGCCTCGTCTCTGGCATGGACAAAGATGAGGCTGCGGAAATTCCCATTCCGCAGGACCGGATATTGCGCGTGGAAACTGACAAGCGGATCGCCGAATGGATCGATGCGCCGATTGAAGCGTGACGCCTTACTGGACGACTTCGAGGTCGTCCACGACGCGCTTGCCATCGACTTCGGTGTAGAACACGACGACCTTTACACCCGCTTGCAAACCATCGAAATTGAACTCTTCCGGCACCTTGTAGCTCTTCCCATCGGCAAGCGTAATGGTGAGGCCCTTTACATCGACCTTGCTGATGGTCGACTCGACATCCACGCTTTGCGAGAACGCATTGAAGGGTGCAAACAGACTTGCTGTGGCCATAAGTGCGGCAATCATGAAACGCATCGCTATAGCTTTCTTAAGGCTGCTGAAAAACTTCGTCTGCGACAAGATTTGCCTCCCGAATGTGGCGGAATTCGCCCGCAAGCATGACATTTTCAGTCCAATTGATGAATGGAATTTAACCTTTAATCAAGCCTTGAGGCAAGGCGTCGGCGCGAAGGACGCGTGTGTCCACTTGTTCCATAATTGTTAATTTAGCGACAACAGATACACAAAGTTACACCAAGTGATTCAGAATATATTGTGTTTTACGCTGTATAGCAGAGGCGGAATACGTGCCTCCAAAGGATAATGCAGCGTGAATGTTTGGGCCAATATTGGGAAACGCCTTAACGAAGTCATAAGAAAACGGATCATGGCAGCCCTCATGGCGTTGGCCATGGCCGGTATTGTGATGAGTGCGTTCAACCTTATCGACCACCGGAGCGCCGCGTCCATTCGCGAAGATCTGGAAATGCACGCCCGTTATGCGCTGGATATGCTGCATGACAGTCTGGTGATGCGGCTGAAGACGGATGTCGCGACGCTGACGTCGTTTGGGCATTACGCAAGATTATCCGCAAGCAATCCTTCGCCGGAACTGGACAAGATTGCCGACTATCAGCTGCAGCATTCCTATCATTTCATTGCCTTAGGCTTTGCCCGCGATTTTCAGCTGCAGAAGCTCTACGCTTCCGAAACGCCAACTGATTTTCCCGCAGACCAGATCAGCGCGATGCTGAGCGACCGGCTGGCGAAACTGGCCGCCATGCCTGAGAAAGATCGCCTGCCGGAAACACAGGTTTTCGAAGCTGCCGAAGGCGGCACCATAATGGTCATCGTCACCATGCCGCCGGCAAGTGCGGGCAACGCTTCGAAGGACGATCTGGTTCTGGCCGTCGTTGATCGCCGCAAGCTTCTCCACTCCATCGGTTACGACACGCAGGCCCCGCTGGATGAAACATCGCGCGACATCCGCTTCGAAATCAGGGATACGGTCACCAATGAAATCGTAAGCAAGGTTCTCGAGCCGCTTCACGAAGACCCTGTCGTCCGGTCCGTGAATTTGCCGGGCTCGAGCTGGGAAATCCGCGCAACACCCGCTTCCGGATGGGATGCGGTCAAGCCCTATTACCGGTCGCTACGCACCACGCTGGCCATTGCGGCGATTTCCATGCTGCTGCCGATCATCGTCGCTGCGCTGCTGTTGTCCGAGCGCAACCGCAATATCCAGACGCTTCGCCTGCGCGAAACCCGGCTCCTGGAGCTTTCCCAGCGCTTCAAGCTGGCGATGGATTCCTCCAATATCGGCATTTGGGAAATCGAAAACGATACGTCGCGCTGTTATCTGGATGACCGGGCCGCAAGCCTGCACGGATTTCCGATGCTGGAGCAGCGCCTGCTGCTGACGGAATGGCTGACGGCGCTGGTTGTTGAGGATCGGTCGAAAGCGGCGCGTTTCTTCTTCAACTGCTCCTCCGGCCAACAAACGTCTTCCGAGGTTTACCGCGTTCCCGTGGCGGATGGCACCGTGCGCTACCTGCGCTCTGCCGGTTCGAGCTATATCAAGCCGGATGGATCGCACCAGACCACCGGCATTCTCTGGGATGTCACCTCCGATATGCTGATGGCGCACAAGCTGCGTGAGGCAAAGGACACCACCGACATCAAGAATGCCGAGCTCGAGCTTGCGCTGCATGAGCTTTCCAGCCGTGAACACGAGCTTGAGGAACTGTCCGGTCGCCTGCGGCTTGCGCTCGAATCCTACAACTGCGGCATCTGGGAAGCGACGCATGATTACTCGCACGCGATCTGGAACGAGCGCATGTGCGAGCTCTACGGCCTGCCGCCGCAGCCGGAGCGGCACGTAACGCGGGAAGACTTCCTCCGTTGCTTGCACCCGGACGAGTTGGAGAATGCCTTTGGCGATGGCTCGCGAAGCGAAGACGATCCCTACCGGGCTTCGACGCAGCGGGTGATCCTACCCGATGGTAGTCTGCACTATGTCAAAGCCGTTGGTCGTCTTCACGTCAACCGCCATGGCCATAAGAAGATCGTCGGCATCGCCTTTGATGTCACGGCTGATGTTCTGCTGTCGGAACAGCTGAAAAATGCCAAGAACGAGGCGGAGGCCAAGAACGCCGAGCTGGAGCAGGCCAAAACCCGTATCGAGCACAATGCGCTGCACGATCCCCTCACAGGCCTCGCCAACCGCCGCAAGCTGGACCACGAGCTGGACGCCCTGTCGTCACCGTTCCCTCTGGAGCGGAAGCGCTTTGCGATCCTGCATCTCGATCTCGACCGCTTCAAGCAGATCAACGACACGCTGGGCCATGCCGCGGGCGATGCGGTGCTTGTTCACGCAGCCAAAATTCTGACCGCCAATGTACGCGAGACCGATGTGGTAGCCCGTATCGGCGGCGACGAATTCGTTATTCTCATGCGCCAGCTGCATGACAAGGACAACATCAAGGCGGTTGCCGCGAAGATCATTGCCGCGCTCAGCAAGCCCTTCGATTTCGATGGTTTCACCTGCCGCTGCGGCGTTTCGATCGGTATTGCCTTCGGTGAGACGAGTTCCACAGACGCCCGCCGCACCCTGATCAATGCCGACCTTGCGCTTTACCGCGCCAAGGCAACGGGGCGAAACCGTTACGAATTCTTCACCCAGAACCTTCAGGCCGAAATCGTCAACCACAAGCGGACGGCGGACGAGATTCTGACCGGGCTGGAAAGAGGGGAATTCGAAGCCTGGTACCAGCCGCAATTCTGCGCCAACACGCATGCCCTGACCGGCGTCGAAGCACTGGTTCGCTGGCGCCATCCTGTCAGAGGCATTCTGACCCCGGATAAGTTCCTGAAGATTGCCGAGGAAATCAACGTCGTCTCGACGATCGATCAGGTCGTTCTGCAACAGGCGCTGCAAGACAAGGAAATCTGGCGCATCAAGGGCATTCATGTGCCGCGCGTATCCGTCAACGTCTCTGTGCGCCGTCTGCATGACGATCACCTCATCGATAGCCTCAAGGAACTTTCCATCCGGCCCGGCGAAATAACCTTCGAGCTGGTGGAATCGATCTTCCTTGATGAGAACGAGGACATTGCCGCCAGCAATATCGAGCAGATCAAGGCGCTGGGCATCGACATCGAAATCGATGATTTCGGCACGGGCCATACCTCCATCATCAGCCTTTTGCGGCTCAAGCCCAAGCGGCTGAAGATAGACCGGCAGCTGGTCATGCCCATTCTCACCTCTCCGCAGGAACGGTCGCTGGTGCGTTCCATCATCGACATCGCCCATTCGCTGGGTGTGGAAACCATTGCCGAGGGCGTGGAAACGCAGGACCATGCGCTTCTGCTGCGGCAACTGGGCTGCGACATGGTTCAAGGCTATGCCTTCGCCAAACCGCTGCCGCCGGAAGATTTCTCGGCTTTCGCAACCGGCGAACAATGGCGCAAGGTTTCCTAACGCCGGGAGAGATGCCACAGAGGGACCGATTTGGCAAAAGAAAGGCTTTTGCCTTCCGTGCCTTTTGCACTATGAAAAACCCGCCTCTTTTTAGAAATGCGTTCCGCCAGCGGAATGCCGCTCGCTCGGTCTGATCATATGTCGCATAATACATTCGGTTATCTCTTCCGCGTTTCCACCTGGGGCGAAAGCCATGGTCCCGCACTTGGCTGTGTCATCGACGGCTGCCCTCCGGGCATCCGCTTCACGCTTTCCGAGGTGCAGACATGGATGGACAAGCGCAAGCCCGGTCAGAGCCGTTTCGTCACCCAGCGCCGCGAAGACGATATCGTCAAGGTCCTCTCCGGCGTGATGATGGATGCGGATGGCCAGACGATGATCACGACCGGAACGCCGGTGTCGATGATGATCGAAAACACCGACCAGCGCTCCAAGGATTACGGCGAGATCGCCAGGAGCTTCCGCCCCGGCCATGCCGACTTTACCTATGATCTGAAATACGGCATTCGCGATTATCGCGGCGGCGGTCGCTCGTCCGCGCGGGAAACCGCTGCGCGCGTGGCTGCCGGTGCGCTGGCCCGCAAGGTGGTACCGAGCCTCGACGTGCGCGGTGCGCTGGTGCAGATCGGCAAGCACAAGATCAACCGCGCCAACTGGGACTGGAACCAGGTAGACCAGAACCCCTTCTTCTGCCCGGATGCCGAAATGGTGCCTGTGTGGGAAGAATATCTCGATGGCATTCGCAAGGCCGGTTCCTCCATCGGAGCCGTGGTCGAAGTCGTTGCTGAGGGTGTCCCCGCCGGTATTGGTGCGCCGATCTATGCCAAGCTCGATCAGGATATCGCCTCCAACCTCATGTCCATCAATGCCGTCAAGGGCGTGGAAATCGGTGAAGGTTTCGCCGCTGCCGAACTGACCGGCGAGGAAAATGCCGACGAAATGCGCATGGGCAATGACGGCAAGCCACTTTTCCTTTCCAACCATGCGGGCGGCATTCTGGGTGGCATCGCCACCGGTCAGCCTGTCGTTGCGCGCTTTGCCATCAAGCCGACCTCCTCCATTCTGACCGAGCGTCAATCCATCGATGCCGATGGCAACAATGTCGATGTGCGCACCAAGGGTCGCCATGATCCCTGCGTCGGCATTCGCGCCGTGCCGATTGGCGAAGCCATGGTGGCCTGCACGGTTGCCGATCATTATCTGAGAGACCGTGGCCAGACCGGCCGTCTGAAATAGGAACGCGAACCACCATGACCTACGATCAAAAGCGTGTCGTTGAAGCTATCCGCGCCTTCGAGGCAGGCGAGATCGTTGTTGTCATGGATGACGACGACCGCGAAAACGAAGGCGATCTCATCGTAGCCGCCGTGCATTGCACGCCGGAAAAGATGGCCTTCATCGTGCGCCACACCTCCGGCATCGTCTGCGCGCCCATGCCACGAGAAGAGGCAAAACGCCTCAACCTCAACGCCATGGTCGCGGAAAACGACAGCGCGCATACGACCGCCTTTACCGTTTCGGTAGACTTCAAGCACGGCACGACGACTGGCATTTCCGCCAGCGACCGCAACGTCACGGTTCGCAATCTGGCCAACCCCAATGCGGGTGCCGCCGATTTCACCCGCCCCGGCCATATCTTTCCGCTGGTATCGCGCGAGGGCGGCGTTCTCATGCGCTCCGGCCATACGGAAGCGGCGGTCGATTTGTGCAAACTCGCAGGCCTGCCGCTTATCGGCGTCATCAGCGAACTCGTCAATGATGACGGCACAGTCATGCGCGGCCCGCAGGTTTCCGCCTTTGCCGAAACGCATGGCATGAAGCAGGTGTCTGTTGCCGATCTCATCGCCTATCGCCAGCGCAAGGAAACGCTAGTCGAGAAGGAATCGGAATTCACCCTCGACACGCCTTTCGGCCCCGCCAAGGCCCAGACCTATTCCCTGCCCTGGGACCCGATGCAGCATATGGCCGTGATATTCGGTGATATTCGCGACGGCGTCGATATTCCCGTGCGCCTTCACCCGGAAAACGTGGCTGACGATATTTTCGGCAAGAAACAGCCCGTGCAGCATTACATGGAAAAGATCGCAGCCGAAGGCCGTGGCGTCATCATCTATCTACGCGAAGGCTCGGTCGGTGTGGGACAAGTCGCCGGACGCCGCAAATCCCGTGATCCCGATGAAGCTCACGAGCAAGCCCGTACCCGCGACGACGAATGGCTGGAAATCGGCCTCGGCGCACAAATCCTCAAAGAGCTTGGCATAAGCTCCATCAAGCTGCTCACTTCACGCGAGCGACACTATGTCGGGCTAGAGGGTTTTGGCATAAAGATCAGCTCGACGGATATCGGGTGAGTTTAGAGTCACCCCTTGGTCCCTCATTCCTGTCCTTGTGACAGGAATCCAGCCAGCCCAAGTCCTTGGGCTGAAAGGCGTCCGTCCGCCGCGCAGACGCGCGTCAACTGGATTCCTGTGACAAGCACAGGAATGAGGATAGTTAGAGCGACAGACAGTACCCTCTCACCCCAACCAGCCATCCAAATACCGCACACTCTCGACACCCGTAAACTTCGCCAACCGGTTCAATTCCGCATCCAGCTTCGCAAGACGGCCCGACGACGGACGCACGCCCTTTTCGAGCCATAAGCGCCTCACATCCAGCGTTCCACCTTTACGCTCCGCCTTCATGTCGATGCGACCGATCAGCCTGTCCCCTTCCAGAAGCGGGAAGACGTAATAGCCGTATTGCCGCTTCGGCTCCGGCACGAAGACTTCGACGCGGTAAAAGAAGCCGAACAGGCGCTCCGTGCGGGCGCGGTTGCGCAGCAGGGGATCGAAGGGGCTCAACACGCGGATGCGATTAGGGGGCTCGATGTTGGCTTCCGTTTCCGCTGTGAACCCTTCAAAGGCGTAGGAGATGCGTTCCTTGGCGCCGTCGGAAGAAGCGAGCGAGACTTCGCAAAGTTCATCGCGGTGATCTGTGACCCACTGCTTCGCTTCCTGCGGCGTGACAATGTCGAAGAAGGCGGAGATTTCGCCTGATGTTGCAAAGCCAAGCCTCGTTAGCGCTTCACGGCAGGCCCAGTCTACGAAGTCGTCATGATGCACATCCAGGTCGTGATGCTCTGATGGAATCACCCGTTCCGCCAGATCATAAACCTTCTGGAAGTTGACGCGCCCTGCCACCGCCAGCTTGCCGGTGTGCCAGAGATATTCGAGCGCCGTCTTCGACGGATGCCAGTTCCACCAACCGCCGGATTGGTGCCCCTCCGCCTTTATATCGCGCGACATGGTGGGGCCGTTTTCGGCAATGCGGCGATAGGTTTCCTCGAAGGCGGAATCGAAGCCTTCTCCGTGCCAGTTGCGCCAGCGTTCCTGAATGATTGGTTCACGGCGGCGGAAGCGGTGTTTCCAATAAGGATAGAAGGTAGCGGGCAGAATGGAGGCGTCATGCGTCCAGTGTTCGAACAGCGCCCGGTCTTTCTCCAGCAGTTCCGTCAGGTGCTGGCGCTTGTAGGTCTGGTTGCGGGAAAAGATGATCTGGTGATGCGCCCGCTCCACCGTCGCGATACTGTCCACCTGCACGAAGCCGATATCTGTGATCAGCTTCAACAGATCGGCCTTGCCCATGGCGCGGCTGGGCGATGCGGACAGCCCCTGTCGCGCCAGGAAAATACGTCGTGCTGCTTCGTTCGAAATCAGAATCGCCATGGCAAAAGCCTAAGGTTGCACAGCCGAAAAATCAATGTTCTTTTTTTGTTCCTTGTTTCGTTTGGTATCTCCAGCGTTTATAGAAACGTCGACAGCATTTTGGGGACTGGCAGTTGGATATTCGTTTTCACGATGCGGGTGTGGCGTTTGAGAGCAGAGCGGCGGTCGAGCCCTTGACGCTTGCCCTCACCGAGCGGCGCATCGGCATCATCGGCCTCAACGGTTCCGGCAAGACGACGTTTGCACGGATGATCAATGGTCTGACGAAACCGACGACCGGCCATGTCAGCGTCAACGGGCTGGATACGGTCCAAGATGCCTCGGAGGTTTTGAAGGATGTCGGCTTCATCTTCCAGAACCCGCAAAACCAGATCATCCTGCCCATTATCAGAGACGACATTGCCTTCGGCCTCAAAGACAAGGGGCTGGACAAGGCTGCCATCGATGCGGCGGTGGATGCGACCTTGCAACGCTTCGATATCCAGCATCTGGCCAAGCGCCGCGCGCACGAGCTCTCCGGCGGCGAATTGCAGCTCTCAGCCTTGGCGGCGCTGACTATCACGAACCCAAAAATCCTCATCATGGACGAGCCGACCAACCAGCTCGACCTCAAGAACCGCGCCTTGGTGGAGCGGACCATGGCGGGGCTGGAGCAGGATTTGATCGTCATCACCCACGATCTGCCGCTGCTGGAGAGTTTCGACCGCGTTCTTCTGTTCCACCAAAACAGGCTTCACGCCGACGCATCTCCTACTGACGCCATCCGGCTTTACCGCGAACTGGTACTGACATGAGAAGCCTCCATGTCGAAGGAGCAGGCTGGCTTTACCGGCTCTCACCGCGCATCAAGCTGGCGGGCCTTGCGCTGTTCAGCATCGCCCTCTTTCTCACGCGTGATCCCCTCCTCCTCTTCGTTGCCGTTATGATGACAGGGCTGGTCCTGTGGCAGGCGCATCTCGGCTTTCGAGAAACCGTGGCACGGCTGCGGCCCGTTCTGCTGACCATCGCCATTATCGCCGTTTTCAGCTTCCTGCTGATTTCCGCGCTGGATGCGACGATTGCCCTCTTGCGGCTGACGGCGCTGACGCTTCTGGCAACAGCGATTACGGCGAGTGTCAGCATTTCGCAGTTCATGGATGAAATCGCTTTTGCCCTGCGTCCGCTGGAAAGACTGGGGCTTGCCAAAGCTGCCGATGTGGGTCTGGCAGTCGGGCTTGTCGTGCGTTTCGTGCCCGAGGTCATCAATCGCTACGAGACGCTGCGCGATGCTCACCGTGCGCGTGGAATGAAGGTGAGGCTCCACACGATCCTCGTGCCGCTCATCATTATGACGTTGAAGGATGCCGATGCGATTGCAGATGCCATTGACGCGCGCGGTTTCAGAGGCCAAACCTCGTCTCCTGATATTTAGAGATGGGAGCCTATTGAGAATGAAAACCCGTGACCTCGTTCTGATCTCGCTGTTTTCAGCCATCATCATCGCGCTTGGCCTGCTACCGCCACTTCCGCTTGGCTTCATTCCTGTGCCTATTACCGCACAGTCGCTGGGCGTCATGCTGGCCGGTGTGGTGCTGGGGGCGAAGCGTGGCACGCTGGCCGTTCTGCTCACCATTCTCATCGCCGCCATCGGCCTGCCGGTTCTGTCGGGTGGTCGCGGTGGGCTTTCGATCTTCTATACGCCGACGACGGGCTTTCTGATCGGCTGGATCGCTGCTGTCTTCACCACCGGCTATCTGTCCGAACGCTTGGTCAACCGGGATCAGTCTGCACTCGTGCAGGGTGTCGGCTTCTTTCTGGCAAGCGTCGCCGGTGGTTTGGTCGTGCTTTATGCTTTCGGCATCACCTATCTCGGTTTTGCGGCGGGCATCGGCTTTAACAAGGCTTTCGTTGGCTCCATGGCCTTCATTCCGGGCGATGTTCTCAAGGCCGTTCTCGCAGCGCTGGCTGGCCGCGCCGTGATGGCAGGATATCCGCTGCTGCCGCAACGCGCATAACGCTGCCCCTTTTCAGGAGTCACCGCCATGGCCACACGGCTTTACGAGCACCCGATATTCCTGGAACACATTACGCCTGCGGGCCATCCAGAGCGGCCCGACCGGCTGCGGTCGCTCAACATTGCGCTGGAGCATCCGAATTTCGAGCGGCTGGAGCGGAAAGAAGCACCGCTGGCGAATGAAGATGCCGTGTTGCTTGCCCACCCCGAGAGCCATCTGATCTCGATCATGCGGCAGATCCCGGAAGAGGACGGCGAGATCAACCGCATCGAGGCCGATACCTATGCCTCGCCCAAAAGCCTGCAAGCGGCGCTGACCGGCATTGGTGCCGCCATGGCGGCGGTGGATGATGTGTTCAGCGGTGCTGCCGACAATGTTTTCGTGGCCAGCCGCCCGCCGGGCCACCATGCCGAAACGGAAAAAGCCATGGGCTTTTGCCTGTTCAACAATGCCGCCATCGCGGCGCGTCATGCGCAGAAGGTGCATGGCGCGGAACGCGTCGCCATCGTCGATTGGGACGTGCACCACGGCAATGGCACGCAGGACATTTTCTGGAACGACACGTCGGTTCTGTTCTGCTCCACGCACCAGATGCCGCTTTACCCGTGGAGCGGCGACAAGCGCGAGACGGGCATCAAGAACAACGTCGTGAACGCGCCGCTTTCGCCCAACACCGGCAGCGACCATTTTCGTGAGGCGTTCAAATCCCGCGTGCTGCCGGCATTGGCCGATTTCTCGCCCGATCTCATCATCATCTCGGCGGGTTTCGATGCGCACCACCGCGATCCCCTGGCGCAGATCAATCTGGTGGGGGACGATTTCGACTGGGCAACGGGGCGAATTCTTGACATGGCCGACAAATTTGCCGCCAACCGGGTCGTCAGCCTGCTTGAAGGCGGTTATGATCTGGAAGGGCTGGCGGAATCGGCAGCCATGCATATTTTGAGAATGATGAAGGGTTGAACATGACGGAAAATGCCAACACAGCCGATGTCAGCGGTTATTCTTTCGAAAAGGCTGTCGCCGAGCTGGAAAGCATTGTCGCCCGCCTGGAACGCGGCGATGTGGCGCTGGACGAATCCATCGCCATCTACGAACGCGGCGAAGCCCTGAAGAAACATTGCGAAACCCTGCTGACAGCTGCTGAAAAGCGTATCGAGAAAATCCGTCTGGATCGCGCGGGCAAGCCGGTTGGTGTGGAGCCGCTGGACGGGGAATGAGCGCTGAGGTTTTTACTCAGAGCGGCACCCACCATACATATCCGTCACTCTCGGGCTTGTCCCGAGGGTCTTAACCACGTTTAACGTTGGCGTTCGTTAGATGCCCGGGACAAGCCCGAGCATGACGGCGGAGAGAGAGGGAACGTCGTCAAAATACGTCGCCCACCCTCCCGCGACATAAGAACACAGCGTTCATCATCAGACCCTCAACCAACGTTCCAAATCATGGTAATCTATCCGCCAGTCACGCAGGAGATTTGCCATGTCGTTTTTTCCCGGAAATGACCCCGCAGCAGGCGATGCCTTTGCCTGCGATGCCATCGAAAATCTGATCATTCCGCGTTCGAGCGATATTGGTGGCTTTGCCGTGCGGCGCGCCCTGCCGACGCGGGAGCGCAGGCTGGTTGGTCCCTTCATCTTTTTCGACCGCATGGGGCCTGCCATTTTGAAAGCCGGCGAAGCGCTGGACGTGAAGCCGCATCCCCATATCGGGCTCTCCACCGTGACCTATCTTTTCGATGGTGAAATCAAGCATCGAGATAGTCTCGGCACTGAACTGACGATTCGTCCGGGCGACATCAATCTGATGACGGCGGGGCGCGGTATCGTACATTCGGAGCGGACCCCGGAAAATCTGCGTGGCCATCCGCTCTCCATGTCTGGCCTGCAAACATGGCTTGCCTTGCCCGATAACAAGGAAGAGATCGCGCCGGATTTTTCCCACACCGGGCGCGAAGCCATGCCTGTCATCGACACGAAAGGCGCATCGGGCCGCGTCGTCATCGGCTCCTTTGCGGGGTCGTCGTCGCCGGTCAAGACCTTTACCGATACGCTCTATGTCGATCTGAGGCTGGAGGCAGGTGTTAAATTCCCCTTCCCTGCAGATCATGAGGAGCGAGCGATCTATATTCTCTCCGGCTGTCTGGAAGTGGCGGGCGATGTGTTTGCGGCAGATCAGCTGATCGTGTTTCGTGCGGGCGATGACATTACCCTGAAAGGTGGCATTGCAGGTTGCCACATCATGATTTTTGGCGGCGCGGCGCTGAATTCCAAGCGATATATCTGGTGGAATTTCGTTTCGTCATCAAAAGAACGCATAGAAAAAGCCAAGGAAGAGTGGAGAACCGGGCGCTTCGACATCGTACCGGGGGATGAGGAAGAGTTTGTCCCTTTGCCGCAGGGTTGAAATTCGTTAAAACGATTTTAGTCTTGTCGAAGGCCAGAATGCACACCATCTGGAAGCGGCAGATCGAACACCAGATACGAAGGCCGAACGATTGACCGGAATGCCAGAGACACCATTGCTTGACCGGGTGAAATTCCCATCCGATCTCAAGTCCATCGAAGATCGCGACCTGCCACAACTGGCCAGGGAATTGCGCGACGAGATGATCGATGCCGTCTCAACGACGGGCGGGCATCTGGGTGCGGGGCTGGGCGTCGTCGAGCTGACCATTGCAATCCACAAAGTGTTCAACACGCCCGAGGATCGGCTGATCTTCGATGTCGGCCACCAATGTTACCCTCACAAGATTCTGACCGGTCGTCGTGATCGCATCCGCACTCTGCGTCAAGAAGGCGGCCTGTCCGGCTTTACCCGCCGCGCGGAAAGCGAATATGACGATTTCGGCGCTGGCCATTCCTCCACCTCCATTTCCGCCGGTCTCGGCATGGCCGTGGCGGCTGAGCTTGACGGCAGCGACCGCAAGGTCATTTCCGTCATCGGTGACGGCTCCATGTCGGCGGGCATGGCATTCGAAGCGCTGAACAATGCCGGTGCGCTAGACGCACGCTTGATCGTCATTCTCAACGATAACGACATGTCGATTGCCCCGCCGACGGGTGCCATGAGTGCCTATCTGGCGCGTCTGGCGTCTGGCCGCACCTATATGGGCTTCCGCGATTTCGGCAAGAAGCTGACGGCCTATCTCGGCAAGACCATCGACCGCGCTATTACCCGCGCGGTGACCCATGCGCGGGGCTATGTTACTGGCGGCACGTTGTTCGAAGAGCTGGGCTTCTACCATATCGGCCCCATCGATGGTCATTCCTTCGAACATCTGCTGCCCGTTTTGCGCAATGTGCGCGACAACCAGAAAGGCCCGGTGCTGATCCATGTGGTGACGCAGAAGGGCAAGGGTTACGCACCCGCCGAAGCTGCTGCCGACAAGTATCACGGCGTCAAAAAATTCGATGTCATTACTGGCGCGCAGGCCAAGGCCAAGCCGAATGCGCCGAGCTACACCAGCGTTTTTGCCGAAGCGCTTATTCAGGAAGCAACGCTGGACGACAAGATCGTCGGCGTCAGCGCCGCCATGCCGAATGGCACGGGTCTGGACAAGCTGGCCGAATTGTTTCCAACCCGAAGCTTCGATGTCGGCATTGCCGAACAGCACGCGGTGACATTTGCGGCGGGCCTTGCTGCGGATGGCTACAAGCCGTTCTGCGCGCTCTACTCCACCTTCCTGCAACGCGGTTACGACCAGCTGGTTCATGACGTGGCCATTCAGGGGCTTCCCGTCCGCTTCCCGATAGACCGCGCCGGTTTCGTCGGGGCTGACGGCCCCACCCATTCCGGTTCGTTCGATACGACCTTCCTCGCCACACTGCCCGGCATGGTGGTGATGGCGGCTTCGGATGAGGCGGAACTGAAACATATGGTGCGCACGGCTGCTGCCTATGACGAAGGCCCGATTTCCTTCCGCTATCCGCGCGGCGAAGGTGTTGGCATCGAGATGCCTGCGCGTGGCGAAATTCTGGAAATCGGCAAGGGCCGCATCGTCAAGGAAGGCACCAAGATCGCGCTGCTCTCCTTCGGTACGCGCCTTGCGGAATGCCTGGCTGCGGCCGAAGATCTGGATGCGGCTGGTCTTTCCACGACTGTGGCGGATGCGCGCTTTGCCAAGCCGCTGGACCTCGACCTCATTCGCCAGCTGGCCAGCCACCATGAAGTTCTCATCACCATCGAAGAAGGCTCGGCAGGCGGCTTCGGCGCGCATGTGCTGCATTTCATGGCCAGCGCCGGTCTTCTGGATACGGGCCTGAAGGTCCGCACATTGACGCTTCCTGACCAATGGGTCGAGCAGGCCAAGCCGGAAATCATGTATGCCAATGCAGGGCTGGACCGCGCTGGCATCGTTTCTGCCGTGTTCAATGCTCTCGGCCAGAAGCAGGCAGGCGTCGGTTACGCCGTCTGATCGAGCCCACAACGATACCCCCATAAACAAAACCCGCCGGATCACTCCGGCGGGTTTTGTGTTTCGGAGGTTTGTTCTTCTCAGAACTCTTCCCAGTCTTGCGTTGCTGGCTGAGCAGGAGCGGGTGCGAAGGCCTGTGCGAGGCTCTGGCCCAGTGCACGTGCCGGGGAAGAGACCGGTCGTGCCGTTGGCGCGGCAATTTTCGCGGCAGGGCGTGGCTTTGCTACGAAGCTGGGCTTGGGTGCCGGGGCTGCGGAGCGCGGCGCGGCAGAAGCGCTGGATGGTGCGAAGACCGTCGTGCCACGTACGCCACCACCGAGATTGAACTGGCCAATCAGGCCGTTCAGGGCTTCAGCTTCGCGAGCCAGAGCATGGCTTGCAGCGGTCTGCTGTTCCACCATCGCGGCGTTCTGCTGCGTGCCCTGATCCATGGTGTTAACGGCGGTGTTGATTTCCTGAAGGCCGGTTGCCTGTTCGCGGGCAGCGGTGACGATGGTGCTGACGTGGGAGTTGATTTCCTCTACTTCGGAAATGATCGCCTGCAAGGCCTTGCCGGTTTCGCCGACGAGGTTTACGCCATTTTCCACCTGCTGGCTGGACGCACCAATCAGGGCCTTGATTTCCTTGGCGGCATTGGCAGAGCGCTGTGCAAGTTCACGCACTTCCTGCGCCACGACTGCGAAGCCCTTGCCTGCTTCACCGGCACGCGCCGCTTCCACACCGGCATTCAGCGCCAGAAGGTTTGTCTGGAAGGCAATGTCGTCGATAACGCCGATGATGTTGGTGATCTCGCCGGAGGATTTTTCGATTTCCTGCATGGCGGCAACGGCCTTGCGAACGACGGTACCGGAGTTTTCAGCCCCTGCCCGTGCGCGCTGAACCAGTGCGCTCGCCTCTTCCGCACCACGGGCGCTGTCACGCACGGTGGTGGTGACTTCTTCCAGCGCAGCTGCGGTTTCTTCGATGGAGGCTGCCTGTTGCTCGGTGCGGCGGGACAGGTCATCTGCGGCAGAGAGCATTTCCGAGGCACCGGCATTGATGGCCGAAGCATTTTCGCCAACGTTGCGCAGCGCTTCCTGAAGCTTGTCCAGCGAGGTATTGAAGTTGACGCGCAGCGGCTCCACGAATTCGGTAAATGGTGTTTCGATGCGGTAGACCAGATTGCCATCGGCCAGTGCCTGCAAGCCCTTGGCGAGTTCTTCGCGAGCAAACATCTGTTCTGCTTCGGCGCGGGCCTTTTCCGCTTCGTTGCGGAGGCGGTCGGCTTCTGTTGACGTGCGCAGACGGTCGCTTTCGTCGGACAGGCGGGATTTTTCGATACCGGCTTCCTTGAAGACCAGCACGGCCTTGGCCATCTTGCCGACTTCATCGCCACGGTCGAGTGCGGGGACTTCGACGGATGTATCGCCATCGGCCAGACGGCTCATGGCATTCGTCATACCGACGATTGGGGAAACGATCGCGCGCGACAGAGCCCAGATGAGCAGCACGGCAACAACGCCAGCGGCAGCACCGCCACCCAGAAGAGCGAGTTCGAGATTGCTGTGGGCGCTGGACTGCGCGGCGATCTGGCTTGCCGAAGCAACCGACAGCTGCTCCTTGATCTTGGCGGCAGCGGCACGGAAACCATCCAGCTGACCTTTTGCCTGATTGCGGCCAATCTCGATGACTTCGGAAATCGGTGCTTCCGTGGTCTTGCGCGCAGCCATCTGCGGCTGGGCCAGCTGCGTGTAGAACACGGTCGCGGTTGCCTGCATGTCATCGATGGATTTCAGGATGTCAGGCTGACCGGCGGCATAGCCGCGTGCCTCATCCAGCTTCTTCAACATCAAATCGCGCTGAGCAAACACGTCATTATAGGTGCTGTCGCTACGAAACAGCAGGTAGCCACGCTGATTGACGGCCTGCTCCAGCATGGCAGCCTTTGCGTCATCGATGCTCGACACGATCCTGCCAGTGTTGGTCTGCTGGTCGGAGATGCGCTTGGCATCTATCGTTTGCAGGAAGACGAACGCGGAGGCCACAAGGCAGACACCCATCAATGCAATGAAAGTGGCAACCAGCTTGAGGTTAATGGGTAGATTTTTCAAAGACATCGAGTGCTCTTTCGACACGCTTCGGTGAGGCTGATTCAAATCAGCCTATGGGGAACTGTATTTTTTCTGGAGGCCGCCTTCATGGCAGACGTGATGAGATCAACTCAGCTTCGCCGCAGACTGCAATAAAGCCGTTTATTTTCGCTTAAACTTACTGATATCAGTTGTGGATGCTGCATATTCACATGGCAGTCAGCCCTTTGCCTCAGGGCTCACACGCATAAAATGCTTGCCTTGCGGGCATTTGACAGTCATTGACACGGCCATGTCTAATTCATCTGAAAATCACCGGCTGGACCAGCTTCTGGTATCCCGCGGCCTGTTTGCCAGCCGCTCCCGCGCACGCGATGCAGTGGAGCGCGGTACAGTGCGCGTCAACGGCAAGATCGTCACCAAGCCCAGCCTGACATTTCCCGGAAATGTCGTCTTCGAAGTCAGCGATCCCGCGCAGGATTATGTCTCGCGCGCGGCCTTGAAACTGGTCGCCGCACTCGACCATTTCCAGCTGGAGCCACGCAATCTGGAATGTCTCGATGTCGGCGCGTCCACCGGCGGCTTCACCGAAGTTCTGCTGAAACGCGGTGCGTCCCACGTCACCTCCATCGATGTCGGCCACGGGCAGATCCATCCGCGCATTGAAAACGACCGACGCGTCACCAGCATCGAAGGTTTCAATGCACGCTTCCTGACCAGTGACGATATCGACAACCGACCGATCAGCTTCATCGTGTCGGACGTGTCCTTCATCTCGCTGAAGCTAGCGCTCGCCCCTGCCCTTGAACTGGCAGAGCCCGGCGCGCTTGCCGTGTTGCTGGTGAAACCGCAATTCGAAGCCGGTCGCGATGCGATCAGCAAGGCCGGTCTTTTGAAAGAACCGGAAACCGCGCCCGAGGTTGCCGCAGAGCTTGAGCGCTGGCTGGTGGAGGACATGGGCTGGGTCAGCCTCGGCCTTATCCCGTCACCCATTGCAGGCGGCGATGGCAATGTCGAATTCCTTCTCGGAGGCAAAAAGCCATGAGCACCCAGACCGTGAAGATACAGAGTCTGGGCGCGCAGGGCGATGGCATTGCCCACTGTCCCGAAGGCACGGTCTACGTGCCCTTTGCATTGCCGGGTGAAACCGTAGCCATTGCCCGCGTCAAGGACCAGGGCATGGTCATGTCCATTGCCGAGGCCGCCCCGGAACGGCGTGAGCCTGCGTGCCGCCACTTCGGCCCTGATGGCAAGAACGGCACCTGCGGCGGCTGTTCGTTGCAGCATATGGCCGATGAGCCCTACCATGTCTTCAAGCGTAGCCTTGTGGTTGCCGCGCTGAAGTCCAAGGGGTTAGAGGCCGAAGTCGATGCGCTGGTGCACTGTCGTCCGGGCGAAAGACGCCGCGTCGTCTTTACCGCCCGCAAGACGGAAAAAGGCCTCCTTCTCGGTTTCAGCCAGGCAGGCAGCCATCACATCGTTGCCATCGAAGAATGTCCCATCGCGTCGGATGGTATCATCTCGCGCCTTGACACCATCCGGGCCATTGGTCTGCCGCTGGCGTCAAGCGCGGAGCCGTTCCGCATCACCGTGATGGAAACGCGGACCGGGCTCGATATTTCCTTCGAGGGCATCAAAGCGCCAAACGACAAGCAGCGCAGAACGGCGACAGAAATAACGCTGGCCACGCGCGGCATTGCGCGTGTTTCGATTGCCGGTGAAATCCTGATCGAGCCGCAAAAGCCGATGATCGATTTCGACGGCGTTATGATTTCGCCACCGTCTGGCGGCTTTGCGCAGGCCACCAAGCAGGCGGAAGATGCGATGGCGGAACTGGTGCTGGCGCATGTCGGCAAATCCAAGCGCATCGCCGACCTTTTCTGCGGCTCCGGCACATTCGCGCTGCGGCTTGCCCGTCTTGGCAAGGTGCATGCGGTGGAAGCAGAGGACAAGGCGCTGAAGGCGCTGGATCTCGCGGCCCGCAACACGCAAGGCTTGAAACCCGTCACGATTGAAAAACGTGATCTCTTCCGCCACGCTCTTACCGTCAAGGAACTGAAGAACTACGATGCCGTGGTCTTCGATCCGCCGCGCGCGGGGGCCGAAGCTCAGTGCAAAGAACTGGCAAAGAGCGGCGTGAAGAAGATCGTCGCTGTCAGCTGCAACCCGCTATCGCTGGCCCGCGATCTGGCCATTCTGGTGGAGGGTGGCTACCGCCTGACCAAGGTGACACCCATCGACCAGTTCCTCTGGTCGCCGCATGTGGAAGCGGTTGCGACGCTGGAGAAGTAAACTACTTCTCCCTCATCACCAAGCCGTATCGATATTGCCATTCCCCACCACGCCATCACAACGGCAGCGACCGCCTACGCGGCCCTGCTGCACCGGGCAGACGTAAGGGCGGGAACGATTGGCGCTATCGGGTGGCGTCACCACGCAAACGAAGCGCGGGCGGCGGCGGTCATTGTTGTTGCGGTTGGATTGTCCAGCTTGGCTGTTGAAATTCTGCACTTGGATGACATCGCTCTGCGCTGGCTGCGACATTAGCGGCGGCTGGAAGCTGGCCGCTTCTGCGAGGCTGGAAAGTGAGACTAGTGCGAGCGTTGCGAAAACGATATTGCGCATGGTGGCGGCTTTCTTGAAAGGCGGGCGTTGTTGCGCAAAGACTAAACAGCCTTGTTTTGCAATTCCATAAGAGATGCCAATTTTCACCAGCCACGCTTAACGGCGCATGAATGCCTCGAACGCCGCTCTGGCTTCCGCGCTCTGCAACTGCGCCGCAAAATGCACGATCTCCGCATCGATCCTTGCCCGCACCTCCGCGCCATCGCCGCGCAGCAGATCACGGGCAATCCTCAGCGCCTGCGGTGGTTTGGTGGCAAGTTTTGCAGCGATCTTCAAGGTTTCCGCTTCGACCTCCGCTTCGGACACGACCTTCCAGATCAAACCGGCCTGCAATGCCTCATCTGCTGAAAAGCCTTCGCCAGCGGCCAGCAGTGCAAAGGCGCGCTGATGGCCCATGATGCGCGGTACGAGCAGGCTGGAAGCAGCCTCAGGCACCAACGCAAGATCGACGAAAGGCGTCTTGAACAGGCTGCGGCTGGAAGCAACCGTGAGGTCGCAGTGCAGGTTGAGCGTTGTGCCGATGCCGATGGCCAAGCCATCAACACCGGAAACGATAGGTTTGCCGACGCTGACGAGTGCATGCAGGAAATCCCCTGCCGCCAGCCGACCCTTGCCGCCGGACATGGCAAAGGCCATGAAATCGGCCATGTCGTTGCCTGCTGTAAAGCAGCCTTCGGAGCCAAGGAAAGCGATGGCACGAATGTCTGCATCCGCATCAGCCGCCTGCAGTGCCTCGATCATGCTGCGATACATCGCATCCGTGATGGCATTCTTCTTGTCCGGGCGGTTGAAGCGGATGACCTGTACGCCGGGTGCGGTTGCAGGACGTTCGACAAGAATATGGTCGGCAGACATGGGAACTCCTTAACCCAGCACGGCACGAGCCGCTTCAAGGCTCGCCGCACCTGATATCACGCGGTCTTTCAGCGCAGATGTTTCCGCCAGCAGGTTTTCGGCGGTGAAGCGGCAGAGAGCTGTGCGACTCGCCCCCTGTCCGTCATCAACCGATGCCAGCGCACCCTTGGCGAGATAGGCGCCCGTCAGCGCCAGTCCGAACAGCCGCTGATATGGCGTGGCACCGGCCAGCGCTGCGGATGTTTCGCCCTTCGCCAAAGCATCCAGCAGCCACTCGGTCGCGTCTTCCAGATCGGTGATGCTCTGATCGAGATAACGCCCGGTGTCGCCCAGTTCTGGCGTGTTGGAAGCGTGCACGGCCTGCGCCTGTTTTTTCAGTTCCGCGATGAAACCGCGAACCTGCGCGCCCTCGGAGAGCTGCAATTTGCGCATGACGAGGTCGATGGCCTGAATGCCGTTGGTGCCTTCGTAAATCGGCGCAATGCGGGCATCGCGCAGGTAGCGGGCAGCACCCGTCTCCTCGATGAAGCCCATGCCGCCATGGACCTGAATGCCAAGCGATGCCACATCCACACCGGCATCGGTGGAGAAGGATTTTGCAATCGGCGTAAGAAGGGCTGCACGCTCCTGCCAGAACTTGCGCTTGTCGGCATCGACCTCAGCGTGGCTCATGTCGATGGCGTGGGCGCAGGAGAACGAGATGGCGCGCGAGCCTTGAGTCAGCGCCTTCATGGTCAAAAGCGTTCTGGCAATATCGGGATGTTCGATGATCGGGCTCATGCCGGTGGCCTTGGTGCCGGGTGCCTTGCCCTGCGTGCGATCCTTGGCGTAGGCGATGGCCTTTTGCGTCGCCGCTTCGCAAATGGCAACACCCTGCATGCCGACAGCCAGACGCGCATTGTTCATCATGGTGAACATGCAGGCGAGGCCCTTATTCTCTTCACCGACGATCCAGCCGATAGCACCCTTTTCAGCGCCGTAGCGACCATCGCCGAAAATCATCGTGCAGGTGGGAGAGCCGTGAATGCCGAGCTTGTGTTCCAGCGCATGGCAGAACAGGTCGTTACGTTCGCCGGGATTGCCCGACGCATCGGGAAGAAATTTCGGCACGAGGAAGAGCGAGATACCGCGCGTTCCCGCTGGTGCATCCGGCAAGCGTGCCAGCACCAGATGAATGATGTTGTCGGCTGCGTCGTGCTCACCCCAGGTGATGAAAATCTTCTGACCGAAAATGCGGTAGCTGCCGTCACCGGCACGTTCTGCCCGCGATTTCAGCGCGGCGAGATCGGAACCTGCATGCGGCTCGGTCAGGTTCATGGTGCCGGTCCAGACACCGGACACTAGCTTTTCCAAATAGGTTGCCTTGAGATCGTCGCTGCCGTGGGTGGCGATGGCTTCCACGGCCCCCATGGTGAGTGTCGGGCATAGCGCAAAGGCCATCGAACCGGAGTTCCACATTTCCAGCGCCGCGACATTCAGCAGATGCGGTAGGGCTTGCCCGCCGAATTCTTCCGGCGCGGTCAGGCCGTTCCAGCCGCCTTCTGCCCAGCGGCGGTAGAGATCGGCCCAGCCATCCGGCGTGCGTACCGCGCCATCCACCAGCTTGGAGCCCTGTTTGTCGCCAATCTCGGCAAGAGGTGCGACTTCATCGGTGGCAAAACGACCGGCTTCATGAAGAATGGCATCGACGGTATCTTCATCGAGATCACCGAACGCGCCGTCATCCAGCGCTGATTTGAGACCTGCCACATGTTTCAGCGTAAAAGCGATATCGTCGACCGGTGCGGTATACATCCTGCCTCCTCCCGAAGCGTCTGCCTGCAATGCGATAGCCTTCGGGGCTAAATTATTTTTACGTAAACGTCAATTTGAAAAAGTTGTGGTGCGATCAACTTCCCTGTCATCGGGTGGTCATCGGCGGCCATTGCGCACAGCATTCGATGCACTTGTAATCAAACTGTCACAAAACTCTGGTCTGCATGATATCGTCGCAAAAGCGGGATATTTTACCGCTGCCCGCCGCGATTGCCCGTTCAGGATCACGCCCATGGATATTCCGCATCCCGCCATTCCCGGTCTCGTCTGGGCCTATCGCTTTCGCCCCGGCATAGAGCCCTGCACCCGGCTTGCGCCGGATGTGCAACTGGCGGAGCTTCAGACGGAAGACGGTTTTTTCTGGCTGCACCTCAATCTCGCAGATAGCCGCGTTGCCAGCTTTCTGGAGAACATGCAGGGGCTGGATGAGAGCATCAAGGGCAATCTGACCACCCATGAGACCCACCCCTCCATCGTGGTGGATGATGGTGCGCTTTATGGAACGTTGGTGGATTTCCAGCGCGAATTCGATCAGGAAACCCGCGATATCGGCTGGCTGCATTTTGCGCTGGGTGAACGCTACATCATCACCACACGCCTACAGCCGCTACGCTCCGTGGATCGGCTGCGTGCCGCCATCGACAAGAACCCGAAGCGCTACTCCACGCCATCCCATGTCTTTGAAGGACTGGTGGCGGAATTTCAGCGCAGCCTGATCGCGCTCGTCATGGAGACGACAGAAGAGCTGAATGCCATCGAGGACTTTGTCTATGACAGCACCCCGCGCGATGAACGCCGCAGGCTTGCCCCCGTGCGCCGCACGGTCGTGCGCCTTCACCGGCATTTGCGCACGGTGCTGACCCTGATGCGCAGAGCCTCTGCGGCGGATGATGAGGAAATGCCTTTCGGCTTTGAAGAGATTGCTGCCCGACTGACCGGCCGGCTGGAATCCATCGATCACGATGTCTATGCGCTTCAGGAGCGGGCAAGACTGCTGCATGAAGAAGTGGATTCGAAGCTGTCTTCCGAAACCAACCGGCACCTCTATATTCTCTCGCTGATGACGGCGTTTCTTCTGCCGCCGACACTGGTCACCGGCTTCTTCGGCATGAACACCGGCGCCCTGCCCTTTACCGAGGGCACCAGCGGCACGATTTATGCTGCGAGCTTCATCGTGGCTTCGATCCTGTTTGCCTGGGTCGTGTTGCGCCGCGCTGGCATTCTCTAAATGCAAAACGCCGCCCGGATGGAGCCGGACGGCGTTTCTCGCTTCACTATGTCAATCGATCAGCCGTAAGGCGAATAGCACGTTTGGCGTGGGCCATTGTAAGGCTGGAACGTGTTGCTATAGGCATCGTAAGAGCGGTAGCGACCGAAGCACCAGTTCACATGGCTCTGGCTGAGGCCAGCGCGGGGAGCCGCACGGTAGACCGGACGTGGACGATATTCCGGCACAGGGCGATAGACTTCACGTGGCTGGGCAAGCGCACCGCCAATAATCGCACCGGCACCGAAGGCTGCCAACGGGAACCAATAGCCATTGTGGTGACGATAGCCAGGACGATATTCGCGGTAGCCACGGTGGCCACCGTAATAGCCCGGACGATAGTCACGACGGTAGCCGCGATCACGCCAGTACTGAACATTCACCACGCCAGTGTCGGCCTTATCAACCGCAGGCGGAGTGACGGAAATGGGCATAGCATGTGCAGGCACGACGGAGCCCGCAGCAGCGAGAACCGAGAAGCCGGCAGCCGAGATAGTTTTCATATAATTCTGCATCTGATTTCCTCCATCCACGGCCGGATACTCTGCCGGCACATTGTGAATAACGACGTTCTTCTTGTGTATTGGTTCCCACGAAATGCGGGATTATTTATATGTTAGTAGATTATAAATGGCTATCTGAACCCAGCATTAACAACGTGTTCACACTAACTTGATGGCTCATAATAAATAAAATAGAGAAAGCCCGACATTTGCCGGGCTTCCATTAAAATCGTTCAGTTTATGGGGAAACGCACTGGCGGCGTGGACCATTGTTCGGCTGGAAAGTATTGTCCGACGCGCGGTACGAACGGTAGCGGCTTGCGCACCATTGCTGATGGCTGCTGCCGTAAGACGGACGGGCCTGCGATGCTGCACCACCAATGATCGCGCCTGTGGCAAACGCTGCCAGCGGGAACCAGAAGCCGTTATGTTGACGGTAACCACGGCGATATTCGCGGTAGCCACGATGGCCATTGTAATAGCCCTCACGCGATGGACGACGGAAATCGCGGTCGCGGTGACGATAGGAACGATCGCGATAGAAACGGCGTTCGCCATCGCGATACTGCACTTGCACGACATTCTCAGTCGATGCCTGAACAGGCTTCGGCATGGGAACCGGGACCTGGAATGCCTGTGACGGCGTAAAGCTCGTCAAAACCATGATTAGAGCTGTAGCAACGCTCGTCTTGCGCAAATTCAGCATGAATTTCCTCCGTGTTATGACACTACGCGTTGAGACCGCGCTCCGATGATCAACTAACGGGAAAATTCGCTATTGGTTCCATTGTGCAAAATCGAACCAAGTATAATCAGGCTTCTACTTGCACATCCGTCAGCGGGCGCGAGCAGCAGGCGAGGATATAGCCTTCCTCGATGTCTTCATCGAGAATGCCGCCATTGTGGCTCATCTCGACTTCGCCAGAGAGCTTCAGCACCCGGCAGGTGCCGCATATGCCGGATTCGCAGGCAGCCCCGATGCGCACGCCAGCGGCACGCGCGGTCATTAGAATGGTCTGGCCCGGCTGGCATGGAACATCCTTGCCGGACAGGGTGAAGCCGATCTTGGCCAGCACTTCGCCATCGTCAGGCAGATCGCTTTCGCCGACCGCTACCGGCATAGCCGGAGAGAAGCTTTCCTGATGATAGCGCGCCATATCGAAGCCGGAGGCTTCCAGCATGGAGCGAATGGCGGCCATGAAGGGCTCTGGCCCGCAGCAGAACACGGTGCGATCCATGAAATCATGCGACAGAAGCGCGATCTTGGCTTTGTCCACCATGCCCTTCAAGCCCGACCAGAGATCGGTGCGACCGCAATTCTCGACTATGAAACCGAGTGACAGGTTGGGCATGAAGCGCGCGAGATATTCCAGCTCGTGTCGGAACACGATGTCGGATGGGGAGCGCGAGCAGTTGATGAAGGAAATATCGCTTTGCGGCGCGCGGTCGCTCATATCGCGCACCATCGACATCATCGGCGTGACGCCTGACCCTGCCGAGATGAACAGATACTTGTCGCCGGGATGGCGCACATAGGAGAAATCCCCCAGCGGCCCGAGCGCACGGATGCGCATGCCCGGCTTGAGGTTGTTGAACATCCAGCGCGTTCCGACACTGGTGGCCTGCGCCTTGACGGTGACGGCCAGCGCATAGGGACGCGACGGGCTGGAGGACAGCGTATAGGTGCGAAACAACGGCTCTGGCCCCACCGGCAGTTCCAGCGTCACGAACTGGCCCGGCAGATAGCGGAACCAGTTCGGGCCTTCGGAGCGAAACAGGAATGTCATAACGTCAGGCGTTTCGGGCGTGACGGAAATACATTCCAGCATATGGAGCTTGTCGCTCCACGGCTTCATTTCATCGATATGCTTGTATGTCGTCTTCATGTTCATCGCGGTCATGCGACAGCCGAGAATTTTTGCTTGTCGCCCGACAGACGGTCGATCATGAAATCAGAATACCAGTTCACGAACTGCATAACGCCGCCCTCATCTTCCATCGAGTAAGGGCCGGGCTCATAGGCAGGCGAGCGGATGCCGAAAGCGTTCTCTTCGACGATGCGGCGGTCCTGATCGTTGGTCTCGTTCCAGACATGCGTCAGGTCTTCCAGATCGTAATCCACACCTTCCACAGCGTCCTTGTGCACCAGCCACTTGGTCGTGACCTGCGTTTCCTGCGGCCCCAGCGGCAACACGCGGAAGGAAATCAGGTGGTCGCCCAGGAAGTGGTTCCAGGTCGTGGGGTAGTGGAACAGAAGCAGCGCACCGATATGGTCGATGGTCACATCGTCAGACAGCGGGCGGCGCACGGCGCGCTTGCCGGACATGGTGTAGCTTTCGGCCTCGCCGATCAGCGGCATGCGGGCCACGCGGAACTGGCCCTTGGGGTCGATCTTGAAGCGGCTGGGCAGACCGGCAGCTTCGCAGCGCGCCCAGTGGCCGCCGATTTCCGGGTCGCTCGCGCCGCCATCGGTACCGGTGACGCTGGGGTTTTCCGGGTAGGTGCGGCAGAGTTCCGGGTGGTTTGCGGCGCAATGGTAGCACTCGCGGTTGTTTTCCCACACCAGCTTCCAGTTACCCTTTTCGATGATGGTGCTTTCATGGGCGACCTTGGCCTCCCAGATGCGGTGCGGCGCCATATAAGCTTCGACTTCGGCGCGCACCGGCGCAAAATCCATCGGCTCATTGGCCAGACAGATAAAGACGTAACCGGCGACGGATTCGCAGGCAATCGGCTTAAGGCCGAAATTTTCCTTGTTGAAATCCTCGCCCATGTGGCGGGCAAACAGCAGCTTGCCATCCAGATCATAAGTCCACTGGTGGTAGGGACAGACGAGACGGGCGGACTGGCCCTTCTGGCTGGTGCAGACGCGCGAACCGCGGTGACGGCAGGAATTGTGGAAGGCGCGGATGGTGCCATCCTTGCCGCGCACGATGACAACGGCATATTCACCGATTTGCACGGTGAGATAGGTGCCAGCCTTCGGCACTTCGCAATCATGCGCCACGAACAGCCAGTCGCGGTACCAGATGTTTTCCATGTCCAGCTGGAAATAGTCCTGATCCACGTAGAAAGGCTGCTCCAGCGTGAAGCCCTCACGACGGTTTTTCAGTTGGCGCAATACGGTTTCACGCAAATCCATGGCCATGTCCTCGAAAAGTCGCGGCGAGCTTCCAGTCCTATGCCGCTTCACAGGGAATTATCTAACCATTCGCACCGCGTTTCAGCACCACATACAGCGACATCGGCTTCCGCATTGGCGACAATTTGCGACATGTCGCATAAAGGCAATAGCCCGTAATTTCGCTTCGAAAACAGCGGCTTATTCTCCGTTTACCGGAAAAATCCGTCGCAATATGACGCAAAAGCCGCCGGTGCCAATCCTTAACATCTACCATGCCGCAAAAAGGGATTTTTAACCCCCTTCCCGTAAAAACATGGGGACAGGCAACAGGAGTTCTCCCGATGGAGAAGGGAACGCAAATCCGCTACTTCGATGCGAACGCTGGCAAGGCGGCTCCGACACGTTCGAAAACCGCTCATTCGGATTTCCTGCGCACTGGCAAGATCGCCCGCTACGAAGAAAAGTGGGTTCCCCGCGAACCGCGCTATCTGACGCATGATCAGGTTGCGGAAATCACTGGTCGCAAGCTTCAGGCTGCCGGTGAAATGACCCATTCCCGGCTCGATTCCTTCCACAGTTCGATCCGCTTTCCCAAAATGGTGTTTCACCGCACCATCGAAGAACTCCCGCATCTGGGCTATTGCCATGTGACCGCGTCGCGCACCAGTTTCGATGCGAAGACACCGGTACTGTTTTCCTTCTACTTCGCGAACTTCTTTTCCGAACTGTGTGGCGACGAGCAATTCTTCGAAAACATCGATCCGCGCCAGTCGCGCATGTATTTCGCCATCGCCATGGATATGGCCGGTGACAAAACGGTGCAGATCAACAAATCCGTGCACCGCGATGGTCTTCTGTTTCGCACCAGCGACCCGAAAATCGCGCTGAAGAACGTGCTGATGCTGGGTACGCGCTCCAACGAAATGCGCAAGTTCATCCGCACACTCTAAGCCTGCGCCGCAAACGGCTTTCCAATCCGGCTGAAAACCTCTAAAGCATGCCGCGCAAAACCGTGCGGCGCTTGTCAGCGACGCGCATCATTGGGTGCAGCATTCATGGCGCGTCATATTCACATCGAACAAGACAGGCAAACGGCGCTTCGCGACGCAGTCGATGTGCTATCGTCCGGCCATCCCGTCGCCATTCCCACCGAGACGGTCTACGGCCTTGCCGCCGATGCAACCAACCCCGCCGCCATCACCCGCATCTACGAAACCAAGGGACGTCCGCAGTTCAACCCGCTGATCTGCCATATGGCCAACATCGCCATGGCGGAAGAGTACGCGGTCTTCGATCCCATCTCGCGCGGATTGGCGGAGGCATTCTGGCCGGGACCGCTGACCCTCATCCTGCCGCTGAAACCGGAGAGCACGATCCATCCGCTATCGACGGCGGGCCTTGATACGGTCGGTATCCGCATTCCCAAGGGTTTTGCGAGCGACCTGATCGCCGCTTTCGGAAAACCGCTGGCGGCTCCCAGCGCCAACAGTTCCGGCAAGATCAGCTCCACCAGCGCCGCCCATGTGGAGGCGGATCTGGGCGAGAAGGTCAGCCTAATCCTGGATGGCGGCTCGGCACCGGTTGGCGTGGAATCCACTATCGTCAAGGTCGAACAGGATGGCACGGTGCGGCTGTTACGGCCCGGCGGATTGGTGGCAGAGGAGATCGAGAAAGTTATCGGCCTCACGCTCATCCGCCCGGAAAAGGCCTCCGCAACCATCGAAGCCCCCGGCATGCTGGCCTCGCATTACGCGCCCGGCGCATCCGTGCGGCTGAACGCCGTGTCCGTCGACAAAGGCGAGGCGCTGATCCGTTTCGGTGGCAAACCTGTCGCTGGAGAAGAGAATGCCGCAACCGTCCTCGATCTCAGCACCAGCGGCGATCTTGCGGAAGCCGCGACCAATCTCTTCGATCACCTCAAAACCGCCGATGCCAGCGGTGCTGGTAGCATTGCCATTACGCCCATTCCCAACACAGGGCTTGGCGAAGCCATCAACGACCGGCTGGCGCGAGCCGCAGCCCCCCGCCCCTGACAAATTCCCGCGAGGACCTCATGACGACGATTGCTCTGCCCGATGATCTGATCCAGCGTTTCGTGACCATCGTCGGTGAGAAGAATGCCGTGCGCGATCAGGCCGATCTGGCCCCGCATCTGGTCGAAAATCGCGGCCTTTATAAAGGTGCATCGCCGTTACTGTTGAAACCGGCCACGACGGAAGAAGTCGCCGCCATCATGAAGCTTGCCAGCGAAACCGGCACGGCCGTCGTTCCACAGACAGGCAATACCGGCCTTGTGGGCGGGCAGACGCCGCGCAGCGATGCCAGCGACGTCATTCTGTCTCTGGAACGTATGAGCCGCGTGCGCGATATCGATCCCGTCGCCAATGTCATCGTCGTGGATGGCGGCTGCATTCTGGATACCGTCCATCAGGCTGCCGACAAGGTGGAGCGCATGTTTCCTCTGTCGCTGGGGTCGCAAGGTTCCTGCCGCATCGGCGGAAACCTCGCCACCAATGCGGGCGGCACCGCCGTTCTGGCCTATGGCAATATGCGGCAATTGTGCCTCGGCCTTGAGGTCGTTTTGCCGACCGGAGAAATCTGGAACGGCCTTCGCCGCCTGAAGAAAGACAATACGGGCTATGATCTGCGCGATCTGTTCATCGGTTCAGAAGGCACGCTCGGCGTCATCACCGGCGCTGTGCTGAAACTTTTCCCGAAGCCTAAAGGCCATCAGGTCGCCTTTGCCGGTCTCAACTCGCCAGCAGATGCCCTCACCCTCTTCGACCGCGCCTCGACGCTCTGCGGCGCTGCGCTGACCGGCCTCGAACTGATGCCGCGCATTGGCATCGAGTTTACAGCCAAGCATATTCCCGGCGTGCGCGATCCCCTTGAAACGCCGCATCCGTGGTATGCGCTGATCGACATCTCGACGTCTGACAAGGCGGAGACAGCGCAAACCATGATCGAAACCCTGCTGGAGCAGGGCTTTGAGGCTGGTATCGTGCAGGATGCGGTTATCGCCTCCTCCGAAGCGCAGCGTCAGGCACTGTGGCACATGCGCGAAAGCATGTCGGATGCGCAGAAGCCGGAAGGCGGCTCCATCAAGCATGACGTGTCCGTGCCAGTCTCGAAAATCCCCAACTTCATGGCGGAAGCCGAGGCTGGCGTGTTGCAGGCCATTCCCGGCGCGCGCATCTGCGCCTTCGGGCATCTGGGCGACGGCAATATCCATTACAATATTTCCCAGCCTGTTGGTGCGGACAAGGCCGAGTTCATCGCCCGCTGGCGCGAGATCAACCACATTGTCCACGGCATCGTGCTTTCCCATGGCGGTTCGATATCCGCCGAACACGGTATCGGTCAGTTAAAACGTGACGAGCTTGCCGATATTCGCCCCGGTATCGAAATGGACCTGATGCGCCGAATCAAGACAGCCTTCGACCCGGCGGGGGTGATGAACCCCGGCAAGGTTGTTAAAATATAGGACTCAACACCAAAACCGTCATACCGGGCTCGACCTGGTATCCCGCGATCAAGTCTTTGATCGCAAAAGACTCTTCCGCGTCGCAGACCTTGTGCTGCATCATATTGGCTCAAAGGCCGGTATCACGGAAGGTATTGAGCGCCGCTGCGCATCCGATCACAAATTCCCCGCTGACCACCTAATCCCCGCTCATTTTTGGTTTTCAGCTTTTTGGCAATTGTCGAAACCGACTTCCCCTGCGCAACGTAGTTCAAACGCAGGGGTTGCGCGGCAGCAATGCCGTGCACCGCAAGCAAACAGGGTGACGGGGATGGGTAATATTGCTGTGCGCGCTGGCTCAAAGGCCTGCGTATCAATTCAGGAATTCGAAACCCTATCAGGCTGCGTTTTGCTAACCATTTGGGAATGCAAAGTTTTCTTAACCTCGATTTTTAAGCTGTCTCGAAGATGCCGCCGCTATCTTCTCCCTATCAGAGGACGAAAAGTCCCGGACGAGACCATGAAACGGCTCTCAGGTAAAACAAGGATAGCATGATATGACCAACACTGTTCTGAAGCCCGAATGGGCAGGCGCTACTCTCCGGTTAGACCCAACGCGGTTTCCGCAGCAGCTCACCTACGGTAAGGACAAGGGTTCAGCCGATGTCGCTATCACGCTCGACGAGCGCGGCGCAGTCCTTCGCAAGGTTTTGAATTCCAGCGGCCTTCCGCTTTCTTTCGCGCTTCCGGCACGCGCCTTCAAGGGTGTTGCCGCCCGCGCCATCGACCATGGTGACGGACAGGTCACCGTGACGCTCGAACTTCACCATGACGACCCGGATCTCTGCATTCCGCTGCTGGTGGCGCACGACCTGTGCGACATCGCTGCCGATTGGCGCAGCTGGTCGGAAAAGTATCGCATTCCCATGCTGATGGTCGAAGCCGATGGCGTTGCCCGTCCGCTGGAAGATCATCTCGGCAATGTCCGCACCGAGACCACTCGCCCACGCCGCCGTCATTCCTATTTCGCAGACCGCCGCCCGCGCTTCCTCGTGCGCCGCAGTACCGGTTCGCTGGGCATGACCATGCGCATTCAGGGCAAGGAAATCATCGCCCGCAGCTGATCCACCATGCTGCGGATAAAAGAGAAACCCGGCGCGTTGAAAGACGCAGCCGGGTTTTTCGTATCAGCCAATCACCAGCGGCAAAAGCAGACCGGCAAAAATCAGGAGACCAACGCGGTTGTTGGATTTGAACAGCGCCAGGCATTGTTCGACATTGTTGATATCCAGCACCTTCACCTGGCGGAATAGCAGGAAGGCGGAAACGAAGAGGCCGAGATAGCCGATCCAGTTAACACCCGCCGTCAGGAACGCCAGAAAGATGAAGACCAGGGTTGTGCCATAAAGACCAATCAGCCAGCCATGTGTCCTATCTCCGAACAAAAGCGCGGTGGAACCGATGCCGGCAGCCGTGTCGTCTTCTCGATCCTGATGGGCGTAGATTGTGTCATAACCGATCGTCCAGGCGATAGCACCGACGTACAGCAGAACCGGCGAGACGGACAACGACCCGAATTGACCCGCCCAACCCATCAGCGCGCCCCAGGAAAAGGCAAGGCCGAGAAAAAACTGCGGCCAGTTGGTGAAGCGCTTGGCGAAGGGATAGATCGCCACGAAGACCAAGGATGAAAGGCCGACGAGGATGGCAAAACCGTTGAAGCACAACAGCACCGCAAGCCCGACCAGCGCCTGAATGATGATGAAAATCTTCGCCTGTTTGCGGCTGACCCGACCCGATGGCAGGGGCCGTGAGCGGGTGCGCGCCACTGCCATATCGATCTTGTGATCGACCAGATCATTATAGGTGCAGCCCGCACCGCGCATGGCGACAGAACCGGCAAAAAACAGGAAGAGGTGGAAGAGCAGCAGGCCCCAGGAGAAGCTGCCGAGATGCTGCGCGGCATTGGCCGCCATCGCTGCCGACCAAAAGCACGGCCACATCAGCAATTCCCAGCCGATGGGGCGGTCCCATCGGGCCAATTGCGCATAGGGCCAAAGGGTCCTCGGTAACATCCGATAGACCCAATTGTTGGATGGCGCGTCGGAAACGCGGCTGGAAAGATCGCTTTGGTCAACCATGCCAGCGTTCTACGCCTGGCATTTACGAAGCGTCAAGCAAAAGCGATCAGACGGCTCTCAGAGGCCAAAGCCGAACTTGTAGCTGGCCTGAACGCCGACCACGAACTGGTTTTTGGAACCGCGCTCGCTAACCAGCGTGCTGTCGCCCGCATCACCCATCAGGCGTCGGTATTCGGCAAAGGAGCCGATCTCTGCCTTCTCGGTGACTTTCCAGTTGATGGCCGCGCCGACGCCCACGGAATGCAGACCGCCATCCGGCGAATAGGGCGAAGGTGCACCGGCTGCGAACTGCGCGGAATCGACGCCGTAATAGCGCTCATTGTATTTCTTGGTGACCCATGTGGCGCGCGGGCCAGCCGAAATTTGAATATCCGGCGTCAGATCGGTGAAGACGTCGGCAGACAGATCGGCCACGATACCGGTGTGGCTGCGAATGCCCTGGCGTGCTTCACCGCGAATGCGCAGCCAGTCGGTGGGATAGGCTTCGGCAAAACCGCCAAGTTCCGCGCCCCATTTGATGGAGCGCATGCCGGTCAGATCACGGGAATCGCCTGAATCGCGCGATGGCACGAACCGGCCTGCAATACCCATGCTGATCGGGCCATTGTCGAGAAGGGCGACCGAGGCACTGTCGTTCTGCGAGGTGAAACGGGCACCCTGCCCTGCACGACCGAGAGCGATGATGGGCGCGAAACGGAATTCGTTCTTGTTATCGCCCTGATATTTTGGTGCAGAAAAGCCTTTTCCACCCAGCTTCAAATACCAGTCGCCGGAAAACCAGCCATCAGCCGAGGCTTGGCCAGCAGCAAAAAGCGAAAACACACATGCGGCAATCACCGTCTTTGAACTGACCATAAGAAGACCCCGAAAAACGCAATACATTGGAGGTCTGTAGAATTAGAGAGATTCCGTTTCCATCCTGTTAACCAGCACGGCGAAATCTGGACGCCTTTGCGGCTTTTTAAAAGCTCACCTTTTCCAGCGGTGGTCTTGTCTTCTCGAATTCCAGCAACCGCGCCTCGTTTTTGGCAATATAGTCGCGATTGTCGGGTACCACGTCTCCGCGTTTAGCCAGCTGAATCTGGAAAATATGGAAGTTCTCATGCGTGAAGGCCATTTCTGACCCGGCCAGATAAAACTCCCACATGCGGAAGAAACGTTCGTCGTAAATGGCAACCGCATCTGCCTTGTTCGCCACGAAACGCTCCCGCCATTTGCGCAGCGTGTGGGCGTAGTGCATCGGCAGGATTTCGATATCGCGCACCAGCAGGCCCGATTTTTCAACCGCTGGCAAAACCTCTGCCAGCGAGGGAATATAGCCGCCGGGGAAAATATATTTTTCGATAAAGGGGTTGGTCGCCAGTGCCGGATAGGGCTGGCCGATGGAATGCATCAGCATCACGCCATTTTCATCCAGCAATTCCGCAGCCTTGCTGAAATATTCGCGGTAATGGGTTGGCCCGACATGTTCGAACATGCCGACCGAAACGATGCGGTCAAAAGGTTGCGCGGCAGACAGATAGCGGTAATCCTGCAATTCGAACCGCAGCTTATCCGCCAGCCCGCGTTTCCGCGCCCGGTCGCGCGAGACTCGCAACTGCTCTTCGCTGAGCGTGATACCTGTCACGTCCACATCGGAGCTTTCGGCCAGATACATGGCCATGCCGCCCCAGCCGGAGCCGATTTCAAGAATGCGCTGCCCCGGTTCCGGCATCAGCTTGGCCGCGATGTGCCGCTTCTTGGCGAGCTGCGCTTCGTACAGGCTGATGCCGGGCGGATTGAAATAGGCGCAGGAATATTGCCAGTCCTCATCCAGAAACAGATCGAACAGCTTGGCGCTCAGATCATAATGGTGGGCGACGTTATCCTTGTTGTGGTTGACGGGCAGGTGCATCTTGATGCGGGCTGCAATGATGCGCGCCATGCCGCGCCAGATCATGCCGAAGGTCAGCGCTTCGCTCAGCGTGTTGCTCTTGATCAACGCCAGAAAGTCATAGATGTCGCCCTCCACGACAGCCATGCGCCCTTCCATGAACATTTCGGCCAGTTTAAGCGCGGGATCGGTGGCAATCTCGTCCATCGCCGCATCGTCGGTAAAGTTGAGGGCAACCCGTTTTCCGGTACCATCACCGTAAACCTGCAGCCCTCCCGGGCCAGTAACGACCAGATTGCCGGTCTTGACTATTTTTCCAAGCAAAGCATGCAAAGACGAGGCCATTTCACCCCCAATAAGCTAAGTCTCACTTATCAATTGAATGCTAAGCTACCGCTTTCATGCAAAGTTTCAAGCGGGGGTATTTTCAAAAATATTGAATGATTTCAGATTGGTTTTTTGGGTTGTTTTGGGGGGTGAAGGATGGAAAGGTTGGTGGGTGTGGCTTACCCCCTCTGCCCTGCCGGGCATCTCCCCCACAGGTGGGGAGATCGACTCGTGGAAACCGCTCGGCCATCTTGAAGGCTGCTGATAGGGTGATGAGCAGGCGCCCAGCCGATCTCCCTCCTTGTGGGGGAGATGCCCGGCAGGGCAGA
>UCLB01000023.1:81238-176751 GCA_900473205.1 Hyphomicrobiales bacterium
GGGGGTAAGCCACACCCACTACCGTCTAAATCCGCGTCCCGCACACCGTAAAAGAAGGCGTTTCACCCCTCACCGTTTCTTCATCGCCTCAGCCAAAGCCGCCGCCAATGCACCGCCGGGTGGCGCCGTCTCAGTGCGTTGCTGCGGCTTGGCGCTAGCATGCCGCATGGCGTTGGCGTTACCCTTTTCGCGCATCGGCTGCGGAGCAACCTCCCCGCCGTCCTTGCGCATGGTCAGCCCGATGCGCTTACGCTTCACGTCCACTTCCACCACGCGAACTTTCACCACATCGCCAGCCTTCACCACTTCATGCGGGTCCTTGATGAAGCGGTCTGCCAGCTGCGAGACGTGGACGAGGCCGTCCTGATGCACGCCGATATCCACGAAAGCGCCGAAAGCGGCGACATTCGTCACCGTGCCTTCCAGCAGCATGCCGGGTTTCAGGTCGGTGATTTCATCCACGCCATCCGCAAAGGTCGCAGTCTTGAAGCTCGGACGCGGGTCTCGGCCCGGCTTTTCCAGTTCGGCAATGATGTCCTTGACGGTCGGCAGACCGAACTGTTCATCGATGAATTGCTTGGGGTCCAAAGACTTCAGCGCCGCACTATCACCCATGACCGAGCGTAGATCGCGACCGCAGGCGGCGACGATCTTCTTGGCAACGCCGTAAGCTTCAGGGTGCACGGAGGATGAATCCAGCGGCTCCTTGCCGTTCGGAATACGCAAAAAGCCCGCGCATTGTTCGAAGGTGCGCTGTCCCAGACGCGGCACTTTCAGCAGCTCCTTGCGGCTGGCGAAGGGCCCGGTCTGGTCACGATGCAGAACGATGGCGTCCGCAATCGATGCGCCAAGGCCTGAAACCCGTGACAGAAGCGGGGCGGATGCCGTGTTGAGATCAACGCCGACAGCGTTCACCGCATCTTCCACGACAGCGTCCAGCGAGCGCGAAAGCTTGCCCTGATCGACATCGTGCTGGTACTGGCCGACGCCGATGGACTTGGGCTCGATCTTCACCAGTTCCGCCAGCGGATCTTGCAGGCGGCGGGCGATGGAGACGGCACCGCGCAGCGACACATCCAGATTGGGGAATTCGGCAGCGGCACTGGCCGAGGCGGAATAAATCGACGCACCGGCTTCCGAGACGATGACCTTGGTGGGCTTTGCGCCGGTCAGTTGGCCCAGCAGGTCGGCCACCAGCCGTTCCGTTTCGCGGCTGCCGGTGCCGTTGCCGATGGAGATCAGTTCGACATTGTGCTTGCGGATGAGGCTTGCGAGTTCCGCCTGCGTGCCGCGAATGTCGTTTTTAGGCGGGAATGGATAGACGGTGGTCGTTTCCAGCAGCTTGCCGGTGCCATCCACGATCGCCACTTTGACGCCAGTGCGGATGCCGGGATCGAGACCCATGGTGGCGCGCGAACCGGCAGGGGCCGCCAATAGCAGATCCTTCAAGTTGCGGGCAAAGACGTGGATCGCCTCTTCTTCCGCCCGCTCGCGCAATTCGCGCATAAGGTCGAGCGACAGCGACATGGAAAGCTTGACGCGCCATGTCCAGCCCGCGACCTCCATAAGCCACGCATCGGCAGGACCAGCGCTGCGGATATCAAACGCGCTGGCGATGGTGCGCTGGGCGGGTTTGACCGGTGACGGATCATCCGCATCGACATCGATGGTCAGCGTCAGCACTTCCTCGTCCCAGCCGCGCAGCATCGCCAAGGCGCGGTGGCCCGGCACCGTCGCCCATTTTTCGGAATGGTCGAAATAGTCGGAAAACTTCTCCCCCGTCGCCTGCTTGCCATCCACCACCTTGGCGCGGAAGGTGGCGTTGTGGCGCATGTAATCACGCAGACGCTTCAAGAGATCGGCATTCTCAGTCATGGTTTCTGCCACGATATCGCGTGCGCCTTCGAGCGCTGCCTTCACATCCGCCACTTCACCCTGAACATAGGCCTGCGCCAGCTTGGCCGGATCGGCGCTGCGGTCGTCCCAGATGGCCTGTGCCAGAGGTCCGAGTCCCCGCTCACGGGCAATCTCGGCGCGGGTGCGGCGCTTGGGCTTATAGGGAAGGTAAAGGTCTTCGAGTTCCGCCTTGGTCGTGGCCGAAACGATCTTGACCATCAGCTCATCGGTCATCTTGTCCTGACCGGTGATGAAATCGACAATCGAGGCGCGGCGGGCGTTGAGTTCGCGCAGATAGGACAGCCGTTCCGCCAGCGTGCGAAGCTGGGTATCATCCAGCCCGCCGGTCACTTCCTTGCGGTAGCGAGCAATGAAGGGAACGGTCGCACCTTCGTCCAGCAGCGCAATCGCCGCCTTGACCTGTTCGGCGCGGGCATTGATCTCGGAAGCGATAAGGGGAGCAAGGCGGGCATTATCTGCGGACATATGTTTCTCTGGCTGTTTTCAAATCTGCCCGAACATAGATGCTGATTATGGCATGACAACAAGAAGCTTCCGCGATTCCACAGAAAAGCATGGGTTGCGCTTGACCTTTCAGCCCTTGGCCCTTAACGCCCCAGCATCACGAGAAAACGCGAGATGACAGGGGTGTTGAGCATGAATGTTCTGTTGATCGGTTCCGGCGGACGCGAACATGCGCTGGCATGGAAAATCGCCCAGTCTCCCCGCCTCACACAGCTTTTCGCCGCCCCCGGTAATCCCGGCATTGCCGAACACGCGACGCTGGTCTCGTTCAATGTCGAAGACCACGCAGCCGTCATCGCATTTTGCAAGGAAACCTCCATCGACTTCGTGGTCGTCGGACCGGAAGCACCACTGGTCGCTGGACTTGCGGATGATCTACGCGCCGCTGGCATCGCCACCTTCGGCCCGTCCAAGGCGGCGGCACAGCTTGAGGGTTCCAAGGGCTTCACCAAGGATCTCTGCGCCCGTTATGACATCCCGACCGGCGCCTACCAGCGCTTCAAGGCTGCCGAACCAGCCAAGGCCTATGTGCGCGAACAGGGCGCACCTATCGTCATCAAGGCCGATGGTCTGGCAGCGGGCAAAGGCGTTACGGTTGCGATGACGGAAGCCGAGGCGCTTGCTGCCATCGATGATTGCTTTGACGGCGCGTTTGGCGCCGCCGGTGCGGAAGTTGTTGTAGAAGCCTTCCTGGATGGCGAAGAAGCGAGCTTCTTCTGCCTTTCCGATGGCAAGACCGCTCTGGCGCTGGCCACCGCGCAGGACCACAAGCGCGTTGGCAATGGCGACACCGGCCCCAACACGGGTGGCATGGGCGCTTACTCTCCCGCCCCGGTCATGACACCCGAAATGGTCGAGCGGACGATGAAGGAGATCATCGAACCGACGATCAAAGGCATGGCGCAGGATGGCAACCCGTTTTCCGGCGTGTTCTTCGCAGGCCTGATGATCACCGCCAAAGGCCCTGAACTGATCGAATACAATGTCCGTTTCGGCGACCCTGAGTGTCAGGTGCTGATGATGCGCCTGAAGAGCGACCTGCTGCCCATCCTCTATGCCACGGCCACCGGCACGCTGGATCAGGTGACCGCAGAATGGCGCGACGATGCGGCGCTGACCATCGTTCTCGCCTCCAAGGGCTACCCTGCGCCTTATGACAAGAATACGCCGATTGACCATGTCCCAGATGCACGCGAAGACGCCAAGGTGTTTCATGCTGGCACAGCGCTGAAAGACGGCCAATTGGTTGCCACCGGCGGTCGCGTTTTGAACGTGACGGCCTTCGGCAAGACCGTAACGGAAGCCCAAGCTCGTGCCTATGCCCTCGCCAAAGAGGTAAAATGGGACAATGGTTTCAACCGCAGCGACATTGGCTGGCAGGCCGTAGCCCGCGAAAAACAAGATCGATAGCACCGGATTTCGTTCAATATTTACCAAAATTCCTGACCCTATGGAAAGGAAGTTCCGGTAAAATCCCAACCGTCAAAGCAGCAGAATGGCTGCGGGAAACGGGGGTTTTTATGCGCAAGATTTTGCTGACAGTGACAATCGTGCTGGCAAGCGGCTCTGCCATGGCTTCCTCCATCGAAGTCATTCGTGGAAACCGCGCTGCAAACCACAGCGTCATCTCCGTTCAATGCGAAGCCTGCCCACCGGCAAAGGTTAAGCCGCGCGCGGAAGCCGCCCCCACACTGGCACCCGGCACGCAGGATATTTCCATTCGTGATGTCGATGGCAAGAAGCAGATCGTGCGCCGGGAAGCCTGGCTTGGTGGCTCTCCTGTGACCTATGTCAGCAAAAATCCCGCATGGCTTCCCGCGGAAGATGCCAATGCCGTGGTCGCCGAACAGCCAACGACCATCGATGCGCTGGTCAAGACTTCCGCCGTGGAAAACGTCATCAACAATGAGGCCGTCATTCCCGTGGCCGCAGACACGACCACGCCATTATCGCTGGATGGCCTGACTTTGCGCCAATCTCAGCAATAAATGCGAAAGCAACCATCCAGAGTCACTTTCGAATATTATCGGCAACTAACGATGGAAGAAATTTGTCATATTTCTGACAAAACGCAAATTATTTTCTCCAGACCCTTCGTTGTCGGGTAAAACTTAAATATTTATTCAAATTTCTAAAGCTTCATCTGTCGCAGATGGTGCGATGATATGCACCTGTATTGCGCATCAGGCGCTTATTCCCAGAAGATTTCAAAATCGTCCTGCTGCACCCTTGCAGCGGCGCTGTAGCCCTGTGAGCTCTTATGAAAAATTTGCCGATTTCCCGACAATTGATCCTGCTTGTGGTGGCGCTGATGGCGGCATTTACCCTTGCGACCTACTTCCAGATCAGATCGTCCGTCAACGCCATTTATGAAGAGCGCTATGGAATGCTGCGCACGCAGGTGCAGTCCTCCATCTCCATCCTGCAATCCTTCTACGACAAGGAAAAGGCTGGCACGCTGACCCGCGAGCAGGCCATGGCACAGGCCTTCGCCATCGTCACCGCCATGAAATACACGCCTGACGGCTACATGTTCGGCTATGATTACGATGTGAAGATGCTGTTTCACCCGGAAGCCAAGCGCGTGGGGCAAAGCTACAAGGGCAAGCCGGACAGCCAGGGCTTCAACTACCGTGACGAGCTTGTTCGTCTGGGCCGCGCGGGTGGCGGCGAAACCAGCTTCTATGGTCCCAAGCCCGGCGCGGAAGGCGACAACTTTCTGAAAAGCTCTTATGCCATGGCGTTCGAGCCCTGGCAGGTCGTGGTCGTGACAGGCGTTTACGTCGATGACCTTCAGGCACAGGTTCGCTCAACCATCATCAACGCCATCTCGGTTGGCGTCGGCGTGTTTCTGCTGGGCCTTGCCGCTGCCTGGGTAGTCATTCGCGGCATTTCCAGACCGCTTGATGACCTGCACAAGGCGCTGGGCGAAGTCGCCAACGAGAATGTCGATCTAGCCATTCCTCATACTGGCATGAAGAACGAAATCGGCCTGATGGCCAAGGCGACCCAGGCGCTGCAACAGAAGGTGCGCGAGCGCCACATGATGCAGCAGCGTCAGGAAGAGCAGCAATTGCAGCTGGACAGCGAGCGCCAGACCAATCTCGACATGCAGCGCGACGAAGCAGCCCTTCAGGCCCGCGTCGTTGCCACCATCGGCTCTGCACTGGAACAGCTGGCGCAGGGCGACCTGACGGTTCGCTGCCACGATCTGGGCTCCCGTTACGCCGACCTGCGCGACAATTTCAACGAAGCGCTCTCGCAGCTGGATGCGGCCATGGCCAAGGTCAACGCCAAGAGCATCGATATCGGCGGTTCCAAGGATGAAATCCGCAAGGCCTCCAACGAGCTTTCCCAGCGCACCGAACGTCAGGCCGCCAGCCTTGAGGAAACGTCGGCGGCGTTGGACGAGTTGACCGTTGCCGTGCGCCAGACCGCAGATGGCGCATCGGAAGCGTCAAAGCGCGTAACCTCGATCAGCACCGATGCGAACCGCAGCGACCAGATCGTCGAAGAAGCCATCGGCGCGATGAGCGGCATCGAACAATCCGCCGAAGAGATTTCCAAAATCATCGGCGTTATCGACGACATCGCCTTCCAGACCAATCTCCTGGCTCTGAATGCAGGCGTGGAAGCTGCCCGTGCGGGCGAAGCCGGCAAGGGCTTTGCCGTCGTTGCCCAGGAAGTGCGAGAACTGGCCCAGAAATCCGCAGCAGCAGCCAAGGAAATCAAGACGCAGATCGCCCGCTCCTCGACGCAGGTCGAAAACGGCGTTCGCCTGGTGGGCGAGGCAGGCGATGCGCTGAAACGCATCTCCAACCAGATCAAGTCGTCCAGCGAGATCGTCAGCAAGATCGCCCATTCGGCTGCTGAGCAGGACAGCACGCTGCGCTCCATCTCGTCGTCGCTCAACCAGCTGGACGCCGCAACCCAGCACAATGCCGCGATGGCCGAGGAAACCACGGCTTCTGCCGAGGCACTGGCCGCCGACACGGAAGAACTGCTGAACCTCATCCGCACGTTCCGGGTTTCTAGTTCGCAGAATGGCAGCCTGCACGGCATGGCGCAGCAGATGCGGATGGCAAGCTGATCGCTTAGCGGGATATTTTTAAATGGACGCCGGGGAGACATCTCCGGCGTTTTTTATGGGTAGGTGCTGGGGCGGCCGACCTATGGAGCACAACCCTATCTTCCGTCATACCGGGCTTGACCCGGTATCCAGCAGCGCCGCGTCTGCGGTGCGAAAGAGTCTTTCAACCCAATGACTTGGGTTGCCTGGATCCCGCATCAAGTGCGGGAAGACGGAACTTAGGGTGACCGCACGAGCTACCACTTCTCGGCACAGGTCCGCCCTCACTCACCCCCGCCGGGCCGACTCGATCTTTGCCACATCGATCTTCTTCATCGTCATCATGGCCTCGAAAGCCCGCTTCGCCTCGTCACCGCCTGCGGCGATTGCCTCCATCAACACCCGCGGGGTAATCTGCCAGGAAACGCCCCATTTGTCCTTGCACCAGCCGCACTCGCTCTCCTGCCCGCCATTATCGATAATGGCGTTCCAGTAACGGTCGGTTTCTTCCTGATCTTCTGTCGATATCTGGAAGGAGAAAGCTTCGGTGTGCTTGAACATAGGGCCGCCGTTCAGGCCGATACAGGCGACACCGGCGACGGTAAACTCCACCGTCAGCACATTGCCTTCCTTGCCAGCGGGATAGTCCCCCGGCGCGCGATGCACGGCCGTCACCGCGCTATCTGGAAACACCTGCGCATAAAAGCGAGCGGCAGCTTCCGCATCCTTGTCATACCAGACGCAAATCGTATTCTTGGCCATCGTGCATTCCTCCCTGCATTTTATATGGCGAGGGGATTATGCAGCAGAAACGGCGACGTTCCTAGTAAGATGGCTCAGAGCGCTCTGTCGCTGCGACAAGCGCATTGATGTCCCTGTCCGAAAAAACTGCGATGCCCGCCTGCTGAAACAATGCGGCGGTGACGCCATTGCCCGCATGTTTGCGGCCCGAAAAAGAGCCGTCATATACCGCAACCGACCCGCAGGACGGGCTACCATCGATCAGCAACGCATAGTCGCAGCCATTGTCCTTGGCGAAAGCCAGCGCCTTTTCCGCTCCCTCGATGAACTGCGCCGTCACATCACCGCCGGTGATTTCGATCACCCGGGCGCGGCCTTCCAGCACATCGAGCCCGGAGGCCCCACCCTCGATTTCCGCAGGCGGACGCGGCACCGGCATGCCACCCGCCATCTCCGGACAGATGGTCACCAGCCTGCCCTCGGTCTTCCAGCGGTCGATGGCAAGATGCGAGAGAGGCTTGCCCTTTCCGTCGTAGCGGACGGCGTGACCGAGGAGGCAGGCGCTGATGAGGATTTTGGAAGGGTGGTCGTTAGATGTTTTCATGCGCGGCTAGCCCCCCTCTGCCCTGCCGGGCATCTCCCCCACAGGTGGGGAGATCACTCGCGGACAGCATTCGACCATCTTACACGTTTCGTGGTGTCGGTGCGGATGAACCGCAGAGCGTCCGCCCAGCCAATCTCCCTCCTTGTGGGGGAGATGTCCGGCAGGACAGAGGGGGGTGAGCCACACGCACAACGCCCCCTTATGCACCTCACCCGCTGATCTTCGAGAAGTCTGCAACCGTCCCCGTCGCTTCGCGAATGGCCTTGAGCAGAGCCAGACGATTGGCGCGGATGGCGTTGTCTTCATCGTTGACCAGCACGTCTTCAAAGAACTTATCGACCGGGGCGCGCAGCGTCGAGAGCGCCTGCATGGCCGAGCGGAAGTCTTCCGTTTCGACCGCCTTGGCGGCATCGGCAGAGGCGGTCTTGATGGCGGCGTAAAGCGCCTTTTCAGCATCGAGCTTCAGCAACTCTTCCGAAACGCTTTCGGCCACCACGGTGCCCTTCTTTTCTTCCGCCGCCAGAAGCTGTGTGGCGCGCTTGGTGCCGGCCAGAAGGTTGATGCCATCCTGATCCGTCACGAAGGCGGTTAGCGCTTCGACGCGACGCGCGACCATGAGGAGATCGTCGGTCTCGGGCGTAAGCACGGCCTCGATGAGATCGTAGCGGGCGCCGAGATCGCGGAGGTAGACTTTGAGGCGGTCGTGGAAGAAGGAGAGAAGGTTTTTGCTTTCATATTGAACATCTAAGGTTTTGTCCTGTCTCCAACGATCAATGATTTTATCAAGAAGCCGCTCACGTGTTTCGTCACTTAAAGCTGACTTCCCGCTAAAAATTTCTTCGTTTTCCATTAGATCATTGAATGAGAAATTGTCGCCTTTCTGGGCCACTTCTATGTCCGACAAAAGGGCGTTCGAAGAACTCAAGTCATTTTGTATTTCCTCCGATAGCAAAGCCCTATGCTCTTGCTCTTCTTTAGCGAGGATGTTCCAATACGTATCAATAAATACTTCCTTTAGGGACAACCGCACATTCCGCTCTAGAATAACACGCACCACACCCAGCGCCGCACGGCGCAGCGCGAACGGGTCCTTCGAACCAGTCGGCTTTTCATCAATGGCCCAGAAGCCGACCAATGTGTCGAGCTTGTCGGCCAGAGCCACGGTCAGACCGACCTTATCCTGCGGCAGACGGTCGGAGGGGCCATTTGGCTTCCAGTGGTCTTCAATCGCGGCGGCGACGCTTTCGTTCTCACCCTGAAGCGTCGCGTATTTGCGACCCATCAGGCCCTGCAATTCGGGGAATTCCCCGACGGCTTCCGTGCGCAGGTCGGCCTTAGCGAGAACCACGGCGCGGTCTACCAGATCAGCATCGGCACCGATAACAGGGGCAAGCTGCTTGGCCAGTTCACGGATGCGGGCGACGCGTTCGCCCTGCGTGCCGAGCTTGGCGTGGAAGGTCACGTTCAGCGCGTCGAGCTTGGCCATGCGCTGGTCCAGCGGCTTTTTCAGGTCGAGGTCGAATTTCGCGGCGGAATCTTTCAGCGTTTCCAGGTCCGGCAGGTCGCCCTGGTCGCGGGTCCAGAAATGCTTGGCGTCCGACAGGCGGGCGCGCACGACCTTGCCGTTGCCGTGAATGATTTCCTTGCCGCCATCCTTGGCTTCAATGTTGGAGACCAGAATGAAGCGATTGGACAGGCCTTCCGTCGACCCTTGAGGGCGGGTGACGAAACACTTCTGGTTGGTCTTGATGGTGAGGCGGATGATTTCGGCGGGGATTTCGAGGTAATCTTCCTCGAACGTGCCGATCAGCACCTGCGGCCATTCCACGAGGCCGGAGACCTCTTCCAGAAGGCCTTCGTCTTCCACGAGATCGAGCCCATTCGCGAAAGCCAGATCCTTGGCGTCATGCAAAATGATGTCCTTGCGGCGCTCGGCATCCAATATGACCTTGGCCTTTTCGAGGCTCGATACATAGTCCTCGAAGCGGCGCACGGTGATGGCTTCCGGCGCGTGGAAACGGTGACCATAGGTCACGTTGCCGGCCACGATGCCATCGATCTCGAAGGGAATGACCTGCGTTTCGTCATGTTCGGGGCCAAACAGGCAGACGATGGATTGCAGCGGGCGCACCCAGCGCAGGCTTTCCGAACCCTTGCCCTCGATGCCGCCATAGCTCGAACCCTTCGGCATGGAAGCCGGACCGGAGCGCATGGATTTTGGCCATGCAAAGCCCCTGATGATGCCGGGCATCACCTCGGCAATGATCTCTTCCGCCGCACGGCCGGGCTTGTTGACGATGGCGATATAGAAATCGCCCTTTTTCGGGTCAGACACGACCTGCGCCTGCGAGATATCGCTAAGGCTCGCGCCGCGCAAAAAGCCTTCGATGGCCTTTTCATTGGCATCCGTCCGGGGGCCTTTCTTTTCTTCGCGCACATCGGCAGAGCGCGCATTCAGCCCGCGAATATCCAGCGTCAGACGACGCGGCGTCCAGTATTCCCGCGCACCCTCATAGGTCAGCCCTCGTTCCACCAGCGCATCGGTGACAAGCTTCTTCAAATCGCCAGCCGCCTTGCGCTGCATGCGGGCAGGGATTTCCTCGGAGCGAAGTTCGAGCAGAAGATCAGGCATATCTATTTTCCGGTGTCGTGGATTTTCGTTGGCCTCTGCTAGCAAAATTTGAGGCGGATGCACAATGGTAATATCGGGCGCGTCATCTTGGGCGCGCGTTGCGAAGGGCGCCTCACCCTCCGCCCTCATGCTGAGGTGGCGCGTAGCGCCCTCGAAGCATCCGACCGCACACTCTGTGGTTTCATCCCGCAACCCTCGTCCTTCGAGGCCCCTGCGGGGCACCTCAGGATGAGGGTAGCTACCGTCGTATGCGCCGCAAGGCACCCTCCCCTGCACAGAAGCCTTGACCCGCAGCCCCTACCCATGGCACCTGTCCGCATCCAAAGTGCGCAAGCACTTACTGACAACAATCGATGGCCGTGATGACTGCAATGACCGACGTTCCAGACCATATGAACCCGAAGCGTTCCTTTCAGGCGCTGATCCTGACGCTGCACAATTACTGGGCGGACAAGGGCTGTGCGGTGTTGCAGCCTTATGACATGGAAGTCGGCGCCGGTACGTTTCACCCGGCAACGACGCTGCGCGCGCTGGGGCCGAAGCCGTGGAAGGCTGCCTATGTACAGCCGTCGCGCCGTCCGTCCGATGGACGCTACGGCGAAAACCCGAACCGGTTGCAGCATTATTATCAGTATCAGGTCATTCTGAAGCCGAACCCTTCCAATCTGCAGGAGCTTTACCTTGGCTCGCTGAAGGCCATCGGCCTCGACCCGTTGCTGCACGATGTGCGCTTCGTGGAAGACGACTGGGAAAGCCCGACGCTAGGTGCGTGGGGCCTCGGTTGGGAATGCTGGTGCGACGGCATGGAAGTCTCGCAGTTCACCTATTTCCAGCAGGTCTGCGGCATCGAATGTTCGCCGGTTGCCGGTGAGTTGACCTATGGTCTTGAGCGGCTGGCCATGTATGTGCAGGGCGTGGACAATGTTTACGACCTGAACTTCAATGGCCGCGAAGGCGATGAAAAGATTTCTTATGGCGACGTTTTCCTGCAGGCCGAGCAGGAATATTCCCGCCATAACTTCGAATATGCCGACACCGCCATGCTGCATCGCCACTTCATCGACGCCGAGAAAGAGTGCAAGGCGCTGCTGGATGCCGGTGCGCCCGGCGATAACGCCAACCAGATGCTGCACAAATGCGTGTTTCCGGCCTACGACCAGTGCATCAAGGCATCCCACGTCTTCAACCTGCTGGATGCGCGCGGCGTGATTTCCGTGACCGAGCGCCAGAGCTATATCCTGCGTGTTCGCACGTTGTCCAAAGCCTGCGGCGAGGCCTTCCTGATGACGGATGCGGGTGGCGCGAACTGGAATAAGGACGCGGCCTGACGCGTTGTTTTGACAGGCGATGACAGGACGGGCCGGAACGACTATCGTCCGGCCTGACCATAAGGTTTCATGAGGGGGACTGGGACATGTATATCGCACTGGCCATTATCGCAGCTATCGCCGTCTATGTCGTCTTCATCTATAACGGCCTCGTCACCGCGCGGCAGATGAAGGAAGAGGCGTGGTCTGGCATTGACGTGCAGTTGAAGCGCCGCGCCGATCTCATTCCCAACCTGATCGAAACCGTCAAAGGTTATGCGGCGCACGAAAAAAGCACCTTTGAAGAGGTGGTGGCGATGCGCAACCGCGCGCAGGCCGTGCCTGCGGGTGATGTCGAAGGGCGTGCGCAGGCGGAAGGCTTGCTTTCTCAAGCGCTGGGCAAACTGTTTGCGCTGGCGGAAGCCTATCCCGATCTCAAGGCCAATCAGGGCTTTCTGGAATTGCAGGCATCACTGGAGACGCTTGAGGGTGAAATCCAGATGTCGCGGCGCTATTACAATGGTTCGGCACGCGACCTGAATGTGAAGGTTGAGAGCTTCCCTTCCAACCTCGTTGCCCGCAATTTCGGCTTTACCAAAGCGCCGTTTTTCGAGATCACCAACGAGGCGGACCGCGCCGTTCCTTCCGTGAAATTCTGAGCCAAAGAACCGGCCCCGGCTGGTTGAGAAAACGATAAAGCCATGATCGAACTGACCATTACGCCGCCCAACCATCCGCTTTCCGGCAAGGTGGAGCCGCCCGGTTCCAAATCCATCACCAACCGCGTGTTGCTGCTGGCGGGTCTTGCCAAGGGCAAAAGCCTTTTGACCGGCGCGCTGAAAAGCGATGATACGCTGTATATGGCAGAAGCGCTGCGGGTCATGGGCGTTACGGTGACCGAACCGGATGCGACGAGCTTCGTGGTGGAGAGCACGGGCGTGCTGACGGCACCAGCCAAGCCGCTTTTTCTCGGCAATGCAGGCACGGCGACACGGTTTCTGACGGCAGCGGTGGCCTCCGTGGATGGCACGGTTGTTGTCGATGGCGACGAGCATATGCGCAAGCGGCCGATCCAGCCACTGGTGGAGGCGCTGAACGCGCTGGGCATCGAAGCGGAAGCGGCAACGGGCTGCCCGCCAGTGACGGTGAAGGGCAACGGACAGGGTTTTACCAAGGACAGCGTCACCATCGACGCCAATCTTTCCAGCCAGTATGTGTCGGCGCTTCTGATGGCCGCACCTTGCGGAACGAAGCCGCTGGACATCATTCTCGCCGGTGAAGACATTGGTGCCAAGGGCTATATCGACCTCACTGTGTCTGCCATGGAAGCATTCGGAGCAAAGGTAGAGCGGGTGAGCAACGCCATCTGGCGCGTGCACCCAACTGGATATAAGGCCAGCGATTTCCACATCGAGCCGGATGCCTCCGCCGCCACCTATCTGTGGGGTGCGGAACTGCTGACCGGCGGCAAGATCGATATCGGCACGCCTGCGGATGCGTTTACGCAGCCGGATGCCAAGGCCTATGCCGTGATGGCGCAGTTCCCTCATCTGCCTGCGGAAATCGACGGCAGCCAGATGCAGGACGCCATTCCAACGATTGCCGTGCTGGCGGCTTACAACACCACGCCGGTGCGCTTCGTTGGCATTGCCAATCTGCGCGTCAAGGAATGCGACCGTATTCGTGCGCTGTCGCTCGGACTCAACGGCATCCGCGAAGGACTGGCGGAAGAGGACGGCGACGACCTGATCGTACATGCCGATCCGGCCCTTGCCGAGCAGACGGTCTCTGCCTCCATCGATACGTTCCACGACCACCGCATTGCCATGAGCTTTGCGCTGGCGGGCCTGAAGACCGGTGGCATTGCCATTCAGAACCCGGCTTGCGTGGGCAAGACCTACCCCGGTTACTGGAAGGCGCTCGGTTCGCTGGGTGTCAGCTACAGCGAAACCGGACAGGACTGAAACGTCAGAAAGGGCCGCCTGTGAAGACCATTGCTGCAAGATGTCTCGCACTTTTCGTCTTCATGCTTGCGGCCCTTCCGGCTGCGGCTGAGGAGTTCATCAGCTCCTATCATTCAGTCGTGGACGTTGCCAGAAGCGGTGAACTGACGGTCACCGAGACCATCACCGCGCGGGCCGAAGGCAACCAGATCAAGCGCGGTATTTTTCGCGACTTTCCGCTCTATGCGCTGGACAAGAACGGCAACCGCACCAAGGTCGGCTTCAAGGTTCTGTCGGTGGAGCGAGATGGATCGCCGGAGGACTGGCGTACAGAAAACATCGATGGCGGCATTCGCATCTATACCGGCAATGCCGACCGGTTCCTGCCCACCGGCGATCACGTCTTCCAGATCACCTACACCACCGACCGGCAAATCCGCTTTTTCGACACCTATGATGAGCTGACCTGGAACGTGACCGGCAATGGCTGGCAGTTCCCGATGCGCGATATCTCGGCCACCATTTCCCTACCGCAAGGCGTTACGCCGACGGATACCGCCGTCTTCACCGGACCTCTCGGTGCGAAGGGCAAAGACGCGCGCATGATGACGGAGGGCAACGAAGTCTTCTTCGCCTCGACGCGCCCTTTCTATAAGGGCGAAGGCATAACGGTTGCGGTGAAACTGCCGAAGGGTACCATCGACCCGCCGACAGCGGCGCAGGAGCGAAGCTGGTGGTTTCGCGACAATCTGGGCCTGCTGATTTCCGGCATCGGTCTGCTGCTGGTCTTTGCTTATTACTACAAGGCCTGGGCGGCGGTTGGGCGCGATCCGGCAGCAGGTGTCATCGTGCCGCGCTGGGACCCGCCGGAGGGCGTTTCGCCAGCGCTGGTCAACTATATCGACAACAGAGGTTTTTCCGGCGCAGGCTGGACGGCCATTTCCGCCACGGCTCTGGATCTGGCCGTCAATGGTTATCTGGTGCTGGAGGACTTGAAAAATTCCATCGTCATCCGCCGCACGGATAGAAAGATTGAGGACAGCCTGCCCGTGGGTCAGCGGATGCTGCTCTCCTCCATCGGCGCTCCGGGCGACAGCCTGACCATCGACAACGCGAATGGTGTCAAGGTTCAGAAGGCGGGCGATGCTTTTCGCGCAGCCATCGAAAAAGAACATCGCGGCAAATATTATCGCAGCAATTTCGGCTATATCGTTGGCGGTCTGATGATGAGCATCACCATCATCATGGCGACGCTGATTACCGGCAATTTCGATGAGAACGAGATTGGCGGCATCATTACACTGGTGATAACGGCTGTCTTTTTTGCCATCGGCGCAACGACCTTTGGCAAGATGCGCAGGAGCGGCAAATCCCTGCTGTCGCGCATCGGCAGTATTTTCTTCATGGCGGTTGCGGGGTTTGTAGGATTCAGCGTGATTGCTGGATTAATGGCGACGCTGTTTCTCGACCATGCCCACGATAGCGGCTCGCTTGCCGTTGCCTCTATCGGACTGATCGTTCTCATCAACGTGCTATTCCTGTTCCTCATGGGCGCTCCCACACCGCTGGGCCGCAAGCTGATGGATGGCATTGAGGGGCTGCGCCTCTACCTGACCGTGGCCGAAAAAGACCGGATGAACATGCAGGGCGCACCTGACATGTCGACACAGCATTTCGAAACGCTGTTGCCCTATGCCGTGGCGCTTGGCGTCGAGAAGCCCTGGAGCGCAACATTCGAGACGTGGCTGGCGAGTGCTACGGCAGGCGCTGCTGCTGCGGCCTATGCGCCGGGTTGGTATATGGGAGATTACCACAATTTCGGAGGCCGCATCGGCGGCTTCTCTTCCTCCATGGCATCGACCATCGCCTCAACGATTCCGGCACCGGTCAGCTCGTCTTCATCGAGCTTTTCCGGTGGCGGCGGTTTTTCGGGGTCTGGCGGTGGTGGTGGCGGAGGGGGCGGCTGGTAAAACAGCCGCTTAAGGTCTTGTCAGACCTCGTCTTCCTTTTTGACGCGATATTCACCCGTCTCAGGGTCTTTTATCAGCGTGCCGGTGGCACCGGTTTCGCGCTCCTTTTCCTGCCGTTTGGATTTGGCGGACAGTTTTTCGGCATCATTTACGAAACGCTTGTAAAGAATGATCGCCCCGAAAACGAGCAGGGCGATGGTTATCAATTGGGCCATCTATCGTTTGTCCATCAAAATCCGTAACGCGCCCACAATGCCTTTTCTTCCGCCACTTCCGCAAGCCCCGAGGCGGCGGATGCGGCAATCGACTGCGCATGGAGATCAACACCCGGCAGTTTCTTGCCGAAGAAATTGCGTGCGCCGCTGACAAGCTGAAGTTTGACCTTGTCGCCGTAACGGCGGCGCAGCACATCTCGCATATCGCCTAGGCCATCGATGAGACCGAGGTCGAGGCCCCGCATGCCGGTCCAGAACAGGCCGGAGAAAATCGCCGGATCGTCCTTTAACTTTGGGCCGCGACGCAGCTTGACCATATCGATGAAAACATTGTGGATTTCGAGCTGAAGCGATTTCAGATATTCGATATCGCCTTCCTTCTCAGGCTGGAAGGGATCGAGAATCGCCTTGTTCTGGCCTGCCGTGTAGACGCGCCGCTCTACGCCGATCTTTTTGAGCATCTCGGGAAAACCGAAGCCGCCCGAAACAACGCCGATGGAGCCGACGATAGAGGTCGGGTCAGCAATGATCTCATCGCCCGCCAGCGCAATCATGTAGCCGCCGGATGCCGCCACATCTTCCACGAAGATCAGAACCTTCTTGTTTTTTTCCTCGGCCAACTGGCGGATGCGATTATAGATCATCCGCGACTGAACCGGCGAACCGCCGGGGGAATTGAGCGTAATGGCGACGACGGGCGCTTCCTTCATGCCGAACGCCTTGTCCAGCAACGGCGCATAGGATGCGAGATTAAGTGCCGGACGAAACTGACTACCGCCCGCCATGATCGCCCCGTGCATGCGCACCACGGGAATGATCAGCTCCGTCTTGCGAAACCGCTTGGGCACCAGTCGCTTCAAAAATCCAGCCATGTCGTCCTCATCGTCATTCATTCGTTCGTGTGAACCGATGTGGGTATGGCCGGGGCAAAGACAATGGTGGGGGTGGTGATAATTTGGTGAGGGGTGGTTGGGTGCGCTCTTGAGCAGCATCATACCACTTGCCGCAACCCCTCGTCCTTCGAGGCTCCGGCTTCGCCTCCGCACCTCAGGATGAGGGCTGCTGCGGTGTGCCCGGCTCGGCGAATACCTCTTCTTCGGCAGGCCCGGAGTGAGGGTTCCGCAACGTTAGCAGCCCTCACCCTGAGGTGCCCCGCAGGGGCCTCGAAGGGCGGGGGCTGCGGGCTATTTTGCTCCAAAGGGCAGAATACCCGCAGTTTTCAGTATTGAATCAATTGCGCAAGCAAAGCAAAATTCCCGTCATGGAAGTAACCGTTTATATCGTTCGTTGCTGCGATGGATCATATTACACCGGACTGACGAAGCAGTCCGTCGAAGCCCGCGTTTGGGAACACAACGCTGGTATCTATGATGGCTACACATCCAAACGACGCCCGGTGGAGTTGGTGTTTACAGAGACATACGACCGCATAGTCGATGCCATCGAACGGGAACGCCAAATCAAGGGCTGGTCACGGCGCAAGAAGGAAGCGTTGATTGCGATGGCCTATGAGAGGCTGCCGGAGCTTTCGCGCAGGGGACCTGCGGTGGCAACGGAACCAGCATTGTAGAACATTGGCCGCCCCGATGGTTCGAGGCTCCGCCCTTTGGGCTGCGCGCCTCACCATGAGGGCGGAGAGACGTCGCGGCATCCATCGGTTTCTGACCACCCGCAACCCTCGTCCTTCGAGGCCCCTGCGGGGCATCTCAGGATGAGGGCTGCTACCGTTGAGCCCTAACCCTAGCTCTAGGTCCACAACTGCTGAGGCGATTCTGCAGTGGGGCTACGTAACTCAGGATGTGGGTTGCTGCCTCTTGCCCGGCGTATTTGCGTCATTTCTTCCATACCCCACCCGCCCATTGCTCAAATCATCCACCATCGGCAAAAACGCATGACTTCCATCTTCATGCATCGTCAGTGGCGCGCGAAACGTCAACCTCGCGCGGGAGCCCTTTATGGCGCTGACGAGCATGCGCACCGCGTCTTCGCCTGATCTCGGGTGGATGAGCGTAATTTCCAGACCGCCGAAGCGGCGGCCGCTGGCGGTGATGATGTCGGCGATGGATTGCGGGCGGGCGATGAGGGAGAGTTGGCCGCCGGGGATCAGGATCGCGGAAGCGGTTCTCAGCCAATGTTCGAAGAGATCGTCCGTCATGGCGTGGGCAGTGGCTTTCAGCGCATCCGGGGTTTTGCGGTCGCCCGCGTCATTATAGGGCGGGTTCATGATGACGTGGTGAAAATGGTTGTCCAGCAGCCCCGCCTGCCTGCGGGCATCCGCACGCAGGGTGACATCCGCCTGTTTGACGTACATGCGGTCCGCAAAAGCTTTGTTGGCGGGAAGTTGCAGGCTGCGCTGCGCGAAATCGGCCATTTCAGGTGAAAACTCGAACAGCGTGACCTCAGCCTTTTCCAGGCGCGATGCCACCGCCATGCCTGCGGCACCCGCACCTGCTCCCAAATCGGCGATGCGGCAGGCGGTGTCGTCCACGACCAGAGATGCAAGCAGCATGGCATCCATGCCCGCCCGGTGGCCCCTGCCCTTCGGCTGCAATATCTCGAAGCGGCCGCGATGAAACGCATCGACGGTTTCGGAAACGGTTGAGGCCATGGAGGTTCAGGCCTTATCTTCGCGCAACTCGTCAGCCAGTCCGGCATCGGCCAGGATGCGGCGGGCCTCGTCGCCGCGTTCCTCCTCCACCAGAAAACGGCGTGGCAGCAGCCCCAGCGAGCCCTCAAGAATGCTCATTCCCTGATCGGCAATGAGGCTGTGGATGCCGGCATCCTTCATCAGGCTCTGCGCAAAGGAGAGCAGAACGGCGTCGTTGGTACGGATCAGTTCACGCATAGGTCAGTTTCCACCCCAAATCCCATCTTTTTGAACGGTGTGAGGCAATTCGCCCCTTGCCGCTTGCACCGCCGCTTTCTATTGTCGGCCCCAATATCGAACAGGAGTCCGGTCCGTTGGGCGTCGTCATACCGCTTGAAGAAAGCAAAAACAAACTCGCATCCGTCAAGCCGCTTGTCGACCTGACCCGTCCAGACATGGAAAGGGTTAATCAGCTTATCCTCTCCAAAGCCGGTTCCGATGTCCAGATGATACCCGAAGTGGCCAACCATCTGATCTCCTCGGGTGGAAAGCGACTGCGGCCGATGCTGACGCTCGCCTCCGCTGCCATGTTCGATTACAAGGGTGACCACCACATCAAGCTGGCGACCAGCGTGGAATTCATGCACACGGCAACGCTTTTGCATGATGACGTGGTGGATGAAAGCGATCTGCGACGTGGCAAGTCCACCGCCCGCACCATCTGGGGCAATCAGGCCAGCGTTCTGGTCGGCGATTTCCTGCTCGGCCAGGCTTTCCGCATGATGGTGGATGTCGGTTCGCTGGATGCGCTGGATGTGCTGTCCACCGCGGCTTCCGTGATTGCGGAGGGCGAGGTTCTTCAGCTGTCCGTTGCCAAGAATATGGAAACGACCGAGGACGATTATCTTCAGGTCATCCGCGCCAAGACGGCAGCGCTGTTTGCCGCCGCCGCCGAAGTCGGCCCCATCGTTGCCAAGACCGACAAGGCCACCCGCAGCGCGCTGAAATCCTACGGCATGAATCTCGGTCTCGCCTTCCAGCTGGTGGACGACGTGCTGGATTATGGCGGCAAATCCGCTGATCTCGGCAAGAACACCGGGGATGATTTCCGCGAAGGCAAGATCACGCTTCCGGTCATTCTGTCCTATCGTCGTGGCACGGCGGAAGAGCGCGAGTTCTGGAAGCGCGCCATCGAGCAGGGCGAAAGCACGGATGAAAATCTGGAAACGGCGCTTGGCCTGATCAAGAAATACAATGGCTTGGCCGATACGATCACCCGCGCCAACCACTATGGCACCATTGCCCGCGATGCGTTGGCACCTTTGCCGCAAAGCCCGTGGAAGAATGCCCTGATGGAAGTGATCGACTTCTGCATCGAGCGCGTGAACTAAAAGAGTGTTCCGGGCATCGCGGAAAAGACGCCTGTCGTCACCGCGATGCCGACATTTCACGAATCTAAAATCACGGGCAGAATTTCTTGCAGGCTTGCTCCAAAAAAGCCATTCTGTCGTGACGTGGTGTGTGATTGCGTGAACTGATTCCGGTTCAGGCACAACAGTCCAATTCAAGCGTTACAGCGTTCCGGTGCAATGGCTTGCCCCGAACTGTAAGGCGGGAAACTGATTTTTCGGTGCGAATGCACAAAAGCAAAGGTTCCTTCATGCGGCGCAAACCAGCATTTCGTCTTCTCTGCGGCGCGGCCTTCATTGCCGCCCTTTCCATCGGTGCAGGCTCCGTGCCTGCCTTTGCCGAGACGAAGCCCGCAGACAAGGCTGCCGAGACCGTCACGTTCGATCCCGCAAAGGTCAACACCTTCTCCGGCGCATTCTTGGCAGCCCGCACGGCAGATGTGGATCAGGATTTCGCGACCGCGATTACGCTTTACAAAAAAGCGCTGGAATTCGACACAGCCAATGTGGAAATCCGCCAGCGCCTGATGATCGCGCAGCTTCTGAGCGGCGACTTTGAGGCCGGTGCGAAGATCGCCGATTCGCTGAAAGACGATTCCTCCGTGGAGCGCGTAACGACCATCGTTCGTGCGCTGGCCGCTATCAAGCACAAGGAATTTTCCAGCGCGGAAAAAATCCTGAAATATAGCGGCCCGAACGATCTGGACCGCATGGTCAACACGCTGCTGACAGCATGGGCACGCGCCGGTGCTGGCAAGGGCAAGGAAGCCCTGGCGCTGGTCAATGGCATGAAGGGACCGGGCTGGATCTCGATCTTCCAGAAGTACCATGCCGGAGCGATCGCACTGGTAACCGGCAACACGGAAGCCGCCCGCAAGAGCCTGAACGATGCCGTGACCGACCGTGAAGGTGGTGCAACCGCGACCGACACCTATATGCGCGCGGTGATGGCGCTGGCGCGGCTGGAAGCCAAGGCAGGCAACAAGCAGAAGGCATTGGACACGATTTCCGTTGGCGACAATTTCGCGCCGAATTATGCGCCGCTGAAGGCGCTGCGCCAGAGCATCGAAAAGGGTGAAAAGCCCGATCAACAGGTACAGACGCCCATAGAGGGTGCTGCCGCCGTGATGTTCTCTATCGCCGGTGCGCTGAACCGCGAAGGCGCGGAAGAAATCGTCACGCTTTACCTTCAGACCTCGCGCGCACTCGATCCGCAAAGCGCCGATACGCTGATCCTTCTCGGTGGCCTTGCCGAAGCGCAGAAGCAGCCTGACCGCGCCATTGAATTCTACCGCGATGTGCCGGCGGATTCGCCGATGCACCGCATTTCCGAATTGCAGCTGGGCTTGACGCTGGCGCAGACGGAGAAGGTGGATGAAGCGCGCAAGCATCTGAAGTCCCTACTCGAATCCGATCCGTCCGATATTCGCTCCTACCTCGCCTATGGCTCGGTTCTGTCCGATGCCAAGGATTATGCGGCCATGGCCTCCAATTACGACAAGGCCGTCGAGGTCATCGGTTCTGTGCCGAAGAAAACCGACTGGACCATCTTCTTCCAGCGCGGCATTGCCTACGAGCGCCTGAAGCAGTGGGACAAGGCCGAACCGGATTTCAAGCGCGCACTGGAGCTGAACCCGGACCAGCCGCAGGTGCTGAACTATCTGGGCTATTCCTGGGTGGACAAGAACATGCACCTCGATGAGGGGATCGACATGATCCGCCGCGCGGTCGAGCTGCGTCCCAATGACGGCTATATCGTCGATTCGCTTGGCTGGGCGCATTATCGTCTCGGCGCTTTCGATGAGGCGGTGACAGAGCTGGAACGCGCCATCGAACTGCGCGCCGGTGACCCAACCATCAATGACCATCTGGGCGATGCCTACTGGCGCGTCGGTCGCAAGATCGAAGCTGTCTACCAGTGGAACAGGGCACTGATTGGCGAAAGCGACGATGTGGACAAGACCAAGGTGAGGGACAAGATCGCCAACGGTCTGCCTCCTTTGGAAAAGGACGCTCAGAACACGGCCAAGAAGGATCAGGCCCCGCCACCACCCGTGGCACCTGCCCCTGCCCCGGACAAGAAGTCCTAAGGCATCATGCTCTTGCATAAGCCTGCCGGAGCGGTTGAGACAATCGAAGCCGCTCCCGCGAAGATCAATCTCGCGCTGCATGTGATCGGACAGCGGGCAGATGGATACCATCTGCTCGAATCTCTGGTCACCTTTACTGAAGCGGGTGATGTCATCCGCATCAAGGATGCGTCGGAGGATGGGTTTTCGATCTCCGGGCCTTTCGCTGAATTTCTTCAACAAGGAAACGCGGGCGATAATCTCGTGCTCAAAGCGCGGGATTTACTGCGCGCTGCGGTCGGCGCAGAAGCGTCATCCATCGCCATTCATCTCGAGAAAAACCTGCCCGTTTCCTCTGGCATCGGCGGTGGATCTGCGGATGCGGCGGCAACCTTGCGAGGCCTTTGCCGGCATTGGCAAATGTCCCCCGCCCCCGGAAAGCTTGAAGAGATTGCCCTGAAACTGGGGGCGGATGTGCCCATGTGTCTCGCCAGCCAGCCGCTGATTGCGCGCGGGATTGGCGAAGATATTACGATCCTCGGTGATATGCCCATCATACCGCTTATTCTCGTCAATCCGCTGAAAGGCGTTTCGACACCCGAGGTGTTCAAACGCCTTACGAACAAGAGCAATCCTTCTCTTGGACAACGAGGTAGCGAGACGTGGATGGAATTTATCGGCAAAAGCCGCAACGATCTAGAGCCGCCAGCGCGGGACATTCTGGCGGAAATCGCTGAGGTATCCGATCTGCTGGCGCGTGCAGGTGCATCGCTGGTGCGCATGTCCGGCTCCGGCGCGACCTGCTTCGGCCTCTTCGACACGGCAGAACACGCCGAATCTGCGGCCAACCAGCTTCGCCAAAAGCGTCCCGGCTGGTATGTTCAGGCAACGAAAACCATAGACGGATTGCCAAGATGACTGTTGATAGAGTCTTTATTCCCGTCGGAATCGCGGTTTTGACCGTCTCCGACAGCCGCACGCTGGCGGATGACAAGTCCGGCGACACGCTTGCTGCCCGCATTTCTGACGCAGGCCATCTTCTCGTGGACCGCGCCATCGTGCCGGATGACAAGGCAGCCATTCAGGTGCAAGTGCGCAAATGGACTTTGTCCGACGAGATTGATGTGGTGATTACCACTGGCGGCACGGGCTTTACCGGACGCGATGTGACACCGGAAGCGCTGGAACCCCTTTTCGAAAAGCGCATGGATGGCTTTTCCGCCGTGTTCCACCGCATTTCTTATGACAAGATCAACACATCCACCATTCAGTCACGCGCGACGGCGGGACTTGCCAATTCCACCTTCATCTTCGTGTTGCCCGGCTCTCCCGGCGCTTGCAAGGATGCGTGGGACGGCATTTTGAAAGCACAGCTGGATTACCGCCACATGCCCTGCAACTTCGTGGAAATCATGCCGCGTCTGGATGAGCATCTGAAGCGCGGCAAGGCGCAAGGGTAATTACCGCGCAGCGCGCAGCACCCAGGAAGGAATAAGCTCGGCGCTGAGGCGGCGGGTTTTTTGCGATTTTGGAAAATGATCGAGCGGCATGCCGGATTTGGCGATCGACAGGGCTTCGTCCTTGCGCAGCAACAGGCCGTATTCCAGCGGCGGTCTGCGGCGAATGAAACGCGACAGAAACGATGGCCGATAATGACGCGAGGGCGCAAAGCGGGCTGGCACCTTGTTCAGCGCCGTATATTCGCTGATATCCTCGATCCAGCCGCTTTGCGGGCGGCTGCCCGGCTCCATCATCAAAATCCACTCACCGCGGGCAGATGCGATGATATCCCGGATGTCCCATTCCGTATGAAAGCGGCAACCGGCAGCTTCCGCCACGCGTGCGGAACCATCGCTGGAGGCGCGATCCAGCACGATGACATCACTGATCAGCCCTTCCACAGCGCCCGAAACGAGCGTGGAGAGGGTGTGAGCAAGCTCCGGCTCCTGATCCCGGCATTCCATGATGACTGTCAGCATATGTCTATCAGCTTGTGTTCCGTTATGAGCGATAAATTGAAGAGGTTGATCGACCTACAACATTTCATCGATAAAATTCCTACCGCAATGCAAAAGAAATAGCTATCGCGCGTTTCAGCATTTTGTTCTTGTCTTGTTCTCATTTCTCGGTTAAGAATCTGGGCATCCACCAAGCCGGTTTCATGCCGGTCAGGAGCATCCAGATGAGACAACATGTGCTTTCCGGGCAGGCTGCCTTCCAGCCGGGCCATACGCCAGATATTGCCAATGCACTGGCCGATGCGTCCGGTCTGCGGATCGAGATCGACCGTCGTCGCGGGCGTGGTGCGGGCATCAATCCCGGCGGGCGTTTCGAGCCCCTGCAGCATGAGCCTGTCGATGATGGCTGGCAGATTATCGAGGAACTGCCGGAGTTTCGCACCGAAGTGCAGGTGGAAAAGCCACGCACGATCATTACCCGCAATGATTCGCCGGATATTCCTTTCGACAGGTCCATCAATCCCTATCGTGGTTGCGAGCATGGCTGCATCTATTGTTTCGCAAGGCCAAGCCATAGCTATATGGGCCTGTCCGCAGGGCTGGATTTCGAGGCCAAGCTGTTTGCCAAGCCGGACGCCGCAAAGCTTCTGGAACGGGAACTGGCCAAGCCTGGGTACAAGGCGCGGGTGATTGCCATCGGCACCAACACCGACCCATACCAGCCTATCGAGCGGGAATGGCGCATCATGCGGCAAATCCTCGAAGTGCTGGCCAAGGCCGAGCATCCCGTCGCCATCGTCACCAAGTCGGGGCTCATTACCCGCGATATCGATATTCTCGCACCGATGGCAGCCAAGGGTCTGGTCAAGGTCGGGATCTCGGTCACGACGCTGGACCGCAAGCTCGCCCGCAGCATGGAGCCGCGCGCATCCACACCCAGCAAGCGGCTGGAGGCCATCAAGACGCTGACCGATGCCGGTATTCCCGTTGCCGTGATGATGGCGCCGGTCATTCCAGCACTCAACGATCACGAGATCGAGCGGGTGCTGGAGGCTGGAAAGGCGGCTGGAGCGACGGAGGCATCCTATGTGTTGCTGCGTCTGCCGCTGGAGGTTAGCCCGCTGTTTCGCGAATGGCTGCTGCGCAACTATCCGCACCGCTACCAGCACGTCATGTCGCTGGTGCGCTCCATGCGGGATGGCAAGGATTACGATGCCGAGTTCGGCAAGCGGATGAAAGGCGCCGGTCCCTATGCCTGGCAGATCAGCCGCCGTTTCGAAATGACGACGAAGCGGCTTGGACTTATTCGCCGTGGCATCCAGCTTCGCGACGATCTATTCATCGCGCCCGGAGGTGCAGGCGTGCAGCTGTCTCTGCTTTGACCTTTCAAGAATACCCATAGCGTCTATGCCCTGCGCTACGGGTTTATGCCCCCGGTATCTGCCGCCTCGCATGGGCTTGCTCTTTCCGCCCCAATTGAAAGAGCATGGAGGTCATGAGACCTCATGCAGCAGCCCTCCGCCCCTTGGGCTGCTGCACAGACCCTGCAACCGGGGGCTTGCAGGAGATCGGTTGCCTGTGCCAGTTTCGCCGCATGAAGCGAAGCACAGCACCCGATTCTCCTGCCCTCTTTGACCTGATCGACACCGGCCCGGATTTCAGCCTGGAACTGGAGGCGAGGAAGCGCGGAGAGTGGCCGGTGGCCGGTACGGATGAGGCCGGGCGCGGACCTTTGGCCGGGCCCGTCGTTGCCGCCGCCGTCATTCTCGACCCCGACAATATTCCCGATGGCTTGAACGATTCGAAAAAGCTGTCCAAGGCGCGTCGCGAGTTCCTGTTCGAGCAAATTCTGGAGACATCCATCGTCTCCATCGCCTCATCCGGCCCTGTTCTCATCGACCGCATGAATATATTGCGCGCCAGCCTGGATGCCATGCGACGCGCCGTGCTGGGCCTTCAGACGGCGCCTGCTCTCGTGCTGGCCGATGGGCGGGATATTCCACCGGGCATTCCCTGCACCGGCAAGGCCGTCATCAAGGGTGACGCACGTTCGGTCTCGATTGCCGCGGCGTCCATCGTCGCCAAGGTCACGCGGGACCGGATGATGGAAAAGGCCGGATCGATCCATCCGGCCTATGGTTTTGAAGCCCATGCGGGCTATGGCACACCAACGCATCTGCGCGCCATCGAGGCCAATGGCCCCTGCCCGCTGCACCGAATGAGCTTCCGCCCCATGCGGGTGGAGTGAGGCGGAAGTCGCTTAACCCGCAAGCCGCATGTCGTAAGCACCACGGTCGCGGCCCTGAGCCGTCAGCTGGAACTGCTGCAACAATTCCCGCAGCTTATCGCTTTCGCTGGCAAGCGCAGATGTTGCAGATGTCGTTTCTTCCACCATGGCAGCGTTCTGCTGGGTGGTCTGGTCCATCTGGTTGACGGCGGTGTTGAGTTCCGCAAGACCGGTCGCCTGTTCCTGCGCGGAAGAGGCGATTGCGCCCATATGCTCGTTCATCACGGTCACATGCCGCTCGATAGTCTTCAGAGCGTCGCCTGTCTGCTTGACGAGATTGACGCCGTTTTCGACTTCCGTGGATGATTTGCCGATCAGTTCCTTGATTTCCTTGGCAGCCTTGGCGGAGCGCTGCGCCAGTTCACGCACTTCCTGGGCGACGACCGCAAAGCCCTTGCCTGCTTCACCCGCACGCGCGGCTTCCACACCGGCGTTGAGCGCGAGAAGATTGGTCTGGAAGGCAATCTCATCGATAACGACGATGATGTTGGAAATCTGGCCGGAGGACTGCTCGATGCGGTGCATGGCATCAACCGCAGTCGCGACGACTTCACCGGAGATCTTTGCCGCACGATTGGCTTCGGTCGCAGCACCGCGTGCATCATTCACACGCTTGGTGGAGTTTGCGACATTGACGGTGATTTCGTCGAGAGCCGCAGCTGTTTCTTCCAGCGTTGCAGCCTGCTGTTCGGTCCGCTTCGAGAGATCGACCGACCCTTCCGCGATTTCGCGGGTGCCATTGTTCATCGTGTCAATGGAATGGGAGATTTCCGACAATGTCGCGCCCAGCTGCTTGAGCGAGCGGTTGAAATCGTGTCGCAGCTGTTCGAAATCAGGCGCAAAAACCTCGTTGATCTGGAAGGCGAGATCGCCGGAGGCCAGACGGCGCAGGCCATCTGCCAGACCGGATGTTGCGATGCGCAGTCTCTCCTCGGCATCAGCTTCCGCCTTCTGCTGGGCGGCCAGACGTTCGATCTCGGCCTGCTTGCGGTTGGTTTCGGCCTCAGCCTCCAGTCGCTTGTTTTCGATTGCAGCACGGCGGAAGACCTCGACGGCTTCTGCCATCGCACCGACCTCGTCCTTGCGACTGCGAGCGGGAATGGTGATATCCGTATCGCCGTCCGAAAGGCGGCGCATAACGCCCGTCATCCGCCCAAGTGGTCTGGCAATATGGATGTTGCCGAAGAGGGCTGCACCCGCACCAATGGCCAGCGCCAGCGCCAGCGAGATGTAATTGAGCATGGCGGCGGATTCGGCGATGTCAGTGGTGTCATCGCCCTCGCCCCTGACGTCGCCTTCCATATCATCGACAGCGCTCTGCAGCGCGGCCTTCGCTTCACTATAGGCCGTCAAGGCATCACCCACGAAGCGAGAGCGTGCTTCATCAGCCTTCCCTGCCGCAAGCAGCGCCTTGACGTCATTCCAGCGAGTTTCGGAGACCTTCCATTTTTCGGTGAAGGAAGCAAAATGTTTCTTGTCCGCCTCGTCTACCAGATAGTTCTGGTATTCTTGGAAATCGGCATCGAGCGCGGTGCGCGCTGCCTGCATCTGAGTTTCGAATTGCGACCAGGCCTCAGGCGTTGCGCTGACAATCGAGCTCTGCGCGTTTCTGATATTGCTGACTTCCGTATTGACCTTACCCAGCAGAATGAAGGCTGGCACGCGATCACCGACGATCGTATCGATCTTGCCCCTGATCTGATGGAGCGAAGAAATCGAAAAACCGCCCTGCACGCCTGCAACGAGCAACATGATGCCCGACAGGGCACCTAGAACAAGACCTACCGATATTCGCATGATAATCCCCAGACGCGGAGTGACCCCACCGCTTACACAGTCATGTTTGGATATAAATTTACTGCATGAATAATATTCTCGAGAGGAACGACTTTGCCTTGAGGCCATTTATTAGGACTTTATCTCAAGGCGACATGCTCCTCCCCATGTCGTAATGAATATATTCTATTATCATTATTGAAATTTTATTAAAATTAGAATGGCTGAAAATCACATGGCCCGATATCTATCTTATCCAGCGCCGTTTCTTTGATGTTTCCAATAACTCATATGGCTCGACTTGCATCGTCTTATATATTCTCAAATTTTTATTTGAGCATTCGTCAAATCTAGATCAAAACATCAACCTTAAGAATAGTCCCATCTCCTAATGCTCCGTTTTTGACAACGCTCCAGCAAAAATCTGGCTCGGCAAATTGTTCAGCCCATTCAGCTTTTCGACAAAGAAAAACCCCCGCCAGTTTCCTGGCAGGGGTTTGAAATCTCTCGATTTAAATCTCGGATGCTTCCGAGATACCGTAGCTTAGTTCAGACGCGTCTTGACGTCGCTGACAGCGGCTTTGAAAAGCTTTGCTTTTGCCGCTGCGGTTGTCTTTTCTGCGATGAGCTTTTCAGAAGCAGCGATGGCGAGATCGACGGCGGCGGCGCGCACGGCACCGATGGCATCGGCTTCTGCCTGCTTGATCTTCTGTTCCGACAGGGCGTTGCGGCGGGCGACGAATTCTTCCGTCTTCACCTTTGCTTCTGCCGTCAGGGCAGCGGCTTCGCGTTCTGCAGCAGCGATGATGTTGGCTGCATCGGCTTCGGCTTCCTTACGCTTGCGCTGATATTCGGCCAGCAGGTGCTGGGCCTCTTCGCGCAGACGCTTGGCTTCCGCCAGCTCTTCCTTGATGTTGCCAGCGCGCTCATCGAGCGAGCTTGCCAGCATACCTGGCACCTTGAGATAGGCAATCAGGACGAAGAAGAGGATAAGGCCGACGAGAGCGAAAAATGTTGCATCGAACGCCATATCAAGCTCCCTTCACTGCGGATGCAGCAGCGACGGCTGCCTTTGCATCCGTGTCCTTGACCTTGGTGCCGATCAGCTGATCGACGATTGCGGTCGCGGTTTCCTCGGCAATAGTGCCGACATCGGCAAATGCTTGGCTCTTGATGCTGTCGATACGGGCTTCCGCAGCGGTCAGCTTCTGGGCCAGTTCGGCTTCGATAGCTGCGCGGTCGGCATCCGCCTTGACTTTCGCGGCTTCGCGGGCGGCAGCGGCAATGGAGCCGGCCTTGGCGCGAGCGGCGCTCAATTCTTTTTCATAGGTTTCGATGGCAGCATCTGCCTCGGCCTTCAGCCGGGATGCTTCATCGAGGTCCTGTGCGATACGGCCGTGACGGTCTTCGAGAATACCACCAACGCGCGGCACGATGACCTTCTTCATGAGCACGTAGAAAAGGCCGAACGAAATGGCCAGCCAAAGAAGCTGGGATGCGTAAGTGGACTGATCGAACGGCGGAAACACTGCGGATGCGTGACCGGCATCATGTGCCACGCCCGTTTCCGTATGTGTTGCTTCCGGAGCGGTCTGACCGACAGCCGGAGTTCCGGTATTCGTTTCACTTGTCGCCGGTGCTGACTGGGCCAAAGCCTCGGTCACGAACATGCTCACCTCCAGGGGTAGTGCAAATGCGAAGGATCACGGCACGCTTGGCGAGCCGTGATCCATACCTGATGCCGATATTAGACAGCGAACAGGAGAAGGAGAGCTACGAGCAGCGAGAAGATGCCCAGAGCTTCCGTAACGGCGAAGCCGAATACCAGACGGCCGAACTGGCTGTCAGCGGCAGACGGGTTGCGCAGTGCGCCCGACAAGAAATCGCCGAAGATACGGCCGAGAGCGAGGGACGTACCAGCCATGCCGAGGCATGCGAGACCTGCGCCGATGTACTTTGCTGCTTCCGCTTCCATGTTAAGCTCCTTAGAATGGGTTGTTGCGGCTATTTTTGACACCCGGTTTTCGGGGCCAGCGACTTTACTTCTCAGTGACCGCCATGCACGGCGTCGTTCAGGTACATGCAAGTCAGTACCGCGAAGACGTATGCCTGCAGGAAGGCGACGAGAAATTCGAGACCGGTCATTGCGACCGTCATGATGAGTGGCAGGATTGCGCCACCGATACCGAGAGCGCCGAGCGCACCCATGGAAGCGACGAAGCCCGAGAAGACCTTCAGCGTGATGTGACCGGCCAGCATGTTCGCAAAGAGACGAACGGAAAGGCTGATCGGACGCGACAGGAAGGAGATGATTTCGATCGATGACACAAGCGGCAGAAGAACCGCTGGAACACCCTGCGGCGCGAAAATTCCGAGGAAGTGCAGGCCATGCTTATAAAAACCGTAAACGACGACCGTTCCGATGACGAGGCACGACAGTGCGAAGGTCACGATGATCTGGCTGGTTACGGTAAAGAAGTAGGGGAACATGCCCAGAAGGTTTGCCGTCAGGACGAACATGAACAGCGAGAAGACGAATGGAAAGAAAACCATGCCCTTCTTGCCAGCACCTTCGCGCAGCATGGAGGCGATGAATTCATAGGACATTTCAGCAACGGACTGCATACGACCTGGGATCAGACCGCGGTTCGACGTTGCGAAATAGAGGAAACCGGATGCGGCAGCGACGGTAGCAACCATGAAAAGAGACGCGTTGGTGAACGAAAAATCCACGCCACCGATCTCAATCGGGATGATCGGCTGTACAATGAACTGATGCGTCGGATCGTTTGCCACCGGCTGCCCTCTTTACCTGTTGCCGCACATGACGGCACTTTATCTATCCATGGAAAGAGGCGAGATCAGTCGCCCTGCTTTCCACCCTTGTCTTTTCCCAGCCCGCCTTCCAGAAGCGGCGGCTTGGCCACCACTCCGGCAGAACGCAGGACGTTCAACACGCCCGCACAGAACCCGAGAAGAAGAAGAACGATCATCCCCCACGGCGACGTGCCAGCAAAATGGTCCAGAAGATAACCCAGCATGGCGCCAACGATGACCGCGGAAATAAACTCGGAAGACAGCTTGATCGCCATTGCAAAGCCTTTTCGGCTTTCCGCTGCGTTCTGTTCTGTCTTCGCCTCCGCGTCGTCCTCCGCCTTCACCTTTGCCAACTCATCGGCCAGGCGCTTGCGGCGCTCATCCAGACTATCGTTACGGTTGCCGGTCATTGCTAAATCCCACCCTTTGTCTCCATACTGGCATTGCCAGAACTCTTTGGAGTTGTAAACGGCAGGGCTTCAAGCCTGTTCCAGCCCGCTCTGAAGTCGCGCGCAACATAGTTTTAGGGACTTCGCTAGTCAAGGCACTGAGCGCGCTTCGCCGAATACAAAATTGTGTATTTGAATCAATATCTTGTGCAATATTCGCGGATTCTTTGCCTCGTTGCCTTCAGGAATCGGCAATTTTGACACGCTTATCCCGGGAAAAAGCCGTAAATCTCAGCTCCAGCCGCCGCCATAGGTGCGGTAGAAGACGTGCAGGCCGATTCTACCGACCTTTTTCATGGATTTGCCCCAGGCCGGACGCACATAGACGGCATGGTAGTGGGTGGCAGACCCCACTTCACTGAGCCAGATTTTGCCAGCGGTGGTGGCCATGGCCACTTCGCGGGCCATCTTCCAATGACGCTCGGAGTTGATGCGGTCCTTTATATTGTCACAGGCGAAGGAAAACTGGCAGCGATTGCGCCAATCCTTGTTCTGATAGACCACGCCGCAGATGGTTTTGGGATAGGACGGATTGCGCACGCGGTTGAGAATGACCTGTGCGACGGCTGCCTGACCCTTGACCGATTCGCCACGGGCTTCGAAATAGATGCCGGAAGCGAGACATTGCTGTTCAGCAGCGGAAAACACCTCTGCTGGCAAAGGGGTCGCCGCCCAGGCGTGGTCGTCAGGTGAAATCTGCGGAATGAAGCGGCCAGCTTCCGGCTTCTTCAAAATGGCATCGAATGGCGATTCGCGGGCGAAATCCGGTTCGGCAGGCGCATAGGCCGTCGCCAACACATCCGGTGTGCGGTTGGTAATCAGCGCTGCCACCATGGGCGAAACGCTTTTTTCCGTCTTGGTCTCGTCGCGGCGGAAATAGAAGGAGGCGAGTTCGATCTCGTTGCTCTTCTTCTGTTTGACGAAGGCGGTGCGGTCCTTGCGCTTCAGCGGCTCGATATCCAGCATACTGGTACGCTGTAGTACGGAGCCTGCGGTGAAGGATTTCGGTGGCTGCATGATTTCGGTGGAGACCACCCGGCCCTTCTTGGCGGCGCGGTTGACGCGGTCGCTATCGGGTGAGGTCTGCTTGCCGCTCTTGCCGGTCACGAAGGCGACCTTGCGACCATCGGGCGTGATCATTCCGGCACCGGTCAGGGCAGATGCGGGGTTGGCCTCGTTGAAGGCGAGCGAGGCATTATGGACAGAGCCTGCAGGGGAATTGGTCAGCACCATGCGCCACTGTTCCCCACCGCCATCAAGCCCGGCAAGAAGCGATGCCAGATCGGCGCGCGCGGCGAAGGAGGGAAAGGCGAGCCATGCGGCAAGGCCGAAGACGACAGGCGATGTCCATTTCTCAAACGAGAAGAAGGACCCGCGACGCGATACTTTTCTTGAACGCAAAACCAGCACTCCGGACACACAGACGCAACTCACTGCTACAGCACGGGATAATCTCTCATTAACCTTGATGCTTGGTTAACAGGGCCGGTTTGGGCGTCTTCACGTTAGCGTGTCCGCATATAAAGAAAGCGCCACCCTCGCGGAGAGGATGGCGCTTGCGTTCTTATTCAGGATTGCGGGTGGATCAGATCACGACGTGAGAGCCGAGTTCCACCACGCGGTTTGCCGGAAGGCGGAAATAATCCGAAGGATCTGCCGCGGTTTCGGCAAGGCCGATGAACAGGCGGTTCTGCCAGCCGGGCATGCCCGACTTAGGGTCTGGTACGAGCTTGCGTCTGCCCAGATAGAAAGATGTCGACATGATATCGAACTTGTACCCGGTGCGGCGCAGATAACCTAAGGCCTGCGTGACGTTCTGCGTTTCCATGAAGCCGAAATGCAGTTCGACGACGACGAAGCGCTCACTGACCTTGGTGATCGTATAGCGCTTGTCGGGGTGAACACGCGGCGTGTCTTCGGTGCGGATCGTCAGAATGACATTCTTGTCGTGCAGAACGTGATTGTGCTTGAGATTGTGCAATAGCGCCGCAGGTGCCGTTTCCGGATCGCCGGTGAGGAAGATCGCCGTGCCGGGAATGCGAACCGGCGCATGGGCGCTTTCCTTTTCAACCGAAGCGACGAAGGCCTTGAGCGGCACGTCCGTGCGACGGGTTTTGGCGAAAAGGATTTTTGATCCACGCTGCCATGTCGTCATGATAATGGTGAAGGCAACGGCCAGCAGCACCGGCACATAACCGCCATCATGAATTTTCAGCAGGTTTGCCCCGAGGAAGATCAGCTCCAGCGAAATGAACGGGAAGATGACCAGCATGGCCAGCGATCTCGACCATTTCCAATGGCTACGGGCGAACTGGAAGAACAACAGGCTGGTAACGACCATCGCGCCGGTAACCGAAATACCGTAGGCAGTGGCTAGCGCATCCGAGCTTTTGAAGGTCAGCACCAGCGCGACGACACCCAACAGGAGAACGGTGTTGACGGATGGAAGGTAAATCTGTCCCGTATTGGTTTCGGACGTGAACAGGATTTCCATACGCGGCAGATAGCCGAGGTTGATGGCCTGACGCACCAGTGAGAACGCGCCTGTTATGACCGCCTGGCTGGCAATAATAGTGGCCGCCGTTGCTAGAATGACAGCCGGCAGAATCGCCCATTGCGGGAACATCAGATAGAAAGGATTGGACATTGCCGCCGGGTCTTTGAGAACCAGAGCGCCCTGCCCGAGATAATTGAGCGTCAACGCCGGAAACACCAGCACGAACCACGCCCACTGAATGGGTCTGCGTCCGAAATGGCCCAAATCCGCATAGAGCGCTTCAGCACCGGTGATGGTCAGGAAGACAGCACCAAGAACGACAAGACCGTAAAAGCCCTCGGCCATCAGAAACTCGACGGCGTGCCAGGGATTGAATGCATAGAGGATGCTGTAGTCATCCGAGATGTGCAGCAGCCCGACGAGGCCCATGACGATGAACCAGACGGCCGTGATCGGGCCGAAAAATTTGGCAACCGTTTCCGTACCATGAGACTGGATGGCAAACAGGCCAACCAGAATGCCGACGGAAATGGGAATGATGAAGGAATCCATCTGCGGCGTGACGAGTTTCAGGCCTTCCACCGCCGAAAGGACGGAAAGAGCAGGCGTAATCATCGCATCGCCGAGAAAAAGTGCGGCGCCGATGAGGCCCAGCATAATAAGGACACCACGTTTCGCACCGGCGGTCTTCATCAACAGCGCCAGCAGTGAAAGCGTGCCGCCTTCGCCGTCATTGTCTGCGCGCAGCAGGAAACAGATGTATTTGATGGTGACGATGATGGTTAGCGCCCAGATCATCAACGAGATGAGGCCGATGACCTCTGATTCCGTGACGCCATCATAAGAGATGGGCTTCAGGGCTTCGCGAAAAGCATAAAGCGGGCTGGTGCCGATATCGCCGTAAACGACGCCGATCGAGCCCAGCATTGCTGGAAACAGGCCCTTGAGGCGGTGATCATCCGCGCCCGGCTTGTCGATATGTTCCTTATCCAAGGCATGAGACATGTTGATTCTGACCGGTTAGAGCCAGCCCTTCCAACGGAAAAAGATGAACGGAATGATGGCCGATATGAGCATGACGAAGACTGCCAGTGGATATCCATAGGACCACTGCAACTCCGGCATGACATTAAAGTTCATTCCGTAAACGGATGCCACGAGCGTTGGTGGCAAAAACACGACCGACGCGATGGAGAAAATCTTGATGATGGCGTTCTGTTCGACATTGATCATGCCGAGCGACGCATCCAGCAAAAAGGTGAGATTGCCGGATATAAATGAAGCATGTTCCGACAGGGACTGAATATCCCGGCCAATGGAGCGGCCCGTTTCCTTGTTTTCCTTGTCCTGCTGCACATTGGGTGTGGCTTGCAGGAAGGATTGCAAACGGGCAAGCGATGCCAGACTGTCGCGCACCTTCGATATCAGCCGGTGATAGCCGGAGATATCGGCAATCTTGTCTTCCAGATAGCGCGGTGCCTTGCGCTTGCTGCGCGCCTGCTCTCCAAAAATGCCTGCGGCCACATCATCGATGCGGACGACGGAATTTTCCAGAATTTCGGCGGTGCGATCCACGATGGTTTCGAGAAGCTTCAACAGCAGCGCCGTGCCGCTGCGCATCTCATGCGGAACGCGGGAAATGGCCCCGATGAAGAGATTGAAGGACTTTGGCTCTGCGTAACGGATCGTGACCAAGCGTTTTCCGGCGAGAATGAAAGCGACATCCGTCAGCCGTGGGTCTTTGGAATCCGCATTCCACACCAAAGAACCGGTCATGAAGACATTCCCATCTTCCACGTAAAGGCGGCTGGATGGTTCGATGTCTTTCAGATCTTCGCGGGTGGGCAATTCGACGCCGAGTAGATTTTCGACGTAAAGCTCTTCGGCTCTTTCGGGATTGATGAGATCGATCCAGACAATATCGTCCGAAATCTGCGGGACCGAACGGTCCGCCGACAGGCTGATTGCCTCGCAATTCGAGCGATAGGCTTTGATCAATCAGTTTCTCCGGTCAGCACACCGACAGAGGTCGATATGCTGCTCTAACACATCATGTGTGGCTTCCGCAAACGCCCGGATGGACGGCGGATCAAACGGCGCAGGGCTATGCTCTCAATGCCTTCAAGAATCAAGGGGTATTTTTCGCAGCGCTTTTACAGCTGCTTTTCACCCCAAGCCGAGCCGCACAAATCGCCTCCCCAAACCGCTTGCTTTTCCTAGCCGATAACTCTGAAGAAACTACCCTACATTCAAGGCGTTACCGCGTTTTCAGAAGCAGATAAGGACGATTCTTACTCTCGTTAAAACAGAAAATCGCCCGCGCTTTCTACCTAAGCGCGGGCGTGTCAAGTTGTGCTAGAGAACGAGTGCTATGCGTGGGCTGCATCAATCCGGCGTCGTTATTCGAAGACAATGCGTGGCGCGGGCTTGCGCAGCCCTGCCCCCACCTGTGTCCAGACTTTCTCCGCAATGTCCCGGTAAATCTGGGCCTGCGGGCCATCCGGCTCTGCCACCACGACAGGTGTTCCGGCATCCGACAATTCGCGGATGGAGATGGTGAGTGGCACTTCCCCGAGGAAGGGAACGCCGATACGTTCTGCTTCAGCGCGCGCGCCGCCATGGCCAAAAATATCGTAGCGTGCGCCCGTATCCGGTGCGATGAAGTAGCTCATATTTTCGACGACACCCAAAAGCGGCACTTCGACCTTGCGGAACATGGTGATGCCCTTGCGCGCATCGATCAGCGCCAGATCCTGCGGCGTGGAAACGATGACGGCCCCTGCTAGCGGCACCTGCTGGGCGATGGTCAGCTGCGCGTCTCCCGTGCCGGGCGGCATGTCGAGAACCAGAACATCGAGTTCGCCCCATGCCACTTCCCGCAGCATCTGCATCAAGGCGGATTGAACCATGGGCCCGCGCCAGATCATTGCCGCTTCTTCATCCACCAGAAAACCCATGGACATGACCTTCAGGCCATAATTTTCCATGGGAATGATGATGCGACCTTCCGCCTGCTGCGGGCGACCGGACAGTTTCAACAGTCGCGGCAGCGAGGGGCCGTAAATATCGGCATCGAGAATGCCAACGCGCAGGCCAAGCGTCTGAAGACCAAGCGCCAGATTGACGGCAGTTGTCGATTTGCCCACGCCACCCTTGCCGGAGGCGACAGCGATGATGGCACCGATGCCGGGAACACCAGCCTTTGTGCGGGGTTGCGGCGCAGCGGATTTTACCGGTGGCGGTGGGGCTTTTTGTGCCGGGACAGAGCCAGCTTTACGATCCGCCGTGAGCGCGACCATGGCGGATTTGATGCCGGGAACGCCGAGTGCCGCTTTTTCGGCAGTCAGCCGCAGCGGCTCCATGGAATCGGCCTTGTCTGCCGGGACGGTGATGGAGAAGAAGGCCTTGGCATCGGCAATGAAGATTTCCGACACCATGCCAAGCGCCATGATGCTTCTGTCGCCGCCCGGATAGACGACGTTTTCCAGTGCCTGTTCGATCTGCTTCTTATCGACCTGTGTCATGTCAATGTCCGTTATACCCACAGCCTCGGCCCGCAAATCGCAAGGATTTGGGACAGCACGACGCGTAGATTTCAGTAATGAGAGCGTTCAACGCCTCCATGCGTTGGTCTTCAATAACCAAGCGTGCGGGTTTCGCCAATGATAAAGCGCAATCCGCACATCACAGAATGGATTGATCAGCTTTCGCTACCCGTATCGAATTTTTCCGGATCGAAGACACGACCGTCGAAAAACGCATCCGGGCCTAGTACGAGACCGGAGCGGGAGGCGCCGACATCGACCGGCATGTGCAGCGTGCCTTCGAGCTTCATGTTGGCTGATGGCACAGGGGCGAAAAGCGGCTTGATCGCCTTGCGGAAAATATCCGGGCGGAAGGCCTCGCAGGCTGCCTCATAGGCTTTGACATCGCCTGAGAATTCCGGCGGGCAATCGTTCCATCGCAGCATCTGCGAAAAGAACCACAGCGCTTGGCTCTGCCAGGGGAAATTCGCCGCCTTGCCGCTGGTGGAAAAGAAGCCGCTGCATTCCAGCATGCGGGCAGGCGAATGCGAGATAAAGCCGGTGAGCGCCGGCAGAATGAGATCACCCTCCATATCGAGATAATGAGGGGCGGCCAGAATGCCTGCCAGCTCTTCTATATTGGCGTTGATGGCGCACCATTCGCCAGCACGGTAAAGGGCGCGCAACAGCGCTTCCAGTGTTGCCGGTTCGGCCCCTGCCCAATCCCGCGAGACGGCCAGCACCTTTTCCGGCGCATTCTGCCAGATGTGGGATTTGGTGGTGATGATCCTCGCCGTTCCGCGCAGAACGGCCGCGGTGCCGTAGGGTTCTGCAACATAGAAGCCATCGATCTCGACCGCTTCCAGCATTTGCGGCATGGCGGCGGGTGCCACTTCTACAAGCGTGATGTCACGCTCGAGTCGCAGGCGAGCATTGTCCAGGAGATAACGCAGTTCGAACATCGAGACTGCCAGAGGATGTTCGACCGCAAGCTTGAGCGGTTTCAACCCCGCTGTCTGGCGCGATGCCGCCACGCGGGCGAGCGCCCTGGCGACGGTGCCGGGGTCGGGGATTTTCATACCCTGCTCTACCAGATCGTCATGCACTATCTGCGAGACGGCAAAGGTCGCGCCGCCTGTGGCAAGAACAAAGGGGGCGATCAGATCAGCGGGAAGATCGGGCAGGCCCAGAGCGGAAGCAACCGGCAGGGATGCGGAAAGATGCAGGCCGTGGAGCTCGCCCTTGTCCCATCCGGCCAGCAACTCGCGTGCGGATGCTTTTTTGACGAGTTCGAGGGAAAGCCCCTCATCCGTGGCGAAACCTTTTTCGGCTGCGACAACAAGAACCGCACAATCAATTGTCGGAGAAAAACCAGCCTTGAAGCTTTTCGAAGCCGACAAACGAATCTCCTCTGCCGTGAGCAATTCGAGAATTGCGCACGTTGATGCAGAGTACAATCAAAAAATCGAAAATATTCCTATTTTATCAGGCCAACGCGCAACGCTTTTGCAACGGCCTGCGTACGGTTGACCGTATTGAGCTTTTTGGTCGCGCGATTGAGGTAATGATTGACCGTATGTTCGGACAGAACAAGAATTTCGGCGATCTCCGCGCTGGTCTTTCCCGCTGCTGTCCAATTGAGACAGTCGATCTCGCGATCTGTCAGCGTTTCGGGGATGCGGGCATCGAGACTGCGCACATAGGCGAGACGGCTGAAGACATGTGCGGCTATGAAGGAAATTTCAGCGATGCATCTGGGCTGGAACAGCGTCTTGTTGCCGTGAAACGACACTGCGCCTCTTTGACCCGAAGGATCATGCACGGGGCACCACAGCGACGTTTTCATATCGAAGCGGTCGAACAACTCCGCAACAGTTTTGGCTGCAGCATCGCCATGCCCCTGCAACGCAAGATCGGCGTCGACGAGAAAGGGTACAGAGGACTGTCTCAGGGTGCGAAACACATTGCTCCGGCTTAGCAGGCCCGCATTGTCATATTGATGCAGAAGCTCTGCGGGCCAATTGGTAATGACGGTGTGCTGCGACAGCTCCAGGGAAATATGGGACGGAAGGTTGAGCACCATGAAGGCTTTCATGCCCCAGGCTTCCGTGATCCTCTTGAGAAAACGGAAAATATCGAACTGGGTTTTCAGTTCGGCAATCTCCTCCGCGCATTCTGCACCGGGAAGCGTAGAACTGGAAATCTCTGGCTTCAACATTGGTTCTGATTCTTTACAAGGTAAGCTTAAAAGGATGAATCTGGCTAACAGAAAATTGTTACGGCAATAATTACCAATTCATTATATTTTTGCAAACAAAAGTTGATACGAAGTTTCATATCATTTTCGAATCTAAAGATTGTTATTGTACATTTACAGATAATTTCTATGGCTTCATTCTTGCGCAGGCGGCAGACGCACCGAAATATCTAAAGAAATATTCCGCGCTGCTTCTTGCACCAGTTCAGACCAGCCTTCAAGGCGCTCTCGCGTTAGTCTATAGGCCGGTCCGGTGACCGAGATGGCGGCATGAAAATATCTGCCCCGCGCCGAAACCGGCACCGCGATGCACTGAATTCCGGTCTCATGCTCCTCCAGATCGAAGCCGTATCCGCAGTGTCGAATATTATTAATTTCTTGTTTTAGTTGGGTTGTAGAAATAATGGTATTTTGCGTGTAGGGATGAAAGACCATTGCGCTGGCGACGTCATCCAGTTCCGCATCGGAAAGCAGTGAAAGCGCAGCCTTGCCGACACCGGTGCAATAGGCCGGAGACACGCGTCCGATTTGCGAATACATGCGCACCGCATGCTTGCCATCGATCTTGTCGAGATAGACGATTTCGGCACCGCGCAGCACGCCGAGATGAACAGATTCCTGTGTCTTTTCATGCAAAACACGCAGATGCGGTGCGGCTATGGAGCGCAGGTCGTTGCCGCTCCATGCCTGTGAGGCGAATGTCAGAAGCCGCACGCCCGCGACATAGGTCTGGTCGTCCTTCTGCTCCAGCAAGCCCTCTTCGAGCAGATGAACAAGCTGCCGATGGAGCGTGCCACGCGGCTGGCCAGAGCGCTGGAGAATATCGGTGAAGCGGAGCGGCTGCGGCGACATGACAACGAGTTCCAGCAGCGCGATTGCCTTTCCTAACGTTCCGGTGGTGCTATCCGTTGTCTTTTCGGTTGAATGGGACGCCATGTTATCTCCATGTGCGACATTGCCGCGCTTGACATTTCAGAGGCGGAAAGGGCACTATTCCGTCAAATGAAACTTAGTTCCAAATAATGGAACTTGCAATCCGTGCTGGGAGGCGTGATGGCGGAAAATTCTGGACCGTTTTCCGAATTTGCGGATCAGGGCGTTCTCATTACCGGCGGCGGTTCGGGCATCGGCGCATCGCTGGTTACGGCCTTTGCCGAGCAAGGCGCAAAAGTCGCCTTCATCGATATCAATGTTTCCGCCAGCCAAAACCTTGTCGAAACGCTATCCCGGAAAACCCGGCATCCCGTAACATTCATCGAGGCCGATCTTCGCGCCCAATCCCAATTGGCACATGCCGTAGAGACGGCGGCAGAAGCAACTGATGGCATCAAGGTTCTGGTGAACAACGCCGCCTGGGATGACCGACACGATATCGACACCTTAACCAGCGATTACTGGGATGCGAACCACGCGGTCAATCTGAAGCCGGTATTTTTCGTAACACAAGCGGCGCTGCCCTATCTGCGCAAGGCGCATGGTGCTTCGATCATCAATTTCTCGTCCATTTCCTATCTGTTGAACATGGGCGAATTGCCGGCCTATGCCGCAGCAAAAGCCGGTATCGTCGGCCTGACGAAAAGCCTTGCCGGACGGCTTGGGCCTGAAAACATCCGCGTCAACGCTATTCTACCGGGCATGATCGTGACCGAGCGGCAGAGGGAACTCTGGCTGACCGACGATTCGATTTCGCAAGGGGTTTCCCGCCAATGCCTCAAGCGCGCATTGACGGCGGATGATCTTACCGGTCCCTGTCTCTTTCTGGCCTCTTCGGCATCTGTCGCCATGACGGCCCAAACAATCATCATCGATGGAGGTCTTTTGTAATGTCCGATGCCGCATTTGTTGCCGTGGACTGGGGTACGACCAGTTTCCGGCTTTGGCTGATGAGCAAATCCGGCGACATACTGGGCGAGCGACGCAGCGCCGAGGGCATGACAACGGCTATGAAAACCGGTTTCCCGGAAGTGCTGGCTTCCCATCTAGCCGCCCTTTCCGCACCGTCCGGCCTTCCGGTCATCATCTGCGGCATGGCGGGTGCGCGGCAGGGCTGGGTGGAAGCAGGTTATGTGGATGTGCCCGCCGATCTCTCAGAGGTTTTGAAAGGTGCGGTGCGCGTGCCGGGTCAGGCAGACGATATCCGTATTCTACCGGGTCTTGCCCAGCGCGCGACGGAAACACCCGATGTGATCCGCGGAGAAGAAACCCAGCTTCTGGGTGCCTTGTCTGCCGATTACAAAACCGGCGAACAACTGGTCTGCATGCCCGGCACCCATTCCAAATGGGTCGGCGTCAGTAATCTGAAAGTCACCGGCTTTGCCACCTTCATGACCGGCGAATTGTTCGACGTCATTTCCAAACACTCCATCCTGTCGCATGCCATTGCCGAGGCGCAAGCCTTTACCGGTGATCTTCCCGCTTTCCGCGCTGCCGTGGCGGATAGCTACGCCAACCCGCAAATGGCGACGAACCGGCTGTTCACGGTGCGGTCCGGGCAACTGCTGCACGGTCTTTCCGCGACAGATGCGAAGGCAAAGCTTTCCGGTACCATGATCGGGCTGGAGATTGCTGGCGCCCATTCCACCGCACCGAAAAGCGCAAAGGTGGTGCTGATTGCATCCGGCGCATTGGGTGCGCTTTACAAGGCGGCCTTCGACGCCCTGTCCATCAATTTCGTAACCATCGATGCCGATGAAGCCGTTCGCCACGGGCTTGTCGCCGCCGCACATGCCATCTGGCACTGAGGAGATTTTAGAATGCGTATTCCCTTCCCATCAATGAAGTACCCGCTCGTCGCCATCCTGCGCGGCATCCGGCCGGAAGAAACCGAGGGCGTGGTCAACGTGCTGCTGGAAAGCGGCCTGCGCGCCATTGAAATTCCCCTCAACTCGCCAGACGCTTTCCGCTCCATCGAAATCGCCGCAAAGCTTGCCCCGGCAGATGCGCTGATCGGTGCTGGCACCGTGCTGACCGTTGACGATGTAAAGAATTTGGATGCGGCAGGCGGCAAGCTGATGGTGAGCCCCAATGTCGATGTCGACGTCATCACGGCGGCGCGTGAAAAGGGCATGGTCACCATGCCCGGTGTTTTGACACCGACTGAAGCTCTGCTGGCGCTGAAAGCCGGTGCTACTGGCCTCAAATTCTTCCCCGCCAGCGTTCTTGGACCATCGGGTATCAACGCCATCCGCGCCATTCTGCCCAAGGACACGATGGTTGCGGCTGTCGGCGGCGTTTCCGACAAGAATTTCAGCGACTACACCAGCATCGGCGTCACAGCCTTCGGCCTTGGCACCAGTCTCTACAAGCCTGGCATGACAGCAGCAGATGTGCATGAGCGCGCGCTCGTCACCATCAAGGCCTATGATATCGCGATTGGAGCTTGAGCCATGGCTGACATCCACACATTTGCAGGCAAGGTGCTGGACGCGACACAGATGCATCTGGGCGAAGGCCCGAGTTTCGATCCGCTGACCAATAGGCTCTGCTGGCTGAACATTCTCGGAAAGGAACTGCACGAACTCGATCCGGCAACGGGCGAAAAGACCGTGCATGCCCTCCCCTTCATGGCAAGCGTCGTGGCGCGGATCGATGAGAAGCGCCAGTTGCTGGCCTCCGACGAAGGCCTGTTCATCCGCGACCGGGCCACAGGTGACCTCTTCCTCCACGCCGATTTCGAGCCCGGCAAACCCGGAAACCGCTCTAACGACGGTCGCGTGCACCAGAGCGGCGCGCTGTGGATCGGCACCATGGGCAAAAAGGCCGAGGACGGCGCAGGCGGCATCTACCATGTCGCCAAGGGCGTGGTGACGACGCTGTTCGAGAATATCAGCATCTCCAACTCCATCTGCTTCTCACCGGATGGCGCGACCGGCTATTATGTCGACACGCGTGCCAACAAGTTGATGGCCGTCCCCGTCGATCCAGCAACCGGCCTGCCAACCGGCCCCGGCAAGGTGCTTGTCGATCAGGCAGGCAAGGATGGTGGCATTGACGGATCGGTTTGCGATGCTGATGGCCACATCTGGAACGCCCGCTGGGGCATGGGTGCCGTGGACCGCTATTCCCCGACCGGCCAGCATCTCGACCGCTATGAGGTGCCAGCAAAGCAGACGACCTGCCCGGCATTCTTCGGCCCAGCCGCCAATCGCCTCGCCGTCACCTCCGCCTGCGAAGGCCTGGATGATGCGACGGTGAAGGCCAACCCGCTGTTCGGTACGACCTTTGATCTCGGGATCGAGGTGAAGGGTGTGCTGGATGGGGCTTATAGGGTTTGATTGATTTCCACTTCAGCCATGCCCCGTCAGTCCACAGACGCCCACTTTTCGTCATCCTCGGGCTTGTCCCGAGGATCTGATCACGTTGAATGTTGTGGTTCGTTAGATGCTCGGGACAAGCCTGAGCATGACGGCGGGCAGGTTTGACCCACGGGCGAAAGTGTGACACCCGCGTCCTTGCTACCCGAAATCCAAGCCAGAGGCTGGAACGTCGCGGTAATTCTCCTGGAGATAGCGGTGGGTCGCGGCGGCATCCACCGGGCGGCCGTAGAAATAGCCCTGACCCATGGCGCAACCGAGGCTGCGCAGTTTTTCCGCTTCCGTCTTGTCCTCGATACCCTCTGCGACAACCTCAAGATCCAGCCCATCGCACATGGCGACAATGGCCTTGATGATGTGTTCGGACGGACGGTCGGTGCTGATGCGAGAAACGAAGGCGCGGTCGATCTTTACCTTGTCGAAGGAGAAGTCCCGCAAACGCCCTAGGCTCGACTGGCCCGTGCCGAAATCGTCAAGGGAAATACGCACGCCTGCCTGCTGAAGCTCGCTGATGATGCGCTGGGCAGTATCGGCGGATGTCATGACCGCCGTTTCGGTGATTTCCAGCTCCAGGCGGCGTGGATCGAGACCCACGCGCCGCAGGATCGACAGAATGTTTTCCGCAGTCGTCGGGTCCATCAACTGTGCGGACGATAGATTGAAGGACAGAAACAGCTCTCGCGGCCAGGACAGTGCGGCTTCCGCCGCCTTGCGCAAAAGCGTTTCGGACAGTGCGTCGATAAAGCCACGCTCTTCCGCCAATGGTACGAAGACGGCGGGCGATACGAAGCCGAGATCGGGATCATTCCAGCGTGCAAGGGCCTCGAAGCCAATGACCGTTGCATCGCTGAGGCGCACGATAGGCTGGAAATGGACGTCGACCGCATCGCTGATGATGGCGTTTCGAAGCGCCTGTTCCAACTGCGTAGCCCGCTTCATTTCCTGCGCGATTTCGCGCGAATAAACCGTGATCTGGCCGCGACCGCGACGTTTCGAACGGTAAAGCGCGGTTTCGGCGCTTTTCAGCAAATCCTCGAAATCCTCGCCTGCAAATGGATAGATCGCGAAACCGAAAGATGAGGATAGACGCACGTTGCGATCACCCAGATCGTAAGGCGCAGACAGCACGTCCTTGATCATGTTGCCAACGCGCTCCGCGCCCAGTCGCTCAAACACCAGCGGCAGCACAAAAGCGAATTCGTCGCCATCGTGACGGGTTACGACCGCGCCATCCGGTACACAGGCCCTGAGGCGATGGGCGACCTGACAGAGAATTTCATCGCCCGCCTCAACGCCGAAAAGATCGTTGATCGGCTTGAAACCGTCAATATTGGCCACACCGATGGTAAAGGGGGCGGGATCGCTGGCCCGCTCTGCGGCAAGCATGCGGATCTTGTCGCGCAGGCGATAGCGGTTGCCCAGACCCGTCAGCGGATCGCTGTAAGCCATGGCCTGCAACTCGTGCTGGCTGACCTGCGGCGCATTTTGGACTGGGGATTTCATGCGCACATCCTGATCAACGGACTATGAGATTTTCGCAGACAATGTGATTTGATTCTTAAGAAAACACTATCTCTAAACTCTGCGAAATAGCCATCGATTTTCAGGGTAAACCGGTCTGTTTCAAGCAATTTGCGTCGATCATCCACGAATGCGATGTTCGCGCTGCGGCAGGTGCCGTTTTATCATCGCCTCCACCATATCCGGGCTGATGGGCTTGAGCATCATATCGTCCATGCCCGCATCGAGGCAGGCCTGCCGGTCACCTTCAAATGCCAACGGCACGACGCCGATGATGGGCGTGTGAATGCGCTCCGCGCCCATGATCTTGCGCAGCCTGCGTGCCGCCTCGAAACCATCGAAGTCCGGTAAGGTCGTATCCATCAGAACAAAAGTGGGCTTGTCCTGCTCGAAGATTTGCAGCGCCAGCTTGCCAGTGGCGGCAATCTTGTAGCTCAGGCCCAGACCTTCGAGGATTTGCGAAAAGACGATCTTGTTGATGTCGTTGTCTTCCGCAACGAGAACGTCAAGCGTCGCCTTCTTAGCCGGGGACGGCAGGGTGCCGGTGGATATTTCCCAGCTTCCATCCGCCTGCTGCGAAGACAGGGCGCTGTTCTTGAGCCGGAAATGGCGGGTGATCTGGTTGATCAGCGAGCTTTCCAGCTGGAAGTCATCGACCGTCATGGCATCCACGCCATAGGTCTGGGGCAGATCGAGACAAATGATGTCCAGTTGAACATCAACGACCACGAGATCGACCCGGACATTGGCCGATGCGGCAAATTCCATAAAGGCCTTTTGTTCGTCATGGCTGGTCACGACCGCGCAATCCACACCAACAGCGGTCATTTTGCGACGCGCGACTTCGCCAAGCGCGGTATTTGGCGTAACCAGAAGAATGCTGCGGCCCGTCAGCAACTGCGAGGCCTGATGGTGTTCGTCATCCATATAAGACGACGGGGTGAACGACATATGTTCCAGGCCGCGAATAACGCTGCTGCCATCCGTTCCCGCCGTTGCAAAGGCGGTGACGTCATCCATGGTCGTGACAAGAAAATACCGGCCCGGTTTACCAACGCGCTGCTTTCTGGTGATGACGAGGACTTCCTCACCCGTCAGGCGCGTCACCCGCTCCGGCAAAATGGCCGGGCTGCCGCTTTCCAGCACATGGCGATCCATTACGTCGATGCGTGACGCGAGCGGTTCGGAATGGATATCCGATACAGTGCGACCGAGAATGAGATCGGCTGAGGTTTCCAGAAGCGAGCAGCCAGCCTTATTGACGGCGACATAGGTGGTGTTACGATCCTTGACGAAGACCGACAGCGGCAGCGTATCCAGAATTTCTTCGGTCAACTGCACGCGCTCGATATCGAGACGCCACTGATCTTCACGCTTCTTCTGTTCGGAAATATCGGTGATGACGCAGATGCCCATGCCAGAGGGCATGCGGCGTTTGATGAGACGCAGCCATCTGTCCCCACCTCGAGGCTCCACGGTTTCCGAACGCTCTTTCCAGTGAGATGCCAATTGCTCGGCAATCCAGTCATCGCGCTCCACACCGCGTGGGAGGGAATCGCTATCGACTTTCTTTCGCCCATCATAAAGGGCGGCCAGAAAATCCCGAAGGCGCGTGCCGACGACGAGCTTGGTTTCGCAGACGGGCAGATAGGTCAGAAGACGGCGATTGGCGAAAACGATATGGTCGTGACGATCATAAATGATCAGCCCAGAGGAAATCGCATCGCAAACGGCGTCGAGCATCGCAGATTGAATATCTGCGCCCATCGACGCCACGTCATTCATTGCAATCCCTCACACGCACGTCTCAAAGCGAAATACACTCACAAAAACTGGCCAACGACCACACGGAAATGGCTAAAGAAATCGGACATGCGGGATCGGTGCTTGAAGCAGATTGGTCTAGATCGGGTGGCGGCCCCTGCTTTCCGCCACATATATCCCCTTCGCTATGCTGAAAGGACATAATACTGCATTCATTCCAAGCTGACTGCACCCTAGAAGTTTTCCCTTAAGAGGTACTTAACGTTGTGTGCAAGAAATATTTAGCGGGACAACCAAGCCATGGCCGGTGATTTGCGTGATTTCGCTTTCACAAGGCGCGCGAATCCACGAAAATGGTACCCATGTCCATCAAACAGCTTTCAGAAACCCTGATCAATCAGATTGCCGCCGGCGAAGTCATCGAACGCCCTTCAAGTGCCGCCAAGGAACTGATCGAAAACGCCATCGATGCCGGTGCGACCCGTATCGAAATCGCCACCGCAGGCGGCGGCAAGGGGTTAGTGCGCATTTCGGATAATGGCTGCGGCATGTCGCCCGACGATCTGGAACTGGCGATCCGCCGGCATTGCACCTCGAAGATTTCGGCAACGCTGGACGATATCCGCACGCTGGGTTTTCGTGGCGAGGCCCTGCCCTCCATCGGCTCTGTGGCCAAACTCACCATCACCAGCCGCCAGCAGGGCGCCGCAGAAGGTGCCATCATTTCGGTTGCCGGAGGCAAGCTTTCGCCAGTGCGGCCTGCGCCATCCAACACCGGCACCATTGTCGAAGTCCGCGATCTGTTCTTCGCCACGCCTGCGCGCCTGAAATTCCTCAAGACCGAAAAGGCGGAAGCGGCTGCGATTACCGAAATCGTCAAGCGCATGGCGATTGCCTTTCCGCATATCCGCTTCGTGCTGTCAGGCACCGACCGTTCGACGCTGGAGTTTCCGGCAACGGGCGAAGATCATCTGGCGCGCATGGCTCAGATTCTTGGCGCCGACTTCAAGGACAACGCCATAGAGATCGATGCCGAGCGCGAAGACGTGACCTTGACCGGCTTCGCGGGCGTGCCGACCTTCAATCGCGGCAATTCGGCCCATCAATATATGTTCGTCAATGGCCGCCCGGTGCAGGATAAGCTTCTGCTTTCGGCCATTCGTGGCGCCTATGCCGAAACCATCCCGCATGGCCGTTACCCCATTGCAGTTCTGTCATTAAAGCTCGACCCGGCGCTGGTGGATGTGAATGTGCATCCGGCAAAATCCGATGTGCGCTTTCGCGACCCTGGCCTCATCCGCGGGCTGATCGTCGGGGCCGTGCGGCAGGCATTGAGCCGGGAGGGGGACCGGGCCGCAACGACGGGCGCCGCGCAGATGATGAATGCGTTTCGCCCCGGCTACAGCCCTTCGACAGTTCGGCCCTTCTCGTCGCAGGCATGGACACCTGCGACCTCGCCATCGCGCCCGCTGTCGGTCTCAAGCGATCTGGCACTGCGCGAAACCGCGCAATCGCAATTTACCGACATCACCATGCCGACGGCGCGGGCGGAGAGAGCCGATCCCACAGACAATGCGACAGCGGTGACGGACACTGCCCGTTATCCGCTGGGGGCCGCGCGGGCGCAGGTGCACGCCAATTACATCGTTGCTCAGACGGAAGACGGTCTCGTCATTGTCGATCAGCATGCGGCCCATGAGAGGCTCGTCTTCGAGGAAATTCGCAAAGCCCTGCATTCCAAGCGCCCGCCTTCGCAAGTGCTACTGATTCCCGAAATCATCGACCTGCCGGAAGAAGACTGCGACCGGCTGATGGAACATGCCGAAGGCTTCGACAGCATGGGGCTTGCCATCGAGCGCTTTGGGCCGGGAGCTGTGGCGGTGCGCGAGACACCGGCGATGCTGGGTGAGGTCAATGTGCAGGGTCTGGTGCGGCAACTGGCCGACGAGATCGCTGAATGGGACACGGCGGGCAGCCTTGCCAACAAGCTGGAATATGTCGCCGCAACCATGGCCTGCCATGGCTCGGTGCGCTCAGGCCGTCGCATGCGACCGGAGGAGATGAACGCGCTGCTGCGGCAGATGGAAAACACGCCGGGTTCCGGCCAGTGCAACCACGGACGTCCGACCTATATCGAGCTGAAGCTTGCGGACATCGAAAAACTGTTTGGCAGAAGTTGAGACATTCCCGCACCTCAGGCTGGCATTCCCGCCACGGCACGGTTAAAAAGACAGAGCGTCAGGAGACTAGAAGAATGAACAGATTTGAAGGCGGCGGCAATCGCGAAGCAAAGGTCGAATATCTCGACGGCGATATGCGTATCGTCCAGACCGGTTCGCATGTCGTCTGCGCCATGACTGGCAAGTTTATTCCGCTGGACGAGTTGCGCTACTGGAGCGTCGCGCGACAGGAGCCCTATGCGGATGCCGAGGCCTCGATGGAAGCTGAAAAGCGCGCCGGAGCCCTGCCCAATCAGAAACGCGCCAGCTGATCTCCAGCGGCCAGAATTTCACGGCCTGCTAAAGTAAATTGACGTTGTGCACAACCCATCAGGAACATTCGCTGATGGCGCTGGTTAGATCAGCGTTGCAATGCACACGCACAATTTTCAATAGGAGCTGACTATGGCCGAGAAGACACTCGACGATCTTTTCTACGACACGCTGAAAGACATTTATTACGCGGAACGTCAGGTGCTGAAAGCTCTGCCGAAAATGGCACGCGCAGCCACTGACCCGAAGCTGAAGGCGGCGTTTGAAAAGCACAAGGAAGAAACCCAAGGGCAGATCGAACGCCTTCAGGAAGTCTTCGAACTCATTGGCAAGCGCGCTCAGGGCAAGACCTGCGAAGCAATCCAGGGCATCATCGCTGAAGGCGAAGAGATCATGGAAGATTACAAGGGCACTGCGGCACTGGATGCTGGCCTGATTTCTTCCGCACAGGCTGTCGAGCATTACGAAATTACCCGCTACGGCACGCTGAAGGCATGGGCTGAAAAGCTTGGCCACACAAAGGTCGTGCCATTGCTGGACGCCACGCTGACCGAAGAGTCCACAACGGATGAATCGCTGACCGAACTGGCCAGCGCATCGGTCAATGCCGCCGCTCAGAAGGCTGCATAAAATCGACGATACGACAGGAGCCGGGCGATTTGCCCGGTTCTGTTTATTGAAGACATAAAAAACCGGGCAATGCCCGGTTTTTTCCTATGCGGTTTTTATGGTGCGGGTTGTGCAGGTTGCGCGGGCAGAGTTGCCTGACCCGGATTAGGATTGCTGTCCGTGCCGCCGGTTGCAGGGGTCGTGCCTGACGGTGTGTTGTTATCGAAAGAGCCGGCGCCCTTCGCACCCGGATCAGCCGGTGCATTCGGTGTTGACGGACCGGGGGCGGGCTGGGTTTCAGTCGTGGCCGGTGCTGTGCTTTCGCCCCACGTCTCAGCGACGATCCAGACGGCACCTGCCAGCAGCAGGCTGATGACGAGAATGACGAGAACCGGGCTTCCACGGAAACCCTGACGACTTTCGCGTGGGGTGAAGACCTTTTTTTCGGTACCCTGCGGCATGAATTCCTCCTGAAACCTTTGGCGGGCACAGTGAATGCCCGTCTTCTCAGGAAAAGCCCCCCAACGTCAGATTGTTCCTTCACGCCGGTGAGATTCAACGTTGCAGAGAGTGCTAGGAATGCTGCAGCTTTCGGCGGCGGCAATTCTCCATGGCAACATCGATGATCGTGCCTGCCGCATTGGGATCATCGAATGCCATGTCAATCTCGATCACGAGGCTGCTCGAGAGCAATTCTGACGTCAACCCGTGATGCCCGTTCAGGCGCACGGCATCCTTGGCGGTCGTTACCGGCAAGAGATCGAGCCTGTTGGCCTCCTCAAGCAAGTCGCGGATTTCCTCGTCGCTGAAATGGTGGTGGTCGGGAAAGGAGCGTTTGGAGACGATCTGCCCGCCCAGTTCCTCCACCGTGCGGTAGAATTTGTTGGGATCGGCAATGCCCGCATAGGCCAGAACGCGTTTGCCTTCAAAGCCCGGCTGCGGACGCGGCTGAATGGAGGAGACGAAAACGGGCTTTCCGGCCCGCGCCGTGGTGCGGACAATGGCATCTGCGGCATTGCCGCTTCCCACCTTGAGGATGGCCGACAGCTGGCGCATCTGCTCATCCAGCGGTGCCCGGACGGGACCTCCGGGAACGAGATGACCATTGCCGATGCCGCGCTGCGTATCGATGACGACGAGGGCATAATCCAGCGTCAGCCGCGCGCTCTGAAACCCGTCATCCATGATGATGAGATCGACACCCTCGGCCACCAGACGCTTTGCGCCCTCGACACGTCTGCGAGAGATGACGGTCATCGCCTCGCGCGCCAGCAACAGCGGCTCATCGCCCACATCGACGGAACGGTGATGGTTGGCATCGACCAGCGTGGTTACATCCAGCGTGCCGCCATAACCACGGCTGAGAAAACCGGGCTTCAGCCCCTTGTCGATTGCGGCGCGGGCGATGGCAATCGCGGTCGGGGTCTTGCCCGCACCACCCACGGTAAAATTGCCGATGCAGATGACGGGAACATGCACGGATGCGCGCTTTGCCTTTTTCATCGTCCGCCCGGCGACCTTGCCGTAAACGAAGGAAAAAGGCGCCAACGCCCAAGCCTGCCAACCGGATTTTTCCCACCAGAATGGCGGTGCTTCCGAAACCATCCGTCCCCAAACTCCCGCTTTACCCGAATTGGTAGCAGCAGCTATCTGCCAGAAAGGTAAGGATTTTGCAAAGAGGTGGTTTGCAGGCTCGATGCTTAAGACGCCACGCGCTCTGGCAAGAGGCTTTCGAGGCCTGTAATATCCTCGAAACAATAGTCGCAGTCCGCCGACAGGCTCTCTTTAGAGCCCGTGCCGGTCAACACCGCCACCCGCAGGCCAGCACCAGCGTTGCGGCCCATATGCAGATCGTGATTGTTGTCACCCACCACAGCAACACATTCCGGCAGCAGGCCGATAGCCTGGCAGAAACCCAGAACCATGCCAGGCTGTGGCTTGGTGCCATGGCCGCTATCGTAACCGGCGACGAAATCGAGATCGGCCTCAAAGCCAAACCGTTTGGCCAGTTCGCGAATGGAGGCTTCGTTATCGCTGGATGCGATGCCGAGCTTGTAGCCCCTGCCCTTCAGCCGAGCGAAGAAGGCCTTGAGATCAGTCACAGCGACGGATTTTCCAGCCGCATCGGTAAACAAACGGTCGAGGCGTTTCGTCAGCTCCAAGACATCACAAGGCGAGCCGGCAGCGACCAGACCTTGTGCAATCTGTGCCGTGTTCCCGGCGGCCAGAAGACTGTCCGCCGTGACATGGCCCGTAACCGGGTCCATGCCGCAGGCCAAAAGCAATCGGTCGGCAAGCTCCGCATCGCCCTGCGCTGCAATGGCTGCAAGCTCACGATTGACCGGACCCCAGCTGGCATCGTAACCGATGAGCGTTCCGTCCTTGTCGAACAGAATGGCGGCGATGCTAGCCACCGACCGTGCCGTGTTTGTCGCGTCCATGGGATCAGCCAACCGCGCTGCGTGGCTGGAGTTTCGCGGTCACCGTCAGCGGGTTGATATAGGGTTCCAGCGCCTTGACGGTGGAAGACAGTGCGCCACGCATATCCTGAATGACCCGGCCACCCGCATCGATCATCTTGTAGCGCTCATTATCGTTGACGAGCAGGTAATGCACGGCCTTGGCCAGCATTTCTACATCACGAATAATACGCCCGCCGCCGGAGCGCAGCAGCTTCTGATAGGCTTCGCGGAAGTTTTGCACATGCGCGCCGGACAGGACTGCGCAACCAAGCATGGCGGGTTCCAGCGGGTTCTGCCCGCCTTCTGCCATCAGCGAACGACCGACAAAAGCCAGTTCCGTCAGCCGCAGATAAAGTCCCATCTCACCGATGCTGTCGCCGAGGAAAATATCCGTCTGAGGCGTGATGGCGTCGTTGCGGCTTCTGCGCGCCACATTAAGGTTCATGCCTTTCAGCATGGTCTCGATTTCATCTGCCCGTTCCGGGTGACGTGGCACGATGATGGTCAGTTGGCCGTTGCGGGATTTGATGGCCGAATGCACGGTACCGGCTGCCTTCTCCTCACCATCAAAGGTGGAGATGGCGGCCCATGTCTTGCGGTTGCCGATCTGGCGGCGATAGGTTTCCAGCAGCGCGGCATCGCAAGGTGGTGGATCGGTATCGCCCTTCAGATTGCCGGAGACGACGACCGGCCATGAACCGAGATCGCGGAAGCGCTCCGCATCCAAATCCGATTGCGCAACCACAAGAGCCAGTTTGCTGAACAGCGCCTCGGCAAAATCCGAACGGCTGTGCCAGCGCCCGAAGGAGCGATCCGACAGACGCGCATTGACGCGGATTTGCGGAATGTGACGGCGCTCCAGCTCCATCATCGTCACTGGCCATATTTCGGACTCGGCAGTAATCGCCGCATCAGGCGCCCAATAGGTCAGGAAACGGTTGACGGAAATCTTGATGTCGAGCGGGACATATTGGTGGATGACGTCATCACCCAGACGCGTGCGGCTAAGCTCTGCCGAGGTGACCGTGCCCGTGGTCAAAAGAACGTGAATATCGCGTTTGCGGATTTCGCGGATGAGCGGAACGAGAGCGAGTGTTTCACCGACGCTTGCGGCGTGAAACCAGACGAGCGGGCCACGCGGGCGCTCAGCACTGGGATAGCCGAAGCGCTCCATACGGCGGCGCTTGTCTTCCTTGCCCTTGGCGGAACGATACATAAGATAGGGGCGGGCAAAAGGGTAAGCGGCAACGCCTGCAATTCTGTAGCCCGAAAGGGCGAAACGTGCGATTCGGCTGTTCATGACATGCTGCCTTCGATCATTTCGCGCAATGCTTTCCCCTGTGATCCCTGCCAGAGCATTGCGTCGCACAAACGGAAGTGTCCGCGCAGCTCTATCTTTTTGTTTAGCCATCGGATCTTCGAAAACCGCGTCAGCGTTTTTCAGTCGATGTGTGGAAGCCTATTTCATATAAAAATGCGTCTTTTTTGTTTCAGAACAAAAATCGGCTCACGAAAAATGTAAGCGGTAACCAGATGTTGTGCGTGCCCTTACGGGACTCGCACAACCTTTTGCTCTGTCCGGTATAGTACAAAGGAAGTAGGAACGCAGCGATTATTTGCTTTGCGGGTCGAGCAGACGGTGCATATGCACTATAAAATAACGCATGTGAGCGTTATCCACAGTCTGCTGGGCCTTTGACTTCCACGCCGTGAGCGCAGTTGCATAGTCCGGGAAGATGCCAACGATATCGAGCGCCTTCAGATCGCGAAATTGTACGTCCTGAAGATTTTCAAGCTCGCCGCCGAATACGAGGTGCAGAAGCTGTTTCTGTTCGCCTGCTACAGTCATTTTCTTCTCTTCTTTCTAATATTCCAATTGCCCCGAGAAGACCCTCATCTGCGGGATTTCACCGCGAAAATCAACCTCTCGCCGACAAGTTCAGCGGCTCCAGCAGCGCTGGAAGGATATGATTTGCTGCGGCGCACAATTCCGGGTGACTGACCGTGCGTCGATTGTAGATCAGCGGCTTTCCATCAAGGCTGACCAGCTGCCCGCCTGCCCGCTCTAAAATGAGATCGGCAGCGGCCAGATCCCAATCATGGGAACTGGCCTTGACCAAAGTCCCATCGATACGCCCGTCCGACACCATGGCAAGCCGGTAGGCAAGCGACGGTACATGCGCAATGCGGTGGACGCGCGATTTCAAATCCTGAGGAAGCCGCGCAATCACGTCTTCCGGTGCGGCAAGCTCGATCTGCTCGCGACCGGCGGGTGAAACCGCCAAGGGCTGGCCATTCTTCAAAGCAGGCCCGGTAGGAAGTGCGGTAAATTCTTCGTCGAAGGCAGGAGCAACCAGCACGGCGGCAACCGGTCTGCCGCGATGGACGACCGCAACGCTGACGCACCATGTATCCTTACCGGCAATGAAGGCACGCGTGCCATCGATTGGGTCGACCACGAAGACGGTGTCTCGCGTCAGACGATCTTCATCATCGTCCGTTTCCTCCGAAAGCCAGCCATAGTCAGGGCGTGCACCACGCAGGACCGTTGCCAGAACCTCATTGGCGGCATAGTCCGCTGCGCTTACCGGCGAATGGCCCTGCTTCCACCAGACCTCCGGGTCTTTGCGGAAGAAATCCAGCGCGACGCGCCCGGCTTGGCGGGCTGCATCCACAATGAGGTCGAGATCGGGGCGCCAGTCTGCCCCTGTCATATCGGTCATTTCATCGTCGTTCGTTGCATGGCCCTGATGAGGGCCTGTTTCCAGAGCCTGACCATGCGCATGGCACGCGCGCCAAAGCAACCGCCGAATGGCGGTATCAGCGTCCCGCTATGGTCATGCCTTCGATGGCGAGCGTCGGTGCGGCCACGCCATATTTGCGGTCTATGTCATTTGCAGGCGTGACCCGCATGAACATGTCCTTGAGGTTGGAGGCAATCGTCACCTCGGATACCGGGAAGGCTTTTTCGCCATTCTCGATCCAGAACCCGCTTGCGCCGCAACTATATTCACCCGTCAGCAGATTGGCGCCATGGCCGATCAGTTCGGTGACGTAAAAGCCGGTGCCGACCTGCGCAATCAAATCCTGAGGAGAGATATCGCCCGGCTCCAGTGCCAGATTGGTGGAGGCCGGAGAGACCGACGTTCCGCCACGAACGCCGCGTCCATTGGTTTCCAGACCGATTTCACGCGCCGTCGATGTCGAAAGGAACCAGTGCTTCAGCACGCCGTCTTCGATCATCACAAGCTTTTCACCGCGCACACCTTCGCCATCGAAAGGGCGGGAGGATGGTCCGCGCACGATCTGGGGGTCGTCGGTGATCGACAGGCCCTTCTTCAGCACCTGCTGGCCCATCTTGTCGCGCAGGAAGCTGGTCTTGCGAGCGACCGATGCGCCATTGATGGCACCGGCAATGCTGCCGACGAAGCCACGGGCGATGCGCGGATCGAACACGACCGTCACGTTGCTGCCGGTATCGACCTGACGTGGATTGACACGTTTGACCGTTTTTTCACCCGCACGGCGGCCAATGTCTTCAGGATTGTCGAGATCGGCGAAATAGAGACGGCTGTCGTAGTCGTAATCGCGCTCCATCTTTGTGCCTTCACCGGCGATAACGCTGACGGAGCGACCGAAGCGGCTGCCCATGTAACTGCCAGCAAAGCCATGCGAGGTGACCAACACCAGACCGCCCATACCGCTGGAAGCCCCGGCGCCCGAAGAATTGCTGACGCCCGGAACGGCCAGTGCCGCCTCTTCTGTCGCCAGCGCTGCCTCACGCAACTCATCGGCGGAGACTTCGGTCGGGTCGAAGAGTTGCAGGTCTTCGTAGGAATTTGCCAGCCGGTTGCTGTCCGCAAGGCAGGCATAGGGGTCTTCCGGCGAAACCTTGGCCATGGCGACGGCGCGTTCGGCCAGTGTCTTCAGGTCGAAACCGGGATTGGCCGAAACGCTGGCGACGCGCTTGCCGACAAACACGCGCAGCGAGAAATCGTCGCTTTCGGAGGATTCCGTGCTTTCCACCTTGCCGAGCCGCACGCCGACGGATTGCGAGCGCGACCGCACGATGACGGCGTCCGCCTCGTCCGCGCCTGCGCGGCGGGCCAGATCGACCAGTTCACTGGCGCGCTCTAGAAGCTTGGAGGAATCGATATCTGAGGACATGGGCTAAGCCTTTCGTTGACCTTCATTTATTGCGGCGCATCTGCCGCATCAAGGCCAAAGCCGCATTTCACCGGTAATTGAGCGAAATGCTTACGCGTCCACGCCATGACCGCGGTGATAAAGCTCCACCTGCATCTCGATCTGCCGTTTGAGATCGTCCTTGGTGACCTGAGATTCGGCCAGGATTTCATGCGCCTTGCGGAAATCCAGCACCTTGAAGCGATTGACCGGCGGGCGCAGGAAAATATGCGGCGGGTGCATGCGCAGTTTCAGAGAAATGACCGACTGCATCATCAACTGGCTGGCACCGAACAGGCTCTCGAAGCGGCTGGGCATTGTCGTGCCATCGCCTTCCGGCCCGCCAACCACATCCACCGCAATCACGATATCCGCCTTGTCCAGCAGATGATCATAAGGCACGGGATTGAAAATGCCGCCATCGATCATGATACGGTCATTCATACGGATGGGCATGAACAGGGCGGGAATGGCGGAAGACGCAGCAAGCGCCTGCCTGAGATCGCCATCTTCAACGATGACTTCCGACTGCGCATAATAATCCGTCGCCGTGACCTTCAGCGGAATTTTCAGCCCGTCGAACGTCTTGGGCAAACCGGATGGCAAAAGCGCATCGAGAACGAGTTCGAGATTGAATTGTCCAAAACGAAAGCCGAAAACCGCGTGGCGCATGGAGGCAGGCCCAAGGCTCCAGAGCTTGTTGGCAACACTGCCCTTCTTGCCCATGAGTTCCAGCGTATATTCGCGGATATCACGCCCGCTCATGCCTGCGGCCATGCCAGCGCCGATAATGGAGCCAATGGAGGAGCCCGCAATGGCAGTCGGGCGAATGCCCAGTTCGTCCAGCGCTTCAACGATGTTGATATGGCAAATGCCGCGCGCGCCACCGCCGCCCAGCGCCAATGCGAATGTCGGATCACGGACTTGCGCTACAGGATTGTCTCTCGCCGCGTCTTTGCGTTTGCGCTTCTTGCCAGAGAGTTTCTTTTTCTTGTCAGCCACGAGAGCGGACTCTCCTTCATGTCATGTGCTGTCCCGCTCTATGACACAAAGACGACAGGAGAGTGACGCGCACACAAGGTCGCGCGTCATCGTGACCAAAACGGCGCTTAAGGCTCGTAACGGTAAAAATGCATCATAGAATCGCCGAAGGTGCGGCTTTCCAGAAGCTTGAACACGGGATCAACCGTCACCAGAACATCGGCACGTTCTTCCAGAATGGCAAGCGCGCCCGGCACCAGCCAGCCACCCTGATGGGCTGCCAGCATGGCTTTTTCACCGTGGCCATAGCCATAGGGCGGGTCGGCAAACAGCATATCGAAGGGTTCGATATTGTTGACGCTGCCGAGCTTTGTGGCATCACGACGCAGAATGCGCGCGCGGCCATGAAGACCGAGAGCATCGATGTTTTCCCAGAGAAGCCCCCTGCCCTCGACGCCGTTCTCAACGAACAGCGCCACGCGGCAACCGCGCGACAGAGCCTCGAGCCCGACCGCACCCGTGCCCGCAAAGACATCGAGAATGCGCGTCCCATCCAGACTTTCCGGATAGGCGTGGCTCAATATATTGAAGAGGCTTTCCCGCGTACGGTCGATGGTGGGCCTGATTGTATTCGATTTCGGAGCGGCAAGAGACCTGCCGCGAAACTCACCGCCTACGATCCGCATTACGCGTCATTCCCCTGCCTCCAGAAGGTTTGCCACCTGGGCCTTTGCCGCCGGGACCGTTGCCTGGCCCCTTGCGATCTCCGCCTTTACCGCCACCGGCAGGCCCCTTGCCGGAAAATCCGCCTTCGGAGCGCTCGCCGCGCGGTTTGCCGAATGCTGGCTTGCCGCCGAAACCACCCGGCTTACCACCGGAAGGACGACCTTCACGCGGCTTGTCGCCAAAGGGCTTTGCACCCCTTGGCTTATCACCGAACGGACGCTCACCGCGTGGACGATCACCCTCTTCGCGCGGCTTGCGGTCACTGAAGGGGCGCTCGCTGCGGGCCGGACGGTCGCCGAAAGGGCGTTCCGAACGGGCGGGACGATCACCAAAGGAGCGTTCGCCGCGAGGACGGTCACTGCGCTCAGCGCCATCATGTGGCTTGCGGTCGCCGTAAGGGCGTTCGCTGCGTTCTCCTGTCCGGGCCGGGCGGTCGCCACGGTCCGGGCGTGCGCTGAATGGCCGGTCGCCACGAGGGCGATCACCACGGTCGCCTGCGTCACGCGGCTTGCGATCTCCAAAGGATTTCTCGCCGCGCTCGCCACCGCGTTCGCCTCTGCCGCGACCACGGCTGTCGTCCTGCGCGGGCTTGTCTGCGCGGATCCATTCGCCATCGACGTCTCTATGTCTGACGATTGCGCGACGGGCATCGGCTTCTGCGGATGGTTTCTTGAAGACGCTTTCGGCTTCGGCGCGCACGGACTTGCGTTCCTTGCCATCGCGCGTTGGCCTTGCACCCGGCGCCATCCACACATTGGCGGTGCGGTTGCTGCCCATGGGCGGGCGCTTGGGACGGTCGTCGTCGCGCTCTTCATCACGACCCTTGGCGAAAGGCTTGCCGGGACGCTTCGCATCCGGCTTGCCCTGCGCGCGGTCGCGCGGATTGTCGCGCTTTTCTGCAAAATTGCCGCCGCGCGGGTTCTGCTCGGCATCGCCGCGCTTTGTCCATTCGGACTTGATGGGACGCTGAACCGGAGCTTCATCCTCGTCAACCACCGCATCATATATCGGCGCATCGAAATTGGCGCCTGCGGCTTCGATCAGGCGCGGGCCAAGCTGGTCGCGCAGCATGCGGCCACGCACTTCCACCACCTGGCTTTCCGGCAGGTCACCCAGCTGGAAAGGACCATAGGAAATACGAATGAGGCGGTTAACCTCGAGGCCCAGCGCGCCCAGTACGTTCTTGATTTCGCGGTTCTTGCCTTCGCGCAGACCCATGGTGATCCACACATTGTGGCCCTGGGTCCGGTCCAGCGTCGCATCAATGGCACCGTAGAGAACGCCATCGACGGCAATGCCGTCCTTCAGTTTGTCCAATGCGGCCTGATCGACCTCACCATGGGCGCGCACGCGGTAACGGCGCAGCCAGCCGGTGGTGGGCAGTTCGAGAACGCGCGACAGACCACCATCATTGGTCAACAGCAGCAGGCCTTCGGTGTTGATATCCAGACGTCCGATGGACAGGACGCGGGGAAGTTCCTTCGGCAGATTGTCGAAAACGGTCGGACGTCCTTCCGGGTCGGAATTGGTCGTCACCAGACCGGCAGGCTTGTGATAGAGCCACAGACGTGTGCGTTCCGCACCACGGATCGGCGCGCCATCGACCTCGATCTTGTCATCGAGGGTGGCGTTGACCACCGGGCTGTCTAGCTTGACGCCGTTCAGCGAAACGCGACCTTCCATGATCATGCGCTCGACATCGCGGCGCGAGGCCACGCCTGCGCGCGCCATGATCTTGGAAATACGTTCGGGCTTGGTGGGTGCCGTCTCGGTCACGACAGTCCCGGCCTTGGCCGTCACTGGCTTGTTTTCGCGCGCCGCATCAGGCTTTGCCGAAGGCTTCGGCTTCCTGTCACGGTCGAATGTTTTGCCGCCAGCGCGCTTCGGCTTGTCTTTGAATGTCATTTGTTGTTTGCCTGTTGTTTGCCGTGTCCTATCAGGTCGCGCGGCACTGGTTAAGAGGAAATTGCACTGACGATGGCGGAAACGACGCATTTCATGGACCTGGCGCTCGCCGAAGCACAGGCCGCAGGCCAACGGGACGAAGTGCCCATCGGCGCGGTGCTGGTGCTGGATGGCCGTGTGATTGCCCGTTCCGGCAACCGAACCCGCGAATTGAACGACGTGACCGCCCACGCCGAAATCGCCGTTATTCGCATGGCCTGCGAGGAACTGGGACAGGAAAGACTGCCCGGCGCGGACCTTTATGTGACGCTGGAACCCTGCACCATGTGCGCCGCCGCCATATCCTTCGCCCGCATCCGCCGCCTCTATTATGGCGCCAATGATGTGAAGGGCGGTGCAGTGGAGAGCGGCGTGCGCTTCTTCAACCAGCCGACCTGCCACCACGCGCCGGAGATTTATTCCGGCATGGCGGAGGTGGAGAGTGCGGAGATTTTACGGGAATTTTTTCAGGGGAAACGGAATGATGGTGCAGTGTAAGGTGGGTTGCCACGCTCATCTCACACTCAACGTCACCCTCGGGCTTGTCCCGAGGGTCTAACCACGTTGAATGTCGGGGCTCGTTAGATCCTCGGGTCAAGCCCGAGGATGACGGAGGTTAAGGGCGTGGGATTTTATAAAGCTTTTCGCGTTGGGCAATAAATGTCGCCACGGCCGCCCATCAACCCTTACTGGAACGGGTTCCACCAGCTTTTGCCAGTACCCGCCATAGCGGCATTCTTCTTGCGCTCTTTTTCCTTCTTCGCTTCCGGCTCGCCCAGATCAGCCAGCTGATCCTGCGGCAGGTTGCGGTATTCGACCGGTGGGTCGGTCAGGAATTTGCGCTGGTTGCTGTTGACGATGGTGCCGCCCTGCGCATCGGCCTTGGCCTTGCGGAAAGCTTCCCACTTCTGGCTTTCGGTCATCTGACCGTTGGTGCCGTTACCGGCCAGCAATGGCGAGCGGTAATGCGGGTTGTCCTTGTTGGCGTCGGCTTCCTGACGCAGGCGTTCGCGGGCTTCTTCCGGTGTTTCGGGCCATTGCGGGTTGGTCTCGCGGTTGGCAAGGCTCTGCTGCGGCTGCGCCAGCTGCTCGGCGCGGGCCTGGGCGGGAACAACGAGGCCGGGACGCGGATTGTATTTCAGGTTGCGCTTGCTCTGATCGCCGGTGATGGAGGTGGCATTGCCAAGGTCATCCACCAGCTGTTCAGCCGATGTCTTTCCCGTGCCATAGGTCGGGCTGGTGCACGCGCCTAGTGCAAGGCAAACAGATACTGCGCCAAAAATGGTGCCGTACATGCGAAAACTCTGCGTCATGCTCATTGAAACCCTTCCGCCCCAAGCGCCGTGCGTCCTTACCGGACACCCACAGGGCGCTCTTTATATTAATCTAGTCATCGCGCATTCCGAAAATCGACGTCGATTTCCGGGCCGATACTGTAGCCGTCCCGACGACCGGTAGCCCCGCATTGATGCTAAAATCCGGCCAATTTCAGGCAGGTTTACCGGATGAACGGCTAAAGTGCAATTCACCCGGTACTTTTCTTAAGCACTGACGCCAAGTTCACGCAGCGCGACAGCATCGCGAGCCGATACGTCCGGGAACGCAGGATCGGAGCCGACATCGGTGGTGATGCGCCAGGAACGGGCGCATTTGCGGCCTTCGGCAAGCTTCTGCTCGACGGAAACCTTCTGCACTTCGCCCAGACGGAAGGCCTCTGCCGAACCTTCACCTGCAACCACAGAGATAGCCGAGGTGATGCAGATTTCCGCGAAATCCTGACCTTCGAGTGCGGCCAGCAGTTCAGGATCGGCCACGTGCACCACGGGAGCCGCTTCCAGCGAAGAGCCGATACGCTTTTCGCGGCGCTCGACTTCCAGAGCGCCGGTTACGACAGTGCGCACCTTGCGAATCTTATCCCACTTGGCTTCCAGCGCCTCGTTCTTCCATTCCGCAGGAACCTCCGGGAACTGGACGAGGTGCACGGATTCCGCATCGGGGTAACGCGAAAGCCATGCCTCTTCCGTCGTAAACGGCAGCATGGGGGCAAGCCATGTGACAAGGCAATCGAACAGCTTTGCGATGACCGACAGCGAGGCGCGACGCTTGAGCGACGACGGGGCGTCGCAATAGAGCGCATCCTTGCGGATATCGAAGTAGAAGGCCGACAGCTCGACATTGGCGAAGTCGATCAGCGCGCGGGTGATCTTCTTGAAATCGAAGGCATCGTAGCCGTCACGCACGACCTGATCCAGCTCGGACAGGCGGTGCAGCATCAGCTGTTCCAGTTCCGGCAGATCGGCATAGGCAATGTCATCGCCCTTGTCATGCGCCAGCGTGCCCAGCATCCAGCGGATGGTGTTGCGCAGCTTGCGATAGGCATCGATGTTGGTCTGGATGATGGCCTTGCCCAGACGCTGGTCTTCCCAGTAATCCGTGGTCATGACCCACAGACGCAGGATATCCGCGCCGGATTCCTTCATCACGTCCTGCGGTGCCACGACGTTGCCGAGAGACTTGGACTGCTTGCGCCCCTGCTCATCCATCGTGAAACCATGGGTGACGACGGCGTTGTAAGGCGCGCGGCCCCGCGTCGCGCAGCTTTCCAGCAGCGACGAGTGGAACCAGCCACGATGCTGGTCGGAGCCTTCGAGATAGACATCGGCAGGCCATTTCAGGTCAGGACGATCTTCCAGCGTAAAGGTGTGCGTGCAGCCCGAGTCGAACCAGACGTCGAGGATATCGCGCACCTGATGCCACTTGGTGTGATCGTGGTCGTTGCCGAGGAAGCGCTCCTTGGCACCATCGGCAAACCAGGCATCGGCACCTTCGGCCTCGAAGGCCTCCAGAATGCGGGCATTGACGGCCTCGTCCAGCAGCACTTCGCCATGCTCATCTGCGAACACAGCGATAGGCACGCCCCAGGCGCGCTGACGCGAGAGCACCCAATCCGGGCGGTTCTCGATCATGGCGCGCAGGCGGTTCTGGCCAGCGGCAGGCACGAAACGGGTATCGTCGATGGCCGACAGGGAGCGCGAGCGCAGCGTGGTGCCATCGCCCAGTTCCTTGTCCATATAGACGAACCACTGCGGCGTATTGCGGAAGATGACCGGCTTCTTGGAGCGCCAGCTATGCGGATAGCTGTGCTTCAGACGGCCACGGGCAAACAGGTTGTTGGCCGCGATCAGCGCCTTGATGACACGCTCATTGGCATCACCCTTCTTGCCATTATCGTCCATGACGCGCGCAGCACCGCCTTCAGCAGATGGGCCGAAACCGGGGGCATCTTCGGTGTAGAAGCCAGCGTCATCGACGGTAAACGGGATTCGAGTGGACGTGTAACCTCCGAACTTGTTCACATTCTGCATCCAGACATCAAAGTCGTCTCGACCGTGACCGGGTGCCGTGTGGACAAAACCCGTACCACTGTCAGCGGTGACGTGATCCCCTTCAAGCATCGGCACCTTAAAATAGTAGCCAAGGTCCGCTAAAGGATGAGCACAAACCAAGTTCTCTAGCTCTGAGGCCGCAACAAGGCGAAGAGTCCTTAATTCTATTTTCGCTTTAGCTGCACACTCTGTCGCCAAATCTGTCGCGAATAGCAGCTTTTCGCCTGGTTGAGGACCAAAATCATTTGCAGCGGAAATTACTTCGTAAAGCCCGTAGGTAACTCTTCCCGAGAAGGAGATCGCGCGATTTCCAGGAATTGTCCAAGGGGTCGTTGTCCAGATTACAACACTTGCGCCGCTTAACGTAGCATGGCTCTGAGCCGCCTCTCTCTCTACATCTGAAAGCCCACCATTCGCCTGAACGAGTTTAAAATAGGCATCACTTTGCAGCTTCTCAGCCGCAGGATCGATCTGAACCACCGGAAACTTTACCCAGATCGCATCGCTCTCGACATCCGCATACTCGACCTCGGCCTCAGCCAAAGCCGTGCGTTCCACCACCGACCACATGACCGGCTTAGAGCCGCGATAAAGCTGGCCGCTCTTGGCGATCTTCAGCAGTTCGCCAGCGATGCGGGCTTCCGAGTGGAAGTTCATGGTCGTGTAGGGCTGTTCGAAATCGCCCTCGATGCCGAGACGCTTGAATTCTGCGGACTGCTTTTCGATCCATCCAGCCGCGAACTCACGGCATTCCTGACGGAATTCGTTGATCGGAACCTCGTCCTTGTTCTTGCCCTTGGCGCGGTAGGCTTCCTCGATCTTCCATTCGATAGGAAGGCCGTGGCAATCCCAGCCGGGAACGTAATTGGCGTCGAAACCGCGCATCTGGAACGAGCGGGTGATGACGTCTTTCAGGATCTTGTTCAGCGCATGGCCGATGTGGATGTTGCCGTTGGCATAGGGAGGGCCATCATGCAGCACGAATTTTTCGCGGCCAGCGGCGGAAGCGCGCAGCTTCTTGTAAAGGCCCATCTGCTGCCAGCGGGCAACCGTTTCCGGCTCCTTCTGGGGCAGACCGGCGCGCATGGGGAAATCCGTCTGCGGCAGATACAGCGTGGTGGAATAATCGATTGTCTGTGCGGTGTCGTTCATGATCATACCGTTATGCGGCGTGCCCGAAATTGCCAAAGAATTTCAGGGTTGCGCCGTCTTGAGTGCAAGAGGGGCAAAGCGGAGAGGCGCTTGCGGCAAGCGCCGAAATCCCGGACCTTTCGGCTGCTTACTGCGCGCGAAAGGCCGGGCCAATAATTCGGGAAATGAACGTCAACCGAAATTGGTACATGCCGGTTGTTTATGCGTTTTTCCGGCAAAAAGGAAGAGGTTTGTCGGTTTGAATGCTCATGTCTGTCGCCAAATCCGACACCAACCATCAAAATGCGATTTTCGCGTCCAGTTCGCTGAGCGGCGTTACGCCTGACAGCAGCGCCCTCGCCTCTTCCTCGTCGCGCTTGATCTGCGCCACCAGCGGCTCCAGCCCGTCGAATTTCAGCTCGTCCCGTAGATGGCCGAAGAAGGAGACAGCGCAGATTTCGCCATAGAGATCGCCGGAGAAATCGAAGACGAATGTTTCGAGAAGAGCCGCGCCATTGTCGGTGACGGTGGGGCGGTAGCCAAAGCTGGCAACGCCATCATGAAGCGTGCCATCGGGGCGGCGGAAGCGCACGGCATAGATTCCAGGCTTCAGTTCCGTTTCCGGCGGCAGCGCCATGTTGGCGGTGGGGTAACCCAGCGTGCGGCCTAGCTTCTGCCCGCCGATGACTTCGGCCTCGACCGTGTAACGATAACCCAGCAGGCCAGCGGCACCTGCGACATCGCCCTGCGACAGCAGTTCACGGATGCGGCTGGAGGAAACAATTTCCGCACCCTCATCGCGGAAGGAATCAATCAGCATGACATCGAAGCCATGCCGTTTGCCTGCCGCCATGAGATAGGCGGGGCCACCCTCGCGTCCCTTGCCGAAGTGGAAATCCACGCCGGTCACGACGGCGCTGGCACCCAGCCAGTCGACCAGAATGGCTTTGACGAAATCTTCCGCAGACCGCTGTGAGAAATCCCGGTCGAACGGGTATTCGATGACGGAGTTGAACCCTTCCGCTTCCAGCACCCGCGCCTTGACGGATGCGGGCGTGAGCCGGAAAACCGGCGTTTCGGGACGGAATACCGTGCGCGGATGCGGCTCGAATGTCAGGACAAGAGCCGGAACGTTGCGCGAAGCGGCAAGCTCCAGCGCATGGTCCAGCACGGCGCGGTGGCCGCGATGCACACCATCGAAATTGCCAATGGCGATGACGCCGCCCTTCAAATTGTCGGGCAGCGGCTCCTTCTTTTCATTGCGGTGAAAAACGGTCATGGGCAAACTCTGTTTTCAAGCCAGCGCTTCAAGCCAAACGAGGCATCCACCAGCCGGGTGTCGCGTTCTGGCCCTTGAGATAGGCATTCAGCAGGGCCTCGTCCGTCTCGCCATTCAACGTATATTCTGCCGCATGAATGCCACCGCTGATATAAAGAAGCGTCAGGCCCGCATCGATGGCGCCCTTCACATCCGTCGGCATGCCGTCGCCGATGGCCAAAACGCGATCCTTGGTGAACGCGCCGCGCACTTCCTTGGCGGCAGCCAGACAGGCCTCGTAGATCGGCGCATGCGGCTTACCCGCGATGCGCACTTCGCCACCCAGCTGCTCGAAATAAGCGGCCATGGCACCGGCACAGGGAATGATGCGCTCACCACGTTCCACCACCAGATCGGGGTTGGCGCAGATCATCGGCACGCCGCGGGCAACGAAGCCCTTGAGCATATCCGTGTAATCTTCCGGCGTTTCGGTTTCATCATCGAAGAAGCCGGTGCAGACGACAGCAGTCGCTTCCGTTTCCGGCACCACTTCGATGTCGAGACCTTCCAGCAGCGGCATGTCGCGCTCAGGCCCCAGCAGGAAGACTTTTTTCGGACCCTGCGAAATCAAGGTACGCGTTACATCGCCCGAGGTGATGATGCGGTCATAGGCCGTATCGGGAATGCCCAGCGCGCGCAGCTGCGTGATGACGCCGGGGGCCGGGCGTGGGGAGTTGGTGATGAGCACCACCGTCTTGCCCGCCTTGCGTGCCGCTTCCAGCGCGATGGCCGCATCCGGAAAGGCGCTTACGCCATTGTGCAGCACACCCCAGACATCGGAAAGAACAACGTCGAACCGATCTGTGATTTCGCCAAGGGTGGAAATGCGGTGGGCCATGAGATGCTTCCAGACTTTCAAAACTGCCAGATTTTTCAAAAATGCATGGGCGTGACATGGCAAACCGGCACGCCGATTACAAGCAAAAACGAGTCTCGCCAACCAAAGCGCAGAGAGCCGAGTTCGCCTTTTTGCACTGCAACATGTTGTGATCGCACGCCTGACGTGTTTTTATAGGGCGGGGCTGGCTTACTCTACCGAGGAGCCATCGATGAAGAGAATTGACCAGCTCGAGGGTCTTCGCGGTCTTCTGGCCGCATGGGTTGTTCTGGTTCACCTGCTGCCTGCAGCCGGTATCGACCCAGACAGCATGGGTGCGCTGAAACCCCTGATCAATGAAAAAATCCGCGTGCAAATCTTCTGCATCATGAGCGGTTTCGTGATTTTCGTCATGATGTCCTCGCTGTCGGAAGACTATTCGACTTACATAACCCGACGCATCAAACGCATTTATCCCGTCTATATTTTCGCGTTTTTCCTGTCGATTGCCTTTGCCTGGATCGCCTATCAGGCACTGCACACAGCCGATTTCCAGAGCGTCCGCAATGCGGGCCGCATCGCCATTCTCAACCGCAGCTTCGAGAACTGGGAAATGAACACGCTTGCCCATATGACCATGTTGCATGGCATCATTCCCGATAGCTGGCTGCCGCTGGGTGCCTATGCGTTTCTGGGTCAGGCATGGAATATTTCCACCGAGTTCCAGTTCTACCTGATTGCACCGCTGGCCTTCTGGTGCCTTCACCATTCCAGCAATCTGGTGCGCGTCGGCTTCCTTGCGGCCTCCGTTATCGGCGTCTGGTATTTTCGCCATTGGCCGAATGGGGCAATCCTCGCCATCTATTTTGCGGCGGGCATCGCCAGTTATTATCTCTGGGAGATGCGTTGGGACGACCAGCCCTTGATGTCGCCGCCAGTCGTTTTGCCGCTGGCCGCTATTGTCGGCTATTTCGATCTGGCCATCGGCGCGTGGATTTTCGTCTTCACCAGCGCCATCATGGTACGCGACAAGGGACGCAAGAAGGGGTTCGTGGCAATGTTTCTGGAGCACCCCGCCATGATGTTCCTGGGCACCGTCTCCTACTCGCTCTATCTGCTGCACATGATCCCGCTTTACGGCTGGATGTATGTGCTGAACGATCAGGGCTTCAGCCAGGGTACCTATTTCGCCATGCTGGCGGCGCTCACCTTCGCCACGGCCATCCCCTTCTCCTACCTTGCGCATAAATATGTGGAGCGGCCATTCTACCGGTCGAAGACGCACCGCACACCCCCCGCGGCAACGATGCGGCCTGCTGTCGAAGGCAAGTAATCAGATGTGCCGCCACCTCATGCGGCGGCACATCACATCAGCCAGAGGCGAAGAACACCGCCTGCGATGCCAAGCGCCAGCACCGGCACCATGCCGACTTTCCAGCGCGTGAGCATCAGCAGGGACAGGACCAGCAGTCCGGTCGCGAAGGGATCGAGCGTATTCCAGACCGGCCAGGATATGCCGGGGCTGAAGCTTAGCGGAACAGCTATGCGCTTGACCTCGCTAAACAGCACATGCAGCCCGAACCAGATGGAGAGGTTGAGGATGACACCCACGACCGCCGCCGTGATGGCCGATAGCGCTGACGACAGAGCGCGATTGTTGCGCAGTTTTTCGACATAGGGTGCGCCGAGAAAAATGAAGATGAAGCTGGGCACAAATGTCGCCCACGCCGTGACCGACGCGCCGAGAACACCCGCCACCATTGGGTCCAACCACTCCGCGTGGCGAAACGCGGCCAGAAAGCCGATATAGGGCAGCACCAGCACCAGAGGCCCCGGCGTGGCTTCCGCCAGCGCCAGACCATCCAGCATTTCGCCGGGGGAAAGCCAGCCATGGGTCTCCACCGCCACCTGCGCGACGTAGGCGAGTACCGCATAGGCCCCGCCGAAGGTGACGACGGCCATGCGCGAGAAGAAGCTTTGCAAGGTCGCCAGCGTTTCCGGCGCGGAAAAAAGAAAGATCAGCACCAGCGGGATTTGCCAGATCACCAATCCCAGCACGAGGCCCCTCACGCGCGACATAGGCGTGACCGGTGTCGCCTCCGCATCCGTCTCACCTGTTTCCACGGCGGCATGTCGCGCACGCAAAAAGCCGATCAGGCCAGCCGCGAAGATGACAAGCGGAAACGGCAGGCCGAAAACGAAAAGCGCAATGAAGGCTGCGGCTGCGATGCCTGCCAGAAAACGGCTGACCAGCGCCCGTTTCGCCACCCGGATCAAGGCTTCGATGACAATGGCCAGCACGCAGGCTTTGAGGCCAAACAAAAGACCGGGCAGCCAATGCGTATCCTGATAAAGACAATAGGCCGCGGCAAGTCCCACGATGGCGAAGAAGCCCGGTAGGATGAACAGCGTCCCCGCAACGATACCGCCCCGCACGCCATGCATGAGCCAGCCGATATAGGTAGCCAGTTGCTGCGCCTCCGGCCCCGGCAGCAGCATGCAGTAATTGAGCGCATGCATGAAGCGGGCTTCAGACACCCAGCGTTTCTCATCCACGAGAATGCGGTGCATCATGCCGATCTGTCCGGCGGGACCGCCGAAGCTGAGAAAGCCTATGCGGGCGAAGACGGATGTGAGTTCGGCGAGAGACGGTTTGGCTGCGGGTGGCGAGTTTATAATATCTGTCATGAACCGCTGATAACCATTTTACATGAAATATTTCCGACAGGGCGTTCTTGACTCACCACAGGCACAGCCCTATCTCTGCCTCGCTAGCACTCTCCAATGAGGAGTGCTAACACTTATCACGCGGACCTTTGATGGGTTCGTACAGGTCATTTGATCGAGGGATTAGACAATGACAAGCACTACTTTCCGTCCGCTGCATGACCGCGTCGTTGTTCGTCGCGTTGAGTCTGAAGCAAAGACCAAGGGCGGCATCATCATTCCTGATACCGCCAAGGAAAAGCCACAGGAAGGCGAAATCGTCGCCGTTGGCACCGGCGCTCGCGACGATAGCGGCAAGCTCGTTCCTCTGGACGTCAAGGCTGGCGACCGCGTTCTGTTCGGCAAGTGGTCCGGCACTGAAGTCAAGCTCGACGGCGAAGACCTTCTGATCATGAAGGAATCCGACATCATGGGCGTTATCGGCTGATTTAAGCCGGTTTTCTCATCCTTACATGACAACCAATGGGCAATGAGCCCGGGAGTTTTCTACCATGGCAGCTAAAGAAATTAAATTCGGCCGCACAGCGCGCGAAAAGATGCTTCGTGGCGTCGACGTTCTCGCAGACGCAGTGAAGGTAACGCTTGGTCCTAAGGGCCGTAACGTCATCATCGACAAGTCCTTCGGCGCACCACGCATCACCAAGGACGGCGTTTCTGTCGCCAAGGAAATCGAACTTGAAGACAAGTTCGAAAACATGGGCGCACAGATGGTCCGCGAAGTTGCTTCGAAGACCAACGACATTGCCGGTGACGGCACCACGACTGCGACCGTTCTTGCACAGGCCATCGTTCGCGAAGGCAACAAGGCTGTTGCAGCCGGCATGAACCCGATGGACCTCAAGCGCGGTATCGACCTCGCTGTTTCCGAAGTTGTGAAGGACCTTCAGGCCAAGGCCAAGAAGATCTCCACTTCTGAAGAAGTCGCACAGGTTGGCACGATCTCTGCAAACGGCGACAAGCAGGTCGGTCTCGACATTGCTGAAGCCATGCAGAAGGTTGGCAACGAAGGCGTTATCACAGTCGAAGAAGCCAAGACTGCTGAAACCGAACTCGAAGTCGTTGAAGGCATGCAGTTCGACCGCGGTTACCTGTCGCCTTACTTCGTCACCAACCCTGAAAAGATGGTTGCTGACCTGGAAGACGCCTACATTCTTCTCCACGAGAAGAAGCTTTCGAACCTTCAGGCCATGCTGCCTGTTCTCGAAGCTGTCGTTCAGACTGGCAAGCCACTCGTCATCATCGCTGAAGACGTCGAAGGCGAAGCTCTTGCAACGCTCGTCGTCAACAAGCTGCGTGGCGGCCTGAAGATTGCTGCTGTCAAGGCTCCTGGCTTCGGCGATCGCCGCAAGGCCATGCTCGAAGACATCGCGATCCTGACCGGCGGTACGGTTATCTCCGAAGACATCGGCATCAAGCTCGAAAACGTCACGCTCGACATGCTCGGCAAGGCGAAGAAGGTTTCGATCTCCAAGGAAAACACGACGATCGTTGATGGCTCCGGCCAGAAGACCGACATCGAAGGCCGCGTTGCACAGATCAAGGCTCAGATCGAAGAAACTTCTTCCGATTATGACCGCGAAAAGCTGCAGGAACGTCTTGCCAAGCTCGCTGGCGGCGTTGCCGTTATCCGCGTTGGCGGCTCCACGGAAATCGAAGTGAAGGAACGCAAGGACCGCATCGACGACGCTCTGAACGCGACACGCGCTGCTGTTCAGGAAGGCATCGTCCCAGGCGGCGGTACTGCTCTTCTGCGCTCTTCCACGAAGATCACCGTCAAGGGTGCAAACGACGACCAGGAAGCCGGCATCAACATCGTTCGCCGCGCTCTGCAGTCGCTGGTTCGCCAGATTGCTGAAAACGCAGGTGACGAAGCCTCCATCGTTGTTGGCAAGATCCTCGACAAGAACGAAGAGAACTACGGCTACAACGCCCAGACCTCTGAATATGGCGACATGATTGCCATGGGTATCGTTGACCCGGTCAAGGTTGTTCGTACAGCCCTGCAGAACGCAGCTTCGGTTGCTTCGCTGCTGATCACGACGGAAGCCATGATTGCCGAACTTCCTAAGAAGGAATCTGCAATGCCTCCAATGCCAGGCGGTGGCATGGGCGGTATGGACTTCTAAGAAGTCGATATCCTCTGGAATACGAAAGGCGGTCCTTGCGGGCCGCCTTTTTTGTTGTGGCTATCGCACTGGCACAGTATCGTTCAGCGAGTTTAGGTGCGCTAAATGCAACCCTTGGATCGGAGATTAGGTGTCTGAAGCAGAGCAGATAACCAAGAGCACACCCACTTCTTTGTCGTTTGCTCGCAGACGATGTCTCTTAATGTTAGCTGCGCCCTTAATATTTGCGGTCGGATCAACTGTCTACAGCATCATTAGTGTGCCCGTGCCCGTTCCATCAAACTACGTCAGGCTCATCCTCACTCTTCTGTGGGCCGAGCTTTTCAGCTTACAGTCATTAGTCGTATGCACTGTAATACTCTATTTCGGTCGGATATTTGAAGGTCCGTCGGTCGATCTTGAACAGCTGGGTTGGAACTTTCCACGCTGGATATTTGAGCAGCCGTTCTTTGGCATCACTCTCGGCCTGTCTTTATTTTGTTCTCCTCTGCTCATCGTTATAGGGCTAAGCGGCATAATTTACCTTCTCGCTGCAGGAGTTGTTCTCTATTTAATGCCGCGACTTTTGGCTCAGGGGGCTATCGGTTACGGTATTTTTATCGTCCTGTGTCTCGTTGGCGGATGCATGCTGTCTATGCTCCTCCCCCATAAAAACAACGCTAGTGCATGCGAGGCCGATAAGACTGTGCCGCTTCGCTCTGGTGCGACAGTGGCATGTGACGAGTACGCCTTCATCGAAAGAGCGGAGGGCCTTATCATCAAACACGGCCAATCATCTATTTTCGTGCCGCTGAAGGACCTCTCACCCTACGAGATCGAAGCACTCGGACCCGGTAGTTTGTCAATACGAGGCGGGATTAGGCCAATTGACTAAAGCCAGCCTAACCGTCCACCGTCTTCAAATAGTGAACAAATAGTCTTCACTTGTTCATCTTTCCTGCGATGTGGAATTGGCGCATATGTCAATTATCAATTAACGCCATCCGGGCAACATCTTGGAGACTTCCATGTCCAGCAGCCAGAACACACTCGTGCTCGTCGCGCGTATTCTTCTTTCCTTCATCTTCATCTACTCGGGCTTCGGTAAGCTGACCGACCCTGCTGGCACCGCTGGCATGATTTCCGGCGCTGGCCTTCCTGCCGCGACTGCTCTTGCCTATCTCGCTGGCGCTTTCGAACTGCTCACCGGCCTTGCCATTCTCGTTGGTTTCCAGACGAAAGTCGCTGCCTGGGCGCTCGCCGTATTCTGCGTGTTCACCGGCCTCGTTTTCCACAGCGGCACGGTTGCCGTCCCTGGCTGGCCAGATGCGGCTCTGGGCTGGATCAACACGCTGAACGGCATCATGCTGATGAAAAACATCACGCTGGCTGGCGCTTACATTCTGCTCGCAACCTTCGGTGCCGGTGCATACTCGCTTGATGCCCGCCGCAGTCTGGTTGCTGCGCGCGCCTGATTGAAGTGATTGAAAGAAAGGCCACCGGAGCGATCCGGCGGCCTTTTTTATTTCACGAAATCTTTCTCGTAACCGGGAAGATCATCGATATCGGACAGCCAGTCCACTGCCGATCTGGTCCATATCTGTGCCTTGGGAACCAGCGCGTCGCGCTCATTGACGCTTCCCCAGCGAATGCCCCACTCCGTCGCCTCCTCGCCCTCGCCGCTGGTAAATAGAGGCGAGCCACACTCCGGGCAGAAATGCTGGTTGCGTGTGCGACCATTGTCGGCAGTCTTTCGATAGATTTTCGGCTGGTTGTCACCGATTTTCAGGGCGGAGCGCTGAACCAGCACCGTGACGCGAAAGGGCGAGCCGGTCAGCCGCTGGCAATCCGTGCAGTGGCAAATGCCGACGCGCCCGGGATCGGCCTCCGCCTCGAACTTAACGTGGCCGCACTGGCACTGACCGGTAATATGCATGATGAGCTCCTTCTCCAAGAAACCCATCATAGAGCAGCCCCCGAGTAAACCAAGTTTTATAGGGCGGATTGCACGCGAGCGATAATGTCGCTTACCACCGCATCACCCGTATGTTCCTGCTTGCGGGCCCGCACAAAACAGGCTTCAGAACGCAGGATGATGCCATCGGTCAGGATTTTCAGGTGGTTTGCCTTCAGCGTCGAGCCGGTGGAGGTGATATCGACGATGATATCCGCTTGCCCCGCTGCCGGTGCGCCTTCAGTGGCGCCGAGGCTTTCAACAATACGATAAAGCTGGATGCCATGCTGGCGCGAGAAGAACTGCTGCGTCAGCCGCCAGTATTTGGTGGCGATGGCGAGGCGGCGGCCATGGCGGGCGCGGAATTCAGAGGCGACATCGCCGAGATCGGCCATGCTGTCTACATCCAGCCAAATCTCCGGCACGGCAACCATGACATCGGCGTGGCCGAAACCGAGGCGGGCGCAGAATTCAACACGGTTTTCGACATCGCTCAAGTCTTCACGCACCAGGTCTTCGCCGGTGACGCCGAAATCCACGGTGCCATTGCCGATTTCGCGAGCGATTTCCGAGGCAGAGAGATAAGCGATCTCGATATCGTCACGCCCCTCGACCCGGCCGCGATAGGAGCGGTCATTGCCGATGGCGAGAACCTTGAGGCCTGCGCGCTCCAGAATGGCGGAGGCGTCTTCCTTCATGCGGCCCTTGGAGGGCAAAGCGATGGTGATGGTCATGCCGTGGCCCTCATGGCTTCGATGCGATCCAGCCAGAGCGAGAAACCGACCGCCGGTATTTTGTCTTTCGCGCCGAGCAGCGTCATCAGCCGGTCAAACCGACCGCCGCCAGCCAGAACGGCGCTCTCACCTTCCACGCCGACTTCGAAGACGAGGCCGGTGTAATAATCCAGCGGACGCCCGAAGGCCGCGCCATAGGTGATGGCGTCAAGATCGAGACCGCCATTGGCGAGTGCTGCGACGCGGGCGTCAAACGCAGACAAGGCAGCATCCAGTTTCAGCTTCGCCTTATCGGCAAAATCGGACAGTGTCTGCGATGCCTGCGATAGCGGCGCTTGCAGGGACAGGAACTGTTTCAGCAGCTCGAAACTTTCATCCGGCAGGCGCGTGGCGGCAAGCGCCAGCTTTTCCCGCAGACGCCGGGCAATTTCCTGCGGCGCGCGGCTGGCATTGGTGGAATAGCCGGTATCCTGCATGACGTTGTCGATATAATCGACCAGCACCTTTTCCTCACCGGTGGCGAGCAGGCCCGCAACGCGGGCATCAAGCCCCGTCATCGGCTTGGGGCTGACAAGGCTTTGCAGCAGCGCTTCGAGCTGAACCGTATCGCCGAACGTCTGCACCAGCCGCTTCTGCCAGCCGGATGGCAGGCCGAGTGCGGCGACGATGGCCTCGAACACCTGCTGATCACCCAGCGTGATCGTCAGCCTGCGGCCCGGCAGCAGGCGCTTCAATATCCCGGTCGCATCGCTAATGGCGCGGGCATCAGCGCTGGCAATATCCGTATCGCCCAAGTCCTCTATGCCCGCCTGATAAAACTCGCTCGATCCATCCCGACGCTGGCGGAAAACCTCGCCCAGATAGGAATAGCGCTTCGGCGTACCGGTTGCGGTTTCGATATGGCGCAGGCAGACGGGAATGGTGAATTCCGGGCGCAGGCAAAGGCTCGCCCCCGTCTCACTCTCCGTCATGAAAATTCGGCGGCGAAGGTCTTCCCCGGCCATATCCAGAAATGGTTCGGCGGGCTGGATAACAGGCGTATTGACGCGCGCCGTCTTGCGAGCGGCGAATTCATCCAGAAGCTCTGCGGAAAAATCTGGCATATCGATCAGAGGCATGAAGCGGTACTTTTCGTCACGGTTGCAGCGGCTGCATCAATTCTATGCGATTGCCGAAGGGGTCATGGACATAAAAGCGGTCATACCCTTCCAGTGGCTCATCCTCAACCACAAGGCAGCCTGCCGTTTCAAGTGTTTTTCTCAATTCCGCGAGATCATCGACCATAAAGGCCGGATGCGCCTTTCTGGCAGGCCGAAAATCGTCCTCGACCCCCACGTGCACCTTCAAGGCCCCACGCCCGAACCAGCAGCCGCCTCTCTTTGCGAGATTGGCGGGCTTTGGCTGTTCCTCCAGCCCCAGCAGACCGGAATAAAATACGCGCGCATCGTCTTCCCGGCCCGCAGGCATTGCCAGTTGAACGTGATCCAGCGAAAGGATCGCCATTATATCATCACTCGGTTGCCCGGCGGCGATCCTCGGCCTGCGCTGCCAGAATCTCTTTCACCTTTGCGACCAGTTCCGCTTCCGGCACCGTTTCCTGCGCCACGCGGGCTTCGCGCCATGCGGCGTTGTCCTCGATCTCGCCAGAGAGGCGTTTGCCTTCGATCAGGTCCTTGATCTGAACGACGCCCTCGGCCCGCTCATCTCCGCCCTGGATGATGGCGATGGGCGCGCCCATGCGGTCGGCGTATTTCAGCTGGTTGCCGAATTTCTTCCAGTTGCCCTGGTACATTTCGGCTCGAATGCCTTCCTTGCGCAGCGTCTGCGTGAAGCGCTGATATCGCCCCATGCTCTCCACATCGCCATCCATGACGGTAATGAGAACCGGCGCGAGCGGCTTGACCTGACCGAGCTTGCCAAGGTTTTTCAGTGCCGTCATCAGGCGCGAAACGCCGATGGAGAAGCCCGTTGCCGGAACCGGCTGGCCCATGAAGCGCGACACCAGACCATCGTAGCGACCACCGCCGCCTACGGAACCGAAGACGACCTTTTCGCCCTTTTCGTTTGTCACGTCGAAGGTGAGCTCGGCTTCGTAAACTGGGCCGGTGTAGTATTCGAGGCCACGGACGACGGACGGGTCGATCTTGATGCGGGTCGCATCATAACCGGCACTGGAAACCAGCGCGCCGATCGTGTTCAATTCATCGACGCCTTCTTCGCCCTTGGACGTTCCGGCAACCAGCTTGGCAAGATCACCAGCGCTCGCTGCATAGTCTTTGATGCCGACAAAAAACAGAACTTTTTCAATCTGTTGCTCATCCAGTCCCACACCCTTGGTAAAGTCGCCGGACTCGTCCTTGCGACCGGGACCCAGCAGCAATTTTACGCCTTCCGGGCCGAACTTATCAAGCTTGTCGATGGCGCGCAGCACATTCAGGCGGCGGGTAGCGTTTTCTTCTCCACCGAGACCAATGGCTTCCATAACGCCATCCAGAACCTTGCGGTTGTTGACACGGATCACATAATCACCACGCTTGATACCGAGCGCTTCAAGCGTATCCGCCATCATCATGCACATCTCGGCATCGGCCTGCACGCCCGGTGCGCCGACGCTATCGGCATCGAACTGCATGAACTGGCGGAAGCGGCCGGGGCCAGGCTTTTCGTTACGGAAGACATAGCCGGCGCGGTAGGTGCGGAAGGGGAGCTGTATCTCGTTGAAGTTTTCGGCGACGTGACGGGCGAGTGGAGCCGTGAGGTCGTAGCGCAGGCTCATCCACTGGTCGTCATCATCGGTCAGCGAGAACACGCCTTCGTTGGGGCGGTCGCTATCTGGCAGGAATTTGCCGAGCGCATCGGTATACTCGAACAGCGGCGTCTCGATGGGATCGAAGCCGTAGAGTTCGTAGACACCACGGATTTTCTCGATCATCTCATTGGTGGCATGGATATCGGCAGCCGAACGATCCACGAAGCCGCGCGGCAGGCGGGCTTTCAGTTTCTGAGGCTTTTTTGCTTTTTCGCTCATGATGCCGGTCCAATTATCTCTTGAAATCAAGCCGGTGTATTAGAGGATGAAGCCTTGTGCGGCAAGGGCGTGGCCGATGGGAATTGCTGGCATTGTTAAGGCTGCTATGCTATCTGGGATACATGCATCCCACTCCACTACCGGGAGGAAAGAACCATGAGCAAACAGACCGCCATCCGCCTGCCGGATGAAACCTATGAGCGCCTGAAGGCGCTTTCGGAGCGCACGGGCCGGACCTCTGCCTATTATATCCGCGAGGCTATCGAAAAGCACATCGAGGATATGGAGGATTTTTATCTGGCTGAAGAGGCGACGCGGCGTCGGCTTGAGAACAACGAACCCACTTACACTCTGGAAGAAGTGAAGCGCCGCCTTGGTCTGGACAATTGAGTTTCAGGAAAAGCCACTCAAGCAGCTTGAAAAGCTTGGCAAAACCAATGCAACGCGCATCATCTCTTATCTCACAGATCGGATTGCGCTAGATGAGGACCCACGAAGAAGTGGGATAGCCCTACGGGGTTCGGAACTCGGCAACTACTGGCGCTACCGCGTTGGCGATTACCGCGTCCTCTGCGACATTCATGACCACAAGCTTGTGGTGCTCGTCATCGAAATCGGCCACCGCCGGGAAGTCTACCGCTGAATCATGATCCTCGAAGCCATCAATTACGCCGCGACCTATGCCAAGACCCCGCCGGAATTTCGGCCTTATGTTCGCTACTCGGTCAATCTCTGGGCGCGGGCGAACCGTTGCAAACAAGCATGGGCGGAGCATGAAGAGAACAGCCGCAATTTCATTCTGGCTTCCGCTGCGAAACTGAGGCAGCGCCGCACGGCGGTCGTGCTGGGTTCCGGCCTTCTGCGGGATGTGCCGCTGAAGCAACTGGCTGCGGCTTTCGATACTGTTGTGCTGGTCGATCTGGTGCATCTGGCCAGCGTGCGCGCGGGACTTTGGCGCCATGCCAAAAGCGTCGTCCTCAATTATCGCGATCTCTCGGGTTTCGATGCCTTGCAGGCAGGTAAAGAAACGGAGCCTTTGAGTTTTCTGCGGCAGGTGCCTTATCTTGATCTCGTCATTTCCGCCAATCTGTTGTCGCAGATCGGAACGGGCGTGCAGAACCGCATCGAGAAAGAACCAGCACACACGATGCCGGGAGATGCCCTGCCTCGGCTTATTCAGGCCCATGTCGATGGCCTTTCTGGCCTGCCCTGCAAGGCCTGCCTTCTCACCGATACCGGCTTCGAGGTGATCGATAAAAACGGCGGATTACAGCAGCAGGAAGACCTCTTGTATGGCGTGTCGGTGCCACGCATCGCACGCGAATGGGACTGGCCGGTCGTGCCATTTGGCGAAGAAAGCCGGGATTATCAGATCATTCATAAGGTGATTGCCGCCGAGTTGACCTGATGCCCTTTTCCCGTCGCTTTTCAGCCGCTAGATATGCCTCATGCGCTTTGTTGTTCACATGCTGATGTTTCTGGCCTGGATGCTGTACGGCGCGATGCCCGCACAGGCCGCTGTCAGCATGTCCATTCCGATGAGCAAGGTGAAAGTCCATGCTTCCGAGATGACGCATGGCGGCCATGCCATGCCGGTTGCGCCATCTGAAAATATTGACACCAACGATCCCTGCCCGCACCGCGGAAGCATGACCCATGCGCCTTTCTGCGCGGCATGCCTGGTGTTGATCCCCGAACTACGGGTTGCCGAGAAGGGACGCGCGCCGCTTGGCTACCCAAAGCCCGAATTGCAGCGGGCTTTTATCGGCAATGTTCCGGCCCCGCCGCTGCCCCCTCCCCGCGCCTGACAGGCTCAGACGATCATAGGTTCAAAGATTCTGTCAGACACAGGAAGGATAATCCATGTCTATCAAAACCATTTCCATCACCGCAGCTTTTGTCGCTGCCTTCAGCATGCCCGCCCATGCGCAGGACGCTGGCAGCCATGCGGGCCACACCATGTCCAAGGGTGCGGCATCCGAAAACGCCTCGACACAGGCTTTCATGGAAGCCAGCAAGAAGATGCATGAGGATATGTCGGCGGAATACACCGGCGATGCCGATGTGGATTTCGTGCGCGGCATGATCCCGCACCATCAGGGCGCTATCGATATGGCCAAGGTGGAATTGCAATATGGCAAGGACCCGGAAATCCGCAAACTGGCGCAAGAGGTCATCAAAGCGCAGGAAGCGGAAATTGCCATGATGAAAGAGTGGCTGAAATCAAAGGGCCACTAAAGAAAGACTTCGGAGGGGCGGCCTATGGCTGCCTTTCCACCGTAATCGTGTAATTGGCACCCAGGCCACGGCGCGAAGCGCTGAGGACGAGGATGGGGCGGATCAGCCATTCCGTCTCTGCCTTGGGCGTCAGCAGTGCCGTGTTATTGCCCGCATCGCTGAAGAAGATTGCGTCGTCCTCTGGCTTGGCGAAATCGAAGATGGCCATGACCACGAATTCGCTTCGGCTGGCCAGCGTGACCTTCAGCTTCTCCCCGGCCTTGACCTTGAGGCGGTATACATCGCCCCGGCCTTGCCGCGTCCAGCCATTCAGCACCAGCGGGCCCGATGCTGGCATTGTGGCGGGTTGCAGCTTTTCGCCGTCATCCAGCCAGATGCCGTCGACATTTCGACCTTCGGCATGGGCTGGAGCAACGGCCGATAGGGCGAGAAGAGACGCCAGAAGAATGTGGGAAAACCGGGTCATGGGCGTGAAAACTCCAGCCTTTGCGTTTCGATACGCGGGCGGCAATGGCAACCTTCGATATGGTCGTTGACCATGCCCATGGCCTGCATGAAGGCGTAGATGGTGGTGGGGCCGACAAAGGTCCAGCCGCGCTTTTTAAGGTCTTTCGACAGGCGCGTGGACGCGGGCGTGATGGGGTTGGCGCGCAGGGTTGCGTAATCGAACACCGGCGGGCGCTCGTCCGGCTCCGGCTCGAAACCCCAGAAATAGCGGGCGAGCGAGCCGAACTCATCGCGCATCTCGATGGCGCGGCGGGCATTGTTGATGGTGGACACGATCTTGCCGCGGTGGCGGATGATGCCCTTGTCGGCCACGCAGCGCTCGATATCCGCCTCACCGAAGTCTGCCACCTTATCGAAATCGAAACCGCAGAAAGCGGCGCGAAAGGCTTCTCGCTTGCGCAGCACCGTCAGCCAGGAGAGGCCGGACTGAAACCCTTCGAGACAAATCTTTTCGAACAGGCGCGTATCGTCCTTGACCGGACGTCCCCATTCTTCATCGTGATAGAGCGCATAATCCGCCAGCCCCTGCTGCCAGGAACAGCGGATGAGGCCATCTTCACCTGTCGAAAGTCCGGTTTCACTCATGGCGCCCATGCTCTTTTCCATCACTGCCGGTGATTACCATTGATTCACTCTGTTTCAAAACCGTGCGCTAACCTTATTAAAAGGTTTCGTCCAAATCGCGGCTTTTCATGAACGGCCATTTACCATTCGCTGTCTCGGAGGTGCGAACGTGACGGTTATGTTCCGGTGTCATGTAGAGAGTCCACCCGATGTCGATGAAACCCGTTTTTATGGCGCTGAGCCTTGTCTGCGCCTTCTCCATGCCAGCCCTTGCCAATGATCGTTACCGCGAGCGCCCGCCTGTCGTGGTCAGCCCCGACCTGACCGCTCCATGGGTGATGCAGCTGGGCGGTGCGCAGGTTCGCCCGGTGGTTTATCCGCAGCGCCCTGCGCGTCCTTCGCTGTTCCAGCGACCCGTTGCACAGCCGCGCGCCCAGGCCGTGGCGGCACGACCGAATACGCCAAACATGCGGATCGACCCGCAATTCCTGCCGCAGATGGTGCAGTATCAGGGCAAGGAAGCGCCGGGCACTATCGTCATCGATACGCCAAACCGCTTCCTTTATCTGGTGATGGCAGACGGAAAAGCGCGCCGCTACGGAGTGGGTGTCGGTAAACCGGGCTTCGAATGGGCCGGCACGCATAAGATCACCCGCAAGAACGAATGGCCAAGCTGGACGCCGCCGCAGGAAATGATCACCCGCGAAGCTGCCAAGGGTCATTACCTGCCGACCTTCATGGAAGGTGGCCCGGCCAACCCGATGGGCGCGCGTGCCATGTATCTCGGCTCCACGCTTTACCGCATTCACGGCACCAACCAGCCATGGACAATCGGCAGCAACAATTCGTCGGGCTGCATCCGCATGCGCAATGAAGATGTGACCGATCTTTACGAACGCGTGAATGTCGGCACGAAGGTCATAGTGATCTGATAGCAACGCTGAAGTCATTCTTCACGCCGGAGAGTTGTGAAACGGACTGAACGTGCTTGCCGGATGGCTGAAATGCGTTAAGTTCCGAGCATAAACTTTGGCAGGGGACGTCAAGGGGCCGGACGCGCTTTAAAGCTGCACGCCGGATATTAAAAAACGGGCGGGTCAAACCGCTCGTTTTTTATTTTAACGCTTCAATCCTGTTCGGTTTCTTGCCGCCATAGGCCCAGTCCAGCAATTGCACGGTGTGCAGAATAGGAATGGCGGTGCCGCTGGCGATCTGCGTCATGCAGCCGATATTGCCGGTGGCGATGATATCTGCCTTCGTCGCCTCGATATTCTTCACCTTTCGGGCCTTCAACTGCACCGAAATTTCCGGCTGCAGAATATTGTAGGTGCCCGCCGAACCACAACAGAGATGCCCTTCCGCCGGATCACGCACCACAAAGCCCGCTGCCTTCAGCAGCAGTTTGGGTGCCATGGTAATCTTCTGGCCATGCTGCATGGAACAGGCGGAATGATAGGCTACCGTCAGGCCGTTGCGCTCCAGCGGCGGCAGGTCGAGATCGGTGAGATATTCGGTGATGTCCTTCGCCAGTGCTGAGACCTTTTGCGCCTTGTCTGCATAGGCGGCATCCAGCCGCAGCATGTGGCCATAATCCTTGATGGTGGTGCCGCAGCCGGATGCGGTGATGATAATCGCATCCAGACCGCCGCGTTCGATCTCACGCATCCACACATCGACATTGCGCCGCGCCGAGGCCAGCGCCTGCTCCTCACGGCCCATATGGTGCACCAAAGCCCCGCAACAGCCCTCCCCTTCGGGCAGCACCACTTCGATGCCAATCCGGGTCAGAAGCCGGATGGTTGCATCGTTAATATCGGGGTCGAGCACGGGCTGAGCACAGCCGGTGAGGATGGCAACACGTCCACGCTTTTCGGCCTGCGGGACGTGAGTGCCGGGGTTGGCGAAGGTCGATGGTGCGGGCGTGGTTTTCGGGGCCAGATCGAGCATTGATGCCAAGGGCCGCAGCGCTTTGGTCTTGCTAAACACGGACGCGAAGGGTTGGCCGAGGCGGGCAAGTTTCAGTGCGGTCCGGAAACGTTTGGGATAGGGCAGCACGAAGGTCAGGAGATTGCGGATAAGGCGATCCATGATGGGCCGCCGATACGTCTTTTCGATGTGAATGCGGGCGTGATCGACCAGATGCATATAGTCCACACCGGAGGGACAGGTGGTCACGCAGGCCAGACAGGACAGACAGCGATCTATATGCGTCACCACTTGGGCATCCGCCGGACGGTCGTTTTCCAGCATGTCCTTGATGAGATAGATGCGCCCGCGCGGACTATCCAACTCGTTACCCAGCGTCACATAGGTGGGACAGGTGGCCGTGCAGAACCCGCAATGCACGCATTTGCGCAGGATTTTCTCGGATTCGGCGACATTGGGATCGGCAAGTTGCTGGGGGGTGAAGGAGGTTTGCATTAGGCAAGACCTCGGGCGTCGGTGCGGATGCGCCCCCCTCTGCCCTGCCGNNCAGAGGGGGGTGAGCCACAAATTCGACCATCACGATATCCCCATCTTCCCCGGATTGAAAATTCCGGCGGGATCAAGCTTCCCCTTCACCCGTCCCGAAAGCGCAGCCTCTACCGTCGAAAGTGGCTCAAACGCCGCAATGCCCTCCCGAGCGTCAGCTCGCACCAGTGTGGCATGGCCACCGCCGACCGCCTTCACGTAGTGCCGCAGAAGCTCCGCTTCCGGCTGGGCCTCCATCTGCATCCAGACCAACCCTCCCTGCCAGTCATAAAACGCATCAATACCCGCCTCCAGCCGCAGCGCCGCCACCAGCTTGTGGCCTTGAGAGGGCGCAACGGACACGCGCCAGAGCGGCTTTGCCGGATTGGCGGCATAGGGCGTCACATCGCGGATGTCCCGCCACAGCACCTTGCTTTCATCCTCACCAAGAAACACCGAAGGCCCGAGCCGAGACAGGATGGTCTGCAATTTTAGCGACCGCGCCTTAACCGAAGCGCTAAGCCCTTCCAGCCGCAGCACGGTTGCCGCGCCATCGGGCAGCGATCCACCCAAGAAGCGTGACTTGACGCTTTCCGGCAGATGCGCGGCACCGGATACCTCGACACTGGTCGCCATGGCGGCGGCCATGGCATGGGTTGCGGCTTCGTCTTCAAGGCCGGAAATGGCCAGCGTGGTTTGCGCAGGCGGCACCGGCAGAACTCGGAAAGTGACTTCGGTGAGGAAACCGAGTGTTCCGTATGAGCCCGCCAGCAGCTTCACGAGATCGAGCCCGGTGACATTCTTCATCACCCGCCCGCCCGCCTTGATCGCCTCTCCTTGACCATTGACGAAGCGGATGCCGAGCAGGCTGTCGCGCGCCGCGCCTGCCACATATCGGCGCGGGCCGGAGACGTTGGCGGCGAAAATGCCGCCGATGGTTGGTTCACCCACTTTACCCATAACGGCGCGGTAGTCCATCGGCTCGAATGCCATCATCTGATTGGCCGCTGACAAAGCCGCTTCGACTTCGGCCACAGGCGTTCCAGCTTTCACCGTCATGACCATTTCAGCAGGATTATAAGCAACGATGCCGGTGATCGCTCGCGATGACAGCGACGTCTCTGCCTCAACGCGGTTGCCGAAGCCGGAGCGTGTGTCGCCACCGAAGATGGCCAACGCCCGGCGGGCCTCCGCATGGCTGCGGATGATATCGGCAGCTTCGATTTCACTGGTGGGCAGAAGCATGTCCATCATGACCCAGGCCGTCCATCCAGCGGGAATACCTTGGAGGGGTTCAGTATCCAGCCCTCATCGAAAGCAGAGCGCACCGCCATTTGCTGCGCCAAATCGGCGTCGGAATATTGGTGGCGCATCAGATCGCGCTTTTCGATACCGACGCCGTGTTCTCCCGTCAGGCAACCGCCCGCATCGACGCAGAGACGCAGTATTTGATTGCCTGCCTCCTCCGCTTTTGCTGCCTCTTCCGGGTCGTTGGCATTGAACAGAATGAGCGGGTGCATGTTGCCATCGCCAGCGTGAAAGACATTGGCGACGCGCAGCCCGAGGCTATCAACGATTTCGCCGGTTTTTTGCAGCACGTATGATAGCTGGCTGAGCGGCACGGTACCATCCATGCAGATGTAATCCGAAATGCGGCCCGTCGCACCGAAGGCGGATTTACGGCCTTTCCAGATGGCGGCGGCTTCCATGGCAGATTGGCATTCGCGCACAGTCTTCACATCATGGTTGCGGGCAATGGCGACGATATCGGCCAGCATGGCGTCCATCTCGTCTTCCGACCCCTCCACCTCGACAATCAGCAGCGCACCGACATCCAGCGGATACCCGGCCTTGGCGAAGGCCTCGCAGATTTCGATGGCGGGCTTGTCCATGAATTCGATAGCGACGGGAATGATGCCCGCGCCGATGATATCAGCCACGCAGGAACCCGCTTCTTCGGATGTTTCGAAACCGAAGAGAACCGGCCGTGCGCCCTCAGGCTTGGCTATCAGCCGCACCGTGGCTTCCGTCACGATACCAAGCTGGCCTTCCGACCCGCAGACGAGGCCGAGTAGGTCGTAACCGCTGGCATCCAGATGCTTGCCGCCGAGGTCCAGCACTCTGCCATCCACCAGAACCATCTTCACACCCAGCAGATTGTTGGTGGTCACGCCGTATTTCAGACAATGTGCGCCGCCGGAATTCATGCCGATATTGCCGCCGATGGTGCAGGCGAGTTGCGAACTGGGGTCCGGCGCATAAAAGAAGCCCTGCGGGCCAGCGACATCGGAAATCGAAAGATTGGTCACGCCCGCCTGCACTGTGGCGGTGCGGTTGAACAGATCCAGTTCGAGAATCTGCGACATCTTGGAAAGGCCGATGACGACCGCATCTTCCTGCGGGATAGCGCCGCCGGAGAGTGACGTGCCTGCCCCTCGCGGCACGATGGGAATGCCGTAGCGATGGCAATATTTCATGACAGCAGCCACCTGCGCCGTCGTCTTTGGCAGGGCGACGGCCAGAGGCAGCCTGCGATAGGAAACGAAAGCGTCCGTTTCAAACGGCACCAGTTCCCGTGCCTCATGCACCAGACATTCCGGCGGCAGGAGATCGGCGAGGTCCGCGACGATCCTCGCGCGGTTGTCGAGCACTGAGGAACGCGGTTTCAGAAACTCTATGGTTTGCGACATGGTTGCTCCACGGCCTCCTCCTTGCGACGCAGAGCTTTGAGTTTACGGGCCTTTGTGGCTTGGACGCAAGTCGCGCAAATGCTAGAGATTATTTCCAAAAGGGAAACAATGGGCGCAGACCGATGACAAATCTGGGTGATCTGGAAGTTTTTGCCAGCGTTGCCGCCTCTGGCAGCATGTCACATGCCGCAAAAGAACTGGGTTACTCTCCTGCGGTCATTTCCAAGCGGATTAAACGACTGGAAGAAAAGCTGGGCGCACGGCTGTTCCAGCGCACGACGCGCCAGATTTCTCTGACCGAAGCGGGCCATGGTTTCCATCAGCGAATTTTGGCCGTGCTGGAAGGGCTGGAGGAGGCAGAGGATTTTGTCTCCGGTCGTTCCAACACGCTGAATGGAACGCTGAAGGTCTCGGCGTCCACCTCCTTCGGGCGCATGCATGTGGCACCGCATCTCAAGGGCTTCATGGATCGCCATCCCGGACTGTCGATCAATCTGGTGCTGAGCGATGAGTTCATCGATATCGTTGCCGGTGGCTACGATCTGGCAGTCCGCATTGCCGATCTTTCGGATTCCAGCCTCGTGGCGAAGCGCCTGGCGCCGGTGCGGCGCGTTTTGTGTGCATCGCAAAATTACATTGCCGAACACGGCATGCCGCAGACCATCGAAGAACTGAAACAGCATCGCTGCCTGCCTGCGCATAATAATGATCTCTGGCGGCTGGAAGGGCCGGATGGTTCGGTAAGCCTGCGACCCGATGGCATGCTGATAACCAATTCCAGCGAAGTCATCCGCGAAGCCGTTATCTCCGGTCTCGGCATTGCCCTGCGTTCCACGTGGGATATCGGTGCGGAGCTGAAATCGGGCGCGCTGGTGCGGGTTTTGCCCGCCTATGAAAGCTCGAAAAGTGTCGCGCTTTCCGCAGTTTATTCCAGCCGCCGCTTCCTTCCGGCCAAGGTGCGGCTGTTCATCGATTACCTCACGGAGCTCTATGGTCCCGCTCCCTATTGGGATCACATTTAATCAATTTTATCGCCTGTTGATGGAACTTTTTCCGCAGGGCACCATTTTTATGAGGTTATTTGGAAATTTTTACTACGATGGGACGCTATGATTACCACGAGCGAAACTGAACGCTATCCCCGGATAGCACTCATATCGACGCATGGCTACGTAGCCGCACAGCCGCCACTCGGCGCAGCAGATACCGGCGGACAGGTTGTTTATGTCCTGGAACTCGCCAAAAAACTGGGCCAACTCGGATATACCGTCGATCTCTATACCCGCCAGTTCGAAGACCAGCCTGCGTTTGACGAGGTCGATGAGCGCGTGCGCGTCGTGCGCATTCCCTGCGGCGGCAAGGACTTCATTCCAAAGGAATATCTGCACCGCCATCTGATGGAATGGTGCGAGAACGCATTGCGTTTTATCAAGAAGGAAAACCTCAACTACTCCTTCATCAACAGTCATTACTGGGATGCGGGTGTGGCAGGCCAACGCCTGTCCGAGGCGCTGAAAGTGCCGCACCTGCACACACCGCATTCCATCGGCATCTGGAAAAAGCGCCAGATGGAGACGGATTATCCCGAAAAGGCTGATACGTTCGAACTGGAGTTTAACTTCAAGGAACGCATTCAGCATGAGCTGATCATCTATCGCAGCTGCGATATGGTCATCGCCACGACGCCGGTGCAGCTGGATGTGCTGATCGAAGATTACGGCCTGAAGCGCAAACACATCCACATGATCCCGCCGGGCTATGATGACAACCGCTTCTTCCCGGTATCGGAAGGCTCTCGCCAGATGCTGCGCCAGCGCTTCGGCTTCGAGGGCAAGACGGTGCTGGCGCTCGGTCGTCTGGCCACCAACAAGGGCTACGATCTGCTGATCGATGGCTTCTCCGTTCTGGCCGAACGCGAGCCGGAAGCACGTCTGCATCTCGCCGTCGGTGGCGAAAACATGGACGAGCAGGAAACGACGATCCTCAACCAGTTGAAGGATCGGGTGAAGGCCCTGAACCTCCAAGACAAGGTCATTTTCTCCGGTTACGTCGCGGATGAGGACCTGCCGGATATCTACCGTGCGGCGGACCTTTTCGTGCTTTCCAGCCGCTACGAACCCTTCGGCATGACCGCCATCGAAGCCATGGCTAGCGGTACGCCAACGGTCGTCACCATCCATGGTGGCTTGTTCCGCGCCGTCAGCTATGGTCGTCATGCGCTATTTGCCGATCCTTTCGACAAGGAAGACCTCGGCATCACCATGATGAAGCCGTTCAAGCATGAACGCCTCTATGGTCGCCTGTCGCGCATGGGTGCACACAAGGCCCGCAGCCTGTTCACATGGACCGGCATCGCACAACAGCTTCTGGCGGTTGTCGAAGGACGCCCGATGATCCCGGTGCTGGAAGAGTCCGATTGGGCCGAACCATGGAATGATGGCGATTGAAACCGGTTCGCGTCTTCTCAACCGATTTGGACGGGACCGTTGTCGGCAATGATGCCGCAACGGCCCGCTTCCGTGACTTCTGGCAATCTTTGCCGGAGGAAACGCGCCCGCTTCTGGTGTTCAACAGCGGGCGGCTTCTGGATGACCAGTTCGAATTAATGGAGCAAGTGCCCCTTCCCGCGCCTGATTATGTCATCGGAGGCGTGGGGACCATGCTGTCATGTCGCGACCAGCCTTCCTTGCGACAGGCATATACAGCCTCGCTCGGCAAAGCCTTCGATACCGACAAAATCCTGTCTCTGGTCTCCGATTTTCCCGGCACCAGCATCCAGCCTGCGCGCTATCAGCACGGGCTGAAATCCAGCTGGTATTTGCATGATGCCAGCGAGGCAGATCTGCTCGATATCGAAAAGCGTCTTGCCGAAAACGATATCGATGCCCGCATCGTTTATTCCAGCAATCGCGATCTGGATATTCTACCCCGCGCTGCAGACAAGGGTGCGGCCATCACGTGGCTCTGCGATCATCTCGAACTCGGTCTGGACGAGGTGGTGGTTGCCGGTGATACGGGCAATGACCGCGCCATGTTCGAACTGCCGGGCGTGCGCGGTATTGCTGTTTCCAATGCGCTGCCGGAGCTGAAGGCGCTCGCAAAAGATCGTGATAATATTTTTTCCGCCCTTGAAGCTGAGGCAGATGGCGTTATATCGGGCCTGAGATACTGGATGTCTCTGTAGAGACACAAAAGTCCGATCACATAAAATATGTGCTCAACATCAAAAATGCTTGGTGCTTGCCGCCGGGCGCATTGACGTTGGCCCGCCACAGCCGGACAATTGAGAGAATCATAACATATCATGCGCTACGCTATGGTATTGCCCCCTATGTGGGCGCTATATTAGCCGTATCGTATATTTCTGCATTGAACGTTGAAGGAATGACACTGAGTTGAACATTATCACCCGATTGGCAAATGATGTCTGCCTGATGTTGAGGCGCCCGCCGCGTCAGCAATATGCAGCTATTTGCTATCGCCGCAAAAAGAAGACGGGCGAAACCGAAGTCCTGCTGCTGACAAGCCGGGACACAGGACGCTGGGTCATTCCCAAGGGCTGGCCGATGGATGGCAAGAAGGCCCATGCGGTTGCCCAGCAGGAAGCCTTTGAAGAAGCTGGCGTTCGGGGCAATGTCGACAAAGAGCATTTCGGCTTTTTCGATTACGAGAAAAAGCTGCGCAATGGCGTGAAAGTCATGTGCCGGGTGCAGGTGCATCTGCTCGAGGTGGTCGATCTGGTGAAAAACTTCCCGGAGCGGGAAAGTCGCAAACTGGAATGGGTATCGCCGGAAGAGGCGTCGCGTCGTGTCAACGAGCCGGAACTGAAAGAACTTTTCCTTTCCTTCGGCAAGCAAATGGCGCAAACGCAACACCAGCCTGACGCAAAAACCGTAAATTTGTAGAATCACACCCACCGCCGCTCCTGCGCCTGCAAATGCGGTATATGCCGCAGCCGAAAGCAGATAGATGGCGCAACCACCCCGCAACCGCATAAAGCCGACGCTCGACAAGGATCTGGATAAGCAGACGCTTGTCGAGGAGGCCAGCTATCATCTGACACGCGGTATGACGGCGCCGGGCATCGGCCTGCTTTTCCTCATCATGTCGGCGCTTTTTGCCAGCGCCTTCGTCATCGGCCAGCCGGGTGGAAGCCTCGTGCTGGCTGCCGCCATCATCGGCGCCTACATGGCCATGAATATCGGTGCGAAGGATGTCGCCAACAATGTCGGGCCAGCGGTGGGCGCGAAGGCCCTGCCGCTGACAGCCGCGCTGCTGATCGGTGCCATCTGCGAGGTTCTGGGTGCTGTCATCACCGGCGGCAACGTGGTCGAGACGATTTCCAGCGGCATCATCAACATCCGCACCATTCCCGATAGCAACATCTTTGCCTGGGCCATGCTGTCGGCGCTCATCACCGCCGCCTTGCTGGTCAACCTGTCGAACTATCTCAAGGCCCCCGTTTCCACCACGCACACCGTCGTCGGCGGTGTCGCCGGGGCGGGCACGGCTGCCTATGGTTTTGGTGCGGTTGACTGGTTCTCTCTCGGTCGCATTGCCATGACATGGGTTGCGACACCCTTCATCAGCGCCTTCTTCGCCACCTTACTGCTTGCCTTCATCAACCGGTTCATCATCAATCAAAGCGACAAGATCGCCGCCGCACGGACATGGGTTCCCGTGCTGATCGGCATCATGAGTGGCGTCTTTACCGCCTATCTCATCTGGGTCGGGCTGCATCAGGTCGTAGTGATCTCCTTTGCGACGGCGCTGATATCGGGCCTCGCTGTCGGCCTTTTGGGCTGGCGGCTGTGCATTCCGCTGATCGCGAAACAGTCGCACGGGCTGGAAAACCGCAATCAGTCTTTGCGTACATTGTTCCAGTGGCCGCTCATCCTGGCTGCTGCGTTGATGTCCTTCGCCCATGGCGCCAATGACGTGTCCAACGCCATCGGCCCTGTTGTCGCCATCGTGCGTGCCACGCAGGGCGTCATCATCGGTGAAACGGCGCGGGCTCCGCAATGGGTGATGCTGATCGGCGCATTCGGCCTGTCCTGCGGCATTCTGCTGTTCGGGCCGCGCCTGATCAAGCTAGTGGGTGAGCAGATCACCAAGCTCAACCCCATGCGCGCTTTTTGCGTCTCCGTCTCCACCGCACTCACCGTGCTGGTAGCATCCCGCTTCGGCATGCCCGTTTCCACCACCCACACTGCAATCGGCGCGGTCTTCGGCGTCGGCTTTTTCCGTGAGTGGTATATGCAGAATGCCCGGCGGCGGCTGGAACCGGCCCGCGTGGAGACGCCTGGCGAAGCGAATGACGACGACAACGAGAACTCCTCGGAGATTCGCCGCCGTTATCTGGTGCGCCGCTCGCATTTCATGACCATCGTTGCGGCCTGGATCATCACCGTTCCCACCAGCGCGACACTGGCGGCGGCGTTTTACGGAATCATGTATATTCTTTTCATCTAAGCCTGCTGATAGCCATTTATCCTAAACGCAAAGAGACCCATGCGCGCCAATTTCAGAATGCAACGGCTTTTCGTCAGCCAGCCTCTCAACGCCGGTGAGGCTTTCGAGGCAACCAGCGACCAGTTCAATTACCTCGCCAATGTCCTGCGCATGGCTGATGGCACGGACATTCTCGTCTTCAACGGTCGCGATGGTGAGTGGAGAGCGCAGCTTTCCTACCCCACCCGCAAGAAAATCCAGCTGACGGCTATCGAACAGACCCGCCCGCAGCCTGCGGCGCCCGATCTGCATTATCTGTTTGCGCCGCTGAAGGTCGGCCGCATGGATTATCTGGTGCAGAAGGCGGTGGAGATGGGCGCGGGCCTGCTCCAGCCCGTCATGACGCAGCATGTGCAGGGCAAGATCACCAATCTCGACAAGCTGCGCGCCAATGTCACGGAGGCTGCCGAACAATGTGGCATTCTGGCCGTGCCCGAGGTGATGGAGCCGGTCAAACTCAAAGACCTCCTGGAAACATGGCCCGAGACCCGTCGCATCATTTATTGTGACGAGGGCGATGAAGGGCAAAATCCACTGCCCATCCTCAACCGTATAGAGGAAAAGCAGATCGCTCTGCTGGTGGGACCGGAGGGCGGCTTTTCGGAAGAAGAGCGGCATTTGCTGCGCAACCATCGCTGCGTCACACCGATTCCGCTGGGGCCGCGTATCTTGCGGGCGGATACGGCAGCCGTGGCGGCGCTGGCAGTTATTCAGGCAAGTCTGGGTGACTGGAAATAGTGGACTACGAGGCACGGCCATGGCGCAAAACAAACGCGCTGCACCATGCTTAAAAGAAATTCATTTGCGTGTGGCGGTGCCGCGCCCTATCAGCGAATTCAAAAGCCTCCGAGGCGACATCGACAAGGTAATTTCATGGCCCGCGACACGACCGACCAGACACCCATTTCCTCCGTACAGGAATTGACAGATTATCTGGCGGGTGGGTGCAGACCGGCGGAGAAATTCCGCATCGGCACCGAGCACGAGAAATTTGCCTTCTTCAAGGATGACAACACGCCGGTTCCCTATTTCGGTGACGCCAGCATTTCCGCGCTCCTGAAGGGCATGCAGGAAAAGCTCGGCTGGGAGCCGATCATCGACGAAGGCAACATCATCGGTCTTGGTGAAGCCAACGGCATGGGCGCGATCTCCATCGAGCCGGGCGGTCAGTTCGAACTATCAGGCGCACCGCTGGAAAACCTGCATGAGACCTGCAAGGAATCCAACCGGCATCTGGCAACGTTGCGCGAGATCGCCGAACCCATGGGCATTCGTTTCCTCGGCATTGGCGGCAGCCCGCTCTGGACCTATGAAGAAACGCCGCAAATGCCGAAATCCCGCTACGCCATCATGACCCGCTACATGCCCAAGGTCGGCACGCAGGGTCTGGATATGATGTACCGCACCTGCACCATTCAGGTGAACCTCGACTTTTCATCCGAAGAAGACATGCGCCGCAAGATGCGCGTTTCGATGAAGCTGCAATCGCTTGCCACCGCCCTTTTCGCCTCCTCGCCCTTCACCGAAGGCAAACCGAACGGGCTTCTGTCCTGGCGCGGCGATATCTGGCGCGATACCGATAACCGCCGCTCCGGCACCCTGCCCTTCACCTTCAAGCCGGATTTCGGTTTCAAGGATTATGTCGAGTGGGCGCTGGATGTGCCGATGTATTTCATCGTGCGCGATGGCAAATATCGTGACTGTACCGACATCACCTTCCGCCAGTTCATGGGCGGTGCATTGAAGGGCCAGATCGCCGAATGGCAGCCCAATCTGGGCGACTGGACCAACCATCTTTCGACCCTCTTCCCTGATGTTCGCCTGAAGCGGTTCCTCGAAATGCGCGGCGCAGATGGCGGCCCATGGCGTCGCATCTGTGCCCTGCCCGCCTTCTGGGTCGGCCTGCTCTATGATGACAGCGCGCTTAGCGCCGCTGACGAACTGACGGCAGACTGGACCTTCGAAGATGTCATCACCATGCGTGACACAGTTCCTGTTCAGGGGCTGAAAGCCAAGGTCGCTGGCCGCGATCTCTTGGACGTCGCACGCGAAACCGTCTCGATTTCCCGTGATGGCCTACGCAACCGCAAGCGTCTCAACGAAGACGGACAGGACGAAAGCGTGTTCCTCAACCCGCTGGATGAGGTTCTGGCGAAAAAGGCGACGTTGGCCGAAGATTTGCTGGCGCTTTACCATGGTCGCTGGAACCAGTCCGTTCTGCCGATTTTCGAAGAATACCAATACTGAAGCGCGCATAAAAAAGCCCGGTGCGGCTTGGGACCGAACACCGGGCAAAAGGCAGGGCTTATTGGCAAATCACCCTGCGGGGAAATTGTTTGAGGCGGTGGCTTACAACGCCTTTGCCGCGGCCATTCTGGCACAGCGGGCAAGCTGCGTTGTTGGATCGTCCGTAAGCCTCAAATTGAGCGCAGTCCTGACATCGTTCCGGGTCAGGCCGATATCTGCCAGTTGATGGTCATCCATCTCCATAAGGCGATTGGCCTTCATGCGATTGGCGATGCGGCGTAGAAACGTGACGAAACCTTTGCGCACCGACTCCACGACCTGCTGCCCGGAAGCTGCACGCGGTGCGATCAAACCCAGTTCCATTCTCCGTTCTGCCGTGCGCATGACACTATCCCTTCATTTAGGCACGATGAGGCACCGCCTTCACACCCATGCGTGAAAGCCGCCAGTTCGGTCATCGGCGGATGACCATTTGGTTATTTGATGTTTCGAGCGTCAAAATGTCGCAAGACCATTGATCAGTCCAACGAATGTTTCTAATGTCAGTCATCAATCATTCTTATGGGTGACCGCCATGTCCGCACCTCTCGACATAGATCAGCTGCACACCTTCATCGCCATCGTCGATTCCGGCAGCTTCACCAAAGCCGCCGACCGGGTTTTCAAGACGCAATCGGCCGTCTCAATGCAGATGCGACGGTTGGAAGAACGCTTGGGAAAACAGCTGTTTGCGAAGGATGGACGTGGCAACCGGCTAACTGCGGAAGGCGAAAAGCTGATGCATTACGCCCGCCGTATCATCCGCCTCAACAATGAAGCCGTCGCTGCCTTTGATGACAACAGGCTGGAAGGCACGCTGCGCATTGGCACGCCGGATGATTACGCCGACCGCTATATGCCGGAGATCATCGGTCGTTTTGCCAAAACGCATCCAAATGTCGAGCTCTACATCGTCTGCGAACCATCCGTCAGCCTTGCAGAGAAGATGGCACGCGGCGAGCTGGATATCGCGCTCGTCACCCACAACCCGCGCGCTCGCACCTCGGATATCGTCCGCACCGAGCCGCTCTGCTGGGTGGCCTCTGCCAACCATCCGCTACGCGACGACGTGCCGGTGCCGCTAGCGGTCGGACGACGTGATTGCCACTGGCGACAACTGGCCGCCTCGGCACTCGATGCCGATGGCCGCGATTATCAGGTTCTATTTACAAGCTGGTCCTCAACCGTTATCGCCGCTGCGGTTCTTGCGGGTATGGCGGTGTCGGTCCTGCCGGAATCGACGCTGCGCACTGGCATGAAGGTGCTGACATCGGCGGACGGCTTTCCGCCTTTGCCGCCAGTTCAAATAGGGCTGATGAAGCGCCCTGGTCTGTCGCCTTCGCTTATCAATGCCATTACCGACCACATCACTGCTTGTCTGGACAACATCTCGCTGGCGTCAGCGCCGGAAGAACTGGATGCCGATATCAAGGTGTTTCCGAAGGTCGCGAGAACGCGGACTGGGCAGTTGGCGCCGGGTTGGTGAAGGGTGTTTGGTCGCTAGACAATAGGTGACGGTGGGTGTGGCTCACCCCCC
>UCLB01000014.1 GCA_900473205.1 Hyphomicrobiales bacterium
CAGAGGGGGGTAAGCCACACACGCTGACGCGCCTTATGACATCGCGCTCACTGCTGGGGAGGCATTCATTGACACATCACGCAAGTAACGATGCGGCCTGGGCCAATTCATGATTGTTGGCATTGTACTGACCGCAGCCTTGCTGCTGTTTCTGATCGCCTATCCGAAGCATCTGAAGCCTGTCGTCATCGGCCTGGCCGTCGTCTGGGCGGCCACGGCGGCTTGGGTGTTGTTCGATTGGCTGCGCACGGGCGAAAGGGTGGAGGCGATAATCGCCACGGCGTCGTTCGATCCGTCCTGCACGGAGGCCAGCGCCCCCATTCGTATCACCTTTCAGAACACTAACAATGTCCCGGTGCGGAGGCTGACCTATACGCTGGAAGGTTTCGAAGCGGCGTTTCGCGCTTCCGTTTCCTTTGATCCCTATCAGGTCAACGAGCGCCGACTGGAGGCGCATGAGAGCTATGCCGCATGCCGCCCGTTCCGTTTGCGCAACAATGAAAATGTCGATCCGAAAAATCTCGAATGGCGCGTCACCATCAATTCGGCGGAGTTCGACTAGCGCGCTGACGATGCTGTAGCGGATTTTCTCACGATTTTTTGAAGCCGAATATCGGTGCCGGAAAATCTGCTAATAAGAGCCAGCCCGTAACACTTGTAGCGTGACTGCACCTGCGCCGCGTTAACCCGCCCAGACCGGCCTGCAACCTTGAGGGGCTTGTATGTGACTGGCGGCAATGCCATTTGCCGGGCAATTCTTGAATTGCTCCAGAAGGTCTGCATTTTGGTTTCCCTGTCCAAGGTTTTGAAAATAGCCGTGCTTTGCTTCGTCGCGGTTCCCGCATCGGTCGGTGCACATATGGGCATCAACCAGCTGACCGGAAACTTCCATGAAGTGCTGCCGGGAGAACTCTACCGCTCGGCCCAGCCAAGCGGTGCGGATGTGACGAAATACGCACAGCAATTCGGCATCAAGACCATCATCAATTTGCGCGATGAGAACCCGAAAGGGTGGTACGACGACGAGAAATCCGCGGCCAATGCCAATGGCGTCAGCCTCATCGATTTCCCGCTGAGTTCCAGCAAGGAATTGCCCCAGGCCCGCGCCGAAGAACTGGTGCGCATCATGAAGGATGCGCCAAAGCCCATCCTCATCCACTGCGAACACGGCGCCAACCGCACCGGGCTCGCCTCGGCGATCTATGTCGGCGCGGTCGCCAAGAAAAGCGAAAGCGCTGCCGAGTTTCAGCTGTCTCCCTATTACGGCCATGTGCCAATCAAGGGTGTGGGTCGTTACGAGATGTATCAGTCCTGGGATGATTTCGAGGAAACACTGGGGTTTTGACGCAGGGCTGAACCACGACTTTCGTTATCCTCGGGTGTGTCCCGAGGATCTAACCACGTTGAACGTTGTGGTTCGTTAGACCCTCGGGACAAGCCCGAGGGTGACGGCGGAGAAGTGAGTGGCTTCTCCTGCCAATTTGATGGGCGTCCTAAAACCGACCGCCCTTATCCGAAATCACCTTCGTCAAGCTGCCATCCGCCGGAAACAGCGGGATGAGGCAGGCTTGCAGCGCGTGGTAGATGTCGCCCTTGCCGGGGAAGATGGTGTTGGCGGGCACCAGATTTTCCGTCAGTTCCTCATGCCAGCCACCATTTTGGTGGTCGAGGAAGCTGGTGGCGATGGTGCTCCAGATGCGGCGGTAGCTGTCTTCGTAGAACTCGTCGGAAGGCAGGTGTTCGTTGAGGAAGTGGGCTGCACCGGCGGCCTCGCACATCGGCCACCAGAGCTTTTCGCGTTTGGCAGGAACGTTGTCCCAGCCCAGCGTATAGAAGAAGCCACCTTTTTCGCGGTCCCAGCCTAGCGACATGGATTGCACAAACAGCGATTTCGCCGCCGTCGGCATCCATTCGTGCTTCCGGTCTCCCAGCACCCAGAGCTGAAGAATAAGACGTGCCCATTCCAGCCAGTGGCCGGGGGTGGAGCCGGAAGGGCGGAACATCTCGTTGCCGCGATAGTCCTTGTCCAGCACCCAGTTCTCGTCGAAATGCTCAGGCACGCGGAAATCGAGGGCACCTGCGGCGCGGCGGATGACGAGATCGGCAATGCGCTCGGCCTTGGTCAGATAGGTCTTGTCGCCCGTTGCCTCAAACGCCGCCATCAGCGCTTCGGTCAGGTGCATGTTGGAATTCTGGCCGCGATACTTTTCGATAGGAGACCAATCCCGGTAAAACTCCTCGTTGATCGCGCCGTGGTTCTCTTCCCAAAACTTCGTGTTCAGAACCTCGGTGATGTCAGCCAGCATCTGGTCCGCCAGCGGATGGCCCACGGCCTTTGCCGAGGAGGCGGCAAGCAGCACGAAGGCATGGCCATAACCCTGCTTGCTGGCATCGACAGGGCCGTTCTCATCCACCTGCCAGAAGTAGCCGCCATGCTCCGTATCGCGGTGGTGGTTCCACAAATAGGTCATGCCGTGGTCGATGACATCGCCGCAACCGGGTCGGCCCAGCAGATGGCCGATGGAGAAGCAATGCACCATGCGTGCCGACATGTGAATTCCGCGAACCGGATTGTTCGGCTGCAACGGCGCGCCCTGCCGGTCGAGATCGAAAAAGCCACCCTTGGGATTGATGGCGCGGTACTGGAAGAAGTCGAACAGACCCTCGGCCTGCTTGACCAGCCATTGCCGGTGCCAAGGCAGGGTGCTCCAATTGGTTTTCGCGTGTTCCGCCTCGGTCATCGTTTCCTCCTCGTGATATGCCTATTGCGATTGTCTATATCTTTAGGACGTAACAGTGTCATCCATAACGGAAATTTCGTACCCTTGAGGTAGAACGCAATAGTATCGCTGTGAAACGACCATATATTGACATAAAGATATCTTTATGTGACTGAGATATTGCAAATCAGCAAGAGAATGAGGAGTGTGCCGATGTTGGAAGATCTGTTTGGTCCTGTAGGGGGCAAAAGAGACGGCGCGGAAATCCTGAAGGCGCTGCGTCAGGCGGCACAGGAGCGTATCCTTGTTCTCGATGGTGCCATGGGCACGCAGATCCAGGGGCTTGGTTTCAATGAAGACCATTTCCGGGGTGATCGCTTCATCGGCTGCGCCTGTCATCAGCAGGGCAACAACGACCTTCTCATTCTGACCCAGCCGGATGCCATCGAGGAAATCCATTATCGCTACGCCATGGCAGGTGCCGATATTCTCGAAACCAACACGTTTTCCTCCACGCGCATTGCGCAGGCGGATTACGAGATGGAAGGTGCCGTCTATGACATGAACCGCGAAGGTGCCTTCATCGTGCGCCGTGCCGCCCAGCGCGCGGAGCGGGAAGACGGTCGCCGCCGTTTCGTGGCAGGCGCCATTGGCCCCACCAACCGCACGGCTTCCATTTCGCCAGATGTGAACAATCCCGGCTACCGCGCTGTTAGCTTCGATGATCTGCGCATCGCCTATGGTGAGCAGATCGACGGCCTGATCGATGGCGGTGCCGATCTCATTCTGATCGAAACCATTTTCGACACGCTGAACGCCAAGGCCGCGATCTTTGCCTGCGAAGAGCGCTTCGCCGCCAAAGGCATTCATCTGCCGGTGATGATCTCCGGCACGATTACCGATTTGTCAGGTCGCACGCTGTCCGGCCAGACGCCGTCTGCCTTCTGGAATTCCGTTCGCCACGCCAACCCCTTCACAATCGGCCTGAACTGCGCGCTGGGTGCCAGCGCCATGCGTCCGCATTTGCAGGAATTGTCCGAGGTTGCCGACACCTTCATCTGCGCCTATCCCAACGCGGGCCTGCCGAACGAATTCGGCCAGTATGACGAAACACCCGAAATGATGGCGGCACAGGTCGAGGAATTCGCCCGCGAAGGCCTCGTCAACGTGGTTGGCGGTTGCTGCGGCTCGACCCCGGAGCATATTCGCGCCATTGCCGAAGCCGTTGCCAAATATCCGCCGCGCAAGGTGCCGGAACATCGCTCCTTCATGTCGCTGTCTGGCCTCGAACCCTTCGTGCTGACCAAGGATATTCCCTTCGTCAACGTCGGCGAGCGCACCAACGTCACCGGCTCTGCCAAGTTCCGCAAGCTCATCACCGCTGGCGACTACACGGCAGCACTTGCGGTTGCCCGTGATCAGGTGGAAAATGGCGCGCAGATCATCGACATCAACATGGATGAAGGACTGATCGACAGCCAGAAGGCCATGGTCGAGTTCCTGAACCTCATCGCTGCCGAGCCGGATATCGCCCGCGTGCCTGTCATGATCGATAGCTCCAAGTGGGAGATCATCGAGGCTGGCCTGAAATGCGTTCAGGGCAAATCCATCGTCAACTCCATCTCGCTGAAGGAAGGCGAGGAAAAGTTTCTGGAGCAGGCGCGTCTGGTGCACCATTACGGTGCCGCCGTCGTCGTCATGGCCTTTGACGAGGTGGGGCAGGCCGACACTTACGAGCGCAAGGTGGAAATCTGCACCCGCGCCTATAAGCTGCTGACCGAAAAAGCGGGCATTCTTCCCGAAGATATCATCTTCGACCCCAACGTCTTTGCGGTTGCCACCGGTATCGAGGAGCACAATAATTACGGCGTCGATTTCATCAACGCCACCAAGACAATCCGCGAAACCATGCCGCTGGTGCATATTTCCGGCGGTGTTTCCAACCTGTCCTTTTCCTTCCGTGGCAACGAGCCGGTGCGCGAAGCCATGCACGCCGTGTTCCTCTACCATGCCATTCAGGTCGGCATGGATATGGGTATCGTCAATGCCGGGCAGCTGGCGGTTTATGAAAGCATCGACCCGGAACTGCGCGAAGCCTGCGAAGACGTGGTGCTGAACCGCCGCGCCGATGGCACAGAGCGGCTGCTGGAAGTGGCGGAAAAGTTCCGCGGCGGTCCGGGCCGCGAAGCCAAGGTGCAGGATCTCGCCTGGCGTGAATGGCCGGTGGAAAAGCGTCTGGAACATGCGCTGGTCAACGGCATTACCGATTACATCGATGCCGATACGGAAGAGGCGCGCCAGAGTGCGGCCCGTCCGCTGCATGTCATCGAAGGGCCGCTGATGGCGGGCATGAATGTGGTCGGCGATCTGTTCGGTTCGGGCAAGATGTTCCTGCCGCAGGTGGTCAAATCCGCCCGCGTCATGAAGCAGGCCGTGGCTGTGCTTCTCCCTTACATGGAAGAAGAGAAGCGCCTCAATGGCGGCGACCAGCGCAAGTCCGCTGGCAAGGTGCTGATGGCGACAGTCAAGGGCGATGTGCACGACATCGGCAAGAACATTGTCGGCGTCGTTCTCGCCTGCAACAATTACGAGATCATCGATCTCGGCGTCATGGTGCCCGCCACCAAGATTCTGGAAACGGCGATTGCCGAGAAGGTCGATGTCATCGGCCTGTCCGGCCTCATCACGCCGTCGCTGGATGAAATGGTGCATGTTGCCGCTGAAATGGAGCGTCAGGGTTTCGACATTCCGCTGCTCATCGGCGGTGCCACGACCAGCCGCGTCCATACGGCGGTCAAAATCCATCCACGCTATGAGAAGGGTCAGGCGATCTACGTGACCGATGCCTCGCGCGCCGTGGGTGTGGTGTCTGCTCTGCTGTCGGAAGATCAGAAGCCCGCCTATATCGATGGTATCCGCGCTGAATATGCCAAGGTGGCCGAAGCTCACGCTCGCAACGAGCGGGAAAAGCTGCGTCTGCCGCTGTCACGTGCCCGCGCCAATGCGCACAAGGTGGACTGGACGGCCTACCAGCCGGTCAAGCCACAGTTCCTGGGCACCAAGACCTTCGAGGCCTATGATCTGGAAGAGCTTGCCAATTACATCGACTGGACACCGTTCTTCCAGACTTGGGAGATGAAGGGTCGCTACCCCGCCATTCTTCAAGACGAGAAGCAGGGCGAGGCAGCACGTCAGCTGTTTGCCGATGCGCAGGCCATGTTGAAGCAGATCATCGACGAGCAGTGGTTCCGCCCGCGCGCCGTCATAGGCTTCTGGCCTGCCAATGCGGTGGGCGACGATATCCGCCTGTTTACGGATGAGAGCCGTAAGGAAGAGCTCGCCACCTTCTTTACGCTTCGCCAGCAACTGTCCAAGCGCGATGGCCGCCCCAATGTGGCGCTGTCGGATTTCGTCATGCCGCAGGACACCGGCGTCACCGATTATGTCGGCGGCTTCGTGGTCACGGCGGGCATCGAGGAGGTGGCGATTGCCGAGCGCTTCGAGCGTGCCAATGACGATTACTCCTCCATCCTCGTCAAGGCGCTGGCCGACCGTTTCGCCGAAGCCTTTGCCGAACGCATGCATGAGCGTGTGCGTAAGGAGTTCTGGGGCTATGCGGCTGACGAAAGCTTCGGCCCTGACGATCTGATCGGCGAGGCCTATGCTGGCATTCGCCCAGCCCCCGGCTATCCGGCTCAGCCCGACCACACCGAAAAGGAAACCCTGTTCCGCTTGCTGGATGCGACGGAAGAAACGGGTGTTGTTTTGACCGAAAGCTACGCCATGTGGCCCGGCTCTTCCGTGTCCGGCATCTACATCGGTCACCCGGAAAGCTACTATTTCGGCGTCGCCAAGGTGGAGCGTGATCAGGTGCAGGACTATGCCCAGCGCAAGGGCATGGCGGTGGAAGAAGTCGAGCGCTGGCTCGGCCCTGTCCTCAACTATGTGCCGACCGAGGCCGAAAAAGAGGTGGAGACCGCCGCCTGATAATTCGATTCAGGTGGCTGTCGGCCTGATTCCGAAGTCAGCTCTTAAGCATTGATTTGAAATAGAAAAAGCGCGGATTGTTCCGCGCTTTTTGCTGTTCTGGCGCTACTCATTCCCGCGCGTTCCTGCAGGAATGCACAACTGTTGATAACGCCTTTATATAATATTAGATTATTTGAATGTATTCAAAGGTTGTGACTTCCATTGGCGTCCTCATTGGAGATTAACGTGCAGCAGCTTTCTTCTCTATTGCTGGTCTTCATCACCCTCACGATCCTCAGCGCCCATGTCGTGACCGGCGCCGCAAGCGATGGCAAATGGGGCGAGGGCGTCGGCGCCCTCATCATCGGCCCGCTCGTCTTCTTCTTCGTGGCCCACACCGTACTCTATCTCGGTGCCCGGCTGGTGCGCGGAAGGGATGGGGTGGCGTCTTACACGGCCAGCAAGATCAATCGAATTTCAGCGCTGATGACGATTTTAGCGGTTATGGCCGCGGCTTGATATCGGTCTAGCAGCCGGAAAGCTGCTGATTGACTAGTCGTCCAGAAACTTGGTGGGGCGGTCGAGGAAGCGCCGCAGAAACTGAATATTGTCGAGTTCGTCGTAAAGCTTCTCTGTAATGCCATCCTCGCTGAAGGAATAGATCGTTGCTTCCGGTATCGCCAGCAACACCGGCGAATGGGTCGCGATGATCAATTGCGCACCATTATCGGCCGCCTGCCGGATGATGGTGGCAAGCGTCAGTTGCTTCAGCGGTGAAAGAGGACTTTCCGGTTCATCAAGGAAATAGAGACCCGCGCCGTGCAGCCTCTCCTCTAAAATATCCAGAAATCCTTCGCCGTGTGAGCACTGCTCGAGAGGGTTGTTTCTGACGATGCTGCCGAAGGTATCAGGTGTTTCCTCGGGGAGGGAGTCGCCTTCCTGTGACGCTTTGTCCCGATAATACCTGAAGTCATCCAGCTTTTCTTCGTTCAGGCGGCGCACATATCCCAGCACATCCTCGGATCGCATGAACATGCGCACCTTGGGATATTTCTTTCTGGCAAAGTAAAGTGCACCCGCCAGCTTTTCCGCATGTTGAAGATAAATGTCGCCCGCCACCTGGCCATGTGTGCCAATGGAATAGGCCTTCATGCCAGCCGCAATCGCTTCCAGCAGGGTGGATTTGCCGGAGCCATTATCTCCGGCAAAGAAGGTGATTGGCGTTTTTAATTCCAGCCGCTCTAGGCCTTTAAGGGCTGGAACGGAGAAAGGGTATTCCGCGGCGTTATCGAAAGCGTCTTTTGCGGTGATGCTGTCGAGATAGAGCATGCGGTTTCCTGTTTGTTAGGCTTCACTCGAACCGGTCGATGATGCTGATGCCGCTATCCCTGAAACTGTTCATGGCGGGTAGGGCGGTCACCGCGTCGGAGAGCGAGATGTGCTTGCCGATCAGCTTTTCCGGCATGAGTTTTCTAGTCTTGATCATCGCCAGCATATCATCATAACGCCAGGCCTGCATGCCGTGGCTGCCGTAGATTTCCAGCTCATGCGCAATCACCCGCGCCATCGGAATTTGCGGCATGGAATGATCGGCCAGCATCAGGCCTACCTGTACATGACGTCCGCGACGGCGCAGATTGATGATGGAGTTGCAGCAGGTCTGCGGGTGGCCGAGCGCATCGACCGAGACATGCGCGCCGCCGCCGGTGATGTCGCGCACAGCTTCGGCCACGTCAGCCACTTCGCGGCTGTTGATCGTAGCGGTCGCGCCCAGCTCTTTCGCCAGCGCCAGCTTGTCCTCGGCAATATCGATGGCGACCACCTGTGCGCCGAGCCCGGCACCGATCATGATCGCCGACAGACCAACGCCTCCGCAGCCATGCACCGCCAGCCACTCGCCACCCTTCAGCCGACCCTGATCGACAACAGCGCGAAACGAGGTGGCAAAGCGGCAGCCGAGGCTGGCGGCGGTATCGAACGCCATCTCATCGGGCATATGCACGAGGTTCTGGTCGGCATAGTCGATGGCGACATATTCGGCGTAGGAACCCCAATGGGTAAAGCCCGGCTGGAACTGTGTTTCGCAGACTTGTTGGTTGCCGGAGCGGCATTCCTGGCAATGGCCGCAGCCGGAAACGAACGGCACCGTCACGCGGTCACCGACCTTGAAGCGCATGACGTTTTTGCCGACAGCGGAAATCACGCCCGCAAACTCGTGCCCCGGCACATGCGGCAGGCGGATGTCGCTGTCATGGCCCATCCAGCCATGCCAGTCGCTGCGGCAGAGCCCGGTCGCTTTGACCGCAATCACCACGCCGCCCAGCGTCGCTTCCGGGTCTGGCAGGTTGGCGATGAGGGGTGCTTCGCCGAAGCGTTCGTAGTACAATGCGCGCATGCGTTTTCTCCTGAGATGACCGTTTTTAGCCCGATCACCCAGCCAGAAACAGTGCGCTACTCTGCTACAATCATCAAATCTTCTGATGCGAATTTCAGCGTAATGCGCTCGCCGGTCGCCGGTGGTGGCTCTCTTGATACCGTCGTCAACACACGTTGAAATGAAAATCGGAATCTCTTTTTGAGAAGATGTTCTTTGCTTGGCGCGTTGAAGTACATTGGGTGGCAGCGCGTGTGGCTTACCCCCCTCTGNNATGTCCGGCAGGACAGAGGGGGGTGAGCCACACCCGCTGCCATCCATTGCGGTGAAAGACGTGCAGACCGCCCTGCGCGGTCAGTCTGCCACAATCATCAAATCTTCTGATGCGAATTTCAACGTTACCCGTTCGCCGATGGCGGGTGGTGTCTTGCCGGGATCGTTGAACATATCGAAGGAGAGCGTCGCTCCGCCCACATCCATGCGTGTGCGGATGACCGAGCCTAGGAAGTGGCTGGAGGTCACTGTGCCGGAAATTGCGACATCGCCGACATTGGCTTCACCGAGAGAACCGGCCTCGGGCCGCAATGCCACAGTGACCTTCTCACCACTGCCTTTGCCCAGCGGCTTTTTCAGCGAAACCTGCTGGTCTCCGATCAGGATCGTGCTGGTCGATGCATCCACAACGGTAGCGTCGATCAGGTTCAGCGTACCCACGAAGGATGCGACGAAACGCGTGGCGGGCTTGTTATAAATGTCGAAGGGCGATCCGATCTGGTCGGCGCGTCCGGCATTCATCACCACGATGCGGTCGGATATCGTCAGCGCCTCTTCCTGATCATGTGTCACGAAAATTGTGGTAATGCCGAGCTTGCGCTGAATGCTGCGAATTTCTTCGCGCAGCGAGACGCGGATCTTTGCATCGAGTGCAGACAGCGGTTCGTCCAGCAACAGAACCTGCGGCTTGGGAGCGAGCGCACGTGCCAGCGCCACGCGCTGCTGCTGCCCGCCGGACATCTGGTAGGGGTAGCGGTCGGCCAGATGATCCAGATGGATCAGCGCCAGCATTTCCTTCACCCGCGCATCGATTTCAGCTTTTGGCTTGCCAGCGATTTTCAGACCGAAGGCGACGTTTTCATAGACATTCATGTTGGGAAACAGTGCATAGGCCTGAAACACCATGCCGATGTTGCGCTGGTTCGGTTTCAGCGTCGTCTGGTCCTTGCCCTTGACGACGATGCTGCCAGCACTCGGCGTCTCGAAACCGGCAATCATCCGCAGGATGGTGGTTTTGCCGCAGCCCGATGGTCCGAGGAAGGAAACGAATTCTCCCTGCTCGATGGCCATGTTGAAATCATGGACGACCTGAACCTGACCGAAGGATTTTTTGATGTTCTGAAGTGTCAAAAAGCTCATAAAATATCCTCAGGCCTTGGGAGGCGTGCCTTTTTGGTATCGCGAAACGAGTTGGATCAGGCCTAAGCAGCCCCAGGTGATGCCGAAGGAAATCACGGCGAGCGCCGCTGGCTCGTAAGCGCGGTTGGCACCCAGCAACTGCATGTAAGGGCCAAAGGCCGGGCGGTTGAGAAGTGCTGCCATGGTGAATTCACCGATGACGATGGCGAAGGTCAGAAACGCGCCTGACAGCACCGCTACCAGCACGTTTGGCAGGATGATGCGACCAAGGATCGTGGTCCATCCGGCGCCAAGGCTCTGGGCCGCTTCCGTCAGCGTGGTGATGTCGATGGTGCGAAGCCCGGTATCGACGGCGCGGTACATATAGGGCAGGGCAAGCGTGGTATAACCGAACATCAGCAGCAGGTTGGTGCCCGATGTCGTGCCCGTCAGCGGCAGCCAGCTGGACGTGTTGTAGAGCCTGATGTAACCGAAGACGATGACGATGGCCGGAATGACCAGCGGCAGAAGCGTGATGAACTCGATGACGGGGCGCAGGGCAGGCAGTTTCAGCCGCACCCAATAGGCCGTCGGCACCACCAGCAGCACGCCGAAGATGATGGTGACCAGCGCCATCATGACGGAAAAGCTGAAGGTTTCCTGAAAGCGCGGATCGCTCAGCACCTTGCCATAGGCATCGAAGGAATATTCCCCACGTCGCATTTTCAGCGAGAAATTGGTCATGCCGATGAGCGGCAGGGCGAAATAGAGGAGGCCGAACAGCAGGGCTCCCCACGCAAAGATACGTTTCATTTCAGCCACCTTTCACTGCGCGTGCGCATCCAGATGTAGAGCGTGTTGGCAATGCAGGTGACGAGGATCATGCCGAAAGCGAGTGCGTAACCGAGGTTGGGATTGCCCAGCACGTCGCCACGGATCTGCGCAAACAGCAGGATCGGCACGATGTTGAGCGACGAGCCGGTCAGCGCAATCGCCGTGGCAACCGCGCCGAAGGCATTGGCAAACAGCAGCGAGAACGTGCCGAGAATGGAGGGTAGCAGAATGGGAAACGCCACCATGCGCCAGTATTGAAAGCCGCTGGCGCCCAGAATTTCAGCCGCCTCGCGCCACTCGCGCTTCAAACCGTCCAGTGCTGGGGTGATGATGAGGATCATCAACGGAATCTGGAAAAACAGATAGGTGACGGTCAGGCCCCAGAAGGACAGGATGTTGAAGCCCAGCAGGCGCAGATCAAGGCCAAGCTGGGTTTTCAAAAACACGGTGACGAGACCGACAGGGCCGAGCGTGGCGATGAAGGCGAAGGCCAGCGGCACGCCTGCGAATTGCGATGCGACACCGGAAAATGTCAGAAGCGGCGCGCGGATTTTCGGTGGCAGACCGCCCAGCACCACGGCTGTGGCCACGCCAAAACCGATCAGGCAGCCAAGGGCTGCCGAGGCGACACTGATCTTAATGGAAATCCAGTAGGCTGAGAGAATGGACGTCGTAAACAGATCAGCGAGGTTTTGCAGCGTAAAGCTGCCATCCGGCGTCTGAAAAGCGCCGATGACGATTTTCATCGTCGGCATGATCAAAAAAAGCAGAATGAAAATTGCAAATGGCAAAACGCCCAGCCACTCCAGCTTCAGGCGTCGCCCGGCTGCTGGTCGCGACGGCGCGCCACTGATGTTTGATGACATATTATGTTCCCAAACGCCGCGATCATTGCGGTCTTGTATACTGTAATCAGCCGCCCCGGCTTTTGAAAATACCGGGGCGGCTGTTTATTTCGTTACTTCACGTTGGCGCCGACAACCTTGTCCCAACCGCCGGTGACGGCAGCCTTGTTGGCATCGACGTCTTCGAGTGTCGGGAAGATAGCCTTTTCATAGGCTGCTGCTGGTGGCAGGGCGTCCAGGAGGTCCTTTGGAATCTTGTTGGCCTTTGCCATCGCGTTGAAGCGGATCGGGTGGCAGAAGCCCTTTAGCCAGCCAAGCTGACCGTCGTCCGAATATAGATGCTCCATCCAGAGCTTGGCAGCGTTTGGATGCGGTGCGTAGGCGGAGATGCCCTGCACGTAAACGCCAGCCAGAACGCCCTTTTCAGGAACGACGACTTCTGTCGGCGGGTTGCCGTTCAGCGTCTTCGCCCAGGACAGCGCGTTATAGTCCCATGCAACGACGATCGGTGTTGCACCCTGTGCCAGCGTACCGGCCTTGCCGATGACGGGAACGAAGTTGCCAGCCTTGTTGAGTTCGGCGAAATACTTCAGACCGGCTTCGCCAGCTTCCTTGCCGTCCTTGGCACCGGTGGAAAGACCGGCAGCGAGAACGCCCAGAATAGCCTGGTTGGAAGCGCGTGGGTCACCAGCAAGAGCGACCTGACCGGAATATTCCGGCTTCAGAAGGTCAGCCCAGTCCTTCGGAGAATTCTTGACGAGGTCCTTGTTCACGAAGATGGACATGACGCCGTAATAGTCGCCGTACCAGTAGCCTTCGGCATCCTTCACATTGTCAGGAATTTCGTCCCAGGTGGAGACCTTGTAAGGCTGGAGAAGGCCTTCCTTCTTGGCCTGCGGGCCGAATGCGAGACCGACGTCGATCACGTCAGGAGCCTGCGGGCCCTTGTTGTCCTTGTTGGCCTTGATGGCTTCGACTTCGTCGGCAGAACCGGCGTCCGGGTTCAGTTCGTTCACCTGAATTTCAGGATACTTGGCTTTGAAGGAGGCAATAACGTCGCCATAACCGCACCAGTCGTGAGGCAGGGCGATGGTCGTCAGCATGCCTTCCTTCTTGGCGGCAGCGATGAGTTCTTCGCTCGGTGCGGCAGAGGCAATCGCGGTAGATGCGATGACCAGTGCTGTTGTCAGCGATAGCAGTCGGCGGCTGTGCGAGATCACGTTTAGTCTCCTCTTGTGTCTCATGCGTCTGGCGACGCTGATACGTGGGTTGCATGAACGTTATGTGACGGTTTTTTCAGGCGAGTTTTCGCCCTCATCTGGCCCCTGCCGTTTTATTGCCATCATTGCGCCCTGTCGTCGCCATGATATTTAAAAAACGACATAAAAAATTCGTGTTGCGCCGTTTGTCAGAATTCTGCGCTGCGCCCGGCCCTCCTATTTTTCTCCCTTTTCCGGTTTTCTGAACAGGCGTGTCTGCTCGAAGAGGCCTTCGAGAGAGTTCATGCGCTGGCGGGTCTCGTCCCAGCTGTTGTTTTGCACGGCCTCGATCAGTGCTTCCACCACGAACAGGGTCACAACGGAGCTGTCCCAGGCCGATGGCGCCTCGATGCGCACGCGGAATGTATGTTCGGCGAAGCGCGAAACCGGTGATGTCCACTGGTCCGTGAACAGCAATATGCGCACATTGTTGTCATGCGCCACCTGGGCCAGCGTCACCATGTCCTGCTCGTAACGGCGGATATCGAACATCACCAGCACGTCGCCCGCATTCATGTTCAACATGAATTGCGGCCATGAACTGGAGTTGGACGACATCAGCGCCGTTCTGGGCCTGATAACCTGCATGTGGGTGAAGAAATATTCGGCAATCGCCCCGGTAATGCGACCGCCGACGAAGTAGATACTGCGTTTGCGGTCCGATAGAAGCGTTGCGGCATTGTCGAAATCCGCCGTGTCGAGATCGCTCAGCGTATCGCGCAGATTGCTGGTAATGGCGCCTGCAAAACGGTTGAGAATGTGAAGGCCCGGCGCATTGCTGGCCCAGCGGTCATGCTTGGCGATGGGGTTGGAAATGGTGGCTTCCAGTTCCTGATGCAACCGCGCCTGAAAATCGGGATACCCTTTGAAGCCCAGCTTCTGCACCATGCGCGCAACCGTCGGCGTCGATACGCCCGCATTTTCCGCGATGGTGGTTATGCTGCCCAGCCCCGAGACCGGGTAGTTGCCGAGAAGGCTTTCCGCCAGACGCTTTTCGGCACGCGTCAGGCTCTCGTAATGAGCCTGGATAACGTCCGAAACGGTCGCGGCAGAACTGTGCAAATTTTTCCCCTAGCCGGTCTTTTCGCCGGTCTGTTAGCGCTGATTAAGATACGGCGTGCAGACGGAGTCAATCAAAAAAATGAAGAGAAAATTTCAAAAACCATTTGACACTTGGGCGTGTGTGAAGAATTCTTTTCTAACTGTCGGGGGACAGTGATGTTGACAGCGGGGTTCACCATGATGGTGCAAAGCCAGTTTTTCACAAGCGACGAGGCAGGGCCTGTTGCCGTGGAAAATGCTGACGGAAAGAGCCGTGTGCTGCTGGTGTGCGAACATGCGTCACGCAGGCTGCCCGCCCGGTTCGGCACCCTTGGTCTCAGCGACCAAGTGCTTACAAGCCATATTGCCTGGGACCCCGGCGCTCGGGCCGTCACCCGTCTCCTGTCGGCCAGTCTCGATGCGACCGTCGTCTACCAGAACTATTCCCGGCTGATCTATGACTGCAATCGCCCGCCGGAATCTCCATCGGCGATGCCCGTTACCAGCGAAATCTACGACATTCCCGGCAATGCGGATTTGAGCGACGCGGAACGGTTCGCCCGGACTTCGTCGCTCTATATTCCGTTTCACGATCGCATCGGCGAACTTGTCGCGGCTCGGCAAGACCCGGTTCTGGTGACGATCCACAGTTTTACGCCGGTCTATCACGGCAAGCACCGCGAAGTCGAAATCGGCATTCTGCACGATACCGATGCCCGGCTGGCCGATGCGATGCTTGCTCATACTGCGGGCTCATCCTTCAAGGTCGAGCGCAACGAGCCCTATGGCCCGGAGGATGGCGTGACACACACGCTGCGTCTGCATGCGCTACCGAACGGGCTTTTGAACGTAATGATCGAGGTCAGAAACGACCTCATACAGGATGAAGAGGGGCAGCGCGTCGCTGCCGATTTTCTGCATGGGCTTCTGGTGGCGGGGATTGCCGCCGAGGCATCGTAATTCGTTTCGCGGGAATTGCCTCGCGAAACTGGAATGGCGCTGCACCGTCAAGAATGCCGAACAATCGGCACGGGTGCAGCGTGGGAACAGCAGATGTGCATGGCGTGATCGGGTGTTCCATCGCGCCGAGACTGGGGCAAAATCGGCCATTCCGGCTGACAGCCTGTTTTTCTTGATCAGGAGAGAACGGCATGGACAGTTCATCATCAGGGGTCAGCTATAAGAAGGCTGACGCATCTTACTTCGAAAAAAGAGGGCTCTCGCGTTACGCAGGCGTCTGGTCGCTCTGGGCGCTGGGCGTCGGCGCGGTCATTTCGGGCCATTTTTCCGGCTGGAACTTCGGCTTCGCCACCGGCGGCTGGGGCGGCATGCTGGTGGCCGGCATCATCATCGCCATCATGTATCTGGGGCTGACATTCTCTATCGCGGAAATGAGCCCGGCGCTGCCGCATACGGGTGCGGCCTATTCCTTCGCCCGCACGGCCATGGGGCCGTGGGGCGGCTTCATCACCGGGCTTTGCGAGAACGTTGAATATGTTCTCACACCCGCCGTCATCGTCACCTTCATTACGGCATACGTAAACTCCATCCTCGGGCTCGATCCGGTCTATTCGCCGTTCCTGTGGGTATTGTTCTACGTCATCTTCCTGGCGCTCAACGTCTTCGGACTTGAACTGTCGTTCAAAGTAACGCTGGTCATCACCCTGATTTCGCTGGGTGTTCTCGTCTTCTTCTGGATCAGCGCCATTCCCAATATCGATTTCTCCCGCTGGGCGCTAAACATCGGTGTTGGTCCGGATGGTGCGGCGGTCGAACTGCCGGAAGGCAACGGCTCCTTCTTCCCCTTCGGCTTCTCCGGCGTTCTCGCCACGCTGCCCTTTGCGGTCTGGCTGTTCCTGGCCATCGAGCAATTGCCGCTGGCGGCTGAAGAATCCGTCGATCCGAAGCGCGACATGCCCAAGGGCATCATTCTCGGCATCATCACGCTGATGATCTCGGCCTTCATGATCGTGCTGCTCAACCCATCTCTGCCCGGCATCGGCGCCTTCCATCTCGGCTCGTCGCTGGAGCCGCTGCTGGACGGTTTCAAGGCTGTCTACGGTGACGGTGGCGTCGTTCTTCTGGGCTTTGTGGCTCTCACCGGCCTTATCGCCAGCTTCCACACCATTCTCTATGCGCAGGGTCGCCAGATTTATTCGCTGTCGCGGGCAGGCTATTTCCCAACGGCGCTGTCGGTTACGCATCCCAAGTTCAAGACGCCGCATGTGGCGATGCTGACGGGTGCCATCGTCGGTCTTGCCGTGATGATGACCATTTGGTTCGCGCTGGGTGCGGAGCAGGGCGGAAGCATCATCGGCAGCGTGCTGCTCAACATGGCCGTGTTCGGGGCTATGTTCTCCTACATCATGCAGGCCATCTCCTTCATTATGCTGCGCCGTAACCTGCCGAATATCGAACGGCCCTTCCGTTCGCCGCTCGGCATTCCCGGCGCGGTGCTCACCATCATTATCGCTGTCATAACCTTGCTCTATCAGGTGCAGGACCCGAACTTCACCAAGGGCGTCATCTGGGTGGCGCTGTGGTTTGCCATAGCCATCGCCTATTTCGCGCTGGTTGGCCGTCACCGCCTCATCCTTTCGCCGGAAGAGGAATTTGCGCTGGAGCACAAGCAGGCCGCACTCGACGCGGCAGCTGCTAAGGCCTGACCGACAAACAGGGCGACCGGCAACGGTCGCCCCATAAACAAAGGGAACGAAACAATCATGACGACGACCTACACATTCGAAGACCTCAAGAAAGATGTCGCCGAGGGGCGCATAGACACGGTTCTGGCATGCCTCGTGGATATGCAGGGTCGTCTGATGGGCAAACGCTTCCAGGCGGAATTCTTCGTCGAAAGCGCTTACGAGGAAACCCATACCTGCAATTATCTGCTGGCCACGGACATGGAAATGGAAACCGTGCCGGGCTACAAATCCACCAGCTGGGAAAAAGGCTACGGCGATTACACGCTGAAGCCCGATCTTTCGACCCTGCGCCGCGTGCCCTGGCTGGAAGGCACCGCGCTGGTTCTCTGCGATGCCTATGACCACCACACCCACGCCGAAGTGGCCCATTCCCCGCGCGCCATGCTCAAGAAGCAGGTCGCCCGCCTCGAGGCCATGGGGCTGAAGGCCTATATGGCCAGCGAGCTGGAATTCTTCCTCTTCGACCAGAGCTTCGAGACCGCCCGCGCCAATGGCTACCGCGACCTGCAACTCGCCAGCGCCTATAATGAAGACTACCACATCTTCCAGACCACCAAGGAAGAAGAAGTCATGCGCGCCATTCGCAATGGCTTACAGGGGGCGGGCATTCCGGTGGAAAATTCCAAGGGCGAGGCCTCTGCCGGTCAGGAAGAAATCAATGTGCGTTACGCCGATGCGCTCACCATGGCCGACCGCCACGCCATAATCAAAAACGCCACCAAGGAAATCGCCTGGTCCAAGGGCAAGGCCGTGACCTTCCTTGCCAAGTGGAATTACAGCGCGGCAGGCAGCTCGTCCCACATTCACCAGTCGTTGTGGAGCCTCGATGGCAAGACGCCGATGTTTCTGGACAAGGACGCCGACCACGGCATGTCCGCGATGATGAAGCATTACATCGCCGGACTTTTGGCCCACGCCAGCGAAATCACCTATTTTCTCGCGCCCTATATCAACTCCTACAAGCGCTATATGGCAGGCACCTTTGCGCCCACCAAAGCCGTGTGGAGCACGGATAACCGCACCGCAGGCTACCGCCTGTGCGGCGCAGACACCAAAGGCATCCGCATCGAATGCCGTGTCGGCGGCTCCGACCTCAACCCGCACCTCGCCATGGCCGCACTTCTGGCGGCGGGCATTGATGGCATCGAAAACAAGATGGAACTTGAAGCGCAGTTCGAAGGCGATGCCTATGGCGGCAAGGACATCCGCGAGATACCCAAGACATTGCGGGATGCGACGGATCACCTTAACACGTCCAAGATGCTGCGCAGCGCTTTCGGTGAAGATGTCATCGACCACTATGTTCGCGCCGCAAAGTGGGAGCAGGAAGAATACGACCGCCGGGTGACGGATTGGGAAGTCGCACGCGGGTTCGAACGGGCATAAACAACATCGGACCGAAAAGTGTGAAGCGGTTTTCGGGTCATCCGATGTGAAGCAAAAAAGTTAGGGAAGAACCATCATGGTCATGATCCAGAATATCTCGCCGATCGACGGCACTGTTTATGCCGAGCGGGAGGCGATGTCGCTGGATGCGGCGCGCGGCGTCGTGTTGAAGGCGCGTGCTGCGCAAAAATCCTGGGCCCGTCGCCCTTTGGAAGATCGCGTTCAACTGGTGCTAAAAGGCGTGGCACGGCTGAACGAGATGGTCGATGAGGTCGTGCCGGAACTGGCTCATATGATGGGCCGTCCGGTGCGCTATGGCGGTGAGTTCAAGGGCTTCAACGAACGCTCTAACTACGTCGCTTCCATCGCGGCGGATGCGCTCGCACCTCTCGTCATCGAAGAGAGCGGCAACTTCGAACGTCGTATCGAGCGCGAGGCGCACGGCGTCGTTTTTGTCATCGCGCCGTGGAATTATCCTTACATGACGGCGATCAACACCATCGCGCCTGCCTTGATGGCAGGCAACACCGTTGTCATCAAGCACGCCGCGCAAACGCTTTTGGTGGGCGAGCGCATGGTGCGCGCTTTTGTCGAGGCGGGTGTGCCGGATGATGTTTTCGCCAACCTCTTCCTCGATCACCAGACAACATCGGCGCTGATCGCCGAAAGCAATTTCAACTTCGTCAACTTTACCGGCTCCGTTGAAGGCGGTCGCGCCATTGAGCGCGCTGCGGCTGGCACCTTCACCGGTCTCGGGCTGGAGCTTGGCGGCAAGGATCCCGGCTATGTCATGGAAGATGCCGATCTGGATGCGGCGGTCGATACGCTGATGGACGGCGCGACCTTCAATTCCGGGCAATGCTGCTGCGGTATCGAGCGCGTTTATGTCAATGAAGCGCTGTTCGATGCTTTCGTTGAAAAGTCCGTTGCCTGGGTTTCCAATTACAAGCTCGGCAACCCGCTGGAGCAGGAAACGTCGCTCGGCCCGATGGCCAACAAGCGCTTTGCCAAGGTGGTGCGCCAGCAGGTGGCCGATGCGGTTGCCAAGGGTGCGAAGGCGCTGGTCGATCCGAAACTCTTTGCCGCCGATGATGGCGAAAGCGCCTATGTCGCGCCGCAAATTCTCATTGATGTCGATCACTCCATGGAATTCATGACAGAGGAAACCTTCGGCCCCGCCGTCGGCATCATGAAAGTCAAGAACGACGACGAAGCCATCCGCCTGATGAATGACAGCAAATATGGCCTGACCGCTTCGCTGTGGACGCAGGATTCGGAGCGGGCAGGGCGCATCGGTCGCGAGATCGAGACAGGCACCGTCTTCATGAACCGCGCGGATTACCTCGACCCGGCTCTGTGCTGGACCGGCGTCAAGGAAACCGGTCGCGGCGGCTCGCTGTCGGTCATCGGCTTCCAGAACCTGACCCGTCCAAAATCCTACCATCTGAAGAAAGTCACGAAATGAACATCGTCGCAAACTGGAGCTACCCGACCCCCATCAAGATGGGACGTGGCCGCATCAAGGAACTGGCGGATGCCTGCAAGCTGCTCGGCATCAAAAAGCCGCTGCTGGTCACCGACCGTGGTCTGGCCAATATGGCGATCACCGGCCACGCGCTGGATATTCTGGAAGAGGCGGGCCTTGGCCGTGCCATCTTTTCCGATGTGGACCCCAACCCAAACGAGATCAATCTCGAAGCGGGCGTCAAAACCTTCAAGGATGGCGGCCATGACGGCGTCGTCGCCTTCGGTGGCGGCTCCGGTCTCGACCTCGGCAAGGCGGTTGCCTTCATGGCAGGCCAGACCCGCCCGGTCTGGGATTTCGAGGATATCGGCGACTGGTGGACCCGCGCCAATTCAGACGGCATCGCGCCCATCGTCGCAGTGCCGACGACGGCAGGTACCGGCTCGGAAGTGGGCCGCGCCAGCGTCATCACCAATTCGCAGACCCATGTGAAGAAGATCATCTTCCATCCGAAGTTCCTGCCGGGCGTGGTCATCTGCGATCCTGAGCTGACGGTCGGTATGCCCAAGGCGATTACCGCAGGCACCGGCATGGATGCCTTCGCCCATTGCCTGGAAGCCTATTCCTCGCCCTTCTTCCACCCCATGAGCCAGGGCATCGCGCTCGAAGGCCTGCGGTTGGTCAAAGAATATCTGCCGCGCGCCTATAAGGATGGCACGGATATCGAAGCCCGCTCCAACATGATGGCCGCCGCCGCCATGGGTGCTGTCGCCTTCCAGAAGGGGCTCGGCGCCATCCACTCGCTGTCGCACCCCATCGGCGCGGTCTACAACACCCACCACGGCATGACCAACGCCGTCGTCATGCCCGCCGTCCTGCGCTTCAACCGCCCTGTTATAGAAGAGAAAATCGCCCGCGCTGCAGCCTATCTCGGCATCGAAGACGGGTTCGATGGCTTCTACGATTATGTGCTTCAACTGCGCAAGGAACTCGGCGTTCCCGATAACCTCACCGCCATGGGCATCAAACCCGACCGCGTGGATGAATTGGTGGCCGAGGCCATCAAGGACCCAAGCTGCGGCGGCAATCCGGTGGAGATGACGGCGGAGAATACAAAGGCGCTGTTTCTGGAGTGCTTTTGAGTGAGGTGAGTGCGCCTTCGCTGATTTGAAAGGCGAGGTGCGGGACGCTTAACGTTGTAAGGTTGGTCCGCAACAGAGCAACCCTCATCCTGAGGCGGGAGCAAAGCGACCCTCGAAGGACGAGGGTTGCGGGCTTGGGGCAGAATATGCGGCGGATGGTTCGAGGGCGCTCCGCGCAACCTTAGCATGAGGGCAGAGGACGGTGGGTGTGGTGGCCCTACAGTTTGAGAGTGCGGAGGATACGGCTGTCCAGAGACCTCAACAAGCTTAGGGCGTGGCACACCCTAGCAACCCTCATCCTGAGGCGGGAGCAAAGCGACCCCCGAAGGACGAGGGTTGCGGGCTTTGGGGCAGAGTATGCGGCGGATGCTTCGAGGCTTTGCCCTTCGGCCAAAGCACCTCTCCTTCGACAGGCTCAGGATGATGCATGAGGGCGGTGAGTGTGTCGACGGTTGCGGCTGGGTTACCTCTCCCCTTGTGGAAGAGGAAGAAAAATCATGATCTTAGCAAAGCTAAGTCATAGATTTTTCAGGTGAGGGGTTTGCCGCTTGCGCCTAGAGAAACCCCTCACTTGCAATTTCTGACACTTAGCTTTGCTAAGATGTTGAAATTGCTTTCTCTTCCACAAGGGGAGAGATAACCTAGCCGCATCCTCTGATATGAGAGTGTTACTCAGGCGGTTGTCACACCCAAATACCCCACCCCATACAAAACCTCGCACCAAATCTTTCCATTTCATTAACCATCTTCGTTAACAATATCCCTGCACCATGAATCTCGCGGTGCGTTGAAGAGCGATGAATTCAGGCTCTGCATTTGGGGGCCACATGCCTGTCATTACGTTTGCAAATACAAAGGGCGGCGCGGGGAAGACGACGGCGGTTTTGCTGCTGGCGACTGAGCTTGCGCGTACCGGTCACCGCGTGACGGTTCTCGATGCCGATCCGCAGCTGTGGATTTCGCGCTGGTCGGAAATGTCCGGCCAGATGCAGAATCTGGGGGTGATTTCCCATGTCACCATGGCGTCGCTGGAAACGCATATTCGCGAAAATCGGTCGAACACGGACTGTTTCATCATTGATCTGCCGGGCACGAAAAGCCCGCTTCTGACGATGGCGCTCGGTATTTCCGATCACGTTATCATCCCGGTGCAGGGCTCTGCCATGGATGCGCGCGGCGCGGCTGAGGTGCTTGAGCACATCGAATTCCTCAACCGCAAAATGGGCATGAAGATCGACCATTCGGTCGTGCTGACCCGCGTCAATGCCATGGTCAGCACCCGTTCCATGCTGTTGGTCAAGGCGCTGCTGGCAGAAAAGAACGTGCGCGTTCTGGATACGCCGATTGCTGAGCGCGCCGCCTTCCGCGATATTTTCGATTATGGCGGCACGCTATCCGCGCTAGACTGTCACAAGGTCAGCAATGTCGACAAGGCTATGGAAAATGTTCGTAGCTTCGCCAATGAAGTCCTGCGGCTGATGCCCGTGCGCGTCGTTCGCTCCGGCAATGTGCTGAAAATGTTCGGTCGCAAGGCGGCGTGATTTCAAGCCAATTCGATGCGCCCGGACCTCTCACGAGCCGGGCGTATTATTTTGCTTGATTTGGAAATGATCGTTTCCTATATTGCCGCCATGACACAAAACCCTTCATCGTCCACCCTCACACGCCAGCGCGGTCGTCCGCGTGAGTTCGATGTCGATCAGGCCATCGACAAGGCCATCGGCGTATTTTCGGAGCGCGGTTACCACGCGACCTCGGTGGGGGATCTGACGCAGGCCATGGAGCTGACACAGGGCAGTCTCTACAAGGCCTTCAAGGATAAGAAGGATATCTACATTGCCGCTGTCGAGCGCTACAAGCTGGTGCAGACGCAGCGTTTCGAAGCGGCTGTCCGGTCTGGCGAGAATGGCCGCGAAAAGCTGCTGGCGGCAATGAATTTTTATGCCGATGCATCTGCTGGACAATCGGGCGGGCGCGGCTGCCTCGTCGTCGGCGCTACGGCTGATCTGGCCTCGCTGGATGAGGACATGGGCCGCGTCGTACGCGGCGCCATCGAAGCACGCGAACGGATTTTGGTGCGTCTCGTGCGGGAAGGGCAGGCGGATGGCAGTGTTACGGCTAATCGGGATGCGGGGGCGCTGGCAAAGACCGCGCTTTGCATTCTCTACGGAATTCGCGTTGTCGGCAAAACCGCCCCAACGCGGGAGGAACTAAGTGCAGTGGTCGATATTGCCATGAAGGTATTCGACTGAATTTTTTGCTTATTTTGGAAGTGATTATTTCCGAATTGGAGACTGACTATGACATCGACAGTGCTTGGCGCTGAGCCCGCACAGGAAGAGACGCTCTCTTCCGCCATGATTTTTCTGCTGGCCACCGCCTGCGGGCTGGTTGTTGCCAACCTTTATTATGCCCAGCCGCTGGCGGGCGTCATTGGGGCAGAGCTTGGAATTTCGGCAGGCGCAACTGGCCTTATCGTGACGCTGACGCAGATCGGTTATGGTCTTGGCCTGTTGTTCGTTGTGCCGCTGGGCGACCTGATTGAAAACAGAAGACTGATCGTGACCACGGTTGCGATGGCGGTGATTGCGCTGATTGGTGCTGCACTTGCGCCGCATGCAGGACCGTTTCTGTTGGCCGTCTTCCTCGTCGGCATAAGCTCCGTCGCGGTGCAGATGATCTTGCCTTTGGCAGCGCATATGACTCCCAATGCCACGCGCGGGCGGGTCGTCGGCAGCATCATGAGCGGCCTGATGGTTGGCATCATGCTGGCGCGGCCAGTTTCCAGCGTGCTGTCGGACTTCGTGTCCTGGCGCGGTGTCTTCTGGATATCGGCGGCTGTCATGGCTGTGCTGGCAATCGTTCTCTACCGTTTGTTGCCGCGCCGTATGCCGGATGCGAAGCTGCCCTATACCGCGCTGCTTGCCTCCATGGCCAAGCTTGCCGCCAACACACGTCTGCTGCAACGCCGCGCGCTGTATCAGGCCAGCATGTTTTCAGCCTTTAGCTTGTTCTGGACGGTGACGCCGCTTTATCTGAGCGGCCCGGCCTTTCGCCTGTCGCAGACTGAAATTGCGCTCTTTGCTCTGGCGGGTGCTGCCGGTGCGGTTGCCGCCCCCATTGCCGGGCGCATGGCCGACCGCGGCTGGACATGGGCGGCGACATTTGCGGCGTTGACGGCAGGAGCAACCGCGTTCCTCATCACCCATATCGCGCCAGAGGGATCGCATCTGTCGCTGGCTTTGCTGGTGGTCGCAGCCATCGTGCTGGACTTTGCCGTCACCACCAATCTGGTGCTTGGCCAGCGCGCGATCTTCACGCTGGGCGCAGAGTTTCGCAGCCGCCTCAACGGCATCTTCATGGCGACGTTTTTCATGGGTGGCGCTGCCGGTTCGGCGCTGGGTGGATGGGCCTATGCCCATGGCCATTGGGCTGCTGCATCCTGGCTCGGCTTTGCGCTTCCCGCATCTGGCCTTGCGTTTTTCCTGACAGAACGGGTGTCAGAAAAACGTCGGCTCCCTCTCGGATAAGCGGCCTCCAAAAAGAAATGCCCGGCACTTGGCCGGGCATTTTGTGTTTGTGACCTGATTACTCAGCAAACTCTACGACCACACCGGGCCGAACCATCTTTGCCAGTTCCGTTGCATCCCAGTTGGTCAGGCGGATACAGCCATGGCTGTTGGTCTTGCCAATCTTGGATGGTTCCGGCGTGCCGTGAATGCCGTAGGTCGGCTTGGAAAGCGCAATCCAGACCGTACCGACAGGACCGTTGGGGCCGGGCGGAATTTGCAGGATCTGGTTGTTCTGACCCTGCTGGAAGTTGATCTTCGGGTTATAGGTATAGCCCGGATTGAGCGCGATACGCTCCACCGTATGCGTTCCTGATGGGGATGGCGTATCGGAGGAGCCGATCGTGGCCGGGTAGGCTGCAATCAGAACGCCGCCCTGGTCATAGGCGAAGACCTGCTTGATGCCCTTGTGGGCAACGATGCGGGCAACCTGACCAGTCTTGGCTTCACCGGGATTGACCACCTTGATGATGGTGCCGGGAACAGTGAAGTCCACGCCGGGGTTCAGTTCCTTCAAATAGGTCTCATCCATGTGGAAGCGCTCAGCCAGCGCTTCCGATGTCGAGGTGTAAGCCATTGCCGGGAGCTGCGCCTTTTCGGCATAGTCATCCGGAATGGAGGCGACGTAGGGGCCAGCCGCATCGGCAGCCGTTATCGTGTAGTCAACAATCGCCAGACCGCCGGTGTTGCGCAGGCGCTCCAGAATGTCCTCGGTATTGTTCGGGTCCAGCTGCTCGCCGGTCATTTCCTGCCAGGCAGCAATCGCCTTGTTGACGTTATCGCCCATCTTGCCATCGATCACACCTGGCGAAATGCCCTGACGGTCGAGGAACACCTGAAGCGCCACGATTTCCTGACGCGACCGGTTGACCGGCGCCTTGACCGGCTGGTTCCGTTCGATCAGATGGTCCGGCTGTGGCACGGCCTCGACGGTGCTTTCGCCCGGCATCGGCTGGTTCAGAGGTGCGCTTTCAACAGCGCCGGGGCGGGCGACGGAGCCGGTATAGACGTTCCGGTCATTGCCATCGCCGCGATATTCGCGGTAATCCTGCACATTGCCGTTGCCGCCCTGATAGCGGTAATCGCGCTGTGGTTCGCGATACTGACCGCCGGGAGCTGGCGGGTAGTAAGTCTCGTTTTGATTGTAATAGGGATCTCGGTACGGGTCCTGCTGCTGGGCCTGACGGCGAGGCGTTGCCCCGCGCGGCATTTCCGTTGCGACCAGATTGCCGTAGCGATCGTAATAAACCGTGCGACCCATGCGGTCTCGACTGATGACGATGTCGCGGCTGTCGGGCATGAATTCAAGAATACGCCCGTCGGGGGAGACGAGCATGGGCTGTTCCTGATAGACCTGTCGCTGTTGCGCGCTGGCATCAACCGGTGCAAGCATCGGCGTTGCCGCAACAGTGAGACAGAACATTGCGTTAATAAAAAGTTTCACGATTCTGCGATCCCTTGGGTTCTTGCCCAACACACACACGTTAATCTTGACCCTATTGTGAAAAAGATGAATTCGAAGTTAACGCAATCTTAATTTCCTGACGTTGCGATAGCTTTTGCGTGATCGCCACGTCAGTTGGGCAGTGAGGAGGAAGCATGCGAGCCTTGAAATCCGGGAAATCCCCCACGATTTTTCTCGATGAAACATCCGTTTTCGATATCGGCGCCTGCGTGGTCGAAGGTACTGATATCGCGCCGGGGCGGGCCATTCCCGACGATGGAGATGCGCGAATCGATCACTCTCTCGAAGGGTTTCTGTTCACCTGCGGACCTGACCACATTCGCCACCCCCAACCCATCGAAAACGATGCCAGTGGCCGCAACTATCCTCTACATGGTTCGTTTTCCGCCCATCCAGCCGAAATTCTCGGCTGGGAGGCATCGGATGATAATGCGCGTGCCACCGCAAGGGTTCCCGTGACCCTGGCAGATGGCGGAACGGCGCTGCTGGAACGTGAGTGGCGGATAAATGGGGCGACCGGCGAAGTGAGCTTGCAGGACCGCGTGACCAATACCAGCGACCATGCACGTCCGGTCTTTCACATGTACCACATGAATGTTGGGGCTCGGCTGTTCGATGATGGCGTGCGGCTTTCCGGAGATATGTTTGAGGGTGGTGGCTTTGGTTGGCGCTTCGGGGAGGAGCCGGGCGGCGTGTTCTGCGTGCCGGTGGAGCAGGGGGCAGACTGGGCGGAGATGACGCTTGGGCCGATTGCCGCACTTGGCGGACGGACGCTGAAAGTGGCGTTCCGCAGCGATACGCTGCCTTATCTTCAGATGTGGCGAAACCAGCAGGCGCCTGCGCATGTCATGGGCATAGAGCCGGTTTCGCACCGCTGGGTAGACCGCGCAGAGCTGGAGAAGACGGGTGAATTTCACATTCTCCAGCCGGGTGAGAGCCGCAGTTACGCTCTACGCTTTTCTATTCTCTGAATGGGCCTGCAATTGGAAAAGCGTGTCATTGACGCACCGGATTTAACCCCTTACACCGGTTTCGGATTTTAGGACGGCACGGCCTGTAAAGGTCGGTTGCCGTCGCGACCGGAGGACACGAAGATGGATATCAGGCGTATCGACGACGAATATTCCGTAACCGGCCAGATCAGCGTTGCCGATCTCGATGAGGTCAAGGCGCAGGGCTTTAAGTCCATCGTCTGCCATCGCCCCGATGGTGAAGAAGACGGCCAGCCGCTGTTTGCCGATATTGCCGAACGCGCCGAAGAACTGGGCATCGCCATCGTGCATGTGCCCGTCGGTCGTTTCGGCGTAGATGCCGATGCCGTGGCAGGCATGGTGGATGCGCTGGACGAGCTTCAACGCCCGATGCTGGGTTTTTGCCGCTCCGGCGCGCGCTCTACGGCCATTTACGAAAAGACTCATCATATCCGCGGCTGATTTCCAGCCATCTGCAAAAGACGACCAACAGGAGTTTCCAGCATGAGCATCAAGCGTATCGAACCCGGCAAGCGCATGAGCGGCGCAGTCGTTCACGGCAACACCGTTTACCTCGCCGGTCAGGTTGGCGAAGGCACGTCCGTGACCGAGCAGAGCAAATCCGCGCTGGCCGAAGTCGACCGCCTGCTGGCGCTGGCTGGTTCCGACAAGTCCAAGGTTCTCCAGACCATCATCTACCTCTCCGACATGTCCACCTTCGGCGAAATGAACGCCGTCTGGGAAGGCTGGATCGACCCCGCCAACCCACCAGCCCGCGCGACCAGCGAAGCGGCATTGGCTACGCCGGATTACAAGGTCGAGTTTATTGTGACGGCTGCGATCTGATTGGTTTGAGCATTTGACGATAAAGCCGGTCCTAGTGGCCGGCTTTTTTGTTGGCTGGTTTACAATAGCAGGTGGCAGTGGGTGTGGCTCACCCCCC
>UCLB01000002.1 GCA_900473205.1 Hyphomicrobiales bacterium
GACAGGGTGGTCTCTGAAATTGTCAAACGTGAAGGGTTCGAAGACGCGCTGGACCGAGTGGCATTCGTCGGGGTCTCTCAAGGCGCCATTATGGCGCTGGATGGAGTGGCATCGGGTCGCTGGAAGGTCGGCGCTCTCGTCACTTTTGCAGGGTTGTTGCCTCTGCCGCCGACGTCATCTTCGACACGAACAGTTATTCTGATGATGCATGGTGCAGAGGATAAGACAATTCCGCCGGCGGCGACGACGGTCGCGTCTGGCCAACTGCGATCGGTAGGCTTCACGGTGACGTCTAAAATCTATCCTGGGGTCGGCCACACTATATCGTCGGAGGAGGCAAAGGATGCCGTGATCTTCCTTCGCGACGGTTTCAAATAGCGCATAATCGGGAGGTCGGGGCTCAATTTTTTGATTGGGTCGTTTAGGCCACGTTAAAAGCGACCGGTACAGGGTCCGATCTTGATTAAGACCGGACCCCAACAACATCAGTGGTGATGTTCTGGCATCTCTTTCAATTGGTCTTTCGTCCACGACGTCACAGCATGAACATCGCCATCCTCGTCGCGCATGAAATCAAGATCGCTCAGCGCGACCGCTACTGGCTTGGCGCCGATTCCGAGAAAGCCGCCAACATCGATGATCGCTTGGCCACCTGTTCCGCCATGGACGTGATCGACCTTTCCAACTTTATGATCATCTGCGCCATATACGGTTGCACCCTCCAGAATTTCTGGAGTCAACTCTGTCGTTGATAGGCGAACGTGGTTTGTATGATCCATTGGTTTTCCTCCTTTTTGGATGATCACGTAACGGCATTACAGGCCTCTGGTTCCCTAAAACGGAAAAGCTTTAATTGACCCCTGACGAACGGCTCTTCCTACGCTCTCATGCTATGTGATTATATTCGCGAGAGGATCCGGGCACTACCATCTGTAGTCACGGTATTCATGTCGCCCACGCCATTCCCCTTGGTAATAGTAGTCGCGGCGTTCTCGCCATTCGCGTCTATCGCGCCATTCTCGTCTGGCTTCCCAGCGGTCACGTCTATCCCACCGATCGCGATACTCGCGTGGGGGGGCGTTTGGGCGGCAATAGCCACGTGGGGAAAGGTGGAATCCGCGTCCGCAAGCGTAATCTACTTTCTGCACGTCGGAGGCCGCTGGGACAGATAGTTGAACTGACGGCATTGCGTTGGCGACGTTGGCAAGCAGACTACCTAGAATTATTTGACATTATGTAGCAAGTGCCACCAGAACTGCAAAAGTAAGAAGGCCTTCCGCAATTATGGGCTAGGTTCATTGCTGGACTTCTGAATGGCGTTCCAAAGGGTGTCCGGCGTGAAATCGTAGCCCAAGCGCATCCATTGCATTACATCGAACGGGTGCGCGACAATGAGATCAGCACTGCCGATCTCATATCTTAGAGCCTGTAGGGTTCGCTGGCCCGAAGAAGTAGTGTTCAACACTTGCGTGTCTACGACAGAAGCATCCTTAGTCGCGAAATCCCTCAAATTGTCCGTAACAAGAATGTCGACTTCAGCACCGAAGGCCGTAGCTAACACGCCTGCATCCTCTAAGTCAGACATGGCGAAGCGCTCTTCTCCGCCCAAAATAAGATAGGGATCGAGCGAATCTGGCCCATATTTCATAATGTCGATAATCGAGCCGGTATATGCCTTAATGCGGTCTCCCGTGAATTGCAGCCGACGGAGAACCGTTTCGAGCGTATCGATCATCTCGAACGAGATGACTAGCTGAGCTCTGTCATCTATGCCCCATTTCTGGCTGCTCACCATCGACACCAGGGTCTGGGTTGCAGTTCCTTTATGACCACGGTCGTGCGCCATTATGTTGCCGACGAAGACGTTGATATCTAGCAGCACTCGGACAGGACGATCCATGCCTTACTGTCGATGCGCTACGGCACGGGTGAGTGCTGTAGCTTCTTCCAGCATGTCGATCTCGCTGGACGCGTCTTCTGGCCCCCCAAAACGGTGCTCGGATGCGAGGTCGGTGGTTGCCTTCTCAAGACGAACCCGCGCCGCCGCTGCCATCATTTCGCGGCCGAGCCTGATGATGGTGTCTTGGTCGTTCTGTGCGTTCAACTCGAGCAAGAAATCGCGGACCCCCTTGGGAAGCCCAACGAATACGGTGATTGCGCTGGAAACCGCGTTTGATACGGACCTGTTTTCCATCGAAGCCACCATCTTCAATTTCGTGGCCGTTCTGCCATCGACATTCGCCGAAATTGTAGAGGACATCGCAAACTCCTATAGAAATACACCATTCCTATATATCTTCAATGGTAGCGATTTACAATGGAAGTTCGCTGAACTCAATCAGTCACGAATGTCACTTGCTCAAGCCTGAAGACCCGCTCATTGGTGGCAGTTGCTGCCTATTTCCGGAATTATTCCCGCGCTGAAAACTATCTTGCGCATCTCACATCACTCCGTTGAGGGTGATGTGATTTAGCGACCTGCACGGTGAACCATGCCTGAATGAACTTTGACGTTTTCGTGGCGTGGCGAGCTGCGGAAGATTTCCGGATGCGACCAACGTGCGGCGGAACCTACTCCGAACCAGGGAGTGCGGGGAAGGTGAGACTGGTTCCCACTTGCGGGATATGCCGACTATGTCAAAGTCCCGGCCTCGGATCTCGCACTGAAACCTAAAGGTATCGATCATGTGCAGGCCGCCGCCGCTCCAATGTCGCTGCTGACGGCATGGCAGTTTCTCGTAGAGCTTGGCCACGATGAACCGAATCCGTTCCAGGATTCCCACCATTCACCGGCTCCGCTCGAGGGAAAGACCGTGCTGGTGAATGGCGCTGCCGGTGGGGTCGGACACCTGATGGTTCAGGTGGCAAAATGGAAGGGCGCCCGCGTCATTGCGGTTGCTTCCGGAAGGCACGAGGCGCTTCTTACCGATCTCGGTGCAGACGCATTCATCGACTACACCAAACAGCCAGCCGAGACCGTCATGCAAGATGTCGATTTGGTGATCGACGCGGTTGGTGGCTCCAACATGGAGCGCTTCCTGAATGTCATCAAAAAAGGTGGCGCGCTCTATCTGGTCAATCCTCTCGGCTTTTCCGGCCATGAAGAGGCCCAACGACGCGGCATTGTCGTCTCAACGGCTCAGGTGCGCTCCAATGGTGCACAATTAGCACAGGCGGGTCGTCTGCTTGATGACGGCACGATCCGGGTGGTGATCGACAGTACGTTCTCAATGGCTGAGGCCTCCGCTGCCCATGACAGGGCAGGGCGGGGAAGCATGCAGGGGAAGGTCGTCCTCATCAACGAATGACGACGTTCCGCTCTGGAAAAGGTTTCCGCGATTTGAAGCCTTTTCCGCAACCCTTCTGCAGGAACCCGTCGTGCTTGCACGATCGTTCAATACCCAGTTCGATGTCCAGTGTAACCGTTGGGCTGAGCGGTTGCTTTCAAACCAACAAAGGATAGCAAATGGAATCCATCAATCTCGACGAGAAACTTAGCCTGTTTTCAGGTCACTGGGACCCGCATGTGATCGCCGATTACAACGAGAACGATGTGATGGTCGTGAAGTTCAAGGGCGAATATCCGTTCCACAAGCATGACACGACTGATGACTTCTTCCTTGTGTTGGAAGGAGAGATGGAGCTCGACATCGAAGGCGAGCCGTCTCGAACAGTGAGAGCTGGCGAGCTGATTGTCGTTCCCAAGGGCGTGGTACATCGACCACGGGCTAGAGACGAGGTGAAGGTTCTCTTGATAGAACCGAAGGGCGAACCGAACTCAGGCGATTCCGGGCGCGCACCAGCGCTCAAACCTCGTCTTTGAATAGGCTGCTTTCGCTTAGATATGCCATGCGGTTTCGACGCCGTACGTCAGCTCAAATAGGCAGCGAGTTCTTCCGGGGTTCCTTGCGGAAAGGCTTCTTTAAGATAATCGAGAAAGGCTGATACGCGCGCGCTAAGCAGACGCCGCGAAGGATAGAGCGCCCAAAGCGCCGTTTCGGCGCCTTCGACATCGCCCCAGTGGTTGAGACGACCGGAGGCGATGTCTTTGCTGACCAAAGAAAGCGGCAGCCGTGCGACGCCCGCACCCATCAAGACCGCATCCCGCAGCATCGTGTTCGACGACATGCCAAGCACCGGCGTGGTCGCAAGCTTTGCAGACCCTGAATCCGTCACGACAGTCCAGGTGTCTGGCTTGCCGATCAAACTGCGAACCACTGATGGCACTGCCTTACCCGTGAGGTCACGTACTCGAGCATCCGGTACACCGAAAGTCGTTCACCCTCAATTATCTCCGCCGGACCTCGGAGCGCTTCCAGAAGGTAGTAGGTGAGCAGTCCGTGGCCGTGACTTGAAAATTCCCATGCCTCTTCAGACACACCTGATGCGGTGAAGATGAGGTGACCGTCCCCTGCTAGGTTCTGAAGACGAGTTTCCGTCGACGCTAGGCTACGTGGTACGGCTGGAACCTGTAACACCTTCGTACCGAGGCCACCAGAAAACCAGCAGTCTAAAAACAGGATGACGCGTCGCGCTGGTATCCCTGAGAACAATTTCTGAAGACGGTCGAGTGACAGGGCGGTGCCGTTTATGTCGGCGTAGTCAGTATCGTGTACGATCAGTTCATGTGTCTCCGACCCTTGGCCGGAGAATGCGATCACGACGGTGTCTTCGGTATTGCATTGGGAGTGCCTCTCGAGTTCTGTCTCGATCCTCGAAAGCGACGCTTTGCTATCCGTAAGCAGGCACTTTCCCCGCCAAGTGTATCGCCAAACATCGCCTCTAGCGCTGTTGCGTCGCGGGCCGCGCAGGACAAGTCCCGGATTTCGGGCGACTGGTAGCGATCTATACCGACGAACAGACCTCTGAAAGCCATGCATTCACCCTTTGTTCCAATAAGCATTTTCCAGGCATTTAAGTGCCTGGAAAACAAGAGTTTTCTGGAATTAGGAGGCGGTGATCAAAGTTCTGCAGTGGTTTTATGACTTAGCAGATTCGACTTTTGTGACTCCAGACCCCCACTTTATGACTTTTCAGTGGGGGCCATCCATTAACTACTTATCTCTGTGTTTTTATGAGCAACCGCTCGTAGCGCCACACGTATCGCACTTCTCACACGTCCCATTCCTCACCATCGTGAAGTTCTGGCACTCGCCGCACATGTTGCCCGTGTAGCCTTGGGCAATGGAGCGGATGCGGCGTTCGGCTTCCTTCTTTTTGGCTTCCGTCTTGGCAGAGGCGGCGTCGGCGGCTGCCTTGTCGGAGAAGAGAGCCGTTGCGGCCTGTTCGGATTCAGTGGCGATGGCCTCTTCGGCGATGTCTTCGGCCAGTTCCTTGGCGCGCTCCTCGTAGTCACGCTTGAAGGCGAGGACTTCGGAGGTGGAGATGGCGACGGTTGGTTCCAGCTTGCGGACCGTGTTGCCGGAGATCGACGTTACGTTGCCGGAAGCGCGGGCAGGAGCGGCTGTTGCCGAACCCTTTGGCTCGGACGAAGAGCGTTCGCTGCTGGTGTTGGAGACCAACGTTGGCTTGTAACCGCGTGTCCAGCCGGTGGAGATGAGGTTGGTCTTGCCTTCCTCGATGCCCTTACCGAGTGCCGTCTGCGAGAAGTCCGACGTATCCACATGGGCCAGATCGTGGCGACCGAGGTAGGAGACGGCGAGTTCGCGGAAGACGTAGTCAAGGATCGATGTCGCGTTCTTGATCGCATCGTTGCCGATGACCATGCCAGCCGGTTCGAACTTGGTGAAGGTGAAGGCCTCCACATATTCTTCCAGCGGCACGCCATATTGCAGGCCAAGCGAGATGGCGATGGCGAAGTTGTTCATCATCGCACGGAAGGCGGCGCCTTCCTTGTGCATGTCGATGAAGATTTCGCCGATGCGGCCATCACCGAATTCGCCGGTGCGCAGGTACACTTTGTGACCGCCGACGGCTGCCTTCTGGGTGTAACCCTGACGGCGGTTCGGCAGCTTTTCACGCTCGCGGCTGACGCGTTCGATCACGCGCTCAACGATCTTTTCCGTCAGTGTCACGGCCTGGGCGGCCTGTGGCTGGGCGATCAGATCGTCCAGTGCGTCTTCGTTGTCGTCATCTTCAACCAGCGATGCATTGAGCGGCTGGCTGAGCTTGGAACCATCGCGGTAAAGCGCGTTGGCCTTGAGTGCCAGCTTCCAGGACAGCATGTAGGCTGCGCCGCAATCTTCAACCGTTGCATCGTTCGGCATGTTGATGGTCTTGGAAATCGCACCCGAGATGAAGGGCTGTGCAGCCGCCATCATGCGGATGTGGGATTCGACCGAGAGGTAACGCTTGCCGATCTTGCCGCAAGGGTTGGCGCAATCGAATACAGGCAGATGCTCGTCCTTCAGGAACGGTGCGCCTTCCAGCGTCATCGCGCCGCAGACGTGCACGTTGGCCGCTTCGATGTCCTTCTTGGCAAAGCCGAGATGTTCGAGCAGGTTGAAGCTCATGTCGGCGAGCTGCTCGTCGGAAACCTTCAGCGTTTCCTTGAGGAAGTCAGCGCCGAGTGTCCACTGGTTGAAGACGAACTTGATGTCGAAGGCGGCTTTCAGCGCGCCGTTGACGGCTTCGATCTTCTCATCGGTAAAGCCCTTGGCGCGCAGCGTCGAGGCGTTGACGGCAGGTGCCTGGTTGAGATTGCCGTGGCCGACAGCATAGGCTTCGATTTCGGCGATCTGGCTTTCGGAATAACCGAGCGAACGCAGGGATTCTGGAACGGCGCGGTTGATGATCTTGAAGTAACCGCCACCGGCCAGCTTCTTGAACTTCACCAGCGCAAAGTCAGGCTCAATGCCGGTCGTATCGCAATCCATGACGAGGCCGATCGTGCCTGTCGGCGCGATGACGGTGGTCTGGGCGTTGCGGTAGCCGTTGATTTCGCCAAGCTCCAGAGCCTTGTCCCATGCGGCCACTGCGTGGGTGATAAGGTCTGCATCCGTGCAATCGGTGTGGATGAGCGGGACGGGGTTTACCGACAGGCCTTCGTAACCATAGGCCAAGCCCTGAGCGGCGCGGCGGTGGTTGCGGATGACGCGCAGCATGTTGTCACGGTTCGGCGCAAAGCCCGGGAATGGGCCGAGTTCTCCAGCCATTTCAGCCGATGTCGCGTAGGACACGCCGGTCATGATGGCGGTGAGGGCACCGGCAATCGCACGGCCTTCATCGCTATCGTAAGGAATGCCGGAGGACATCAGCAGGCCGCCGATGTTGGCGTAGCCGAGGCCGAGGGTGCGGTATTCGTAGGAGCGTTCGGCAATTTCCTTGGACGGGAACTGCGCCATCATGACGGAGACTTCGAGAACGACGGTCCACAGGCGAACGGCGTGTTCGTAGTCTGCAATGTCGATGTTCTTGGTCTTGGCGTCCTTGAACTGAAGCAGGTTCAGCGAGGCAAGGTTGCAGGCCGTGTCATCGAGGAACATGTATTCCGAGCAGGGGTTGGATGCGCGGATGGGGCCAGCGGCTGGCGATGTGTGCCAGTCGTTCATGGTGGTGTTGAAGTGCAGGCCCGGATCGGCAGATGCCCATGCGGCGTGGGAGATCTTTTCCCAGAGATCGCGGGCCTTCAGCGTCTTCATGACCTTGCCGTCTTTACGGGCGGTGAGGTTCCAGTCGCCATCGTCTTCGACGGCGCGCAGGAAGTCATCCTTCAGCGACACGGAGTTGTTGGAGTTCTGGCCCGAAACCGTGAGGTAGGCTTCCGAATCCCAATCGGTGTCGTAGGTCTTGAATTCGATATCCTTGTAGCCCTGCTGGGCGAACTGGATGACGCGCTTGACGTAGTTTTCAGGAACCATGTCCTTCTTGGCAGCGCGGATTTCGCGCTTCAAGGCAGGGTTCTTGGCTGGGTCGAAGCAATCGCCATTATCGGCTTCGCAATTAACGCAGGCCTTCATGATGGCCTTCAAATGCTTGGCAACGATCTTGGAACCGGTGACGAGCGCGGCAACCTTCTGCTCCTCGTTCACCTTCCAGTCGATGTAAGCTTCGATATCCGGGTGATCGGCATCGACGACGACCATCTTGGCCGCACGGCGGGTGGTACCGCCGGACTTGATGGCGCCGGCTGCGCGGTCACCGATCTTGAGGAAGCTCATGAGGCCGGAGGACTTGCCGCCGCCGGACAGCTTTTCGCCTTCGCCGCGCAGGTAGGAGAAGTTGGAGCCGGTGCCGGAGCCGTATTTGAACAGGCGCGCTTCACGCACCCACAGGTCCATGATGCCGCCTTCATTGACCAGATCGTCTTCGACGGACTGGATGAAGCAGGCATGCGGCTGAGGATGTTCGTAAGAGGACTTGGACTTGGTCAGCTTAGCCGTGAAAGGGTCGACATAGAAGTGGCCCTGGCCGGGACCATCGATGCCATAGGCCCAGTGCAGGCCGGTGTTGAACCACTGTGGAGAATTCGGCGCAACGCGCTGGGTGGCGAGCATGTAGGCAAGCTCATCCTTGAAGGCCGCCGCATCTTCTTCGGTCGAGAAATATTTGCCCTTCCAGCCCCAGTAAGCCCATGTACCGGCCAGACGGTCGAAAACCTGACGCGCATCGATTTCAGAGCCGTAACGCTCGTCTTCGGGAATGTCCTTCATCGCCTTTTCATCGGCAACGGAGCGCCAGAGGAAAGAAGGAACATCGTTCTCTTCAACCTTCTTCAAGCGCGCTGGGACGCCAGCCTTGCGGAAATACTTCTGCGCCAGAACGTCTGTCGCAACCTGGGAGAACTGCGCGGGAACGTCGATATCCGCCAGACGGAAAACGACGGAACCATCCGGGTTCTTGATCTCGCTCACGGCCTTGCGGAATTCGATTTCCGCATAGGCAGACTGGCCGGGCTTCGTGAAGCGACGTTCGATGCGCATTGTCTTTGTCCTCGTCCTTGGGCGCCTCTGGGCAGGGCGCAAAAATTCGTTCCAGCGTCGCACTTCATCGCGCGCCGCCGGTTTGTGGCCGTATCAGGTAAAACCATCATCCGTGGATGATGTTCCCTCTATCTCGTGGTGATTTCGGCTGCAAGCATACTATATATAGTATTAACAGTTTGTTGTCGCCATATATCCCGCATTTTGTTTTGGCAGCAAAAGCCAGCTCACAGACAACCGATTGCGCTCCATCCCCTCATGGCTGGAACGCATACAAACGCGTGAACTGAAACTGATGAGAACCGAAGGTGGAACACCCGATTCCGTCGCCGCCGCAACATGAGCATTACCTTGCGGATATGCAGTGATTCCGTCAAGGCCTAGTTTGCAATCGTTTGTTAACCACAAGATATTGTGTGGCGTGGCTGTGGAAAACGGGGAAAGAAAAACCACCCATAAAATTCAGTAACTTGGATGAATTTTAGAAAGTCCGATGCCGACTACCTTACGTTACGGAGGGCCCGTTTATCGCGATTTTCTCGATTTTTTCGAGTGTGGTGTACGAGCAACAGCACCTGATTTCCACAATTGCCGGTTCACATGCAGATAGGGCTGGACAAACGAAAAGGGGCACATCTTGCCCGAAACATCGGTCTCGCAACCACGATTTTTACAAGTGAATTTTGCGACAGATATTTCCGTGAAAAGGAGTAATCCCGATTTTGTCGAGAAAATTGGGAAATGCGCGTTAACGGCCGGGCTAGAATGGCTAGGCTCGGTTCCATTTTAGTTTCGATGGTCGCAAATGAATGCAAAATCTGGCATTCTTCTGGTCACAACAGAGTGGAGGATACAATAATGGCCGAGCCACAAAAAAACAGTCAGTTTGACGGCCCTCAGATGCGGGGGACGCATTATAAGCGCGCCGATATGGCAGGCACTAATTTTGATGGAGTAAACCTCGCAGAGGCACAGTTTTACGCTGTTTTGACCAAGGCTAGATTCACCGACACCAATTTAACCGACGCGGTTTTCGACGATATCAACTTGGCAGACGCGCGCTTCAATAACGTCAATCTGTCTGGAGCCGTCATCACAAATGCCAACCTATCGCGCTTAACAATAAGCGGCGTCACATTCGCGGATTCGGACATCAAAGACGCCGACTTAACGGGAATGCGAATCAACGGTGTTCTCGTAACCGATCTGTTCGCGGTCTATGAGCAAGCGAAAACCTGAAGGCTACTTCAAATGGAGGGCCACCCGCAGACAGCCCATTCCAGTCCATGAAGCATGCGTAAATCAGCCCGGTGCGCCCTTGGCGATGGGTTCCTGATAGGTGAAGCCGAGGTCCCACGGGAAATAGATCCACGTATCCTGGCTCACTTCTGTAATGAAGGTGTCGATGGTGGGGACGCCGCTTGGCTTGGCGTAGACGCAGGCAAAATGGGCCTTTGGCAGCATTTCGCGCACTTCGATGGCGGTCTTGCCGGTGTCGGTCAGGTCGTCGACGACGAGGATGCCTTCGCCTTCCTTTTCCATCAGTTCCGGTGAAATGCCCTTGAGCAGCAGCGTGTCGCCCTGATTGACGTAGTCATGGCGGGTAGCGATGCAGACGGTATCAATGAGGCGGATGTTGAGTTCGCGCGAGATGATCGCTGCCGGAACGAGGCCGCCGCGGGTGATGCAGACGATGGCCTTGAACTCCTGGTTCAGGCCGGCCAGACGCCAGGCAAGCGCACGGGCATCGCGGTGAAATTGATCCCAGGAGACGGGAAAAGCTTTATCGGGAAGGGACATGGGGTGTCTACCATCTGGTCAAAATTGTCGATGGCTTTGGCTAATAGCGGCAAGAATGCCTGAAAAGCAAGCATATCGCATAGCTCGCCAACGGGTTTCTTGCCGCATTCCTAAAAAAGAGCGTGTGCCTTCTACTGGTTCTTATCTACGAAAGCGCCGATGACGCGGTTTCGCCCGGCGTCCTTGGCGCGGTAGAGCGCGGTATCGGCACGGCGTAGCAATTGCTGCAGGCGCTCGCCGGGGCCAGCCTGCACCACGCCAAAGCTGCAGGTGATGCGACCATGCGGCAGCGGCTCCACATAGCTGGCCTGAAAGGCGGCGCGCAGACGCTCAGCGATTTTCAGCGCAGCTTCGCCTGACGTGCGCGGCAGGACGATACAGAATTCCTCACCGCCAATGCGGGCAGCCAGATCGTAAGGTCGCAGAGAATCCTTCACGATCTCACCGACGATCATCAAAACATTGTCGCCAGAATCATGGCCGTAATCATCATTGATCTGTTTGAAGTTATCGAGATCGAACAGAATGAGGGACAGCGGCTCCTTGGCACGCTCGGCCTGTGACTGAAGAGCAGGCACCTGCTCCGTCAGCCAGCGGCGGTTTGCCAGTCCGGTGAGAAAATCCGTGGTGGCCTGATGCTTGAGCTTCTTGGTCAGCTCCTCAACCTGAAACAACATCGACTTCGTCGCATCGGTCACTATGGCGATTTCATCTGTTCCGCTGGACTGAATTTTAAGAACGCTTTTGTCCTCCGGGTACTTCTTCAGAGCCACGGCAAGGTGGTGCAGGGGGCGAATGAAGTGCCAGATGGCGAACAGGCAGACGCCAGTGCCGACAACGGTGGCCACGAGTATAAGGCCGAAGACCGGAATAGGGCTGGTATCGAAACCAAAAAGCAGATGAACAATCAGTGCGATAAGCGGAACGTGAACGCTCAGGAAAGAAACGAGGAAAATTTTTGCGATCAGGGATCGTTGGAGCATGGGCATTATCCGTCGTTTTCACAGTCGTCATCCGTTACCGCCTCGGCAATGGATTATTCTCTAAAATAGCAAGATTGAAATCAGCCTCGAAAAAAAGCTATTCGATGGCGAGATGCCGGTTAACTTATGATTGGAAACTTATTTTTCAATTCCAGATATTAAATCCCATCTTATAGGCTCCTTTTTCCGATTTTGCTATTTTAAGTGGTGCGCCACTGAGGGGGGTCCTCAAAGTGCAAATAGCGCCGCCGAATTACACGCTTTTAGTGCTCAAAAACGGAGGGTCATTAAGCCGGATTCGCCGCTGTCTCGGCATGGATCAGCCGATTTCCCCTCCAAAAGCTCTTATCCACAGGCAAAATAAGCCTCTGTTTTGAATGGATAATCCTTGTTTTTCAGGGCTTCTCGCCCGGTCCGTCATTTTTTTGTCAAAAGGCGCATTTTCTTGCTTGCGGTATCGAAAAGCTCTGACTATAAGGGCGCCACACCGCAAGTGTTACGCGCCCTTCGTCTATCGGTTAGGACGTCAGATTTTCATTCTGAAAAGAGGGGTTCGACTCCCCTAGGGCGTACCACTTCCTCACAAAATCCCCATTCTTCCTTGTATGTTGTTCATCGTCGTTTGCGGTCGTTGCCGTCTGCGACAGTGTTTTTTCGTGCCTGAATAGGAGGGGATATGGCGGCTCGGATCATTCTGATTGGCGGCACCTCACATGCGGGCAAATCCACGCTCGCTGCTGAGATGGCACAACGCTTGGGCTGGCGCTGCGTTTCGACAGATAGTCTTGCCCGGCATCCCGGTCGGCCATGGCGGGATGGACCCGATTTTGTGCCGCCACATGTTGTCGAACATTACCTCGACCTCAGCTTGGATGAGTTGATGCAATCGGTTCTGCGTCATTACGATTCCATGTGGGATGCTCATATTCTGCCTTTGATAAATGCGCCGGATCGTTTGGTGATGGAGGGCTCAGCCCTGCTGCCGGAAAGGATTGCGCCGTTACTCTCTGATGAGGTGAGGGCAGTTTGGCTTGTCGGGTCAGATGGTTTGATCGAGCGGCGGATCAAAGCTGAAAGCGATTACGAAAATAGGGATGCAAGCGGTCGAGTGCTTATCGACACGTTCACGGTCAGGGCGCAGGCGTTCAATCGCTTCATTGCCGATGAGGTCGCTCGCCTGAAACTTCCGAAAATCGATGTTGCAGCGGAAGACTTGTCAGCGCAGTTGTCCGCTGCCCTTCACGTCTCAATCTGACACCCGGCCAAATACGGGTTGAGTTTCGCAGTTGACCCGGCGCGCGAGAACGCGATTGTAGCACTGGCATCTTGGAGGAGATATCAGTGACATCAGGCATACCGTTTTCCCTTGTCGGCATCGACCACGTCGTTCTTTTGGTTGATGACATGGACAAGGCGCTTCGTTTTTATCATGAGGTTTTGGGTTGCCGTCCCGGCTATACCTATCCAGCGCTTGGCATGGAGCAGGTGTGGTGCGGAGCATCGCTTATCGTTTTGTGGGATATTACGCATCCGGGCGGGCAGAAGGCGGCACCGCCGGTGGCGGGTGGGCGTAATGTGGACCACATCTGCATCGCGACTGGCCCTTTCGAGCATGATGTACTGCGGGCGCATCTGGAAAGCCACGGCGTGGAAATCCATCGTGAGGCCATGCATGGCGGCGCGCGGGGCATGGGCCACTCCTTCTATATATACGACCCCTTCGGCAACATGCTGGAGATCAAGGGACCGGCGGAATATCCGGACGGGCGATCTGCTGCTGGCTAACCCTGTGGCGAACACGGTTTCATGATGGGGCGGCATGCAACCGCGAAGCTGGAATGGCGTTGTTCTGAAAACAGAATTAACGGAGCATTAACCATGTCCAGTTTCCTTCGCCCACTTGCCGCCACGCTGGCCTTTTGCGGGCTCAGCGCATGTCTCGTTCAAGAGGCGAAAGCCGAAACAACGGTCGTGCCCACACAGATGTCGCACTATCAGGGCAAATGGCTGGAGATTGGCCGCACGCCGATGCGTTTGACGGATGGCTGCGTCGCTGGCTTCACTATCTATAAGAAGGGTGCCGCGCCCAACGAGGTAATGGTGCAGGATGGCTGCCGCGAAGGAACGCCCCAAGGCAAACTCAAAACCATCGAAGGCATCGGCACGCTGACAGACTACAAGGCGACGAACGCAAAGCTGCGGGTGCGATATCCGCTGTTCATCACCTTCAATTATTGGGTCCGCTATCAGTCACCCGACCGAAGCTGGTTCATCAGTTCCAACCCTGACATGACCAATCTTTGGATCTATTCCCGCAAAGTGCCATCCAAGAGCAGGCTGGCGGTGATGGTGAAGAAGGCTGAAGAGCTTGGCTATGATACGAGCAAGCTGGAATTTCCGAAGTTCTGATATTGGACTTAGATCTGAACAAAAATGCCTGCGGAGACGCAGGCATTTTTGTTTATGGTGTCGGGTTCGAGTGGTGTTTGCCTCGCGAAAAGATTCTCTTTGGAGCGAGGACTTTGTCTGACTGTACGGGCTCATTGAAGATGGAAAGAGACAACGTCGCGTCTCAAGACTAGTCCATACAAAAATGCCCGCGTTTCCGCGGGCATTTCCAGTCGGTAAGGCGCAAGCCGTTATTCAACGATTGTTTCGCGGCGGCGCTCTGTGTGGGCAGCACCCATGTTGCCGCCGAAGAGGGCGGCGACGGCGCCGAGGAGCAGGGCGCCGAAGGCGACGTAAGAGCCGGTGGAGACTGCTGTCGCGGTTGCCTGAGCAGCTTCCGTTGCGCGGGTCTTGGCCTGTTCCACGGCCTGCTTATACTGGGTCTCATATTGGGCGACCTGCTGGCGGGCCTGATCGACCGGGATACCCTGTGCGCGTGCGAGAGCATCGGCGGCGCGGTTGCGGGCATCGTCTGCCTGAGCCTGATCGCCTGTCAATGCTGCGCGAACGGCGCTGACGGCTGCATCGCGCAGAGCCTGCGGATCATTCCCGCCGCTTGCTTCACGAATACGCTGTTCGATCGTGGAAACCGGATCGCTGGCATTGGCAAGCGAAGGTGCTGCGGCTGTCGCTGCGGTGGCAATGGTGGAGCCGGCACCTGAGAAAACGCTGGTTACGCCGGAAAATGCGCCGCCGACCAGTGCACCGACCGATGTGGTCAGAAGGTAGAAGACGACGAGCGTGGTGACCGCCCAGGAGGTCAAACCATGCAGAGCGCCTGTGGAGCGGACGACGCGACCGGACATACGGCTGGCAACGTAAGCGCCGATGAAGGCTGCGATAATGCCGCTGACGATCATCCAGATGACCGAGCCCATGGAAAGCGATGCGGCGGTGGGCGTGTCGTTCTGTGCAGGGTCGATAACCCCTGCGCCGATGGCAAGACCCAGAAGGTTCAACAGCAGGTGCAGGGAAAGGGCGATTGCCACACCGGCAAACACGCCGCCCCAGGAAATATTCGTAACAGAGTCCCGCGCTACAGGAGCGTAAACGCCTGCCGTGGATGCCGCATATCTTGTCTGATCAGTCATTTTGATCTCCTGTAACACACGCGGGTTCGCGTTGTGCCACTGAAACGGGCAGAATATGCCTTTGTTCCGCGCTAAAACAGGAAAATCTAATTGTTTTTCAGTCGATTCCGGATTCGATATAGTCGAATTAATTCAACCATTTGTGGAGATTTATTAAAATGACGCCAAGGCGCGAAAAAGCTTAGCGCACAATTGGTTTGCGCAGCCTTCCGGCAGCATCCTGAATATATTGCCACGCCACGCGTCCAGACCTTCCGCCACGGGTCGTTGCCCATTCCAGCGCCTCTCGGTGCAGCGTTTCGCGCGACAGGCGGAGATCGAAATAGTCGGCATAACCATCGATCATCGTCAGGTAATCATCCTGGCTGCATTTGTGGAAACCGAGCCACAGACCGAAGCGATCCGAAAGCGAGACTTTCTCTTCCACCGCTTCAGACGGATTGATGGCTGTCGATTGCTCATTCTCCATCATGTGGCGCGGCAGCAGGTGTCGGCGGTTTGAGGTGGCGTAGAAGAGAACATTGTCCGGTCTGCCTTCGATGCCGCCATCGAGCGCTGCCTTGAGAGACTTATAGGCAGTGTCGTCATGGTCGAAGGAGAGATCGTCGCAGAAGAGAATGACGCGCTGATCGGATGATTTCAGAATGTCCAACAGGGCAGGGAGGGTGTGGATGTCCTCGCGGTGGACTTCCACCAGCTTCAAAGCCGCGCCGCTTGCGGTACGCACGTCTTCGTGAACAGCCTTGACCAGCGACGACTTGCCCATGCCACGCGCGCCCCACAAAAGCACATTATTAGCAGCATAGCCTTCGGCAAAGCGCAAAGTGTTTTCGTGAAGGATGTCGCGGACATGATCCACGCCGCGAATGAGTTGAAGGGCAACGCGGTTTGGGCGTGGCACTGGCTGAAGCCAGGCATTGACGGGAACCCAGACGAAGCAATCGGCGCTATTCCAGTCGTTTACAGCGGGAGCGGGGCCTGCGAGGCGTTCAAGGGCGGCCGCAAGGCGGCGAACTTCGGAAAGCAGAGCCAGGTTTGTTTCTTCCGGTGTCATCTCAATGTCTCCTGCAAACATTCAAGGCTGCGCTTCGCACTGTATGGAGGCGGCACAACAATAGAATTTCTGCGGGTTAGCATGGCGTTTATCGCCTTGAAAGGTTATGAGGCGTGGAAACGGTACGGCGTACTGTCTGTGTCTGTTGCATTCTAGGGGATCGCAACTATATTCCGGCGGCTTGAAAGCTGGCCAGTGGCTAAGACTGTGCCCGAAAATCTGAGGAGTTCTTTATGTTCATTAGCCAAGCGTTTGCCCAGGATGCGGCAGGCACACCATCTGCATTCGGGTCTGGCCTTGAGATGCTTTTCCTGTTTGCCCCGCTGATGGTGGTCTGGTATTTTTTCCTGATCCGTCCGCAGCGCGCGCAGCTGAAGAAGCGTCAGGAAACGCTGACGGCCATTCGCCGTGGTGATCAGGTCGTTCTCGGCGGCGGCATCGTCGGCAAGGTGACCAAGGTCATCGACGACAACGAGCTGGAAGTCGAAATCGCCGAAGGCGTCAAGGTCCGTGCATCGCGCAGCTACATTGCCGAAGTACGCGTCAAGGGCGAGCCGGTGAAGACCGAAGCGCCTGCAAACGCCAAGTAATAATAAGCAGGTTGCGGCAAACGCAGCCTGGGTTCTGACACCCAACCTTGACCGAGACCTAAATGCTTCATTTTTCCCGCTGGAAAACAGCCTTCATCTGGCTGGCCGTGCTGATAAGCGTCGTTATCGCTTCTCCAAACCTGTTTACCGACAAGCAACTGGAGGGCATGCCAAACTGGTACAAGGACAATAAGGTAACTCTAGGTCTCGACCTTCAGGGTGGCTCCCACATCATGCTCAAGATCGAGCGTTCCGACATTGTGAAGGAACGTCTCGAAACCATCGTCGGCGATGTGCGGACCCAGCTGCGTGATGCCAACATCAAATATTCGGGCCTTGCCGGTAACGGCCAGCAGGTGCAGGTTCGCATCAGCGATCCGGCCCAGTATGAGGCCGCCAAGACCGCGCTTCGCGATCTGACACTGCCCGTATCTTCCGGTACGCTGGTTGGCACGTCGATCACCGAAGTGACGATGAGCGATGGCGGCGATAGCCTGCTGCGCCTCAACCTGACCGATGACGGCATCAATTACCGCCTGTCTTCGGCTGTTTCGCAGTCCATCGAAGTCGTTCGCCGCCGCGTGGACGAAGTCGGCACGACCGAACCGCTGATCCAGCGTCAGGGTACAGACCGTATCATCGTGCAGGTTCCTGGCCTGCAAGATCCGCAGCGCCTGAAGTCGCTGCTGAACCAAACCGCCAAGCTTTCCTTCCGCATGGTCGATACGTCCATGCCTGTTCAGGAAGCTTTGAATGGCCGTCCGCCGGCAACGTCTGAAATTCTCTATTCGCAGGACGATCCGCCGGTTCCTTATCTGGTGGAGCGCCGCGCACTGGTGTCCGGCGACAACCTCGTCGATTCGCAGGCCAGCTTTAACCAGCAGACCAACGAGCCGGTCGTCACCTTCCGATTCGATAGCCGTGGTGCACAGCGTTTTGCGCAGGCCACCCAGCAGAATGTAGGCAAGCCTTTCGCCATCGTTCTCGACAATCAGGTGATTTCCGCCCCTGTCATCCGCGAGCCTATCATCGGTGGTTCCGGCCAGATTTCCGGTAACTTCTCGGTTCAGGGCGCAAACGATCTCGCAGTTCTGCTGCGCGCCGGTGCGCTTCCGGCAACGCTGACCGTTGTCGAAGAACGTACCGTTGGCCCAAGCCTAGGTAGCGACTCCATCAATGCCGGTCTGATGGCCAGCGCCATCGGCGCCGTTGGCGTCGTGCTGTTCATGTTCATTTTCTACGGCTTCTTCGGCCTTCTGGCGAATATCGCGCTGATCGTGAACATCGTCATGCTGCTGGCGGTGCTGAGTATCATCGGCTCGACGCTGACCTTGCCGGGTATTGCCGGTATCGTTCTGACCATCGGTATGGCTGTGGACTCCAACGTTCTGATCTATGAGCGTATCAGAGAAGAGGTGAGGAGCGGGAAACCGTTGATCTCATCACTAGAGAACGGCTTTACACGCGCCTTCGCGACCATCATCGACGCCAACCTGACGACGCTGATCGTTGCCAGCGTGCTGTTCTATATGGGCACCGGCCCGGTCAAGGGCTTTGCCGTGACGCTGGCCGTCGGTATCGTCACCACCGTCTTCACCGCCTATACGCTGACGGCGTGGCTGTTTGGCGTGTGGGTTCGCAAGAGCCGTCCCAAGCATCTGCCGAAGGGTATCCGCACCGCGATTTTTGATGGCAAGGACATTCCTTTCATGCGCTATCGCCGTTACGTCTTCATCATCACTGGCGTGGTGATGCTGGCGTGCATCGGTGGCTTTGTGACCAAGGGTCTGAACCTGGGTATCGACTTCCAGGGCGGTTCGGTCATCGAAGTCAAGGCCAAGCAGGGTGATGCCGATATCGCGGATATTCGCGAAAAGCTCAGCCAACTCAACCTCGGTGAAATCCAGGCGCAGGGCTTTGGTACACCACAGGACGTGCTGATCCGCATCCAGGCGCAGGAAGGCGGCGAGAATGCCGAGCAATCTGCGATCACCATGGTGCGCGGCGAGCTTGAGGACAAATACGAATTCCGTCGCGTGGAAGTGGTCGGACCTGCCGTTTCGGGCGATCTGACCTTCACCTCCACCGTGGGTATTGCTTTGGCCATGGTGGCCATCATGGCCTACATCTGGGTTCGTTTCGAATGGCAGTTCGCGCTGGGTGCGATCATCTCGATGGTCCACGACGTGGTGTTCACCATCGGCCTGTTCGTCTATCTCGGCATCGAATTCAACCTCACCAGTATCGCGGCGATCCTGACGATCATCGGTTACTCGCTCAACGACACGGTCGTCATCTATGACCGTGTTCGCGAAAACCTGCGGCGTTACAAGAAGATGCCGCTTTCGATGATCATCGACGTGTCGCTGAACCAGACGCTGTCGCGTACCATCCTGACCGGCTTGACGGTTATGCTGGCGCTGCTGGCGCTCTACCTGTTCGGTGGTGAAGTCATCCGCTCCTTCACCTTTGCCATGCTGTTCGGTGTCGGTATCGGCGTCTTCTCGTCCATCTACATTGCCGCACCGGTGCTGATCGCCTTCAAGCTGCGTCCGAATGGCAATGATGCCGAAGACGACAAGGCTGATGCCAAGAGCGGCGCTATCGGCGGCAAGCCGGCCGTCTGATGGCAGGTGGTATAGAAATACGCCCGGCCCATTTTCCCGGCCGGGCGCCCATCGATGCTTATGGCAATGGCGGATTTCGCTTTGCCGACATGTCGCATCGCGGCTCGCTGCTGTGTCTTCCCTCCGGCATTCATGGCTGGGGTGTGGAAGACCACACGATGCTGACGGTCGAGGCTTTTTCCAGGATTCTCGAACAAGCTGGTGAAATTGAATTTCTGCTGGTCGGTACGGGAGACGGCATGCGCATTCTTCCCAAGGAGCTGAAAGCCGCTTTGAAGGAAGCCGGTATTTCGGTGGATGCCATGAGCACGGGCGCAGCCGTGCGGACATACAATATCATGCTCTCGGAATCGCGTGCCGTAGCGGCGGCGCTGATTGCCGTGGAAGGCTGAAAGAGCGGACAGCAATGACAGAGCCGGCAGGGATCAAGGACGCGTGCCTGAGCATGTTGCGCGAGACCGACCGCGACCGGTATCTGGCATGCCTTTTATCACCCGAAGACAAGCGCCCCGCGCTTGCCGCTCTCTATGCCTTCAATGCCGAAATCGCCCGCATACGTGACCTCGTACGCGAACCGCTGCCGGGTGAAGTGCGCATGCAATGGTGGAGCGATCTGTTGGAAGGCACGCCGCATGGCGAAAGCCTTGCCAACCCCGTGGCGGCAGCGCTGCTGAGCGCCATCGATACCCACAATCTGCCGCGCAAGACGCTGATCGATATGATCGAAGCGCGCATTTTCGATCTCTACGACGATGTCTTCGAGGACCGCAATGCGCTGGAAGGTTATGCCGGTGAAACCGCGTCGGCGCTGATCCAGTTGTCCAGCATCGTACTGTCTCCCGCTGATGCCATGGCAAGCGCGGAATCGGCTGGCCATGCGGGTGTGGCGCAGGCCATGGCTGGCATGCTGCTGTTGATGCCGCTGCACCGGCGGCGCGGCCAGGTCTATGTGCCGCAGGACATGCTTGCCGCCGCCGGTCTCGATCGCGAGAGTTTTCTGGAAGGCAAGGACACGGCCCGCATCGGTGCTGCCATCGAAATATTCTGCATGCACGCTCAGGGCCATCTGGATAAGGCCCGCAAGGCGCAGGTGCCGAAGCCCGTTTTCCCAGCTTTCATTCCGGTTTCGCTGGCAGGCAAGGTCCTTGCTGATGCCAGGCGGGCAGGGGCAGGCCTGTTCGATCAGGATATCCAGCCATCCATGCTGCGCCGCCAGTGGCAGCTTGCGAAAGCCTCATTCTCCAAACGCTTCTGACGGCTCAATATTCGCGCAAGGCTTGGTGGTTAAGAACCGGCACGTATGAGAGTCTTACCATCCATCAAGATGAGCCGCATGGAGCGACGTCGATGAACCCTGCAATCTGGTTACTCATTCTCGTTCCGCTGGGTTTCTTCGGCGTCTATGTCTGGCGCCTGCAGCGCGACCCTGATGACGATGATCGGCACGATACCGGGCAGGCGATTCTCGATTTCGCTCGAGCTTTTCCGATGGAGGCGATCCGCAGCCTGCATATGACCGCTGACGGCAATGCCGTGTTTGTGCGTCTGCACGACAACAAGGCCGGGTTCATGCGCAACATGGGCAAGCACCATGCCTGCATGCTAATCGATCCCGAGCGCATTACGGTCGAACATCTGGAAACCGGCGATGGTTTCGTGGTGACCTTTGTCGATAACCCGAAATACAGCGGTGCTTACCGGTTCAAATCAGCAGGGGAAGCGGCGGAAGTTTCACTGTGGTTGCTCGGCAGCTATCTGGAAGCTGCCGAGCAGGAGCCGCAGGTCGAAGCGAATCAAGCCGCCGACGATTCTGTCTCTACGCCGTCGCCGTCCACATCCACCTGAGCGAAGACCGGGGCGGGAACGCCCAGCCATGCGGCGCAATCGGTCAACGCACGTCTGGCCATCAGCTGACGCTTCATGATGGTCTTGTCCTTGCCGCGAAAGCGCTTGACGCCTTCGGGTTTGACGATGGAGCCCGGTGCCAGTTCCGGGAATAATCCGAAATTGACATTCATCGGCTGGAAGGAGCGCTTGCCCGGCTCCTCATCGGTGGACAGATGGCCGCCGGTAATGTGGTTGAGCAACGAGCCGAGAGCGGTCGTCGCAGGTGGCAGGCTGAGCGGCTCGCCCTTGCGTTCAGCGCTGGCGAAACGGCCCGTGAGGAGGCCGATAGAGGCACTTTCCACATAACCTTCGCAGCCCGTGATCTGACCGGCAAATCGCACGGATGGGCGCGATTTCAGCCGCAGCGACGGATCGAGCAGAATCGGCGAATCGATATAGGTATTGCGGTGCAGGCCGCCGAGGCGCGCGAACTCGGCATTTTCGAGACCGGGGATCATGCGGAAGATGTCGGCCTGCGTGCCGTATTTCAGCTTCGTCTGGAAACCGACCATGTTGTAGAGCGTGCCGAGCGCATTATCCTGCCGTAGCTGGACGACGGCATAGGCCTTCACGGTCGGGTTATGGGCATTGGTGAGGCCCATCGGCTTCATCGGGCCGTGGCGCAGGGTTTCGCGTCCGCGTTCCGCCATGATCTCGATAGGCAGGCAGCCGTCGAAATAGGGCGTGCCTTCCCACTCCTTGAAGCCGACCGTATCGCCCGCCACCAGCGCATCGATGAAGGCGTTATACTGCTGCTCGTCCATCGGGCAGTTGATGTAATCCTTGCCGTTGCCGCCCGGGCCGACCTTGTCGTAGCGCGACTGGTACCAGCAGATATCCATGTTGATGCTGTCGCGGTGGACGATGGGAGCGATGGCATCGAAGAAGGCGAGCGCGTCTTCACCGGTTTCAGCCTGAATGGCGGCGGCGAGATCCGGCGAAGTCAGCGGGCCGGTCGCGATGATGGTGTTGTCCCATTCCTTCGGCGGTAGGCCGGAAACTTCTTCGCGGATGATAGTCACCAGTGGATGGGCCTCAAGCTGCGCCGTCACGGCTGCGGAAAAGCCATCGCGATCCACCGCCAGCGCGCCACCGGCAGGCACCTGATGCCTGTCGGCGCAGGCCATGATGAGCGAACCGGCAAGCCGCATTTCAGCATGAATGACACCCACGGCATTGGCGGTCGCATCATCCGAGCGGAAGGAATTGGAGCAGACGAGTTCGGCTAACGAATCTCCCTTATGGGCTTCGGTGCCGCGCACGCCGCGCATTTCATGCAGAATGACGGGGACGCCAGACTGGGCAATTTGCCACGCGGCTTCCGAACCGGCCAGCCCGCCGCCGACGACATGAATGGGGGAATAGGTTTTGTCTTGCATCGCGCACCCGCACCGCCATGCAGCAGATCAAGTGCTTCCAGGCGGACATGTTGGTTTGATTGTGAAGCCCGCCATTCTCAGCAGGCAATTTTGCGGATGCAGTACCACGGGAGAGGGTGGAGGCCAAACTTTTTCGGTGGCTGGGGTTAGAGCAGGAAACGTGAGTCTTACTACCGTCATCCTCGGGCTTGTCCCGAGGATCTGACCACGTTGAATGTTGGGGTTCGTTAGATCCTCGGGACAAGTCCGAGGATGACGAAGGTGAGCGAGGAGGCTGCGAGGTGTTCTATTTACGCCCTCAACACCGCATTATCCGGATCAAACGGGCTCTCTACGACCACTTCCGCGTCATAGAGATCGCCCAGTATTTTGATCTTCAATCTGGTGCCGACCGCCGCGTGGTCCGGCAATAGCATGGCGAGCGCCAGCGACTTGCCGATGCGCCAGCCAAAGCCTCCCGAGGTGGCGCGGCCGACGACATTGCCTGACGCGTCATAGATGGCTTCCGAGCCGCGCGCGTCTACCGTCGTGTTGCCGGAGACAACGAGGGTGGAGAAAATCCACTTGAGGCCTTGTTCCTTGCCCGCCACCACGGCATCACGACCGATGAACTGCTTCTCAGGCTTGATAAAACGGTCGAGACCCGACGTAGAGGCATTATATTCGACGGAGAGTTCGCGGCCCATGTTGCGGTAGGATTTTTCCAGCGACATGGAAACCATGGCGCGGATACCGAAAGGCTTGATGCCGAATTCGGCACCGGCTTCCATCAGCCGGTCGAAAATATAGGCCTGCATTTCGATGGGGTGGTGCAGTTCCCAGCCCAACTCGCCAACGAAGTTGACGCGCAGCGCGTGAGCCGTCGCCACGCCGACGGAGATTTCCTTGGCGGTGAGCCAGGGGAAATCCTTGTTGTCGAGGCTGGTGCGGGTCAGCTTCTTCAGCACCTTGCGGGACTTCGGACCGGCCAGTGCCAGCACGCCATATTTTTGCGTGATGGGCTGGAGAATGACGGAGCCATCGGTGGGCGCGAGGCGACGCAGGACGTCATGGTCATGGTTTTCCAGTCCACCGGCGGAGACAAGGTAGAAGCGGCCCGGTGCCCACTCATAAACGGTGAATTCCGCCTTCACGCCACCATCCTTGGTCAGAAGGTGGGTGAGCGCAATGCGACCACGCTTCTTGGGAATGGCATTGGCGAGGATCGAGTCCAGCCATACACGCGCGCCGGGTCCGGAGACTTCCATCTTGGCGAAGGCCGACATATCCAGCACGCCGACATTCTGGTTGACGTTCTTCACCTCGTTGCCGACATGCTCGAAATAGTTCGAGCGGCGGAACGACCATTTTTCAACGATGCGACCATCATCCAGCGCTGGCGCATGGTTGTGGTTGGTGATGACATCAGCGCCCACGCCCAACTCTTCCGGTTTCAGTTCGTAACCTTCAGGCACGAACCAGTTGGCGCGCTCCCAGCCATAGACGGAGCCAAAGACGCCGCCGAGTTTCTTCAGGCGATCATAGATCGGCGTTGTCTTGAGCGGACGGGCGGCGGCGCGCTCTTCATCCGGGTAATGCATGGTGAAGACGTTGGCGTAGGCCTCCTCGTTCTTGGCGATGAGGTAACCTTCGGTCGCGTAAGGGCCGAAGCGGCGAGGATCGACACCCATGAGGTCGAGCGTCGGCTCGCCATCGACAATCCATTCCGCCAACTGCCAGCCCGCGCCACCAGCCGCTGTGATGCCGAAGGAGTGGCCTTCGTTCAGCCAGAAATTCTTGAGACCCGGTGCGGGCCCGACGATGGGGTTACCATCCGGTGTATAGGCGATCGCACCATTATAGACCTTCTTGATGCCGACCTCGCCAAAGGCAGGAACGCGGGCGATGGCCGCTTCGATATGCGGCATGAGACGGTCGAGCTCTTCCTGGAACAGCTCATATTCGCTCTGGTCCGAGGGACCATCGACATAACAGACGGGAGCACCGACCTCGTAAGGGCCGAGGATGAGGCCGCCGGCTTCTTCGCGCATATACCAGGCGCTGTCGGACTCGCGCAGGACGCCCATCTCAGGCAGGCCTTGTTTGCGACGTTCCAGAATATCCGGGTGCGGTTCTGTGACGATGTACTGATGCTCGACCGGAATGACGGGAATGTTGATGCCGACCATTTCGCCGGTTTTGCGGGCAAAGTTGCCGGTGCAGGAGATGACATGTTCGGCGATGATCTCGCCCTTGTCCGTCGTCACCTTCCAGTGACCGTCCTCAAGCTGCTCCAGCGCCGTCACGGTCGTATTGCGGTAGATGGTGGCGCCACGGTCGCGCGCGCCCTTGGCAAGCGCCTGTGTGAGGTCTGCGGGCTGGATGTAGCCATCGTCGGGGTGCTGGATGGCGCCGAGCAGGCCATCGGTCTCACAGAGCGGCCAGACTTCCTTGACCTCTTCCGGCGTCAGCATCTTGACGTTGACACCGATCGTTTCGGCAATGCCGGAATAGTACATATATTCGTCCCAGCGGTCTTTGGTGCGGGCGAGACGAATATTGGAAACCTTGGAAAAGCCGACATTCATGCCGGTTTCCTGCTGAAGCTCTTCATAGAACTTCACCGAATATTTGTGGATCTGGCCGACGGAATAGCTCATGTTGAACAGCGGCAGCAGGCCAGCTGCGTGCCATGTGGAGCCTGATGTCAGCTCCTTGCGCTCGATCAGAACGGCGTCGCTCCAGCCCTTCTTGGCCAGATGATAGAGCGTCGAAACACCGACAACGCCGCCACCGATCACCACCGCCCGCGCATGTGTCTTCATGATGCAAGTTCCCCTTGAGGCATATTCGCCCGCTTTATGCGGGCTTTATCGAACCAGTTTGGGCGAGACTATGCAATGTCGCACCGTTGCTCAAACGCCTGATTACGACATGCAAAAGGCTCGCCGCGACGGCGAGCCTTTTGACGATTTTCAAGGCTTTTGAGCATCAGCCTCTGCGGTTGCGCGCCGAGGGTCTTGCCGTCTCGATTTCGGTATCTTTGACGGCAGGCTCGGGCTTTGGAATATCCTGCTTCGCCGCGGCAGGCGTTTGAGCCGCGACCGGCTTGTCGCCATCATCCAAGAGCGCGGCCAGCGCATTGGGATTGTTGTCTGCATCGACGTGAATGTTCAGATTGCGCTGCTTCATGGGAATGCTGATGCCTTCCTCATGGAACCGCTTCAAAATCTCCATACGCAGATTGTTCTTGACGGTGAGGCCATGGCTGAGATCGGCCAGATGGAATCGAAGCTCGAAGTCCAGTGCGAATTCTCCGAACCGCAGGAATTCCACATGCGGCTCCGGGTTGCGCAGAACCGGGGTCTGCTTCTTCACCAGTTCCAGCAGAATATCCATCACCCGCTGCGGATCCGTATCATAAGACACGGAAACGGGAATTTCGGCACGCTGGATGCGGTTTCTATGCGTCCAGTTGCCGACGGAGGAATTGATGAATTCCGAGTTCGGCACGATGATGGACTGGCCGCGGAAGGTTTCGATCTCGGTTGCACGCACTGACAGACGTTTGACGGTGCCTTCGACCGTGCCTGTCACCACCCAGTCACCCACCTTGAAGGGGCGCTCGACCAGCAGGATGAGACCGGACACGAAGTTCGACACGATGTTCTGCAAGCCGAAACCGATACCGACCGACAGTGCCGAGGCGACGAGTGCGAGGCTGGAGAGATCGAGACCCGCAGACGAAATGCCGAAAATGGCCGCAACCACCACACCGAGATAGCCGATGCCGGTGCCAACGGAGTTGCGAACGCCCGCATCCACCTGTCCGCGTGCCATGACGTTGCGGTCCAGCCATTTCTGGAACCAGCGAGTGATCGCATAGCCGATGACGAAGACGAGAATGCCGGTGATGATGCTGATGAGCGAGATGGAGGTTTTGCCGATGGAAAAGCCGGTTAGCAGGCGATAGGCCCAGCTTTCGATATCGCCGGGCTGGAAGCCCCAAGAGAAGAGAACGAGCGGTACGCCGAAGATGAGCGCGATGCAGTAGATACCGAGTCCGGCGGCAAGGCCCGCCTGATCCAGTGGCACGGGACCGAGCCCGAAGCGCTTGCCGAGATAACGTCCCACCAATGTTTCTGCAAACACGCCCTGCTTGGAAATGGCGCGACCGGAGAGAATGCCGATATACATGGTGGCGATGACGGCGCCGGTGGACACGATCTGCGTTGCCAGAAACCGCGCTAGCCCCACATAGCCTGTCAGGCACGCGCCAATGAGCAGCAGGCCACCGAAGCGCAGCAGGGCCGAAAGCCAGCGCGGCATGGGGTGGTCTCGGACATCCTCATCACCTTCCTTGCTGGCCAGCGGCTTCACGAAGGACAGCGTAAAGAGAATGATGCCGATGATGATGGAGGCAACGAAGCTTTTGGCGACGGTGAGAATGAGCGGTGAATTCAGCGTTTCACTGATGGTGCTGAAGAGGTAGTCGAGACCATTGACCAGCGCCATGACGAGCATGGCAGAGGAGATGATGTGCGCGCCGCGCGTAGACACATTCAGCAGCCGCCATTCCGGCTGCGTGGGCGCGAAGATCGCGTAGGTGAGCCGTGACACGAAATAGATGAAGGCAACGATATACATTGCCACAAAGAAGATCGGCGCTATGTCCGGCCGCAGGACGCCGAAGTTGTCGAGCAAAAAGACCGAAGCACCCATGAACAGAAAGACCGACATGGACTGCACTGTCGTTGACCAGAAGGCCACCGACAGACGCCGCAGATAAGACGGCTCTCCCGAGAAGGCCTTACGCTCCATTCTGTGCCCCAGCAGGCGGTAACCACCCACCATGAACAAAAGCGCCGCCAATACGGACAGCGAAACCGCGCCGAACATGGACAGACGCTTGTAGTTCCAGACGAAGATTGCCCAGCCGGTCAGCGAACTGCTGAGCGCCGAAATCTCGCCACCAAAGGCTTTGGCGGCATCTGCCAGAACCGGCAGAGAAATTTCCGTGCGCTTGAAAAGCGTGGCGGCAAACAAGGTGCGCCGGATGGAGGTGATGTTGTTGGAGAGGCGAGCGGCATTGGACGCGACGCTTTCGGCATCTCCCAGCACCGCGTTGATCTGGGCCTTCTCGGCATTCAGCTTCGTGCGCTCGTCGGTCACAACGCTTGCTTCGGGCGGCTGGCCGTCCTTGGGTGGTTCACCAAGTGAGGTGATGCGTGAGTTGATTTCATCCAGACGTGCGCGCAGGTGGCCGACGGTGGCGGCAGCATTGCCCGCCAGATCATCCGCCTTGCCCTTCAGATCGACCAGCTTGGTGTCGTCGTTGCGCTGGTTTTCCGTCTGCTGGGTGATGTCAGCCAGAATGGCCTTGTTTTCCAACATCCGCGCTTCGGCGCGCTGTGCCAAGGGCAGGGAGGTGTCTTCGGTAACAGAGCCGGGCGCTTGCGCCATAACGGACGGGGCGGGGAGCATCCACAGGGCCACGAAGGCCAACAGAATCGGCAGTACCCGGCACTGCCGTATGGAGAATGTCATCGTGAACGCCCTTCTGCTCTTTCCGAATCACTGCGCCAAGGTAGTAGGCCGCTTAAAGGTTTCAAGCATGTCCTGCTCATGGCGCCCCGGCGCCACCTTGAAGAAAATATTAGAATCGCCAAATATGATTGTGCAGCAACCGAGGAGGAAATCATGGAATCTGCTGGAATTGGCTGGATCGCCGCAATCATCATTGGTGGCATAGCCGGTTGGCTCGCCGAAAAATTCATGAAGAGCAATATGGGTGTTTTCATGAACATCCTTCTCGGAATCGTCGGCGCCATCGTCGCCAACGCGATTCTGGCAGTATTCGGCATCGTTCTGACGGGATGGATCGGATATCTGATTGCAGGCTTCATCGGCGCTTGTATCCTGATTGCGATAGCGCGAGCTTTCAGGCGTTGACGAGAAATAAAATTATCGGGTGAAAAAGCCCGGTTTTTCAGGCTTTTCCAGCGTGGCTGTCATTTTTCCGACGCAAAAATCGAAGAAATTTCATTTCCACGCTGGACAAGCAGAATGATCGTCTTTATACGGCCACTCACACCGCCAGACACGGCGGCGGCGGGTGATTAGCTCAGTTGGTAGAGCAGCTGACTCTTAATCAGCGGGTCGTAGGTTCGAGCCCTACATCACCCACCATTTTATCTAACGATCTCAATTCGTTATGTGTCTTAGAGACGATCCCAAACAAGCTGGAATAGTTGGACCTGGTTGCTGAAATCTGCGAGGATTTCGTATCTCAAGTGCTACGTTGTTAAATGCGACGCGTTGGTGAAGCGGGCCTCCATAAGGCGTCTGACTGACCATCAAGTTGATCTCGTCTTCAGTATCTCTTAAAATCGCTATATCTTTTTTCGCGCAAACTAAAATCTTGTTTTCGCTCTGTACTTAGAGACGCCGACCATAATCTGCGGCCCGGAACAAGCCGTTGCATTTTTTGCGGAATTGTTCATTTGATGCCTATCCAATTTGCCTTGGGGTAGCGTATGGACGGGACACGTCTTTTCGAGCTCGTAATTGCGATGTTGCTCGCGATTATCGTTCTTCACTATATTGCGCAACGTCTGGGCCTGCCGCCATCGGTGGCGCTTCTGGCTGGCGGCGCGATGTTGGCATTTGTCCCCGGTCTGCCTCCGATCTCGGTCAATCCCGAACTGATTCTGGTGATCTTTCTGCCGCCGCTTTTGCTGGATGGTGCATGGTCGATTGCGGTGGACCGGTTGAAGCGGCACGTCTTCGGGATAGCGTCGCTCGCCATTGGCGCGGTGTTGTTTACGACGATCATTGTTACGGTTGTCGTCCACCTCCTGATGCCATCCTTGCCATGGGCGGCCTGTGCGGCGCTTGGAGCCATCGTTTCACCTCCCGACGCGGTTTCGGCTCGTGCCGTGCTGGAGCGTGTCCATCTGCCGCGGCGACTTCAGATACTTCTTGAAGGCGAAAGCTTATTAAATGACGCCAGCGGACTGGTGCTGTTCCGGTTTGCCGTCGCGGCTGCTGCGGGCGGTACGTTTAGCACGATAGACGCTCTCGGTACCTTCTTCGTTCTGGCTATTGGCGGCGCTGCGGTGGGCGTTGTCGTCGCGTTCGCATGGGTGAAGCTCGTCCGCCGATTGGGTGACGAGTATCTTATGATCGCGGCGACGGCGATTATGTCATGGGTTTCTTATCTCGTGGCGGAGCAGATCCATGTATCGGGTGTCATCGCCACCGTGACTGCGGGGCTGATAGCATCATGGCACCAGCACACGGTCTTGTCCGCAGCGACGCGAATGCGCGGCACGTCCTTCTGGAACGTTCTCGTCTTTTTAATGGAGGCTGCGGTCTTCATCCTCATCGGGCTATCGCTTCGCGACGTGGTGGAACGAGGGTGCGGTTTCGGCGCACTTGTCCAATCGATGGCTCTTCCGGCCACCGTGATCCTCGTCACGCTTGTGGTGGCACGGTTTGCCTGGATATTGGGAGCAGACCTCGTCATCAGGCTGTTCCACTCTACCGGGCGAGCGCGCACCGTGCCGATCGGGGCAGGTGGCGTGGCCGTGCTGGGCTGGGCAGGCATGCGAGGCGTCGTGACGCTGGCGCTCGCCTTGAGCTTGCCGGGAGATTTTCCGGGCCGCGATTTCATCCTCGTAATGTCATTCGCGGTTATCGTGGGAACGGTTCTTTTACAGGGAACGACGCTTGGGCGGGTGGTCGGCTGGGCGGGCCTTGGAGACATCGAAACGGAGCGCGCACCGCTGACGATGAGTGAGGCGGAAGCCGCTATGGCAGACGTGCAGCTCAAGACGGTGCAAAATCTTGCCTATGACGGCGATGGTCAGCTCGTCCATCCACAACTGCTGAAGAGGTATGAGCATCGATTGGCGGCAAGCGTAAGATATGCCGAGCGCACTGAACATTATTCACCACTTCTTCACGCCCATTTCGACGTCGTTCTGGAAGCGGTTGCAGCGGGCAGGCGGGAGCTGATCAGGCTCCACCGCGCCGGGCAGATCGACGACGAAACGCTTCGGGAACTCGAACGTGATCTCGATCTCGAGGAGCTGAGCGCGATCTCGGCGAAGGACTGAGGTAGATATTTTTGAAGTGTCCGTTCGCGTCTGGTGGGGTTGGGAGAAAGCTTCTTTAGTGTCCTGCCGAGTCTCAAATCCTTGCCCCGATGACTATCGTCTCAATCCTGCAACACATATATTAAACATCGCAAATAAGCCGGTCCCTCCGCAAAGCCGTCTCATTCTCCATCATAATCTAGGGAATGAGAGTTGTTACCAACATATTGATCCTCGTTGCGGGTGCGGTCGGAAGCGGGCTTGCTGCTGCCTTTACGGTGACCGTGATGGCGGAGGCGGGCGCGCTTGGATCTTGCTTCGAAGGAAGCTGTGCCTATGCCGGGCTGTTCATGGCGTTTCCCCTGACATGGTTCATCCTGTTTTCGCTGTTTCTGATGGCGATGCTGATCTGGCGGCGAAAGCCGAGACGGGATTATTAGGGCTGGACAAGGGGATTTCACACGTCCTATCATATGTCACCTACCGGATACACGCGGTTCGCGCGTGGAAAAGCTGGGAGAGTGTATCTGCACGCCCTTCATGAACTTGACACATCCGCACATATATCCGACTCTCCGACCCGCTGGGGATTCGTAGTTCTGATGCTTTTTCATCATCATGATGGACAGGCGTTCGAGCGTTTGAATGTGCGCGTCTCCTGACATCATGCTCAGGCGATGCGATAGAATGGAGTGCTTTATGCGCGCTTTGATCAATTCTCCGTCGCTTTCAATCGACACCATGGATTATCAGGCCGAATGCCAGTTTGCCCTCGAGCCATCGATCAATGGGCTTCTGGAGAAGGCCGAAGGTGCGGGCTGGGATCGTCAACATGCCGTGCTGGCCATTGTGGCGCTGGCCAGCAATCAGGTTCCTGAAAGCAGCTTCACGGACGATCGTTCGCTTTCCTGAAGCGTGACACTTCTCTTTTGAAGTGTTTCAGCTTTTGTCGAATCGCGAATAGATTTTTCTTCCGATTGCGGGTGGTGTGGTGTTAGCCGCCGACGATATGGCCCCTGAAATCGGCATTAGTGCATGATATTGCAGGCATACAACAATAAACCCGCCGATCATCTCGGCGGGTTTGCTTTTTGGGTCGATGATGCTCGCCTGAAAGTTAAGCGGCAGCCTGTTTTGGCATGCTCTTCATGTCGATGACGAATCGGTAGCGCACGTCGCTTTTGATCATACGCTCATAGGCTTCGTTGATCTGGTCGATATTGATCATCTCGATATCCGCAGCAATGCCGTTCTCAGCGCAGAAATCCAGCATTTCCTGGGTTTCGGGAATGCCACCAATCATGGAGCCAGCGAAAGTCTTGCGGCCCGGGATAAGGCTGAAGGCATGAACCGACAGCGGCTTTTCCGGTGCGCCGACCTGAACCAGGGCGCCATCACGCTTGAGCAAAGCGAGGTAGGAATTGATGTCATGGTCCGCAGCAACGGCGTCGATGATGAGATCGAGGCTGGAAGCCGCTTTCTTCATCTGTTCCGGGTCCTTGGAGACGATGACTTCATGTGCGCCAAGCTTCTTGGCGTCATCCGCCTTGCCGGGAGAGGTGGTGATCATGACGACCGTGGCGCCCATGGCATTGGCCAGCTTGACCGCCATATGGCCGAGACCGCCGAGGCCCACGACGCCGACGCGGGTGCCGGGACCGGCATTCCAGTGGCGCAGTGGCGAATAGGTGGTGATGCCAGCGCAGAGCAGGGGTGCCGCGGCTGCCGGATCGAGGCTCTCGGGAATATTCAGCACGTAGCGGTCATCCACGACCACATGGGCGGAATATCCACCCAGCGTATGCGCATCACCGCCCATGGCCTTGTCGGGGGCGTTGTAAGTGCCGGTCATTCCCTTTTCGCAATAATTCTCAAGGCCTTCTGCGCAGCTCGGGCAATCGCGGCAGCTATCCACGATGCAGCCAACGCCAACGCGGTCGCCCGTCTTGAACTTGGTGACTTCGGAGCCGATGCGACCAACGCGGCCGATGATTTCATGGCCGGGAACGCAAGGGAAAAGCGAGCCTGCCCATTCAGCGCGGGCAGTGTGGATATCCGAATGGCAGACGCCGCAGAATTCGATTTCAATTTCTACATCACGCGGGCCAGGATCACGCCGCTTGATGGTAGCGAGTTTCAGCGGAGAAGAGCCATCGTCGCAGGCATAGGCTGAAGTTGTGAACATGTGATGTCACCTATTTTCTGGTTTATCGGATTGAGCAAAGGGCCGGATGGCAATCCAGCTTTGCGGAGCGAAGAAACGTCGGTCGATGCAGAAGGTTGCCGGGGCATCAGCCCGCAGGATTGGCCACTTCGTTTTCCGCTGCGCCAAACACTTCCTCGAAGGCTTCGCGCAACAGAACATCGACATCTTCCATCATAACCGGCAATCCCAGATCGACAAGGCTGGTTACGCCATATTGCGTGATGCCGCAGGGCACGATGCCGGTAAAATGCGTCAGATCCGGCTCCACATTGATCGACAGGCCGTGGAAGCTGACCCATTTGCGCAGGCGAATGCCAAGTGCGGCGATCTTGTCCTCACTCATGCCGCCATCTGGCAACAGCGGTTTTTCCGGGCGGCGCACCCAGACGCCGACGCGGTCTTCGCGGCGCTCGCCACGCACATTCATTTTATCCAGCGTGCGAATGATGACATCTTCCAGCGCAGCAACATAGGCGCGCACATCTTGGCTGCGGCGCTTGAGGTCCAGCATGACATAGACCACGCGCTGGCCGGGGCCGTGATAAGTATATTCGCCGCCGCGACCGGTAGCGAAAACCGGAAAACGATCCGGCTCTATAAGATCGGCGGAATCGGCGCTGGTGCCAGCGGTGTAAAGCGGCGGATGCTCCAGCAACCAGACAAGTTCATTCGCTTCGCCTGCCGCAATCGCCGCAACTTCGCGTTCCATCTCGGCAATGGCATGCTCATAAGGCACAAGGCCATCGGAGATTCGCCAGCGAACCGGTGCAGAACCGGGCTCGGCAAACATATTTGTCTGGATATCGGTGCGTGTGAGCATGAAAATGTCCTTTCCACAGCCTTCTCGCAGAATGATTTCAGCGCTGCAAGTCCAGCGTTTGCGGGCTTCTTCGATATAGGGATGATGTGGGCGGTTTTTAATTTCAAAAATCTGTCATGACGCTCTTGTGCACCCAAAATCCTTTTGCTACATGCACCTCCGTCGGCGCAAGTCGGCATCTACCACGATGCGGTCGTGGCGGAATTGGTAGACGCGCAGCGTTGAGGTCGCTGTGGGGCAACCCGTGGAAGTTCGAGTCTTCTCGACCGCACCAAAGAAACCCGCTTCGGCGGGTTTTTTCTTTTTTACCAATATTTTCCGCGCGTTTGTTAAAGTGAAAATCCAGCGCAATTTCAGCAATGGATGGACCGCTTACGCTTCGTGCGTTGGATATCTGCTAATGCCAGCGCGTTTAACGCTGGCGGCTTCTGGCAGCGGCAGTGCGGCGTTTGCTGACCTGTTTCTTGGCCGGTGTCGCTTTGGGTTTGCGTGTCGTCTTGCCACCCAGTGCGGCTTCAAGAATGCTGCCGACAATGCCGCCTCCAAGCGACGTGTTGGCTTTGGTCCGACGCTTGGTGCGTCTGCTCTGCTTCACACCGGTTTTCTTGAGGATTTCGGACATGGCGCCTTTGACGACGCCGCTTATCAGCTGATCAACAATTTTCGACAAATGCGCCTCTCATGCCTATAAAATGTCATCATTTATAATATAGGTGCGGCGCCCAACATCAAGCGATCTTTCGGGGTTGCCCGTTTCAGGATTGCTTCTCATGGCGAAGGTTTCGTCGCGACTCGTCTTTTATTTTCCCGGTTTCGATCCCCTAGATGCGGCGGCCCATCAGCGCCGCTATGAGCGCAGCGCCGTGCAATCCGGCAAGACCTTCGGTGTCGATTTCACCGTGAGCGGCATTGGTCAGACGGAAGCGGGGAGCCGCATGGACGTTGGCGCGCAGCATGATGGCCACGCGACACAATCCACCGTGTTCATACACGACCATAATGATCTGATCTCACGCTTGCGGGCTGGCTCCATCTGGAAACAGATTGCGCTTGGCTTCAAGGCTGGTGGCGGGATTATCCGTGAAGGTGGAGCCTTCGCCTATTTCCGCCATGCATGGCGATTTGGGCTGTTCTTTCTGTTTCCGTTTTTGCTGATTGCACTGGGTGTAACCGCCGCTGTTTTGATTGCCGCGCTGCCTTTGCTGGTTGGCGTCTCGGCGCTTCTCTGTCTTCTCACCATTCCCCTCGGTTACCTTTTCTTCGTGAAGGGCGTAATGCCGTATTCGGAGCGGTTTCATACGCTGCATCTTTTTGCCGACTGGCGTTTTGCGTTGGCCGTGGGGCGTGATGCGCCCATGGCGCGTGACTGGATCGAGGACAAGGCGCGGGCCGTGCTGCTGGTGCTGGAGCAGGCTTCAGACGAGGTTCTGTTTGTTTCGCACAGCATGGGCGCAAGTCTAGCGCTGGCCGTTGCTGGTCGGGTGCTGGAGCTGAAGGCGGATGCCTTCGATAGCAGGCGCGTCGCCTTCGTGACGCTTGGCGGTGCAGCACTTCAGTGTGGGCTGCTTTCCAGCGCTTCACGCCTGCGCCAGAGCATCGGCGTGCTGGCGCGGCATGGAGATGTAAACTGGTTCGATATCCAGTGCCTGACCGATCCCATCCATCTCTACAAGTGCCATACGGCCAAGCTGACGGGGCATGGCGATGCCCGCCAGCCAAAGATCGTGCCGATCCGTTTCAAACATTCGATGTCGGACGAGCGCTACGGCAAGAACCGACGCAATTTCCTGCGCATGCACCGCCAATATGTGCTGGGCTCCGACCGCAAATCCGGTTTTGATTTTACGCTACTGACGGCTGGCCCACTGCCTGCGGCGTCCTTTGCGGATTTGCGCTCCGACAAGCCACCGCAAATGTAAAAGGCCCGCGCGAGGGTTTCGCGCAGGCCTTTGATCTTGAATGCAGGCGGTCGGTTATTCCGGTGCGGATGTCTGCAAGGCGAGGGCATGCAGGACGCCGCCCATGTTGCCCTTCAATGCGTCATAGACCATCTGGTGCTGCTGAACGCGGCTTTTGCCCTTGAAGGCTTCCGCGACGACTTCTGCCGCGTAGTGATCGCCGTCACCGGCGAGATCACGAATGGTTACTTTTGCTCCGGGAATTCCGGCCTTAATCATGTCCTCAATGTCGCCGGGCTTCATGGGCATGGTGTTCACTCCTCAATTCTTATTCTGCAGCGACGAGAGTCTCGCCGTCCATGAACTGAGGGAACCATGATTCATGGGCCGAACGCAATTCATTAATCTCGACGCTGCGGGCCTTACCCAGCTTAACTGTAGAGCCGCCGGTCTTGCCGATGGCGGCCAGCGAAACACCGGCGGAAGCGGCACGGGATTTCACGGTTTCGAGATTGGACTGGCTGACCGTCAGCACGTAACGGCCCTGATCTTCGCCGTAGAATGTAAGGACAGGATTGTGGCCTTCGACCGCATCCACCGTCGCACCGATGTCGGACGCAATCGCCATTTCGGCGACGGCAAGAGCGAGACCGCCGGAGGAGCAATCGTGGACGGCGCTGGTGAGACCATCGGTAATGATGGCGCGAACGAAATCGCCGGTCTTCTTTTCGTGGGCCAGATCCACATGCGGGGCAGGGCCATCGATGCGGTTATGCACATCGCGCATGTAGACGGACTGGCCAATATGGGAACCGAGACCCTCTGGTGCACCTGCGAGAAGAATGACTTCATCGCTGGCTGCAAAACGGATGCGGGCCATCTTGCCCCAATCCGCCATCAAGCCAACGCCGCCGATGGTTGGCGTGGGCAGGATCGCCTGACCGTTGGTCTCGTTGTAAAGCGAGACGTTGCCGGACACGATCGGGAATTCCAGAACGCGGCAGGCTTCGCCAATGCCCTTGATGGCATGAACCAGCTGGCTCATGATTTCAGGCTTTTCCGGGTTGCCGAAGTTGAGGTTATCGGTCGCGGCCAACGGCAGCGCACCGGTCGCGGTAATGTTGCGCCAGCATTCGGCCACGGCCTGCTTGCCGCCTTCGAAAGCGTCGGCTTCGACATAGCGTGGTGTCACGTCGGAGGAGAAGGCAAGCGCCTTCTTGTCGTGGCCTTCGACGCGTACCACGCCAGCATCGCCGCCCGGCAACTGCAAGGAGTTGCCCTGAATAAGCGTGTCGTACTGCTCGTAGACCCAGCGGCGCGATGAGTTGTTGGCGGAACCAACCAGCTTCAGCAGAGCATCGGCAATGTCTGCATCTGGAATATCGTTTGCTGCCAGCGGGGCAGGCACCTTAGCCGGTGTCCATGGACGGTCGTATTCCGGAGCTTCATCGCCTAGTTCCTTGATCGGCAGGTTGGCGACTTCCTCGCCATTGTGCAGAACGCGGAAGCGCAGATCGTCTGTCGTCTTGCCGACGATGGCGAAGTCCAGACCCCACTTGACGAAGATCGCCTTGGCGACCTCTTCCTTGGAAGGTTCCAGAACCATGAGCATGCGCTCCTGGCTTTCCGACAGCATCATTTCGTAAGCGGTCATGCGCTCTTCACGAACCGGAACCTGATCGAGGTTCAGTTCGATACCGAGGTCGCCCTTGGCGCCCATTTCAACGGCGGAGCAGGTGAGGCCAGCGGCACCCATATCCTGAATGGCGATGACGGCACCCGTCTTCATCAGTTCAAGGCAGGCTTCCAGCAGGCACTTTTCGGTGAAGGGGTCGCCGACCTGAACGGTGGGGCGCTTTTCCTCGATGGATTCGTCGAATTCGGCAGATGCCATGGTCGCGCCGCCGACGCCATCACGGCCCGTCTTTGCGCCGAGATAAACGACTGGCAGGCCAACGCCCTTGGCTTCCGACAAGAAAATGGCGTCGGACTTGGCAAGACCGGCTGCGAATGCGTTGACGAGGATGTTGCCGTTATAGCGCGCGTCGAACTCGACTTCGCCGCCAACCGTTGGAACGCCGAAGGAGTTGCCGTAACCGCCGACACCGGCAACGACGCCAGCCACGAGGTGGCGGGTCTTCGGGTGGTCAGGGGCACCGAAACGGAGCGCATTCATGGCAGCGATAGGGCGTGCGCCCATGGTGAACACGTCACGCAAAATGCCGCCAACGCCGGTTGCCGCGCCCTGATAGGGTTCGATGTAGGACGGGTGGTTGTGGCTTTCCATCTTGAAGACGACGACATCGCCATCATCGATATCGACAACGCCTGCGTTTTCGCCCGGGCCTTGAACAACGCGTGGGCCTGTGGTCGGCAGGGTCTTCAGCCACTTCTTGGAGGATTTGTAGGAGCAGTGCTCGTTCCACATGGCGGAGAAAATGCCAAGCTCGGTAAAGCTCGGTTCGCGTCCGATCAGGTCGAGGATGCGCTGGTATTCATCGGGCTTGAGCCCATGGGATGCAATGAGTTCCGGGGTGATCTGAATATGATTTGGAAGTGTCATAGGTCTCACGGGGTTCGAGCCGGTACGGGAGTTTCCGGTTCTTTACCGCAAGAGACGGGAAGGTGCGACAGGAAAATGTCATCCGGCCACGGCAAAAGCGACCTTTTGCCGGTTATCCAGACTTTCGCGCCGCGTCAGGCCACGCCTTCGTAGCCTGCTGAACCGTTGTCGAGCAGTTGGCGCAATATGCCGAAGGCTTCTGTCAGTTCTTCGCGTGTTTTGGGTGCGGAAAAACTGATGCGGACGCGGTGGAAGACTTTTTCCGAACGCCCGGCTTTGAACTCATCCTCGTCATCGATGAGGATACCTTCTTTCATGGCCGCACTGCGGAAGGTGCCAGACAGCCATGGTTCCGGCAGCTTGAGCCAGAGGAAAGGAATATCTGGCATCGAATTGAATTCGAAGTCAGCAAAGGCGCTGCGGGCAATCTGTTCGCGCGCATTGATCTCAGCGGTGACGTTTTTGCGAATGCCATGTGCATCGCCGCTGTTGACCATGCGGGCGCTGAGTTCTGCCAGCAGGAAGGGCAGGCCGCCGGTCATCATGGCGTGGGAAATGCGGATGCGCGAGGCGAAATTCGACGGGCAGGCGACCCAGCCGCCCCGCACACCAGCCGAAACGGATTTCGACAGGCCTCCAACGACGAAGGTCTGGTCGGGCGCAAACTGCGCAATCATCGGCGGCTGATTCATGACCATCGCGCCATAGAGATTATCTTCGATGATCCAGACATTGTATCGGTGGGCAATGTCGGCGATGGCGCGGCGACGATCCTCGGGCAAAACGGCGCAGGTCGGATTCTGGCCGGTCGGCATGAGGAAGATCATTTTCGGGTGCTGTTGCGCGCAGACCCGCTCGAAATCTTCAGGGATGATACCTTGGTCGTCACTCTCCACCACCGATGCACGGCGACCGGCGAGGATAGCGGCTCTGGCAATCTGCGAATATGTGACTTGCTCGAACACGATCCGGTCTCCCGGCGAGGTCATGGCGGTAATGACGCCCATGATCGCCGCATGCGCGCCGAGGGTGGGCACAATGTTGTCGACCGTGGGCGACCAGTCACCCTGGCTTAACCAGCGAACACCGGCCTGCACCCACTCCTGCGGAACCGCCCGCGCATAATCGGTGATCAGGAATGAGCAATCCCTGACGATATCCGAGATGTGCCGGTCGATCAGCGCATTCTGGCCAATGTTTGGTGCTGCGGTCGTGTTCAGGCGAAATCGGTTGGGCGTATCGGACGCTACGCGTGTGCCTCCAAGAGGAGGAATGACTTTCCCCACTTTCGATTCCGGGCTGGGCGTTTTGCTTGCATTGACATAGGTGCCACGCCCCACTTCGCCGCTGACGAGGCCGCGCTCGTGGATGAGCGCATAAGCACGGCTGATTGTGCCGATTGTCACCCCAAGATCGAAAGCAAGGTTTCGCTGCGGCGGCAGCTTCGTGCCGGGCGACAGCGTGCCTTCGGAAATGGCGGTTTCGATATGGTCGGCAAGCCGCACGTAAATCGGGCCGGTGCCTTGCGATAAGTCTGGGAGCCAATTTGTCATGGTAACAATTTATGCATTGTACTCGTTTATAAGTCAATTGTATTGATTGTCTCAATTGAGCTATTTCTGGAAATCCCGAAGGGGTACAACATGCGTAAGCTGGATCAATATCTCTCGACAATCGATACAATGTACCCTGATGGCTACACGCGGGAACGTGTTTTCCGTGATGACGGCGAGATGGTGAGCCCTGCGCCGTTTCAGGCACAACCGCGCAATCTGGTGGAGCGGCTGCTCGGTGCATTCGGTCAGTGGCAGCGCAAACGTGCCAGCCGCCTAGCGCTGCGGGATCTGACAGCAGAAGAATTGGCAGACATTGGAATTACGCGGCAGGATGCGATGCGTGAGTTTTCCAAGGCGCGGCTGTTTTCACTGCCGCGCTCGTTCTGAGGTGGATCAGCAGCCCTTGCCGCCATTGACCCAGCGCTTCACATCCGTGGTGATGCGGGCAGCATGCGGTTCGTTCATGGCGGGGCCGAAAGCATCCACCTTGGCGGGGTTGCCTTCTGCCTGAACGACGAGCATGGGGCGTGATTCCGGGCTGTTGCGCGGCACCAGCAGAATGCGGGGACGACCGGAGAAGGAATTCAGTTCCGGGGCAAGGCGATAGGCCTTGAAGGCCGGGTCGCCCGATTTGAACCAGCAGGCATTGGCGCCCAGCGCTACGCGTTCCATGACCGACAAAGCGGCCTGCGATGAAGAGGATGACGACGCCGGTTTTTTCTCGGACTGGCAAGCCGCCAGAGACAGCGCGACGAGGCCAAGGCCTGCAATGTTCAGTGCTTCACGAAGGGGCAGGCGGTTCATCGCTTCAATCCACGAATAGGGGCCATAAAAGTGAAATATAACGAAGCCGGTGTAACCCGGCTTTGTTAATATTTACGCTGCGATGACACCGAGGGCGGAGGCAAATATGCCGCGGCCATCATTGCCGCCATGCGCGGCTTCAATGAGATTTTCCGGGTGTGGCATCATGCCAAGAACATTGCCCTTGGCGTTGATAACGCCAGCGATATCGTTGAGCGAACCGTTCGGGTTGGTGCCTTCGGCATAACGGAAGACGACCTGGCCATTGGCTTCGATAGATTTGAGTTCTTCCGGTTCCACGAAATAGTTGCCATCATGATGGGCAACGGGAGAGCGGATGATCTGGCCCTTGTCGTAAGCGCGAGTGAATTCCGTGTCGTTGTTGACGACTTCGAGCTTCACTTCGCGGCAGACGAATTTCAGCGATGCATTGCGCATGAGCGCGCCCGGCAACATGCCTGCTTCAACCAGAATCTGGAAACCGTTGCAGACGCCGAGAACCTTGACACCCTTTTCGGCCTTCTCTCTGATAGCCTGCATGACGGGCATGCGGGCGGCGATAGCGCCACAGCGCAGATAATCGCCGTAGGAAAAGCCGCCGGGAATGACGATCAGATCGACATCCGGGATTTCCGTTTCGGTCTGCCAGATGGTGACAGGTGCCTTGCCGGAAATCCGTGTCAAAGCCGCGATCATATCATGGTCGCGGTTGAGGCCAGGAAGCTGAACGACTGCGGATTTCATAGGGCGGCTCCTGAACGTCAGAGAATAGCGATAGAGTAGTTTTCGATCACCGTGTTGGCGAGCAGCTTTTCGCACATCGCCTTCAGGTCGGCTTCGGCTTTCGCCCTGTCGCTGGCGTCCAGTTCCAGATCGAAGACCTTGCCCTGACGGACCTGGCCGACGCCATCGAAACCGAGGCTGCCGAGCGCGCCTTCGATTGCCTTACCCTGCGGATCGAGAACGCCGTTCTTCAGCGTAACAGTCACCCGTGCCTTGATCACCTGATGCTCTCCTGAATTTACTTGACCAGAACCGGGCCGGTGCCGCGGATCGGTTCATTTTCGTTGATGATGCCAAGACGGCGTGCGACTTCCGAATAGGCTTCCAGCAGTCCACCCATATCGCGGCGAAAACGGTCCTTGTCCATCTTTTCCTGTGTTTCGATGTCCCACAGGCGGCAGCTATCCGGGGAAATCTCGTCTGCCAGAACGATGCGCATCATATCGCCTTCGAAAAGGCGGCCGCATTCGATCTTGAAATCGACGAGCTGGATGCCGACACCGAGGAACAGGCCAGAGAGGAAGTCGTTGACGCGAATGGCAAGCGCCATGATGTCATCGAGTTCGGCGGGATTGGCCCAGCCGAAAGCCGTGATGTGCTCTTCCGAGACCATAGGGTCTTCGAGCGCGTCGGACTTGTAATAGAACTCGATGATGGAGCGCGGGAGAACCACGCCTTCATCGATGCCCAGACGCTTGGAGAGCGAGCCGGCGGCGACGTTGCGCACGACGATCTCAAGCGGGATCATCTCCACTTCCTTGATCAGCTGCTCGCGCATGTTGAGGCGGCGGATGAAGTGTGTGGGGATGCCGATCTTGTTCAGGTGGGTGAACACATATTCGCAGATGCGATTGTTCAGCACACCTTTGCCGTCGATGACTTCGTGTTTCTTCTTGTTGAAGGCGGTTGCGTCGTCCTTGAAGAACTGGATGAGAGTTCCTGGCTCTGGACCTTCATAAAGGATCTTGGCCTTGCCTTCGTAAATACGGCGGCGACGGTTCATATTAACAAATCTCTTGGTTGGTGCCGGAGGGCGGCATTTGTTTCGTCAGTTGAAGCGGTCCCATAAAGGAAAAGAAGCCATTCCACAATGAGTCGGGGTCACCTTCGCATCAATTCTTAACCTTGCATGTGACTGCTGCGAAGGCCGTAATGCATGATTACGCTTTTTCAACAGTTTTATTTTACAACATAAGCGTCCCTACGAAGAGGACGAAAATAATAATCTAATAAAAACCGGGGTGAAATTATGTTTGCATTGAAAGAACGTGGTAAAGCACTCGAAAATATTTATTTCAACGAAGAGTATGTGACGTTTCGTCTTCACGCCATGCGCAACAAGCTTGTCGGGCTTTGGGCAGCAGCACTGATGAAGATAGAAAACGCGGACGCCTATGCTAGCGAACTCGCTGGCTGTGCGGTGAATGGCAATGAAGAAGAAGCTGTTTTTCTGAAATTGCAGGCGGACTTCCAACAGGCTGCCGTGACTGTTGCTGATGATGAAATCCATGATCGTATGCGCGACCTGCTAAACTCTGCCGCCCAGAGCCTGCGCCAAGGGCTGGCAGAACCCGAAATGAAGGCCGTCGCCTGATCGTCAAACATCTTTTTCAGGCGGCGATCTACTTGCCTCCCGGCAGATTGGCGGGTTTTCTACGCACTTTTCGCTGAATATGCGTCGCTGCCGACCTCCAGGCCTCGGCGGCGACGAAGCTTGGCACCTGATCCCGGGGGATCGGGCGGCAGAGCGCATAGCCCTGAAGCGAATCGCAGCCCATGTCCTGCAGGATGCGGATATGCTCCGCCGTTTCCACACCCTCCGCCACCACCTTGATGCCGAGTGAATGGCCGATATCGATGATGGAACCGAGCAGCTTGCGCTGCTCCGCAGATTCCGGCGTCAGGCGTACAAGCTCGCGGTCTACCTTCAGGGTGCTTGGGCTGACTTTCAAAAGGCTGATGATCGAGGCATGGCCGGTGCCGAAGTCGTCGATTTCAATATCGATGCCCAGTGCGCGCAATTTCTGCATATTGGAAATGGCGATATCGTTGCCGTCATCGAGGAAGATGGATTCGAGCAATTCGAAGGACAGCGTACCCGGCTCGATATCCAGCCCGTCCAACGTGTCCGTCAGCGCGGGATCGTGCAGGCGCCGCGCTGACACGTTGACGGAGACCGTGGGTATGGCAATGCCTGCCGCTTTCCACAGTCTGAAATCGGCCAGCGCTTTTTCAAGAATGATGCCGTCGATGGTTGCGACGGCATCGAGGTCTTCGGCGACGGCAAGAAACTTGTCCGGTGTCAGAATGCCCTCGAGCGGGTGGTTCCAGCGTGCCAGTGTTTCCACGCCTGAAATGTTGAGCGTCTGTGCGTCGAACTGGAACTGATAATAGGGAACGAATTCATCCCGCTCCAACGCCGTCAGAATTTCATCCGAGACGCGTTTGGTGTTGATGAGCCAATCCTGCGTATCGGCCGAGAAGAATTCGTAGCGATTGCGGCCGCGTTTCTTGGCATTGTAGAGCGCGATATCCGCATTCAGCAGAACCTGCTTGTAATCGATATCAGCGCCTATGCCGCAGGCGATGCCGATGCTGGCGCCGAACCGGCATTCATGTCCTTCATGCAGAACCGGCTTTCGCAGCTCCTTGATGAGGCCGTCGGCCATGGCCGCTATTCTTCGGGTATTGCCGTTGAAGGGCGACAGAAAGACGAATTCATCGCCGCCGATGCGGGCCGCGAACTCATCTGCCTTAAGGTTTTTACGCAGCAAATCCGCGACATGCTGAAGCATGACATCGCCGGTGCGGTGTCCCAGCGTGTCGTTGATCTGCTTGAAGCGGTCGAGATCGATGTGGAGGATGGCAATGCCGCGTCTGCTCTTTTTCGCTCCCGGCGTCCGGCGCTCCAGCACGTCATCCAGATAGCGGCGGTTTGGCAGGTCGGTCAGATAGTCATGCATCGCATTATGCTCGATGCTCGCCCGTGCGGCTTCAAGCTCGACATTGCGGGCTTCTGCCAGTGTTTTGGCGCGCTCCAGCTCGTTGCGCAGTTGCACATCCGCCGTCACATCCCAATTGACGCCGATCATCTTCTTGCGGCCATCGATGTCAATGAAGGGAAGCGAGCGCGCCCGGATGTAGCGCAGGGAGTTATCCGGCAGAACGACGCGGTAGTCTTCCGAAAAGGGCTGAAGTTTTTCGATCTTGTCGGAGACATGCTTATCGACGCGGCGCAAATCATCCGGGTGAACACGCGATTCCCACAGGCCGCCGATCCTGACGGGGGTGCTGGGATCGACCTGATACATTTCATACATGCGGTCGTCCCAGATGGTCTCGCCCGCGTCGAAATCCACCTCGAACACACCGACTTGCGAGGCTTCGAGCGCGACCTTCAGGTGGCGCGAAATGCGCTCCATCAGATGCTCGGTGGCCTTGCGCTCGCTCACGTCAGTATCGGTGCCGACGATGCGCACGGGCCTGCCGTAATCATCGCGCTCTATACAGGCACCGCGACATTCGATCCATACCCAGTGGCCATCCTTGTGCCGCTCACGGTACTGGAAGGCGGTATAGGCGGGGTCGCCTGCATTTTGCCGTTCAATGCAGTGCAGCGTATGTTCCCGGTCATCCGGGTGCAGCAAATCCACCCATTTGTCGTAATCGGTCTCGATGGGTTCGTGCGGCGCTAGGCCGCGAATGGCTTTCCATGTATCTGAACCATACATCGCGCCGGTGGCGAGGTTCTGGTCCCATACGCCGGACAGCGAACTCACGAGCGCGCTGTTCCAGCGGCTTTCGCGAAAAGCGATCTCTTTTTCCCGGTGTCGCTGCTCGGTGATATCGGTGAATTGCGCCAGCGTCCTGGCGCGAGTGCCAGAGCCGACTGCGCTTAAAGACAGGATGGCATGGCGATCCACGGTGTCGGTACCGTGTAACCGGACCTCCAACGCTGTGGATGAGGTTTCTGGCAGCGTCGCTAAGGTCTCTGTGACGCCTGCGTGGTCATCGGGGTGGATGAAGTCCAGCAGATGGCCGGGCATGTCGCAGGAAGCGGCCAGATTGAAATTGGCCGGAACGAAAACGATATCGCCACTGGCCCGAAGATGAAGGACGGGAACAGGCAGAGCTTCAAGAATATCTTTCAGCAACAGATCTTGGTTCACGCGATCCTGCCATATGTTCAATCGATTAAAATAGCGCACGAACGCGCGCCGGAAATTCCCAGTCTATTCTCGCAGACTTACGTTGTAGTTAAAAGGGACGTGCGGAAATTTCTCTTTCGCACGTCATGGTCGAGAAATATTTGATATTGCTAATGAAATTATTCAGGGAACCCGGCAGGCGGTTTCAGCTTGCTGAGAAACTGCGCAAATACCATCGTGCCTTCAGGCCAAGGGCCATGGCCCGACTCGGTATTGATATGGCCTGACATGCCCGCATCGATCAACGTTGAGCCCCAGGCATTGGCAATATCGCCTGCATGCTCATAGCTGCCGAAGGGGTCGTTCTGGCTGGCGATGGTAATGGTCGGAAAGGGCAGCGGCTCGCGCGGGTAGGGGCCGAATGTCATCAGATGTTTCGGGCGGATATCCGGGTTCGCCACATCTGGCGGGGCCACGAACATCGCACCGGCAATCTTGTCCTTGATCTGCGGCAGGGCGTGCATGACGGTTGGTACGCCAAGCGAATGCGCGACCAGCACGACCGGCTTTGTGCAGGCATTCACCTCTTCGATCAGCTTTGCCACCCAGTCGTCTTTGACCGGCTTTGTCCATTCCGCCTGTTCGACACGGCGGGCCGTGGACAGTTTCTCCTGCCAGCGGCTTTGCCAGTGTTCAGGGCCGGAATTGGTGTAACCGGGAACGATGAGGATATCTGCTTCTGATGCTTTCATGCCGCATATCTCGGTGTGATTGTGGGTGGAATCAAGGTGGCGGTTTGTGTAGCGACGATAAATCCTCTCTCCGTCATCCTCGGGCTTGTCCCGAGGATCTACCCACGTCGCATCCGCAGAAGCGTGATTAGATCCTCGGGACAAGCCCGAGGATGACGGAAGAAAGGATGAAAGTCTTTCGACCTTTAAGCTTTACCAAACACGCGATTGAAAATCGTGTCTACATGCTTGGTGTGATAACCCAGATCGAACTTCTCGCGGATCGTTTCTTCCGGCAGGGCTGCGCGGACTTCTTCGTCTGCGAGCAGCTCTTCCAGGAAGTCGGCGCCGTGTTCCCACACCTTCATGGCATTGCGCTGGACGAGACGGTAGGAATCTTCGCGAGAAACGCCAGCCTGCGTCAGCGCCAGAAGAACGCGCTGGGAGTGAACGAGGCCCCGGAACTTGTTCATGTTCTTCAACATGTTGTCCGGGTAGATCACCAGCTTTTCGATGACGCCAGCCAGACGGTTCAGCGCGAAATCGAGCGTGATCGTCGTGTCGGGGCCAATGGCGCGCTCGACGGAGGAGTGGCTGATATCGCGCTCGTGCCACAGCGCAACGTTTTCCATGGCCGGAACGACAGACATTCGCACCAGACGAGCAAGGCCGGTGAGGTTTTCCGTCAGCACCGGGTTGCGCTTGTGCGGCATGGCGGACGAGCCCTTCTGGCCCGGAGAGAAGAACTCTTCAGCTTCCAGAACTTCCGTGCGCTGCATGTGGCGGATTTCGATGGCGACGTTTTCGATGGAGGATGCGATAACGCCGAGCGTGGCGAAGAACATGGCGTGGCGGTCACGCGGGATGACCTGCGTGGAGACCGGCTCTGGCGACAGGCCGAGCGCCTTACAGACGTGTTCTTCGACAGACGGGTCGATATTGGCGAAGGTGCCGACCGCGCCGGAAATGGCACCGGTTGCGATTTCTGCGCGGGCCGCGACGAGGCGGGCGCGGTTGCGGTCCATCTCCGCATAGAAGCGGGCGAAGGTCAGGCCCATCGTTGTCGGCTCGGCATGAATGCCGTGGCTGCGACCGATGCGAACCGTATCTTTGTGTTCGAAGGCGCGGGTTTTCAGGGCTGAGAGAACGCGGTCCATATCTGCAATCAGCAGATCGGCAGCGCGCACCAACTGAATATTGAGTGTCGTGTCGAGAACGTCAGACGACGTCATGCCCTGGTGGATGAAGCGGCTGTCGGGGCCGACGAATTCTGCCAGATGCGTCAGGAAGGCTATGACATCATGCTTGGTGACGGCTTCGATCTCATCGATACGCGCAACATCGAATTCCGCAGCGCCGCCCTTTTCCCAGATGGTCTTGGCCGCATCCTTGGGGATGACGCCGATTTCGGCGAGAGCATCACAGGCATGGGCCTCGATCTCGAACCAGATGCGGAACTTGGTTTCCGGCGACCAGATTGCGACCATTTCCGGTCTGGAATAACGAGGGATCATGGCAATGGCTTTCTATACGAGGAAATTTTTCTGCCCCTTTAGCAAAGTGTTCCGGCAATCTCAACGCATTCGAGGGCCGAGTAGAAAAGTGGCGAAGGGCAGGGGCCGCCACTTGGTTGGCCGCTTAGCTGCGGCCCTGTTCTGCAGACGCGCGCACCGCGCTGACCATGGTGCGATAGTCTTCGACCCCGTCACCCTTGAAGATGGCTGAACCGGCAACGAGAACGTTGGCACCAGCAGCAATCGCGCTTCCTGCCGTCGCGATGGTGATGCCGCCATCCACTTCGAGTTCAATTGGCCTGTCACCGATCAGCGACTTGGCGGCGCGGATCTTGTCCAGCATGGCGGGAATGAATTTCTGGCCACCGAAGCCGGGATTGACGCTCATGATGAGGATGAGATCGACATCATCAAGCACGTTTTCCAGAACCGACAGCGGCGTCGCCGGATTGAGCGTAACGCCGACCTTCTTGCCGAGCGAACGAATGGTTTGCAGCGAGCGGTGCAGATGCGGGCCAGCCTCGGCATGAACCGTGATGCCATCGCAGCCAGCCTTGGCGAAGGCTTCGAGATAGGGGTCGGCAGGCGCGATCATCAGATGGCAATCGAAGAAGGCCTGGCTGTGCGGGCGCAGAGCCTTGATAACATCTGGCCCGAAGGAGATGTTCGGCACGAAATGGCCGTCCATAACATCGAGGTGAATCCAGTCGGCACCCGCCGCCGTCACATCGGCCACTTCCTGTCCGAGTTTTGCAAAATTGGCGGCAAGAATGGAGGGGGCGATCCGCACGGGAAGAGACATCTGCAAAAGCTCCTACTACAAAGGTTTGCGCGCTTTACCACCGATGCGCGGTATCAACAATCGTCACGCGGCCAATTGGCTTCAGCGCTCGGCACGGTCCACAGGAACGAAGGCCGTGCCATCCCATTTCTGGAGGCGGTACGGATTGGTCTGCAATTCGTGGCGGTCGTTGAAGGTGATCTGGCCGATGGCGGTTTCAAAAGCGGTGCCGACCAGAACGGCGGGGGTAGGCTTGTTCTGCGCTTCCGCCAGCTCAATAAGCTTTGCGGCAATCTGCGTGGCCGCGTAGGCGGGCAGGGCGTACCCCTCCGGCTCGACATTGGCAGCACGGAGTTCCTTGACCGCGTCCGCAGCCGAAGGCAAGGCGGCGTAATCGGGGATGGTGATGGCCAGAACGCCCGGCTGCAAAGGCACCGGGTTATTGGCGGCGCGCATCGTATCGCCCGACATGATCGTCAGCGGCGCCTTTTCGGCTGCTGCGTCGCGGGCGATGATCGCGACATCGTTGCGTTCTGCGCCGATGAAGACATGCGTGACGCCAGTGCGGCTCAGCCGACGAACGAGCGCGACCTGCTGTTCCTGCGCGGGGCGCAACGTATCGGTAAAGGTTGGCTTCAGACCGGACTCTTCCAGCTTGGCGCGGATTCGGTCTACCAGCTCGCGGCTATAGATGGTGCCATCATCGAGGAGACCGAAGGAGTGGCCCTTCCAGTCGCGCAGAATAGCGTCGATTGCCGCTGCCGATTCATCCGTATCCGACGGCCCCAACCGGAAGAGCGGCCAGCCGCGCTTCATCGTATCTTCCATCAGGCCAGAGGCGCGGCTGGAGAGGGTAATGGCCGGGATCGCTGCATTTTTGAGCGTGGGCAGTGCCTCAGGCAGAGTTTCCGTGCACAGAAACCCAACGACGATGCTGACCTTGGCCGCGACCAAGCCATCGGCGATGGCGCCACCGCTGCCTTCTTCGCAGCTTTCATGAATTTCCATGACATCGAGGCCAGCCTTCGCCGCTGCAATCTTGACGCCCTGACGGATTTGCAAGCCTAGCATCTCATAGGCACCATTTTGCGGCGCAACGACACCGATGGTGGCAGCACTTGCTGTGCCGGCAAAGGCAACACTGGCAGCGATCATGAGCAGGCGAAATAATGGCATCGGGCGGCTGTGTTCCTCTTCCTGTCCTGACAGCATATCCAATAATCGCCGCTGGCCGACTGCAAATGGTAATTTCTGCGCTTCCGGTGCTCACATACGTTAAGTACACTCCGCTCCGGTTCTCGAAATCACCATTTTCGCCAGGCCAGCAGCAATTCATGAACAGGCTGAGAGATGTTTATCGACACAGAACCGTTTACAAAAGAGGCAATGCTTTCGAAAAGGCGCCAGCAGGACGAATTTTGGCGTATTTTCAGCAATGTAGGGGCTCCGTAGCCGTCACGCACTCCGCTTGCGCAAATGCCGGAACGCATCTTGCGCGAAAAGCGATAGTGGCTGCGGGGCGTCGTTCATGTCGAACCAGCCCATATCGGATAATTTATCCGGTTCTGTCAGGCTCGGTTCCCCGTGCACATCATCGGCAAGATAGATGAGCGATAGCCAGTGCTGTCCGTCCGAGGGGAGGATCTGTTCGCTGATGCAAAGGAAGTTGACGTCGCCAATGGCTAGGCCGGTTTCTTCTTCGGCTTCGCGTTTTGCGGCGGTGGCGGCGGACTCCATGTGGTCCACTTTGCCGCCGACGATGCTCCAATGCCCTGCTTCAGGCGGATTGACCCGCTTGTAAAGCAAGACCTTGCCATCTCTTTGGATGATAAGGCCGGAGCCGACACCCGGAAAATCAATGCCGGGTTTCATGCTCACGCTTTCGCGTTTGCCACGATCAGCATGAAGGCAGGAATGTCGTCGCCGAAGCCGACAGGTGTCGGACCATCGTCGTAGTCGCGGTAGTGGCGGCGACGCTCGCGATTGTCGTCGTTTGCAGGAGACGTCGTGTGGTTCCGCTCGAAATTGCGAGGTGCCTTTTCGTGCTTGCGCTCTGCCTTCAACTTTTCGCCTCCGTTGGCCGCAACATCCACGATGGCTGCTGCTGGCTGAATGGTTTTGACTTCTGGTTCGGTCTGAGGAACCGCATCGCGGCGGTTTCTGTCGCGGCCACGACCGCGCTGTTCTTTTTCCTTGCCACGGCGCGGGCGCTCGGAAGCAAAGCTTTCCATCGGAGCCGGAAGCTCGGACAGGTCACCGTTCAGCCATTCGATCTTTTCGTTGATCAGCTTTTCGATGGCGTCGAGATACTTCGTGTCGCGACGGTTGACGAGCGTAAAGGCAGCACCGGAGCGGCCTGCGCGGCCCGTACGACCGATGCGGTGGACATAGTCTTCCGCATGGATCGGAACATCGAAGTTGAAGACGTGGCTGACATCGGGAATATCGAGACCGCGCGCCGCAACGTCGGATGCGACGAGCAGGGTGATCTGATTGTCCTTGAAGCCCGCCAGCATCTTGGTGCGCGAGTTCTGGTCCATGTCACCATGCAGCGCGCCGACGGAGAAGCCGTGACGTTCCAGCGAGCGGAACAGGTCAGCGACATCCTTCTTGCGATTGCAGAAGATGATCGCGTTCTTCAACTCGGTCTGTGCATTGATGAGCTCGCGCAGAACGGCGCGCTTCTCATAATCCTTGTCGTGCGTGGCAACGATACGCTGCGTCACCGTCTTTGCCGTAGAGGATGGCTTTGCCACTTCGATGCGAACCGGGTTCTGCAGGAAGCGGTCGGCCAGCTTCTGAATTTCCGGCGGCATGGTGGCCGAGAAGAACAGGGTCTGACGGGTGAAGGGAATCATCTTCGCGATGCGTTCGATATCCGGGATGAAGCCCATGTCGAGCATTCGGTCGGCTTCGTCGATCACGAGGATTTCGACGCCGGTCATCAGCAGCTTGCCGCGTTCGCAATGGTCGAGCAGGCGGCCCGGGGTGCAGATCAAAACATCTGCGCCGCGCTCCAGCTTGCGATCCTGCTCTTCGAAAGACACGCCGCCGATGAGAAGGGCGACGTTGAGCTTGTGGTTCTTGCCGTATTTCTCGAAGTTCTCAGCCACCTGTGCGGCGAGTTCTCGTGTCGGCTCAAGAATAAGGGTTCGCGGCATTCTTGCACGCGCACGGCCTTTTTCCAGCAGGGTCAACATTGGCAGCACGAAGGATGCGGTTTTGCCCGTACCCGTCTGCGCGATGCCGCAAATGTCGCGTCGTTCAAGCGCTGGCGGAATTGCGCCTGCCTGAATGGGTGTCGGTGTCGTGTAGCCGGCACTTTCGATAGCGGAAAGAACTTTTTGGCTCAGGCCAAGATCAGAGAATGTTGTCAAAGGAAAAACTGTTTCCGTGTTGGTTCGAAAAGAACACTTAGCTGTCATAACGGCGACGCCGCAGACTGTAGCGGCGAAATAGGCCGAATTAGCTGGAAAGTCAAGGAAACAGGGATTTATCCCAAAATAATACAGGTTGCCCCACTGTTTCCAGTGAGACTGGCAATTGTAACGGCATCAATAACCAAGTCGTATCGCGCCGACTGTTCTATTGAAGATAGGTTTTCAGCTCTGTTCCGGCCACGAGAAACCGCATCGGATCGACCGGATTGTCGTTCAACCGCACTTCATAATGCACATGCGGGCCAGTGGAGCGACCGGTGCTGCCCGCTCTGCCGATGACATCGCCAAGATTGACCTTGTCGCCTTCCTTGACGAGAATCTGTGACATGTGGCCGTAACGGGTGGTGATGCCCTTGCCGTGATCGACCTCGACCATGTTGCCGTAACCACCTGAAAAACCGGCACTTGTGACCGTACCAGCACCTGTGGTGCGAATATCGGCACCGGTTTCGGCAACAAAGTCAACGCCCGCATGCAAGGCGAGGCGGCCCAGAAACGGATCGATCCGGTTGCCGAAACGGCTGGAAATTTCGCGACCGGGAGCAGGGTTTCCGAAGGGCAGCGACACGGCTGCACCGCGCACCGTTTCCAGACGGTTGAGAGCGCTATCGAGATTGCTGAGCGATGTTTCGAAGGTGCCAGCGCTATCATTCACCGGTTCGACGAAGGGGCCACCGATAGCTTGATCGGCAGAATCGTCGATTTTGATTCCCGTTCTGCGAATGATGTCGGCCATCGCGTCGGCCTTGTTTTCGGCACCTATCGTCAGCGAGGCGATTCGGGTTAACTGGTCGTTTTCGACCTTGCTGAGCGAGGTGATCATCTTGGCAAGACTGCGGTCGGAGAGTTTGTCGCTGCTGGCGCCATAGGTGAGGCTACCCTTCAGCCCGCTGCCGGAGGAGGATGATACCATGAGATTGCCGATGGCGCTGGACGCGCCGGAAAGGCTCGCTCTCTTGTCAGGCGCGTAGGCGTTGACCGGGCTCTTCTCATTCGTGTTTTCGGACAGGCCGGATTTTTCGGCGCGCTCCAGAAGCTCGCTCATGCGACCGTGGCGGGAGGTGAGGGCGTTCTGCTGCTGTAAAAGAAGCTCGACCTTTCGCTCAACCACCTGCTGATCCAGCAACTGTTTGGAGGTGACGCGATCCACCTGCGCACGCAGGGCGGCAATGCGGTCTTCATATTCCCGCTGAATGCGCGACTGGCGGGCAATGGTCGCGCCGACCAGATCGTCGCGCAAAACAAGATAAGCGGTTGCGCCGATGTAACCGACACTGAGCAAGCCGACTACGCAAAGGGCAGTCGCGGCAAGCCATGGGCGGATGGTGAGATGGCGGACTTTATCGCCGCTGGCCAGAATCAGAACGTGCTGCTGGCGCTTTTTGCCAAATGACAGGCTTTTACCCGCTTCCGTCAAAATCCCACCTCCGGCCAATCTCGTCTTGGCCGTATAGTAATTTGTTAAGGTTAACGAAGTTTTGACTTTCACTGGCGCCGCAGCACCATGGCGCGATTTTCAGAGCGCCTTGATGGCGTCCAGAATCTCTTGGGCGTGACCGGGCACCTTCACCTTGTTCCAGATTTTGGCGATCTTGCCACCTGGCGCAACGAGATATGTGGTACGCTCTACGCCCATATATTTCTTGCCATACATGCTTTTTTCCTTCCACACGCCATAGGCTTCCAGCACCTGACGCTCCTCGTCGGAGGCCAGCATGACGGTGAGGGAATGTTTGGCGGCGAATTTGTCGTGGCTCTTCACCGAATCGGGCGAGATGCCGATGACCACGGCGTTGGCGGCTTCGAAGTCCGCACCCATGGCGCTGAAGTCAATGGCCTGCGCGGTGCAGCCGGATGTGTCATCCTTTGGATAGAAATACAAAACGACGGCTTTGCCTTGCAGGCTGGCCAGATTGATGTCTCCGCTGCCGTTTCTAGGAAGCGTGAAATCCGGTGCTTTATCGCCAATTGCTAAATCTGTCATGGGTGACCTTTCTTTCGCCGGATTGTTGAGTAAATGGGCCACTATTCGATATATACCGAATAAGAGCTTCGTCCAGTCTTGTGGCGAGTCAGACGTTGTGATTGGTTGACCCGTCACTCCGAGCAGGCCTCGATGGTGATTTCAGGGCCGTGGCAATTCCGGGAGCAAGCACAGGCGGATGGCGGAAATTCGTGGCGAAAAGGTCAGCTTCAGCAAGCGCGATATCACGCCGCTGCATGCAATGCCTTCTGCCCAGGTGGTAGACCCGATCATTGTCCATTGCCCCGCGCCACGCTCCATGATGCGTGCGCTTTTGAAGGTTTTCGTGGCGCTGGTGATTCTAGCCTTCATCTCTGTCGGCGGCATCATTCTTTCCATCGAAACCGGCTCTATCGACAGCGCGCTGTCCAAGCAGGCCAAGCAGGCGCTGGAAAACGCCATCGGCTCCCGCTATGAAGCGCGCATCGGCTCGACCTCCGTGCGCTTTGCCTCTGGCTTTCATCTGGCGCTGGTGGCGCAGGATGTCGATATCATCGAGCAGGATACCGGCCAGCATCTGAGCCGAGCCCGGGCCATAGGCATGGCACTTGATCCCGTGGCGCTGATTACGGGTCGCGTCTCCGTCCAGAGCCTTGAAGCGACAGGCATGGAGCTCGACACCGCGCTTTTGCCCAAGGGACAGGCTATCGATTGGGCGAAGATGCGGGTGGACGACGTTCCCACCTATCTGGACCTCGCCTTCACTGAACTCGACCGTTTTGCGCAGGCCTTCCAGCGCAGTGGCACGGAAGAGATCGACCTCTCCGATATAGCCATTCGCCTGCCGCCGAGAGAAGACGGTGAGCCGCGGACGATTTCTCTGCGCGAGCTTTCGCTGGTTCCCGATGGCGATGGGGGTTATTCGCTGGACGGAAATGTCGCGTTCAACGGAGAGGTTGCCACGCTCTCGCTGGCGGCCAAGGGTGCCAGCGGCAGTATCGATGGCTTTACCGCTCGACTGGATGGTTTCGACATCGGGCCACTTCTGGAGCAGCATGATCCCGAAGGGCTGATGCACCAGGGCCTGAATGTCAAAGCGGGCATCAACATCGTCGGTAACAGAGACCGAGGCGAGACCAAGCCATCGCTGGCGGTCTCCGTGGGTATTGGCGACGGCAAGCTCTATATCGGCGGCGATGCGCAGCCGGTGACGAGCGGCGTTATCAATGCGCGGTATGACTTCGACAAGAGCGCCATCGCGGTCGAGAACTCCCGCCTGACGCTGGGCCAAACCGTTTTGCCGCTGCACGGGCAGATCAAGGATAGTGATATCGGCTATGATCTGGCGATGCGGATGGAGCAGGCAACCGCGATTGCCGAAGGCGGTGGAGAACCGCCGGTCACCTTCGACCTGATGGCGGATGGTACCTATGACAAGGCGACGCACCGGCTGGATGTGCCAGCACTCTATGTGAAGAGTGCGTTGGGCGACATGGCAGGATCGCTCAAGGTGCATTTCGTTGGCAAGGGCTCGCCTGAGATCAGCTTCGGCGGCCAGATTGCCAAGATGGAGGCGACGGCGGTCAAGCAATTGTGGCCGTTCTGGATGGCGCGCAAGGCGCGTCCCTGGGTCGTGGCCAACCTGTTTGGCGGTACTGTTAGAAACGGCTCCATCGCCGTCTTCATTCCGGAAGGCAGAATGTGTGGGCCGGGTTGTCCGCTGGAGCTTTCCGCTGGCGAATTGCAGATCAGGTTCGATGTGGACAATACACGCCTGAACGTGACCGGCGACATACCGCCGCTCAGGGACGCTTCCGCCCATTTTGAGCTGGTGGGTGAGAAGATCAACGTCGATATCATCAAGGCGACATCGTTCTTCCCGTCCAACCGCACGCTGGCGCTGGAAAACAGCAAGTTCTCCATCGACTCGGTCTATGACAAGCCGTTGATGGCCGATCTCGATCTCAACGTATCAGGCTCGGCCGATGCCGTGGCGGAGCTGGCGACGTTCCAGCCCATCAATGCTCTGAAGGATACTGAATTCAAGCCGGAGGATTTTGCGGGGCAGGTGAAGGCCAATGCAAAGCTGACCGTCGGCCTTCTGAACAGTCAGCAACCACCACCGCCCAAATGGACGGCGCGGTTGGATCTGGACGGCGTCTCGCTGACGAGACCATTTGCTGGCCGCGACGTCACTTCGATCAATGGTCCGATGACCATTGACAATGATGCTTTGCGCATGAAGGGCAAGGCCCGCATCGATGATGTTCCCATGGACCTCGATCTGGTTCAACCGACGCGTAAATCCAGCACGGTTGCTCGGCAGATGCTGCTCAAGGCCACGCTGGAGCCGGGGCAGATCGCCAAGCTCGCACCGGAACTGACCAAGCTTCTGGGCGGCACGACGTTGCTGGAAATCAATGGTTCCGATCCGCGTCGGCAGGGTGTGAAACTCGATCTTTCCAACGCGTCCATCATCCTGCCGGGAATTGGCTGGACGAAGGGAGCGGGTATTCCCGCCAATGCCTCCTTCACCATGGATACGGTCGATGGCCGCACGTCGATCAGCAACTTCTCGCTCAAGGGCGATGGGTTCGGGGCGGCGGGTGATCTGGCTTTCGACAAAGCAGGGCTGACCTCTGCCAATTTCTCTCGCTTCCAGCTTTCGCCGCAGGATGATTTTGCCGTTTCCATCTCGTCGGCGCGCAAGAATTACACGGTCAGCGCCAGCGGAAAATCCGCCGATCTTCGGCCTCTTATCGCAAAGCTTCGTAGCTCCAGCGGTAAGAGCAATGCCGCGTCAGCTGGCGGTGACGGCGACTTTGGTTCCTTCTCGGTCAAGGCCCAGCTGGACAAGATCTATGGCTTCAATGACGAGGTGATGAGCAACGTCAATGCGGACATCAATCTGCGCGATGGCAAGCTGCGCACCATCGATCTGAAGGCGGTCACCAGCCGGGGACAGGCGCTGGTTGCCCAGACCGCCAATCGCGGCGATGGCGGGACGATCAATCTGACGACCAGCGATGCGGGCTCGTTCGCGCGCTTTACCAATCTCTATTCCCGCGTTCGCGGCGGCCTGTTGAATCTGGCGCTGACCACCGCCAATGGCAATGACTGGAGCGGGTCTCTCGACCTGCGCAATTTCGCCGTTCTCAATGAAGCCAAGCTGCAGGATATCGTGGCAACGCCCACGGGTGAGGATGGCCGAAGCCTGAACACGGCGGTTCGCCGCAACATCGATGTCAGTTCGGAAAAATTTCAGCGCGGTTTTGCCCGCGTGGTCTATGTCAACGGTACGCTGGCACTGGAAAACGGCGTGGTTCGTGGCGAACAGATCGGCGCGACCTTCCAAGGCATCGTGAAGGACCAGAACGGCAATATGGACATGACCGGCACGTTCATGCCTGCCTATGGCCTCAACCGCCTTTTCGGCGAATTGCCCTTCATCGGCATCTTCCTCGGCAATGGGCGGGATCGTGGCCTGCTGGGCATCACCTTCAAGCTGACAGGACAGACGGACTCGCCGCGTCTCGCCATCAATCCACTTTCCCTGATCGCGCCCGGCGTCTTCCGCCAAATCTTCGAGTTCCAATAAAAAGGGCCGCTCGAAGCGGCCCTGAATATGGATATGGCGTATTACCGAAGTCTTTTTGATGTGTTGGACACTGGCAGCGCGAGCGCTGCCAGTTTTCCATCTCGAAGGCGTTCAGGTAGCGTTGATTTCGCTATGGCCGCCGCCGTGGCCACCATTGCCACCGTTGCCATGCTCACCGCCGCCGCCCCAGCCGGCGTGGTCGCCACCATTGCCGTTGCCACCACCGTTGCCGTTGCCGC
>UCLB01000006.1 GCA_900473205.1 Hyphomicrobiales bacterium
GACAGAGGGGGGTAAGCCAAACCCGCCACCGCCTGAAACGATTCACAAACCAGTCGTCAGCTCGGATAGACGCCCAGAAAGCGTTGCAGCACTTCCGACAGTATCATACCGGGAATGAGCAGCGTCATGACGAGTGCGGCGACCAGCAGCGGCTGTTCCCGCACAAAGAATTTCACGATACGGGAAAAGCTGAAGACCAGCGTCAGCAACAGCGAAAACCACAGGATTGCGACCAGACCCTGCAGGGAGGGCACAAGAAGCGCGATCAGGATCAGCGTTGCATAGGCATAGGAAAACGGCAGCGACAACCAGTTGGCGACGACGACGAGGGCGGAAAACTTCTGCTTGGCACCGAATGCCACCAGCAAGAGCCCGATGAGGATCAGCGGCACCATCCAGCAGATGGCCTCGACCATGGCGAGCCGCAAAAAGAAGATGGCGCCGGTACCGACACCCTTCGGCAAGACGGAAAGATAGGCCTCATGCCACCAGTACCATGACAGCGCCATGGAGGGCAGGCACCACAAGGCCGCGTAGAAGGACCGGGCCATGCCGCGATCCGTCAAATCCAGCAAACGCCCACCGGCCGGATCGCCCAGAAACAGCAGCCACAGGCCTCTAACGTATAAGGTTATTTCGTTATACGAAGGCATGATATCCCCGTGGGCTGTGAGCAAATCTATTCATAGGCAGGGGATATCCCTAGAAAGCTTGCCAGAGCCGTGCTGATCAAAGACTGCGGTGCGATTGTGAGAACGAGCAGACAAAAGATTTTCCACACATGCGCGCCACTTGCGGTTCTTAGCACAGTCCAGAACCATGCGGCGAGCAGCAGAAATCCTCCAGCAAGCACCACAAGGGAGATTATCGAACTCAAATTACCGGCCCGATCCAAGATAGATGCCAGATAAATGAGCGCGACTGATACGTAGCTTGATGGCACCAGAAACCAGTTCGTGAGAACAATCAGTGCGCTTGCCGATATGTTCATTCTCAACAGCGGAACGAACAGGCAAATCAGAAGCGGCGTTAAGATCAGGGCAACGGCTTCGATTGCACCGACTTTGGCGTAGAAATCGACGCTGCCTTGATCGGCGTCCGGCATGTCGGTGAGAAATTCCAGCCTTAGAAATATGAAATAGGCGATGATAGCCGGTAGTGACCAGACGATCGCAAGAAACGACCGCCCCACGCCCGCAATCGATATATCAAAAGCCTGCATGCCGTCTTGGTCGCCCGCTCCCAGCACCCAAAGGCCCTTTAAACTGCGCGCAACCTCGCTACGCGACGGCATGGTCAAACCAGCGTTCGATGAAGGTCTCGTAGATGCGGGTCAGGGTTTCCAGATCTGCGACGGCCACGCGCTCATCCACCATGTGCATGGTCTGGCCAACGAGGCCGAATTCCACCACCGGGCAGTAATCCTTGATGAAACGGGCATCCGACGTGCCGCCGGTGGTCGACAGCTTGGGTTCGTTGCCGGTGACGTCTGCCACGGCACCCGACAGCGATGAAATCAGCGCATTGTTGCGCGTCAGGAAGACGTGCGAGGGGCGGTCGGCCCAGATGATGTCGTATGTGACCGGCGAACGATCCGGTCGCAGCACGCCATCGGCAGCGGCCTCATCCAGACGGCGGATGATCTCGGCGCGCAGCGTCTCAGCCGTCCACGTATCGTTGAAACGGATATTGAAGGCAGCCGTCGCCTTGGACGGAATGACATTGGTCGCCGCATTGCCCGTGTCGATGGTCGTGACTTCGAGGTTGGATGGTTGGAAATTATCCGTGCCGTGGTCGAAGGGTGGGTCCATCAGTGCGTGGGTCAGTTGCAGCAGACCGCGAATGGGATTGTCGGCCAGATGCGGATAGGCGGCGTGGCCCTGCACGCCATGGACGACGATGCGGCCCGATAGCGAGCCGCGGCGACCGATCTTGATCATGTCGCCCAGCTGGTCCGGGTTGGTGGGTTCGCCCACCACGCAGGCATCCCAGGTCTCGCCCTTGGCGGCGGCCCATCCCAGAAGCTTGGAGGTGCCGTTGATGGATGGTCCCTCTTCATCGCCGGTGATGAGAAAGGAGACAGAGCCTTTGGGCGTTCCATTTTTTTCGATATGGCGGGCGATGGCTGCGACGAAACAGGCGATGCCGCCCTTCATATCGACAGCACCGCGCCCGAACATCTCACCACCTGCAATTTCAGCGGCAAAGGGCGGGTGGCTCCAGGCGGTCTCGTCACCCACGGGCACGACATCGGTGTGGCCCGCAAACATCAGATGCGGGCCTTGATCGCCAAGCCGGGCATAGAGATTTTCGACGTCAGGCGTTCCCTCTTCCGTCGCCGTGACACGCTCCACCGCAAAGCCGAGCGGGCTCAGCAGGCTGTCGAGCAGCGTCAGCGCTCCACCTTCTTTGGGTGTCACCGATGGGCAACGGATGAGGGCGGCGAGATTGGCGACGGGATCGGTGGCGTGCATGGGTCAGTCTACTTCTATCAGTCGCGCAGCAACTCGTTGATGCCGGTCTTGGAACGGGTCTTCTCGTCGACGGTCTTGACGATGACGGCGCAATAGAGGCTTGGACCCATCTCTCCATTCGGGAAGGGCTTGCCTGGCATGGTGCCAGCAACGACGACCGAATAGGGCGGCACTTCGCCATAGGTGATGGAGCCGGTGGCGCGATCCACGATCTTGGTGGACTTGCCGATGAACACGCCCATGCCGAGAACGGCACCTTCGCGAATAATGCATCCCTCAACGACTTCGGAGCGTGCACCGATGAAGCAATTGTCTTCGATGATGGTCGGGCCAGCCTGAAGCGGCTCAAGCACGCCACCGATGCCGACGCCGCCGGACAGGTGGACGTTCTTGCCGATCTGTGCGCAGGAACCGACGGTCGCCCATGTATCGACCATCGTGCCTTCATCGACATAAGCGCCGAGATTGACGAAGGACGGCATCAACACGACGTTCTTGGCAACGTAAGCGGAACGGCGCACGACGGCATTCGGCACGGCGCGGAAACCTGCAGCGCGGAACTGGTTTTCGCCCCAGTTTTCGAATTTGGAGGGCACCTTGTCCCACCATGTGGATTCGCCTGAGCCGCCGGTGACGATCTCCATATCGTTGAGGCGGAAGGAGAGTAGCACGGCCTTTTTCAGCCACTGGTTCACGGTCCAGTTGCCATCAGCCTGCTTTTCGGCAACGCGTACTTGGCCTGCGTCAAGCAGGTTCAGCGAGGTTTCGACGGCATCGCGAACTTCGCCCTTGGTCGATATATTGACGCTGTCGCGATTATCGAATGCGGTTTCGATGATTGTTTCAAGGGAGCCAAGATCCGAGATGCTCATGAGAATTCCTTAAACTTCGCTGACTATCGTCACATACAGGGAAACATCCGCGCGCTGGCCGGACATGGTCAATTGCTCTAAGCGAGTGTTTCAAGGGCGTCAATGTGATTTGGCGCGGCTATACGAAAGGCATGGACATGGCAAAACTGAAAAATGGCAAGTTGCGTCGCAAGGATGGCGTCTGGGACCCGTTGAAATCCAGCTCCGATGACAAGCAGCAGGCAGAAGGCCTGCCCAAAACCCTGCAATCGGCCTCGCCATCCTATCGTCTGGCCTATACCGACACCGATTTTCTGTGCCGCGAAGAACTGCGCCCCATCCGGTTACAGCTGGAACTGATGAAGCCGGAAATGATCCTGACCGAGCGCGGCATCAAATCCACCGTCGTGCTGTTTGGCGGCGCGCGCATTCCGGAACCGGGCGGCGAAGCCTGGGCGGCGCGCAACGAAACGCAGAGAAAGAATCTCGAGGCGGCCTCGGTTTATTATGATGAGGCCCGCAAGTTCGCAAAACTCTGCGCCGGTGAATCCGAAAAGCATGACCATCGCGAATATGTCGTGATGACGGGCGGCGGACCGGGCGTGATGGAGGCGGGCAATCGTGGGGCGTCAGAAGCCGGAGCGCCGTCAATCGGCCTCAACATTCTTTTGCCGCACGAGCAGGCACCCAACCCGCATGTGACGCCGGACCTCAGCTTCAATTTCCACTATTTCGCCATCCGCAAGATGCATTTCCTGATGCGTGCCAAGGCGGTCGTGGTGTTCCCCGGTGGTTTCGGCACGATGGATGAGCTGTTTGAAACGCTGACGCTGATCCAGACCAAGCGCATGGCGCCGATCCCGCTCATCCTGTTCGGTGAAGCTTTCTGGCGCTCCATTATCAATTTCGAAGCGCTGGCCGATTTCGGCACCATTGCGCCTGACGATATGGAGCTGCTGCATTTTGCCGAAACGGCTGAGGACGCATGGAAGGTCGTTGCGGATTTTTATGAGCTTTGAGTGCTTGACCGGCAGCACCGCGCCCACCACTCGTCATCCTCGGCCTTGTGCCGAGGATCTAACGAACCACAAGATCAAACGTGGTTAGACCCTCGGGACAAGCCCGAGGGTGACGAAGGAGAGGGGAGAACCCGCCCTCAACTTCTTTTCAAATCCGCGCAAACCGCTCCGTCAGAAGCGCGAAGAAACCATCCGCATCCACATCGCGCATGACGCGGGCATTCGGTTCGCGGCCTGTGACTTTCCACCAGTCGACAACCGTCATGCCGATGGTGAGTTCGGAATTCACTTCGATCTCGACATTGCAATCGCGACCGTCAAACAGGTCCGGCTTGATGAGATAGGCGATCACGGTCGGGTCATGCAGCGGCCCGCCGTCGGAGCCGTATTTCTCCACGTCGAAGCGTTCGAAGAATTCCAGCATTTCGGCCATGGCAATCGCCGGGCGGGTGCCGATATCGCGGATGGCGGCGACGCGGGCCTTGGTGGTCAGCAGCTTGTGCGTCACATCAAGCGGCATCATGACGAGCGGAATGCCGGACCGGAAGACGATATCGGCGGCCTGCGGATCGACATAGATGTTGAATTCGGCAGCGGGCGTGATGTTGCCGCCCTCGAAGAAGCCGCCGCCCATCAGCACCAGTTCCTTCACGCGCGGCGCAATATCGGGCGCCTTCTGCAAGGCGGTGGCGATGTTGGTGAGCGCACCCAGTGTGCAAAGCGTGATGGTGCCTTCCGGCTCGCGGCGGATCGTCTCGATGATGAAGTCGATGGCGTTTTGCGATTGCGCTTCGAGAACCGGCTCCGGCAGGGTTGGGCCGTCCAGCCCGGTGCTGCCGTGAACGTGCTCGGCAGTAATCGGTGCGCGGACCAGCGGGCGTTCGCAGCCTTCATAGACAGGGATTTCCGTGCGGTTGCACAGTTCCAGCATGATGCGAATGTTGCGGCTGGTCAGCTTCAGCGGCACGTTGCCTGCAACGGCGCAAAGACCGAGGATTTCGATTTCCTCCGGGCTTGCCAATGCCAGCATGATGGCGGCTGCGTCGTCCTGCCCCGGATCGGTGTCGATAATGATTTTTCTGCGCTCGGCCATGATTGTCCTGTTCTTTCTATGACACGCCTTTTCAGGCCTGTTTCGAAAGCTTGTCAAGCACGCGCCAGTGCAGAGTTTTAGCAGCGCGGCATTCTTGCGTTGCAAACACTATATTACCATATGCAGGAAAGCTGCCGTAAACGGGGCTGATGATCGTCGCTTGGGTACAAGGACTGAAACAGATGAGTCGCATGACACCTTTCACGCACCCGCTGATGCTGGGTTTCGATGCCATGGAAAAAACGCTGGAGCGCATGGCAAAGGCGAATGATGGTTATCCGCCCTACAATATCGAACGCCTAGCCGCCGAGGGAAACAGCCCCGAGCGCCTGCGAATCACCATTGCGGTGGCCGGATTTTCCGAAGACGATCTGGAAGTGACGACGGCTGACAATCAGCTCGTCATCCGTGGACGCCAGCAGGAACAGGATGCGAAAGACTATCTCTATCGCGGCATTGCTGCGCGCCAATTCCAGCGGGTTTTCGTTCTGGCGGATGGGATGCAGGTCAATGACGCGCGCCTGCGCAACGGGCTGCTCTCCATCGATCTGACGCGACCGGAAATCTCCAACGTGGTGAAGAAAATTAACATTTCCGTCTCACAGTAGGATTCTGCACGCCACCGATTCTCACGTCGCGGCGTCTTAGAATGTGGAGACTGAAATATGCTCTTGAAAGAAGCGCATGCGCGTTTGACCAAGTCCCAGCTCGCTCATATCGGAGCAGGCGAAGTCGGATATATCCGCAAAATTCGCGCCGAAGACGTGAACCGTTGTTTTCCAGAAGCACCCAGTATCGATCCCGGCCTTGATCTGTGGGCCCTGTTTGGTGCGGATGGCACGCCGATCCTGCTGACCGACAACCGTTCCAGCACCTTTTTCAAGGCAGCGGAAGACGAGCTTCGCACCATCAGCGTGCACTGAGACGAACCAGTTGCTCTGTTGAATATGATCAAGGCGCCCCCGGGCGCTTTTTGTCTTTGTCTTACATCACGTCTTCCGGCGGTCTGCCGGGACGGGGATGGTAGCGCGGAAAAGTCCAGCCGAAGATCAGCGCGCCGCTTCGGATCGCAAAGGCGGTGAGAACGCCAGCGGCGGATGCAACGAGAAGCGGCAGACCGATGGCATGGGCAGCGGTAAAGACGCAGGCTCCCATCAGGGCGCAGCTGATATAGACCTCGGGCCGCAGCAAGACGGATGGCTCGCCCGCCAGAATATCGCGAAGCACGCCACCGAATGTGGCCGTCATGGTGCCGGTGACGATGGCGACGGTGGGAGAGCCGCTGACGGCCAGACCCTTGGCTGCGCCCATGACGCAATAGGCCGAGAGACCGATGGCATCGAGCCAGATCAGCAGCCGGTATCGGGATTCCAGCAGATGCGCCGTGAGATAGACGAGTGCGGCGACGACCACGCAGACGAGAATATAGGTCGGGTTGACAACCCAGAAGACGGGTGCGCGGCCCAGCACCAGATCACGCAAGGTACCCCCACCAATGCCGGTAACGGCTGCGAAAAACAGAAAGCCGATGAGATCCAGCTGTTTGCGCGAGGCGGCAAGCGCACCGGTGGCGGCAAAGACGGCGACGCCCGCATAATCGAGAAAGGCCAGAAGGGTCATGGGCAGGCGCTCCTCAGATAATGCGCGCAGGGTCAGTGTCACGCAAGGGACAGGACCTATCCTCCGTCGCCGGATCGACAAAGCGACAGTCCCATGCTGCCGCATCCATAGCCGAAACAGACCCAAAGGAAAATGCCGTGAAACGCCTTCTCTTCGTAACGCTTCAAGCGCTGGTATTTCTGGCCGTTCCGGTGGTGGCGCTGGCACAGCAGGAACTCGTCAGCGATCCGGAAATTTACGAGAAGGACCATTTTCGCCAGGAATGCAAAGTGGCCGAGTTCGGCCCGGGTTTCGTGACACGGCTCGATATCAACAATGACGGGCTGGTAGATGCCGTCACCAATCGCGGCGAACTGACCTGCGATGGCGAGAAGGCACGGGCCTGCAATGATGATGGCTGCCCCTATAATTTCTATGTGCAGGTCAAGGAAGGCGGCTATCTGATGATCGCCACCGCCACGATCTACAGCTATGATTTCGTCCAGCGCTTTGGAAACATGGTCTTCGTGCTGAAAATGCACCCGCGCTTCTGCGACCGCACGGATAGCGAATCCTGTGAGATGACCGTGCGCGTGCGTGGCACGAAATTCGTGACGATCTCTCGGAAATAAGCTGCGAACCTATTTGCTGGTCCTGATCGCGACGCCCTGATTGTAGCGGCGGCGCAGCGAAGGCGGCATGAACATGCTGGCAATGGCGACGACGAAGACCAGCAGGCTGACGCAAGCAAGGGCGATTGCGGAATAGGCCGTCGCCAGAACAGCGCCGCAGATCGCACCCGCGACCATACCGATCCACGGCACCATCTGGATTGTCCAGTCCAGCTTTCGCTCGCCCAGAATGAACCGTCCGATGCCGCGCCCGAAACGCGAGAGTGCGCCGGTGACATAGGTGAGGCCAATCGGCAGGCCCTCGATATGTTCGACAGCGGCATTGATCATGCCCATGGCAAAGACGACCAGATAGAACTGGGTGAGCTTCATTTCCTGCATTTGCAAAAGAGCGGCGGCGAAAAGCAGCAGGCCGACGCAGCACAGAACGGTGAAAACGCGCCTTTGGGTTCGATAGGCAATGACGATGCCGCCCGCATTACCAGCAACGAAGGTGAGAATGGCCAGCAGCAGAATGCCCGCATGGGCATAATCACCGGCTTGTAGCGACAGGGCCGCGCGGGTGGTGTTGCCGGTCATGAAGGATACGAAATCGCCGGACATTGTGAGCCCGATGGCATCGGTCATTCCGGCAATGAAGGACAGCGCAGCCACCAGCGCAATGCCGGTTGCCGTGCGTCTTGCGCGGATGATCTTTCGCCGTCTCTGTCTGGTCATGGACGTCTCGCACTACGGGTTCGATGCGGAGTTTAGGTGGCCAAGATTTCCACCCCGTTAAACCGGGTTGGTGTCCTCAATTGCGCGCAAACTCCCGCCCTAGCTTGCCGCATCACGACCAGCCTGGCCGAATCAGAAGGCCGTTTTCGTAAAAGAGGAGTTTACAGGACAGGTTTCAGCAAGGTATTAGTTGTCAATCCTACTCAACTTTGTTAGCGGAATGCGCAGAACGCTTGCAAGGTTTGAGAATGCAGGCTCTGGCTGCAGAAGATCGGCGCATTGTTACGGAACTCCGGGAATATCATGATGGCATCTGAAAAATTGACCCATTCGTCAAACCTCAAGGCTTTGCCGGGCAAACGACGTGGGTCTGCCGCACTCATGCTGTCACTCGTTGCCTGCCTCTACGCTGGCGCAGGCGTGGCGCAAACCACGACGCCCGCCACGGCCAATGAGCCTGCCGCAGCAGGCCAAACCGTAACACCACAGGCACAGGCCCCTGCCGCTCCTGCTCCCGCAGCGCCAGCAACCGAGAATTCGGCTCAGCCGACCCCTGCGGCCCCGGCACCGCAGCCAACAGCGCCCACGTCTGCCGCAGAACAGCCAGCACCGGCAGCCGCCAGCCAGCCTCTGGTTCAGCCAAGCCTTGCGGACCCGGCGCAGCAGCCTTCGGGCACGCCTGAAAAGCGCAGCGATATTCCGCACAATCTGTCCCCCTGGGGCATGTTTATGGCCGCCGACTGGGTCGTAAAGGGCGTGATGATCGGTCTCGCCTTTGCGTCGCTGATCACCTGGACGGTCTGGGTGGCGAAATCCATCGAACTGGCTGGTGCACGCATTCGCGCCGGTTCCACGCTCAAGATCATCCACAAGGCGAAGACTCTCTCTGAAGCCATGGGTGCGGTGGAAAAGAAGGGTGGCCCGGCTGCTCTCATGCTTCGCATGGCGACCCATGAAATGTATCTTTCCGACGCCGTGGTTGAACATACCGATGGCGGCGGCATCAAGGAGCGCGTGTCCTCCGTACTCGGTCGCATCGAAACCCATGCGGGCCGTCGCATGTCCCGCGGAACCGGTATTCTGGCAACCATTGGCTCCGTCTCGCCCTTCGTCGGCCTGTTCGGCACGGTCTGGGGCATCATGAATTCCTTCATCAGCATCTCGGAATCGCAGACGACCAATCTGGCCGTCGTCGCACCCGGCATTGCCGAAGCGCTGCTGGCAACTGCCATCGGCCTCGTTGCCGCCATTCCGGCTGTGGTGATCTACAACATCTTTGCCCGCTCCATCACCGGTTATCGCCACCTGCTGGCGGATGTTGCCGCTGGCGTCGAGCGTCTGGTCAGCCGTGACCTCGATTTCCGCCGTATTCCGCCCGGCAATGCCGCCAAGCCTGCCGTCTCGCTCGTGGGTCGCTGATCATGGCTGGTGGTATTCGTGAAAGCGGAGGGGACGAACTCTCCGAAAACCATGAGATCAACGTCACGCCTTTCATCGACGTGATGCTGGTGCTGCTCATCATCTTCATGGTGGCAGCGCCGCTTGCGACTGTCGATGTGAATGTCGATCTTCCCGCGTCTTCGGCCAAGCCCGCCGAGCGCCCGGATGAGCCGCTCTACCTCACGGTCAAGAACGACCTGTCGCTCAATCTCGGCAACGACGCTGTGGCGCGTGAAGCGCTGGCGGCGAGCCTCGATGCGCGCACCGGCGGCAACAAGGATACGCGCATTTTCCTGCGGGCAGACAAGGCCGTGGATTACGGGCACTTCATGGAAATCATGAACATGCTGCGAGACAGCGGCTACCTGAAGATCGCGCTGGTGGGCCTTGAGAATGCTGCGGCTGCAGCGCAGCCTGCCGCCGCTGCCCCCGGCACACCTGCACCCGCGCCTGCTGGAGCGACGCCATGAGTGCCACGTCTTTTCCCCGTTCCGGACGCTCCCGGCTGGGAGAAGTGGCGCTATGGTCAGTTGCTGGCCTCTTGACGCTCTCCGTTCATGCGGGGGCGGCCTATTATCTGATGCAGGACCAGCCGGAACCCGACGCCGATGGTGGACCGCCTGCGGCCATCATGATCGAGCTTGCCGCCCTTCCCGAAGCTGTCGAAACCGAAGAAACGGTGGAGGCAAATGATGTGGAAGACGTGCAGGAGGTAAAGAGCGAGATTCCTGAAAAGATCGAGGAAGTTCCGCCAGAGGAAGCACCTCAGCCCCAGCCTGAACCGCAGCCAGAGCCCGTTGTCGAGCAAACGCCGCCCGAGTCTGAGCAGATGCCGGAGCCGCCACAGGAAGTGACGGAGCCTCTGCCGGAAGAAGTGCCCGAGCCGGTGGAAGAAATCGACCCCATTCAGCAGGAACAGATGGCCGCCCTCGAAAATGTCGAGGTACCATTGCCCGTCATGCGTCCGCCACCTCCTGTCGAGAAGAAGGTGGAAAAGAAGGAAGAGCCCGAAAAGAAGAAGGTCGAGCGCAAGCAGACAGCCGCGCCGCCACCTTCCGTTGCCAAGGAAACCGCCAAGGTCGAGACGACACAGTCCAACCGCACGGCGGCATCCCGCAACAGTTCGGGTCTGTTTTCGTCTGCCATGACGCCTGCAAAATGGCAGTCACGCATCCGCTCGCAGATTTCGCGCAAAAAGCCTTCGTCACTCAGTGCTGGTGGCAAGGTCGTGACGGTGACGTTCCGGGTCAATGACAATGGCGCCTTGAGCTCGATCCGATTGCAGGGATCGACAGGCGATGCCTCCATCGATCAACAGGTGCTGGCCTGGATCGAAAGAGCCTCTCCCGTGGCAGAGCCACCACCGGATGCAAACCGGACTGTCACACTGCCGATCAAGATTCAGTAGCCCGGGGCGGAGCAGACCGAAAAGCGTTTCGCTCCGCTGCCGCTTGCGCTATGGCTGGCTTTTACCCACCGCAGGTCAAGCCAGTCATGAAATTCAGCATAGAGCAGGCGGAAGAGTTCGTTTCTTCCATCTTTGAAAACAACGGTGTTCTGCCGGATAATGCGCGCTCCGTTGCGCGCGCACTGGTGGCGGCGGAAGCTGCGGGGCAGGGTGGTCACGGGGTGCGCCGCATACCCGCCTATATCGGCCAGTTGCGTGTCGGGAAAATCGACGGCAAGGCCCGGCCTGTCGCCACGCAGATGCGCCCCGCCGTGCTATCCGTCGATGCCGGTCACGGCTATGCTTATCCGGCTATTGATCTCGTCGTTGAAAAGCTTCCAGATATTGCCCGCTCGCAGGGCATTGCTCTTGGTCTCATCGGTCGGTCGCACCATGCCGGTGTGATGGCGCTGACGGTGGAGCGTTTTGCGGAACAGGGCCTCGTCGCCTTCATGGTCGCCAATGCACCCGCATCCATGGCGCCCTGGGGTGGCATCAAGCCGCTTTACGGCACCAACCCCATCGCCTTTGCCGCCCCGGTTGACGATGCCGATCCGCTGGTCATCGACCTTGCTCTGTCCAAGGTGGCGCGAGGCAAGATCATGGCGGCGCGCCAGAAGGGTGTCGAGATTCCCAATGACTGGGCGCTGGATGCTTCGGGACAACCGACGACCGATCCCAACGAGGCGATCAACGGAACCATGGTGCCTGCGGGTGAGGCAAAGGGTGCCGCGCTGGCGCTGATGGTGGAGGTCATGGCTGCAGGTCTGACCGGTGGCCATTTCGGTTTTCAGGCCTCATCGCTGCTGGATGACACGGGAACCGCACCTTCGCTGGGCCACACCATCATCGCCATCGATCCGCTGATTGCAGGAGACGACGTCTTCGCCAAGCGGCTTGCTCTCATGGCAAGTGAAATCGAGGGGCAGGAAAATGCGCGTTTGCCGGGACGCCGCAGTCAGGGCATTCGCAAGCAGTCGCTGGAAAACGGCATCGTCATCGAAGACGATATTCTGGCTCAGATCAAAGCCCTGTAATCATATGCAACGGCTGAGCTGTTCTTCGAGCAGCTCAGCAAAAGCTGCGCCTGAAACCTCCAGCGCGCCGCTATTGTCTATCGTCGTCACGTCGAAGTCGCCGCAGACTTCCAGTGAGCTGCGCTGGAGCCTGCGGAGGATTTCCTCCCGGCTTTCGCGGCCACGGCTTTCCAGCCGCGCGGCCAGAACATCCAGCGTGGCGACGATGTTGACGACTTTCAGCGTCGGGAAGGCCGTCTTGAAATGGCTGAGCGCGGACCGCGAGCCATTGGCGATGACGATCTTGCCTTGCGCCAACTGGTCCCGAACCGAGGTCGGAATGCCGTAGCTGAGGCCATGCGCCTGCCAGGACACGCAAAAGTCGCCATTATCGAAGCGGCGCGCAAACTCTTCCCGCGTCACCGCATCATGGTTCTCACCGCCCGCATCCCTGCTGCGGGTAATGGTGCGCTGGGCAAAGTGAATATCCTCCCGTTGGCCGAGCCGCCGTGCCGCAAATTCCATCAGCGTGTCCTTGCCGGCACCGCTTGGGCCGACGACGACGATCATCACGCCGTGACGGTTCGCAGCCGGGTTGGAAAGATGCGGCGCGCGCTCGTTCATGCCACGCGCCTGCCTTGCCGCCAGACGGAGCGGACGATGGGAACATCCTTGTCCCTGTGAACACGCAGCATGTCTGCGCGAAGGCCGGTAGCAATACGGCCGCGGTCGCTGAGACCCACGGTGCGTGCTGGTGTTGCGGTGACCATTGACAGCGCCTTGGGCAGCGTCATGCCTTCGACCTGATCGGCCAGCAGAAACGGCGCATAGAGCAGGCTGAAGGGGACGTAGTCGGACGACAGGACATCGAGCACGCCGAGTTCGGCAAGATCGCGCGCTGCGATATTGCCGGAATGGGATTTGCCACGAACGATGTTGGGCGCACCCATCAACACACTCATGCCCGCGCTGTGCGATGCCTGCGCCGCCTCGACGCTGGTGGGAAACTCGGCCAGCTTGACGCCGTGGCCGATGGCCTCCTCGACATGCGCATGGGTGGCATCGTCATGGCTGGCAATGGTGATGCCCCTCTCAAGGCAACGGGCGGACAGATAATCGCGGTTCGGGGCGGAATATTTGGCCGATGCAGCGACACGCCGTTCCATGAAAGCCTTGAAGACCTCGTCGCTGAGCCCGCGCTTCTTTTGATAGAAGACGATATATTGATCCATGGTCTGGAACTGGCGCTGCCCCGGGGAATGGTCCATCAACGAAATCAGCTTCACATGCGGGTCGTTTTCGAAGTCCTCGAAATGATCCAGCACGTCGCCAGCCGCAACCTCGCAGCGCAGATGCAGCAGATGGTCGGCGCGCAGGCGGTTTTCGTTCTGCGCCTGCTCGATGGCGTCGGCCATGTCGCGCATTTCACCCTTGGCAAAACCGCCATCTTCATCCGAGCCGAGGCGAAGACAATCGAACACCGTCGTGATGCCTGATGAGGCGACCTGCGCATCATGCGCCTGAATGGCAGCAATCTTGTTCCAGGTCACGCCCGGGCGCGGCGAGTAATGCTGCTCCAGATGGTCCGTGTGCAGTTCCACGAGGCCCGGGATCAGATAGTCACCCTCGAAATCCTCGCCAATGCGGGATGTGCCTTCGCTGACATCGGCGATCAGCCCATCGCGAACCAAGACAGAGCCTTCGATGATCTCGTCTTCGAGAACGATGCGGGCGTTGGAGAATATCTGTTCCGTCATGCTATTGCTTCTTTCATATCAGGTGCGGCAAGCGGCAGCCATGTGTGAATGGTGAAGGCCTCGCCGCGCGCCTTCTCAACGAAGAGGCCAAGTCCCGAAATGGACAGTGGCCGATCCGTGAAGTTGGAAAACTCTGACGCCAGCACGCCGGATATGTGCGCAGTGTCTGCCTCATCCACGGGTCCGGTGAGTGTCATGTGAAAGCGAAAATCGTCCATGACATGCGGGTAGCCCCAGAGCGACAGATTATGCCGCTGGCTTTCCGTGAGGTTCTGCGGCCTGCGGCGGGCGATGTCACTGTCGGACAAGGGTGCACGGAAGGGCTCGAAATAATCGACCACGTCTGCTGCAAAATCCTGAAGTGGTTGATACGGCGCGTGCGGCACCAGCGCAAAGAAGGGTCCGAGAGATCCGACCACCAGTTTGGGGATGTAAAAAGCCTGCCGCGAGGCGGCAAACGCCTGCAAAGCGGCCAGAAGATCGGTTTCGCTACGCTTCTCGGACAGCTCGAAGGGCGCTTTTAACGTGGCGTGAAAACCATATCGACGTGGTTCGGCGGTGATCTCCGCATAGGCCTCATGGTCATCATGAGCAATACCGGAAAACGCATTACGCCCCAGCCATCGCGATGCCTTTTCGGTCAGGGCATCGTTTTCGGCGGGTGTAAAATAGATGGCGTAGCGCACGTCGGTCGCACTTTCAGTATCAGGGATCAGAGCGGTATTTGGAATGACTCGCCTTGGCGAAGCAAGGCCGCAGAAGCGAATTAGAACCTCTACGTGACGGAATGATGATAGCGGCGAAAAACTCTGCCCGAGAGATGCATTTTAGGGGTGAGATCGCTGCTCGCTTCTCCACGCCCGAAATCCATGATGAAACTTCTTCAACCATTCTGCGTTAGTCTTGCAAGTATTCACGGATGCAAGGAGCACAGGCTCATGGAAATCGGAATTCTCGTCGCACTGTTCTTTACAGTATTTGCCGCTTCCAGCGTATGTTGCGCCTATTGGTTCGGCGAACATCGCAATTTCTGACGTTAGCTCAGGCGCAATATTTTCCTTGTGCTGGAACGCTCGAGTAAGAAGAAGATAAAATACAAAAAGCGCCGCTAGCTTTACGCAGCGGCGCTTTTTTGATTCTGCGCACTATTAATGCGCGGCGGACATATCGCCCAGCACTTCCTTGGAAGCGACGGTGGAATCTGCGTTCAGCTTGTAGACCATGGGAACACCGGTCGCGAGGTTGAGCTTGAGGATTTCTTCCTTGCTCAACTTGTCCAGCACCATGACCAGCGAGCGCAGCGAATTGCCGTGCGCCGCAACCAGTACCTTTTCGCCCCGCAGAACGCGCGGCAGGATTTCCGTCAGGTAATAGGGCCAGACGCGGGCGCCGGTGTCGCGCAGGCTTTCACCGCCTGGAGGTGGAATATCGTAGGAACGGCGCCAGATATGCACCTGTTCTTCACCCCATTTTTCGCGGGCATCATCCTTGTTGAGACCGGAGAGATCGCCATAGTCGCGCTCGTTCAGCGCCTCATCCCGGATGGTCTCAAGGTCGGGCTGGCCGACATTGTCGAGCACCATCTGGCATGTTCTCTGGGCGCGGATCAGCGACGAGGTATAGGCGATATCGAATTTGATGCCGTAATCGGCAAGCGCCTTGCCGCCCGCATTGGCTTCCTGCACGCCGAGTTCGGTGAGGTCAGGGTCGCGCCAGCCGGTGAAGAGGTTCTTGAGGTTCCAGTCACTTTGGCCGTGACGAACGAGGACGAGGGTTCCGCTCATATCAATTGCTCTCCGAGTTGATTATTGGTCTTTCGCCAGACCGAGAACGTCCAGCATGGAATAAAGGCCGGGCTTCTGCCCATGCGCCCAGACGGCAGCAGCGATGGCGCCACGCCCGAAAATCGTGCGGTCTGCCGCATGGTGGGACAGCGTGACCTGCTCACCCTCTGCAGCAAAAATAACCGAATGGTCGCCGACGACGGAGCCGCCGCGCAATGTGGCAAAACCAATCGTGCCACCTTCACGAGGGCCGGTATGGCCATCGCGCACGCGCACGGATTTGGATGTAAGGTCGATACCCCGGCCCTTGGCCGCAGCCTCACCGAGAAGCAGGGCGGTGCCCGAGGGCGCATCGACCTTGTGCTTGTGGTGCATTTCGAGAATTTCGATATCCCAGCCGCTGCCATCCAGTGCCTTTGCCGCCTGCCGCGTGAGAACGCTGAGCAGATTGACGCCAAGGCTCATATTGCCGGATTTCACGACACGGGCATGGCGAGCCGCAGCCTCGAATTTTTCCTCATCCGCCACCGAGCAACCCGTTGTGCCGATGACATGGACGATGCGGGCCTGTGCGGCAAGACCGGCAAAGGCGACGCTGCCAGCGGGTGAGGTGAAATCGATGACACCTTCGGCATGGACGAAAGCTTCGAGCGCATCGCTGGTGATCGCTACGCCGATGGGACCAAGGCCGGAAATTTCGCCTGCATCACGACCGATAAAGGGGGAGCCTTCACGCTCCACGGCGGCATGCAGTTGGACACCCGGTGTTTCGTGGATCAGGCGGATCAGCGTTTGCCCCATCCGTCCAGCTGCACCGACCACCACCAGTTTCATGCCATTGCCGCTCATGCTGCCCCACTCAATGCTTTCGTTTAAAGACCGCGAACGCCCGTCGCCTGAAGATTGTTGAGGCGAGCGTAAAGACCATCTTCCTGACGCGCAAGCGTCTCGTGGACGCCTTCTTCCACGACGAGGCCTTCATTCATCACCACGATCTTGTCTGCCTTGACCACGGTCGAAAGACGGTGGGCGATGACGATGACGGTGCGCCCGGTCATGGCCGTATCGAGCGCCATCTGCACGACGGCTTCCGATTCCGTATCGAGCGCGGAGGTCGCTTCGTCCAGCAGCAGGATGGGGGCATTGCGCACCAGCGCACGGGCAATCGACAGGCGCTGGCGCTGACCGCCGGAAAGCGTCATGCCATTTTCGCCGACCGGCGTCTCGTAGCCCTGCGGCTGCGCGAGGATAAAGTCATGCGCGAAAGCCAGCCGTGCTGCTTCTTCGATTTCGGCATCCGTCGCTTCCGGGCGACCGTAACGGATATTGTCGCGGATGGTGCCTTCGAAGAGATAGGGCTGCTGGGAGACGTAAGCGAGGTTCTGGCGAACGGACATGGTCGTGACATCGGCGATATTTTGACCATCGATCAGGATCGCGCCGCCGCTTGGATCGTAAAAGCGCGGTATGAGATTGATGATGGTCGATTTGCCCGCACCAGAGGGGCCGACCAGAGCGGTCGTCTTGCCACCTTCGGCAACGAAGCTGACGCCCTTCAGAATCGGGCCGCCATCCTTGTAGGAAAACACTACGTCGCGCAGTTCAACCGTCGCGTTGGAAACGTTCAACGGCTTCGCATCCGGCTTCTGGCGCTGGACAGGCTCCATGTCCAGAATGTCGTAGATCATCTGCGCATTGACGACAGCGCGCTCCAGCGAAATCTGAACACGCGCGAGACGGCGTGCGGGATCATAGGCCAGGAGAAGCGCTGTCACGAAGGCAAAGAATGCACCTGGAGGAACATTGTTGTAAATAGCGCGATAGGCGGCGTAGGCCAGAACGCCAGAGACGGCGAGGCCTGCTATGGTTTCCGTTAGAGGCGCACTTTTTTCCGTCAGACGAGCAATACGGTTCGCGCGCCATTCGGCGGAATCGATAACCCGGTCGACACGGGTTTCCAGCTGCTTTTCCATCGTAAATGCTTTGACGATGGCAATGCCCTGCAATGTCTCCTGCATGGCGCCCAGCACGCGGCTGTTGAGAATGACCGCGTCGCGCGTGGCGCTGCGCAGCCGCTTGGAAATGTAGCGGAGACCGAGGACCAGAGGCGGCACGATGAAGACGATGACGATGGAAAGCACCGGGTCCTTGAAGATCATCACAGCAACCAGTGCGATGAAGGTCAGGAGATCGCGGGCAACCGTCGTTACGGTCAGGTTCATGACATCGCGGATGCCGCCGATATTCTGGCTGACCTGCGCTGCAAGATGCGCGGAGCGGGATTCGCTGAGATACCCAACCGATAGGGTCATGAGATGCGAATACAAACGCTTCTGATAGCGCGCGACGATATTGTTGCCGATTTTCGACAGCGCCACCGACTGACCATAGGTTGCCAGTCCACGGATGAAAAAGGCTGCGAAAATGGAGAAGCAGATGATCCAGACGAGATCGGCCCGTCGGTTGACGAATGCTTCGTTGATGATGGAGTCCATGATCCAGGCCGTAAACGCCGTGGTACCGGCAACGGTCAGCAGGCAGAAAATCGCAAATGCGTAGCCGGAAATATGATCACGGGCGTTTTCTGCAAAAATGCGTTTCAGGACAGATGTAATTGTGTCGGTATCCAGCGGATGCCGTGTCTTGGCGGTCTTCAAGCTTTATCCACCTTGTGCGGTTCTGGCGGGCAAGCCGCCTTATTTACCGGCGTCTATAGCCATTCGGGCAGGTTTTGACCAGTGCCGAGTGCGCTCTAAGCCTGCCAGCGCCGACCGTCCAGCGCCAGGCCGAAGTCTTCGGGTCTGCGGGCATAGGTCGAAAGTCCGGCTAGGGCAGCTTGCGGATGGGTGACGACATGGGTTGGAATACTGCGCATCAAGGCGCTGTGCGGAGCCTTGTCTTCAAAGGCTGCGCGGAACTCCGGCAGTTTCAAAGCGGGGATGATTTTCTGGGATATCCCGCCAGCGAGATAGACCCCGCCTCGCGCCATGAAGATCAGTGCCAGATCGCCTGCGATGCGACCGAGATAGGTGCTGAACAGAGACAGGGTTTCTTTCGCCTCGCGGTTTTCGCCGCTGAGGCCCGTCGCGGTGATTTCGGCTGGGTCCGAGAAGGAAGGTGTGATGCCATCCGTCTTGCAGATAGCCCGGTAGAGATTGACGAGGCCGCGTCCGCACAGGATTTGCTCACCGGCAATACGGCCTTCAATGGTTTCGAGATGCGGGAAGACCTGATAATCGCGCGCACTGCGCGGTCCGATATCGATATGGCCGCCTTCGCCAGGCACCGGAAACCACATGTGGCGGGCATAGACCAGCCCGGCGACACCCAGACCCGTGCCCGGTCCAAGCACCACGCGTGACGCCATCATGTCGGGGCGCTGCGGGCCAATCGTGTCCCTGTTGTCGTCACCAAGGGTGGCAATGGCGAGTGCCTGCGCTTCGAAATCATTGATGACGATGACATCTTTCAAGCCGAGATTGACGAGCATCTCCTTCGGCTTGACCACCCAATGGCAGTTTGTCAGCGGAATCTCATCCGTCTCAATGGGGCCTGCAACGGCAAGAATGGTCGAAACCGGCTGCAACGATGTCTTGTCGAGAATGGCGATCCTGATCGCATCATCGATGGTCTTGAAATCCGCCGTCTTGACGCTTGTCAGTTGCACCGGCTCGGCATCGGCATCCTGCAAAATACAGAAACGGGCATTGGTACCGCCGATATCTCCAATGAGAATGGGAAAGGAAAGACTATCGTTCTGCTTGGGCATTGCTGCTCCTGGATCGCCGGATATCAATGTTTCAATTAAAGTCTGTCAGCATTTCCGCTGTGGCGCGGTTCAGCGCCATGGGAATGTCGTAAACCGTTGCAAGTCGCGTCAAAGCCTTCACGTCAACATCATGCGGCAAGGCTGTGAGGGGATCGACAAAAAAGATCAGCATATCCACTTCGCCCGTCGCAATCATCGCGCCGATCTGCTGGTCACCGCCAAGCGGGCCGCTTTTCAAGCGGATGACATTAAGGCCGGGGCAAGCATCCTGCACGCGTCCGCCTGTGGTGCCAGTGGCAACGATGCGAAATTGCGATAGCGCCGCCTGATGCTCGCGGGCGAAATCCGCCATATCGTCTTTTTTCAGGTCATGTGCGATCAGTGCGATACAGCGTTGCCCGGTCATCTCATGTCCTGCGCCAGCGTTATTTGCGTTGCGATGTTTAAATCGATTTGAAGCCTTCTATAGCAACTCGGCACCTTTTGAAAAGCGTTGTTGGGTCACATCAGTTCAGCGATGGGCGCGATGAGGGGCGTGGAACGTCTGCGGGTGGTATGGGAACACCGGAGCCGCCGGACTGCGACCGTGCCGGGGCAGGCGCCTGAGGTGCTGCTGCCGCTGGCGCGTAGGTTTCCCGAACAGCCATGCTGGCTCCGTTTGCAGCGGGCGCAGCTGCGACGGCGGCGCAGGCCTTTGGCAGATCGGACACCATCATCGGGCGCGGCGGCTTTGGTGGCTTGGCGTTGGGGTCTTTTTTTGGTGTGGCCCAAGGCTCCTTTGTGAACCACCATGCCAGAGACTTGTCGCAGCCATCGCCTGCTGCAACGGGTGCCTGCGGCTTGCAATTGGTCGCGCCGGGCGGGCATTCCAGACGAACGTGGAAATGTTCGTCATGCCCATAGATCGGCCTGATCTTGCCCATGAAGGTGCGGTCGCCGGTCCATGACTGGCACAGCTTCTGCTTGATGGCCGGATTGACGAAGATACGCTCCACCTGCGGATAGCTCGCCGCCATCATCACGAGTTTCGCATTGAGCGGCGACCATTTGCGGTCATCCACCGTCAGGAATTTGCTCTTGTCGAGCATGGAAATGAACGGTGTGCTTTCCCGCTGTTCGGCGCTCATGACCTGATTGGGCATCTGTCGCCACCAGATATCGACGTCGAGGCCTATCTGGTGCGAGGCATGGCCGGTTAGCATCGGCCCGCCACGCGGCTGCGAGATATCGCCGATCAACAGGCCCGGCCAGCCGATCTTTTGGGCATCCTGAGCAAAGCGTTCGATAAAGGAAATCAGTTGCGGCTGGCCCCAACGACGATTGCGCGACAGCCGCATGGCCTGAAAGCCCTGACCTTCCGTGGGCAGCGCCACCGCTCCGGACTGGCAGCCCTTGGCATAGGACCCGTAGGAAATGGAAGGACCGGCAGATGGAAGGGCAATATTGCCGAACACCTGTTTGGCCGGGCCGTCCTGCGCGAAAGCGGTCCCGATATCCACAGACATCATTGATATGACCGAGAGGGCCAGAAGGGATGCCTTGCGCAGGCCCGTTGCCTGTTTTTCCATATCGTCCGCCGCCTGCAATGCTTGAGCTGATTCTCTTTTGAATATTACGCTGGAACGGGAATTTGGTGAAAGCATGTTTGCGGGCTCTCGAAGGATTGAGGCAGGCCCCCTATTTTTTGCCCATGTTTGTCTTATGCTGCACGGCAATGAAAACCAAAAAGGACTGTCGCCCCATGGCATTGGCAATGTTGAAATCCGGCTTGTTCGCTCTCGCCACCCTGTCTCTTGCGGTCGCGCCCATGGGAGCATCGGCTGCGGATGGCGATGTCTGGCGCAGTGGGATTTCGACAATCGGTGAGCTGAAGCACCCCAACGGTTTCGAGCGCTTCGATTATGTCAACCCGGATGCGCCGAAGGGTGGCGCGCTGCGCATGTCGACCGCTGGCACTTTCGATACGGTCAATCCGCTTCTGGCCAAGGGCGAGCTTGCGACCGGACTGAGCCTCGTTTTCGATACGCTGATGAAATCTTCGGAGGAGGAGCTGTCTTCATCCTACGGTCTTCTTGCCGAGGCGGTCAGCTATCCCGACGATATCGCCAAGGCCAGTTTCCGCCTGCGAAAGGAAGCGAAATGGGCCGATGGCCAGCCGGTGACGCCGGAAGATGTGGTTTTCAGTTTCGAAAAAGCGAAGGATTTAAGCCCGCAACTGGCCACCTATTACACCCACGTTACAAAGGCCGAAAAGACCGGCGAGCGTGAGATCACCTTCACCTTCGATGAGAAAAACAACAAGGAACTGCCGCAGATCGTCGGCCAGCTTCTCGTTGTGCCCAAACACTGGTGGGAGGCCAATGGCGCTGACGGCAAACCGCGCGACATTTCCCGTGGCACGCTGGAGCCCGTCATGGGGTCCGGCCCATACAAGATCGCGTCCATCGCACCAGGCTCCACCATTACCTATGAGCGGCGCGACGATTATTGGGGCAAGGACGTCAACGTCAATGTCGGGCTGAACAACTTCAAGACAATCACTTACACTTTCTATACAGACCGCGATGTCGAGTTTCAGGCTTTCAAGGCCGGGAATACGGATTTCTGGCAGGAGAATTCGGCAGGGCGCTGGGCAACTGGTTATGATTTTCCAGCCGTGAAAGACGGTCGAATCAAGAAGGAAGAGCTGCCCAATATCTACCGCTCTGTCGGTATCATGCAGGCGCTGGTTCCGAATGGGCGGCGGGACAAGTTCAAAGACCCGAAAGTCCGTCTGGCTTTGAACTATGCGTTCGATTTCGAAGACATGAACCGCACGCTGTTTTACAATCAGTACCAACGGATCAACAGCTTCTTCATGGGCAGCGACCTGGCGTCATCCGGTCTGCCGCAAGGCAAAGAACTGGACGTCCTCAATGAAATCAAAGATCAGATCCCGCCTGAAGTCTTTACCAAGGAATATCATAATCCGGTTGGTGGCGATCCGGCCAAGCAGCGTGACAATCTCCGCGAGGCCGTCAAACTCATGAAGGACGCCGGATATGAGCTGCGCGGCAACCGCATGGTGAATGCGTCCACCGGTCAGCCTTTCGATTTCGAAATTCTCGTTGATTCCGCTGCGATGGAGCGCGTCGTCGTTTCCTACACGCAGAATCTTAAGAAGATCGGCATCAACGCGACAGTGCGACTTGTCGATACGTCGCAATACACGAACCGCACCCGCTCCTTCGATTTCGATATGATCGTCAATCTCTGGGCTCAGAGCGCCAACCCCGGAAACGAACAGTCCGATTACTGGGGATCCAAGGCTGTGGACCGTCAGGGCTCGAAGAACTTCGCAGGTATCAGCAATCCTGCTGTGGATATGCTTATTCGCAAAATCATTTTTGCAGCAAACCGGGACGATCAGGTTGCTGCCGTAAAAGCTTTGGACCGCGTGCTTCTGGCCGGAAACTACGTCATTCCGCAATTCTATCGCGGCGAGATGACGCTCGCCTACTGGAAGACGCTGGTGCAGCCGCAAAACCTTCCGCGATACGGCATCGGCTTTCCCGACGCATGGTGGTCCGCAAACGCCGGGAAATGATGCGGGACTTGCTTTATAAGCCAAGCCTTGATTCACATGGACCATTACGAATCACGACGCCTGCGGCATAGTCCACAGGCCCGAAAGGAAACGGTTTGACGAAACCGATGATGACCGAACCTCTTGCCATGCAGGGACGCGCCTGATGGGAGCTTATATTCTGCGGCGTTTGGCCCTGATGATACCGACCATTATCGGCATCATGGGCATTTCCTTCCTCGTCATTCAGTTTGCTCCGGGCGGGCCTGTGGAGCAGGTCATCGCCCAGCTTTCCGGCTCCGGCGACAGCGCTTCCGACCGACTTTCCGGCGGTGGCGACCTCATGGGGCAGGGCGGTCTAGACGAGAGCGGTTCGAAATATCGCGGCGCGCAGGGTCTCGACCCGGATTTGATCGCGAAGCTGGAAAAACAGTTCGGTTTCGACAAGCCGCCGCTGACCCGCTTTATGGACATGATGTGGAACTACATCCGCTTTGATTTCGGCGACAGTTTCTTCCGCAATTCCTCGGTCATTGATCTCATTATCGATAAATTGCCGGTGTCGATTTCGCTTGGCTTCTGGATATTGATCATTTCCTACGCCATCTCCATTCCGCTCGGTATCAAGAAAGCGGTTTCGGACGGATCGCGATTCGACGTCTGGACCTCCGGCATCATCATCGTCGGTTATGCGGTGCCGAGCTTCCTGTTCGGGATTCTGCTGATCGTGGTTTTTGCCGGTGGCTCGTTCTTCGACTGGTTCCCGCTACGCGGGCTGACCTCGGACAATTTCGCGGAACTGACATGGTGGCAGAAGATCATCGACTATTTCTGGCACTTAGCGCTGCCGCTTACAGCACTTGTTCTCTCAGCTTTTGCCACCACGACGCTCCTGACCAAGAATTCCTTCATCGATGAAATCAAGAAGCAATATGTGGTCACGGCCCGCGCCAAGGGGCTTTCGGAGCGCAAGGTTCTCTATGGCCACGTCTTTCGCAATGCCATGCTGATTGTCATTGCCGGTTTCCCCGGCGCCTTCATCTCGGCCTTCTTCACCGGTTCGCTGTTGATCGAAAACATCTTCTCGCTGGATGGCCTCGGGCGGCTGGGTTATCTCTCGGTCGTCAACCGCGATTACCCCATCGTGTTCGGCACGCTGTTCATCTTCTCGCTGATGGGCCTTGTCGTCAGCCTCATATCCGACCTCATCTATACATGGATCGATCCGCGCATCGATTTCGAGCGGAGGGATGTGTAATGACGCTTGTTTCACCCGCCGCCACCGATGCAGCGACACCGCAAAAACGCCCCTACTTCTCGCCCACCAGCGTGCGGCGCTGGCAGAACTTCAAGGCCAACCGCCGCGGTTACTGGTCGTTCTGGCTTTTCCTGCTTCTGTTCGGGCTCAGCCTGTGTGCGGAATTCATCGCCAACGATAAGCCCATTTTCGCCTCATACAAGGGCGAGCTTCTGGTGCCGGTCATGGTCGATTACCCGGAAGAGAAATTCGGCGGCTTTCTGGCCCAGACGGATTACAAATCCTCGTTCATTCAGGATGAGATAAAAGCCAATGGCTGGATGATCTGGCCACCGATCCGCTACTCCTATCAGACAGTCAATTCGAACATTCCGCATTCCGCACCCACGGCACCCTTCTGGCTTATGGATGCACAGGAGCGTTGCTCCGGTTACCCGCAAGGGGCCGCAGATCCCGGCTGTACCATTGGCAATCTCAATTGGCTGGGAACGGACAATCAGGCGCGCGATGTCGCCGCCCGTGTCATTTACGGCTTCCGTATTTCGGTCCTGTTCGGCCTTGCGCTCACCATCGCATCGGCCATCGTCGGCGTAACCGCCGGTGCGGTGCAGGGTTATTTCGGCGGCTGGACCGACCTTCTGATGCAGCGTTTCATTGAGATCTGGTCGTCCATGCCGGTGCTCTACATCCTGCTGATCATCGCCGCCATTCTGCCGCCCGGCTTCTTCGTGCTACTGGGCATCATGCTGCTGTTTTCATGGGTGGGCTTCGTCGGTGTCGTGCGCGCGGAATTCCTGCGGGCGCGAAACTTCGAATATGTGAATGCCGCCCGGGCGCTGGGTGTCGGCAACGGCACGATCATGTTCCGCCATCTGCTGCCCAATGCCATGGTGGCAACGCTGACCTTCCTGCCCTTCATTCTCTCGGGTTCGATCACCACGCTGACGTCGCTCGATTTCCTCGGCTTCGGCATGCCACCGGGTTCGCCTTCGCTGGGAGAACTGATCGCGCAGGGCAAGAACAACCTTCAGGCACCCTGGTTGGGGCTGACGGCCTTCTTCACCATGTCGATCATGCTATCGCTGCTGATCTTTGTCGGTGAAGCCGTGCGCGATGCCTTCGACCCGAGAAAGACCTTCCGATGAGTGCCACGAAGGATATGATGACCACTCCGCTTCTTTCCGTCCGCGATCTCTCCGTTGCCTTCCATCAGGGTGGCAAGGAGAGTGTGGCTGTCGATCAGGTGTCGTTCGATATCATGCCGGGTGAGGTCGTGGCGCTGGTGGGGGAGTCGGGTTCCGGCAAGTCGGTGACCGCGAATTCCATTTTGAAGCTCTTGCCCTATCCGGCGGCGAGCCATCCCTCGGGGCAAATCCTGTTCGAAGGCAAGGATTTGCTGAGTGCGTCGCTGCGCGATCTTCGCAGTGTGCGTGGCAACGATATCACCATGATCTTTCAGGAGCCGATGACCTCGCTCAACCCGCTGCACAGCATCGAGCGGCAGATTGGCGAAATCCTCGAGCTTCATCAGGCCATCACCGGTATCGAAGCGCGCAAGCGGACGCTGGAACTGCTTTTGCAGGTCGGCATTCGCGAGCCGGAAAAGCGGCTGAAAGCCTATCCGCATGAACTCTCCGGTGGCCAGCGCCAGCGTGTGATGATTGCCATGGCGCTTGCCAACCGGCCGAAGCTGCTGATCGCCGACGAACCGACGACGGCGCTGGATGTGACGGTACAGGCGCAAATTCTGGAGCTTCTGGGCGATTTGAAGAACCAGCATGATATGTCCATGCTGTTCATCACCCATGATCTCGGCATCGTGCGCAAATTCGCAGACCGCGTCTGCGTCATGACCACGGGCAAGATCGTGGAGACCGGCACGGTGGAGCAGGTCTTCAACAGCCCGCAGCATGCCTATACCCGTCATCTTCTGGCTGCAGAACCCAAGGGCGAGCCGCCGCTGTCCGATAGCAGCAAGCCTGTCGTCATGCAGGGGGACGAGATCAAGGTCTGGTTCCCGATCAAAGCCGGGCTGATGCGCAAGGTCGTGGATCACGTCAAGGCTGTGGATGGCATCGATATTACCCTGCGCGCCGGGCAGACGGTGGGTGTCGTGGGTGAATCCGGTTCGGGTAAGACGACGCTGGGTTTGGCGCTGTCGCGGCTGATATCCTCCAAGGGGCGGATCAGCTTTATCGGCCAGCCCATCGATGGTTATTCCTATTCCATGATGAAGCCACTCAGAAACCGGCTTCAGGTGGTGTTTCAGGACCCCTATGGATCGCTCAGCCCGCGCATGTCGGTGGGTGAGATCATTGCCGAAGGTCTGCGGGTGCATGAGAAATCCCTGTCTGCCGATGAGCGGGACCGGCGTGTTGCGCAGGCGCTGGATGAGGTGGGGCTCGACCCCGCCACGCGCTGGCGTTACCCGCATGAATTCTCCGGTGGCCAGAGACAGCGCATCGCCATTGCCCGCGCCATGGTGCTGAAACCCCGCTTCGTGATGCTGGATGAGCCGACATCGGCGCTGGATATGAGCGTGCAGGCGCAGGTGGTCGATCTGCTGCGGGATTTGCAGGCCAAGCACGATCTCGCCTATCTCTTCATCAGCCATGACCTCAAGGTTGTGAAAGCGCTTGCCAATGATGTCATCGTCATGCGTCACGGCAAGGTGGTGGAAAGCGGACCGGCAAAGTCCATCTTCGAGGCGCCGAAGGAAGACTACACACGCGCGCTTATGGCGGCTGCCTTCAACATCGAGGCAGTCAAGACGGCGGCGGTGAGCGAGTAGGCGCGCTCAAGCGCCTGCTTTCGCTGAAAAACACGCTGGCCTTATGCGTCTTGCCCACGTAACATAAGTGGGGACATTGGGAACTGCGGGGCATGATGTCATCATGACAGCGCGATATCTGATCTATCAGCAGCAGGATGCTTTTCGTTAGCAGCACTTGTGCCGCACCCAAAAACGAAACAACCTTCTGGTGAATGATGGCCGATATTGAATACGCAAAGACCTTTTTCGAACAAAACCCCGATATTGAAATTCTTGAAGCCTTTGTCATCGATGTGAATGGCGTGCCGCGCGGCAAATGGATACCGCGCGAACGGGCCATCGATGTGCTGGAAAAAGGCATGGCTCTGCCTCGCTCCGTTTACGCGCTGGACATCTGGGGCCGCGACGTCAATGCTGCTGGCCTTGCAGAAGGCACGGGCGATCCGGATGGTCTGTGTTTCCCTGTGCCGGGCACGCTCTCGCGCGTCACGTGGCTGGGGCGCCCCACCGCGCAGGTGCTGCTGGCCATGCAGGACCCGGATGGCAGCGGTTTTTATGGCGATCCGCGCAATGTTCTGGCGCGGGTCATGAATGGCTTTACCAAGCGCGGCCTGACACCTGTTGTGGCCACGGAGCTGGAATTCTATCTGATCGACCCTGTGCGCTCGGCGCTTGATCCGGTGCGCCCGCCGCGCAGCCGTGAAGGGCGCTGGCACACCGGCCAGACGCAGGTTCTGTCGATTTCCGAATTGCAGGATTTCGAAGAGGTCTTCCACGATATCGCCACCGCCTGCCGCGCGCAGGATGTGGGGGCTGATACGACCCTTCGCGAAAACGGCCCCGGTCAATACGAAATCAATCTCAACCATGTGCCGGATGCGCTCAAAGCTGCGGATTTCGCGGTGTTTCTGAAGCGTATCGTCAAGGGCGTGGCGCGCAAGCACGATCTCGATGCCACCTTCATGGCCAAGCCCTATGGGATGCAGGCGGGCAATGGCATGCATGTCCATTTTTCCATGCTGGACAGGGACGGCAACAATATCTATGCGGGCGAAAACGGCGCATCCGAAGCGCTGATGCACTCCGTTGGTGGTCTGTTGGAAAACATGGGGGAGAGCATGGCGGTGTTTGCGCCGCATGCGAATTCCTACCGCCGCCTGCGCCCCAGCGAACACGCCCCGACCTACGCCTCGTGGGGCATCGATAACCGGTCGGCTGCCGTGCGCGTGATCACCGCCAGCAAGCCTGCAACCCGTATCGAACACCGCGTGGCGGGTGCCGATACCAACCCTTATCTGGTGCTGGCCATGATCCTCAGTGCCGCCCTTGCCGGCATGAAGGAAAAGCGCCAGCCGGGTGGGGCTATCTCGGGTGACAGCCACGCCATCAATCACGAGCCGCTGCCGACCAACTGGGACTATGCGCTGCAGCGTTTCACGCGCTCCAGCTTTGCCTATGCGACCTTCGGGCAGAAATATCGTACGCTCTATTCCGCCTGCAAACAGCAGGAGCTTTCCGAGTTTTCGCTTCGCGTGACCGACGTCGAGTATGACGCATATATCAGGACGGTGTGAGATGGCTAAAGTGACCGCTACCCCCAATCCCGGCCATACGACCTCATGGTACGCGGCGTCCGCCAACAACAAGACGTTGCGCACCACGCTGCAAGGCGATCAGGATGCGGATATCTGCGTCATCGGCGCGGGCTTCACCGGTCTTTCGGCGGCGCTGGAACTGGCGGAAAAAGGCTTTTCCGTCATCGTTCTGGAAGGCGAGCGGATCGGCTTTGGCGCATCCGGACGCAATGGCGGCCAGATCGTCAATGGCTACAGCCGCGACCTCGAAACCATCTCGGGGCGTTATGGCCGGGAAAAGGCAGCGCAGCTGGGCGCGATGTCGCTCGAGGGCGGGCAGATCATTCGTGACCGGGTTGCGAAATACAATATCGATTGCGATCTGGTCGATGGCGGTTTCTTTGCAGCTTTTACGCCCAAGCAGATCAAGGAAATGGCTGAAAACAAGGCCAATTGGGAAAAGCACGGCCACACCGGACTTGAGATGGTCTCCAAGGCTGAGGTCGGCAAATATGTGAAATCGGACCGCTATTCGGGCGGCATGATCGACCGTTTCGGCGGGCATATCCATCCGCTGAATTATGTTCTGGGCGAAGCGGCAGCGATTGAGAGCCTCGGCGGGCGCATTTTCGAAAACTCGCGCGTCATTGCCGTCGAGCAGGGCTCAAACCCTGTGGTGCGGACGGCGCAGGGCAAGGTGGCAGCCAAATATGTGCTGGTCTGTGGTAATGCCTATCTCGGTGGTCTGCTGCCGGAAATCGGCGAGCGGATGATGCCGGTGTCCAGCCAGGTCATGGCTACGGAGGCGCTGGATGCGGCGCTGATCGAAGAGCTTTTACCGGCCAATTATTGCGTCGAAGATGCCAATTATATCCTGGATTACTACCGCCGTACCTCCGACAACCGCCTGCTCTATGGCGGCGGCATCGGTTATGGAGGCAGCGATCCCGCGGACCTGACCAGCGTTATCCGTCCCAATATGTTGAAGACCTTTCCGCAATTGCAGAATACCAAGATCGATTTTGCCTGGAGCGGCAATTTCGCGCTGACGCTAACCCGCATCCCGCATATCGGACGTCTGTCACCCAACGTCTATTTCTCGCACGGCGATAGCGGCCATGGGGTTACGACGACGCAGCTTCTGGGCAAGATATTGGGAGAGGCGGTCGCAGGACATGCGGAACGCTTCGATGTCTGGTCGTCGCTGCCGAACTATCCATTCCCGGGCGGCAAGACGTTCCGTGTGCCGCTGACCATGCTCGGCGCGTGGTGGTACGGCTTGCGCGACAGGCTGGGGATTTAGAGCAATTCCAGCAAAAGTGTGAAGCGGTTTTGCGTCCGGAATTGCGTGAAAACCTATAGCGCCGACAGACCCTTCAAGGCGTTCTCGGTGATTTCGTCTGGCGTGGCGTCGATGCTGACTGTGACGACGCCGGGTTCGCCGGTTGGGACTTCCAGCGTGGCGAGCTGTGTCTTCAAGAGCGAGAGCGGCATGAAGTGGCCGGTGCGTGCGCCCATGCGCTTGGTCAGCAGCGCTTCGCTGCCTTCCAGATAGACGAAGGCCAATGGGCCGCCGCAGGCTTTGCGCAGTCGATCACGATAGGTCTTCTTCAGTGCGGAGCAGGAAATGACGATGCCGCCCGCCTCATAGCCCTTGTGCAGCTCCGCGCCAACGAGATCGAGCCACGGCCAGCGGTCGTCATCGTCGAGTGGCGTTCCAGCAGCCATTTTTTCCACATTGGAAGCCGGGTGCAGCTTGTCGCCTTCCATGAAGGGAATGCCGAGCTTTTCGGCCAGTTCTTCGCCCACGGTGGATTTGCCGCAGCCGCTGACGCCCATGACGATGATTGCCTGTTTCACGAAAACCTCTGCATCTTCTCATTCGATCTTCATCCGCCTACAGCATGACACTACCGGGCGGAAATCTTTTCTGCGCGCAATTCAGTAGCCCGCACGCCGGGCAGCCTTTGCTTCCAGCATGGATAGCCCGCTATGGATCAACACGGCAAGGGCTGCAACGATGAGACCGCCCTGAAGAATGAAAGCAAGATTGTTGGATTGCAGCCCGGCAATGATGACTTCGCCCAGCGTTCGTGCCGCCACCGTCGAGCCGATGGTGGCGGTGGACAGGCTGATGACGGCAGACAGCCGGATACCTGCAAGAATGGCAGGCAGCGCAAGCGGCAGTTCGATGCGCCACAGACGCTGGAAGCCAGTCATGCCAGACCCGCGCGCCGCTTCGACAATAGCGGGCGGAAGGGTGGTAAGGCCGGTGATGGTATTTTCGAAGATGGGCAGCAGGGCATAGAGAAACAGCGCAATCAACGTCGGTTTCTCGCCAAAACCCATGATCGGCACGGCAAGCGCCAGCACCGCAACAGGCGGAAAGGTCTGGCCGATATTGACGATGCTGCGCGACAGCGGCAGGAATTCCCGCCCGAAAGGCCGGGTGACGAGAATGGCCAGCGTCCCGGCAATCACGATGGCAGCGCCCGTGGCGATCGCGACCGTCGCCAGATGAGACAGGGTCAACGACAGAAGATTGGCCTGTATGTAGATGGCCGGGGCATTGGTCTGAACGAGAGGCTTGAACACGGGTTCGAACAGCTCTGGCTTCACAAGGAAGGTGATGAGCAGGAGGCTGAGTGCGGCCAGCAGAAAAGAACCGAGCCGCTTCGTCATACAGACCCCGCCGCATTGTGCAGCAAGACCTCACGGCGAATGCGTCCGGCCGCCTGTCCGTCCGGCCCGGTCACGGGCAATGTGTCACGCCCGGTCCAGAGCATAGCGGAGAGAGCATCGCGCTGGCTGGTCGCGGCGGGCAAAGGCTCGCCCTCGGCCTCTCCCGGCTCCACGATCTCGCCGACGGTTGCGACGGAGAGCAGCCGGAGCGGTCTTTCTCGCTCACCGATCATGGTGCGAACGAAATCCGTTGCCGGTTTGCGCACCAGTTCGGCGGGTTTGCCATATTGAACGATTTTGCCCTTGTCCATTACGGCGATGCGGTCTGCCAGATGAAAGGCCTCATCCATGTCGTGGGTGACGAGAACGATGGTGACGCCCAGTTTTTTCTGGATCGCCAGCAAATCTTCCTGAGCTTTGGCGCGAATGATCGGGTCCAGTGCGCCGAAGGGCTCGTCCATCAGGAGAATATTCGGCTCCGCCGCCAGCGCGCGGGCCACGCCCACACGCTGCTGCTGGCCGCCCGAGAGTTCGTTGGGAAAACGGTTTGCATAAAGGGTGGGGTCGAGCTGGAAAAGCTCCAGAAGTTCGGTCACTTTGGCGTCGATTCGGGCGCGGTCCCAGCCGATCAGTTCGGGCACAGTCGCAATGTTCTGCGCCACGGTGCGGTGTGGAAAAAGTCCATGGCCCTGAATGGCATAGCCGATACTGCGACGAAGCTGGTAGCCGGGCATATCCAGAATATTCTGCCCGTCGATGCGGATGATGCCGGATGTCGGTTCGACCAGACGGTTGATCATGCGCAGAAGCGTTGTCTTGCCGGAGCCCGAAGTGCCGACGATGACGGTGATGCTGCGGGCTTCCATCGTCAGCGATACATTGTCGACGACGGTCGCGCCGTCATAGTCCTTGGTCAGATTTTCGACCTCGATCATGCGTTGCTCCCGCGTTTGAATAGATTGCTGTCGATCAGCGCATCCAAAAGAATGGCAGCTGTAAATCCGAGAATGACGGTTGGAATCGTGCCCAGCAGAACGAGATCCATTGCCGTCTGGCCGATGCCCTGAAACACGAAGACACCAAACCCGCCGCCGCCGATGAGGGCTGCTATGGTGGCAAGGCCGATATTCTGGACGAGAACGATGCGAATGCCGGTAAGGATGATGGGCAGCGCCAGCGGGAAATCCACTTTGATCAACCGCTGCCAGCCTGTCATGCCGAGGCCGCGTGCCGCCTCCCGCACCGAGTTCGAAACGCCGTCCAGCCCGACGACCGTGTTGGAGACGACCGGCAGCAGCGAATAAAGAAACAGGGCGACGAAGGCGGGGGCCATGCCAATCCCGCGAATGCCGAGATCCGATGCGCCGGGAACATTGGCGGCAATCCATCCCAGCGGGGCAATCAGCAGGCCAAACAGCGCGATGGAGGGAATGGTCTGAACGATGTTGAGACTGTTCAGCACGCCAGCGCGCAGCTTCTGCACCTTGTAGCAGAGAACGCCGAGCGGAATGCCAACCAGAACGGCTGAAAACAGCGAGCCGACGGCGAGCTGGATGTGCCGAAAGGCTTCCGTCCAGAAAATATCGGCGCGGCTTTGATACTCTTTCAACAGGGAAAGATCGTCCCACTGCCCGGAGGCAAGCATGGTGCCGACAAGGGCGAGCGCCACGACAAGCAGCAGCACGCGAATGGCGGGTTTGGGATCGAGCCGCGCAATCGCATCCGTCGCCATCACGGTCAAACCCGCCATCAAAAGCCAGAAGCCGCTGGCTGGGGAAACGCGGGCATAGGTGTTTTCAGCGGGGGTGAGATGGGAGGCGGAAAGGCCAATCATGAAGGCAAGAACGGCAAGACCAATCAGTGCCGAAACAAGCCGGACCTTCGTTTCGCTGCGAAAAAACGCCACCGCCGCTGCGGCGATGACGATTGCGATGAGGACATATCCTGCAAGAGGCGGCAGGGCATCGAGGATGCCGCGCGTCTCGCCCTGGATGATGCGGTTGGCGCGAAACGTCGCGAAGGGCAGAGCGGCGAGGGCATAGACCAGCAAGGCAGCGATCAGCACGCCCACCTTGTCGGGCATAAACGTCAGACGTTGAGGGGCAGAGAGGGCACGCTGCAAAGTCGCCTCTTATTGTATGAGGCCGTTCTTCGTCAGAAAGTCCAGCGCCACGTTTTTCGCCTGTTCGCCACCCACCTGTACTCGACCGTTCAGCTCCTGAAGGGTCTTGAGATCGAGTTTTTCGAAGACGGGCTTCAGCAGTTGCTCGATATTGGGATGTTCTTTGAGGACGGCTTCGCGGATGATTGGTGCAGGCTGGTAGACCGGCTGCACATTCTTGTCGTCTTCCAGCACCACGAGACCGGACGGGGCGATGCCGCCATCCGTGCCGTAGACCATAGCCGCATTGGCATTGTTGGTCTGGTTGGCCGCGGCAGCGATTGTTGCTGCCGTATCACCGCCCGAGAGGGTGATGAGCTGATCGGACTTCAGGGTGAAGCCATAGGTTTTCTGGAAGGCGGGAAGGGCGGCTGCGGAATTGACGAATTCCGACGATGCGGCAAGAACCATCTGGCCACCACCGGAAACGTATTTGCCGAGATCGCTGAGCGTCTTCAGATTGTTCTTGTCGGCAATATCCTTGCGGATAGCGATGCCCCAGGTGTTGTTGGCAGGCGAAGGTGTCAGCCAGACGATCTTGTTGGCGTCATAATCCAGCGTCTTGGCTTCTTCATAGGCTTTGGCCGCATCCTTCCAGAGAGGGTCGTCGGCCTTTTCGAAGAAGAAGGCGGCATTGCCGGTATATTCGGGATAGATATCGATCTCACCCGCTGTGATCGCCTTGCGCACGACCGGTGTCGCGCCCAGCTGGATGCGGTCGGTCGTCTCAATATTGTTCTTGTTGAGAACGGTCAGAATGATGTTGCCGAGGACGCTGCCTTCGGTGTCGATCTTGGACGACACAACCACCTGTGCCTGCGCAATCGATGCGTAAAGAGCGAGCGCCAGTCCTGCGCCGGTCAGCTTCATCAAACGCTTCATCAACAATCTCCATGGGAACGGGTGCGGGCCAGAGGGAACGCGTGATGTCGATGAAATCGATGGTTCCCCGATTCAGTAGGCGGTAACGAAACCGAGAGCCAAATGGTTGCATCCGAATTTGAATTTATACGCAGCGACTAAAATGAATTCAGTCGGTTTTCCGGCGCGCATCCTTGCCCATGACCAGCGGCATCAGCACGGAGAGGAAGAGCAGGCGTAAGACGTGGTGGGAACCGACATAGGCGGTGTCTGCGTGCATCATGACTGCCATGGCGGCCATGGTTTCCAGCCCGCCCGGTGAAAACGCGATCATGACGGCGTTGAGCGGCACGCCGGTCAATCTGGAGACGAAGACGGCAATGACGGAGGCGAGCAGCATGACGACGACCGTCACCACACCGCCAGCGACGAAGGCCTTTCTCATGTCGCGCAGCGATGCGCGGGAAAAGCGGGTGCCGATGAGGCTGCCGAGAATGATATAGGTGGGTTGGCTGAGCCAGTTTGGCACGCCGCCACTGGTAAGGCCGGTAATGTGGATGCCGATGGAAACGGCCACGCCACCCAGCAGAAGTGCTGCGGGAAAGCGCCAACGCATGAACAGCCAGCCGACAACCAGCGACGCCAGAATGGTCAGGCCCAGCACGACTGGATGCATGGGCAGAGGCAGGATCGGCGGCTCGATGCTGATGAGATCGAGGTATTCGACAATGAAAGGCACGGCGAGCGTCAGTGCCAGCACGCGCACGCTCTGGATGACGCTGACGGTTGCCAGATCGCTCTTCGTTTCCGCCGTCAGGCTGATGATGTAACTGAGATGGCCGGGCGAGGCGCCCAGCATGGCCGTGGTGCGGTCATAACCGAAGCCACGTAAAATCCAATAGGCGACATAAAGAAGAATGACGACGGTGGCGAGAACGGCAAGGAAGCTCAGCGGCCATGTCTTCGCAGCGCCAATCACCTCCGGCGTTACACTGGTTCCCATGGAAATGCCGACGATGACGAATGTGGCATTGCGCAGCAGATTGGGAACCGAAAGCCGCAGACCGGCAAGCCCGGCAAGCGTGACGGCAAGGGCCGGGCCGCAGAGGAAGGGTGCCGGAAAGTCGAGCATGAACGCAACCAGAGCGCCGATGCTGCCAATAATGGCAGTGAGAATGAAACTCTGGAGGTCTGGCTTGATGATCATTGCAAATACTAAGGGAATCGAAGAGGCGGATTTCGGTTTCCAGTTGCGCCCTTTCAGCCGCCGCCGTCAACCATGAAGCCTTTAAAAAACAAAACCCGCGAACGAGGTCCGCGGGTTAAAAATCGTCATGCCGTCATACTCAGGCGGCAGGTGCGGCCACGGCTGCAACAGGGCGGCGCTTTGCCATCGTGTCTTCCAGACCCAGCAGGAAGCTGATCTGCGGGCGCGCCTTGACGAGGTCGTCGATGGAATATTGCGTCAGCACGTCGAAAAATGCGTTGAGCGCCTTGCGAAGGGCTGAGTTGAGACCGCAGCTATCGACCAGTGGACACTCCACGGCACCGTCTTCGAAGCATTCCGCCATGGCGAAGCTGTCTTCGGTGACCTTCACCACGTCGAACAGGCTGATCTTGTCCGCAGGCTTGCCGAGCTTCACGCCGCCATTGCGACCGCGCACGGTTTCGACCAGACCAGCCTTGTTGAGCGGCTGGAGAATTTTGAAGAGGAACAGTTCCGAAACGCCATAGGCTTTCGCGATTTCTGGAATTCGGCTGAGGTGGCCGTCGTTGGCAGCGCAATACATCAACATGCGGACGGCATAGTTGGTCTGTTTGGTCAAACGCATGCTGATCTCCTAACTCCGGTAATTGTGGAGTTATATAGTTGCTTTTTCAGTTTAGAACAATTCCAGAAATGAAAAATTCTTTAATGGATTTTTCCATCTCACATTTGCCCTGTTGACCGCTCATTCGATTCATGAACAAACAACTCAAGAATCCAACTTATCGGAGGCATTCCCCATGGCAAGCATGAAATCCGTGATTTGTGCGATTGCGGCTGCGACATCGGTTGCCAGTGGCGGAATGTCCACAGCTTTTGCGGGTGGTGAGGTCAATGTCTACTCCTACCGTCAGCCGGAACTGATCCAGCCATTGCTGGACGCCTTCACCAAGGAGACCGGCATAGAGACCAATGTGCTGTTTCTGGACAAGGGTCTGGTGGAACGTATTCAGGCCGAAGGCGTCAATTCCCCCGCCGATATTCTGCTGACCGTCGATATTGCCCGGCTGGTCGAAGCCAAGGAAGGCAAGGTCACCCAGCCGGTCCTGAACGATCCGGTGATCGAAAAGGACATTCCGGCCAATTTGCGTGATCCCGAAGGCGAGTGGTTTGGTCTGACGACGCGCGGACGCGTGGTCTATGCGTCCAAGGATCGTGTCAGCCAGAACGACATCACCTATGAGGAGCTTGCCGACCCGAAGTGGAAGGGCAAGATCTGCATTCGTGATGGCCAGCACTCCTATAATATTGCGCTGTTCGCCTCGATGATCGCTCATCATGGTGTGGATTACACCCGCACATGGCTGACCGCGCTGAAGAACAATCTGGCCCGCAAGCCCGATGGCACCGACCGCAGCCAGGCCAAATCCATCTATTCCGGAGAATGCGATATCGCGCTCGGCAACACCTATTATGTCGGCCTGATGCTGACCAATGAGCAGGAACCGGAAGAGAAGGTCTGGGGCAGTTCCGTGCGGGTCATCTTCCCCAACGCCAATGACCGCGGCACGCACGTCAATATTTCCGGCGTGGCGATGACCAAATATGCGCCCAATAAGGACAACGCCCTGAAGCTCATGGAATTCCTGGCGTCCGGCGAGGCGCAGGAAATCTATGCCAAGCAGGTTTTCGAATATCCGGTTCTTCCCGGCGCGCAGCCATCTGACGTGGTGAAGAATTTCGGGCCGATCAAGCCTGACGCGCTGTCGCTGACAGAGATTGCTGCCCACCGCAGGCAAGCGTCCGAACTGGTGGACGAGGTTGGCTTCAACGACGGTCCGTCGAACTGATATCGGCTAAGCTAGAAGGATAATGTGAGTGCCGTCTTCGAAGCGGCACTCGGCGCGGGATCAACCGCGCTTGCGGCGCAGGCGGATGACCACGTCCACATGGGCAATTTCCATGCCCTCGGGTGGTTCCGGCAGGTTGTCGATCTGCAGATTGTTGACCGGAATATCCAGAACCTCGTTCTCACCCTCGACAAAGAAGTGATGGTGATCCGACACGTTGGTGTCGAAATAGGTCTTGGCACCTTCGACGGCCAGAACGCGAATAAGCCCGGCTTCGGTAAACTGGTGCAGAGTGTTGTAAACGGTTGCCAGCGAAATCGGCACGCCGGCGTTCACGGCTTCGTCATGCAGCTCTTCCACCGTCAGATGCCGGTCACCCTTGGCGAACAGAAGGTCGCCCAGTGCCACGCGCTGACGTGTTGGCCGCAGGCCAAAGCGGCGCAACCGTGTTCCGATATCCAGTGTGGCGTCAAATGCCATGCTCATTCGGCCCCAAAAACCGGTGAAATAAACCCAATTTAGAAAGCATATAACTTTTACGAGCAGTGCTTTCAATAGTTTCCGCCAGCCAAGCGCGGCAATTGGCTGCAAAGCGGCGGTTTTTGCAAATTTCCTCTGGTTCCGGCCTTTCGCTTCCTGTATGCGGGCGCCATGTTTAGACGAGGCCTCTGAAAAGAGCGAGACGTGGCCGGATATGCAAGCTGCCCTTGTGGCGCTTCATTTTGAACCTAACTTGCTCTACAGAAGTCGTTCAACAACTGGTCAACGGGGAAACGGAAGCAATATGGCAACGAGGCAATCGAGCTACAATTACGAGGAAATTCTGGCATGTGGACGTGGCGAACTCTTTGGCCCCGGCAATGCGCAGCTTCCTCTGCCTCCTATGCTCATGGTTCACCGCATCACTGAAATCTCCGAAACCGGCGGCGCCCACGACAAGGGTTTCATCCGCGCGGAATATGATGTGTCTCCGGACGACTGGTATTTCCCATGCCATTTTCAGGGCAATCCCATCATGCCCGGCTGCCTCGGTCTCGATGGCATGTGGCAGCTGACCGGCTTTTTCCTCGGCTGGCTGGGTGAGCCCGGTCGTGGCATGGCGCTCTCTACGGGCGAAGTCAAATTCAAGGGCATGGTTCGCCCGGAAACAAAGCTTCTTCAATACGGCATCGATTTCAAGCGCGTCATGCGCGGTCGCCTCGTTCTCGGCACCGCCGACGGCTGGCTGAAGGCCGATGGCGAAACCATTTATCAAGCGTCGGACCTGCGTGTCGGCCTGTCGAAAGAAAAGACCGCCTGACCCCTGACGTTTGTGCGTGGCGGTTTTCGCCCAGAACAGACACGTCAGTCGGCAAACAAAGAAAAGGTCAACTTTATGAGAAGAGTTGTAGTCACCGGCCTCGGTATTGTTTCATCGATCGGCAGCGATGCCGCAGAGGTTACGGCGTCCTTAAGAGATGCGAAGTCGGGAATCTCGTTCTCACCGGATTTTGCCGAACATGGCTTCAAGTGCCAGGTCTGGGGCAAGCCATCGCTCGACCCTACCGATCTGGTCGATCGTCGCGCCATGCGGTTCCTGTCCCAGGGTGGCGCGTGGAACCACGTTGCCATGAAGCAGGCGATTGCCGATTCCGGTCTGGAAGAAAGCGTCATCAGCGGCAATGAGCGCACCGGCATCATCATGGGTTCGGGTGGTCCGTCCACCCGCACCATCGTTGAGGCATCGGATATCACGCTGAAGAACAACAGCCCCAAGCGCATTGGCCCGTTCGCCGTGCCGAAGGCCATGTCTTCGACCGCATCCGCCACGCTTGCCACATGGTTCAAAATCCACGGCGTCAACTACTCCATCTCGTCTGCCTGCTCGACCTCCGCGCATTGCATCGGCAACGCGGCGGAAATGATCCAGTGGGGCAAGCAGGATGTGATGTTTGCGGGCGGCCATGAAGATCTCGACTGGTCCATGTCGAACCTGTTCGACGCCATGGGTGCCATGTCGTCCAAATATAACGACACACCATCGGTCGCTTCGCGCGCCTATGACGCCAACCGCGACGGCTTCGTCATCGCTGGCGGTGCCGGCGTTCTGGTTCTGGAAGAGCTGGAACATGCCAAGGCACGCGGCGCGAAGATTTACGCCGAAATCGTCGGTTACGGCGCAACATCTGACGGTTACGACATGGTCGCGCCATCGGGTGAGGGCGCCATCCGCTGCATGCGTCAGGCCTTAGCGACCGTGAAGGGTGACGTCGATTACATCAACACCCACGGCACCTCCACACCTGTTGGCGACAGCAAGGAAATCGGCGCTATCCGCGAAGTGTTCGGCGCCAACATTCCGCATGTCCAGTCCACCAAGTCGCTGACGGGCCACTCGCTCGGCGCTGCCGGTGTGCAGGAATCCATCTATGGCCTGTTGATGATGCAGGAACGTTTCATCGGCGAAAGCGCGCATATCGAAACGCTCGATCCTGAATTCGAAGGCGTGAACATCGTTCGCAAGCGCATCGACAATGCCAAGATCGATACGGTTCTGTCCAATTCCTTCGGCTTCGGCGGCACCAATGCCACGCTCGTCTTCCAGCGCTACAACGGATAATTGCCCATGAATGGCATCATGCAGGGAAAACGCGGCCTCATCATGGGTGTCGCAAACAACCACTCCATCGCCTGGGGCATCTCCAAGGCGCTGGCCGCCCAGGGCGCGGAGCTTGCCTTTACCTATCAGGGTGAGGCTCTGGGCAAGCGTGTGAAGCCGCTGGCCGGAGAACTTGGCTCGGATTTCATCGTTCCCTGCGACGTCGAGGATATCGCCTCGGTGGATGCCCTGTTTGATGCCGTGCGTGAGCGCTGGGGTTCGCTGGATTTCGTCGTCCACGCCATCGGCTTTTCCGACAAGAACGAGCTGAAGGGTCTCTACGCGGATACGACGCGCGCAAACTTCAGCCGCACCATGGTCATTTCCTGCTTCTCCTTTACGGAAATCGCCAAGCGGGCTGCCGAACTGATGACCAATGGTGGCTCCATGCTGACGCTGACCTATAATGGCTCCCAGCGCGTCATTCCCAACTACAACGTGATGGGCGTGGCCAAGGCGGCTCTCGAAGCCTCCGTGCGCTACCTCGCTGCCGATTACGGCCCGAAGGGCATTCGCGTCAACGCCATTTCCGCCGGTCCGGTGCGTACACTGGCAGGCGCTGGCATCTCGGATGCGCGCGCGATTTTCTCCTGGAACCAGAAGAATGCACCGATGCGCCGCACGCCTGACATCGAGGATATCGGTGGCTCCGCGCTATACCTGCTGTCCAACCTGTCGCGTGGCGTGACAGGCGAATGTCATTACGTTGATGGCGGCTTCAACATCACGTCGATTCCGACGCTGGAAGTACTTTACAACGCCGACAGCGAGTAAGGCGAAGCGCTGACACAATGAAAAAAGCCCGGTCATGCCGGGCTTTTTGTTATCTGCTTTCCACTCAGACCGGGTCGAAACCGAAGAGTTCTTCCGGGTTTGTCACCAACGCCTTGTGGCGGGCTTCCTCCGATGGCAGCCATGACAGGACCGTGTCCAGCAGGTCGGCATCGTCAGGATATTCCGCGGTGGTCTTTGCATTGTTGTGTGGCCAGTTGGTGCCCCAGATGATGCGGTCCGGGGCGTATTCGGCAATCACGCGGGCGATGGCGGCGATGTCTTCGAAATCGGGTCCGCCGGAACGGCTGGATTCGTAACAGCCTGCAAATTTGAACCAGCAATTGCCCTTGTCGATCAACCGCTTCAACGCTGCGATCTGTGGGCTATCCGGCGTCACGCCTGCGAAGAACTTGCCGTGATGGTCGAAGATCCAGCGGCTCTTGATGGCCGACAGGCGCTCCTCGTGATCGAGAATGTGGGAGCCATCGAACTGGACGGCAATGCACCAGCCGAGTTCCTGGGCAATGCTGTCGACCTCTTCCAGATGCGTCAGATCGACCGCGCCGCCGGGTAGGTCCATGATGCGTGCGCCGACGACACCGACCTCGATCAGTTCCTGCAATTCATCGAGTGGTGTCTCGCGGGTGACGACTGCGACACCCTTAGCAACGCGGCCCATGGCACGCAGGCAGGCGATGAGATTGCCATTGTCGCGCTGGTGGGCATTGCCCTGGGTGATGACGACGCGGTCGATGCCGATCCAAGTCATCAGGCGACGATATTCGTCCGGTCCCGGCGTGCCCTCGGGCGCGGGTGGGCCACCGGCCAGCCCCGGAAAGTCGGGCAGATACATGTGCATTTGCGTGTCGATGGCGCCTTTGGGCATGGCGATGCGTGGCTGTCTGCCCTCGAACGTTCGTGTCAGTGTCATGAGGTTCCTCCGGGCATCATGGCCCTGCTTGATACGGAAAGCGCCATGCGTCCTCCTGCGACGCATCGACGTGCTTTCGCGGGTATAAGGCCTTAGCGTTCCACCTGACGCAGCATGGCGCGGTAACGCTGCTGGCTTCCCTTCAGATGCTGGCGCATGGCTTCGCGGGCGGCAGCGGCATCGCCGTCTGAAATGGCATGGGCAATGGCGTCATGCTCTTTTTGAAGCTGCTGCAGATAAGAGGCTGCGGCTTTTTCGGATTGCGACGAGCGAAGGGCTGCGCGCGGAATGACATTCTGGCCCATCACTTCCAGAAACTCGCGGAAACGCGGATTGTTGGTCGCATCGGCAATGGCAAGGTGAAGCTTGAAATCGGCTTCGGCGGTCGGCTTGCCGTTTTCGATGCAGTCCTGAACGGCGGACAGGCAACGGATGATCGCCTCTTCCTGTGCCGGAGACCTGCGCACGGCGGCAAGTTCCGCGGCTTCGGTTTCCACGGCAGCACGCAGTTCCAGAAGTTCGATGATGGACGAGATACGGTCGTGGTCCACATCCTGAAACGGCTGTGGCTGCTGTGTGGGCAGGGTCAGCACGAAGATACCGGCGCCATGGCGCGCTTCGACCAGCTTGTCGGCACGCAAGGCGGCGACTGCCTCGCGCACAACGGTACGGCTGACCTTGTAAAGCTCCGTCAGGCCCGCTTCGCTGGGCAGCTTGTCGCCGGGCTTGTAGACACCAGACAGAATGGCCTGACGCAGGGCATCGGCCGTCTGGCTGACAAGCGAGCCGCCAGCGCGACCGATAGAGGAACTTTCTTTCGCGCCGCCTTCGACGGTTTCATTGAAGCTGGCCAATATTCACTCCAGGCAATTTGAGACATCGCTGATGCGGGCTGTCTTCGTTATCGTTTATATTCTGCAAATATCCAGTAATTCAGCAAAATAGGCAATATTTATATTATTTCCGGCATTCACTGATATGATCTCCGGTAATTTGGCCGGGAATGCAAGGAATCGTTCCAATACAGGAAATGCGATATTTTCACGAAAGAAAATGTAAACGAAGCCGCCATATAATTGTATCGCATAAAAGCTTTCGGGCAGACATGCTTTCCCGTCATGAAGATTGAAAAAGCTCGATGCGATCACTGGTTTCCAAATTCCCACTGGCCCGGCGGTTTGCGCGCTCGCGTGATGGCACGGCAGCCATAGAATTCGCCATTCTGGCCATTCCCTACTTCGTCGTCGTTTTCGCCATCATCGAAACCTTTCTGGCAATGATGGCCGAGCAACTGGTGACGAATGCGACAGACACCATGGCGCGCAAGCTGCGTACGGGGCAAATCGCCAGCACAATCACGCAGGAAGAGTTCAGAAAGCAGTTCTGTGCCGAGGTCTCTATCCTGATCACCTGCTCGGCAGAAGAGATCAAGACGCCCAAACAGCTCTATATCGATCTTCGGCAATTCAGCACCTTCGCCGCCATTCCCAAAACCATACCGCTGGTGCCGAACGGCCAATATTACGATCTGGATTCCTCGGCCTTCGGATTTTCACCGGGCGGTCCGGTCTCCATCAATATGCTGCGGGTCTATTATCGCTGGCCGGTCATAACAGATCTGGTCCGGCCATATCTGACCAACATCCGTCCGAGGGATGGCTCCATGCCCTCCCATTTTCTGATCGTTGCGACGGACGCCTTCCGCAATGAGGCCTATCAGTGAGCGTGCCGATGATGACACAGTCAAAACGCGCCCTGCGCGCATTGGGGCAGACCTTCAAACGGCTGAAGCAGGACAAGCAGGGCGTTGGCGCTGTCGAGTTCGCCATCATCTTTCCGCTGCTGCTGGCGCTCTACATCACCGCTTTCGAGCTGACGATCGGTTTTAGCGTCTATAAGCGCGCGACCCGTGCAGCGGGCGCCATCGCCGATCTGGCCTCGCAGCCGCAGACCGTCAACAAGGCCTATCTCAACACGATGGAAGATGTTGCCGCGGGGATTTTTGTGCCCTACGCCACCACCGGCCTGACATTGAAGATCAGCGGTATTCAGGTGGATGCCAACAAGATCGCGAAGATCAGCTGGTCCTGGGATCAGGACGACAAGCGGCCTTATGCGGTCAACTCCATCGTCAATATTCCCGATAATCTGCGCCAGCCCAACGCGTTTCTGGTGCATGCGGAGCTGACGATACCGCACACGCTGTTGATGTTCATGTCATCGGTATCAACATCGATCAGGCCCATCACCATCGGTCGCGACTATTACTTCGCCAAGCGTGAAGCCGACCCGATCACCTGCGGCGATTGCTGAGCCGCCACGGACATCCAGACATGACAACGCCGCGGGATCGATCTGATCCCGCGGCGTTTTTGGTTTCGACATGTCTTATTCGGACGGCATATCCAGCGTCCGGCTGAAATATAGCGCGACGATGGTGCAGAGTGCGCCGGAGAGAAGATAAATCCCCACCGCAAACAGGCCGAATTTCGACGAGAAGCCGAGAGCGACCAGCGGCGCAAAACCCGCACCGATCAGCCATGATATATCCGACGTCAAAGACGCACCAGTATAGCGATATTCACGGCTGAAGCGGGACGCGAGCGCACCACCGGACTGGCCGAAGGAGAGGCCAAGTAGAGCGAACCCGATCAGGACGAAGAGGTAGCGACCGATATCGCCCGATGCCAGAAGAATCGGGGCAATGAAGCTGAAGATCGCGATCAGGGCAGCCGCAATGCCGATCAGCTTGCGACGACCGATCTTGTCCGACAGCACACCCGAAACGACGATCATGCCGCCGGCGATAATGGCGCTGACGAACTGCACGAACAGGAAGTCGGACACTCGCTGATTGGTATTGAGCGATACCCAGCTGAGCGGAAACACAGTGACGAGGTGGAAGAGCGCAAAACTTGCCAGCGGCACGAAGGCACCGGTCACAACGACGCGGGACTGGTTGCGCAGCATCTGGAACATCGGCTTGGGTTCCAGCTCATGCTGTTGCAGCATGGTCTGGAATTCGGGCGTCACGATCATGCGAAGGCGGGCAAACAGCGCCAGAACATTGAGCGCCAGTGCCACGAAGAACGGGAAGCGCCAGCCCCAGGCCAGGAATTCCGGGTTGGACAGCTGCGTGGTGAAGATGATGAAGAAGGCGCTGGCCAGACCAAAGCCCATGGCAGCACCCAGTTGCGGCATCATCGCGTACCAGCCGCGCTGTCTTTCCGGCGCATTCATGGCCAGAAGCGAAACGAGACCATCCCATGCACCGCCAAGGCCAACGCCCTGTCCAATGCGGAACACGGCGAGCAGGATCGGCGCGAGCATGCCAGCGTCGTCATAGGACGGCAGGAAACTGATCGCCATGGTCGATCCACAGAGGGTGAACAGCGCTGCGGTCAATTTGACGGCGCGTCCGAACTTGCGGTCGATCTGCAAAAACAGGAGAGAGCCAATCGGGCGGGCGATGAAGGCGAGCGAGAAAACGGCGAAGGAATAGAGCGTTGCCGTGAGAGGGTCGACAAACGAGAAGAAGACGTGAGGGAAGACCAGCGCCGATGCGATGGCATAAACGAAGAAGTCGAAAAATTCCGTCATTCTGGCCAGGATGACCGCGATCGTAATGCGATCGGGATCGACAGCGACAGGCGTCGTCGGTTGGCCGTTCGTTCCTTTATGATCTTTATAAGTGGCCGTATCCGTGTAGCTCATAAAATTCCCTCCTGAATATGGGCACGCCATGTGTGTAACGCTCACGGCTCCTCATCCGTTCACATCACATGCGGCGGATTGTCACACAGGGGTTCAAGGCCGTCAAATGAAGATTGCTTGTAAGGGGTTGCCCATGCGGCATCCTATGAGATAATGCGTCACTTTCTACATTCAGATGTCTTTTCATGCGCCGCGATGATTGCGGTCTGAAAGTTATGTTGCACCGCGACAAACTACCTCATGTCATTTATGACGTTTGATAAGTATACGCCACAATACCCAAAACAGTACGAGTCCCAAAACGTGCGCACGCTTATGAAAATACCCTCCGCCCTCCTGGCCATTTCGTCGCTGCTGCTTTTGAGCGGCTGTGATCTCGTCGTGATGAATCCTTCGGGTGATATCGCCGTCCAGCAGCGCGATCTCATCATCACTTCCACGGTCTTGATGCTCCTCATCATCGTTCCGGTTCTGGCTCTCACGCTGTTCTTTGCGTGGAAGTACAGAGAATCCGCCAAGGCGGAGGATTACGATCCTGAATGGCACCATTCCACGCGCCTCGAAATGGTCATCTGGTCCGCGCCTGTTGCGATCATCCTGATGCTCGGCACCGTGACATGGATTTCGACGCACCGTCTGGATCCATACCGTCCAATCGAGCGGATCGACCATGAACGCCAGGTGACGGCAGATATGAAGCCGATCACTGTCGAAGTCGTATCGATGGACTGGAAGTGGCTGTTCTTCTACCCGGAACTGGGCATTGGCAGCGTCAATGAGTTCGCAGCGCCGGTCGATGTACCGATCAACTTCAAGATCACCGGCACCACGGCCATGAACTCGTTCTTTGTTCCGGCACTCGCTGGACAGATTTATTCCATGGGCGGCATGCAGACCAAGCTGCACGCAGTCATCAACAAGGAAGGCGTCTATGACGGCTTCTCGGCCAACTTCTCCGGCCCCGGCTTCTCGCATATGCGTTTCAAATTCCACGGTATGAGCCAGGAAGGTTTTGACCAGTGGGTTGCCAAGGCGAAGGAGGGCGGCAAGGGTTTTGGCCGTATGGAATATCTCGAACTCGCAAAACCAAGCGAGCGTGAACCCGTACAGTATTTCGCCAATGTCGATCCAGAGCTTTACGACGCGATCCTCAACCGTTGCGTAGAGCCAAACAAGCTTTGCATGCGTGACATGATGCACATCGACGCCAATGGCGGCGGCGGCAAGGAAGGCATCGATATCGCAAAGGCACTGAACTCGGTGGTTTGCACCCCGCTTTCGCCTTACGGCATGGCATCCGGCCCACAGTCGATGCCCGCCACAATCGAAGGCCAGACATTCGAACCGGCTGCTCTTCCGCAGACGAAGGCAGAACTGCCTTTGACGCCGGCGAGCGCAGGCTGAACGTCGTGAAGCGCATCTAAAGAACGGTGCGTCATTTAATTAGGTTGGAGCGTCCCTTGCTTTCACATGGAAGCAAGGCACTCTAAGTCAATCGCAAGAGGCTAAAATGGTCGTCAACACCGATCAAACGTCGTTTCTCTTCGGGAAGCTGACGTGGGAATCCATCCCCCTCCATGAGCCAATTCTGATCGTGACTTTCGCGGTCGTGGCTCTTGGTGGCGCAGCCCTTCTGGGTCTGCTCACCTATTTCAAGCTCTGGGGGTATCTCTGGAAGGAATGGTTCACCAGTATCGATCACAAGAAGATCGGTATCATGTACATCATTCTGGCACTCGTCATGCTGTTGCGCGGCTTTGCCGACGCTGTCATGATGCGTCTCCAGCAGGCCATTTCCTCTGGCGGTTCGGAAGGTTATCTTAACCCGCATCACTATGACCAGATCTTCACCGCCCACGGCGTGATCATGATCCTGTTCGTGGCGATGCCGATGATCACGGGTTTGATGAACTTCGTCATTCCCCTGCAAATCGGCGCGCGTGACGTTTCCTTCCCGTTCCTCAACAACTTCTCGTTCTGGATGACCACGGCTGGCGCCGTCATCACCATGGTCTCACTGTTCATCGGTGAATATGCCCAGACGGGCTGGCTTGCCTATCCACCTCTCTCCGGTATCGAGGGAAGTCCAAGTGTCGGTGTGGATTATTACATCTGGGGTGTCCAGATCGCCGGTGTGGGAACGACGTTATCGGGCATCAACCTGATCGTGACGATCATCAAGATGCGCGCACCTGGTATGACCATGATGCGCCTGCCGATTTTCGTCTGGACATCGCTGTGTTCCAACATCCTGATCGTGGCCTCGTTCCCGATCCTGACTGGAACACTCGCCCTGCTCACGCTTGACCGTTATGTTGGTACGAATTTCTTCACCAACGATCTCGGCGGCAACCCGATGATGTATGTCAACCTCATCTGGATCTGGGGCCACCCGGAAGTCTACATTCTCATTCTGCCTGCGTTCGGCGTGTTCTCCGAAATCGTATCGACCTTCTCCAACAAGCGTCTCTTTGGTTACGCTTCGATGGTCTATGCGACTGTGGTCATCACCATCCTCGCTTACGTCGTGTGGCTGCACCACTTCTTCACCATGGGTTCGGGTGCCAGCGTCAATGCCTTCTTCGGCATCACGACCATGATCATCTCCATCCCCACGGGTGCGAAGATCTTCAACTGGCTATTCACCATGTATAAGGGCCGCATCAAGTTCGATGTCCCAATGCTGTGGACGATTGGTTTCATGATCACCTTCGTCATCGGTGGCATGACGGGTGTTCTGCTCGCTGTTCCCCCGGCAGACTTCGTGCTGCACAACTCGCTGTTCCTGGTCGCCCACTTCCATAATGTGATCATTGGTGGCGTGCTGTTCGGCGTTCTTGCCGGCATCGTCTACTGGTTCCCGAAGGCTTTCGGTTACCGTCTCGATCCGTTCTGGGGCAAGCTCTCCTTCTGGTTCTGGTTCATCGGCTTCTACTTCGCCTTCATGCCGCTCTACGTCCTCGGCCTGATGGGTGTTACACGCCGTCTCAGCCAGTTCGAAGACACCTCGCTTCAAATCTGGTTCATCATTGCGGCATTCGGTGCATTCCTCATCGCACTTGGCATTGCCTGCTTCCTGATCCAGCTCTTCGTCAGCTATCTGAAGCGTGAGCAGTTGCGTGATGTGACGGGCGACCCCTTCAACGGTCGTACGCTGGAATGGTCCACCTCTTCTCCGCCGCCTGCCTACAACTTCGCTTTCACGCCTGTTGTGCATGAGATCGATGCATGGGCGCACATGAAGAGGCACGGTGCGGAACGTCCCCTCGATGGCTTCATCCCCATCCATATGCCGAAAAATACCGGCACGGGCGTCATTCTCAGCGCCATCAGTGTGGTGCTTGGCTTCGCTCTGGTGTGGCACATCTGGTGGCTGGCAATCGTAACTCTGCTTGCCATCATCGGGGTCTCCATTGCCCACACCTTCAACTACAATCGCGACTATTACATTCCGGCATCGGATGTAACGGAAGTCGAAGCAGCTCGTACGAAGCTGCTGGCAAATCAGGCGTAACAGAATGTCTCAAGCACCTGCCATGAGCGCCGATGGCGCGGAAAAGCCGGTCTTCTATCTAAAGGAAGATCACCACCCGGAAAACGGCACTTCGCTGGGTTTCTGGCTGTACCTCATGAGCGACTGCCTTATCTTCGCAACGCTCTTTGCAACCTATGCCGTACTCGGCCGCAGCTATGCGGCCGGTCCTTCCGGCGCGGATCTGTTCGATCTGAAGCTGGTGGCGATCAACACCGCCTTCCTGCTGTTCTCTTCCATCACATATGGCTTTGCCATGCTGGAAGCGCAGAAGAAGAACGTCAACACGACGCTGGTCTGGCTTGCCATCACCGGCCTGTTCGGTCTCGCCTTCCTCGGGCTGGAACTCTACGAATTCCATCACCTGATCGAAGAAGGGGCTGGTCCTCAGCGCTCGGCTTTCCTGTCGGCCTTCTTTGCGTTGGTTGGCACCCACGGTCTGCACGTCACCTTCGGCGTGATCTGGCTGGTGACGCTCATGGTTCAGGTCAAGAAGTTCGGCCTGCATGCTGAAAACATGCGCCGCCTGACGTGCCTCTCCATGTTCTGGCACTTCCTCGACGTGATCTGGATCGGCGTCTTTTCCTTTGTCTATCTGGTTGGAGTTCTGTGATGAGTGCAAACACACACGACCATAATCACGGTCATGCACATGACCATGGTCACGATCACCACCACGATAGCGGCGAAGATCACGGCTCCTTCAAGAGCTACATGATCGGCTTCATCCTCTCGGTCATCCTGACGGCTATTCCGTTCTGGCTGGTCATGGGCGATGTCATCGACAACCGCACCACCACCGTCATCGTCATCATGATCTTCGGTGTGATCCAGGTTTTCGTGCACATGATCTACTTCCTTCACATGAACACAAAGTCGCAGGGCGGCTGGACCTTCATGTCGCTGCTGTTCACGCTCGTCGTGGTCATGATCACGCTCGTCGGCTCGCTCTGGGTCATGTACAACATGAACAAGAACATGATGCCGACCATGACTATGGAGCAAATGCGCAACATGCCGTAACCGGCACCGTTGCAACGATATCGCGGCCCGCGCAATAAGCGGGCCGCTCTTCTCCGAGAGACAGAAAACCCCATGAATCGGAGAGCGGATTCGTGGGGTTTTCTGTTGAGCGGGAAAGCTCTGATGACCATTCAAAATGAAACCAAGCCACGCAAGGGCATCCGCCCTGCGGCCATCATCGTCATCTTCATGACTTTTGTGCTGACGGGCTGCCTGCTGGCGCTCGGCACTTGGCAGGTGCACCGCCTGGCGTGGAAGCGTGAACTGATTGCCAACGCCGAGGAGCGTGCCCACGCCGCTCCCGTGGACGCGCCAGTGGCCAGCGATTGGCCTAAGCTGACCGAGCCATCGCAATACGAATATCGCCGCGTCCGCCTTTCCGGCACCTTCCGCCATCAGGATGAGGTTCAGGTTTACACCGTCTCCGATCTTGGCCCCGGCTACTGGGTGCTGACCCCGCTGCAACGGGATGACGGCTCCTCCGTCATCGTTAATCGCGGCTTCGTCCCCACCGACAAGCGCGAACCTTCCGCACGTCTGCAAGGTGAGGTCGAAGGCCGCATCGATGTCGTGGGCTTGATGCGTGCTCTGGAGACCGGCGGCCTTTTCCTGCGCACCAACGATCCGCAGAACAATCGCTGGTATTCACGCAATATCGCCCAGATTGCCGAGACCAAACAGATCGCAAATGCGGCGCCCTTTTACGTGGATGCCGATGCAACGCCCAATCCGGGCGGCCTCCCCATCGGCGGCAAGACCATGCTGACCTTCCCCAACAACCACCTGTCCTACGCCGTCACATGGTACATTCTGGCGGGCATGGTGGTGGCTGCTGGCTGGTATGTCACCCGCGATCTCAATGCGCCGAAGACAGCCGGCAAGGACGACCCCACAGGCGTTCAAGAGAATACTTAAAGAAAGCGTTTCACCTTTTCTCTCACGGTGATTATATCACTCGTTTGTTATCGCGGCCTCTGCGCCGCGCTTTTTGTGGTGACGCATGGCACGGGCCTTTCTTCTCGTTCTTGATTCCTTCGGCGTGGGTGGCGCGCCGGATGCCGAGCAATATGGCGATCTCGGCTCCAACACGCTTGGCCACATCGCCGAATTCTGTGCTGCCGGTGCTGCGGATCGCGCAGGCCTGCGCTCCGGGCCGCTGAAACTACCGAACATGTCGGCGCTTGGCCTGTTGAACATCGCCCATCTCTCGAGCGGCGAGGCGCCACCGGGCATGGAGCCACCGGAGCGCATCTATGGCATCCACGGCTGCGCCAATGAGGTGTCGAAGGGCAAGGACACGCCTTCAGGCCATTGGGAAATTGCAGGTACGCCGGTCCGGTTCGACTGGGGTTATTTCCCGACCGAAGGCGATGCCTTCTCTCCTGAACTGGTCGAAGCCATTTGCGAGCAGGGCGAGGTTCCCGGCATTCTCGGCAATTGCCACGCATCCGGCACCGAGATCATCGCACGCTTCGGTGCGGAACACATCCGCACCGGCAAACCCATCTGCTATACGTCCTCGGATTCGGTGTTCCAGATTGCGGCGCATGAAGAGCATTTCGGACTGGAGCGGCTGATCGCCTTTTGCCAGACGGTGCGCAAGCTGGTCGATCCGCTGAATATCGGCCGTGTCATCGCCCGTCCCTTCACCGGCGAAACCGTCGCCACCTTTGAGCGAACCGGCAATCGCCGCGATTTTTCCGTGCTGCCGCCAGAGCCGACTTTGCTCGACCGTCTGGTGGAGATGGACCGCAAGGTGCTGGCCATCGGCAAGATCGGCGATATCTACGCGCATCAGGGCATTTCCCGCGTCATCAAGGCCAATGGCAATGACGCGCTGATGGACGCGACATTGCAGGCGATGGAAGAGGCCGAAAACGGCGATCTCGTCTTCACCAATTTCGTCGATTTCGACATGATGTACGGCCACCGCCGGGACGTGGCCGGCTATGCCGCAGCGCTCGAAGCCTTCGACGCGCGCCTGCCGGAAATTCACCGCAAGATGCAGCCTGGCGATATCGCCATTCTGACCGCCGACCATGGCTGCGACCCGACATGGCGCGGCACGGACCATACCCGCGAGCGCGTGCCGATCATGGCCTTCGGCCCCGGTATTCGTGAACGCAATATCGGCATTCGCTCATCCTATGCCGATATCGGCGAGAGCATCGCTTCCCATCTCAGCATACCAACCGGCCGCCACGGCAGGAGTTTCATGTGACGTCGCATTTGTTGAAAGCAGAAATCCATTGCCATCTGGAAGGTGCTGCCCCGCCTGCATTGGTGGCACAACAGGCGCAGAACTACGGCATAGACAGCAGCAGCTTCCTGCGTGACGGCGCGTATATCTGGACGGATTTTGCCGAATTCATCCGCTGTTACGATGCCGTGGCCCAGGTCTTCAAGACCGAGGAAGACTACGCGCTTCTGGCCGAGACCTATCTGACCGAACTGGCCGGCGAAAACACCATCTACAGCGAACTTATCATTTCGCCCGATCACGGCGACCGTATCGGCTTAGGCGCGGATGCCTATCTCTCGGGGATAGCGGCAGGCATTGCGGCAGCCAAGGAGAAGACCGGCATCGAAGCGCGCATCATCGTTACCGGCGAGCGTCATTTCGGCCCCGAAAGCGTTATTGCTGCTGCGGAATATGCAGCACGCGTAAAGCATCCGCTGATCACGGGCTTCAACATGGCAGGTGAAGAGCGCATGGGCCGCGTGGCCGATTACGCCCGCGCCTTCGACATTGCCCGTGATGCCGGGCTGGGACTGACCATCCATGCGGGCGAAGTCTGTGGCGCGTTCAGCGTGGCGGACGCGCTCGATCTCGTCAAACCGCAGCGTATCGGCCACGGCGTGCGATCCATCGAAGACGATGCACTTGTTGCGCGGCTGGTGGAACTCGGCACGGTGCTAGAAGTCTGCCCCGGCTCCAACATTGCGCTCAACGTTTACCCGGATTTCGAAAGCCACCCCCTGAAACGTCTTCGTGACGCGGGCGTGCGCGTCTGCATCAGCTCGGATGATCCACCCTTCTTCCACACCTCGCTGGCGCAGGAATACGAGATCGCCCGCCATGCCTTCGGCTTCAGCGATGCGGAGATCAATGCCATGACCCGCACATCGCTGGAGGCCGCATTTGTGGATGAGGACACACGCGCGACGCTGCTTGCCAAGCTGGATGCGCAGTCTGCAGCGGTATAAATCGAGCAGGAACGGAGGTGCAAAATGTGCTTCTGGTCTTGCGAAAGCCGCTCATTCGGTGAAATACAGAGACATCATAGATAAAAGAAAAGGCCAGCTTCATGGACGGCGTCACCGTTATCGCTCATCCCCTCGTGCAGCACAAACTCACCATCATGCGCAAGAAGGAGACTTCCACTGCCGGTTTCCGCCGTCTGCTGCGGGAAATCTCGACGCTGCTGTGTTACGAGGTCACGCGCGATCTGGAAATGACGATGGAAACCATCGAAACGCCGATGCAGACCATCGAAGCGCCGGTACTTGAAGGCAAGAAGCTGGTTTTCGCTTCCATCCTGCGCGCCGGTAACGGCCTGCTGGAAGGCATGCTCGAGCTCGTTCCCTCCGCCCGCGTCTCGCATATCGGCGTCTACCGCGATCACGACACGCTGGAAGCCGTCGAATATTTCTTCAAGGCACCGGACAATCTCGATGCCCGCCTGATCATCGTTGTCGATCCGATGCTGGCCACCGGCAATTCATCCATCGCCGCGGTCGACAAATTGAAGGAACGCGGCGCGAAGAACATGCGCTTCCTCTGCCTGCTGGCCGCCCCTGAAGGCATCAAGAACTTCCGCGAAGCGCATCCTGATGTGCCGATCTTCACCGCCTCTATCGACAGCCACCTGAACGAACAGGGCTATATCATGCCCGGTCTGGGTGACGCGGGCGACCGCATGTACGGAACGAAATAAACAATAAAAAAGCGCCCTCAACGAGTTGAGGGCGCTTGGTATCTTAGTCGGCGTTACTTCATCGTCGGCATGACGAATTCAGCACCGCTCTTGATGCCGGATGGCCAGCGGGCCGTGACCGTCTTGGTCTTCGTCCAGAACTTGATCGAATCGGTTCCGTGCTGGTTGAGATCACCGAAGCTCGAAGCCTTCCAGCCGCCGAAGGAATGGTAGGCCAAGGGAACCGGGATCGGAACATTGATACCGATCATACCGATATTGATGCGGCTGGCAAAATCACGGGCTGCATCACCATCGCGGGTGAAGATCGCAACGCCATTGCCATATTCATGCTTCATCGGCAGTTCCAGCGCATCCTCATAGTTCTTGGCGCGCACGACAGACAGAACCGGTCCAAAGATTTCCTGCTTGTAGATATCCATGTCAGTCGTGACATGGTCGAACAGGCATCCGCCGACGAAATAACCGTCTTCATAACCCTGAAGCTTGAAATTGCGGCCATCGACCAGAAGCTTCGCGCCCTGTTCCACACCGCTGTCGATCAGTCCCGTAACGCGGGTCTGGGCTTCCTTGGTGACCAGCGGGCCCATATCGGCCTTGTCATCGGTGTAGGGGCCGATCTTCAGCGCTTCGATCTGTGGAATGAGCTTTTCGATGAGACGGTTTGCGGTCTCTTCGCCCACGGGAACGGCCACAGATACTGCCATGCAGCGTTCGCCAGCCGAACCGTAGCCGGCACCCATCAACGCGCTGACGGCCTGATCGAGGTCGGCATCCGGCATGATGATCATGTGGTTCTTTGCGCCGCCGAAGCACTGCGCGCGCTTGCCGTTTGCGGCGGCTGTGCCGTAAACATAGCGTGCGATGGGCGTGGAGCCGACAAAGGAGATGGCACCGATATCCGGGTTGGTCAGAATGCCGTCAACCGCGCTCTTGTCACCATTGATGACGTTGAGAATACCGGCGGGTAGACCGGCCTCGATCATCAGTTCGGCAAGACGGATCGGTAGCGATGGATCGCGCTCGGATGGCTTCAGGATGAAAGCATTGCCGCAGGCAATGGCCGGCGCAAACATCCACATGGGGATCATGCCGGGGAAGTTGAACGGCGTGATACCAGCGCCGATGCCGACCGGCTGGCGGATGGAATACATGTCGATGGCCGGGCCAGCACCTTCGGTAAACTCACCCTTGGCCAGATGTGGAATGCCGCAGACGAATTCGCAGACTTCAAGACCGCGAATGATATCGCCCTTGGAATCTTCCACCGTCTTGCCGTGTTCGCTGGAGAGCAGTGTCGCCAGCTCATCCATGTTCTGGTTCAGCAAATCAACGAATTTGAAGAAGACGCGGGCGCGGCGCTGTGGGTTGGTCGCAGCCCATTTCGGCTGCGCAGCCTTTGCGCTTTCAACGGCGGCCAGAATTTCCGCATCGCTGGCCAGGGAAAGTGTCGCCTGCACTTCGCCGGTTGCCGGATTGTAGACATTGGATGTGCGACCGCTAGTGCCCGCAACGTGCTTGCCGTCGATGAAATGACCGATTTGCTTCATGAATGTTCCTCCTGATTTTTTGATAGCGAACCATCGCACTTCAATTTATACAAATCAATGAGCTGATATAAGAAGCGGTTGTGCGTAAATTGAAGCCCAAAACTGGACGGCCAAACGGCGAGCAAATCGATGGATCAAGACCTTGTCGTCAGAATGGCAGACATCGAAATCGATCCGGTTCATCGGGATGCCTACCGCCATTTGCTGGCCGAAGAGATCGAGGCTTCGGTCACTATGGAAGCGGGCGTGATCTCGTTGAATGCGGTGGCGATAAAGGATTGCCCGGAGAAAATTCGTATCCTCGAGATTTATGCCAACTCTGCGGCATATGAGGCCCATTTACAGACGCCGCATTTTCTCAAATACAAGGCAGCCACGGCGGTAATGGTGAGGTCGCTCACGCTGATTGATGTTGAACCCGTGATTTTGCGCAGCAAGCCATGAACTGGGATGACGTCCGTATCTTCCTTGCTGTTGCACGCACGGGCCAAATCCTTGCGGCATCAAAACGTCTCGGCTTGAACCACGCCACATTGTCGCGACGGCTGACCTCCCTTGAAGAAGCGCTCAAGACCCGGCTTTTCACCCGCCGTACCAACGGCTGTGAGTTGACGGAAGATGGTGGCCGTTTTCTAATATCTGCCGAGCATATGGAAGCCGAAATGCTTTCGGTTCAGGCAAGTCTCGGACGCAGCGATGCCGCGATTAGCGGCACCGTTAGGATCGGTGCCCCGGACGGTTTTGGCGTTTCGTTTCTGGCACCGCGTCTTGGCGCATTGATGTCGCTACACCCGGAACTCAAGATCGAGCTCGTTCCGGTACCACGCTCTTTTTCGCTGTCGCAGCGCGAAGCAGATATTGCCATTACGATTGAAAGGCCAGAGCAGGGCAGGCTGGTTTTCTCCAAACTCACCGATTATTCGCTCGGCCTCTACGCCTCCAAATCCTACCTGAAGGAAAGCGGCGTGCCCGAGACCATCGAGGCGCTGAAAAGCCATCGCCGGATCGGTTATGTTGAAGACCTGATCTTCTCGCCATCGCTGAACTACACCGGCGAAATCCTGCGTGATTGGGATGCGAGTTTCGAAATATCCAGCGCCATCGGCCAGACAGAGGCTGTGCGCTCCGGTGCAGGCATCGGCATTCTGCATGATTATATCGCTCGCAGCCATCCGGAACTCGTGCGGGTTTTGCCCGAGGTTTCCATCTGCCGATCCTACTGGACGGCCTTTCACGAGAATGCACGGCAGTTGGCCCGCGTCAGAACCGTGGCGCAGTTTCTTCAGGATATCGTGTTCAGCGAACGGCAGATGTTTCTGTAGTGCTGAAACTGGACAGCATACGATCTTTGATGGGTCCAGAAATTTCTGACGGAATTTTTGCAGGTTAGGCATCGCGCATATACAGATCGAGGCGTCCTTGGGCTTGACTTGGAAATGGACCTCGCGGAGTCATGGGCTTCTAGGGAGTTCAAAAACAAAATGCCCAATTTTATTCGCCAGCTTTCACCCACGGGTCTCGGGGTGGCTGTCATGCTGCTCGGCATGCTTCTCTTTGCGCTGAACGACGCCATGGGCAAATGGCTGGTGTCGACCTACAGCCTTGGGCAAGTGGTTCTGGTGCGCAGTGTTGCGGCCATCATCGTGCTGACGCCCATTCTGTGGAGGGCAGGCTTGAGCAACGTCGTGCGTGTCGAGCGTCCGGGCTTGCAGGCAGCCCGCGTGTTTTTCTCCACCTCAGAGCTTTTCTGTTTCTATTTCGCGGTCAAGGCGCTGCCCTTGGCGGATGTCATGACCTACTGGCTGGCGGCCCCCATCTATGTCGCGGCGCTGTCGCCGTTTCTGCTGGGTGAAAAGGTCGGCTGGCGGCGCTGGACCGCGATTGCCATTGGTTTTGTCGGCGTATTGATCGCGCTGAAACCCAGCTCGGCATCGCTGACGTCAGCGGCGCTGTTTTCCATTCTCGGCAGTGCGGCTTTTGCTTTCATGATGCTGTCCGGGCGTCAGCTGCGGAACACGCCCGATACGGTTCTGGCCTTCTGGCAGATCGTCGGGGCAGCGCTTGCCGGTATCGTCGCCATTGCCGTTACCCCTTCGGGCTGGGTGCCGCTGCAATCGGGCTTCGACCTTTCCCTGCTGGCGCTGCTGGGCATTGTCGCCATGACGGCGCATGTGCTGGTCAACCGCGCGCTGAAGCTGGCCGATGCCGCAACGGTGGCGCCGTTGCAATATACGCTGCTGCTCTGGGCCGTGGTATTCGGATGGCTGATCTTCGGCGATGTGCCGCAGTCCAGCATCGTCATCGGTGCTGGCCTCATCGTGTTGGCGGGCCTCTATATCTTCTTTCGGGAAAATACGCTCAAGCGCAGGCAGGCGAAATCTGCCAATCCGCCGCTGGATGACCTTGTCTGAGCTTTCGGATCAACGCGCCAGCCAACCGCCATCGACCGGAAGAACTGTGCCGTGAATATAATCGGCAGCGCTGGAGGCCAGAAACACGGCCGCTCCGCCAAGCTCTTTCGGCTTGCCCCAATGGCCTGCGGGAATACGCGCCAGGATTGCCGCGTTGCGGTCCGGGTCGTTGCGCAGGGCTTCCGTGTTTTTGGTGTCGAAATAGCCCGGCGCGATGGCGTTGACGTTGATGCCCTTGGCAGCCCATTCGCAGGCCAGAAGTCGGGTCAGACCGGCAAGACCGCTTTTGGATGCTGTGTAGGACGGAATGCGAATGCCGCCCTGAAACGACAGAAGCGAGGCGATGTTGATGATCTTGCCCGGCTTGTTTTCCGCAACGAGATGACGGGCAAAAGCCTGGCTGAGAAAGAAGACCGTCTTCAGGTTCACATCCATCACCGCATCCCAATCGGCTTCGGTAAAATCCAGCGAATCGGCGCGCTTGATGATGCCTGCATTGTTGACGAGAATATCGGCGCTGCCAGCAAGGCGCACAGTCTCGCTGATGACCTCTGCCACCGGCGCGATGGAGGAGAGATCGGCCTTGATGCTGTGGCTCTTGCCGCCAATGGCCGCAATCGCCTCTTCCGTCTCTGTCATGGAAGACCGCCCGACCAGCGCGACCGTTGCACCCGCACCCGCCAGCGCTGTGGCGATGCCCTGTCCAAGGCCGGTATTGGCACCCGTGACAATCGCTGTCTTGCCGGTCAGGTCGAAGGAAATCGTCATCGCGCTTCTCCATGCGTCGGAAACTTTTGTTCGTCCGTATCTATCGCAAGCGGATTGCAGGGGCAAGAAACAAATAGTATCTCTTTTGAAAATGATATGACAACACTGCGCCTCGCAACTTTTGTTTGCAAATCGAACGGGAAAGCCGTTGAAACGCCGGGATTACGCCGAAAAAACAACTTTGATCTTGACGAAATCACAAAGTTGCGAGACTACAAAGGCATTCCAGCCCCTGACATCGGGCTTGGAGATTGAACTTTGGTGCCGGGCCCCTCTGGCGAGAGTTTTACGGCGCTCTCGCGATGTCGGTACCGCCTGCTTATGACGCCGGCGGATTTAAACCCATGAAAAATCTGACCATGCATTCCATGCGTGCACTTTGCGCCATGCCTGCTCCACGTTTTCCCGTTCGCCCAACCCGCGCGGGAGCCCTGTGATGACACCGACAACAAAATCCTCACTCACCTATTTCAAATGGGCCTTCATCGTCACCGTCGTCGGCCTGCTGCTGGGCGGCTGGCTCGGCTGGGAAATGACGGGCACCATCAGCGGAACGGCCACGATCTTCTTCATCTGCGCGGTTCTCGCGGTTCTGGAAATCTCGCTGTCCTTCGATAATGCCATCGTCAATGCCAACAAGCTGAAAGACATGACGCCGGAATGGCAGCATCGCTTTTTGACCTGGGGCATTCTCATCGCCGTTTTCGGCATGCGTATCGTCTTCCCGTTGCTCATCGTCGTCATCGCGGCCAATGTCGGCCCGTGGACGGCCATGGTCATGGCCGCGACGGAACCAGAGCGTTATGCGCAGATCATGAAGGACGCACACCTGCCGATTGCGGCCTTTGGTGGCACCTTCCTGATGATGGTCGGTCTCAGCTTCTTCTTCGATCATGAGAAGGACGTGCACTGGGTTCGCTGGTTCGAAGAGAAGATCGCGACCTATTCGTCGATCAAGGGCATCGAGATCGCTTTCGTGCTGATCGTCATGCTGGTCTTTTCGCGCATCATCGCCAACAGCGCTGATCCAGCGCTGGGTCCCGAAGCAGCTACTCTCTTCTTCAGTTCGGCGATCTGGGGTCTGTTGACCTTCCTTCTGGTCGAAGTTCTGGGCGGTATTCTGGACCGCAGCCAGCAGGTGCTGGAAGGTGCGGCAAAGGGCGGTTTCGGCGCGTTCCTTTACCTCGAAGTGCTGGATGCCAGCTTCTCCTTCGATGGCGTCATCGGCGCTTTCGCGCTGACATCCAACCTCTTCATCATCGCCATCGGTCTTGGCATCGGTGCCATGTATGTGCGCTCGATGACCATCATGCTGGTCGAAAAGGGAACGTTGGCGGAATACCGCTATCTCGAGCATGGCGCGTTTTATGCCATCCTCATCCTTTCGGTCATCATGTATGTCCAGAGCCTTGTCCACATTCCGGAAGTGATCACCGGTCTGGGCGGCGCAACGCTCATCGGCATCTCGCTGTGGTCCTCCATTCGCTACAACAGGCAGGAGAAGGCACGGGAAGTCGAAGGCGCGCAGGGCGCCGAGATTTAAAGCTTTTCAGGCTGTTCATCTCTAAGTGAACGGCGCGGAATTGTGCGATGCTACAATATCGCTTAAAATATAAGCTCCGGCGGCAACCCCGTCGGAGCTTTTTGTTTGCCTGAGGCGGGTTTGCGGGCTTTTCGCTGAAATTCGCAACTGGCACGCTTGATGCATGTCTCTCTTCAAGTCCAGAGGGGACGCAAAGCTCGAAAACGAGCGCAAGACCGCCGCCACATCAATGCGCACCAAGGTGCAGACATCATGGGCGGCGGTTTTGTTTTGTTCATTGATTTGCGCCAAAATCATTCGGATGACCTTTGTGGATTGCAAACGAACGGAGCCGGGAACGTGTCTGTCGAACTGTCGCCAAGCCAGGCGCTGAACCTCTGGCACCGCGTGGTGCTGGCGCAGGTCGAGGAAGATGCGCCGGATCTGACGGCCCGGCAGATGGCAATTCTGCTCCACATCTATCTCGTGCCGCCACCGCATACCGTTAGAGGGCTGGCTTCCGTGCTGGGCGTCACCAAACCCGTCATCACCCGGGCGCTGGACAGCATGGGCACTCTGGGGCTGGTGGACCGGGAGCGCGATGAGCGTGACCGCCGCAATGTCATCATCAAACGCACGGTGGCTGGCGCGCTTTATCTGGAAAAATTTGGCGATCTGATCATCGAGCACGCCCGCAGGGCTTAGCCTCCCGCCTCAAAAAGGTGTATGCCGGTCATCGAATAAAGAAATGAAGGCGAGCAGGACGCAAGCAATATGACAACCACGGACACCACACTTGACCGCCGCCTGAACATCTTCCGCGCCGATCTCGCCGATGAGACACTCAAGGGCAAGGTCGAAGCCGAACGTTTCGTCAAGGGAACACCGGCGCAGGTCACAGTGCCGGTCATCGGACTGCGCCCGAAGCCGGATTTGACCGCCGGGGTCGACACGGAATTGTTGCTGGGCGAAACGATCAGGGTGTTTGAAAAGGTTAGCGGCTGGGCCTGGGTGCAGGCGGATGCGGATGGTTATGCCGGGTATCTGCCGGAGACGGCATTCGGTCAGACCGTAGCATCTACCCACCGCATCATCGCGCCCCGCACATTTCTCTATCCTGCCGCCGAACTGAGAAAGCCACCAGTGGCGGCGCTGTCCATGGGCAGCCAGATGCGTTTTGTCGGTGAAGCCGAAACGCGCGGCACACGATATCTGATGACCGAAAACGGCGAGGGCGTTATCGCCGCCCATTGCCTAAACGTGGAGCAGAGGTCAGCGGAGGACTATGTGTCCATCGCGCTTCGCTTTCTGGAAACGCCCTATCTCTGGGGCGGCCGGTCTGGGTTCGGCATCGATTGCTCCGGTCTGGTTCAGCTTTCCATGGCCATGGCGGGCACGTCGGTTCTGCGTGATACGGATATGCAGGTTCGCTCCCTCGGCACAGAGATCACCCGCGAAGAATTGCGCCGTGGCGATCTGGTGTTCTGGAAGGGCCATGTCGGTATCATGGAAGACGAAGAAACGCTTCTGCATGCCAACGGCCACACGATGAATGTCTCGCGGGAAAATCTCGATGAAGCGATCAAGCGCATCGGCTGGCTTTACGAGATGCCGACAGCCTACCGCCGCCCCTGAAGTTTTCACGAAAACGTTTGCATCGCTCCGCTGTTTTGGCGCGATTGTCGTTCTATATAACAGGGATAGAACATTCGGCAGGACCACCTCAATGGCACGACCAGCAATCAGCATCGCGGCTTTCCTTTTCGCCAGTCTCTCCTGTGCTGCGACCGGTCAGGCGCAGACCGTTTATGAAAACGGCTACCTGCCTGCCCCGGATGCTTATGCCAACCTGCCGGGTGTGAAAGACCCGAAGACGCTGCAGCAGAAAGAACGTTACACCTGCCATTCGGCCCCGGTGATTTCGAGCTACCCGGATGGTCCTTACCGCGACGTTTTTGGCAGTCGCGGGCTGGCCGTGCAGGGCTATCGCTGCACCGGGTCTGCCGGTGTGACGGCGACTGGCACGCGCGTGCCGACATCGAAGGACTGGTATCCCGGCATCAACCCGCCTGCGGTGGATTTCTAACCGCCAGCCAGAACCGTCTTTGCTGAAACCGGTCTGGACTTGCCGCTGTTTTATCAGATAAGTCTTTGTCTCCGGAGCAGATCAGGCTCCTGAAGGCTCAACGCCTTTCGAAATGCGCGGCGACACCGGTTTTGTCCGGTGCGGGGGATAGCAGCAGCAATGACGAAGACAGACATAGCGACCCGTGTTCACAACCACACCTGGAAGCTCGACCCCATCGTCCGCAGCCTTATCGATACGGACTTCTATAAGCTCCTGATGTTGCAGATGATCTGGAAGCTATATCCAGAGGTGAATGCGACCTTCTCGCTGATCAACCGCACCAAAACCGTCAAGCTTGCCGATGAAATCGACGAGATGGAGCTGCGTGAACAACTGGATCACGCCCGCAGCCTGCGACTTTCCAAAAAGGAGAGCATCTGGCTGGCGGGTAATACCTTCTACGGCCGTTCGCAGATTTTCGAGCCGGAATTTCTGTCTTGGCTGGATAGCTATCAGCTGCCGGAATATGAGCTGTTCAAACGTGACGGGCAGTATGAGCTGAATTTCCACGGTCGCTGGATGGATACCACGCTATGGGAAATCCCGGCCCTCGCCATCATCAATGAGCTTCGTTCGCGCAGTGCCATGCGATCGCTCGGTTACTTCACGCTGGATGTTCTCTATGCCCGCGCAAAGGCCAAGATGTGGGAAAAGGTGGAGCGCCTGCGCGAATTGCCGGGTCTGCGCATTTCCGATTTTGGCACCCGCCGCCGCCACAGTTTCCTCTGGCAGCGCTGGTGCGTGGAAGCGCTGAAAGAAGGCATCGGCCCGGCCTTTACCGGCACCAGCAATGTATTGCTGGCTATGGATTCCGATCTGGAAGCCGTCGGTACCAATGCGCATGAGCTGCCGATGGTGGTTGCGGCACTCGCCCAGAACGACGAGGAACTGGCTGCAGCACCCTATCAGGTGATGAAGGACTGGAACCGGCTTTACGGCGGCAACCTGCTGATCGTCCTGCCGGACGCTTTCGGCACTGCCGCTTTTCTGCGTAACGCGCCCGAATGGGTGGCGGACTGGACCGGCTTCCGTCCCGACAGCGCTCCGCCTATCGAAGGTGGCGAAAAGATCATCGACTGGTGGCAGAAGATGAACCGCGACCCGAAGAAGAAGCTGCTGATTTTCTCCGATGGTCTGGATGTGGATGCCATCATCGACACCTACAAACACTTCGAAGGCCGCGTGCGCATGAGCTTCGGCTGGGGCACGAACCTGACGAACGACTTCGCTGGCTGCGCACCCAAGACTATCGAAAGCCTCAAGCCCATTTCGGTGGTGTGCAAGGTCATCGATGCCAACGGCCGCCCGGCCGTCAAGCTTTCCGACAATCCGCAAAAGGCCACCGGCGAGCCGGAAGAAGTGCAACGATACCTGAAATTCTTCGGTCAAGAAGACCGCAAGGAACAGGACGTCGTCGTTTAAAGATGCGACGTGCGTTTCACACGGACGCCGCCTCAGCCTGCTGTGATCTGAATTTCAGGCTCAGCACCAGCGGTATGCTGATGGCGTAAATGGTGACGACCGACAGCCAGATCGCACCCGGCCATTGCTCCCTGACCACGAAATAGAAGCTGGAAAAGAACAGCGGTGCCACGATGGAAGCCAGACTGACGATGGATGCCAGTACGCCCTGGAACTGACCCTGCTGGCTGGCGTCCACCTGACGGGTGGCGAGAGACTGCAATGCCGGCACGCCGATGCCAGCAAGCGCAAATATGGGCATGATCGCAAAAATGACCCATCCCTGCGTGGCAAAGGCCATGACGATCAATGAAACGCAGGCGCAGGTAATGCCGGTCAGAATGGCATTGCGCTCACCCAGCAGTTTGACGGCAGGGCCGGGAAGAAACGCGTGAGAGAGCGCCTGACAGATCCCGAACGTGCCAAGCGACAGGCCGATGGAAAGGCCGTTCCACTGAAAGGTGTCGGCACCCCAGAGCGCCCATGATGTGCCATAGGCTTCACCGGCGGCGCTGAAGATGGAAAACACGAAGACGATGGGCAGAACGTGTCTCAGCGAAAACACCCATCGCAATGGACGAAGCGGGTTGAGTGCTGCGATGTTGATCGCCTCACGGCTTGGCTTGCGCGATTCCGGCAGCACGAAGAATGCCAGCAGCAGATTGAACCCGTTCAGCACCGCGGCGGCGATGAAGGGTAGTCGCACCCAGTAATCACCCAACGCGCCGCCCAGTATGGGACCAATGATGAAGCCGATGCCGAACATGGCGTTGAGAAGGCCGAACCGCTTGGCGCGTGTGTCTTCGGGCGAGATATCGGTGATGTAGGCACTCGCCACAGACACATTGGCGCTGGTCAGCCCGGCGATAGCGCGACCGAGCAGCAGCATCCACAGGCTTGGGGCAAAGGCGAGGAAAAGATAGTTGATGGCGGCACCCGCCAGCGAGATCAGAAGGACCGGACGACGACCCAGCCGGTCGCTCAGCGAGCCGAGCACAGGGGCGAAAACGAACTGCATGGCCGCATAGAGTGCCGCCATCACGCCGATATAGGCAGCCACGTTTTCGGCATGGGTCACGCTTTGCAAGAGTGTTGGAAGAATTGGGAAGATGAGACCGATGCCAACGGCATCGAGAACGATGGCAGCGAAGATGACAATAAGGGATTTGCTCATGACGAGTTCCAGTCAACGCAAGCACGCGTAGGCGCTCGGCCTGATGGCTTGCGATTGGGTTGATATGCTGTGTTTGGAACCGCTGGCCGACAGTGGCCCTGAAAGACCAGAGTGGCGTGTGCTTGACCGCCTGGACGACAATTCGTCCACCTGTTTACTCCGCTACCGAGCGGATCAAGGGAAGCAGCCGCTTTTCGCGACGGCTGCAAAATAAGACGAAATGCCGTGTGTGGCAAGCATGTTTGATGGACATAGAAAATGACAGGATTTGCAGATGCCCAGAGGCTTGTCTGGGCATCTCGAAAGCACCTGTCAGGCTTGCAGTGACCGCCCTGTTACTTCTTGGCGAAGCTGCGCGAGATGTAATGGAACAGCGCGCGGATTGCCTGTGCCTCGCCGCCGACGGATGAGTGTGAGCGGTCGCTCAGAGACCAGCCGTAAATATCGAAATGCACCCATTTCTTCGTGCTTGTTACAAAACGCTTGAGGAAGAGGGCCGCTGTAATCGATCCGGCCATGCCGCCTGCGGGCGCATTGGTAATGTCGGCTGCGCGCGAGCGGATGTCCTTGTCGTAGCCCATGTAAAGCGGCAGGCGCCACAAGGGATCATCCACATCCATGCTGGCATCGGCAATGCTGTGGGCCAGGTCTTCGTCATCTGTGAAGAAGGGCGGTACGTCAGGGCCGAGTGCGACGCGGGCCGCACCCGTCAATGTCGCCATATCAATCATCAGATCAGGCGCATCTTCATCGGCATAAGCAAGCGCATCGGCCAGAATGAGGCGGCCTTCGGCATCGGTATTGTCGATCTGGACCGTCAGCCCCTTGCGGCTCTGGTAGATATCGCCTGGGCGGAAAGCGTTTGCAGAGATGGAGTTTTCCACCGCAGGCACGATGACGCGCAGATCGACGGGCAGGCGGGCATCCATGATCATCAGGGCCAGGCCCAGCACATTGGCCGCTCCGCCCATATCCTTCTTCATCAGAGCCATGGAGGAGGAGGGCTTGATGTCGAGGCCACCGGTATCGAAGCACACGCCCTTGCCGACCAGCGTCAGGCGCGGATTGCCCTTCTTGCCCCATGTCATTTCCAGAAGGCGCGGCGCGCTTTCGCTTGCGCGACCGACCGCATGAACAAGCGGGAAGTTTTCCTTCAGCAGGTCATCCCCGGCAACCACCGAAACCTGCGCCTTGTAATGGGCGGCAAGGCTGCGGAAGGCGATTTCCAGCTGATCCGGCCCCATATCGTTTGCAGGCACGTTGATGAGGTCGCGGGCCAGATAGACGCCAGCCAGAATACGCTTGATCTCCGCATCTTCCGCATCGCGCGGGATCAGAAGCTTCGCGCCATTGCTCTTTACTGTGCGGTATTTGTCGAAGTGATAGGCGCCGAGACCGAAACCCAGCATCAGGCGGTTGACCGTCAGCGGAGCCGTTTCGATGTGCCAGTCGCCTTCCGGCAATTCTCTCGCCAGCTTACCGCTGATGAAAGGCAGTTCGGATGGGTTGGTGCCGAGACCCATAAGCGCGCCACCGAGGGCACCTTCTGCAGACGGGATCAAAAGAATTGCACCCGCATCCGCCTTGAAACCTGCCTTGCGTGCCCAATCCAGCGCAATCGGATCAATCGCACCCTGTTCGATATGGGCGGGCGTCACGGCAAAAACCGGCAGCGTCTTGCCTGCTTTGGAACTGAAAGGCGTGGTGCGTTCGATAAATTGATAGGGAGGCATTAGGCTGCTTTCGTAAAGGTCTGGAATCGGCAAATTAACACTCTGTTAGGGTTAACAGATTATTGCTGGAGCGAGGGTTGCGTCGCATTTCATTATGCCACGCCGCCCATTGCGATCCAAACCGAAAGCCGGGGCAATGTCATGATTGCTGTTTCTAACATTTCAGCCCGCCACAAAACGCTGCTTCGCGGTGTCTGCGCGGCCGTGCTTGCCCTTTCGCTTGCAGGATGTTCCACCAACAAGCCGGATCGCATGTCGACGGGATCGATTGCTCCTGTCTCCCACTCCTATGATCAGATGAACATGGAGCAGTTGCGACAGGCAGAGGCCACCACCGGCAAAGCCTATGAGCGCAACCCTAGGGATCGCAACACCGGGCTCAACTACGCCAATCTTTTGATGATGACCGGCAAGAACACACAGGCTCTCGCCGTGATGCAGCAGGTCGCCATTGCCTATCCAGCCGACCGTGAGGTTCTCGCCTCCTATGGCAAGGCGCAGGCCGCTGCCGGACAGCTGGAGCAGGCGCTTAGCACCATCAACCGTGCACAGACGCCGGATCGCCCCGATTGGCGTCTTTATTCCGCCGAAGGTGCTGTGCTGGACCAGCTGGGCCGCTCCAACGAAGCACGGGCCAAGTATCGTCAAGCCTTGGATCTGAAGCCCAACGACCCGAGCATTCTGTCCAATCTCGGCATGTCCTATGTGCTTCAGAGCGATCCGCGCACGGCAGAAACCTATATGCGCTCGGCCGCTTCCCAGCCGGGGGCTGACAGCCGCATCAGGCAGAACCTCGCGCTCGTTGTCGGCCTGCAGGGCCGTTTCGAAGAAGCCGAACGCATCGCCATGCAGGAGCTTTCTGCCCAGCAGGCGCAGGCCAATCTCACCTATCTTCGCGGCATGCTGTCTCAGCAGAACGCCTGGTCGCAACTGTCGGACAAGAACAAGAAGACGGCGACGAACTGATAATCGTATGAACTATAGCTAAAAAAGCGGCCTTGAAGGTCGCTTTTTTCGTTTGTCCGTTGTCCTCAGAACGTGTCGGAAATACGAATGCCCGCAGGGCCGAGAATGACCGCCACCAGAACCGGCAGGAAGAACAGGATCATCGGCACGGTGAGCTTTGGGGGTAGGGCGGAGGCTTTCTTTTCCGCTTCGTTCATGCGCTCGTCACGGCCTTCCTGGGCCAGAACGCGCAGCGCCTGCGCCAAGGGCGTGCCGTAGCGTTCAGCCTGGATCAGCGCCTGCACTACGCTTTTTACGCCATCCAGCTGGGTGCGAATGCCGAGGTTCTCAAGGGCCGTTCGGCGGTCCTGAAGAAAGGAAAGTTCCGCCGTCGTCAGTACCATTTCCTCGGCCAGTTCAGGCGACTGGTCGGCCATTTCCTCGGCCACGCGGCGCATGGCCGCTTCCATCGATACGCCTGACTCCACGCAGATCAGCATCAGATCGAGCGCATCCGGCCATGCGCGCTTGATGGATTTTTGACGCTTGGACATCTGGTTGGAGATGAAAATATTGGGCGCATAGAAGCCGAGGTAACCGAAACCCAGCACGGCCATGAGACGCAGGCCAAACGGCCTTGTGATCAGATTTCCGCCGACGAAAACCCATAGGAAAGCAAGGATCAGAAATACGAAGGGCAGAATGAACCGGGCGGCCAGAAAGGTGTTAAGCGCGTTCTGGGATCGATAACCGGCAGCGCGCAGCTTGTTGACCGTATTGGCATCCACCAGCGCTTCGCGCAGATTGAAGCGCTCCACGATGCGCCGCGCCGACTTGTTGTTGTTGGCACGCAGCGACGCCTTGCCACCCTTTGCGGCCTCACTCATACGGTCGCGTTCGCGGCTTCTGATCTGGTCGCGCTCGGTGGAGACGGCCTTCATGCGCTTGTTGAGGTCGCCCTTTTCGAAATAGGGGATGGCCAGCGTATAGAAGGTGGCAAACACGGCCACAGACACCAGAATGGCGATGATGAGGTGCGGGTTGGTGAGGCTAGCTGCAAGTTGTTCTGACATAGTGCTACCGCCTCAAATATCAAAGTTGATCATCTGGCGCATGATGACGATGCCGATGGACATCCAGATCGCCGATGCGCCCAGAATGAGATGTCCACGCGGATCGGTAAACAGCACCATGATGTAGTCTGGCGAGGTGAGGTAGACGAGCGTCGCCACGATGAAGGGCAGTGCGCCGATGATGACGGCAGACGCCTTGGCTTCCATGGAAAGTGCCGCGACCTTGGCCTTCATCTTGCGCCGCTCACGCAGCACCTTGGAAAGATTGGCGAGCGCTTCGGAAAGATTGCCGCCCGCCTGCGCCTGAATGGTGATGACGGTGCCGAAGAAGTTCACTTCCGGCAGTGGCATGGTCAGCATCATGCGGTTGATGCCTTCGGGAATGCTCATGCCCACTTGCTGCGCTTCCACGACGCGCTGGAACTCGGTCTTGACCGGCTCCTGACCATCGGACGCGATCAGGCGAACGGAATCGTTCAGCGGCAGACCGGATTTGATGGAGCGGTACATGACGTCGAGCGCGTTTGGAAACTCTTCCAGAAACTTGGTCTGCCGCCGCTTGACCAGAAAGCCAAGCACCCAGCGCGGCAGGCCGAGCGCGCCGACAATGCCCCCGCCCAGTGCCAGCAGCAGCGGTGCCGCATAGAGCAAGGCGACGAGAAAGACGGAGAGCCCAAGCCCCGCGCTCATGAAATAGAATTTCTGGATGGAGATCGAAAGACCGGCCTGAGCGAGCCTGCTGCGCAGGCTCGTGTCCTTACGGTCTTTGGACTTCTCGTTCTGCTTCTTCTCCAAGTCCTTCAGCGTATCCTGAACGGATTTGCGACGCTTGCTCATTTCCTGAACGCGGTCGCGGGCAGCCTTGATCTTGGTGTGGTCGGTTTCCGCAGATTTGACGCGGTTTACGCGGCTTGCGGTCTTCTTCTCGACTTCGATTTGCGGGAACAGAAAGACGTAGGCCATCGCGCCTGCCGAAACGGCGACGAGGATCACAAGCAGCATCACCGTCATGTTCATTTACTGTCCGCCTTGGCCTTGGGCCTGCCGCGCGTCCCCTGACGCTGGCACGCTTTGATTTATTGAGACTTGCTTTCCATTTCATCGAGAGCCGCCGCAAGGCGCTTTTCCTCGTTGAAATAACGGGCGCGATCCCAGAAATGCGGCTTGCTGATGCCGGTGGAAACATGGCGGCCCAGCAACTTGCCGCCCGCATCTTCGCCGTCGATTTCGTAGCGCATCAGATCCTGGGTGATGATGACATCCCCTTCCATGCCCAGCACTTCGGTGATCTGAGTGATGCGGCGCGAGCCATCGCGAAGGCGGGCAGCCTGAATGACCACATCCACCGAGGAGGAGATGATTTCGCGCACCGTTTTCGCAGGCAGGCTGAAGCCACCCATGGCGATCATCGATTCCATACGGCTGAGGCACTCACGCGGGGTGTTGGCGTGGATCGTGCCCATGGAGCCGTCGTGACCGGTGTTCATGGCCTGCAACAGGTCGAAGACTTCAGATCCACGCACTTCGCCGACGATGATGCGTTCAGGGCGCATACGCAGGCAGTTCTTGACAAGGTCACGCATGGTGATCTCGCCTTCGCCTTCAATGTTGGGCGGGCGGGTTTCCAGACGCACCACATGCGGCTGCTGAAGCTGCAGTTCGGCGGTGTCTTCGCAGGTGATGACGCGTTCGGTCTTGTCGATATAGCTCGTCAGGCAGTTCAGAAGCGTCGTCTTGCCCGAACCGGTGCCGCCCGAAATGACGACATTGCAGCGAACGCGCCCGATGATTTGCAGCAGAACGGCTCCTTCCGGCGTAATCGCACCGAAGCGCACCAGCTGATCGAGCGTCAGCTTGTCCTTCTTGAACTTACGGATCGTCAGAGCCGGCCCATCGATGGCAAGCGGCGGAGCAATGACGTTGACGCGCGAACCATCCGGCAGACGGGCGTCGCAGATCGGGCTCGATTCATCCACACGGCGGCCAACCTGGCTGACGATGCGCTGGCAGATGGACAGAAGCTGGGCATTGTCGCGGAACCGGATATCGGATTCGATAGTCTTGCCGCCGACTTCGATGAAGGTCTGGCCGGAGCCATTGACCATGATATCGGCAATGTCGTCACGCGCCAGAAGCGGCTCCAGCGGACCATAGCCCAGAACGTCGTTGCAGATGTCTTCCAGCAGTTCCTCCTGCTCGGAAATCGACATCGCGAAGTTCTTGATGGTGATGATATCATTGACGATATCGCGGATTTCCTCGCGCGCGCTCTCGGTATCGAGCTTGGCCAGCTGCGACAGATCGATGGTGTCGATCAGCGCGGAAAAGACCTGCGCTTTGGTCTGATAATAGTCGTCTGTGCGCACACGCTTTCGCGCCTGCGCAGGGGCCGCGTGGGTCGGTGGGGCAGGCGGCGCAAGCACCATGGTCTCGGCAGGCTCGGCCCGTGGCGTGGCGACGACGGGAGACGGGGCAGGGGCGGAGGCCGCCTGCCCTGTGGATGTGGCTCTGGAGAAGCCTTCGTTGCCACGTTTTCCGAACATATGTTTCTTCCGGCATGTCGCTGCGCAGGCAGCGATGCATTATTTGCGTTTTATGAGGTCCATGATTTTGCCAATGCCTGCGCGCTTTGCCTTGCGTGCGGAAGATCGGCCCGTCACGACATGGGAAATCTGCGAGAAGGTTTCAGCAATCGGGGATTTTGCGTCGATTTCGCTGATCATGCGCCCGCTATTGGCGGCATTGCCAAACAGCTGCACATCGAAGGGAATGATCGCGATCGGTTCGATTTCCAGCGGCTCGAAGAAATCGGCAGGCGCGATTTCCGGGCGTTTGACCATTCCGACCTGGTTGAGCACCAGATGCGGAACCTTGTCGTTCGGTCGCAGCTTTTTGAGCGCATCCAAGAGGTTCTTGGTGTTGCGAAGATTAGCAAGATCAGGCACCGCCGTAATCACCACCTCGTCGGCCTCCGCCAGCACCGTCTGTGTCCATTCCGACCAGATGTGCGGAACGTCCAGAACGGCTATGGGCGTGCTGCGCTGAAGAAGCTCCAGCAAGGGCTGAAAGGTCAGCCGCTCGAAATCGTAAGACCTGTCCAAAAGCGACGGGGCTGCCAGCAGGGACAGATGCTCGGAGCATTTGGTCAGCAGGCGATCAAGGAAAACCTCGTCCAGCCGTTCAGGCGCATAGACCGCTTCGGCAATGCCTTGCGCAGGATCCTGGTCGAAGTCGATATTGGCCGTGCCGAAGGGCAGGTCCAGATCGGCAAGAATGGTTTCGGTCGAAAACAGGCTCGAAATACCGAAGGCGCAGTTGTGGGCAATGGTGGATGAACCGACACCACCCTTCGCGCCAATGAAAGCGATGTTGCGGCCCAGCGGCTCAGCCTCTGGGTCCACGAAAATGGCCGAGATGGAGGCCAGCAGATCCGGCATCTTGATGGGCGCGACCAGATATTCCGAAATGCCGTTGCGGATGAGGTCGCGATAGAGCGAAATGTCATTGTAACGCCCAACGATGATGACGCGGGTCGTGGGGTCGCAGACTTCGGCCAGCGGCGCCAGATCGTTCAGCAGGTTAGAGGGCTCTCGCACCGTTTCGAGAATGATGAGGTTCGGCGTCGGGCTGGAAGAAAACATCGTCGCTGCTGCTTCGATCTCTCCATTCGTCACACGCAGGCTGACCTTGGTCATGCGCCTGTCGTTGGAAAGGCGTTCCATCAGCCGCTGCATGGCCTCGCTTTCGCAAAAGGCATGGATGGAGATGCGGGGCAGAGGCCGCAAACCATCCATGTCGCCTGCGCGCAATGGCTCGTCGGCGCTTGGCTCTTCGGGATGTCCGCGCTGAATATCGTAATCTACCGAGCTCATTGTTTTTCCCGTTGCCGCATGCGTTCTCTGTCGGACATCATTCCGTTGTTGCCGTCGTCTTGCCTGCACGATAATTGCCGATGACGACGGAGCGGCGCTCCGCATCGATCGGGCTCATGCCGCGCGGGCCGACAAGGTCCATCGGGTTGGCCACCTGGGCCGCCAGATTGTTCTGGGAGGCGCAGCCGAAATTGTACCAGTTCTTGTTGGAATAGGTGTTGTTGGACAGGTCGTCCGGCCACTGTCCGCACTGCCCGGTCATCGCTGTCATGGCAATGAAGCTCAGTCGAATGGGAGCGGCATCGCCCGTTGGAGCAGCGCCATAATGCGTCTCGACGATCTTGCCAGCGGGGATGCCTGAAGAGTTCAGCACCGAGCGGATCTGACGCTTGAGGATCGAGGCGGCCGCTGAATTCGCAGAGCCCGTCGGCACCTGGATTTGCACGACACCGGAGGACGTCGCCGTGTAGCTCTGCGCAAAGCCCTTGATATTGTCGGCCATGCCTACCGTCAGGCGGTTGTCGCCGGACGAGACCGGAATATCCAGCGAGTGCTGCGCTTCCGAAAGCGTGATCGGGTGACGGGTGCGGTAGTCGTCTGGAATAGCGCCTGTTGACATCGGGTCACGCGCGCAGCCCTGCGCCAGCGCTGCCGTCGTCAGCAGTCCCAGAACGAGGCCGGCCCGGCGGATGGTGTGGCGTTGTGCGAAAGGCTTCATCTGAAATATCTTTGTCATTTGTAGATAAACCCTACCGAGCCCTGATAGGGCTGTGTGTGAGCCTGCTGCCTGTTGCCGTAAACCTTGTTCACCCGGTTCATGAAATACATGGCCGCATCGTTTTCCGGGTTGAAGTTGTCGTCAGGCCGGGCGATCTCGTTGCGCGATACGGGCCGCACCAGATAAGGCGTGGCGATGATGACGAGTTCGGTTTCGTTGCGAATGAAGTCCTTGCTGCGGAAGAGCGTGCCCAATACCGGCACCTTGGAAACGCCGGGAATGCCGGACATTGCCTGGCGCACATTGTCCTGGACGAGACCGGCGATGACGATGGAGCCGCCGGAGGGAAGTTCCACGCTGGTCGAGGCCTCACGCTTGCGGATCGACAGATATGTGCTGCCGGGAACACTCGTGCTGCTGCCGTTGCCAGTCGTGACGCTGCCTTCATAGGTCGGCTCGGAAACGTTGGTCTCGATTTTCAGGCTTATGCGTCCGGGCGACAAGACAACGGGTCGGAAGTTCAACTCTATACCGTAATTCACCGTATCCGTTGAGCGCGTGACGGTCGGTTGACCTGTGGTGCTGTCGAAAGCGACTTCCTGTTCGGCAGCCAGACGGAACTCTCCGCCGACATAGAATTTTGCCTGCTCTCCAGAAATCGCTGTCAGGCTAGGCTCGGCCAGCGTCCGCATCACACCAGCCTGTTCCATGGCATTGAAATAGCTGCCGAGGGTCAACTTGCCGATGGTCCCGGTAATGTTGCCCGTGCCTGCGAGACCGATGGCGTTTCCGAGGTTGGATGGATTAGAGAATGAAACCTGACCATTTGAACCGCTGATCGAACCATTGAAACCAAGTTGCTTCAGAACCTGACGGCTGACTTCCGCAACAGTTACCTTCAGCGTTACCTGATCTTCACCCTCGATCGTCAGCATGTTGACGATGGAGGATTGCTGGCGGTCTTCAGCGAAAATGGCGACGGCGCCATCGCCATTGCTCTGGCTTGTTTCGGTAATGTTACGCGTGGTCGCCTCACCGCCTTTCAGGAAGGCGGTGGCGAGCTGAACGGCACGGGCGGAATCCTGCGGCGTGCGCACACTTCCCGAAAGCACGATATTGTCCGATACGATCTCGACGCGAATATCCGATTCCGGAATAAAGCGACGCAGATTGGCCTGAAGCCCGGAAATGTCGCGTTCGACTTCCAGATCGAGGCTGACGATTTCCTGACCCCGATCTCCGAAGATGAAGATATTCGTTTGACCGACAGCTTTGCCGAACAGATAGATACGCCGCGAACTGCGGGTCACGGCATCCGCCATGCTGGGATCGGCCACGAGAATATCATGCGCATCCTGCGGCAGATCAATGACCAATGCCTTGTTCAGGCCCAGCTTCAAGCGTTTGCGAACGCCTTGGCCGCTCTCACTGATGCGCACGATGCTGGCGCTTTGGGCGAGCGCCTCATGTGTCGAAAGCCCGAAAGGCGCATTCATGCCGGGGAAGCCCGAAAACGCGATACAAAACGCCAGTCCGCCCGTGACGGAAGAGCGCATGGCCTGTTTCAGGCGCAAAAATCCGTGAGATGCGATCATTGTGACGACCCCCCCTGTCCTTCCCGGACGATAGAGCCGGATTTGATCACTTGAATTGCCGGTTGTCCCGAGCCACCGCTCAGAAGATAGTCGGCGGCTTTCGTATCGCTGTCCTGAGCATCGGCAATCGAGCGCAGGGATAGCGTCAAACGATCCGCCATCTGTTGCGCGACGGTCATGATTTTCGCCTGCTCCGGAGTCAGTTCCAGGGTCGCAGTTGCACCGACGACCGCGGTCGTACCGCCTTCGCCTTCCTTGATCTGTTGGTCGATGGCCAGAACGCGGACATTGTTGAGGACGTTTTCCGTGATGAATGTGCCTGCATCACCCTTGCGCACCATGATCACATCGACACGGTCATTCGGCAGCACGAAACCGCCTGCACCCGTGGCGACCGAGATTTCCGTGGCGACGGCGCGTTTGCCGGCAGGCAGCAGCGAGGACATGATGCTGGTGCTGGAATCTACCAGCTTTTCAGAGCGCAAGGGCTCGCCTTCGAACAGCGGCAGCCGTACGATGGAGCCGGTCAGTTCAGTAATGGCGTCCGGTCTTTTGGTCTCTGTAACGAGGCTGTCATTGATACTTCCCTGTGGCCAAGGTGCCCAGCGCACCGAGTCCGGGCTCAACCGGCTGCCAACGGGAAGATTGACGGACGAGACCAGAACATTGACCGTCGGCTCTTTCTGGATAATCGCTTCCGCTTTTTCAACCACCTGCTGAGGGGTCGCAAGCTGCATGGCCAGCAACCCGGCAAGACCGGCGGCAACGACAGCGACAGAAAGGATGATGACACGCGACGGCTTCATGCTGGGACCTTGAAAGAGTCAGAATCTCTGCCCTCACCATGGCCCGCCATTAGTGTAATTATGGTTAATAAAATCTGTCGGCTTGTGGTTAATGAGAAATAAACGGCGTGGTTTTCGCCGGATTGACGTCACATCATGTGCTGCATTGCAAGTTGTACGATTGGTGTTTCGGGATAAGTCAGCAAGCCAGCGGCTGCGATGGCGATCCCATATGGCACTTTTTTAGCGAAAATTAACGAGTCGGGAATGGGCAAACCACTCGCCATGATTTCCTGTGACCGTGAACGCAGCATAATAATGCCGATAGTGAGAAAACCGCCAAATACGGCTACAGTCAGAATAAAGACGGCGAGGGGGAGGCTCAAGCCAAACCACATAGAACAGGCGGTTAAGAGTTTGGCGTCGCCGCCGCCCATTATATTAAAAGCAAACAACGAAAAACAAACTGAGAAAACCAGAATTGCAGCGACGATGCTAAGCCCGATGTCGTTCCAGCCCATGGACGTGAAAGGACTTATAACAAAGAAAGAAATAAGAAGAATTGCGGATACCTTGTTCGGAATGGTCATCGTCAGTAGATCGGTAACCGCAGCGAAGGCCAAGCAAAGGGGAAGCAGAAATAGAATCGTAATTGCGAGCATATTACTTCTCTGCATTTGTTGCGAGGCTGTAGCAATTTGTTCAATATGAAAGAGTCGCCTCCACGCACTGGAAGCGACCCTCTATTGCCATGTGCAAATCTAATTTACTTTGCAGATTCTGTCTTAGCTGCTGTCATCTTTGTGCCGAGGTTAGTGAACAGCGTATTCAGCTGTGTACCAACTACGCCAGCACCGGCGATAATAGCAACGGAAATCAAAGCTGCGATCAAGCCGTATTCGATGGCGGTCGCGCCGGATTCGTCTTTCATGAAGCGAGCGAAAATCTGTGTCATGCGGGTTCTCCTAAACTCTGTTTTGTTGTTCAGCACGCCGACAACTGTTTTCCGTTGTTCGGTTGTCCCTAAATTACAGAGGGTCGATTTCCAACCGCTTAAAAAATCTCGTTAAAAAACGGTAAATACGATGTCGAATTGAGCATAGTAAACAATACGGTAAAGTAGATTTTCAAATTTTACAGAAGGCTGAATGCGCTTGTTTTCAAGGGTTTCAGCGTGTTTTTTTTGGACGCCGTGCGTCAAAACGTAACGCATGCGTTGTGCAATTATGGGTCATTGGGCAGGCGTAGCCGACGCAACCGGAAATTTGTGATCGATGCATATCATTATGGGATTCGCACTTAACGCTTCATTCACCAATCCCGCGCATGGTGTTTTTGATCACGTTGCGTCAATCAAGGCTGCCCCCTGTCCATGTCATCCGCTTTTATGGCTCGAATCGCTGTTTCCCTGACGTTGCTTGTCGCAACGCCAGCAATGGTGATGTCTGCCGATGACGATATGCTGCGTGTTTCCATGAATCACGCCCGCGTGCTGAAGCTTGATCGTCCCGTCAGCAAGGTCATTATCGGAAACTCCAAGGTCGCAGATGCCACCGTCGCAGACGCCACCACAATCGTTCTGACAGGCCGCAGCTTCGGCACTACCAATCTCGTGCTGCTGGATGCCGAAGGCAATGCCATCGTCGATGAGCGCGTGCTTGTTTCTATCGATGAAGGCAACACGGTGCGCGTGTTCCGACAGACCGCCCGCACGGTTTTATCCTGCACGCCGAACTGCGAAGAGCATTCGCCGAACGAAGGCGCAGCCGCTGGCGGTCAGTAAGCCATAATCACATTTTTAGAGTGTTTTTGTCAGCCAAGACGCGAATCCGTTTTGGTCGTTGAAAAATGCGTTTTCGCTTGGCTGTTTCCCGAACAAACAACACTCATCACCTCGCCCCGAGGGCGATTTTTCTCAGTGTCATTTTCGGTAAGTGATTGATCTGGCTAAGATCAAAAATGGAATGGTGCCCAGAAGAGGACTCGAACCTCCACACCCTTTCGAGTACCAGCACCTGAAGCTGGCGCGTCTACCAATTCCGCCATCTGGGCGACGAGGAGCCATGTACGGGGGCAGCCGTCTGGTGTCAACAGAGATTTTGAAGTTTTGTGACGATCATTGATTTTTCAGCGAAAAAACTTGAGGAACCGTCGTGGATGCCTGTTGGCGACACATTGAGAGGCCCACGATAGGCCTTCGTGGACACGCCGTAAAAGGAATCAGCTATCCAGCCCTTCGTTCTTGGATCGGTCGAGGTGGCCGAGGTCGCGGTCGGGGTCGATGACATCACGAACCCGTTGCTTGAGTTCCTTTGGTCCGGGGAAGCCGCCATCGCGCTTGCGTTCCCATAGGACGTTTCCATCCAGCAGGATTTCGAAGCGTCCGCCGGTTGCGGGCACGAGGGCAACTTCTGCGAGGTTGTCGGAGAATGTATGCAGCAATTCCTGCGCCATCCATGCCGAGCGCAGGAGCCAGTTGCACTGGGTGCAATAGATAATGGAAATGCGTGGCTTGGCCGCTGTGTCTGTCATTTGGGCCCTCATCAATGGTCCGGTTTCGAAACGATGAGGCCATGTTCTGCGGCCAAGCAGATGTTTGCAAGCGTCGATGCGGCGAAAATCTAGCCGATGTCTTTGTAGAACCACGTCGTATCGCAGTAACGACCATCGGGATGCATGGCGTAATTGGGGATGACGCCAACGCGCTGCCAGCCGTAGCGAGGGTATATCGCTTCGGCCTTGCTGCCGGAGGCTGTATCCAGCACCAGAAGTGTACGGCCACGGCTGACGGCTTCGGCCTCCACCCGCTCCATGAGCAGGCGCGACAGTCCAAGCCCACGCGCGGAGCGATGCACCAGAAGTTTGATCAGGTCACCACGGTGAGGCTGGTTGGGTTTGGAGGAAAGTCCCACCTGTACGGTGCCGACGATTTTGCCGTCCACCTCTGCCACCACATGGATCGTGTCGCCATTTTCCACTGACTTTGCCACGTTCTGCCAGAAGGCAGTCGCATCTGCGGGTGCAAAGGGCAGCATGAAGCCGACGGAGGCGCCGCCATTGACGCAATCGGATAGGACTTCGCAAAGGTCCGGGAGTACGGCCAGGGTTTCCTCGCCGTTCAGCATGCGGATAGTCGTCATTTAAAACTCCTGAAATGTCAGCGCTTTCGCTGGTCCAGCACCACCGCATAACGGGCAGGGTGGTCGGACGGATTGTGAAATATGTGCCCTTCGCCCACGGGCATGAACAGGCAGTCGCCAGGCTCCATCAGGTAGACCTCGGCACCTGTCGTCATTTCGAGGGTTCCCTCCAGCAGCCAGACATATTGCGTCATGCCGCGGCTTGCGGTGTGTGGAGGAAAACTGACCTTTGCATGGGGCGGAAAATCGACCTCGACGATATCGATATCGGAATCGACCCGCGGCGGAGAGATGACGCGGCGTACGTAACCGCTTTCCGGGTCCTTCCAGGTGGACTGATCCCGTTTGCGCATCAGCGGGGAAACGATCTCGTCATCCTCCGCAAAGAAGCCGGAAAGCGAAAGGCCCAATGCTGCGCAAATCCGCGCCAGTAGCGCTGCCGTTGGGCTGGCTTCTCCGCGCTCGATCCGCGAGATCATGGCGCGACTGACGCCGGAGGCGCTGGCGAGCTGCTCGAGTGTGAGGCTGCCCTGCGTTCGCAGATACTTGATGCGATCCGCGATCGAGCGTTCGAAGGTGTCGGTTTCATTTTCCATTATGAGAGAATATAAATCTCAGATGATGGAGTCAATATCCATGATGATGGAATTATTGATCGCTAGGTGAGAAATGCGGCATGCAGCTGTGCCATGCAGCATCGCAACTCGCCATATCGCTTGTCACATTTCTGCTAACGCTCGTCTGCCTGCTGAAAAAGCCCAACTTAAAAGGCTTTTAACCAAATTCCCGCTTTTCCAGCGCAAAGGCCCCTGCTATAGCGCGGAGCATGAGCACAAATTCGACCCGCACTCCGCTTGACCATATCCGCAACTTCTCCATCGTTGCCCATATCGACCATGGCAAATCGACCCTGGCAGACCGGTTGATCCAGTCTACTGGCGGCCTTGCCGAGCGCGATATGTCCGAGCAGGTGCTCGACAACATGGATATCGAGCGCGAACGCGGCATCACCATCAAGGCACAGACCGTGCGCCTGCATTACAAGGCGAATAACGGCGAAATCTATGTGCTGAACCTCATCGACACGCCCGGCCACGTCGACTTTGCCTATGAAGTGTCTCGCTCGCTTTCGGCGTGCGAAGGCTCGCTTCTGGTGGTGGATGCGTCCCAGGGCGTGGAAGCGCAGACGCTGGCCAATGTCTATCAGGCCATCGACAACAATCATGAACTGGTCACGGTTCTGAACAAGATCGATCTGCCTGCTGCCGAGCCCGAGCGCATCAAGGAACAGATCGAAGAAGTCATCGGCATCGATGCATCTCAGGCCGTGTTGATCTCAGCCAAGACCGGTCTCGGCATTCCCGACGTTCTGGAAGCCATCGTCCATCAGTTGCCGCCGCCAAAAAGCGAGCTTGGCGAAAAGGGTCCGTTGAAGGCCCTGCTGGTCGATAGCTGGTACGATACCTATCTCGGCGTCATGGTTCTCGTGCGCGTGCTTGATGGCGTGCTGACCAAGGGCCAGACCATCCGCATGATGGGCACGGACGCAAAATATCAAGTAGAACGCGTCGGCGTTCTGACGCCGAAGATGGTGGCTGTCGATAGCCTCGGTCCGGGCGAAATCGGCTTCATTACCGGTTCGATCAAGGAAGTGGCCGATACCCGAGTCGGTGATACCATCACCGAAGACAAGCGCCCAACCGCGCAGGCTCTGCCCGGCTTTAAGCCTGCCCAGCCGGTGGTGTTCTGCGGCCTGTTCCCGGTCGATGCTGCCGACTTTGAAGATCTGCGCGCCGCCATGGGCAAACTTCGCCTCAACGACGCGTCCTTCTCGTTTGAAATGGAATCGTCTGCCGCTCTCGGCTTCGGTTTCCGCTGCGGCTTCCTCGGCCTGCTGCATCTGGAAATCATTCAGGAACGCCTCGAGCGCGAATTCGATCTCGACCTCATCGCGACCGCCCCTTCGGTGGTTTATCAGCTGACCATGACCGATGGCTCCGAGCGTGAGCTGCACAACCCGGCTGACATGCCCGATGTCGTGAAAATTTCCGAGATCCGCGAACCGTGGATCAAGGCGACCATCCTGACACCTGATGATTATCTCGGCGGTATTCTGAAGCTTTGTCAGGATCGCCGTGGTGTTCAGACCGAGCTGACCTATGTCGGCAAGCGCGCCATGATCACCTATGAGCTGCCGCTCAACGAAGTCGTCTTCGATTTCTACGACCGCCTGAAGTCCATCTCCAAGGGCTATGCTTCCTTCGATTACCATCTCGATGGCTACCGCGAAGGCAATCTCGTGAAGATGTCGATCATGGTCAATGGCGAGCCGGTGGATGCGCTCTCCATGCTGGTGCACCGCATGGCCGCTGAAAAGCGTGGCCGTGACATGTGCGAAAAGCTGAAAGACCTTATTCCGCGCCACATGTTCAAAATCCCGATCCAGGCCGCCATCGGCAGCAATGTGATCGCACGCGAAACCATCTCGGCCATGCGCAAGGACGTGACCGCCAAGTGCTACGGCGGCGACGCCACCCGTAAGCGCAAACTTCTGGACAAGCAGAAGGAAGGCAAGAAGCGCATGCGGCAGTTCGGCAAGGTGGACATTCCGCAGGAAGCCTTCATCGCAGCGCTGAAGATGAAAGACGATTGATCTTGCCTTAGGCTTTGATGCGTATAAACTATGCGCATCAAGCCGGAGGTTTTCATGCCGTCTACAGCCAGAAAAGCAACAAATCTTTCCCTGGATAGCGCGCTCGTTGAGCAGGCGCGTGAGTTGAAGATCAATATTTCGCGCGCGGCGGAAGAGGGTATAAGCCGAGCCATCAAGGCGGAACGTGAACGCGTGTGGCGGCTGGAAAATGCCGAGGCCATCCGGCAGTCTAATGAGTATGTAGAAAAGCACGGTTTGCCACTGGCACAATATCGTAAGTTTTGATGGCGCGTTTCGATATCTATCGCCTGAAGTCTGGCGCGCTGGTCATTGATCTTCAGGCAACGATCATTGACAATCTCGACACACGCGTCGTGGCACCGTTGCTGTCTTTCGAAGAGTTTCCCAAGCCGATCCTGCGCCTCAATCCCAAATTAGAAGTGGCTGGAAAGACTGTGATAATGGTCACTCATATGTTGGGCGTCATATCCGTGCGGGATATTCACGAAACCATCGGTCGCTTTTCCGATGATGATCATGCGATCATGGCTGCGACGGATTTTCTGTTTCAAGGCTTTTGATGTTTTCAGCCCGGATAGACGAGGGCGCAAAAAAACCGCCTGCCCGGTGGGGCAAGCGGTTCTTCCATTCAACTAACAACCTCAGTTGTTATGGCTGTGTCTGCGTGCCGCCAGTGTTTGGCGAAGCAGGGGTCGTGTTGTTGGCTGGCGGAGCGGCCGGGGTCATTGGCGCTGGTGCCGGAGCCTGGTCGGTGACAGCCGGAGGCGTCGTCGAAGATGTTGTGGTTGGGTCAGTTGTCGAAGGTGCACTCATCTGCATCCATATGAAGCCGCCCACGAGAAGGACGGCGATGACGGCTACCCAAGGTGCCCAGCCAGCCGACTTGCGAGCGGCTTCTGGTGTGGTACGCAGCTCCGGACGGTCCGGACGAAGATTAGGGTCGCGTGGCAGATTTGGATCGAAAGTCATGGTATTTTCTCCTCTTCTATGGGGAGAAAATGCAAATCTGCGTGATTGGTTCCAGAAATGTGAGAATGATGAAATATACCGCTAGAGCGTTTCCTTGTTAAATGGAAACAGTTCTGTTGGTTCAAACGGGATCGACTGCTTGTCCGGACGGCGCGTGCCGTAGCCTTAGCATACCGCCAAGCCGTCCGGGCAAGCAGACGGCCCGTTTCAACCAACCCGAAGGGCCGGGCATATTTCCGCCAGGGCTAAGGCGATCGGCTCGACCGTACCTTTGGGTATGCCCTTCGCCGATCGCCTTAGCCCCGACGAAAATCTGCTCCGGCAGAACGTTTCCATTTAACAAGGAAACGCTCTAGGCGCGCGATCTCATGGAAGCCATCGCCTGTTGCAATATTTCGATCATGCCTGGCCCATCGCATTGTGAGACATTGAACCGCATGAAGGCGGACGTGGTCTCTGCCTGACCGAAGATATTGCCCGGCGCGAGCACCATGTTTTTCGCCAGTGCGTGTCGGGCAAGTTCGGCGGCATCTACCCTGTCGGGCAGCTTGCACCACAGAAAGACACCCGCCTGCGGTTCGATCCACGGCGTGATGCCAATTCCTTTCAGTCGCGCCGCCACATCCAGTCTCGCATTGGCAAGCCGCGCCTTCACCGCCTCCATATGGCGGCGGTAATGGACGTCCTTGAGAGCGGTGAACACCAACATTTCACTCAACTGGCTGCCGGAAAAGCTGGCGGCGATCTTCATGTCCGTCAGCGGCTCGATCCAGTCATTGGGTGCTGCAATGTAACCGCAGCGGGCCGAAGCCGAGAGGGTTTTGGAAAAGCTGCCGATCTGCACGACGCGGTTGAGCCCATCAAAAGCGGCAAGACGTGGTGCCTTCTGCTCTTCGAAATCCGCAAAGATATCGTCCTCGACAATGGTCATCCCGGCCCGTTCGGCCAGCATCAGTACCCGATGCGCGGTGACAGGCGACAGCACGGCTCCGGTCGGATTGTGGATGGCGGAATTGGTGATGTAGAGCCGGGGTTGATGCTCGCTCAAGGCCTGCTCGAACAGCGCCACATCCGGCCCATGGGGCGTGTAGGGTACCCCAACGACCTTGACGCGGTGGGCGCGCAGAAGGGCGTGAAAGTTGAAATAGCATGGGTCATCCACCAGCACCGTCTGGCCGGGCTCCAGCAGAAAGCGGCAGAGAAGATCGATGGCCTGCGTGCCGGAATCGACCAGCATGATCTGCTCCGAACCCGCCTGCACGCCCTGTTCTGCCAGCCGGCGGGAGAGAAGCTGCCGCATGGGCAAAAGCCCGAGCGGAGTGCTGTAGTCCGTCAAGTGCTGCAGGTCGCCGCGTGAGAGGGTGCGCATGGCGCGGCGCAGGATGTCTTCCGGCATCCATGAGGCTGGCATCCAGCCGCAACCGGGCTTTGCCATATCGTCGCGGCCATCCAGCGCCAGCCGTGATACCCAGAATGGGTCGATTGCCCGGTCGAGTTTTGGGCCGATATCGGCTAGAGAGAGCGGTGCAAGAGTGCTCGACACATAAAAGCCGGAGCCGGGGCGAGACCGGATGGCGCCTTCCGCCACCAGCCGTTCATAGGCCTCCACAACGGTCGAAGCGGAGACCTGCATGGCCTTGGCAAAGCCACGCACGGATGGCAGCTTTGCGCCCGGCGTCAGCGTACGGGCAGAAATACGGCGTCGAATCTCCGCCATGACAGCCTCTATGCGGGGCGCGGAACTGTCCACTTTTAGGGCGGCCATATTCATCCGTACTGCTCCAGATACCATAACAGTTTGTGTAAACTGTATCGCACTGTTTCTGTCATTACCAGCCGTGACGGCGCATAGCTTTAGCCGAAATGGAGTTATGACATGGACAGAACATCGAGCGGCTGGTGGAGCGGATTTTTAGGCGTGGTCATCTTCAGCGGCTCTTTGCCTGCGACGCGTATGGCAGTGACGGGCTTTGACCCGGCGTTTCTGACGCTTGCCCGTGCCAGCATTGCAGGGCTGCTTGCTCTGGCGCTGCTTGTCGCATTTCAGCAAAAGCGTCCGGCGCGCAGCGATCTTCTGTCGCTAGCCATCGTTTCGCTGGGCGTTGTCGTCGGCTTTCCGCTGCTCACCGCCTTGGCGCTGAAACATATCACCTCGGCCCACTCCATCGTCTTCATCGGTCTTCTGCCGCTCGCCACCGCAATCTTCGCAGTGCTGCGTGGCGGGGAAAGGCCGCGCTTGGCGTTCTGGGCATTCTCCTGCCTCGGCAGTGCCTTGGTCGCCGGTTTTGCACTGACGCAGGATGGTGCCGCGTCGCTCAGCGGTGATCTCTTGATGCTAGGTGCTATTGCCGTTTGCGGGCTGGGTTATGCGGAAGGCGCTGCCCTGTCTCGGCGTCTGGGTGGCTGGCAGGTCATTTCCTGGGCGCTGGTTTTGTCGCTGCCCGTCATGCTGCCGCTCGCCATTTTCACGATGCCTGCAAACTGGGGCAACATAACCGGCACGGCGTGGGGCGGCCTGTTTTACGTGTCGCTGTTCAGCATGCTGATTGGCTTCATCTTCTGGTATCGCGGGCTGGCGCTTGGCGGCATCGCGGCTGTCGGGCAATTGCAATTGCTCCAGCCCTTCTTCGGCCTCACGCTGGCCGCGACCCTGCTGGGTGAGCCAGTGAGTGTGGCGATGATGGTCGTCACACTGGGTGTCGTGGCCTGCGTGGCGGGTGCCAAGAAGTTTTCGACGTAGGCGCCCGCCCGGTGATCAGCCGTTGCTGCGTGTCCAGCGATGCCAGGACTCTTCGCTGCCGCTGAAGACGTTGAGGTCGATCTTGCCTTCCACCCCATGCGACAGACCGGAGCCGGAATATTGCCAGAACAGCCATTTGCGATCCGGATAGACCTTGGATGGATGCTGGGCCACAGCGCGCAGCCAGAAGGGGTAGTTCAGGAGTTCGCCTGACAGGTGATCCTTGTAGAAATCCGGTGCGGTATAGATGATCGGGCGCTGGCCATAATGGCGCTCCAGCATGTCCATGAAGACCTGCATCTTTTCCAGCACCTTGGCGCGGGGCAGGCGCATTTTGCAGCTGGATTCGCCGTTATATTCCACGTCGATGACGGGTGGCAGGGCGTCCGGGTCACGCGGCACGTTGCGAATGAACCATTCAGCCTGATGACTTGCAGGGCGGCACCAGTAGAAGAAGTGGTAGGCACCTCGTTTGACACCAGCCGCCTTGGCGCGGTTCCAGTTGGTCTTGAACATCGGGTCCAGATGGTCGCCGCCATCGGTTGCCTTGATGAAGGCGAAGTTCGCGCCGCGTGATCTCAACCGTTCCCAATCGATATCGCCCTGCCAGCGGGAAACATCGACACCGTGAACCGGGAAATGCCGTGGCGTGACCTTGCCGAAATTGATTGGCTTGGCATCGCTGAAATTGGACTTGAAAATGCGCGAGCGCACCGCCGGACCGGCATTGATGGCAGGTGCTGCGGCCATGGCCATCTGCACCGGCTTTTCATTGGGTAGAACCACACCGGCCTGCGGGGCCATCGGTCTCTCGATCTCTGGCACCACGCGCGGTGCCGTCTGATGATCAACGGCAGCAAAAGCGGGTGAACCTGATGGCATCGGACCGCCCCAGGCCAGCACTTTTTGCGCGGGTTCGGCACGAAACGGGGCGCCGACACTGGCTTGCGGCACGGGAGCCGAAGGCGTCACCGAACTCGTGGTTTCCTTGGAAGGTATGCCCGCCATCAGGCCTTCCGGCCCGGAACTGGACGTACAGCCGGTAATGGATAGGCAGGCTAGGACGAAGGCTGGCACTGTCAATCGATGCATGAGAACCCGTACGCAAAACAAGCGGGCAAGCACAACGCGCACCACCCTGAGACCCGAGAAAAAATATGACTAACGACAAATTATCAAAAAAGGCTGAATCCAATCTTTACGGATGCAGATGAGCCAGAGCGGGAGGAATTTTTTAAGGTCAAGATTTCGCTATCGAGATGTGAACGCCAGAAAGCAAAACGCGCGGACAAGATGCCCGCGCGTCAGTTAGATCATCAGTCGATGGAGCTTATGCAGCGAAACGGTGGTTCCGCTGTCTGTCATGCGATTCCAGACGGAACTGCTCCAGCAGACTCAGCAGCTGATCGGTTTCTTCGTTCAGCTGTTCGCTGGCCGCACTTGTTTCTTCCACCATGGCCGCATTCTGCTGCGTCAGCAGATCCACCTCGCCGACGGAGCTGTTGATCTGCTGCATGGCAACGGACTGGTCCTGTGTCGCCTGGGTGATCTGGTGGACCTGATCGCTGACATGGGAAATCTGCGTGCCGATCTGGGCAAGTGCTTCACCCGTCTTGGTCACAAGGCTCGATCCGGCTGCGACTTCGGTGGAGGAGATTGCAATCAGCTCACGGATTTCCTTGGCGGCTGCGGCTGATCTCTGGGCAAGCTCGCGGACCTCATGGGCAACCACGGCAAAACCCTTGCCGGCTTCACCCGCACGCGCCGCTTCCACGCCCGCGTTCAAGGCCAGCAGGTTTGTCTGGAACGAGATGGAGTCGATGACCTCGGTGATATTGCCGATTGTCTGGGACGCATTCTCGATGCGCTGCATGGCCGAGACCGCGTTGCGGACGATGACCAGCGATTCCTCGGTGTTGCGACGGGTCTTGTCGACAATGCCGTTGGCTTCGCGGGCGCGGTCCACGGCATTGCGCATGTTGGAATTGACCTCGTCCACTGCCGCTGCCGTTTCTTCCAGCGACGCCGCCTGACGTTCGGTACGGCGGGCCAGATCGACGGCGGATTCCGACATTTGCTGGGCATTGCCTCTGATGGCACCGACATTCTCGCGAATGCCGCCAATCGTCTCGCGCAGCCGCAGCATAGACTGGTTAAAGTCTACGCGCAGTTGCTCCAGGCGGTCGTTGAAGGGCGTGTCGATGGTGGTGGAGATATCACCGGCAGACAGGCGCTCCAGACCGCCAGCCAAGGCGCTGACCGCAAACTGGATCTGGCGATCCAGCTCCTTGCGCTCGGCATCATTGGACTGCCGCTGTGCTTCGGCAGAAGCGCGTTGCTCTTCAGTAGCAACCTCCAGGCGGGTGCGCTCCTCGGCATTTTCCTTAAAGACCTCAAGCGCACGCGCCATGTCGCCGATTTCGTCGTAACGGTTCTTACCATCCAGCGGAATGTCGATATCGCCCTTGGCCAGACGCTTCATTGCATTGACGATGCCGAGGATCGGACCCTTGAAGGTCATGACCAGACCGATACCGGCAAAGATTGCGACGAACACGCCGATGACCATGGCAGAGAGCGAGATGCTGTCAGCCTTGCTGCGTTCCGTATCTGCAGCGGTGCGCTGCTTTTCGGCGAAATCCGTCAGATTGACCCAGACACGGCGGATTTGCTCTTCCGCCATGCTGAAGGCAACCTTGCGCTGCTGTGACAGGGCCAGAAGATCGGCTGCGGCGCGATCCAGTTTGGTTGCGGTTTCGTCGATGATCTTGGCGCTCTTGCGGGTGATATCGGACATCGCCGCATCACTCGACATGCTACCTGCCGAAACATTCAGACGGAAAGCGGCATCGCTGAACTTTTCCTGTGCAGCCTTGGTTGGGGCGGCGACATAGCCTGCCATTTCAAGCTCAAGGTTCTTGGCATCATCACCGATCTGGCGCGCGGTTGCCAGAAATGTGCTGGCCTGTTCGATGGGCTGGTCAAGCTGGCCGAAAACTTCCGTCGCCTGCCGGGATTTGACGGTCGCAAAACCCTGGAGACGAATGGTTGCCGGGCGCATGAGGTTGACCACGCGCTCAATGGTGCCGACGGTGGCATCATTGACGACACCGATGTCCAGCTGCGCGCGGATTTGCGTCACGCCATCGGCAAGCTGATCGATGATCATCTTCTGGTCGGCGGAGGCAATGGCGACAAGTTCCTTGACGGTCGGCTCCAGCGTGCCGATGGCAGCCTTCACCACGGCGGTCTTTTCTTCCGGCGAGGTGACCTTGTTGAAGTCGGTCACAACGGTGGCAATGAGGTTGGCGCCGCGGTTCAGCTTGTCGGCCTCACGCAAAAGCAGCTTGGCCTTGGTCTCGTCGGTCTGAAGCGTATTTCTGATGTTGGTGGCGTTGGCCAGAAGACCGTTCAGCTCTTTCAGCACGGTGGAGAGGTCGGCACCCATGCCAGCACGAAGCGCCTGCTCCTTCTGGTGGCTCGACCACAATTCATCGACTTGGCTATCGATGGTTTTTGTCCGCTCGATTGCATCTTTTATTTCGGTGGAGCTTCCATCTTCGTTCGCACGCAGGAAATTGGCCTGCTCGGCCAGCTGGCGGTGCAGCGCCGTGCGCGTCTCATCATTGGTGTTGTTCAGAAAAGATGTCATGCCGCCATAGACTTCCTTAAATCCCGTCAAGGATTGAAGGATGGTGTTGGAAACATCCATGCGACTTTGCAAAAGGTTTGAGGCATAGAGGCCCGAAAGCCCTACTGCCAGAATACTTGCGACGAATGGCGCGATAAAAACAATGACTTTTGTCTGTATTTTGAAGCGCGCTAATAAGTTGTCGATAAGCATTATATTCCCCAAGGCCAGTTTTTGATTTTGACTTTCTTCGCGGCTGAAAAGACCAGCGCCCTACCACTTCTGCAACCGAGGTTTGAAAATAGTGTTAATATTCAGTGAGTTCCGTATTGTGTTGTTTCGCATGGCAAAGCCGGCGGAAAGAACCACCGGCTTTGATCGATATCCCTGACGGCTGAGACGGTCAGTTGCTGGCTTTAAGCGTCGTCTGAAACGCATCCACGATCAGCTTCACCAGTTGCGCGTGAATATCCCTGCGGTCGCGCGGGCCTGCCGGTTCGCAGATCGGGTCTATCTCCCCGACCGATTTCAGAAACTCGGCGGCGTCAGGTTTGCACACGGGCAGGAAGCTGAAGTGATCGGCATCATCAACCTGCGCATAGGTCGCATGTGGCACAGCCCTGGCAAGCTGGTCCGACAGCACGGAAACAGGAATCTTGCCGACACTGCCCAGATTGATGAAGGACAGCGGAATGTCGATGGCCCTCAAGCTGTCCTTGGTGAAGGCAACCTCAAGACCGGGATCGACAAGAACCGCCGTGCGGATGCGGGCATCGTGGTTGGACTGTTCGAACCGTGCCTTGTCGACACTGCGTAGATCGAACTTCGGCACGGTGATCGGCGCATCGTTTTTGTACCCACGCCCGCCCGAAAACCACCTGCAATCCATCGAGGTCGCATAATCAACGCAATATTGCACATAGGCGTCGAGATCGGCCCGCGCACCGGCCAGTTCCAGCGCCGTACTACCACCCAAGGAAAAGCCGAGAACGCCGATACGACTGGCATCGATGGTTTTTGACCATTTCGCATCGGTTGTCAGCGAGGTGATGATGGTGGAGATATCATCCGTCCGCTCCCATATTTTCGGCGTATCTTCCGGGGTGGAATCGCCGCTGGTCGTGCCGGGATGATCGGGTGCGACGACCAGGAAACCAGCTTCGGCCAGCGCCGTTGCAACCCACGCCATGCCGATACCGCGTGAGCCGGAGCCGTGCGACAGGATAACAAGCGGCAAATGTTCGGGTTGAATGGCGGCATTCTTGAGAGCGGCGGCACCTTCGAAAATCCTGTTTTCGCCGACCCTGACCGTTTCGCCTCTGCCATCAGACGGATACCAGACGGTGACGGCCAAATCCTTGGCGCGGGCAGGGGAATGGATGGTGATATCACGGGTGCCGACACTCTCACCCGCCAGAGCGGATTGCAGGGTGAATGCCGACAGAAGAATGGTTGCGGAGATGATGGAGCGCATGGAAAAGCCTCATGGTTTGAAACAACGAGGCTGGTTTCGATCCATTGCAGTTTTTTCACGCCCTGAAACATGTTTGAGGTCGTCCGCAAACGCGATCTGGTCCATGTAGGAGGCATTCTTCTTTTTGTTTCAGGTCGCCTGCCGTGGTTTTCATTCCCTTGCCCATTGTCGTCGCACTCTTGCTGTGTCTGATGCTGGTATCGATCCTTCGCGGTAATGGCGAAGGCAAAGCCAATCGACCGTTTCTGGCCTTGATTGCGCTGAGCGCCGTGCAATCCACTCTGGTCGGTCTGCGGTGGGGATATCAGATCGACGCGCTGAAATTCGCCCTGCCGATCATGGCGTCATTCTTGCCGTCGCTCGCCTATGCCAGTTTTCGCAGTCTGATGAAGGACTGGAACGTCAGGAGTGCCGCAAACATCGCAAGTATCGCCTTGCCGCCCGTGGTCATTGCCGTCACACTGGTCGTGTTTCCTATCGCCATCGATTTCATGCTGATCACGCTCTTCGTCGGCTATGCGATTGCCATCGTGCTTCTCGGACGCCGAGGGCCGGATGGGTTGGAGGAGGCGCAATTTGCCAGTGTCACATCGGTCCACCACGCGCTCTATATTGCTGCCGCCGCCCTTTGCCTGTCGGCGGCTTTCGATGTTCTCGTCCTGCTCGATTTTCACTGGGCGCGCGGCGAAAATGCAGGCGTGATCGTCAGCAATGGCAATCTGCTCGGCCTTCTCCTGATCGGCCTCACCGCATGGGTTGCCGGAGACAGCAAACCGGAGGCACTGCCAAGCATCGTTGAGCCGGACACGGAGGCAGCCAGCCCGACTGCCGAAGATCAAGAGATCATGTCACGGCTGGATGATCTGATGGCGCGGCAAAAATTTTATCGCGACGAGAACCTCAATCTGACCCGGTTGGCTCGCAGGCTATCGCTGCCCAGCCGCCAGATTTCCCACGCCATCAACCGCGCAACGGGCGGCAATGTCTCGCAATATATCAATGCGCTGAGGGTAAGGGATGCCTGCCGGCTGCTGGAGGAAACGGATCAATCCGTGACCGCGATCATGCTGGAAAGCGGCTTTCAGACCAAATCCAACTTCAATCGCGAATTCCGCCGCATCACCGGCATGAGCCCGTTGGCATGGCGGGAGCGGGAAGTCTGGAAGCTCGTCTCTGCCACCAATAAAAATGGCCACCCGGCATAGTCGGGCGGCCATTCGGTACGATCAAAATCAGATGATTACAGATTGCCGTTGCGCTGCTGGATCATCATGTAGGTGTCGTAGGTGTATTCCGCGATCTGCGCCCAGAGATAGGCGTCTTTCTTGAAGGCCTGCTGGCTTTCGTAAATCTTCTTGAAGTTCTCGTTGACGGCGGAAATCTCCGCATAGGTCTCAAGTGCTGCCTTGTGGCATACGTCGAGAATTTCCTGGCTGAAAGGCCGCAGGATCGCGCCCTGTGCTACCAGTTCCTTCAAGGCCTTGGGGTTGTGGGCATCGTAACGCTCCAGCATGGAGGCGCTGCCCACCGCGCAGGCGTCTTTCAGCATGCGCTTGTAGTTTTCCGGCAGGCTGTTGAACTTCTCGAGATTGACGAAGGCGTGGCAGGCAGGGCCACCTTCCCACCATGCGGGATAGTAGTAATATTTCGCGACCTTGTAAAAGCCGAGCTTCTGGTCGTCATAGGGGCCGACGAATTCGGTGGCGTCGATGGTGCCCTTTTCCAGCGCGGCATAAACATCGCCGCCCGCGATCTGCTGCGGTGTGATGCCAACCTTCTGCATGACCTGGCCGGTAAGGCCGGCGATGCGCATCTTCAGACCCTTAAGGTCATCGATGGTGTTGATTTCCTTGCGGAACCAGCCGCCCATCTGCGCACCGGTGTTGCCCAGCAAAATGGAATAGATGTTGTGCTTGGCCAGAAACTCGTTCAGCAGCTCGTTGCCGCCCGCCTGATTAAACCATGCGTTGGTCTGGCGTGCATTGAGGCCGAAGGGAACAGACGTGCCGAGGGCGAAGGTCGGGTCTTTACCGACATAATAGTAGGAGCAGGTATGGGCCATTTCGACCGTGCCTGAAGTCACGGCATCCGCAGCCTGAAGCGCGGGCACGATTTCGCCACCGGCAAAATGCTGAATGGTGAAGTTACCGCCGGATGCTTCCTTCACATGGTCGGCCACGATCTGTCCTGCGCCGAACAGAATGTCGAGGCCCTTGGTGAAGGAAGAGGTCATGCGCCAGGTAATCTTGGGATTTTCCTGTGCGATGGCCGGTGCGGCAAGCGCGGTTGCGGTAACGCCGGCGCCGACGGCACCTGCATTGCGGATGAATGATCTGCGATCCATGTCGATTTTGCCTTGAATATAGAATTTAAGGCGAACCGCCTGGTACGCCTCCCGCGAACTACTAACCATGTCCGGTTGCAGCCTTCAAGAGAATCTTGGTGATATTGCGTCAAGCATTTCCGTTTTTCTAATGGACGCAAGCTCTTGCTTTATCGCTTCATTGCGGGATCATCGAATGCCGGATTGTAGAAGAGGGAAAGCGTCAGGCTGCGGGCGATGCGCTCGGCCGTGGCCATGAACCAGTCCCGTGCCTCCCGGCTGGGCGCGATCTCTTCCAGCGTCTGCGCAAAAAGCGCCAGCCATTGCGTGAACAACCCCTCGCTCAGCCCATCCATGCCATGATGCGCCTGCACCGGCTTGCCGCCATAGGCTCCGGTCTTGAATGCGATGGCAGACCAGAAGCCTTTCATCTTATCCATATGCTCCGGCCAGCGACCATTCAGGCGATTGTCGAACACCGGGCCGAGGGTCTCATGATCGCGAATACGGGCATAGAAGGTCTCTACCAGCCTGTCGATAAAGGCCACATCGACGCCGATCTCCGTCATTGCTGCCTCCGCACGGCTTTGTATCTCTGCACTGTGCGCGGCCCGTGCCTGAATGCTTTCGGTCATCAATATCTTCTCCGTCATGGGCGCATTATGGACGCCCGATCCGCCGCTCACAATGCGACGTTTTGGACGTTGAAAAAACGAATTAGAATCGTTCTAATTTCACTTGCGGAAAATATCGCGGAGGATTATTTAGAATTATTCTAAGTAGGATGATCCCATGTTTCGCAGCCTGTTCTCCCTCTCCAAGCGCCCTTTCACATCTCTGGGTGAGCAGGAAATCCTCGCTCTCGCCATTTCGTCAGAGGAGGATGATGCGCGCATCTATCGGTCCTATGCCGCGCATCTGAAAGCGCAATATCCGCAGTCCGCGAAACTCTTCGAGGACATGGCCGAAGTCGAGCAGACCCATCGCAACATGCTGATCGAGCAGCATCGGGATCGTTTCGGCGAAATCATTCCGCTCATCCGCCGTGAACATGTGCGCGGGTTTTATGAGCGCAAGCCGGACTGGCTGGTGAAGAACCTGCCCCTCGAAACCATCCGCGAAGAGGCCGAGCGCATGGAGGCGCAGGCCATCCGCTTTTATGATGAGGCGATGAAGCACGTCACGGATGCTTCCACCCGCAAGCTGCTGGGCGATCTGGCCGAGGCCGAGCGCGGGCATGAAGACATTGCCGGCATGTTGAGCGGCAAGCATCTGCCGGAAGATGTGAAATCCGAGGAAGAGGAAACCGCAAAGCGCCAGTTCCTGCTGACCTATGTTCAGCCCGGTCTGGCCGGTCTGATGGATGGTTCGGTCTCGACGCTCGCCCCCATCTTCGCTGCCGCTTTTGCCACACAGGACACATGGCAGACCTTCCTCATCGGCCTGTCCGCATCGGTCGGCGCAGGTATTTCCATGGGCTTTACCGAAGCCGCCCATGATGACGGCAAACTGTCAGGGCGGGGATCGCCTCTGAAGCGCGGCCTTGCATCCGGCATCATGACCGCCATCGGCGGTCTGGGGCATACGCTGCCCTATCTCATTTCGCATTTCTGGACGGCAACCGCTGTGGCCGCCGTCATCGTCTTCATGGAACTCTGGGCCATCGCTTTCATCCAGAACCGCTATATGGAAACGCCGTTCCTGCGCGCGGTGTTTCAGGTGGTGCTGGGCGGTTCGCTGGTGCTGGCGGCGGGCATTCTCATCGGCAATGGCTGATAACGCTCGATGCCGATGGCGTTCAGAAACGCCTGATCGTGGCTGACAACCAGAAGCGCGCCGTCATAGGCGCGCAAGCCCGCCTCGACAGCTTCTATGGCGTCGATATCCAGATGGTTCGTCGGCTCATCCAGAATGAGAAATGGTGGTGGGGCGGCACCTCCCAGGGTACAGGCCAGACCCGCCCGCAAAAGCTGCCCGCCGCTCAATGCTCCAACCGTCTGCAAGGCCGCGTCGGCACGAAACATGAAGCGGGCCAGCGCCGCGCGGCATGCATTGTCGTCCGACTGCGGGTTCATCCGGCGGAAATTGTCGAGAATGGATGTAGTGGCATCGAGAATGCTGACCTGCTGATCCAGCATGGCACAGTCCGTGAAAAGCCTGATCTCACCGCTCCACGGTTTCAACGCGCCTGTTATGAGCGAAAGCAGCGTGGATTTGCCCGAGCCATTCGCGCCGGTCACGGCAATCCGTTCCGGCCCGGTGATGGAAAAGGAAATATCACGCAAGATGGGCTGGCCCGGTAGATATCCCGCCGTAATCCCGTCCATCTGCAACACCATCTTCGTTGCAGGCAGGCCGGTTGAAGCAAGCGAAACCGAGAGCGGTTGGAGCACTTCTATCTTGCGGCGTGCCGTCTCGAGTGCTTGCGTAGCGTCGGTCTCTCGGCTTTCCGCCAGCCTTGACTGGCTACCGCTGGTGCCCTCGCTTCGGTTTTTCATGGCTCCGAGGAGGATGCGGGGCTGGTCGCCCTTGGCGGCCTTGCGTCGCCCGTTGCCGTCTTTGCGCGCCTTGGCCTCGGCTCGCTCCTGCGTTTTGCGTGCGACCTCGTTCAGCTGTTTCTCAGCCTCGGACATGTCGCGCTCGACCGCGGCTAGCTCCAGCGCTTTCAGGCTGCGATAATGGCTCCAATTGCCGCCATATCGTTTTGCCCCAAGCGACGTGAGGTCTACGATGGCATCCATCGTTTCCAGCAATTCGCGATCATGGCTGACGACCAGCGCCCCGCCGCGCCATGTCGAGAGAAAATCGATGACGGCGGTGCGGCCCTCGCGGTCCAGATTGTTGGTCGGCTCATCCAGCAGCATGAAATCAGGTTTTTGGAATACCAGTGCCGCTAGCCCTGCGCGTGTGCGTTGCCCACCGGACAGGGATGACAGAGACGTTTCGGCATTGGCATCGAGAGCGAGAAGGTCGAGGGCCGACCGCATGCGGTCTTCCAGCGTCCAGTCGGCAATCTCCAGTTCCGCAAGCGTGGCCTGACCGTTTTCGGCACGCCGAAGAATGGCCAGTGCTTGAGAGACGCCAAAGAGATCGGCAATGGTCTCATACGCATCCACCTGCATGATCTGCTGCATTGTGCCGATGCTGCCCGTGATGGAAACGCTTCCGGCATGCGGGGGAACGTCGCCAGCGATCAGTCCCAACAATGTGGATTTTCCAACGCCGTTGCGACCTACAAGGCCGGTTCGCTCACTGTCGAAACTGAGTGTCAGGTTTGAAAAGAGGGCGCGCCCGTCAGGCGTGGACCAGCTGAGATTGGAGAGGGTTATGGAGGCAGGCATGAGCAGGGACTTTCCCGAAAACAACAAAAAAGGCGGCTGTTGTTGTGGGGGAGAAATCCATGTCGAACACATCCTGCAAGAATTGGCTGGAACCCTATAATAGGGTCGGCTCAATATGTGTTCAAGCTAAAATGAGATGTTGGAAGGCGCGGTGACACGCCGTTCCCGAATTGCGGCAGGCACGAACCCGCATCACGTCATTAACGCAGCGCGCCGACCAGAACGTCGCGACCATCTTCGATGGAAACCCAGCGACCCGTGTTGAACGACGCCTGACGCTTGAGATAGGTGTAGTTGGTGTCCGTCCAAAGCTTCACATCGTCAGACAGATTGTCGAGAATGAAGTCACCCTCATTGGTGCGCACGGTCAGCACGGCGTGGCCTTCTCCGTCAGGCTTGCGCACGACGGTGATGAGAAGGTCGGACACGGCAAAGCCGCGTTCCATCAGCTTGCGGCGTTTCAGAAGCACGAAGTCTTCGCAATCGCCAGCGGTCTTGGGATATTCCCAGACCTCGTCCTTGCCGTAGACTTCCAGATCCGTCATCGCGACGATGGTGGAATTGACTTCCTTGTTGATGTCGCGAATAACCTTCCAGCCATATTCCGTCACGCGTGGTGGCGGGGTCAGTTTGCTGCGGATATCGCATTCGGACATGTACTTCTGGCAGAACTCATAATGGCCGATTGGCTGGGACGTGATGCCGCCGGTGACCATGGACGGGCTACCCTTGTTATCTGCCTGCGCAGAGGCCGCAGAAAGTATTCCGGCCGCAACTGCTACAAGCAGAGCAAGCGCCCGCGGTGCATTCATCATGAAACCCGTCCCTTAAAATCTTAACGAAAAGTTAAAAAGGTTAGGGGCGGGAGTCAATCGGAACTCATGGTCCATGAATGCAAGATGAATAATATGGTTAAGATCGTTGCGCTTTTGCCGCCAAAACAAGGCTTTTGGCCGCCGCCAGCATCCGCTCGATATCCTGCGGACGCGACAATCGGTGGTCTCCATCACGGATAAGGCTCAGCACCACATCATCGGCGGGCAGGTGGTTGAGCAGCTTGAGCGCATGCTGATATGGCACGTCATCATCCTTCATGCCCTGTAGGATATGCACCGGGCATCCGGTTTCGATGATGCCCTTGAGAACGAGATTGTTGCGCCCGTCCTCGATCAGGTCACGGGTGAAGATGTTCGGCTCCGGGCTGTATTCCGATAGCTCCTCGAAATAGCCGCGCTCTGCCAGAGATGCTTTTTCGGCATCCGACAGATTGGGCTCTATCAGTTCGGCGGTGAAATCCGGCGCGGGAGCAATCAGCAGCAATCCGGCAACCTGCGGTCCAGCCGTGTCTTTGCGCAGTTCCTCGATAAGCCGCAGCGCAATCCAGCCGCCCATGGAAGAGCCGATGGCAATGATGCGCTTCGGGGCCTTGTGGCGCAAAACGGCGATGGTTTCTGCCAGCCAGCGGGAGATCGTGCCCTTATTGAAGTGGCCCTTAGATGCGCCGTGGCCGGAATAATCGAGGCGTATGCAGGCAAGACCATTTTCAGATGCAAACCGGTCCAGCTCCACCGCCTTGGTGCCCGTCATGTCCGAACGATAACCGCCCAGCCACACCAGGGTCGCTGAATCCTCACCCGCCTGGGATTCGCGCGCAAGGATCGCAATGTCTCTGGCGTCATCGGCGTTGCCAACGGTAATGTATTCAATCGCTTGTTCGCTCATGGGGGCATAAATCTCCTGCTTTTTACGCACCTTGTAGAGCAGATTCTTAAAAAGCACGACAGGAGGTGATTTTTTTGCGCGGACGTGCTATTGACTTCGCGGCGGCATTCACGACATTTCCGCCATTTGCACCGACAAGCTGGTTTTTGCCGACGCGATCCCGAAACAGATCAGGAGAATACGACCATTCGCAGACCGTTCAAAGCCGATGCCCCCGTCAAAGAGGGCCCGCGCTCCAACAGGGAAATTCGAATTCCCAAGATTCAGCTCATTGATGAAGAAGGCCAGAACCTTGGCGTGATGCCGACGGATCAGGCGTTGAAGATGGCAGAAGATGCCGGTCTTGATCTGGTTGAGATTTCGCCGAACGCGGAACCGCCGGTCTGCAAAATTCTTGATCTTGGCAAGCTGAAATATTCGACCCAGAAAAAAGCGGCCGAAGCGCGCAAGAAGCAAAAGATCGTTGAAGTCAAAGAAATTAAGATGCGTCCCAACATCGACACCCATGACTATGAGGTGAAGATGAAGGCGATGAACCGTTTCTTCGATGAAGGCGACAAGGTAAAGGTAACGCTGAAGTTCCGTGGCCGCGAAATGGCCCACCAGGAACTCGGCATGAAGCTTCTTCTTCAGGTCAAGGAAGACACCCTGGCGATTGCCAAGGTTGAAGCCGAGCCGAAGCTTGAGGGCCGTCAGATGATGATGGTTCTGGCGCCAAAATAAGTCCGAAACGTCTGAATCGCAGGCGTTTACGTCCCGTCGCAGGGGAATTTATCATTCCCCGTTGCTCTTTTTCATAACTGCGGTTATAGGAGCGCGTCCGAACGGTCCGGCAGGGCATGCCGTGGCCGTTCTAGAATAGCTTGAAAGCAGGCTTCGTCTGCCTGTTTTCGATACAAAATAATGGAGTAGCAAAATGCCCAAGATGAAGACGAAGTCCGCCGCGAAAAAGCGGTTCAAGATCACTGGCACTGGCAAGGTTCTCGCAGCCGCTGCCGGTAAGCGCCACGGCATGATCAAGCGTTCCAACAAGTTCATTCGCGACGCGCGCGGAACCATGGTTCTGGCCGACGCTGACGGCAAAAAAGTCGTCAAGAACTACCTGCCGAACGGTCTCTAAGACTTTTCCGCACATTTGGACATTTTAAGGAGATCATGACATGGCACGCGTAAAACGTGGCGTAACTTCCCGCGCCAAGCACACCAAGACACTCAAGGCAGCCAAGGGCTTCTACGGCCGTCGCAAGAACACCATCCGCGCAGCCAAGGCTGCTGTGGACCGTTCCAAGCAGTACGCTTACCGCGACCGTAAGGTCAACAAGCGCAACTTCCGCGCTCTGTGGATTCAGCGTATCAACGCTGCTGTTCGCGAATTCGGCCTGACCTATGGCCGCTTCATCGACGGTCTGAACAAGGCTGGGATCGAAGTTGACCGTAAGGTTCTGTCCGACATGGCTATCCATGAGCCTGCTGCTTTCGGCGCTCTCGTAGACGCTGCGAAGAAGGCTCTTGAGTACCTCAAGGACGCTGGCACGACCAACGAATTTGAAACCGCTGTAAAGTAATTACGGCGCGGACAAACTGTTGTTCATTTTGAAACCCGCGCCGGGCCACCGGTGCGGGTTTTTCCATTTTTACCGCGGTCCGTCCCGACTGCGAAACGGGCATATGCCCACGAGTTTTGAATGTTAGAAGCCGCGGCCCCAGATGAGAAAGCAAGAGGTTTCCACGTCCATCTCGAGGACGCGGATATCGCTGCTCTCATGCAGGTTCTGCTGACGAGCGATCGGCGCATCCAGCAACTCAATCTTTCCGTCGGCTCCGTCTGGATCAAGCGGCAGGGCACCGAGCAGGCGCCGTGGTGGGTCAAGCTTCAATCGCTTCTGGGCTCGGCGCTGCCTTATAAGTTTCTCAAGCCATCGCCCATTCTGACGCCCGCCGCCATGATGGCGCGCGAAAAGCGCAGAATGATCGAATTTGGCGAAAAGGGCTTTCCGGTGCCTGACATCATCTACGCATCAGAAACCGCCATCGTGCTGGGCGATGTGGGGCCAACCGTGCAACGCATCCTCAAAAGCAAAATCCGTGCGGGCGATGTCGATCACGATGCGCTGCTTGTCGATTGCGCGGCAGCCATTGGCGATCTGCACGCGGCCGGTCTTTGCCACGGTCGCCCACATGTGCGCGATTTCTTTCTGCGCGATGGCCGCATCGGTTTCATGGATTTCGAGGAAGAGCCACAGGCCGTCATGCCCATCGAGACTGCACAGGCGCGCGACATCTGGCTTCTCTTTTTACCGCTCACCAATCTTGCCCAGCATGGCCGGCAAACGCTCGACGCCGCCTACCGCGCCTGGGCATCGCGGGCGCCAAAAGCGGCAATTGCCGAATTGCACCGGCTGGTGCGTGTTCTCGGCCGTTTTTTGCCGCTCGCCCGGTTGATTGGGCGCGTGCAGATGGGTAGTGATCTGCAACGCTTTATCGAGGCGACCGACTATCTGAAGAACGCTGTTGAAACCGAAGCCGCAGGCTAAAGCCCGGCGAGGCAGGAAAATATGACTGAACTGGATACTTTGAAATCGCAATTGATGTCGGACATCGCCGCCACCGGGGATGAAGCGTCTATCGAAGCCGTGCGCGTGTCTGCGCTGGGCAAAAAGGGTTCGGTCTCCGAGCTTTTGAAAACGCTGGGCTCGATGACGCCGGAGGAGCGCCAAACGCGCGGTGCCGCGATCAACCAGCTCAAGAACGAGGTGACGGATCTCATCACCGCCCGCAAGGCGGAACTCAAGGATGCCGCCATCACCGCGCGTCTGAAGGCCGAGACACTCGATGTCAGCCTGCCTGTTCGCCAGTCGCCTGCAGAACGTGGCCGCATCCATCCGATCAGCCAGATCGTTGATGAGATCACCGCCATCTTCGCCGATATGGGTTTTTCCATTGCCGAAGGTCCGGATATCGAAACCGACTACTACAACTTCACGGCCCTGAACTTCCCCGAGGGACATCCGGCCCGCGAAATGCATGACACCTTCTTCTTCCAGCCGGATGAGAAGGGTGAGCGCAAGGTGTTGCGCACGCACACCTCGCCCGTGCAGGTCCGCACCATGGAAACCCAGAAGCCGCCGATCCGCATCGTCATTCCCGGCAAGACCTATCGTCAGGATAGCGACGCCACGCACTCGCCGATGTTCCATCAGGTCGAAGGCCTCGTCATCGACAAAAAGTCGAATGTCGGCAATCTGCGTTGGGTTCTGGAGGAATTCTGCAAGACCTTCTTTGAGGTCGACAGCGTCGTCATGCGCTTCCGTCCGTCCTTTTTCCCTTTCACGGAACCGTCTTTCGAGGTGGATATCCAGTGCGACCGCTCCGGCCCGATCGTTAAGTTCGGCGAAGGCAAGGACTGGATGGAAATCCTCGGCTGCGGCATGGTGCATCCCAACGTGCTACGTGCCGGTGGTCTCGACCCGGACGAATATCAGGGCTTTGCCTGGGGCATGGGTCTCGACCGCATCGCCATGCTGAAATACGGCATGCCCGACCTGCGCGACTTCTTCAACGCCGACGTCCGCTGGATGACCCACTACGGCTTCCGCCCGCTTGATATGCCGACGCTGTTTGGTGGTTTGAGCGTATGAGCGAGCTACCAGAGGCATTCCGCAATGCCGTGACTTTCGCATTTGGTGACACGCCAAAACTGGCGGATGATCTGCTTGCGCTTGTGCTTTCTGGCAAAAGACGGCAACATGCGGTGCTTTGCGGGACTTTGGCTCGGAAGGCGACCCTATGCCCGTCGTCGGACGTCGTGATGTCGTTCTGGATGGTGCGGGTCGTCCAGCAGCGGTGATTGAAATGGTCGAAGTCGTCATCCGGCGGTTCGATGCTGTAGACGCGGAATTCGCTTTTGACGAAGGCGAGGATGACCAGACACTGGAAGCGTGGCGAGTTGGGCATGAGGCTTATTTCGCTCGTAATGGCGGATTTGCGCCAGACATGGAATTGGTTTGCGAGCGATTTCGCCTCGTAGAAATATTGAAGCGGGATATGGATTAAGAACGTGCCGACCTTACTGATCTGGCATGGGTACAAATTTCGATTTTACTCCTCGGATGGAGCGGAGCCACCCCATGTCCATATCGTCAAGGACAAGCTGTCTGCCAAGGTGTGGCTGATCAGCATGGAAATCGCCTATAATCACGGATATAATAACCGAGAAGTCGCAGAATTTCTGGCAAAGATAAACGAAAGCCGCGACGATTGGATGGAGAAGTGGAATGAGTTCTTTGGAATTTGAAACCGAGGAAATGTCACCCGTTGCTGCCGAGTGCGACGACCACTTCGTCTATGTGGCTTTGGCAGATGGTCGGCAAATCCGAGCCCCGTTGTGGTGGTACCCATTTCTGAACGATGCAACACCAGAACACCGCGCGAATGTCGAGATGCAGTTTTCGGGCGTGTGGTGGCCAGACATCGATGATGGCGTTTCCGTAAAGTCTATGCTTCTCGGATGGAAAGCTCCCGGCGCCAAAGCGCCGCAGAAAGCCGCATAAGCTGGAAGCCGAGCGGCTCAAGATCGCCAGTCCAGAAGAGACAAATACCGTTAAGGACAGACACATATGAAATTCACACTCTCCTGGCTGAAAGAGCATCTGGAAACCGATGCGTCTCTCGAACAGATTTGCGAACGCCTGACCGCCATCGGTCTCGAAGTCGAAGACGTGGATGACAAGGCGGCTTACAAGCCTTTCGTCATCGCCAAGGTGCTGAGCGCCGAGAAGCATCCGGAGGCCGACCGTCTCAAGGTGTTGAGCGTCGATGCGGGTGATGGCAAGCCGGTGCAGATCGTTTGCGGAGCGCCGAATGCGCGTGCTGGTCTCGTCGGTGCGCTGGCGCGTCCGGGGGACTACGTTCCGGGCATCGATGTGACGCTGGCCGTCGGCAAGATTCGCGGCGTGGAAAGCCACGGCATGATGTGCTCCGAAAAGGAGCTCAATATGTCCGACAGCCATGATGGCATCATCGACCTGCCGCAGGATGCGCCGGTCGGCACGTCCTTTGCGACCTATGCCGGTCTCGACGATCCAATGATCGAAATCAACCTCACGCCCAATCGCCCGGATTGCACCTCGATTTACGGCATTGCCCGCGATCTGGCGGCCTCCGGTCTTGGCACGCTGAAGTCAAAGCCAGCGCCGACCTTCAAGGTGGAAGGCGCGACCTCGGTTGAGGTAAGCCTCGATCTGGACGATTCCGCACTCTGCCCCGGTTTCGGCCTGCGCCTCGTGCGCGGCGTGAAGAACGGCCCCAGCCCCAAATGGATGCAGCAGCGCCTTCTCGCCATCGGCCTGCGCCCTATCAATGCGCTGGTGGATATCACCAACTACATGACCTTCGATCAGGGTCGCCCCATGCACGTCTTCGACGCGGCTAAGGTCAAGGGCAACCTCGTCGTTCGCCGCGCCAGGGACGGTGAAACAATCCTCGCGCTCGATCAGCGCGAATACAAGCTCGGCCCGACCAATGTCGTCATCGCCGATGATAACGGCATCGAATCCATCGGCGGCGTCATGGGTGGCGAACACTCCGGCTGCGATGAAAACACCGTGGACGTGCTGATCGAATCCGCACTGTGGGACCCGATCAACATCGCCAAGACAGGTCGTTCGCTCGGCATTATCACCGATGCCCGTTATCGTTTCGAGCGTGGCGTCGATCCCGACTATATGGTGCCGGGTCTGGAGCGCACGACCGAACTGGTGCTGAATCTCTGCGGCGGCACGGCGGCAGAAGCAACGGTGGTCGGCTACAAGGGCTTCGAGCCCAAGTGGATCGATTTCCCGCTGTCTGAGGTCAAGCGCCTGACCGGTCTGGATGTTTCGGCTGATGAAACGCTCGATATCCTCAAGGGTCTCGGTTTCGGCATCGAAGGTTCGGGCGAGCGCGTCAGCGTCTCCCCCCCATCCTGGCGTCCGGATGTAGATGGCAAGGCCGATCTGGTGGAAGAGGTCATGCGCATTCATGGCGTCGATAACATCAAGCCGGAGCCGCTGGAAAGCCTTGGCGCGGTCAATGGCCGTATCCTGACGACGCTGCAAATCCGCACCCGTACGGCCAAGCGTTCGCTTGCCAGCCGTGGCATGCTGGAAGCGGTGACATGGTCGTTCATCCCGGAAGCGCAGGCCAAGCTCTTCGGTGGTGGTTCACCAGCGTTGAAACTGGCAAACCCCATCGCTGCCGATATGTCGGACATGCGCCCGTCGCTGCTGCCCGGCCTGCTGGCGGCCGCCCAGCGCAATGCCGACAAGGGCCATGGCGATGTGGCGATTTTCGAAGTCTCGGGCACCTACGAAGGTGACACACCGGAGGCACAACGTCGCGTGGCCGGTGGCGTTCGCCGTGGCACGGCATCGCTGGCTGGCTCCGGTCGCATGTGGTCCAACACGGCCAAGGGCGGCGGCAAGCCGGTGGATGTCTATGAGGCCAAGGCCGATGCTCTGGCCGTCATCGAAGCCTGCGGCCTGCCCATGAGCAACGTGCAGATCGAAGCGGGCGCACCCGGATGGTATCATCCGGGCCGTTCCGGCACGATCAAGATGGGGCCGAAGGTCATCCTGGGTTACTTCGGTGAATTCCACCCGAAGACACTCTCCGAACTGGATGTCTCCGGCGCTTACGCAGGCTTTGAAATCTATCTCGACGCCATGCCCGAGCCGAAGAAGAAGGCGACCCGCACCAAGCCTGCGCTGGAGCTATCGGCGTTCCAGACCGTCAAGCGCGACTTCGCCTTTGTGGTGGACCGCTCCGTTGAAGCCGGCTCCATCATCAAGGCCGCAACCAGCGCCGACCGCAAACTCGTGACCGGCGTCAATGTCTTCGACGTCTTCGAAGGCGCATCCGTCGGCGAAAACAAGAAGTCCATCGCGATCGAAGTCCAGATCCAGCCGGTCGATAAGACCCTGACGGATGAAGACTTCGAAGCTTTGACGGCAAAGATCGTCGGTAATGTCGAGAAATCGACTGGTGGCGTTTTGCGGGCGTAGTAAAACGGATGAGTCTCATGTTTAGGCTCATCCAAATCTTCAATTAAACTATTGATTTTTCTGGATTTTACACGCAAAATGCGGAAATGCCGTTTTTGGGTGTAAAAATGTTTGAAATCAATGCGTTGAGTGGAGATGATATTCGGGCGTTTGTTGACGTGAGGCAACGCTATGAGGCCTTGCTGCAACTTCAGCATCAGCATTGGCACAGCTACCGTGGTACGATGCGGTACGGTGAGCGCTCCGGCAAACAATATCTTCTTCGCCGCATCGATAAGTCAGATCGTTCCCTGGGATCGAGAACTGAGCAGACTGATAACGTCATCGAAAGATTTCAGACCGAAAAAACGGCTATAGAGACGCGTATCGCTGGCTTGAAGGCAGAGATAGAGGCCCGTGCCCCATTAATGGCAGCGCGAGGTGTTGGCCGGATTCCCGCTGTGCCGGCGCGGATACTTCGCCGGCTGGACACTGCTCGTTGGCTGGGCGAGGGTGTAGTGGTGGTCGGAACGAATGCATTGTTCGCCTATGAGGCGCTGGCGGGCGTACGTATTGTTTCAGATGTCATTGCAACAGAAGATATCGATCTTTTAAGGGATGCCCGCCGCCGCATGAGCCTGAGCGCTCATGGCGTAAGCGAGCGCGGTTTGGTTGGGTTGCTTCAAGATGTCGATCCTAGTTTCGCCGCTGTGCGTCAAGGCAGCTTCCGGGCTGTGAACCAGAGTGGCTTCATGGTGGATCTGATCGAGCCTCTCTCGAAGTTTCCTCTGCATCAGCCAGAAAGCGGCCTTTCCAATCATCAGGATGATCTTGTCAGCGTACCGATTGAGGGATTGGCTTGGCTGGTGAGTGCGCCGAAAAGTGAGGCCGTCATTCTTGATGAAACTGGCTTGCCGTTAAGAATGGTGACGATAGATGCAAGGGTTTTTGCGCTTCACAAACTGTGGCTGTCCGAAAAGGCAGATCGTGATCCGCTTAAAAAGCGCCGAGACAGACAGCAGAGCAATGTCGCTGCACAAATCGCCCAATACCATTTAGGGCTAAGCTTTGACGCTCAAGAGTTGAGCGCACTTCCGGCAGCGTTGCGACAGATGAAAGATCGTCTGGAGATGTCACCACCATCAAAGGCTCAGTGGTGACATCTCGCAGCGCCTTTAACGGTTCGCCATCGCCGCCATCTGCTCGGGATACCGACCACCCGCGACCTTCGCCGGAGACAGCAACTCACCAAGCTTGGCAGCTTCCTCCGCACTCAGCGCCACATCTGCCGCGGCCACGTTCTTTTCCAGATTGGCTATCTTCGTGGTGCCTGGAATGGGGACGATGAAATCGCCCTGGGCCAGTACCCATGCTAAGGCCAGTTGTCCGGCCTCCACGCCTTTGTCGGCGGCCATCTCTTCCAGCAACGTGATCAGCGCCAGATTGGCGTCGAAGTTCTCGGCTTGGAAGCGGGGCAGGGAGCGGCGGAAGTCGGTTTCTGAGAGGCCGTCGAGTTTCTTCAGGGCGCCGGTCAGCACGCCACGGCCCAGCGGGCTGAAGGGTACGAAGCCGATGCCGAGTTCGCGGCAGGTGTCGAGCACGCCATTCGTTTCGACATCGCGCGTCCACAGCGAATATTCGCTCTGAAGCGCGGTGACGGGGTGGGTCGCATGCGCCTTGCGGATCGTCTCCGCATTGGCTTCGGACAGACCGAGATGCCGGATTTTTCCGGCCTGCACCAGTTCGGCCATGGCACCAACCGTGTCTTCAATCGGCACGTTGGGATCGACGCGGTGCTGATAAAAGAGATCGATGACATCGACGCCCAAACGCTTAAGCGATGCATCGGCCACGGCGTGCACATTCTCCGGCCTGCTGTCAGTGCCCACCATCACCTGTCCCGCGGGCTTGGTGGCATCGATCTTGAAGCCGAATTTCGTGGCGATGACGACTTTGTCGCGGTGGGGCTTTAAGCCTTTGCCGACGAGAACTTCATTGGTGAAGGGGCCATAGACTTCTGCCGTGTCGAAGAAGGTCACGCCGAGGTCGACTGCACGGTGCAGGGTCGCGATGGATGCGCTTTCGTCTGCGGACGGGCTATAGGCGTGGCTCATGCCCATGCAGCCGAGGCCGAGCGCTGAAACGGAGAGATTGTTTCCAAGAATTCTGTTTTGCATCTGTCTGCCTTCCATAAAGGAACCGCCCGTCAATACGGGCATGGGGTCAAAATAGCGCAGCAAGTGGGCAAAAATAATCGCTGTTATTCCCGCCGGGTTATTCTATCATTTGGAACAATGAACCGTATTCAACTCTCCCAACTGGCCGTTCTGGCCGCCGTTGCCGAAGGGCGCAGCTTTCGCAAGGCGGCGGCGGAGCTTGGCATTGCGCCGTCCGCCGTCAGCCACGCCGTGTCTTCGCTGGAACTCAGCCTCGGCTTGCGTTTGCTTCACCGCACCACGCGCAGCGTCTCGCCAACGGAAGAGGGCAGGCGGCTGCTGGAGACACTGGCACCAGCGCTGGCGGATATCGATGCCGTGATCGGTGCGCTGGCCGAACAGGGCGGTCGCCCCGCCGGGCCGCTGCGCATCACCATGCCGCGTCTTGCGGCGGAAGATATCGTCGTGCCACGGCTGGGCGAGTTTCTTGCGCGTTTCCCGGATATATCGCTCGAGATTTCCACGGATGACCGCTTCGAGGATATCGTGGCCAAGGGGTTCGATGCCGGTTTGCGGCTGGGCGAAAATCTGGAAGCGGATATGATTGCAGTTCGCGCCAGCGCCGCTTGGCGGGGTGCCATCGTGGGTTCACCTGAATATTTCGAGAAGCACCCGTTACCGCAGCATCCGCGCGATCTCATGCGGCATCGCTGCATTCGCCGCCGGTTTTCAAGCGGGCTGATCTACCGCTGGGAACTGGAGAAGGATGGCAAGCCGCTGGTGGTCGATGTGCAGGGGCCGCTCATCCTTTCCGATCAAAGCCTCATACGCTCTGCGGCAATCGATGGCGCGGGTCTGGCTTTTGTCTTCGAGCAGCGCATAGAGAGCGATGTGAAAGAAGGCCGGCTGGTGAAGGTGCTGGAAGACTGGTGTGCACCCTTCGATGGCTTTTACATTTATTACCCCTCGCGCCGGCAGATGCGTCCGGCGCTGAGGGCTTTCGTGGATTTTTTCCGCGTCAGAACTTGATCCGGTAGCGGATATGGCCGTCGCTTTGGACATAGCTGTCATAGAGCTTGCGGGCCTGAGCATTGTCTTCGTTGGTGTGCCAATAAAGGCGTGACCAGCCTTTGTCCTTGCAGATGGATATCAGGTCGTCGATCAGCGCCCGGCCAATACCCTTGCCACGAATGTTGGCATCAATGAACAGGTCTTCCAGATAACAATCCGGCGTCTTGACCCAAGTGCTGTCATGGAAGTGGTGGATGGCGAAGCCAACCACCTGTCCATCCAGAACCGCAAGACGCGCAGAGACGCGCGATGCGGGGTCGATGATGCGTTCCCATGTATGTGCGGTCACGTCGTCGGGCAGATTGACCTTGTAAAAGGCGAGATAGTCATTCCAAAGACCAAGCCATTCCGCCTGATCCTGACTGCTGGCATCACGAATGCTGAGATCCATTTATGCGCCAGCCTTGTCCAGAAGAGCCACCATCTCGTCCGTCAGCTCCAGTTCCGTTGCGCGCTTGAAGCTTTCCAGCTGTGAAAGGCTGGTGGCGCTGGCGATGGGCGCAGTCACGGCCTTTTTGCACAGAAGCCAGGCCAGCGCGATATCGGCCAGCTTCGCCCCGGTTTCTGCAGCAATCGTGTCCATGGCACCGAGAATCGCCAGACCGCGCGTATTGACGTAATCGCCAACGCGGTAAGACCGCGCCACACCTTCCGTATCCGCCTTGCTGCGATATTTGCCGGTCAGGAAGCCTGCGGCAAGGCTGTAATAGTTGATGACGCCGATGTCTTCTTTCGCCGTCAACTCGGCAAGCGGGCCTTCAAATCTTTCGCGGATGTAGAGGTTATATTCCGGCTGCACGACATCAAAGCGCGCCAGCCCCGTTTTAGCGGAGACATCGAGCGCTTCTTGTAGCTCGGGCGCATCGTAGTTGGAGCAGCCGATGGCGCGCACCTTGCCTTGCTCCTTAAGCTTGGTGAATGCACCCAGAGTTTCCTCGATGGGTGTACCGGCGTCCGGCTTATGGGCGAGATAAAGGTCGATGTAATCGGTCTGCAGACGGCGCAACGATGCCTCGACTGCTTCCGCGATGCGCTCGGCCTTGAGGCCTTTGTCATAACCAACCTTGGAAACAATGATCGCCTTGTCGCGCGCCACGCTGCCGCGTTTCAGCCATTTGCCGATGATGGTTTCGGACTCGCCACCCTGATGGCCATCCACCCATGCGGAATAGACATCCGCCGTGTCGATGGTGTTGAAACCGGTGTCGAAGAAGGCATCTAGCAGCTGGAAAGAGGTGTTCTCATCCGCAGTCCAGCCGAAGACGTTTCCGCCAAAGACAATTGGGGCGATGGAAAGGCCGGTCCGGCCAAGCGCGCGTTTCTCCACGGATGATACTCCCTTTGTTTTTCTAATGTGTCGCAACAGTAGCAAGCGGATGGAGCCATAACCATTGAATTTCCTTGATGGCTGGCCCCCTGCTTGCGTGATGCAAACGACGTTCAGGAAGAAAGGGTTCGGTAAAAACTTGGCGGTTCTTTATGGTGCTGCTGCCACACGCGGCGAAGATGTCTGGCAGAAGCGAAGCCGGAGCGCTCGGCAACCGCCTCCATATCCAGCCGCGAATGCGCCAGAATATCGCGTGCGAGATTGACGCGCATCAGGTTGATGTAATCCACCACGCTGACGCCGGTATGCTCCCGAAACAGCCGGGAAAGATGCCGCTCGCTCAAGGCCGCCGCCTTGGCAAGCCGGGCCAGCGACCATTCGGCGGCGGGGTCTGCCACAATGGCGTCCTGTGCCTTGTGGACGGAAGGGTGAATGTGGTTGCGGCCTGAAAGCCAGGGCGAGATTTGAGGGTCGTTTGCTGTGCGCCTGATATAGATGACCATGGTCTGGGCGATGCGCGCGGCAATCACCGGGCTGGTAAGTGTCGAGACGATGTGCAGCAGAAGATCGATGCCGGTGGAAATGCCAGCGCTGGAAAAGCACCTGCCATCTTCCACGAACAACCGGTTCTCAAGGACTTTGGCCAAGGGCGCAAGCCGCCGCAATTCACCCACGCAATCGGCATGGGTGGTGCAGTGGTGACCATCGAAGACACCGGCCTCGGCGGCGATCAGTGCGCCGGAGCAGATGGAGACGATGGTGGTGTCGTCCCGCACCGCTTTGCGCAGCCAGTCCGCGAGAATGCGCCGTTCGGACAGGCCTTGCTTTGTTTCCACCAGAGAGCCGCCGGAAATCACCAGCATGGCATTGTCGGGCAGGGCCTCAGGCAGGGCTTCCAGCCCCGTCAGGGAAAGGCCAATCGTCGTCGTCTGTGTGTCGCCAGCGGCAATATATCTGCAATCGAAGCGAATGTTGTCCTGTTGCTGGTTGGCATAGCGCAGCACCTCAAGCGGCCCCGCGACATCCAGCAACAGCGTTTGCGGTGGCAGCACCACGAAAACCGGAATGATCTTGGTCGATGTGCCGCCAGTCGTCATCATGCGGCCTCTTTGCTTGTCTGCAACGCTTCGTCCACCGTTACGATGCGTGCAAAGCGGCCAGACAAAACCAGTTCCGTGCGTGTCGCGATGTCCTCTGCCGAAAAGACCTTGCCGGATGCATGCGTCATGGGAAAGGTCAGCGTTGCCTCGGTTACGAAATCGACCGTGTAGCCCAGATCGGACCCCTGCCGCGTGGTGGTTTCACAGCATTGTTCAGTGCGAATGCCGGAGATGATCAGCCGGTTGATGCCGTGCTTGGTCAGCCACACATCGAGAGCCGTGCCGATAAACGCCGAATGGCGGTTCTTGCGAAAGGTCACGGCGGGCTCAATGCGAATGCCGTCCAATGCGCGGATGAAACCGCTCTCCTCGGCAAAGGCCCGGTCGCCATCGACATGGAAAATCTGGATGACGGGAATTCCGGCCGCTACAGCGCCATCGATCAGCTTTTGCTGCGCGGCAAGATAGGCAGGCAGGCCGCTCTCCTCGAAATAGGGTGCATGCCGGAAGGATTCCTGCACATCGATAACCAGAAGCGCTGTGTTTGAATGGGACATTTTCTGTATCTCCAGTTTTTGATGATTACAGTTTTTCCTATTTGGTAGGAAGCCGAAAGTACGCAGAGCGCCGAAGAGAGGACATTTTCAGCCGTCACGCTTGTCGGGTCGGCCACGCGTTTCGAACGGTTGCTTGTCAGTTGCAGCATGTTAAAGTGCGGCCCATCACAGTGGAGGCAAGCATGTTGCGTTTTGGAATTCTATCGACGGCGAAAATCGGCCGGGAACTCGTCATCCCGGCCATTCAGGATGCGGAAAACGCTGTCGTCACCGCCATCGCCAGCCGGGATATAAGCAAGGCGCGGCAACTGGCCGACCGTTTCTCCGTACCGCATGCTTTCGGTTCCTATGAGGAGATGCTGGCCTCCGACCTAATCGATGCCGTCTATATTCCGCTGCCGACAGCCCAGCATGTCGAATGGTCCATCAAGGCCGCTGATGCGGGCAAGCATGTGCTCTGCGAAAAGCCGATTGCGCTCAAGGCCGACGAAATCGATAGCCTGATTGCCGCCCGCGACCGTAACAAGGTGCTGATATCGGAAGCCTATATGGTGACCTATGCGCCGGTTTGGCTGAAGGTGCGCGAGTTGCTTGCCTCCGGTGCCATCGGGACGCTGAAACATGTTCAGGGCTCTTTCACCTATTTCAACCGTGATCCCGGCAATATGCGTAACATTCCCGAACTCGGTGGCGGCGCGCTTCCCGATATCGGCGTTTATCCCACCATCACAACCCGCTTTGCCACCGGTAAAGAACCGAAGCGCGTTCAGGCTGTGGTCGAGCGTGACCCGGAATTCGGCACAGATATCTATGCCAGCGTGAAGGCGGATTTTGGTGATTTCGAACTCAGCTTCTATATCTCCACCCAGCTTGCGGGCCGCCAACTGATGGTTCTTCACGGGACCGAAGGTTACATCGAGGTCAAGTCGCCCTTCAATGCCGACCGCTGGGGTGCCGAAGAGGTGGAGCTGACCAACCAGAACCACGGCCAGTCGCAAATCTTCCGCTTTCAGGACAGCCGCCAGTACCGTCGAGAGATCGAAGCTTTCGCCAAGGCCGCGAACGGTGAAGAGGCAGAAATCGTTTCGCTGGAAAGCTCGAAGAACAGCCAGCGTTTTATCGATGCGATTTATCGTGCTGCTGAAAAGGATGGCTGGGAAACGGTTTAATCCCGGGACTTCAGAGCCCGCGCATAACCAAAACCACCCAGTGCCAGCGCGGCAATTGATGTTGCCGCGAAAACCACTGGCCATTGCAATTGCGGATTTCTCGCCATCATCAGCGCGAAAAGTGCATAGCTTACGATGGATATGGTTGCGCTGATAATGATGGGTAGGGTGCCGTTTAAGCGGCCGGAGTTACGCCGCCGCCGAATGGCGTAGGCCACCACTATAAAAGCAGTGGATGCACCAATCAATCTGGAAACAAATAGGTCAATATTCGCAGCGGTGGCGGAAGCCCACGTCACAGCGAAGTCGATGATCGCACAGATGGAATGCAATAGAATGAAGAACACAAGCGTCACTGGTTAATCTCGTTTCCACGTCATGGGAACAAGACTATAGCGCAAACACTACGTTCGCCCAGAGGTCAGGCCGTGCCTAACCGACGCATTGCCATCATCCCGACAAAACCGCCTGCCAATCCGGCATTGTAACCGGCAACAGCAATCACCAGCGGCAAGAATTGGATGCCATGGGCGGAAAAGAGAGCTGCGCCCAGAAATGCGGTCACGATCAGAATGCCGACGCCTGCCACAGCAATGGCGGATCGCAGCATGAGGGCGGTAAAACCAAGTGAGATTCCGAGAATAAATACCATGATGCCGCTCCTCCTCCAGTGGGCCTGAGGAAAGGCATCGTCATCCTCAAAAACCCTTATTCTCCTCCAGGCATGCACTTTCAACGACGGACCTTAGCAGATTGTTGCAATTTTGTGAAATTTATTCGTCCGAAGATTGTCAAGGGCGTGTCATCAAGCGGATTTGCGAATCGCGGGCCATGGGTTAGAAACAGGCATGAGCGATATTTTCAGCCAGCCACTCACCAACCTCGCCGAATTTTCGGTTTCGGAGCTTTCCGGCTCCATCAAGCGCACGGTCGAAACCGCTTTCGACCAGGTGCGGGTGCGCGGTGAGATATCGGGTTATCGTGGTCAGCACACGTCCGGCCACGCTTATTTTTCGCTGAAGGACGACCGCGCCCGCATCGATGCCGTGATCTGGAAGGGCAGTTTCTCCAAGCTGAAATTCCGCCCGGAAGAGGGCATGGAGGTCATCGCCACCGGCAAGATCACGACGTTCCCCGGCTCTTCCAAATATCAGATCGTCATCGAAAGCCTGGAGCCCGCCGGTGCCGGCGCGCTGATGGCGCTTCTGGAAGAGCGCCGTCGCAAGCTGGCCGCCGAAGGTCTGTTCGATCAGGCACGCAAGCGCCGACTGCCCTATATGCCAAGGGTCATCGGCGTCGTCACCTCGCCAACCGGTGCCGTCATCCGCGATATTCTGCACCGCATTTCAGATCGTTTCCCCGTGCATGTGCTGGTCTGGCCGGTCAAAGTGCAGGGTGAAGGTTCCGGCGAAGAGGTGGCCAACGCTATCAGAGGCTTCAATGCTCTTGAGGTCGGCGGTGACATTCCGCGTCCCGATGTGCTGATCGTCGCGCGCGGCGGCGGCAGTCTGGAAGACCTGTGGAGCTTCAACGACGAAATCGTCGTGCGCGCTGCTGCCGAAAGCCAGATACCGCTGATCTCAGCCGTCGGCCACGAAACCGATACGACGCTGATCGACCACGCCGCCGATGTGCGCGCGCCCACACCCACGGGTGCCGCCGAAATGGCCGTGCCTGTCAGGGCCGATCTGGAAGCACAGCTCGCGGGCCTTTCCGCCCGTCTCTCCGGCTCCATGTCCCGGCAGATGGACAATCGCCGTCAGGGCGTGCGGGCGCTCGTGCGCGCCCTTCCGTCGCTGGATCAGTTGCTAGCTCTGCCGCGCCGCCGTTTCGATGAAGCGGCCAGCGGGCTCGGTCGCGGGCTGGAATTGAACACGCTCAACAAGCGCCGCAGCTTTGAGCGCACGGCCTCGGGTCTTCGCCCGGATGTGCTGGCCCATGGCCTCAAACAGCAGCGCCAGCGCATTCAGGAGCGCATGCAGCGCGCCGAAAGCTTGGTTGAGCGCCGCCTGTTGCAAGCCCAATCCCGCGTCTCATCGTCGGCCTCGTCGCTGCGCTCTCTCCCCGCACGGCTTCTCGGCCAGTTGGAGCGTCAGAAGGAGAGGGTGGCCAGCGCCACCCGCCGCACCGATACGGCCGTCCTGCACCGCATGTCGCAAAACCGCTCCGGCCTCGCTTCGCATGACCGCATCCTGCAATCGCTCTCCTACAAAAACGTGCTGAACCGCGGTTATGCCGTCATCCGCGACGAAGATAACCGCCCGCTGACGCGTGCTGCTGCCGTTGCCTCGGGTGCTGTTGTATCGATGGAGTTTGCCGATGGCCGCGTCTCTGCCGTCGCTGGCGGTGCGGATGTTCAGCCGATCGAGCCGACGCCCTCGGCACCCAAGAAGAAGCCGGTGAAATCGACCACATCAGGCCCGGTCGATCAGGGTAGCTTGTTCTAGGGTGAGTTACGTTTATCGGGTTCGAGCCTCGTTGTATGACAGGCTTTTTACGTTCTCCATCGTCATCCTCGGGCTTGACCCGAGGATCTAAAGACTCCCGACATTGAACGTGATTAGATACTCGGGACAAGCCCGAGGATGACGTAAAGCAATGGGTTGAAGTTCAGGGCTTTAGCATTCTGCGGTACGAAAGCTCGGCTCCCAACGACCCCTCACTCCAAATCCGCCAGAAACACCTTCAGCAACCGGTTGAACTCCCGCCGGTCATCTTCGCTCACCGCTGATATCAGCCGGTGCTGGTTCGCCACATGCGCCGTTACCGCCTCATCCACGACAGCAAAACCCTTGTCCGTCAGAGCGATCAACACGCTGCGTCGGTCTTCCGGGTTGTTGATGCGCTCAACAAGACCCGCCTTTTCCAGCTGGTCGATGCGGTTGGTCATGGTGCCGGAGCTGACCATGGTCATATCAAGCAGTTCTCCGGGGGAGAGGCGGTAGGGCTTGGCCGCCCGGCGCAAGGTCGCCAGAACATCGAAGGAGGAGGATGACAGGCCGTGTTGCAGAAGAACGGCCTCCACCTCGCGCCCGAGATGGGTGGACAGCCGGTGCAGGCGGCCCATGATGCCCATCGGTTCGACATTGAGGTCGGGGCGTGCCTTCGCCCATTGCGCCAGAATTCTATCGACGTGATCATCTGCGGTTTTTTCACTCATGGAGAAGAGATAACATCAGGTATCTTGACGTCAAGATAAAAGCGCGTATCCTGTATTTATCTTGATATAGAGATTCTTGAAATGAAGAAAAATCCAAGTTACATCGCCGATGTCGTCATGACGGGCATCGCTCCAGCCATCTGGGGCAGCACTTATATCGTCACCACATCGTTTCTGCCGCAGGGCTACCCCATGCATGTCGCCATGCTACGGGCGCTGCCTGCTGGTCTGCTGTTACTGCTTTTGGTGCGCAAGCTGCCCTTCGGCATCTGGTGGGGCCGCGCCTTCATTCTGGGCGCGCTGAACTTTGCCTTCTTCTGGGCCATGCTATTCGTGTCGGCCTATCGCCTGCCCGGCGGCGTCGCCGCCACCGTGGGCGCGGTGCAGCCGCTGATCGTCATTGCGCTGTCGCGGCTTTTTCTAGGAAGATACATTCGCGCACTCACCATCGTCGCAGGTCTGATCGGCATGGCGGGCGTGGCGTTTCTGGTGTTGACACCGCATGCGGCGCTTGATCCCGTTGGCATCGCCGCAGCCTTTGCAGGCGCGGTTTCCATGGCTTTCGGAACGGTGCTGACCCGCCGCTGGCAGCCGCCGGTTTCCAACCTCACCTTTACGGCGTGGCAACTGACGGCGGGCGGGCTGCTGCTGGTGCCGATGGCGCTGTTTCTGGAGCCTGCTTTGCCAACTCTCACGAGCCAGAATGTGCTGGGCATGGCCTATCTCGGGCTGATCGGTGCGGCCTTCACCTATCTCCTGTGGTTCCGCGGATTGGCGCGCATTGAACCTTCGGTGGCGGCATCGCTCGGATTTCTAAGCCCGGTCACCGCCACCGTATTGGGCTGGCTGGCGCTCGGTCAAAACCTTGCGCCAGCGCAGATTGCCGGTTTCATCATGGTGCTGTTCAGCGTCTGGCTGAGCCAGAAAAGTCAGGCACCCCGATAGCGCCTATCAGGCCCACTCGCCCTTGCGCATCACAGGAACCTTCGAGCCATCGGCTCTGACACCGTCGATATCGACCTTGTCGGAGCCGATCATCCAGTCGATGTGGATCAGGCTGGAATTGCCGCCCTGCGCCTTGATCTGGTCTTGGCTGAGCGAAGCGCCATCGAGGAAGCACTTGGAGTAGCACTGTCCCAGCGCAATGTGGCAGGACGCGTTTTCGTCGAACAGCGTGTTGTAGAACAGAATGTCGCTGGCCGAGATGGGGGAGGAATGCGGCACCAGTGCCACTTCACCCAGACGCCGCGCGCCTTCATCCGTATCCAGCACCTTGTTCAGCACGGCCTCGCCCTTGGAAGCCTTCGCCTCCACGATGCGTCCGCCTTCAAACTTCACCTGAATATTGTCGATCAGCGTGCCCTGATGCGACAGTGGCTTGGTGCTGGAGACGTAACCATCCACCCGCAGCGCATGCGGCGTGGTGAAGACCTCTTCGGTTGGAATGTTCGGGTTGCAGGTCACGCCATTCTTGGCCATCGATGCACCGCCGTGCCATTCATGGCTGTCAGCCAGACCGATGGTCACATCCGTGCCGGAGCCTGTGAAATGCAGCGCGGCAAAACGCTCGCCATTCAGCCACTTGGAGCGCTTGGCAAGGTTGGCATTGTGCTCGGCCCAAGCGGCAACAGGATCGGCCAGATCGACACGGGATGCAGCAAAAATCGCATCCGCCAGCTTCTTCACGGCCTCGTCTTCAGGAATGCCGGGGAACACCTGTTTGGCCCAGGAGGGGTTGGGGTAGGAAATGATGTTCCAGTTGATGTCGAAGTTGGAAATCTTCTCCAGCGCCGGCTTGTAAGCCGTGGAATTGGCCTTGTTGGCGCGCGCCACCTTGGCCGGATCGGCGTCCGCCAGCAGCATGGGGTTGTCGCCGGAAATCGCGAGACGTGCCGCGCCATTGGCATAGGCCTTGGCCATGCCCTCATAGAGCCAGCCGGATGCCTTATCGAAATTGGCGTCGCTGGCGTGGGCGTAACGCGCAAGCGTTGTCTCTTCGTCGGAATAGAAGGTCGTCACCAGACCGCTGCCAGCCATATAGGCATGCTTGGTCAGAAACCGCACCAGCGGCAGGGCTGCCAGCGGCGCGGTGATGACCAGATCCTGATCCTTCTGCAATTGCAGCCCGACCTTGACGGCAACTTCGGCCAGTTTTTCGAGTTTGACGGGATCGATGGGAGAAACTGTCATGATGCGCCTTCATATGCTTCAATAGGAGGCGCAAAACATAGCCCATTCGCTGCGAAAGCCAACCGGCTTTCTGCTATTCGGTGACCAGCGGCGCCGCGATGGCTTTCAAAACCGACTGTGCATCCCGGGGTGAAAGGCGGACCTGCAATCCCCGCTGCCCGCCATTCATATAGACGAGATCATGGCCCATGGACTGGATCTCGATGGCTGTCGGCACCTGCTTTTTCTGGCCGAAAGGGCTGATGCCGCCGACATGATAACCCGTCGCCCGCTCGGCATTGTCAGGCTTCATCATCTGCGCAGATTTGCCGCCAAAGGCCGCCGCCAGCTTCTTCATGCTGACCTCGTGGTCGGATGGCACGACAACGCAGACCGCCTTGCCATCCACCTCGGCCATCAAGGTTTTCAGCACCAGATACGGCTCTGCCCCGATGGCCTCCGCCGCCTGAAGACCGATGCGCTCGGCATTCGGATCGTAGTCATAGATCACGGTGGTGAAGGAAATACCGGCTTTGGTCAGCACCTGCGTCGCGCGCGTTGTCTTCGACATGGGGTAGCCTAACCGAACAGCGCCGCATAGATGTCAGGCTTGAAGCCAACCGTGATCTTGCCCTTCGCCTCCAGAACCGGCCGCTTGATCATGGACGGCTGCGCCTGCATCAGCGCAATCGCCTTTTCGCGGTTGAGGTCTGCCTTCTGCGCCTCATCCAGCTTCTTGAAAGTCGTGCCCGCACGGTTCAGCACTGTTTCCCAACCGGCGGCATCGCACCAGGCATTGAGATGGGCCGCATCGATTCCGGCGCTTTTATAATCATGAAACGCGTAATCGATGCCTTCAGCGTCCAGCCAGCTGCGGGCCTTTTTCATCGTGTCGCAGTTCTTGATGCCGTAAATCGTAATCGTCATATCATCAGCCTTTTCATGCTCTTCCCAATGAATAGCAAAATACCGGCCGCATTCAATCTCCAATGAGCCATGCAAATTTGCATGGGCTGACATCCAAACGAGTTCGAGCTAAGCTGCATGGCTTGCCTGCTATATCATGAGTTGTGCAAAAGCCTTCCAATGATCATATTCTGGGCAACACGAAGGAGAGACCTACATGCGTAACGTTGCTAAGACATCCCGTAAATTCTTTGGCGAAACCTTTGCCGTTTTCGGTGCGGCTCTTGCAGTTTCCGCCGCTGTCCGTTCGCACCGCAAGCCAGCCGGCGCTGACCTCGACGCACTCGGCATCGACCGCAAGGCTTTCGACAAGGTTCAGCTCTAAGCTTGAATTGACGCTGGCGAGGCATGATGGCCTCGCCTTAGCATGAGGCGGGATATGTCTATCCTGTGCAAGCGACGCGTTAAGCCTCGCTGACTTGGTTAAAACCAGCAGCTTGAGCAGCCTTGACGAACTTGCGATCAAAGGTAATGAACCCGCTGCATTGCGCGGTTCTTGCCAGATGCAAAGCATCACCAAAATCCATAGATTTTTCCATCAGATCGAGTGCATCTGAAACGCAGTCGGCGTCCTCGACGTTGACTGTCGGTAATCCGCAAAACGCGCGAAGTGCGTGGACGGATTGTATGCGGCTGTAGCCGTAGGCGCTGCGCAAGACCCATTCGCTTTCCAGTGCCACCGTAACGGCGATAAACACGAGTTGCCCATCAATTATGGAACGGGCGCGAGCAGACTGCTCAGGGTGGTCGCCTGCAAGGTAACGAACGACGATATTTGTATCAATCGCGATCATGGATTCTGCGCGCTTCGGCTAATACAGCCTCATCCATCTCTTCCAACGTCTTTGGTTTGCCACTGAATGGCAGCATTCCAAACACGTCTTCGGGTCTTGTGGGTGCAAAGGCGGGAGCCCGTTTTAGCAGAACACCATCAGGGGTTTCCTCAACAGTCAAACGCGTTCCAGCTCCCCAGTCGCGATGCTGGCGTATGGTTTTGGGAAGAATGACCTGCCCTTTTGTGGAAACAGTTGTGGTGAGTTTTTCCGGCTGCGGCATCGCATCTACCTCAAAGTAAGACAGAAGTAAGATAGCCTATTCTAAAGTTTTATCAACGCCCAAACAAAAGCCGGGCTCCGTCCTTCGACAGAACCCGGCCATATCACGCCGTCAAACTGTTCTTATTCCCACTCGATCGTGCCCGGCGGCTTGCTTGTCACATCATACACAACGCGGTTGATGCCCTTGACCTCGTTGATTATGCGCGTCGCAGTACGTCCCAGGAAATTCATGTCGTAGGGGTAGAAATCCGCCGTCATGCCATCGACCGAGGTTACGGCGCGAAGCGCGCAAACGAAGTCGTAGGTGCGGTAATCGCCCATGACGCCAACGGTCTGCACCGGCAGCAGCACGGCAAAGGCCTGCCAGATGGTGTCGTAGAGACCGGCCTTGCGGATTTCATCCAGATAGATGGCGTCAGCCTTGCGCAGAATGTCGAGCTTTTCGCGCGTGACGACGCCCGGGCATCGGATCGCGAGACCCGGGCCCGGGAAGGGGTGGCGGCCGATGAAGCTCTCGGGTAGGCCGAGTTCGCGGCCCAGCGCCCGGACTTCGTCCTTGAACAACTCACGCAGCGGCTCCACCAGCTTCATGTTCATGCGCTCTGGAAGACCGCCGACATTGTGGTGGCTTTTGATGGTAACCGAAGGACCGCCGGAGAAGGACACGCTTTCGATGACGTCAGGGTAGAGCGTACCCTGTGCGAGGAATGCGGGTGCACCCTTGCCGTCGGAGGCGATCTTGGCAGCTTCAGCTTCGAAGGTCTCGATAAACAGGCGACCGATGGTCTTGCGCTTGGTTTCGGGGTCGGAAACGCCAGCTAGTTCCGTCAGGAACAGATCGGACGCATCCACATGCACCAGCGGAATGTTGTAGTGGTCGCGGAACATGGTCACGACCTGCTGGCTCTCGGCCAGACGCATCATGCCGTGGTCGACATAAACGCATGTCAGCTGATCGCCGATCGCTTCGTGGATCAAAATAGCTGCAACGGAGGAATCGACGCCGCCGGAGAGCGCGCAGAGCACGCGGCCATCGCCAACCTGCTCGCGGATCTTGCGGATCATTTCGGCGCGGTAGGCAGCCATGGTCCAATCGGATTTCAGGCCAACGATCTTGTGCACGAAATTGGATAGAAGCTTTGCACCGTCAGGCGTGTGCATCACTTCGGGGTGGAACATCGTGGTGTAATAACGGCGCTCTTCATTGACGGCGATGGCAAAGGGCGCATTCTCAGACGTTGCGGCAACTTCGAAGCCTGCCGGCAGTTGCGTCACGCGGTCGCCATGGCTCATCCACACCGGGTAACGTCCGCCCAGTTCCCAGAAACCGTCAAATAGCGGGCTTGCCTTCTTGATCTCGATATCGGCGCGACCGAATTCCGCCGCGTGACCACCTTCAACGACACCACCCAGCTGCGTGCACAGCGTCTGCTGGCCGTAGCAAATGCCGAGGATCGGAATGCCTGCATCGAACACCGCCTGCGGTGCGCGCGGGCTTCCTTCTGCGGTTACAGATGCCGGGCCGCCGGAAAAGATCACGCCCTTGGGCGCCAGCTTCTCGAATGCCTCTGCGGCGTTCTGGAACGGATGGATTTCGCAATAGACTCCGGCTTCGCGAACGCGGCGCGCAATAAGCTGCGTCACCTGGCTGCCGAAATCGATGATGAGGATGCTGTCGGGATGGGCTATCTGGGTCATGGCGAGCCTTTAAAGAAATCCGGGGCTTTAGGCAACCCGTGACATGGCCTGAAAAGCCAGAAAATAAGCGGCTGCGCAAGAGTTTTAGAGCGAAATGCCGCCATCTTCTATCGCGCGGCATAGCCTGTCCACAGCGTCGGCCAGCTTCTCATCGATCACATGCAGATACTCCGTCCAGTCATCGATATGATGCACATCCGCCTTGCCATCGGAGATTCCGCGCAGACCGATCAGCGCCACATCGAACCGCTGGCAGGCGCGCAAAATTGCGAATGTCTCCATTTCCACCATGTCAGCATCCACCACGTCATAGGCAGCACCGGACACGACATTGGCCCCGGTGGAAAGCCGGGCTTGCGCCACGCCGGGAATACGCAGCGGCAGTGGAATCTCTGCGGGCAAATCGAGAAACGGCGTGCAGCCCTTCTGAAAACCGAAGGCGGACGCATCCATGTCACGGTAGGACACCGAGGTGGCCTGATAGACTTCGGCCTGCTCCAGCACGCGAGACCCGGCAGAACCAAGCGAGACGACAAGATGGGGCAGGTGGCCAACGGCGTGTAGCTCGCTCAGAACTGCGGTCAGCGATACCGCCGCCTCCACGGGGCCGACGCCTGTCATCAGCGGCTTGAAACGCGCCTTCAGGTACGAGCCATATTCGGCATCGGCTGCCATAACGAACAGCAGGCGCTTGCCCGCCACATCCACGATCTCATAGCTCATTCGTCAAAACCTTCGCGGCCCTTCATCACCATCATCGTACCGGTCATGGAGGCAATCAGCTTGGCTGGTCCATCGGACAGCGCATAAGCACGGCCATCGGCGACGATGATGTTGCTGCCCGGCTTGGTGATCTCACCGCGAAACAGAAACCGCTCGCCACGCCCCGGCGACATCAGGTTGACCTTGAACTCGATGGTCAGCAGCGAGGCTTCCGGCTCGATGATCGTATAGGCGGCGTAGGTGCAGGCGGTGTCGAGCGCTGCGGCAATCACGCCCGCATGCAGGATGCCATGCTGCTGTGTCAGCTTTGGGTGAAACGGTAACTCGATTTCCACCAGCCGGTGCTCGATGCGCGAAATCTCAGCATTGATAGCCTGAACGACGCCCTGGCGTGCGAAGCTCTTTTCTATCCGCTGGCGAAAATCGCCGGGATCGGTGAAATCCATTCCCCTGCCTTTCCTGTTCTTTGACAAGACATGGCGCGTTGATCACGACATGGCAAGGGGAGGGCGTGTGCTAATTCAGATAAACGATGCTCGCATTCAGCAGTGTGGCGAAGGCTACCCACGTCGCATAGGGCACGAAAAGCCACATGGAAATCCGGTCGCGCGTCGATGTCATGATGATGAAGGCGATGACGCAGATCAGCATCGGCACGATGAGAATGAGTGCGCCAACCGGGCTTTCCATGGTGAAAAAGATAGGCGACCACATGAAGTTCAGCAGCATCTGGCTGCCCCACAGTTGCATGCGCCCGCCCATGCGGCTTTGCAGCCATGTGCGCGCACCGGCAATCGCGATCATGATGTAAAGCGCGGTCCAGACCGGCCCGAAAATCCAGTTGGGCGGGTTGAAGAACGGCTTGTTGAGCGATTGATACCATTCGCCCGGCACATTGTTCATGCCGATGAAAGCGCCGATGGTAACGACGGCGAGGATGAAAACGAGATAGGCCAGCGCTTTTTTCATGTGACATGAAAGGCGCAGAAGATGCTTTGGTTCCAGCGCTATTTCAATAATTTAGCCGGCAAGCCTGACGATGTGCTGGTCCCACGCTACAGAACTGGTTTTCGCGCCAAACTGGCCGTCATAGGAGGAGGTGACAATGCCTCTTGCAGCGGCGGCGACGCCTGCCGCTTCGCGAAGAACGGTTTCACCAACAACTCGGCCAGTTTTCTCGTCCAGCATAACTGACGCATTGCCATTGGGCGATGTCAGGCCCACCACGCCATCCCGGCGGTTGACGACAATCGCCCCGACATAATTGGCCAGCCGCGTGGTGGTCTCCTCCGGTAGATCGATGAAACGCAGATCGTCGCCCTTGGAAAAATGCCCCACCAGCGGCGGCAGATCGTTGCGCGGTCCCTCATACTGGCAGGCAAACCAGATGCGTTCGTCGCGGCCCAGATCGACGTGGCGGGTGGAAAGCTGGCGCAGGTCTTTTGCAAGCCCGTGCCGCTGGATCAGCCGTCCCGTCGCCGCATCCAGCAGTACCAGCGATGGCTCCATCGTGTCGATATTCAGCTTCGTGCGCCCGAAATCTGGGTGGGTCTCGATGCCGCCATTGGCGATGATGATCATCCGCCCGTCATCGCTCACCGTCATGTCGTGGGTGCCGATGCCCCGCGCATCATATTCGCCGATGCGCCTGAAGCCATCGCGGGCATCGTAGAGGCCGATCACACCGCGATTGCGGTCGAAGTCATTTTCGCTGGCGTAGAGGATTGATCCATCGGGCGAAAATTGTCCGTGGCCGTAAAAATGGCGGTTCTCCGGCGTGTGCATGACGATGGGTTCACTACGTTTCGCCGGGTCGAACGCCATGAAGAAGGTGCCGGGTCTGCGCGCAAAAGCGACAGTTACCCCGGTGGCGCGGCTGGTCGCCATGCCATGGGCGCGGGCAGGCAGAACCAGCCGGTCGATAATCTCTCCGGCCTCGCTCACCGTCGCCACGCCATATGCGCCATCACGGTCGCGGAAGGCCGAGGCGAAAACGGCATCGGTGCGCTCCAGTGCATAGAGCGAACGCGGCGTAAGCGATGCCAGAAACGGCAGGCCCGCCGCCTTGATAAAGGCGCGCCGGTCGATCAGCAGCCGTTTGTCGCGCGTCACCACTCAATCCCCATCAGAAAAGGAAAAGCCAGAGCTGAGGCCAATGGCCCCGCCATATTGGTCGTTGATGCGGTAGATCAGGTCCTTGCCGTTCAGCAGCAGGTAATCCACCTTGGCCCGCTCCTTGTCGTCATCAAGCGCCTTTTCGACATCGGGCTCGATGGTACCTGATACGCGGACCATGGATTTGGCGATGAAATCGATGGAGCCGATGATGGAGCGCTGGTCGGGGGGCAGAAGATCGCTCATGCCAGCCTTGTGCAGCAAGCCTTGCACGGCAGCCACATTGTCGCCAATGCTTTTCCATGTCAGGCCGGAGCGCCAGTAGATCGCGGTGCGCGGAAATTTGGCATTGTCCGGCCCCTTGTAGAAGGTCTCGATGCGCTGGTCGCGAATGGCTTCGGAGCCGTGCACCAAGATGCCCAGCAGTGCCACCAGCGCCTCGCGCTCATCACGAAACACCGGATTGTCAGGACCCGGTTCCTTCCAGTTCTTCGCGGTACCGTCAGGCGCGTCCCAGAGATCGGCTAGCTCTTGACCGATATTGGCGACATTGCCCGCAATGGCCGCGCCATAGCGGCAGCGGAACCCGTTCTTGTCGGTCAAAATCTCATCTGCACCGGTGCCGTACAGCACATATTCCAATGCGCCAAACCCTTGCGCGGCAACGCTTTTCGCCGCCACGCCCTGCCGTGTCGTCACGCTCTCGTCTTTTTCCGAGAGGTAACGCTGCACCTGCTTGAGACCGAGACCCTTTTTGTCGGGATAATAGAGCACCCGCTCGAACCGGTTCTGCTCGATGACGGGACCAACGCGGACGATTTCGATACCCGACCATGCGTGGGTCGCATCCGCAAAGCCCGCTTTCGCTGCCGCCATCGTGTCAGCGGAAGGGGCGGCACACAGCGCCTGCATCTTGTCCGTCAGCGCCTTGGCGCTATCGCGAAAACCGTCATAGCCGGGACGGATGAAGCCATCCACAGCCTTTGCCATCACGCTGCGCACCTTCACCGGGTCGAGCGGCGGTGGTGGCATCAGTTCCACATCCTGCGCCAGCGCGGTGCCGAAGCTCATCAGAAAGGCGAGCGGCAGAAGGGTATGAAATTTTCGCATCGCGTTTTCCATCACAGAGACTCCAGAAATGTCAGCAAAGCCTGCCGGTCGGACTTTTGCAAGGCAGCAAAAGCATCGCGCGCCTTTTGCGCCTCGCCGCCATGCCATAGAATTGCTTCGCTCAGGCTGCGCGCCCGTCCGTCATGCAGGTAAAAACCATTGGCGTTGACGGCTTGCGTCAGCCCGATACCCCAGAGCGGCTGGGTGCGCCAGTCACGCCCACCAGCCTCGCCCACCTGCTGCCCATCCGCCAGACCCTCGCCCATGTCATGCAGCAGAAAATCGGAATAGGGCCAGATCAGCTGGAAGGAATGCAGCGGGTCGTTGGCATCGCGCTTCGTCACGAATTTTGGCGTGTGACAGGATGCACATCCCGCCTCGTAGAACTGCTGCTTGCCGCGCAGAACGTGGGGGGCATCGACATTACGACGCGCTGGTACGGCCAGATTTTCGGTGTAGAAGGTCATCAGATCGAGAACCGGGGAGGGCGCTTCCACATCGCCCAGCCGCTTCTGCACACCGGTCGGCATGGAAAGACAGTCGGTTTCCTTGTCCGTGCAGTCGCCAAAGGCATTGGGCGCATCCGGCGAGGATATGCCGATATCGTGGGACAGGGCACTCGCCGCCTGATCCCGCACGCTGGCATTCTGCGCTTTCCAGCCGAACCGGCCGAGCTTCACCGCACCGCTGCGGTGGTCGCGCACCCATGCCGGTCTGCCACCGTCAGGCCTGGCATTGGCCAGAATCTCCTCATCCGCTATGGCCTCGATCAAGCCCAGACCCAGCGTCGGCTGGGCGATGCGAGCAGACAGCGTCGTATCACGCTCCAGCGGCCCGTCATTCAGTCCGTCTATGCGGTAGCTTGGCTTGCGGAGCGACACGGTCTCGCCATCACCAAGCGTCACCGTCTGCTCCTCATAGGAAACGGCAAGCCTGCCCTCAGCTTTGAGGCCGGGCACGGCAAGGTTCTGTAGCTGTCTGCCGTAGGTCGCATCGGGGAAGTTCAAGATATCGTGGTCGGCTCTCGCCTTCACCTCGTCCGGCGTGCGGGCAGGGCGAGCAAGCCGCAGAAACATCGACACCGCATCCTCATTTCCCACTGGCGGTCGCCCGCGCCCATCCTTGATGTGGCAAGTCTGGCACGACCGCGCATTGTAAAGCGGCCCCAGCCCGTCGGACGCCTGCGTGGAGGATGGCGAGGACACCCACAATTTCTGAAACAGCGCATTGCCCAGCTTGAAATCCTGGCCGCGCTCGAAGGTCATATTGGCGGAGGGTTGGGAGAAGGGATCGGTTTTGGCCGTTGTCGTTGCCGCGCCGGCGGACATGGCCTCGAAGGGTTCGGGTTTGGAGAAATCCGCTGTGGGGCGCGTGATCCGGGTTACGCGCGCAAGGTCTGCGGAGGAAAGATCGTTGCGGGTGGTGGTTTCGGCTTCGGTGCCGCCCAATACACCATGGTTCGCTTGGCTTACCCCCCTCTGTCCTGCCGGACATCTCCCCCACAGGTGGGGAGATTGGCAAGTGGCGACCTCTCGGACATCTTCAACGTCGCGGATGAAGCGGAGAGCGTGAGGCTGGCCGATCTCTCCACCTGTGGGGGAGACGTCCGGCAGGACAGAGGGGGGTAAGCCAAGCGCACTGTCGTGGGTTATGGCAATACTGCTAGCTGCCAAGATAAACAGAAGACAGAAAAGGCGTAGCTGCCGCAAATGTCTCATGAAACCTTACACATCGGGTTTAGGGAAGCGGTCGCGCCACTGCCATGCAAGTTCGCGGCGTGAATAATGGAGAGTGAGCCTTGTTTTTTGCAAAATGTTAGGCCCGCAAAACTTCTGGCGGCAATAGACAGGCCGCATGTCACCACGCGGCCCGCATTATATCGTCTTACTTGAACACCGCGTTAGGGCTGTCCAGGCTGTCGGAACCTTCGAGCTGAATCGTGCCCAGATCCAGCGCAGCAATCACGCGTTCAATCGTCTTGGTCTGATCCAGCAGCCCGTCAATCGCAGCCTGCACTGTCGCATTGCCGTCCTTGTTGCCTTCGGCAATCATCTGGTCGTAAGCCTCGACTGTCTGGCCGCGCTTTTCCATCGCATGCATGGCGTCCAGCGTCTTGTTCAGCTTGGCCTTCATTTCCGCGTCCAGCGTCTTGTCACTGGCGGCAACGAGTTCGGAAAGCGAAGGGCCGGTCAGCTTCTTGCCGTCTACCGTTATGTACTCACCGCTGTAGGCAGCGGCGATGCCGATGGCGTCGTTGAGGTGCGAGTTGTAGGTGTTGTCGGAGAAGCAATCATGCTCTTCTTCGGGATCATGCAGCAGAAGACCGAGCTTCATGCGCTCACCTGCCAATTCGCCGTAAGACAGCGAACCCATACCGGTCAGAATGGCGGTCAGGCCCTTCTTCGGGTCAGCTTCCACCGTCTTTGCTGCTTCGCCATCCGGTGCCCAGTTGGCCACCATTTCCTTCAGGTCTGAAACCAGCAGCGTGGAGGCGGCCTTCAAATAATCGGCGCGGCGGTCGCAATTGCCACCGGTGCAATTCTTGGTGTCGTAGTCGGTGTAAGGACGGTTGCCCGCGCCCGGTCCGGTGCCGTTCAAATCCTGGCCCCACAGCAGAAACTCGATGGCGTGGTAACCGGTGGTGACGTTGGCTTCCACTTCGCCCGCTTCCGCAAGGCTCTGGATCAGCTCCGGCGTGATCTTGGAGGCATCCACCTCTTCACCACCAACCTTGATCTTTTTGTTGGCAATGATGTTGGCCGTATAAAGCTCGTTCTCGTCGCTTTCGGTGCCATAGGAGCCATCGACGTAGTCGATCAGGCCTTCATCCAGCGGCCAGGCGTTGACCTTGCCTTCCCATTCATCGACGATGGGGTTGCCGAAGCGGTAGACTTCCGTCTGCTGGTAGGGAACGCGGGCCTTGATCCAGGCTTCGCGCGCTGCCTTCAGAGTGGCGTCGCTCGGTGTTGCGATCAGCGCGTCGATGGCCTTATCCAGTGTTTCCGCTGTCGTCAGCGCGTCCTGATATTTCGCATGCCCCAGTTCCGCATAATGCTTGACCACGGCTGCCGGGTCGGTCGCAGCGCGGACGGTAAGTGCGGTGAGGGTCACGGATGTGGCCAGAAGCGCAAGACTTGCGCCTAAAACGGTTTTGCGGAACATGATCTCTCCTTGGGCTCTCTCGTAACGAGGCCGTGAAGGCGAGTTCTGAACCAATCACAAACTTGTGTCAAATATTCTAGTTTAGAAGCTTTCCAAGCGAGCTGCCGGATTTTGATCTTCGTCAAATCCGGCGTTTCACGGCGGTTGCAGCATTCTTTAGAATATTGGAATTTGGCGATGGTTTAAGCGTTCCGCTTCATGGCGCAGAAGAAGAAACCGTCCGTATCCGTTGTGGCAGGAGTCAGCGTTATGGTCTCGCCATCGGCGGAATGCGGCTTGACGGTTTCCGTCCCGAAAATCCCATTCCAGCGCTCCAGCGCCGGGCGGATGGAAAACTCCGGGTTTTCTGCGCAGAAGCGGCGCACCTGACGCTCATTTTCTTCCGGCAGAACCGAACAAGTCACGTAGAGCAACTCGCCGCCGGGGCGAACGAAGGTCTTGGCCTGATCCAGCGCCTGACCCTGCTGCTCGACGCGCTCTTCCAGATTGCGCTGCGTCAGCCGCCATTTGGTGTCGGGGCGTCGGCGCCATGTGCCGGTGCCGGTGCAGGGAGCATCCACCAGCACGCGGTCGAATTTGCCAGCATAACGTTCCAGCCCTTCGGCGCGGTCATGCACCTGCACATTGCGCGTACCAGCGCGCTTCAGCCGCTCGATGATCGGTGCCAGCCGCTTTCGGTCGGCGTCGAAGGCATGAACCTGACCTTTGTTGTTCATGGTCGCAGCCATGGCCAGCGTCTTGCCGCCACCGCCTGCGCAATAATCGAGGATTTGTTCGCCTTCCTGCGCCCCGGCCAGATCGGCAACGATCTGCGATCCCTCGTCCTGCACCTCGAACCAGCCCTTCTGGAAGGACAGTTCGGCAGTGACATTAGGCAGGCGTGACGGGCCTTCGCCAGCCGCGATCCGCACGCCCTGGCGGGCGATGCGGGTGGCCTTGGCCTTGGCATCTTCCAATGCCTTGATGACCTTGGTGCGGGAAGCTTTCAACGTATTGGCACGAAGATCCAGCGTCGGGCGCTCATTCAGTGCCTTGGCCTGAAGCAGCCAGTCGTCGCCGAATGTGGCCTCGAAGGAGGCCTGCACCCAGTCGGGAATGTCGCCCTGTATATGAGAAGGTGCGTCTGAAAGCGCACGCGAGGCGAATGCTGATAGAGCCGCCTCCGACAAGGGTTCCGGCGCGAACTTGTCGCCATCGAATTCGGCGCTCAGCTGTTCGGCGGATTTGCCCCATTGGCGCAGCATCACGGCATAACCCAACGCGGTCGCGCTTTCGTCGTCCATCAGCCATGCGTGGGAAAGTTTCATGCGCAGGGCATCGTAAACGATGTTGCCGATGGCGGCCCTGTCGCCGGAACCAGCGAAACGATGCGCCAGTCCCCAGTCCTTCAGTGCGTCGGCGACGGGACGCCTGCGCGCCTCGATATCCGCCAACACTTCGATAGCCCCGGCCAAACGCCCGCCCAAACGCATTTTCTACCTCATTCACAATGTGTCCGGGTTGGTAGACGCGAATGGTGGCGAGGGCAAGCCTTCACCAAGAATTCCCTAAAAAACGCTTGGAGCCTGTTAGTTGGATGCAAGCACTTCGTAGCAGACCTTGGCCGTGCCGGAGCTGACCATGCCAATGTTCTTGGCCGCTGCCTTGGAAAGGTCGAGAACGCGTCCCTTGATGAACGGGCCACGGTCGTTGATGCGAACCACGACGGCCTTGCCGTTGCGTGCATTGGTGACCTTCACCTTGGTGCCAAAGCGCAAGGAGCGATGGGCGGCGGTGAGGTTGGAAGGATTCATGCGCTCGCCCGAAGCAGTCTTGGAGTTCAGTGCATACCAGGATGCGCCTCCGCAGCCGGTACCGGCATTTGCCTGAAGTGGAGCGATGATGGAACAGACGGCTATAGTTGCAGCCGCAAAAGTCATGCGTCGGATATTCGTCAAACTGTGCTTCCCTGATACTCGGCCCCGCGCCGATGAACTTAGGCGAATTGAACTGAGGTGAGTGTAGGGCGAGGGAAAAATGGCAAAAAATGGCCGAGCGCTAATCACGAAGTATTACAGTCTGTAACATTCGTGATGATGAGTCGTGAAGCGGTAATTAGATAGCCTTCGATGCTTTCAGGAAAAATTTATTTAGAATCAACAATAAAGAAGAAATTCATTACAACTTCACGCCGTCGTGAATCAGATCACGAATTCATGGTGAAATATTTTTCCAAAGCATGAAAATTTTAGCCAAATTTGCGCATTAACAAAACCTTAAAAGGCCAAAATGCGATTAAAACCTTCCTCAAAACTGCCTTTGGAAGGATTTTTCATCGCAACGAAGATGAACATTCATTCATCTCGCCATACTTCGTCCTGCCACAGCTGGCGCAGCGAATGGCGGTAATCGGGATAGGCAAAGCGGAAACCAAGCTCGGTCAGCTTGCGGTTGGAGACGCGTTTGTTCTCACCATAGAAGGAGCGCGCCATGTTGCTCAGCTCAGCAGTCTTGAAGGATTGCTCCTCCGGCGGCTCTACACCCATAAGGTCCGCTGCAAATGTCACGACATCCTGTGGCGGTGCGGGCTCGTCATCGGTGACGTTGAAAATGCCGGACGCGTTTTTCTCAATCAGGAAGGCTGTCGCAGCCCCGATGTCTTCCACGCGAATGCGGTTGAACACCTGATCCTTCTTGACCAGCCGCCGCGCCGTGCCCTTGTCCAGATTGACAAGACCATTGCGCCCCGGCCCGTAAATGCCGGAAAGACGCAGCACGCAGAGCGCCACACCGGCCTCTGTCGCCGCCGTCTCCCAGGCCTCTTCTGCCGCCACGCGTTCTTTGGAGCGCACCGAAACCGGACGGCAAGGCGTTTCTTCATCCACCCAGTCGCCATCATGGTTGCCGTAAACACCGACCGTAGAGAGATAGGCGGCCCATCGCAGTTGCGGCATCAGGCTTTTCAGATCGCCATGACACAGCCGCAGCAAGGGATCGCCGGATGCACCGGGCGCGATAGACTGCACGAGATGGGTCACGCCGCGCAGCTCGCTGCGCAAATCCTCATTCAATGTCTCGCCATCAAAGATGAAGGGTGCGATCGCCAGACATTGCAGCGTGGAGATATTGTCTTCACCGCGCGTGGTTCCGGAAATCCGGTCCATCTTGCCCTGAAGCGCTCTGGCGATGGCCTTGCCGGAATATCCGGCACCGAAAATCATCAGATGCGACATCTACTCTCCTGCCATACGCCACTCGTCCAGCACGTCCGAATCGTCTTCGGTCTTGCGGGTTGCAGCGTAGGCATGGAAGCTCTGCCTGTCCATCAGTCTTGAAAGCGCCCACACCGCCATGCCGCGCACGTCAGGCGACCCATCCTGCGCAAGTATCTGACATTGCTGAATGAATTTCGCGTCACCGGAGTTTCCCGCCGCAATCAGAACATTGCGCACGAAGCGGTTTCGACCGATTCGCTTGACCGGCGATCCGCTGAAAAAGGCACGAAAACCCGCATCATCCAGGGCCAGCAGAAAGGCGATTTCCGGCTCTTTCAGCTCCTCGCGCGCCTGCAATTTCATCTCCGACGCACTGGCCGCAAACTTGTTCCACGGGCAGGCGGCAAGGCAATCGTCGCAGCCGTAGATGCGGTTGCCGATCATCGGGCGGAATTCGGACGGGATTGGCCCCTTGTGCTCGATGGTCAGATAGGAAATGCAGCGGCGTGCATCCAGCTTGTAGGGCGCAGGGAAGGCGGCTGTCGGGCAGGCGTCCAGACAGGCGCGGCAGGAACCGCAATGGTCGCGCTCCGCTTCATCCAGACAGAGTTCGGCGGTGGTGAACATGCTGCCTAAAAACAGCCAGGAGCCATGGCTGCGGCTGACCAGATTGGTGTGCTTGCCCTGCCAGCCAAGACCGGCTGCCTCGGCCAGCGGCTTTTCCATCACAGGCGCGGTATCGACAAAGACCTTCACGTCCTCACCTGCACGCGCGGCAAAGCGGGTGGCAATCTCCTTCAGTCGTCCTTTAATGACGTCATGATAATCGCGGTTGCGTGCATAGACGGAGATTGCGGCCTTGTCGGGCTTGGTCAGAATGCCACGCGGGTCTTCATCCGGGCCGTAGTTCAGGCCGAACATCACCACGGAGCGCACGTCGCCCCACAGCGTCTTCGGGCTGGCCCGACGCTCTTGTGTCTCCTCCATCCAACCCATGGTGCCATGATAGCCGTGGCTCAGAAATTCCCGCAGCCTTTCGGGCGCCAGCGGAATACTATCGGGGGAGGTGATACGACAGAGATCGAAGCCGAGCGAAGCCGCTTCCGCGCGAACGAAATCCGTCAGCTTGGCGGCGCGAGCCTGTTGCTTCTGCAGTGCCGTATCGATGGCGTGTCTCCTGATGCGAACGGCAGAAAGCCTGCCATTAGCATCACTATATATAAAGCCAGTGTCTCAGGCTTAAAAATCCAGATCCGCGTAATGGGAAGAGGGCGCAAGGCGCGGCACGCGCTCGGCCAGAAGCGGGCGGAAGGAGGGGCGGGATTTGACGCGCTGATACCATTCCTTGGCAATCGGCGCTTCCAGCCATTTGATTTCGCCGAGATAGTCGAGAATGGAAACGGAAGCGGCCGCGGCAAGGTCGGCATAGCTCAGGCGGTCGCCCGCAAGCCATGTGCGCGAACCGGCCAGCCATTCCAGGTATTTCATATGCTGGTGAACATTGGAGCGCGCGGTGCGCAGCAGCTTGCTGTCTGGCGGGCCGCCACCCTGCGCCGTGGACATTTGCAGCTTATAGGCGCGTTCGCGCACCAGCGGGCGGGTCACGTCGGTTTCCATCTTCTGCAGGAACCATTCCGTCAGGCGGCGAATCTCCGCGCGCTGGAACGGGTCTTCGGCCAGAAGGCGCCTGTCGCGTTTCAGCACACCATGGGTCTCGTCCAGAAATTCGGCCAGAACATATGGACCACAGAGCGAACGCATATTGTCGTCGAGATAGACCGGCAGCGTGCCGGCGGGATTGAGTGCCAGAAATTCGCGCCGCTTCTCCCAAGGCTGCTCTTCGACCAAATCCGCCTGAAAGCCGTATTCGGCCAGAATCAGCCGGACGAATCGGGAAGCCGTCGACATGGGAGAATGAAACAGAGTTGGCATCGGCACTCGAATTTTGAATTAGGAGAAGGATGTATGATGATCGCCAGAAGGCAGAAAGCTGCGGCTGTGCAGAAACTATAAGTTCAGCTTTTTTAAGACAGACTTAAAATTTGACAGGTTGTTAAGCCGTTTATTGCTGAGCGAGCCCCTTCGCCCATGAAAAAAGCGCCGTCGATAGACCGATGGCGCTCTTTGAAAGATCCTGCATCAAGCGCATGGCTCGATGTGATCAGTTTGCCGAGATGGAACTCGTAGCGCATGGATCGACACCGTATGCAGGCGAGCAGCCGGTCTTGCCAGCCGCGACCGTGCCCGGTGCCATGAACGAACCTGCCAGAACAACCAAAGCCGCACACGCAAAAAAGAGTGCGATAGACCTGCCCATTTTATACTTGCCTTTCAGACGATTAACGAAACGGTCCAAGCCGCTGCGCTATGATTGTTAGGTTCCGGATGTGTGTTGGATGTGGCGTTTATCAATAAAGCAGCTTGCTGAACACCGGGTTAATGCGAACTCTTGTCCACAGTTGCGCTTGTGCCACGCTTGCGATGCTGAAGTGCTGTTTGCATGATGTGCCCCCACATAATGAAAAGGGCAGCGAACACATTCGCCGCCCGTCGGGAGCATAACTCACCACTTTGAATTTGGTTGCATGCTTATTTTAAAAGCATTTCGAGAAAAGCGAGATGCCGCTTTCCCCTCCGCAAATGCAAGAAAATTTAAGCTGCCTTGCCCGTATTGCTGAACTGGCCATTGGTGCGGTAGCTGACCATATAGGACGGCAGAACCGAAGCAACGCGGACTGGAGTGATGTCGATGCCGTCAAGGGTCAACCCGGCCTTTTCGGCATCAGGTGACACCACATTGTCGGTTCTCAGCATGGTGACCTGATCGGCGGTGAGCGGTGGTGTGATCAGCGGCACCAGCGAGGCGATCTTGCCCATCAGCGATGCGATGCCGAAAGGCACGCTGACCAGCGGGCGCTGGCGATAGGTGGCGGCGAGAACCGCCTCGAGACAGTCACGGAACGTCATCACGTCCTGACCACCCAGCTCGTAAGTCGCGCCGCTCTTCAATGCGCCATCGACGCTGCGGGCAACAACTTCAGCCACATCTTCCACATAGACGGGCTGGAACTTGGTGTGACCGCCACCGATCAGCGGCAGGAATGGCAGGCGCTGTGCCATGCCGGCAAATTTGTTGAAGAAATCATCTTCCGGTCCGAAAACGATCGATGGGCGCAGGATGACGGCATCCGGCAGAACCGAGCGGATGGCCGCTTCGGCGCGACCCTTGGTGCGGGCATAGCCAACAGAAGAATTGGCATCGGCACCAATGGCGGAAATATGCGTCAAAGTCGCACCGGCATTCTTTGCAGCTTCAGCCACGGCGCGCGCACCGAATTCCTGCACGGCGTCGAATGTGTTGCGGCCGCTTTCGAACAGAATGCCGACGCAGTTCACAACGTGGTCAGCATCCGCCACGGCCTTGTTGACCGAGTCCTTGTAGCGCAGGTTAGCCTGAGCAAAGGAGATCTGCCCGACATTGCCCAAAGGCTGCAAAAAGCCCGCCAGATCAGGGCGACGAACGGCGACGCGAATGCGGTAACCGCGCTTCGCGAGCGTCCGCACCACATGCCGTCCGACGAAGCCCGAACCGCCAAAAACGGTGACGAGAGGGGGAAGGTTGGCCAATGGCATGGGAGGCTCCTGCGAAGCGTTGATATAGCGTTTCTGTCTCTTAGCTTAAAGCACATGCAACGGGAAGAGAGAACAGCATCCGCCAAACACCAGAATGAACGGATGCTTGACGATGATCAAAGGCCGTCCATGATCATCAGTTCGGAGTCGGCCACTTCCTTGCGGATTTTCAGCGCCTGCTGGTATTCCTCGGAATTGTAGCAGTCGAGTGCATGCTGCATCGATGGAAATTCGATGACGACATTGCGCGACCGGCCCTTGCCCTCAAGCTGCGTTACGGAACCGCCACGGGCGAGAAAATTGGCGCCGTACCGTTCAAAAGCCGGTGTCGCCGTGGAGATATAGTCCTTGTAACGCTCGGCATCGCGCACATCCACCTGTGCAATCCAGTAACCCTTGGCCATGATGTTTTCCTCTCAGATTGCTTTTGACATTTCATCCAGAATGGCGCGCGCAGCAGCCTTCGGATCGGCAGCCTTGACGATCGGACGGCCTACGACCAGATGGCTGGAACCGGCCTTGATGGCATCGAATGGCGTTACCACCCGCTTCTGGTCGCCCGCCTCGCCGCCGATGGGGCGAATGCCGGGGGTCACGACTGCCATGTCCGCTCCGACGATCTCACGCACCGCCGCAGATTCCTCCGCCGAGCAGACGATGCCGCCCATGCCTGCATCCCGCGCCTGAGCGGCTCGCTTCAGCACCAGCGAGCGTGCGTCGCCCTGATATCCGGCTTCCACCAGATCGGCGTCATCCATGGAGGTCAGAACAGTCACGCCCAGCAGCGTCAGGCCGGAACCATCCGCAGCCTTGACTGCCGCCCGCATCGCTTTGGGGTAGGCGTGCAACGTCAGCATCGACATGCCCATCTTGGCGATGTTTTCCACGCCCGATGCCACGGTGTTGTCGATGTCGAGAAGCTTCATATCGAGGAAGACTTTCTTGCCGCTGGCGGCCAGTTCCTTGGCAAATTCCAGCCCACCGGCAAAGGCCAGCTGGTGGCCGATCTTGTAAAACAGAACATCGTCGCCCAATGCGTTGACGATGCTCTCGGCCTGCGCCACGGTTGGAAGGTCCAGCCCGACAATCAAGCGCTCGCGTGCGGTCATAGTGTCATCCCCTGCCATGTTTCAATCGGCGTCCAGTCGCATGTGATGCGCCTGTCTGCAAGGGAAAAACAGTAGAGATTGCCACCGCCGGGCGGCTGGTCTTCCCGTCGCGTGATGAGGTTGTGGGCCAAGTGGCATTTCAGCAATGTGCCGACGGCTCCATGGCCGATAAAGGCAATCGGTTTCGCCGGATCGTGGCTGGCAAGGATAGCCTCGATGGCGGCAACGATACGCGTCTGCGCATCCGCCGCCGTCTCCCAACCCTTGTAGCTGGCATGAGGGTGGGCAAAGAACCAGTCGGCGGCGCGTTCGAACTGTTCCGGCGGCAGAAAGCCTGTCGCGCTGCGGTCATTCTCATGCATGTCCGCTGCGGTTTCCGGTGTTGTGCCGCTGGCGCGGGCAAGAATCCGCGCCGTTTCGATGGCCTTGTTTTCTTTGCTGGAAACAATACGTCGCAGGCCTTTGGCCCAAGGCAGCAGGCTCGCCTTGCGGGCCCGCTCTATGCCGATATCGGACAATCCCCATTCGGGAACCGCCACAGTCGCATCGATCCGCACCTGCGGATGGGTGATGTAAAGCGCATACATGTGCGCAAACCTAACTCAGGCGCGGGTATAGGTCCACAACTGGGCTGGCGGAATGTTGCGCACCACGAAGTCGAAATGGCGGATGTGGTAGAGATGCGGCTGGGCGACGATGGGCGATACCGGACCGTAGGAAATCTGTACCACCGGACGCCCATGCGGCACGCGCTTCAACAGCTCGTCCAGCAGCTTGATGCGTGCTGCCATCGGGAAATTCAACATCGGCACGGCTGAAATCACGCAGTCGAACATCTGATCTTTCTGCTCGCCCAATGTCGTATCCAGATCGAAGGCATCGCCATTGATGAAGTTGACGCCGGGATAGCTGCGCAGAAGCTGCTGATAGAAGTCGGTGGAATATTCGATAGCCGTGATCTGCTCTGGCTTCAGGCCGCGACCCAGAATCGCCTTGGTGATACAGCCGGTGCCCGGCCCCAGTTCCAGAACGGGCAGGCCGGATTGAGGAGTGACGACACTGGCCATGCGCCGCGCGGTGATGCCGGATGTCGGAACGATGGCTCCCACCTTCTTGGGCTGGTTCACCATGCCCTTGAAGAAACGGATTTCCTCTTCGAATTTTCTGCCGAAGCGTTCTTTCAGGCTCAGTCCCATCCGCATCCCCTCTGTTCACGTCGAAACAACATTTGTTGAAACTATGGCGATATGTTGTCTCGCCCTGTCGTAAAGGCAATGAAAAATGTCGCAACTGGAAAATCTTAACAAACTGTGAAAAAACCGCAAACAAAAATGCCGGTGAGGGCGTCACCGGCATTTTGCATAGTTCCAAGACGGGAGCGTGCTAAACGCGCATCGGCATCAGCACATAAAGCGCGTCATCGCCCGCGGTGTCACGCACCAGCGTCGGAGATCCGGCATCGGCGAGAAGGAAGATCGCGTCCTCGCCGGAAAGCTGGGCGGTAATATCCAGCAGATACTTGGCGTTGAAGCCGATTTCCATGCCGTCATGTTCGTAGCCTACAGCCACTTCTTCCGTCGCACTGCCCGAATCCGGGTTGTTCACCGTCAGCGTCAATTGACCTTCGGCAATGGCGAGCTTCACGGCGCGGCCACGCTCGGAAGAGATCGTCGAAACGCGGTCCACGGCCTTGGCGAAGCTCTGGCAATCGACGCGCATTTCCTTGTCGTTGCCGGTCGGGATCACGCGCTGGTAATCCGGGAAGGTGCCGTCGATCAGCTTGGAGGTCATGACGATGTCGCCGATGGTCATGCGAATCTTGGCGTCAGACACCTCGACGGTCACTTCCACCTCGGGATTGTCCACCAGCTTCTGCAACTCGCCAACCGTCTTGCGCGGAATGATGATGCCAGGCATACCTTCGGAGCCGGATGGCGCATTCACGTCGGCGCGGGCCAGGCGGTGGCCGTCCGTCGCAACCGCACGCAGCTTCAGATCGCTACCGCTTTCGATGGTGTGGAAGAAAATACCGTTCAGGTAATAGCGTGTTTCTTCGGTCGAAATCGCAAACTGCGTGCGGTCGATCAGCATCTTCAGATCAGCTGCCTTCAGCTTGAAGCTGTGGCTGAACGTACCTGCCGTCAGATCGGGGAAGTCGGTTTCCGGCAAGCACTGCAACGAGAACTTCGAGCGACCGGAGGCCACCGTCATGCTCGACCCATCCGGGTTCGTCGCCAACAGCACTTCCGAACCGTCCGGCAGCTTACGCACGATTTCATAGAGCAGATGCGCAGGCACCGTGGTCGAACCGGCCTGTTCCACCATGGCTGGCGTCGCCTCGGTGATCTCAAGATCGAGGTCGGTCGCCTTCATGTCCAGCTTCGCGTCGGAAGCGCGCAGCAGCACGTTGGACAGAATAGGGATCGTGTTGCGCCGTTCCACCACGCGATGAACGTGGTTCAGCGATTTCAGAAGGTTCGACCGCTCGAGAGTAATACGCATGGACACTACCGCTTTCAACCGTTGCGATCCAAAGCTCGGATCGCCAAGATAGTCTTCTCCAGCTTGGGTGCCGGATAATGTGGACGGGCAAAATGGCAGAGTTATTGAGGAAAATGCAAGAGGCTACTCGGCGCCATCTGTTTCATTTTCCACCTATACACAGTGTTCACAGGGCTTTGGTCAACAAGCGCCCTTGTTCCCGGCCCTCGTCTTGACCATAAAGGCAGGGAAACATGACATGATGGGAATGACGCGGTGACAGACGACATATCGACCGAAGAGGGTAACGACGCACTGGAATTAAATGGTCGCGGTTTCAAGGTCGGCGGCTTCACGGTGCCTGCCAGACCCATCGATGCAGCGCTTTATCTGGTCGCCACCCCCATTGGCAATCTGGGCGACATCACCGTGCGGGCGCTGGAAACACTGGCCTCTGCCGATGTTCTGGCCTGCGAAGACACCCGCGTCACCCGCATTCTGCTCGACCGTTACGGCATCCGCAACCGTCCCTATTCCTATCACGAGCACAATGCCGAAGAGGCTGGCCCCAAGCTCATCGCCGCGCTGGATGCCGGGAAGTCGGTGGCTCTAGTATCGGATGCGGGCACGCCTCTGGTCTCCGATCCCGGCTATCGGCTGGGCCAGATGGCGCTTGAGGCAGGCCATCGTGTCGTGCCTATTCCGGGTCCATCGGCACCGCTTGCCGCGCTCGTCGGCTCCGGCATGCCAAGCGATGCCTTCCTGTTTGCGGGCTTTCTGCCGGTCAAGGACAAGGGCAAGCGCGACCGCTTTTCAGAACTGGCCAAAATCCCGGCGACCCTGATCTTCTTCGAATCCCCGCACCGCATCAGCGCCACGGTAAAGGTGGCGTCTGAAGTGCTGGGCGTAAACCGCCGCGCCGTCGTCTGCCGCGAACTGACCAAAACCTTCGAGGAATTCCGCCGAGGGACGCTGGGTGAACTCACGGAGTTCTACAATGATGACCGCATCGTCAAAGGCGAGATCGTGCTTCTCATCGAGCCTCCGTCCTATGACGAAATTCCCGATATGGAAGATGTGGAAAAGCTGCTGAAGGACCTCGTCTCCTCCATGCCCGCAGCCAAGGCCGCGGCAGAGGCGGCAAAGCTCACGGGCCTGCCGCGCAAGGAACTTTATCAACGCATCCTCGACATGAAGGACAGCGATGGCGCCTGAGCTGAAGACCGAGCCGCCCATGAAACACCGGCGCCGCGCTGAAAAGCGCGGCCAGCGGGCGGAATATTGGGCCGCCCTTTATCTCATGCTCAAAGGCTATCGCATTCTCGCCCTGCGCCACCGCACGCCGCTGGGCGAAATCGATCTCATCGCCCGCAATAAGCATGTCATCGCTTTCGTGGAAGTTAAAGCTCGCAGCACTGAAACCATCGCTGTCGATGCCGTCAGCTACGCCTCGCAGAACCGCATCCGTGCTGCCGCAGACCTCTGGCTGTCGCGCCGCCGCGATGCCGCTTTGTTGTCATCCCGCTTCGATATCATCGCAGTTTTACCGCGCCGCCTGCCAAAACATTTCATAGATGCCTTTTGAGGGTTGCACGCTGGCGGTGTGATTCGATGCGCTGCCTCATTTATTAGGTTGTGCTGTAACAAATCTGCCATAAATTTGTAAAAGGCCCGTCATCGAAGGGGCCTATTCGCATCCTCACCCAACAAGGGCGGTAGAGGATCGAAACTATGATCAAGAAGTTTTCCATGGCTGCAATGGCCATCACGTTTTCGGCGACGTCTTCCATGGCGGCAACCAACATCACCTGGTGGCACGGCATGGGCGGCCGCAACGGTGAAGTCATCAATGAAGTCTCCCAGAAGTTCAACGCTGCCCAGAGCGAGTGCGCGATAACACCGGTTTCCAAGGGTTCTTACGAAGAAGCCCTGGCCAGCGGCATCGCTGCTTTCCGCTCCGGCGAACAGCCAAACATCCTTCAGGTCTTCGATGCCGGTGCTGCCACCATCATCAATGCCAAGGGCGCTGTCATTCCTGCTGAAGACATCATCACGAAGGCCGGTTACAAGTTCGACCGCGAAGCCTTCATTCCCGGCGTGCGCAGCTTCTTTGCTGCTGCTGATGGCAAGTTCGTCGGCATGCCGTTCAACTCGTCCGCGCCTATCATGTACCTCAACACCGAAGCCTTGAAAAAGGCTGGTGTCGAAGCGCCAAAGACCTGGGAAGAATTCGAAGCCATCGCACCGAAGCTGAAGGAAGCCGGTTTCATTCCGCTCGTTCAGACCCAGCTGACATGGGAATTCACAGAGAACTTCTTCTCGCGCAACAACCTTCAGTTCGCCACCAACAACAATGGCTACGACAGCGTTGTCGACACCAAGCTGAAGGTCACCGACCCGAACCTCATCATGATGTTCGAAAAGCTGAAGTCCTGGAAGGATCAGGGCTACTTCGCCTATTACGGCGCAGGCTGGAACGATAACCAGAAGCCATTCGAAGAAAACAAGGTCGCGCTCTGGATCGGTTCTTCCGGCTCCTTCGGTGGCCTGCAGAAGACGGCACAGATGCCGTTCTCGGCAACCTTCCTGCCATACTGGGGCTCCATCAAGGGTGCCGGCACCAACTCCTTCATCGGCGGCGCTGCCCTGTTTGCCATGTCCGGCAAGCCTGAAGCTGAAAACAAGTGCGTTGCCAGCTTCTTCCAGTTCCTGACATCGCCTGAAATCCAGAAGTTCTACCACCAGGCAACCGGTTACGTTGCCATCACGCAGGCCGCTTACGAGCTGACCAAAAAGGAAGGCTATTACGAGAAGCAGCCTGTTGCCGAAGTTGGCATCAAGCAGCTTTCGCTTCCAGGTGGTGAATGGTCCAAGGGTTATCGCCTCGGCTTCTACCCACAGATCCGCGCCATCATGGAACGTGAATACGGCCGCATCTTCTCCGGTGAAGTTTCCGTCAAGGATGCCTTCAACATCATCGAAAAGGAAGGCAACGACCTTCTGGCCCGCTTCGCCAAGACCGCTGGCTGATTAAACGACCTCTGAAAGTAAACGGACCTTCCTTCATGACGAGGGAAGGTCCGTTGGTTATCTGCAAGGCTTGTCCAACCCCCGCCGTCATCCTCGGGCTTGTCCCGAGGATCTAACGAACCACAACATTGAACGTGGTTAGATCCTCGGGACAAGCCCGAGGATGACGGTGAGTAAGAATGCGAAGCCTCCCATAGTCCCGGCCTCCCTTCAGCCTTGAAGAGAAGCCACAACCCACAAAGGTTTGCGCGCGTGGCTTATACGTCTTCACAACCGCGTCCCCTCCGGTTTCTGCCGGGCTTCATCGCCAAGGCCAGAAAGCCTGCGGTGACCGCTGAATCGGCTGCCAAAAGGGTGCAGTTCTCTTCGTCTGCGCTGCCTTACCTCTTCATCGCGCCGCAGCTGCTCGTCATTTTCGTGTTCTTCTATTGGCCGTCGGTGCAGGCCGTTCAGTCGTCTTTCTATATCGAAGATCCCTTCGGCTTCGGCTCCACCTTTGTCGGCCTTGCCAATTATTCCGATGCGCTGTTCAGCGCCGAATATCTCAGCATCGCCAAGTTCACGGTCATCTTCACCGTTCTCGTTACCATTTTCTCACTGGCCATCGGCCTGCTCCTGGCGGTCAAGGCAGATGCGATCATTCGCGGCGCTTCCGCTTACAAGACGATGCTGATTTCGGTATACGCCATCGCCCCGCCGGTCGCGGGCCTCATCGGCATGATGTTTTTCGATCAGCACATCGGCCCCTTCGTCAAGATCGCCGCCTATCTCGGCTGGCACATGCAGGTGGGCGTCAATTATTTCGACACCGCCTTCGCCATGATCTCCGTTTCCGTCTGGAAGCAGATTCCCTATAATTTCATCTTCTTCCTGTCGGGCCTGCAAAGCGTGCCGGTGTCCGTGCGCGAAGCGGCTTTCATCGATTGCCGCTCCGGTTTTCGTCGGTTCTGGACGGTCATCATGCCGCTGCTGGCACCAACCGCTTTCTTCCTTCTCATCATCAACATCACCTATGCGCTGTTCGATACTTTCGCGGTCATCGACGTGATGGTGAAGGACAAAGCCGCCAACAACCCCATTACCCTTGTCTACAAGGTGTTTCTGGATGGCTTCCGCGGCAACGATATCGGCGGCTCCTCAGCGCAGTCGGTCATTCTCATGGTCGTGGTTTTCGTGCTGACGGTCCTGCAATTCCGCTTCCTCGAAAAACGCATCCATTACGGTTGAGGGATATAAGCCATGTACAAGTCCAAACCCCTCGACCATCTCATTCTCATCATCGGCTCGCTGTTTTTGATGCTGCCGGTCCTCGTCTCCTTCATGACGTCGACCCACACCGCTGCCGAAATCCACATGAACGGCCTGGCCATCCTGCCCGGTAATAACTTCATCGCCACCTATGAAAAGGTGCTGACGCAGAAGGGCGGCTTTACGGGCCAGGTCACCGGCCTGAATATGGTCATCAATTCGCTGATCCTCGGCATCGGCTTTGCGGTCGGTAAGATCGCGTTGTCGATGCTGGCGGCCTATGCCATCGTCTATTTCCGCTTCCGCTTTGCCACGCTGGCCTTCTGGATCATCTTCACTACGCTGCTTCTGCCGCTCGAAGTGCGCATCATGCCGTCCTACGAAGTGATGAGCAAACTGGGGCTTTTGAACTCCTATACCGGCCTCATCGTGCCGCTTCTGGCTTCGGCCACCGGGACGTTCTACTTCCGGCAGTTCTTCAAATCCGTGCCGGACGAAATACTGGAGGCCGCCCGCATCGATGGTGCAGGTCCGGTCAAGTTCTTCATCGATATTCTTCTGCCCCTGTCGCGCACCATGATGGCCGCCATCTTCATCATCATGTTCGTCTATGGCTGGAACCAGTATCTCTGGCCCATGCTGATGACCAATGATGAGAGCTTCTTCACCATCATGCGCGGCATCAAGTCGATCCTGCAGGTCTGGGTCGGTTCGCAAATTCCCGATTACAACGAAGCTTTCGCGCTTGCCGTTCTGGCCATGCTGCCGCCTGTGTTGATCGTCGTCATCTTCCAGAGCTGGTTCATCAAGGGCCTCACCGAAAGCGATAAATAAGGAAAACGACAATGGCCGAGATCGAAATCAGTCAGGTCTGCAAGGATTATTCCAACGGCATGCGCGCTGTGCATGATGTGGACATCTCCATCAAGGATGGCGAGTTCATCGTGCTCGTCGGCCCCTCGGGCTGCGGCAAGTCCACGCTTTTGCGCATGGTGGCTGGTTTGGAAGAAATTTCCGATGGTACCGTGTCTATCGGCAACCGCGTCGTCAATGACGTGGAACCCGCCGACCGCGACATCGCCATGGTGTTCCAGAACTATGCGCTCTACCCGCATATGTCTGTGCGCCAGAACCTGGAATATGGCCTGAAGAACCGCAAGACTCCAAAGGACGAGATCGATGCGCGCGTGGCGGAAGCTGCCCGCATGCTGGAACTTCAGCCCTATCTGGATCGCAAGCCTCGCGCGCTCTCCGGCGGTCAGCGCCAGCGTGTGGCCATGGGCCGCGCCATCGTGCGCAAGCCGGCCGCCTTCCTTTTCGATGAGCCGCTGTCGAACCTCGATGCCAAACTGCGTGTCTCCATGCGCGGCGAAATCAAGCGCCTGCAACGCCGCCTCGGCACCACCTCCATCTATGTCACGCACGACCAGTTGGAAGCCATGACGCTGGCGGATCGCCTCGTGGTGCTGAATGCCGGTCGCATCGAACAGATCGGCGCGCCGCTTGAGGTCTATCACAAGCCCGCCTCCACCTTCGTCGCCAGCTTCATCGGCTCGCCCGCGATGAATCTTCTGGCAGGCGAACTGCACGGAGATCGCCTTGCCATCGGCCCCGCCGTCCTGTCGCTCAACGGCTATGCGCCTGCCTCTGGCAAGGTCACCGTTGGCATGCGTGCGGAAGATTTGCGGCTTGCCGGTGCGGGTGGAGAGGGCATGCCCTTCCGCGTCGATTACATCGAAGAACTCGGCTCACAGCGCCTCGTCCACGGCATGCTGGGCGACCAGACGCTGACACTGGCATGCACGGCGGAAACCGAAATGCCGCAGAACCTGTCACTGTCGATTGCGCCGGAAAAGCTGCATTTCTTCGATATCGAAAGCGGAAAACGCATCGAAGGTGCAGCGGCAAGTGCGCAGCAACCGGCGCAACAGCTCGCTGCCGCGCTTTAAGACACGTCAAAATGCTCTTCCATTAAAATTGGCGGTATTTTTGGAAGAGCATGCATACTCCATTTGTGTTATAAGCCTGACGTTGCAAGTTGGGGACGCAATATGGTTTTACATGTCATGATCGCAAGTGTGGCTGCGTTGGCGGGGCGCTCCGTGCCGTCGATACCGCTGTCGAAAAGCCGGGAAAAGTCCGAGCCCGTGGTTTCTGCCGCCTCTCAAACCATGGACATGAAACCGTCGCCCATCAATCCGGACTGGATCATCGCTGGCGCCCCGCAGGCCCGCATGGCGGATCATTCCCGCAGCGGCGACCGCGCCGCCTACACCGCCCTTTGGGATTGCACCTCCGGTACGTTTCGCTGGTTCTTCGGCTGGGATGAGACCGTCCATATTCTCGAGGGCGAGGTACATGTAACGGCGGAAGATGGTTCCGTGCACGAGCTTCGCGCGGGCGATGTCGCCTATTTCAAGGCTGGCACATGGGCCACATGGCGGGTGGACACTTACGTCCGCAAAGTCGCCTTTCTGCGCCGCCCATTCCCTTGGCCGATAGCCTTTGCTTACCGCGTCAAGAACAAGCTCATGCCTGCCAAAGCACAGTCGCTTGCGACCTGATATTCTTCAATAAAACTCATAGATGGGCCACCGCGTAACAGTTGCCTTTGAAGCTTCGCTAGCCTACATCTTGCGGGCTTTTAACAGGAAATTGCGCATGGCTAAAATCAAGAACGTCGCGATCCAGATGGATCATGTCTCCGGCATCAACATTGCGGGCGATAGCACCTTCGCGATCAGCCTCGAGGCGCAGGCCCGTGGCTACCGCCTGTTCCATTACACGCCGGACCGCCTATCCATGCGCGATGGCAAAATTTACGCCACCGTCGAGCAGATGGAGCTGCGCGATATCAAGGGCGACCACTTTTCCTTAGCCGAACCGGAGCGTGTCGACCTCGCCACCATGGATGTCATCCATCTGCGCCAGGACCCGCCCTTCGACATGGCCTACATCACCTCCACGCATCTCTTGGAGCGCATTCACCCTAAGACGCTTGTGGTGAACGATCCGGCCTGGGTGCGCAATTCGCCGGAAAAGATTTTCGTCACCGAATTCGCCGACCTCATGCCCACCACGCTGATCACCAAGGACGTGGCCGAGATCTCCCGCTTCCGTGAGGAAATGGGCGATATCATCCTCAAGCCGCTTTACGGCAATGGCGGTGCTGGCGTCTTCCACTCCACCCGCGATGACCGCAATTTCTCGTCACTCTTGGAAATGTTCGGCCAAATGTTCCGCGAACCCTACATCGCCCAGCAATATCTGCCTGATGTCCGCAAGGGCGATAAACGCATCCTGCTGGTAGACGGAGAGCCCGTCGGAGCCATCAACCGCGTGCCTGCGGAAAACGACGCCCGCTCCAACATGCACGCCGGTGGTCGCCCTGAACCAACGGAACTGACAACCCGCGAAAAAGAAATCTGCGAACGTATCGGCCCGGCCCTTCGCGAACGCGGCTTCCTCTTCGTCGGTATCGATGTCATCGGTGACTACATGACGGAAATCAATGTCACGTCTCCGACTGGCATTCGCGAAGTGAAGAAGTTCGGCGGTGCTGATGTTGCGAGCCTGCTGTGGGACGCAATAGAGCGCAAACGCGACGCGCAGGGCTGAGTCGAGAGGCGACAAAGTATGATAATGTACGGCAGTGGGTGGGGCTTACCCCCCCTCTGTCCTGCCGGACATCTCCCCCACAGGTGGGGAGATCGACTCGTGGAGATCTTTCGCCCATCTCAAAGGCTCCGGATAGAGCGAGGAGCAAGCGTCTAGCCGATCTCCCTCCTTGTGGGGGAGATGCCCGGCAGGG
>UCLB01000025.1 GCA_900473205.1 Hyphomicrobiales bacterium
CGCTCGTGAAGGAAGTGGCGGAAGTGCGCCTCGCCTACCTCCCCACCGGAGGGGGAGATGCCCGGCAGGGCAGAGGGGGGTAGCCAAGGGCACAACGGAAGAGGAGGCCACCCATGACGACCCTTCGGCACCGCATCCTCCCCGTACTCACCATCCTCCTCGCGATCCTGGTCATCTGGCACATCGCCGTCGTCTACCTCAACATGCCCTTCGCGCGCGATCAGGCCGCCAGAGCGGGCCAGCAACTGACCTTTTCAGAACTCCTGCCGCAAACCTTTGCGCAGGAACGTCCCGTTTTGCCTGCACCGCACCAGATCATCGCGGAGCTGTGGGATACGACCGTCAACAAGGCGATCACCTCCAAGCGCAGCCTCGTCTACCACGCGGGCATCACGCTTTCGGCGACGCTGCTGGGTTTTGCCATTGGCACGGCGCTCGGTATTCTGCTGGCTGTCGCCATCGTCCATAACCGGGCCATGGATCGCTCGGTCATGCCGTGGATCATCGCCAGCCAGACGATCCCGATCATCGCGGTCGCGCCAATGATCATTGTCGTGCTGAACTCCATGGGAATTTCAGGCCTGCTGCCGAAGGCGCTGATTTCGACCTATCTCAGCTTCTTTCCCATCGTCGTCGGCATGGTGAAGGGGCTGCGCAGCCCTGAAAGCATTCAGCTGGATTTGATGCACACCTATCACGCCGCACCGTCGCAAATCTTCTGGAAGCTGCGTTGGCCATCGGCCCTGCCCTATCTCTTCACGTCGCTGAAAATCGCCATCGCTATTTCGCTGGTCGGGGCCATCGTTGGTGAGTTGCCGACGGGTGCCGTGGCGGGGCTCGGTGCCCGGCTGCTCTCCGGCTCCTATTACGGCCAGACGGTGCAAATCTGGGCCGCGCTCTTCATGGCAGCAGCCGTTGCGGCCATTCTGGTTTCGATTGTGGGCATCGCCCACACAGCCGTGCTGAAAAGAATGGGAGAGCGGCCATGAGCAATCCCGGCTGGGTCATCGGCGCAGTCCTGTTCTGGCTTGCCGCGTGGGCGTTGAACGAATGGCTGGTGCGTCAGCGCTTTCAGACACCTGCTGCAAGACGGGCGAGCAGCATCGCAATACCTCTCATCTTCGGGGCAGCGATCATCGTACTGTGGGAAGGCATGGTGCGCGGTTTTGCGATTCCCTCCATCCTCCTGCCTGCACCAAGCGCGATCTTCCTGCGGCTCATCGGCTCCGTCCCCATTCTCTGGGCGGATTTCCGGCAGACCTTTTTGAAAGCGGTACTGACGGGATATGTGCTGGGCTGCGGTCTGGGCTTTGCCGTTGCCATCATCATCGACCGCTCGCCCTTCCTGCAACGCGGTCTCTTGCCCATCGGCAATTTCGTTTCAGCACTGCCGGTGGTCGGCATCGCGCCCATCATGGTCATGTGGTTCGGTTTCGACTGGCAGTCCAAGGTTGCCGTCGTCGTCATCATGACCTTCTTTCCCATGCTGGTGAACACGGTGCAGGGCCTGTCCGCCTCCAGCCACATGGAGCGCGACCTGATGCACACCTACGCCGCCAGTTGGTGGCAGACGCTGGTCAAGCTGCGCCTGCCCGCGGCCTGGCCTTTCATCTTCAACGCCTTGAAAATCAATTCCACGCTGGCGCTGATCGGTGCCATCGTGGCGGAGTTCTTCGGAACGCCCATCGTGGGCATGGGATTTCGCATCTCCGCCGAAATGGGCCGGAGCAATGTGGATATGGTCTGGGCCGAGATTGCCGTGGCGGCAATCGCAGGCTCGGGTTTTTACGGTTTGGTGGCGCTGGCAGAACGCGCCGTCACCTTCTGGCATCCGTCCGTCCGCAGTGGACGCACGTAAACAACGAAAAAAGGGAACAGCGATGAGAAACAGACTTGCATCCATGCTTCTGGCCGGAGCGACGCTGATGACGGCGTTCGGCGCACAAGCCGCCGAAAAGGTCACGCTCCAGCTGAAATGGGTCACGCAGGCCCAGTTCGCCGGTTATTACGTTGCCAAGGACAAGGGTTTTTATGAAGCCGAAGGTCTGGATGTCGAGATCAAGCCCGGCGGCCCTGATATTGCGCCCGCGCAGGTTCTGGCAGGTGGCGGCGCAGATGTCGTCGTGGATTGGCTGCCGTCTGCGCTCGCGACCCGCGAAAAGGGCGTACCGCTCGTCAATATCGCCCAGCCTTTCAAGAAATCCGGCATGATGCTGACCTGCCTCAAGGAAAGCGGCATTACCAAACCTGCGGATTTCAAGGGCAAGACGCTGGGCGTTTGGTTCTTCGGCAACGAATATCCCTTCCTGTCGTGGATGGCGCATCTGAAAATTCCGACCACTGGTGGTGCCGATGGCGTGACCGTGCTGAAACAGGGCTTCAACGTCGATCCGCTGTTGCAGAAACAGGCCGCCTGCATTTCCACCATGACCTACAATGAATATTTGCAGGTGCTGGAAGCGGGTGTGAAGGCCAGCGACCTCGTGACTTTCAAATACGAAGACGAAGGCGTGGCCACACTGGAAGACGGCCTCTATGTTCTGGAAGACAAACTGAAGGACGCCAAGTTCAAGGACAACATGGTCAAATTCGTGCGCGCTTCCATGAAGGGCTGGAAGTGGGCGGAAGAGAACCCGAACGATGCCGCCGATATCGTTCTTGAAAACGATGCCTCCGGCGCACAGACCGAAGCACACCAGAAGGGCATGATGACCGAGGTCGCCAAGCTGACAGCAGGCTCCACCGGCGCGCTCGACAAGGCGGACTACGACCGCACGGTAAAGACGCTGCTTGGTGGCGGCTCCGACCCCGTCATCACAAAGGAGCCGACGGGCGCATTTACCACTGAGATTACAGATGCCGCTTTGAAGTAGGATTGAGAACGCAAAGGCGCGCAATCTGTGCGCCTTTGCTCACCGCAAGCTGCGATACCTGTATAAAATGATATACAAAAACGTATATCCGACCTACCAGCTAGACGGATTGAATTACCCTTCGCGACGAATTACATTCTGCCTCGACAGACTTGGGTTTTTACCTTGTGATAAACTTTGCCCTGTGGGAGGGCATGTTTTGTGGAGGACGCAGACATCTGCGAGGTGAGGGAAGTCTAGTCGCCCCAATTATTGCATTCATCGTCGCATGACCTTCAAGGCACGGAATGTGCGGTGGACGTGCGATCCGACATTTGAACGGACAGGCACATGCAGCGTAAGACAATCGCCCCCCGGCTCGCGGTCATCATGGTTTCGGCTCTCGTTTTGCCCGGCATTGCTGGTGCGCAGACCGCAGCAGACCGGAAAAACCTGCCCTCCATCGTCGTCAGCAAGGCCGCCACCCGGGATCTGGTCGACCGTGTCATTGCCACGGGCACGATCAAGCCAGTCGATGAGATCTACGTCCAGCCGCTGGTGGATGGTCTGTCGGTCGATAAGCTGAATGTCGATATTGGCGATAAGGTTGAGGCGGGTGCCGTGCTGGCGGAGCTATCGAAAGACAGCCTGCTCCTGCAAAAAAGCCAATTACAGGCAAACCGCGCCAAGGCCGAAGCAGGCGTTGCGCAAAACAAGGCGCAGGTCATCGAGGCGCAGGCAAATTACGACGATGCCGTGCGCCAGCGTGATCGTGCTGACCGGCTCGGCAAATCCGGCTCGGGCTCCGTATCGCAGGTCGAACAGACTGCTGCCGCCGCAGATGTCGCCAATGCGCGGCTTCAGGCCTCCAAACAGGCAGTGACCGTGGGCGAAGCCGATATCAAGGTCGTGGATGCGCAGATCGAAGATATCGATCTCAAGCTGACGCGCACAAGCGTCAAGACCCCGGTTGCAGGTGTCGTCTCGGCCAAGAATGCCCGCGTCGGCGCCATTGCCAGCGGTTCCGGCAATCCGCTGTTCACCGTCATCAAGGATAACGCAATCGAACTGGTCGCCGATCTCTCGGAAACCGATATTCAGCAGGTCAAGATCGGCCAGAAAGCCATCATCACCGTGGCCGGTGGTCGCAACAAGATCGAAGGCAAGGTGCGGATCGTCTCGCCCACGGTGGATGCAACCACCCGCCTCGGTTCCGTCCATATCGTTTTGCCAACCGATAGCCCGGCCCGCGCTGGCATGTATGGCAGTGCAGAGGTGGTGATCGCCTCCGCCAATGCCCTCGCCCTGCCCCTTTCTGCCGTAACCTCGGGCCGGGATGGTTCGACCACAAGACGCGTTGAAAATGGTGTCGTCAAACAGGTGCCTGTCGAAATCGGCATTCAGGATGGCGGTTTCGTGGAAATCAAAAGCGGAATTTCCGCCGGTGATGTGGTGGTGGAAAAAGCAGGCGCATTCGTGCGCGATGGTGATAAGATCAACCCGGTCCCGGCTGACGCCGCAGCCTCGAACTGACTGAGAGAACACCATGAACTTTTCCGCATGGTCCATCCGCAATCCGATCGCGCCGCTGCTCTGCTTTGCCTTGCTGCTGTTTCTGGGCGTCAAAGCCTTCTACGATCTGCCGATCACGCGTTTTCCCAATATCGATGTGCCTGTCGTGGCGATTACCGTCACGCAGAGCGGCGCGTCGCCGTCTGAGCTGGAAGCGCAGGTTACCAAGGAAGTCGAGGACGCGGTTGCCTCCATCAGCGGCATCGATGAAATCCAGTCTACGGTCACGGACGGTCAGTCCCTGACCACGGTTCTGTTCCGCATCGAAAAGCCAACGGAAGAAGCCGTTCAGGACACCAAGGACGCCATCGACAAAATCCGCAGCGAATTGCCTGCGGATATCGAAGAGCCCGTCGTCAGCAAGATCGATGTCGAGGGACAAGCCATCCAGACCTTTGCGGTCTCCTCCCCCAACATGACGCTGGAAGAGCTCTCCTGGTTTGTGGATGACACAATCAAGCGTGCGCTTCAGGGCCAGGCGGGCATCGGCAAGATCGACCGTTATGGCGGTGCGGATCGCGAAGTGCGCGTTTCGCTCAACCCGGCAAAGCTTGATGCTTACGGCATTACCGCGTCTGACGTGAACGCGCAGCTGCGCGGCACCAACGTCGATCTCGGTTCCGGTCGCGGACAGGTTGCGGGCAATGAACAGACCATCCGCACGCTGGGTGACACGCGTGATGTGGCGCAGCTGTCCAACACCACGATTTCGCTGTCCAATGGCCGCTTCGTCAAACTGTCGGAACTGGGACGCGTGACCGACACTTATGAAGAGCCGAAATCCTTCTCGCGCTTCAACGGCAATCCGGGTGTGACCTTCGCCGTCTTCCGCTCGAAGGGTGCCAGCGAAGTCTCCGTTGCGGAAACCGTGGCGCAAAATCTGGACAAGGTGCGCGCAGACCACCCCAATGTCGCGATCGATATGGTGGATGACGCCGTCTACTTCACCTACGGCAACTATGAGGCCGCGCTTCATACGCTGGTAGAAGGCTCCATCCTCGCCGTCATCGTGGTTCTGCTGTTCCTGCGAAACTGGCGCGCGACCCTGATCGCCGCCGTTGCCCTGCCCTTGTCCGCCATCCCGACCTTCTGGATCATGGATGTGCTGGGCTTCTCGCTCAACCTCGTCAGCTTCCTCGCGCTGACGCTGGCCACGGGTATTCTGGTGGACGATGCCATTGTGGAGGTGGAGAATATCTCACGCCACATAAAGATGGGCAAATCGCCCTATCGCGCCTCGCTGGAGGCCGCCGATGAAATCGGCCTTGCGGTGATCGCGACCAGCTTCACCATCATCGCCGTTTTCGTGCCGGTGTCCTTCATGCCGGGCATTCCCGGCCAGTACTTCATTCAGTTCGGCCTCACCGTCGCCTTCTCGGTCTTCTTCTCGCTCATGGTCGCGCGTCTCATAACCCCGCTGATGGCCGCCTATCTCATGCGCGCCGATGATGCCGTGGATGACCACCATGACAATGATGGTCGCCTGATGAAGGCCTATACGCGCATGGTAACGGCGACCACCAGCAAGTGGTGGGCACGTTATCTCACGCTGCTCGGCGCCATTGGCTTCCTGATCGGCTCTGTCATCCTCCTGTCCGGTGTTCCCGGTAGCTTCCTGCCACCGGATGACGCCTCGCGCGTCGTGCTGTCCATCGAGCTTCCGCCCAATGCGACGCTCGAAGAAACCGATACGACGACATCGAAAATCTATCAGGCCGTGAAGGATATCAACGGCGTCGAAAGCGTCTTCATCCTTGGCGGCGCATCACCGAAGGGCGACCTGGAACTGCGCCGCGCAACCGTGCGCGTCATTCTCCAGCATATCGACCACTCGCTGCTGAAGACCCTCGTCAATAATGGGCTTGGTTCCATTCCGTTGATCGGACACTATCTTCCGAAGGTCGAAGACACCGGCAGAACGCGTCCGCAATGGGATGTCGAGCGGGATATTTTCGCCAAAGTGAACACGATCCCCGATGTGCGCATCATCAAGCTCAATGACCGTGCAGAACGTGAGTTGAGCTTCAACTTCCTGTCGTCAAGCGAAGAGGATTTGCAAAAAGCCGTCGGCATCCTGGAATCGCGCCTGCGTGCCTCGCCCATTCTCGTCAATGTCAGCTCGGAAGGCGCGCTTCCTCGCCCCGAACTGCAAATCCGCCCACGCAAGGATGAGATCGCTCGCCTCGGCATCACGCCACAGCAGATTTCACAGACCGTGCGCGTGGCAACGATTGGCGATATCGATGCGCAGCTGACCAAGATTTCGCTGGATGACCGGCAGATTCCTATCCGCGTTCAGGCATCGCTCGATGTCCGGCGGGATCTGGCTGCCATCCGTGCGCTGAAAATCAAGACCGCGACGGGTGCGACCGTTCCGCTCTACAGCGTTGCCGATATCGACTATTCGGAGGGTCCAAGCTCCATCAAGCGCAACGACCGTAATCGAGTGGTCTCGATCGGCTCCGACGTTCCCTTCGGCACGGCGCTGGATACCTCGTCGGCGGAATTCCGCCGCATCGTTGCGGAAACGCAATTGCCTGCCACCGTGCGTCTTGCCGAAAGCGGTGATGCCAAGGTGCAGGGCGAAATGCAGCGCGGCTTTACCAACGCCATGTTGCTGGGTCTGTTGCTGGTGCTGGTCGTTCTCATCCTGCTGTTCAAGGATGTGATCCAGCCTTTCACCATCCTCTTCTCACTGCCGCTCGCCATCGGCGGCGTGGCGGTGGCGCTCATCATCACCAACCAGGCACTGTCCATGCCCGTTCTCATCGGTATTCTGATGTTGATGGGTATCGTTACCAAGAACGCCATTCTGCTGGTGGATTTCGCCATCGAAATGCGCCGCCATGGTATGGAACGGGTTCATGCCATGGTGGAAGCTGGCCGCAAGCGCGCCCGCCCCATCATCATGACCTCGATTGCCATGTCCGCAGGCATGTTGCCATCGGCACTGGGCGTCGGCGAAGGCGGCTCGTTCCGCGCACCGATGGCCACCGCCGTCATCGGCGGCATCATCGTCTCGACGGTCCTTTCGCTGATCGTGGTTCCGGCCTTCTTCCTCATCATGGATGATCTGTCGCGGCTTCTCGCCCACCTCTTCGGCCGCTTCATCGGCAAGAAGGAGGAGGAGCATCCAGTTCTGTCCAACGAAGAACTGTCGGAAGCAGCACGGACCAACCAGGAGGCCCTGTCAGGGCTTGAGGAGCGTCTCGCCAATGTCGAGCAGAAGAGCGGCACAGGACCGAAAAGCGCCGATAAATCCGGCAGCAATGTCCTGCGGCTTCCCCCGCTCGCCGCGGAGTAAGCTTAGCCGCCAACGACTTCAAACGCCGGGCATGTCCCGGCGTTTTGTATTTCAGCGCCAAAAAGCAACCGCAAAAAATCGCGCCAATTGATCGAAATCAAGTCCTGCTATCCAGCGGCTGCTATCGTCCACGGCATGGGAATAACGTCTTCAGACCGAGACAGGCCCGTTCCGCGATAAACTCACACCGCTCGGAACATCAGGCAGTCTCACCGTCTGGAAGGTTTCGGGAGCGTGACGGACGTGAACACGATGAAGCTCAACAGCAGGGAAAGAAGCATTCTTCTTCATGCGCCCTTCATTGGCGCGGGCGATGAAACGGTATCGGCGAGGTTCATGGAAGCGGCGACAATCGTCACCGCCCCTCCCCGCAACATTCTGTTTCGCGAGGGTGAGGCCGCGCAGTATCTGTTCTGCGTTCTCAACGGCTATGTCCGGCTGTATCGCCTGAGCAAGGATGGACGCGAGGCGGATGTGCGCATTTGCGGGCCGGGCGATACGTTCAATGAATGCCTGATTTTCGGTGCCGACAAGTATCAGCACAATGCGCAGGCGGCTGATAGCTGCACCATCGCCCGCTTCGATCTCACCCATATCAGAGCCATGATCGAGGACGAGCCGAAAGTGGTGAGGGCCGTTTTGCACTCCATGTCCAACAGCCTGCGCACGACCATGGACTGCCTTGCCAATGACCGGCTGCAAACCGCGCCGCAGCGCGTGGCGAACTACCTCATCACCCACGGACCAAGTGGCGCGACATCCTACTCGTTGCGCCTGCCCTTCCAGAAAAGCGTGCTGGCCGGCAAGCTGGGCCTTGCGCCGGAAGCTCTCTCCCGCGCCTTCTCCAGCCTTCGCGATGCAGGCGTCATCGTCCGCGGACGCGTCATTCAGGTCAATGATATCGGCGCGCTAAAGCAGATTTGATTCCGCTCCAGCAGTGGCCGTAGCTTACAGCCCGCCGTGCTGTTTCAGGAAGCCGACGATATTGTCCACGCCGTCACCGCGTTTCATATCGGTGAAAACGAAGGGCATGTCCTTGCGCATACGCGTCGCATCCGTGTCCATCACGCCAAGATCGGCACCGACATAGGGCGCGAGATCCTTCTTGTTGATGACCAACAGATCGGAGCGTGTAATGCCGGGGCCGCCCTTGCGGGGAATTTCCTCTCCCTGACAGACGGAAATGACATAGATGGTAATATCGGCCAGATCAGGCGAGAAGGTCGCCGCCAGATTGTCACCGCCGGATTCGATGAAGACAATATCGAGATCGGGGAAGCGCTCATTGAGACCCGCAATCGCCTGAAGATTGATGGTGGCATCTTCGCGGATGGCGGTGTGAGGGCATCCGCCGGTTTCCACGCCGACGATGCGTTCGGATGGCAGAGCCTGCATGCGCACCAGCGCTTCGGCATCTTCCTTGGTGTAGATATCGTTGGTGACGACGGCGACCGAATAATCGGCGCTCATCGCCTTGCACAGTTTTTCCGTCAAAGCCGTCTTGCCAGAGCCGACAGGCCCGCCGATACCGACCCGAAGCGGGCCATTTCCCGATTTCATTCCATTTTCCTTCCGGATGATATTTTATTCCACATCAGTAAATTCGACATGTCGCAGAGAATAGATAAGCAAATTTCACGCCATTCTCATGACCGGAACAGCCGTGTTTCCTGCACCTCGTGGCGCATGGAAGCCGTATCGGCAAGAATGGTCGCGGAGCCCAGATCATCCAGCGTCGAAACCGCCGCACGCTGCGCCACGGATGCGATATCGCTTTCCAGATACGCAAGAATGGCAACGCCGTCTTTCTGGCCCGCCACGCCCAGACGAATACCCGCCGATACCAATTGCGACAAACCGGAATGCAGATAGGCGGCCAGCGTATCCTCAAGAGCCACGCCATGCGCCGAGGCCACCGCCCCCACCGCGACTGGATAAGGCGTTGATTTCACTAGGCGCTGAAACACATCATGCGGCCATGCGGAAGCGGCATCCGTGAAGGCATCGCCCAGCAACACCGTTTCGCGGTAACGTTCCGCCGAACCGGCCAGCGCCTGTGCCAGTTGCGTCAGCTCGGTCAGTTTGTCGCGGTCCTCATGGCAGCGCCATGCCTGCGCCAACAAAACGGCGTCGTTCCAAAGCGTTCCGCGCTGCAAAAGCAGGCTGATCCAGTTCCGAAGATCGAGAGCGGTCGAAAGGCGCTGATCATTCACGGCACTTTCCAGCCCGCCGGAATAGGAGAAGGCTCCGACCGGAAAGGCCGGAGACATCCATGCCAATAATCTTAGCAAAGCATCGACGCGACCTGTTTGCGCCATGGATCAGTCGTGGCTGTGGTGGTGATCGTGGCCATGCGAGTGGCCGCCATGGGCGTGATAGGCACCACGGGCTGGCTGGAACGGCTCTTCCACGTCGCGCACCGTCGCGCCCAAACCTTCCAGCATGGCGCGGATAACATGGTCGCGGAGGATGAGAATGCGGCCTTCCTCGATCTGTGCCGAGAGATGGCGGTTGCCCAGATGCCAGGCAAGTTCGATGAGATGCAGCGTATCTTTCGCGGTGATTTCGAACAGCTTTTCACTGGCCGCGCGAACTTCCACCAGATCGCCGTTTTCGATGACCAGCAGATCGCCATGGGCAAACAACACCGGCTCTTTCAGGTCCAGCATTACCATCTCGTCATTTTGCAAGTGCAGCAGCTTGCGGCGCAGATGTCTCTGGTCGTGGGCAAGTGTGACATAACCGGTGGGTTCGTCCGCAGGGGTGCCAGCGGGAAGATAGGATTGAACGCGCAGCATGATATTTCCAGGGTGAGTTTACGTCTGCGGAAATCCTGAAGGATAGCACCGGCGAATGCAAGCTGCCGATGAGAAAATGCGTCCCCAAACGGTCACGCATCCGCCAGTCGTTACGACGCCACGAGCAAGGTCGATTTCAGATTTTCGACCGCCTGAGCAATGGACAGTTCTTCCTCATGGCAAACGCAGTTGCGGCCCGAAGCCTTGGCGAGATAGAGCGCCTTGTCGGCGACGGCAAAAGTATCGTGCTTGGAACGGGAAGGCCCGATATCGGCAACGCCGACGGAGACCGTGGTCTGCACCTGCGTACCCTCGAAATTGACCGTCATGCAGGATACGCGAATGCGCGCCAGCTCGATGAGCGTCAGCCTATCTCTGCGAATGCCGCCACGAACGATCACCGCAAACTCTTCACCGCCCAGCCGCGCCACGCAGTGGAATTCACCGAACACATCGGCAATGGCCGCAGCCGCTCTCTTGATGACGAGATCGCCAGCCGCATGGCCGTAATTGTCGTTGATGCTCTTGAACCGGTCGAGATCGAAGATCGCCAGCGACGCGTCGTCGTAAACCTCATCGAAGCTCTGGTTGAATGCGCGACGGTTGGCGAGGCCGGACAAGGTGTCCGTCTTGCTCAAACGCTCGAATTCCGCATGCGACGCATGAAGCTTACGGATGGCAGTGCCCAGCACGCCAACCAGCAAGCCCGTCACGACGCTGCCTACGATCCACGCCATAATGACGCTGTAGCTCAGGGCTTCTAGCAAGGGCAGCGGCAAAATGTTGAAATAAGCCGCCACGGCATTTGCGAGACAGCTGACGATGACAGTCAGAATGATCGAAAGAAACACCATCTTTATCGCAAAAGTGCGGAAACTCTGCACTGCGCTCGGGTCACTCAAACTCATTTCCAATGAAATAAATTTTTTCAAACGTTCAGCCATCACACCTCACCCTTGCATGACTTAATCGATAAAGATCAGAGATTGGCCGTAAGTAAATCAAATGTCTAAATATTTAACGACCACAGGTATATTTGTGGATTACTTCACACGGTAACGATTTACTGATCGGGCGCTGACGTAAGGGAAGGCGCTGCTTAAAGCCCTTGAGATACAAGGTTGAGACGACTCGCTCTGTCCTACGCTTCAGGGTGATTGCTATAGCCCGACGCCATATGAGCATTCCCTTATTGACACAAAAAGGTCGGGCATTTGCGGCTCAAATTATTAACGGCGCTCCATGCGAAAAAAGCATAGAAAACAAAAAAGCCCGGATCATATCCGGGCTTTGCATGTAAAAGTTTTGTAAAATCAGGCCGCTACGCGGGCCTTGAGATGTTCCAGAATGTTCTGCGGCGAGGACACGCTGTAGGGATCGCTCTCGCAATTGTCCGAATGGCCTTCTTCTTCAAACCACTGTTCGACCACACCGTCATTGACGATGGCCGCATAACGCCAGGAGCGCATGCCGAAGCCGAGATTGTCCTTGGAAACCAGCATGCCCATCTTGCGGGTGAATTCACCCGAACCGTCAGGGATGACCTTAACGTTTTCAAGGTTCTGGCCCTTGGCCCACGCATTCATCACAAATGCATCATTGACGGAAAGGCAGTAGATTTCATCGATGCCGAGCGCGCGGAATTCCGGTGTCAGCTTTTCAAAATCGGGCAGCTGAAAAGTCGAGCAGGTTGGCGTGAAGGCACCCGGCAGGGAGAAGAGAACGACCTTCTTGCCCTTGAAGTAATCGTCGGAGGTCACATCCTGCCAACGATAAGGATTTGGGCCACCAACGGCCTCGTCGCGAATGCGCGTGCGAAATGTTACAGCAGGCACTTTTTTGCCGAGCATGGGTTTCTCCTGTGCGAGTGTAGCGTGAAAAGCCTTGGGAACAATTCACGCGGGAAAGCTAACTCTGCGATACCGCAAAATCCTTTGCAGTGCAGCAAAAATTGCCGCGCGCAGGGCAGTCATGCACAGAAGGAAACCCTTGGCCCGCAAGGGTAGCGGTCAAAACAGGAAGTAGCGCTGTGCCATTGGCAGAACTGTCGCCGGTTCGCACGTCAGAAGCTCGCCATCGGCCCGAACCTCGTAAGTCTCGGGATCAACCTCGATATGCGGTGTCAGCGAATTGTGGATCATCGACGCCTTTGAGATCCCGCCGCGCACATTGCGCACCGCAAGCAACTTCTTGGCAACGCCCAAACGCTGCACGATCCCACCATCCAGCGAGGCCTGCGAAACGAAGGTCACGGAGGAGTTGGTGCGCAGCTTGCCATAGGCGGCAAACATGGGGCGGTAATGCATCGGCTGTGGTGTGGGAATGGACGCATTGGGATCCCCCATCGGGGCCGCGGCAATCGAGCCACCCAGCAGAACCATTTCCGGCTTTACGCCGAAAAAGGCCGGGTTCCACAGCACCAGATCGGCACGCTTGCCGACTTCGATGGAGCCGATTTCATGGCTGATGCCGTGAGCGATGGCCGGGTTGATCGTATATTTCGCGATGTAACGACGAACACGAAAATTGTCGTTCTCGCCCGTTTCTTCCTTCAGGCGACCGCGCTGGCGCTTCATCTTATCCGCCGTCTGCCATGTGCGGATGGCCACTTCACCCACACGGCCCATGGCCTGACTGTCGGAAGAAATGATCGAGAAGGCACCGATATCGTGCAGAATATCTTCAGCGGCAATCGTTTCCTTGCGGATGCGGCTTTCCGCGAAGGCGATATCTTCCGGTATCGATGGCGACAGATGGTGGCAGACCATCAACATGTCCAGATGCTCCGCCAGCGTGTTGACCGTATAGGGCCGCGTCGGATTGGTGGACGATGGAATGACGTTGGGGTTGCCGCAAATCTTGATGATGTCAGGTGCGTGGCCGCCGCCCGCGCCTTCCGTGTGGAAGGCGTGGATGGTGCGGCCATTGATGGCCGCAATCGTGTCTTCCACGAAGCCGCTTTCGTTCAGCGTATCGGTGTGGATCATCACCTGCACGTCGAAGGCATCGGCAACGCTCAGGCAATTGTCGATGGCAGCGGGCGTCGTACCCCAGTCTTCATGCAGCTTCAGCGAGGACGCGCCCGCAAGGATCATCTCTTCCAGCGGTTTGGGCAGCGAGGCATTACCCTTGCCTGCCAGCGCGAGATTCATCGGAAAAGCATCGAAGCTTTCGATCATCCGCTCGATGTGCCATGCGCCCGTACAGGTGGTGGCCAGCGTGCCATGAGCCGGGCCGGAACCACCGCCCAGCATGCAGGTCACACCGCTCATCAGCGCTTCTTCAATCTGCTGCGGGCAGATGAAATGGATATGCGCATCCATCCCGCCAGCGGTCAGGATTTTACCCTCACCGGCAATCGCTTCCGTGGAAGGGCCGACGATGATGGTCACACCCGGCTGCGTATCCGGATTACCCGCCTTGCCGATGGCGTGAATGCGACCATCCTTCAAACCGACATCCGCCTTGTAGACACCGCTGTGATCGACAATGACGACATTGGTGATGACCGTATCGACCGCACCCTCCGCCCGCGTCGCCTGGCTCTGCCCCATGCCATCACGAATGACCTTGCCGCCGCCGAATTTTACCTCTTCGCCATAGGTGGTGAAGTCCTTCTCGATTTCGATGAAGAGTTCGGTATCGGCAAGACGCACCTTATCGCCCACTGTGGGGCCGAACATGCTGGCATAGGCTGCGCGGGAAATCTTGTAAGGCATGGAAATCAGACTCCTTGGGAGGCGGAGAAAACAAAGGCAGCGATCAATCAGAAACCGTCGGCAAGAGCGCGAAGTTCTTCGGCGCGTTTCGTGCTCATATCGGCAAGGCAGGACGAAACGAGCATCGGCTCCATGGTGCCGCCACGCGCCTGAAAGCCTGCCGCTTCGCAATTGGCATCGCGGAAGGAGACCCAGGCACGCTGCGCAGCAACCACCGCCTCGACTGCGCCCTTGCTGTCATCGTCAGCGGCCTTGTCCCAGGCACTCATCTTCTTGCGAACCTGCTGATAGGCGACATTCAAATCCTTGTCGGCAGCTTCGTATTCAATCGCAGCGCAGGCGTTCATATCCGCTTGCGTCGTTGGCGAGTCGCAATCCGGCTCTTCCTGCGCCCTGGCGTCATGAAGAGCGACGGAAGAAAACAGGCCCGCGCACAAAAGCACAAGACCGCATGAAAAACGTGGCATCACGCTGCTGCCCCACATCAGGCGGCTGCGCCATCATGAGCATGCGGTGTCAGCGCACGCGGATCGACACCATCGAGACAATTGGCATTGACCGCGACCATCGGCGTACCATCGGGTGCGTCGGCATAGGCAAAGCTTTCAATGCCGCAATCACCGCAGAACAGATGGTGGATTTGCTTCTTGTTGAAGAGATATTCCTTCAGGTGATCTTCACCGGACAAAAGCGTGAACTTGTCCTTGGGCGCAAAGGCCAGCACAGAGCCGAGCCGTTTACAGCGGGAGCAATTGCAGGTCACCGACTTGTCGAGATCGGCATCCACCTCAAAGCTCACCGCACCACACTGGCAACTTCCATGATAATGTTCGGTACTCATTGTCAAAGCCTCCCCATGACGAGTTTACGAAAACCATAGACTTCCCGCTTGCCGGAAAGCGGCACCAGCGTCACCTCGCGCTTCTGGCCAGGTTCGAAACGAACCGCGGTTCCGGCGGGAATATCCAGACGCATACCGTGCGCCTTCTCGCGCTCGAAATCCAGAGCCGCATTGGTTTCGGCAAAGTGATAATGGCTGCCGACCTGAACCGGTCGGTCACCCGTATTGGCAACCTCGATGGTGATGGTGGGCTGACCGGCGTTGAGCTCGATCATACCGTCTGCCGCTATGACTTCACCTGGAATCATGATCTTTTCCTCTCGTCGTCACGCCGCTTTGACGGGTGTGCAGCCTTCTGCCTTCAAAACCCGCTTGGTCGAAGCCGGGTTGTTCACCAGCTTTGCCGCAGGGCGGATGGGACGTCGCACCAATTCGCCACCGCAATTGGGGCATTTTCCGTCCAGCACCGTCGTTGCGCAGTCGCGGCAATAGGTGCATTCGAAAGAACACATCATCGCGTCGAGACTGTCTGGGGGCAAATCCCTGTCGCAGCATTCGCAGTTTGGGCGCAGTTCAAGGGCCATGATGCCGCTCCTTTAGCGAATGGGTTCGTGCACGGTCACCAGCTTGGTGCCGTCAGGGAAAGTTGCTTCCACCTGCACGTCATGGATCATCTCGGCAATGCCATCCATGACCTGATCACGCGAAATGACATGCGCACCTGCTTCCATCAGCTCAGACACGGCGCGGCCATCGCGCGCGCCTTCGACGACGAAATCGGTAATGAGGGCAATGGCTTCCGGGTAATTGAGCTTTACGCCCCGCTCCAGACGGCGACGCGCCACCATGGCTGCCATGGAAATCAGAAGCTTGTCTTTTTCTCTGGGGGTGAGGTTCATTGTCGTCCCGTTTCATTCATCAGAGATTCCAGACTTTCGGCACTGGCGCGCCATTTCGCAAGAGCGAAATGATCGGAAACAGCATTTTTCTCAAGGTGAATCCATCCGGCGCGGACAGGCGCACGACAAGCTTTCCCTGCCACTCACTGGCACCGCCGGAAAACCCGGCAACAGCCCGTATTTTAGGCAAAAGTGCTTCCGCCAGAGGGCCTATGTAAAGGAGGGTTGCGAATGCGACCTGACCGGAAAGAACAGACGCCGCACTGGTCAGTTCGGCAATCTTTCCATCGAGACGCAGTTCTTCAGCATGAACCAGCTTGCCACCGTGGCGAATGCGCCAGCGGTCGTGAAACAGCCCCTCCTCCATCGCCTCACCCATGGCCTGACGACCGAGCAGAACGGCTTCCACGGCGATGAATTCGGCGGAGGCATCGATATCCGCTTCCAGCCTGCGGGTCAGCGACGCGCGGTCGAAAAGGATGGTTTCCTGCGGCAGCCAGTGAAGCCTGGCATTGGGGCCGGCGGTGACGCGGGCCGTGACGGTGGTCGTGCCAGCGGCGGCCTTATAGACCTTCTCGCAGGCCTGCGTCGTGACGACGAGCGAGGTGCCCTCACCGGCAACCGCCTGCCATTCGATCTCGTCTCCCCCGGTCAAGCCGCCGGAAGAGTTGATGAGAATGGCTTCCATTTCATTGGAAAACGTATCAGGCAGCCTGATCTTGGCGCAGCCTTCCTGAAACAATTCGTCCAGACGGCTGCGCCCATTCAGAGCTTTGGTTACAACGCGCCCGCGGCCTCTGGCGCGCTGCGGGCGGTGTTGAGGGATGCTTTGCTCGTCTGGCTGCACGTCGTCTCCGAAGCTTTCGCGGATGCGGAAGCGGGAACCGCTTTCACCGAGCAATCGGTTTTCGCAGTTGCATCGACAACCATCTGCCCTTCCTTGTTCTGGAAGAACTCCCACATTCTCTCAGCCGCATCAACCCGCTGCACCGTATCCGTTGTGGGCATCTTGCGTTCAACGGCCTGCTGCACCTTGCCAGCGGTATCGCTTGAAGGCTTGCGGATGATGGCGGCGGCGGAAGCAACCACATCCGCCTTCATTGTTGCGCGCGGCCAGGCATGGTCCCAGGCATCGATCACATAGGAGTGGATGCGTGCACCGCTTTTGCAGACATCGTAGGAATTCAGGGTGAAGCTATCGCTTGCCTTGCTCTTGACCGAGCCCTTGCAGCCATCGATTTCCGCCCAGCGCTTCAGCGCGGTTTCCCCGCCATATTGCCAATAAGACTTGCCGCCACCCTGATAGGGATTGGCCGGGTCTTTGAGACCGGCGAAGGCAACGATGGACAGCGGCTTTGCAGGCGTGCAGCTTGTCGCATCCGGCGCCCACTTGCCTTCGGTCTCGACCGGATATCCGGCGCGGAGCGAGGCGACGAAACCGGCAGCGGCAAAGTCGTTGCTGCCATTGCACAGAAACTGCGACAGCATGCGTCCGCCACCGGAATAACCGGAGCCGTAGAAGCGTTCTTCATCTACGCAGAATTTGGATTTGACCATGCTAATCGCGTCTCGAATGAAGCCGGGCTCATCCAGCCCACCCTCGCGCTTGGTCACACCGGGCACGTTCCAGGCATTGGTGCCGGGCAGTTCGCCGTTCAAGCTACCCTGAAGCGCCACGACCACGATGCCTTCACGCTCGCCGACCTTATCCCAGCCGCTGCGATCCAACTGTCCGTTCGGATTGCTGTTGCTGCCATGAAAATCGAACACCACAGGCATTTTTTTATTTCCGTCATAAGAAGACGGAACAAAATAAACGCCCGCACGTTCAGACCCCTCAGACATCAGCGAAAACGCGTGTCTGCCGGGTTCCATTGTCCGACCGCAGGTTGAAGCCAAAGCTGCGGCGTTGGTTGCTGTGAGAATGGCAAAGCCCGCGACAAGAGCGCGAGCGGGACGAACGAACCGGAAAAACCGGCCAGCAGCAGTCGTAAAATTCATCGGCACGCCTTTATTGGCACTGTTCCCGACACACTATGCCGGAAATTACGTGGAATGTAAGGGATCGACGGAAGCGGCGTGCGGATGGTTGAACCAGTGTGTCTCGCATGCAGCATTTGCGCTGCCAATAACACAGGTTTTTTCTCAGTGAAACGCTAAAATTACGCATGAATGCTATGCGTCGTTGTAATATCGGTCACGAATTACATCATTTTTATCGGTTCGTGAGGTAGATTTGACAGTATAAGGTATTATTATACCGTCAAATGTCGCCGCGCTTCAATTGTATCCAGCGTTTCTGCCGCACCCTTATGCACGATCTCGCCGCGGTCCATGATGTAGACGTAATCGGCAAGCTCTCGACAAAAATCCAGATACTGCTCCACCAGCAGAATTGCCATACCCGTGGAATCGCGCAGATATTTAATCGCACGACCGATATCCTTGATGATCGATGGCTGAATGCCTTCCGTCGGTTCGTCCAGAACCAATATTTTGGGGCGTGTTACCAGTGCGCGGCCAATGGCCAGTTGCTGCTGCTGCCCGCCGGAGAGATCGCCTCCCCTGCGTGACAGCATGGATTGCAGCACCGGAAACAGGCTGAAAATATCGTCGGGAATGAAGCGTTCCTTGCGCGGTAGCGGCGCGTAGCCAGATTGCAGGTTTTCCTGCACCGTCAACAGTGGAAAAATCTCGCGCCCCTGCGGCACATAGCCCACACCGCGCTTGGCGCGCTGGTAAGGCGCAAGGCCATTCAGGCTCTCACCGCCGAAACTGATCGTACCGCCGCTGAGCGGATGCTGACCGGTGACGGCCCGCAGCAACGAACTCTTGCCGACACCGTTGCGCCCCAGCACGCAGGTGATCTTGCCCATTTCCGCATTTAGCGAAATGCCGCGCAAGGCTTGCGCTGCGCCGTAATGGAGATTGATGTTTTCGACGCTTAGCATTCATCCACCTATTCTAGTTCAGTAAAGTTCGCCTCAGTGCCTGCAGTGCAGAGTCCTGCTCACTGGTTTTTTCGCCACCCACTTGGGCGACCTCTTCGGCAATATCGATCAGTTGGCGTCGTTCATCGAAATCCAACGCGTTCGCCCAGATATCCCGGAAACGGCGAATTGGGTCTTCAGGGTTGACGACATTCTTCGAAGCCCATTCTCCAAAGACGATTACTTCTTCCATGTCTTTCGACGCGATGATGTTTTTCATCTTCTCACGAACGACCGATTTTGCCGCTTCCAAATGCATCGGCTTTTCGTTCGCGACGCACATGAAGAAGGCAACAGCAGCAATCGCGGGATCACGAATAGAGGCGATGGGTGCGACTTCGGCCTTCTTGCGAAATGACCGGCGCTTATAGGCCCCACGCATTTTCTCAACCGTGTCGATGATCTCGCTGCCCGCTTCCCGCATCATCTTCAGCCGCCAATACCAAACTGCCGCACCACCGATTGCCATCACCAAAAGTCCAACCAAAGCCATTAAATCAACTCCAGATTTTAAATTTCATGATTTAAATCCGGTTCTGATTGAAGGCGCAAGTCAGACCTCACTGTTTCTAGCGCCCCAAATAATTCTCGATCACCTTCGGATCGCTCGACACGAAATCGATCGACCCTTCGGCCAGCACCGATCCCTCGGCCAGACACGTCACCTTGACGCCCAGCTCGCGGATGAAGCCCATGTCGTGTTCCACCACCACCACAGAGCGGGTCTTGGCGATTTCCTTCAGCAGCACCGCCGTCTCTGCCGTTTCCGCATCGGTCATGCCCGCCACCGGCTCATCCACCAGAAGGAGTTTCGGCTCTTGCGCCAGCAACATGCCGATTTCCAGCCATTGCTTTTGTCCGTGGGAGAGATTGGCGGCCAGATCGTTGCGGCGTGAGCTGAGGCGGACCGTGCCCAAAACCTCCTCGATGCGGGCCTCGTCCTCTTCCGTCAGGCGATAGAACAGCGTGGCGAAGACGCCGCGTTTGCGGTTGAGCGCCAGTTCCAGATTGTCCCACACCGTATGGCTTTCAAACACCGTCGGCTTCTGAAACTTGCGACCGATGCCGAGCTGGGCGATATCCGCCTCGTCTTTTTTGGTGAGGTCGATGCTGTCTTCAAACAGCACCTTGCCTGTGTCTGGCCGGGTCTTGCCGGTGATGATGTCCATCATGGTCGTCTTACCCGCGCCGTTGGGGCCGATGATGGCGCGCAATTCGCCGGGCTCGACCACGAAGGACAGGGAATTCAACGCCTTGAAACCATCAAAAGAAACGGAGACGCCGTCGAGATAGAGCAGGCTTTTCGTTCTGTTTTCGGCAACCGTGTTCATATCCGTTACTCCGCAGCCTGTTGCGCCGGTTTGACGGCAGCGTCATTTTCCGCACGCTTGGCCGCATCCTTAGAGGCTTCCACCCGCTTTTCGCGCCGTCCTGCCAGATAATGCTGCGCAGTGCCGACAATGCCCTTGGGAAAGAACAGCGTGACCGCAATGAACAGACCACCCAGTGCAAACAGCCAGAACTCGGGGAATGCGCCGGTGAAATAGCTCTTGCCGCCATTGACGAGGATTGCGCCGAGGATCGGCCCGATCAGCGTGCCGCGCCCGCCGACTGCCGTCCAGACGACGACCTCGATGGAATTGGCAGGCGAGAATTCGCCGGGGTTGATGATGCCGACCTGTGGCACGAACAGAGCACCGGCAATACCGGCCATCATGGCCGAGACGACGAAGGTGAAGAGCTTGATGTTTTCCACTCGGAAACCCAGAAACCGCACTCGGCTTTCCGCATCCCGTACACCCACCAGCACCTTGCCGAATTTGGAATTGACGATGCCGGATGCAATCAGCAGGCACAGCGCCAGCATGATCGCCGTCATGGCAAACAGAACGGCGCGGGTCCCATCCGCCTGCACGGAAAAGCCGAGAATGTCTTTGAAGTCGGTCAGGCCGTTATTTCCGCCGAAACCCATATCGTTACGGAAAAAGGCCAGCAGCAGAGCATAGGTCATGGCCTGCGTGATGATGGAGAGGTAGACGCCGTTGACGCGGGAGCGAAAGGCAAACCAGCCGAAAACGAAGGCCAGCAGGCCAGGCACCACAAGCACCATCAGCATGGCAAACCAGAACATATCGAAGCCCTGCCAGAACCACGGCAGTTCCTTCCAGTTCAGAAACACCATGAAATCAGGCAGGATGGGATGGCCATAGGTGCCGCGGGTGCCGATCTGGCGCATCAGATACATGCCCATGGCATAACCACCCAGCGCGAAGAAGGCAGCGTGGCCGAGCGAGAGAATGCCGCAATATCCCCAGACAAGATCGAGCGCCAGCGCCAGAATGGCATAGGCCAGATATTTGCCGAGCATGGACATGATGTAGGTCGGAATGCGGAATGCGCTGTCTGCGGGAAGCAGCAGGTTGGACGCGGGCACGAGAACCGCAATGGCGAGGATGATGCCGATGGCGATGAGGATCCGGCGGTCGAGCGCCCGAAGGAGGAAGCCGGTAATCATGCTTCGATGGCCCTTCCCTTGAGTGCGAAGAGACCGCGTGGCCGCTTCTGAATGAACAGGATGATGAGAACGAGAACGAGGATTTTGCCGAGAACCGCACCGACGGTGGGCTCAAGAAACTTGTTGAGCACGCCGAGCGAAAGCGCACCGACCAGTGTTCCCCAGAGATTGCCGACCCCGCCGAAGACCACCACCATGAAACTGTCGATGATGTAGGACTGGCCAAGATTGGGCGAAACATTGTCGATCTGGGAGAGCGCCACACCCGCGAGCCCGGCAACACCCGAACCGAGCGCGAAGGTGAAGGCATCGACCCAAGAGGTGCGAATACCCATGGAAGAAGCCATGCGCCGGTTCTGCGTCACAGCCCGCATTTGCAGACCAAAGGCCGAGCGCTTGAGCAACAGAAGCAGGGCAAAGAAGACGGAAAGCGAGAAGCAGACGATCCAGACGCGGTTCCAGGTGAAGTTCATATAGCCGACGCTGAAAGACCCGGACATCCAGCTGGGGTTGCCGACTTCGCGGTTCGTAGGGCCGAAGATGGAGCGTACGCCCTGCTGCAAAATCAGCGAAATACCCCATGTGGCCAGCAGCGTTTCCAGCGGCCGTCCATAGAGAAAGCGGATAACCCCGCGCTCCATGACGAGGCCAACGGCGGCGGTGACCAGAAACGCGACCGGAAGCGCAATGGCCAGCGACCAGTCGAACAGGCCGGGATAATGGCTGCGGATCACCTCCTGCACCATGAAGGTGGAGTAAGCACCGATCATGACCATCTCGCCATGCGCCATGTTGATGATGCCCATGACGCCGAAGGTGATGGCAAGACCGATGGCCGCCAGCAGCAACACCGAGCCCAATGACAGGCCGTACCAGATATTCTGCGCATAATCCCACAGCGCAAGCGAGCTTTGAATGCCGGAAATCGCCGCGTCGATATCAGGCTTCAGGCTGGTATCGACTGCCGGTGATGCGACCATAAGAATGCTGATCGCATCACGCCCGCCGAGTTTCTTGATGGTCTCGATGGCGGCGCGCTTTTCCTCGACCGAACGATCCGAAGCCAGTACCGAAACGGCGCGCGCCTCTTCCATACGGCCACGCACCTGCGCATCCGTTTCGTTGGCAAGCGCCGTCTCCAGCAATTGCAGGTTCTCGGCGCTCGGCGCTTTCAGCACCGCATCGGCTGCGGACAGTCGAACGGATTTTTCCGGGCTGAGCAGCGTCAGACCGCCGAGTGCCGCACGAATGACGCGGCGCAGATTGTTATTGACCTTAATCTTGGCAACCACAGCCTTCGGCGCTTCGCCCACACTTTCACCGGTCAGCGGGTCGATGAGCGTAAAGTTGGCGCCGGCGGGTTTGGTCATGAAAACGAGAGTGTCGGACTTGCGAACGTAAAGCTCGCCCTCCGCAAAGGCATTCAGCGGCGGGACCACACGCGGGTCTCCCGTCGCCGCAATCTGCCCGATCAAGGCCTCGGCCTGTTTGAAATCGGCAGTGCCGAGCGCGTCGATGAGGGGTTTAGGATCGGCTTGCTGCGCGTAGGTTGGAGCGGCGATCCCGAGCGTCAGCCATAGGAGCACGGCTCGAAGAAGAAATCGGATCGTCATGTCAGCTCCTCATTGCGACGATGCTTCAGTGCGTTGGGTTGAGCACTGTGGGTGTGGCTACCCCCCTCTGCCCTGCCGGGCATCTCCCCCTCAGGTGGGGAGATTGGCTGGGCGCCACGACATTGCCACAACTCGACCAAAGAGATGGCCGGTCAGGTGCCGCAGGTCGATCTCCCCCCTTGAGGGGGAGATGCCCGGCAGGGCAGAGGGGGGTAACCCTGGCTCAGTTTTGGCTATGAGCGCCTTCAGCTACCCTTGCCACCGCACTTACCCGTGGCAACGTTGAAGTTGCCGCAGGACATCGGCTTGCGCCAATCGGAGATCAGGTCCTTCGAGTCCGGCAGGTAATCCGACCACTCGTCGCCCACGACCTGCGGGGTCTGCTGCACGATCTGGAACTGGCCGTCGGACTGGATTTCACCGATCAACACCGGCTTGGTGATGTGGTGGTTCGGCATGACAGTGGCGTAGCCGCCGGACAGGTTCGGCACGGAAACGCCGATGATCGAGTCCAGCACCTTGTCGGTATCCGTCGTACCAGCGGCTTCGACGGCCTTGACCCAGGCGTTGAAGCCGATATAGGCGGCTTCCATCGGGTCGTTGGTCACGCGCTTGTCATTCTTGGTGAAGGCATGCCATTCCTTGATGAACTCTGCATTCACAGGGGCATCGACGGACTGGAAATAGTTCCAGGCAGCAAGGTGACCAACCAGCGGGCCGGTATCGAGACCGGCAAGTTCTTCTTCGCCAACCGAGAAGGCGACGACCGGAATATCTTCCGCCTTCACGCCCTGGTTTGCCAGTTCCTTATAGAACGGCACGTTGGCGTCACCATTGATGGTGGAGACAACGGCAGTCTTCTTACCGGCAGAGCCGAATTTCTTGATGTCGGACACGATCGTCTGCCAGTCGGAATGACCGAATGGCGTGTAGTTGATCATGATGTCCTCTTCCTTGACGCCCTTCGACATCAAGTAGGCCTTCAGGATCTTGTTGGTTGTCTGCGGGTAGACATAGTCCGTACCGGCCAAAACCCAGCGCTCGACGCCTTCGGTGTTGGCCAGATAATCAACTGCCGGAATCGCCTGCTGGTTTGGTGCGGCACCGGTGTAGAAAATGTTGCGGGAGGATTCTTCACCCTCATACTGCACGGGATAGAAGAGAATGGAGTTCAGCTCTTCGAAAACCGGCAGAACGGATTTGCGCGAAGACGAGGTCCAGCAACCGAAGACGGCGGCGACCTTATCCTGAGAAATCAGCTGGCGGGCCTTTTCAGCAAAGAGCGGCCAGTCGGAGGCCGGATCGACAACCACGGCTTCGAGCTTCTTGCCCAGAACGCCGCCCTTCTTGTTCTGCTCATCGATGAGCATCAGCATGGCGTCTTTGAGGGTCGTTTCGGAAATCGCCATGGTGCCGGACAGCGAATGCAACACGCCAACCTTGATGGTGTCGTCAGCGGCAAAGGCACCGTGGAATGCGGTGGTAGACATGATAGCGCCAAGCAAAGCGCCACTCAGCATCTTTTGAAATGTCATCGGAAGAACCCCTCTCCTGTTTAGCCTCTGTGGGCTCAGCGGTTTTGTTACCGCTGCTGGAGTGGGACTATCGGCCTCACGAGATTGAAACCGTATACGTCAATTGACGTAGGAGGGGTGGCGAAACAGGAACAGCGTGACGCCGCTGTGCTGCGGCGTGCCTGTCGATCAGTTGTGCGGCTTATCGGCGTCGGAACTTTCCGAGATCGCTTCCTGATGATACCAGCTGTCGAAGTCTACATATGTCGTCTGCGCGCTAACAGCCTGCACCTTTGAGACGGCGTCCTTGCGGAAACCCTTAAAGCCTGCGCGGCCACCAACCGGAAACTGATAAATCTTTGCACTTTCCATGTTCGGTTCGCTTCTCATGACAGTTACTCTTCGTTGAATACCTCAAGCATTTGCTTCGTTCCGAATATAATACAAATCAAGCCTCATTTCACCCCTTTTGATTAAAAAAATATCACAAAGACTAAAATTTAGGCATAGCATCAAAGCATAAGTTCAAAGAACAGTCTTTATGCAGTTGGCGAGTGAAAATCGAAATTTTGAACGAAAAAATACGCGTCTTTTCAAAAACGGCATCATTTTTGATCAGAAAAATGGCCCTGCCCGCACAAAAGCATCGGAAATCTATGCGTTTTTCTTAAATTGAAATTTTCTAAAATAATTGAAATTCGAGATTTGCTGGGTGCAGCTTCCAAAAAAAATAGCGCGGCAAGCAACCTCACCTTTCAAACTGGCACGGCGAATGCATCTACCTTGGCAGCACTTGAAAGAGAGAGTGGTCTGAAAAGACAGCTTTGCTCGCATAAGGATATCAAGGCTTCGCATCTTAACCTATGAGAGGTTCGTAATGACTAAGTTCAAACTCGAGTACATCTGGCTGGATGGTTACAAGCCGGTAGCTAACCTGCGCGGCAAGACGCAGATCAAGGAATTCGACGAATTCCCGACACTCGAGCAGCTTCCGCTCTGGGGCTTCGATGGCTCCTCCACGATGCAGGCCGAAGGCCATAGCTCGGATTGCGTTCTGAAGCCCGTCGCCATTTACCCAGACCCAGCCCGCACCAACGGCGCACTCGTCATGTGCGAAGTCATGATGCCGGATGGCGTAACACCGCACGCTTCCAACAGCCGCGCGACGATCCTTGACGACGAAGGCGCATGGTTCGGCTTCGAGCAGGAATACTTCTTCTACGAAGACGGCCGTCCGCTCGGCTTCCCTGAGCAGGGCTACCCAGCTCCACAGGGCCCATACTACACAGGCGTCGGCTACAAGAACGTCGGCTCCATCGCTCGCGAAATCGTTGAAGAGCACCTCGATCTCTGCCTCGAAGCCGGCATCAACCACGAAGGCATCAACGCCGAAGTGGCCAAGGGCCAGTGGGAATTCCAGGTCTTCGGCAAGGGCTCCAAGAGCGCTGCCGACCAGATCTGGATCGCGCGTTACCTGCTTCTTCGCCTTTGCGAAAAGTACGGCATCGACGTCGAGTTCCATTGCAAGCCGCTCGGCGACACCGACTGGAACGGTTCCGGCATGCACTGCAACTTCTCCACCAAGTTCATGCGTGAAGTTGGCGGCAAGGAATATTTCGAAGCGCTCATGGGTGCTTTCGAAAAGAACTGGAAAGAGCACATCGACGTTTACGGCCCAGACAACCATCTGCGCCTGACCGGCAAGCACGAAACAGCGCCTTGGAACAAGTTCTCCTACGGCATTGCTGACCGTGGCGCCTCGATCCGCGTTCCGCACTCCTTCGTCAACAACGGTTACAAGGGTTACCTCGAAGACCGTCGTCCGAACTCCCAGGGCTGCCCATACCAGATCGCTTCCGTCGTTCTGAAGACGATTGCAGAAGTGCCGCTCGCAAAGTCTGCTGCTGCCTAATATTTGAATGGCGTCGCTCGATCCGGGCGACGCCATTTTTCTGTCCAGAGTCCACACTTGCGAACCGCTGGTCGATCAGTTGACCTTTCTCCCTCCTCTTCACGCCGCGTATTCTTCGCACTGATGAACCAATTAAAACGGGATGGTGAGCGATGGGCATTCTCCAAAAATTCTCTCTGGAAAACCGCACGGCCATCATCACCGGCAGCGGGCGCGGCCTCGGCTTTGAAATCGCCAAGGCCTTCACCGAGGCGGGTGCGCATGTCTGGTTGACCGGACGTAACGCCGAGACGCTGCAAGCATCGGTCGACATCCTGCGCAACGCAGGAGGAAAAGCCGACTACGCCGCCTTCGATATAGCGGACACTGCCGCTGGCAGCGATTTGGTTCGACGCATCATGGACGAGGTCGGACACCTCGATATTCTCGTCAACAATGTCGGCGCGCGCGACCGCCGCCCGCTGCGCGATTTCAGGGACGAGGACGTATTGGATCTCATCCGCACCGACCTCACCTCCTCCATCTGCCTGTCGCGTGACGCAGCAGAAGCCATGAACGCAAATGGTTACGGGCGCATCATCACCATCACCTCCATTCTCGGCCATGTCGTGCGACCGGGCGATGCGATCTACCCCATCGCGAAACAGGGACTAACCGGATTGATGCGCAGCATTGCCGTTGAATATGGCGCGCGTGGCATTACCAGCAACGCCATCGCGCCCGGCATGTTCGCGACGGAAACCAACGCCGCCCTTGCGCAAGACCCTGATATGCTGGCTTTCGCCAAACTGCGTGTTCCCTTGGAGCGCTGGGGAAAACCGGATGAAATCGCTGGCGCAGCGCTGTTTCTGGCCAGCGATGCGGCCTCCTTCGTCAATGGTCATGTATTGACTGTGGATGGCGGCATGTCGGTCCGTCTTTGAGGCGAAGACCGCTGTATTTTCCTTGCAAACAAAGGTCTTTGGCTCGAAACTGCACAATTGAGCATCATACCAAAAAAGGCGCTGGTTTTTAGGCATGGCCGCACGGCAACGCATCATCCCCGTCAGGCGCGAATATAACCGCTGGGTCGCCAACCAGACGCTGGAAGATTATGCGCTGCGCTTTACCGCCAAAAGCGCGCGGCAGTTTTCCTCCAGCCGCATTTCCCACACCGCCATCGGCGCTATATCGTTTCTGGCGCTGGAAGCCATCGGCGGCGCGATTACACTGTCCTATGGCACCACGAATGCCTTCTTCGCCATCCTCGTCGCCGCCACCGTGATGCTAGCGGTGGGTGTGCCGATCAGCCGCTACGCCATCCGCTACGGCGTCGATATCGACCTGCTTACGCGTGGAGCGAGCTTCGGCTATATCGGCTCCACCATCACCTCGCTCATCTACGCCGCCTTTACCTTCATGCTCTTTGCCATCGAGGCATCGATCATGTCCGGCGCGCTGGAGTTGGCGCTCGGCATACCCTTGTGGATCGGCTACATCATCTCCGCCGTCATGGTCATTCCGCTCGTCACCCACGGCGTGCGGCTGATCAGCCGCTTCCAGATCATCACCCAGCCTTTCTGGATCATTCTCAACATCCTGCCCTTCATCTTCATCGCCTTTATGGACTGGGGAAAATTCGATCTGTGGCGGGCTTTTGCCGGTATTCACCACGCCTCCGGCCCGCCGGGGACGACAGCGGATTTCAATCTCATCGAATTCGGCGCGGCATCCGCCGTCATTCTGGCGCTGATGTCGCAGATCGGTGAGCAGGTGGATTTCCTTCGCTTCCTGCCTGCCGATGGCAAGCTGAAACTGCGGCATCGCTTTACCGTGTTTCTCGCCGGTGCAGGCTGGGTTCTGGTCGGTGTGCCGAAACTGCTGGCTGGCTCCTTCCTTGTGGTGCTGACCTTCAGCTCCGGCGTTCCCGTAGACCGCGCCGCCGACCCCTCGCAAATGTATCTCACCGCCTTCGGCTACATGATCCCCAACGAGAACGCCGCTTTGTTGCTGATGGTGGCTTTCGTGGTTGTCTCACAGTTGAAGATCAACGTGATGAACGCCTATGCCGGGTCACTGGCGTGGTCGAACTTCTTCTCACGCCTCACCCACAGTCACCCCGGTCGCGTCGTCTGGCTCGTCTTCAACGTTCTGATCGCGCTGCTGCTGATGGAACTCGGCATCTATCGGCTCTTGGAAGAAACACTCGGCATCTTTTCCATTGTCGCCATGGCGTGGCTGTGCACCATCTCAGCCGATCTCTTCATCAACAAGCCGCTCGGCCTTGCGCCGCCGGGCATCGAGTTCAAGCGTGCGCATCTCTACGACATCAACCCCGTCGGCGTCGGCACAATGGCGCTATCGGCAACCATCGCGCTGACGGCCCATTTCGGCCTGTTCGGTACGCTGGCCGCTTCGCTTGCGCCCTACCTCACCCTCATCGTTGCGTTTACGGTATCGCCGCTGATTGCCTGGGGCACGAAGGGTAAATTCTACCTTGCGCGCAAACCGCGACAGAAGTGGAAACTGGAAAGCAGCATCACCTGCTCCATCTGCGAACATCCGTTCGAGCCGGAAGACATGGCCTGGTGCCCGGCCTATGCCGCGCCCATCTGTTCGCTCTGTTGCTCACTGGACAGCCGCTGCCATGATATGTGCAAGCCCAAGGCCAAGCTGAACTATCAGGTCGCGACCGTCGCGCGCATCTTCTTGCCGAATGATCTTGTGGCCCGGCTCGCCACCCGGCTGGGGCGCTACGCCATGTCGGCGGCGCTGGCCATCATCGTCTTGGGCGCAACACTGGCCCTGATTGCCCATCAAGTGGGCACCTCCTCCCCCGCCACCGTGGATGTGGTCAACCGCACGATCCTTGCGGTCTTCTTCGTCTTTGCCGTCATCGCGGGCATTGTCTGTTGGTTTCTGGTTCTCGCCCATGACAGCCGCGTCGTGGCCGAGGAGGAATCGTCGCGCCAGAACACGCTTCTGCTGAAGGAAATTGCCGCCCACAAAAAGACGGACGCCGCATTACAGAACGCCAAGGACACAGCAGAAGCTGCCAACCGCGCGAAAAGCCGCTACGTTGTCGGCCTTAGCCATGAATTGCGCACGCCGCTGAACGCCGTTCTCGGCTATGCGCAAATCTTAGAGCGAGACGACACCATCCCGCAGCCGCGCCAATCCGCCATCAAGGTCATCCGCCGATCCGCAGATCACCTCTCGGGGCTGATCGATGGTCTGCTGGATATTTCCAAGATCGAAGCGGGCCGCTTGCAGGTCTATTCCAACGAAATCAACATTCAGGATTTTCTCGACCAGATCATCGATCTGTTCCGCCCACAGGCGCAGGCAAAAGGGCTGGAGCTGCTGCATGAGCGCACCCGCGCGCTTCCGCAATATGTTCGTACGGATGAAAAGCGCCTGCGCCAGATCCTCGTCAATCTTCTGTCCAACGCCATCAAATTCACCGATGCTGGGCAAGTGCGCTTCGATGTCGCCTATCGCAGCCAGGTCGCGACCTTTACCATTTCCGATACGGGCCGCGGGATCGCCGAGAAGGATTTGAGCCGCATCTACGAACCGTTCCAGCGTGGGGAAGCCGAAAGCATTCGCCCCATGCCCGGCCTTGGCCTCGGGCTTACCATCACCCAGCTATTGACCAACACGCTAGGCGGTGAAATCTCCGTGCTCAGCGAGAAAAACAAGGGGTCGACCTTTAAGGTGCGGCTGATGCTGTCGGCGGTGGATCGTCCCAGCACCGCGCCAGCGCCGGAAAAAACCATCGTCTCTTATTCCGGCCCGCGCCGCACCATCGTTGTGGTTGACGATAATGAGGACCACCGCGAATTGATGCGCGAGGTTCTCGGCCCGCTCGACTTCGTGGTGCTGACGGCCCAGAGCGGCCCGGATTGCCTGACACTGATCGAAGGTGTCAAACCCGATCTTTTCCTGATCGACATTTCCATGCCCGGCATGAGCGGTTGGCAATTGGTAACGAAGCTGCGCGAGGCAGGCCAGACCGCGCCTCTCATCATGCTCTCGGCCAATATTGGCGATGGCTCTATTGCCGGGGCAGGCGAGGACAATCACAACGACACGATAGCCAAGCCGGTCGATATCCGCCGCCTGTGCGACAAGCTCGCTGTGCATTTAGGCCTGACATGGGTTTACGACACCGATGCCCCTGCCCTACCCACGCCAGCCAAAGCCGAAATCACCACGCCGGGACCATCGCACATCAAGGATTTGCAGCAGCTTGGCGAAATCGGCTATATCAGAGGCATCGAGGCAAAACTTGCCGATCTCGCCCGCACATCTGAAAATCTGGCCTTCACCGAAGAGCTGACAGGTTACGTACAGTCCTTCGACATGGCGGGCTACGCCGCCTTTCTCAGCCGTTTCGAGAACCAGCCCAGCATCAAAAAGGAGCGTCAGCCATGAGCGTCCCGTCTGCCGCGCTAGCGAAGGATATCGTGCTTTTGGTGGATGACAGCCCGGACGCGCTGGGCTTTCTGACCGATGCGCTGGAGCAGTCCGGCTTTTCCGTTCTGATCGCCACCTCCGGGCAGTCCGCCCTCAATATCGCAGAGCGCATCACCCCCGATATCATCCTGCTCGACGCCGTCATGCCATCCATGGATGGCTTCGAAACCTGCACGCGACTGAAATCCAATGCTGCCGTCACGCAGGTGCCGGTCATCTTCATGACCGGGCTGACCGAGACGGAACATGTGGTGCGGGCGCTCGAATCTGGCGGTGTCGATTATCTGACAAAACCCATCAATATCGACGAGCTGCGCGCCCGCATTCGCGTGCATCTATCGAATGCCCGCTCCGCCCAAAGTGCGCGCGTGGCGCTGGATGCCGCAGGTCGCCACCTGCTGGCGGTGCGGGCCAACGGCGCCATCCATTGGTCAACGCCACAGGCGACACGGCTCGTCAATGCCGCGACGGGTCGTGATGACGGGCTAGAGATCGTCACGCAGCATATTGCAGGATGGCTCGCCAATCGCGGAAACGACTTGGCTCGGGATGCACCGCTGACCATTCAGCAGGCAGACCGGGCCACGCTGCAACTGACGTTTCTCGGCGCGATGGGGCCGGATGAGCATCTGTTCCGGCTGACGGCGGCGAGCGACAAACCGGCCGATGCGCTGCTGCGCCAGCATTTTGCTCTGACGATCCGTGAATCGGAGGTGTTGCTGTGGATCGCCAAGGGCAAGTCCAACCGGGATATTGGCGATATTCTAGGCTTGTCTGCCCGCACGGTGAACAAGCATCTGGAGCAGATTTACGTCAAACTCGGCGTGGAAAACCGCGCTTCAGCCGCAGTCAAAGCCGCCCATATTCTGCACGACGCATAACAAAACGGGCGCAGAATCTGCACCCGTCTGTCAAACGACTATATCAGCGGATTAACGGCAGACGCGCGTTTCCTTGATGACGACACGACCGTGATGGTGCGTGCGAACCTTCTTCACGAAACAATCGCGGGCAACGCGGTGATGACGAGGACGATACTCTTCGCGCATCGGCGTACGAACCTTCTGCGTGGTGGTGACTGTCACCGTATCAGCATAGGACGGGGCCGAAAAAACGAAGACGGAAGAAACTGCGATCAGCGAAGAGATGAGAAGTGTTTTCATGGCGAGACCTCATTGTTAGGTTGCGAACAAACGTTCGATCCTGCCACTGGTTCCCGCAAAAAACATTAAACCTGCGTAATGTTGCTCATCCAAAAAAGCGCAACCCTTCCAGCGACATAGGAGAATGAATATTAGCGAAGAAACGAATAATCTGATCGTCCTGTCCGGCTGCTCTGGCGGCGGCAAATCCACCCTGCTGGACGAATTTGCGAAGCGTGGTTACGCCACGGTCGAGGAACCGGGACGGCGTATCGTCAGACAGGAAACGGAGCAGCAGGGAACGGCCCTTCCATGGATCGACATGGAAGCCTTCGCCCGCCGCGCGGTAGCCATGGCGCTGGCAGATCTGGATAATGCGCCTGACAGCGGCTGGGTCTTCTTTGATCGTGGCCTCATCGATGCGGCTTCTGCGCTTCACCATGTTTGCGGCGATGGCTTTCTGCATGAGCTAAAGCGGAAGCATCGCTACAATCCCCTTGTCTTTCTGACACCGCCATGGCCGGAAATCTATGTGACGGATGGAGAGCGGCAGCATGATCTCGCAGCAGCTATCGAAGAATATGAGCGCCTGCGTCGCGATTATAGCGACCTTGGCTATGAAACCATCATATTGCCGAAACTGAGCGTGCCTGAACGTGCCAATTTCATTTTGGGCCGTCTGGATTGAGCGAGCCATTCTGCAAAAGCTGCGACACGGTGACGAATTCGAAGCCGCGTTGACGCAGGCCATCGATGATCTGCGGCAGGGCCTGACGCGACACGTCGCGACTGCGATACATGACATGCAGGATGATGATCGATCCACTTCTGGCGTTATCGAGGACATATCGAGTCATCGCCTCGGCATTATCGGCCACTTCGGGGAATGATTCCGGCTCGACATCCCACATGATGGTTTTGCGATCATGCTGCGAAAGATACCACGGCAGGGTCACAAGCTTTTTGCCATAGGGTGGCCGAAACAGGATTTCACCTTCATAGCCTGCGGCCCGGATAGCCACGTCGGTCCGCTCGATCTCCTCCTTCACCCGCGTTGATCCCATCCATGCCATGCTAGAATGCGAATAGGAATGGTTGCCGATCTCATGGCCAGCAGCGATGACCAATCGTGCCAGCGGCAGGTTTTCCTCGATCTCCTTGCCGGTCAGGAAAAACGTCGCCGTAACATTGCGATCTTTCAGGATGCTCAAGACGTCCTGCGTGAAGCGCGGTGACGGACCGTCATCGAAGGTCAGCGCTATAACAGGCTTGTCGGTTTCCACCCGCGCGATGATGTCGCCGAACAATTGGCTAGTGCGGGATTTGCTGAATAGGTGCATGCCCGCCAAAGCACCGGCGAGGACGACAAGAACGAAGAACCAGAGCACAAACCGCTTTACCGCCATTGCTACCTCTGTTTGCAATTTTCGCGAGCCGTCGATCTTCTCTGCCTTGTTGGCTCCATTATGGCAATTGCAAAACAACCAAACTTAAAACGAAAAAAGCCCGGCATCGCTGCCGGGCTTTCTGGTGCAATTCCGCTTAAGGCTTAGCTGCCCTGCTGGAAGTAGCTGTACTTGCCGTCTGGGCCTTTCTTCCACTCGTACATGACGTAGCCTGGAAGCTTCGGGTCGCCCTTTTCGTCGAAGGAGATTTCGCCGAGAACGGTGGAGAACTTGCCCTTCTTCATCGCAGCAGCGACTTTTTCTGGGTCGAGCGAGGCCGCATCCTTTGCAGCACCGGCAATGGTCTGCACGGCTGCGTAGGAGTAGAGCGTGTAGGCTTCAGGGTTGAAGCCTGCTGCCTTGAACTTCGCAACGAGGTCCTTGTTGGCAGGGTTGACGGTTGGATCAGGACCGAAGGTGTTCAGCGTGCCTTCAACGGCGTCGCCAGCGATGGAAGCCAGTTCGTTTGAAACGATACCGTCACCGGAAACGAGCTTGGCCTTCAGACCCTGGTCGGCAGCCTGACGGATGATGAGACCGGCTTCGGTGTGGAGACCACCCCAGTAGATGACCGAGACGCCAGCTTCCTTCATCTTTGCGATGAGGGCAGAGAAGTCCTTGTCGCCAACGTTAACGCCTTCGTAGATGGCTTCCTTCATGCCAGCAGCGTTGAGCGCCTTCTTGGTTTCATCGGCAAGGCCCTGACCGTAAGGCGTCTTGTCATGGATGACGGCAATCTTCGCGTCCTTGAAGTGATCTGCGAGATACTTGCCGGCAATGCTGCCCTGCTGGTCGTCACGACCGCAGGTACGGAACGTGTTCCACAAGCCGCGCTCGGTGAAGACAGGGTTGGTCGCAGCGGGCGTGATTTCGAGAATGCCGTTTTCCGCGTAGACTTCCGACGCCGGGATGGAAACGCCGGAGTTGAAGTGACCGACAACGAACTTGACGCCATCAGCAACGAACTTGTTGGCAACCGAGATACCCTGCTTAGGGTCGGACACGTCGTCGCCCAGCACGATCTTGATCTTTTCGCCATTGATGCCGCCTGCAGCATTGATGTCTGCCGCAGCCTGTTCAGCACCCTTCTGGAGCTGTGCGCCGAAAGCCGCATTCGGGCCGGTCAGCGGGCCGCCGACGCCGACGAGAATGTCAGCCCAGGCAGAACCACTGAAGGCGACCATTGCGGTCAGCGCAACTGCGGAAAGAAGAGACTTCTTCATTATATTACTCCCAGTTCCATTGGTTGGGTTGATTATCCCTGCCTGCTCAGCACCCACCTCAACTGCTCAGGCTGTTCCACTCTTGCGGGTATTCTGAATTCAGAAAAACGCCGCTGTCAATCTTTCTTCTTATAAGAAAATGATGAAGTTCGGTCGTAGAGCCAATAGTAGTTATCGACCATCTGGCTGGTCCGGCGCATGCGGAAACCGACAGTCGAGAAAACCAGCAGAACGACCACATCCATCAGGTAATAAAAGCCGTCCAGCATTGGCCCGGCAAACAGCGCATAGTGCAAAAAGCGCATCACGACGCCCAGAAGCAGCGTGTAGATGACCACCCTTGGATATTCGCCCCAGCCATCGGCCACGGACTTGCCTGTGCGCCATGCCGTCCAGAACCCGAGAAGCACAACCAGCCCACGCAACACGCAGCGAACGCCGCTGTCACTTTCGAAAAAAAGTCCCTGCATCTTTTTCCCCATCAGCGCCCTTGGCTTTTTTGCCGCGGGACCTGCCTTTGATTTCTCGCCCGCCGTTTGCCGGCAGGCTTTATTGTTATGTTGACCCAGCAGCCCCGTCGCAGTGACTGAACCTGCCGTTAACCAGCGCCCGCCAGTGGCAGGCACGGATATTCCTAGTGGCGACCGCCTTCGAGATAGGCAGCGCGCACTTCCGGGTTGGCCAGCAGTTCCTTGCCGGAACCGCTCATCGTGACCTTGCCGTTGACCATGACATAGGCCCGGTCGGAAAGCTTCAGCGCCGCAAAGGCATTCTGCTCCACGAGGAAGACGGTCAGCCCCTCTTCCTTGTTCAGCGTCTTGATCGCCTCGAAAATGCCCTTGACGATCAAAGGTGCGAGACCAAGCGACGGCTCATCCAAGAGAAGCAGCTTGGGACGCGACATCAGCGCGCGGCCGATGGACAGCATCTGCTGCTCACCACCCGAAAGCGTGCCGCCACGCTGGCTCTGACGTTCCTTCAGACGCGGGAACATCGTGAAGATTTTCTCGACGTCTTCCTTGAAGTATTTCAGATTGTCGAGGTTGGCACCCATCTGGAGATTTTCCAGAACGGTCATGCGCGGAAAAATGCGACGGCCTTCAGGCGATTGCGCAATGCGGCGACGGGCGATCAGATGCGTCGGCACCTTCGTGATGTCTTCGCCATCGAAGATCACCGAACCTGTACGGGCCTGCGGGCTGCCGCAGATCGTCATCATCAGCGTCGATTTGCCAGCACCGTTGGCGCCGATAAGGCTGACGATTTCGCCCTTGTTGACTTCGACATCGACGCCAGCCAATGCGCGGATGTTGCCGTAATAGGTTTCTACGCCCTGGACTTTGAGAAGGGGTTCACCGGACATCAAATCGTCCCCCCAAGTTCTTCTGCAATTACGTCTTCCACTTCATCATCCTCGACACCTAAGTAGGCGGCGATGACCTTCGGGTCGTTCTTCACATGGTCCGGCGTACCATCGGAAATCTTCTGGCCATATTCGAGAACCACGACATGGTCGGAAATCTCCATGACAACAGACATGTCATGCTCGATGAGAAGCAGCGACGTGCCTTCGGTGCGAATGCCGCGTAACAGATTGTTGAGCGCCAGCGATTCCTTCGGGTTGAGACCTGCAGCAGGCTCGTCCAGGCACAGAAGTTCCGGCTCCGTGCACATGGCGCGGGCAATTTCCAGACGACGCTGCGCGCCATAGGGAAGATCACCTGCGGGATCGTCGGCACGTTCCGTCAGATCGGCCTTGTCCAGCCAGTATTTGGCTTTCTCGATGGCCGCTGCCGCCGCATTGCTGTAGGTCGGCAGGCCCAAAAGACCGAGGATCGTGTAGCCGGACGCCTTCATCAGCGTGTTGTGCTGGGCAACCAGCAGATTTTCCAGAACCGTCAGGCCGGAAAACAACCGGATGTTCTGGAAAGTACGCGCGACCTTGGCTTTCTTGGTGATCTCGAAATCCGGCAGACGCTCAAGCAGATGTTCCTCGCCCGTCTTGCGCCGCATGGTGATCATGCCCATCGTCGGCTTGTAAAAGCCGGTGATGCAGTTGAACACGGTCGTCTTGCCTGCACCGTTGGGGCCGATCAGCGCGGTGATCTCACCGCGTCTGGCCTCGAAGGAGAAGTCGTTGATGGCCATCAGGCCGCCGAACTTCATGGACAGGTGTTCGACCTTGAGAATGGTGTCTTTTGTCATTGCACTGTTTCCGGAAGCCATCAGCCGTGACCTTCCTTGGTGAAGCTGCCGGAGACGGCTTTACGCTCTTTCAGGAAGGCCGTGGGTTCACGCGAACCGACGAAACCGCGTGGTTTGAACAGCATGACGATGACCATCGCCAGGCCGAACAGCAGCATGCGGTAGAGTTCCGGCGTAAAATCAGGGCCGAAGATGTGCTTGAGGAATTCCATCTCGCGCAGCAGTTCCGTACCACCGACCATGACGACCGCCGCAATGGCAATGCCCGTCAGCGACCCCATGCCGCCGAGAACGACGATGGCAAGAATGACCGCCGATTCCAGGAACACGAAGCTTTCCGGCGAAACGAAGCCCTGACGCGCGGCAAAGAACGAGCCAGCAAAACCACCGAACATCGCACCCGTTGCAAAGGCGGTGAGCTTGGTCTTGACGGTATCGATACCGAGCGAACGGCAGGCGATTTCGTCTTCACGAAGGGCTTCCCAGGCACGGCCAATCGGCATGCGGCGCAGCTTGATGGTCACATAGGCCGTGAGCATGCAGAGCAGCAGAATGACGTAGAAAAGGAAGATCTTGTAATAGGCCGAGGACATGGGCAGGCCAAAGACCTTGGCAAAATTGTTCGGCGCACCGACATCAAACGACCAGATGCCGAAGATGGATGCTTTGGCGATACCCGAGATACCGAAAGTGCCCCTGGTCACATCGGTCCAATTCAGAAGAACCAGACGAATGATCTCACCGAAGGCAAGCGTCACGATGGCAAGATAGTCGCCGCGAAGACGCAGAACCGGGAAGCCGAGAATGATGCCCCAGAAAGCAGCCAGAATACCGGCCATGGGTAGCAGCACCCAGAAGGACAATCCGAAATGGCTGGACAGGAGAGCGTAGGAGTAAGCGCCGACCGCATAAAAGGCGACGTAACCTAGATCGAGCAGGCCAGCGAGACCGACCACGATGTTCAGGCCCCAGGCCAACATCACATAGATGAGGATCTGGATGCCGAAGTTATCGACCAGCTTCAGCGATCCCTGAAAACCGAAGAGACCGACGGCAATGCCGGGATAGATCAGCAGGAAGATGAGCGCGATCTTGAGGAAATGTTTGTGGAAGAAGCCCTTGTCTTCGGAAATCTCCAGCACGCCGGACTTGGCTTTCGCCAGCTTGCGACGGTTAAGATGCGGGCGGATGAAGCCAACGACGAGGAAGCGGCCAACGGCGGCGATGCCGACGAAGATGGCCAGCAGGCCCCAGCGCGTGCCCCAGATCAACTGGTTGTTGATGTCCTGATAGGTGACGATGCCGACATAGAGAATGAACATTCCCAGCGACACGAGGCCTGCGAAGATACCTTCCTTCACAGCCTGCGCCATCAGGCTCGGACCGGACGTTCCGTTTTCGGAAGCGATATTTGCCATTATCTTAAACCTTCTCGACTTCCGGACGGCCCAGAATACCGGTCGGCTTGAAAATCAACACGAAAGCGAGAATTCCGAAGGCTGCGACGTCCTTGTAGGCGATGGAGAAATAGGCAGACCACAGGCTTTCGATAAGGCCGATGAGCAAACCACCCAGCACCGCGCCCGGAAGCGAACCGATGCCACCTAGAACAGCCGCGGTGAAAGCCTTGACGCCCGGAATGAAGCCGTCGTTGAACGAGGCAACACCGTAATACATCAGGTACATGGAGCCTGCGACGGCTGCCAGCGCAGCACCCATGACGAAGGTGATGGAAATCGTGCGATCAACGTCCACACCAAGAAGTGCCGCCATCTTGCGGTCCTGCTCGGTTGCGCGCTGTGCACGGCCAAGCGGCGTCTTGTTGACGATATACCAGAAGGCGAACAGCAGAACCGACGTGATGACCACGATCAACAACTGCTTCAGCGAAATGGTGATGGCGCCGAAGTGATACACCTCTGTCACCAGAGTCGGAATCGGCTTGTTGCGCGGGCCCTGCGTCACCTGAATGAAGTTGGACAGCGCAATCGACATGCCGATGGCCGTAATCAGCGGCGCAAGGCGGAAAGAACCGCGCAGAGGGCGGTAGGCCACACGCTCGATTGCCCAGTTCCACAGGCCGGTCATCAGCATGGCGACGACCATCATCACCAGAAGCAGAATTGCAACGGGAATGCCTGCAAAAAACGATGTGAGAATAAGGAAGACGATCAGGGCAGCGAAGCCGCCGAGCATGAAAATATCGCCATGGGCGAAGTTGATCATGCCGATAATGCCGTAAACCATCGTATAGCCAATAGCGATAAGGCCATAGATCGATCCAAGAGTCAGCCCGTTTATGAGCTGCTGGATAAAGTACTCCATATCTTTCCCCCGGACCTACTCTCAACGGAACAGGTCTCGTTTATGTTGATTCCGGGGGCTGCATTTTTTGTCCCCCTTGGTTGAAATCCATATCGCGTTCAGGCGAAATGTGAAGTCAAAAATCTGTAAAACAGCTTTTTATTTGGAATTTCCACATTGAATGCTTCCTCAGCACTCACAACGATCATAATTTTGGCAGAAACTGCCACAAAAAGCGCCTCATCATCGCAAAATCCTGCCAAGCGCCCTCTATTTTCATGCCTGCGCCAGAAACCGGTTGCGTTGTAAATTGCGCTTTGAAAGCTTATGTCGTTTTCGTCGGAACGACGCGTCCGGCCACCGGCAAAAGGGACATCGATGCTCGAAATATTGACAGCGGCCACGTTGAAGGCGGGCAGAGAGATCATGTCGGTCCACGCCGCCGGTCCGCATGTGACCTACAAGAATGACTGTTCCCCGGTCACCGAGGCGGACCAGCGTGCCGAGACGATCATACTGGATGCGCTGGCCGAGCATTTTCCCCACATCCCCGTCATTGCCGAAGAAGCCGCTGCCAACGGCATCGTGCCAGAGGCAGGCGACGAATTTTTCCTGGTCGACCCGCTCGATGGCACCAAGGAATTCATCTCCGGCAAGCAGGATTTCACCGTCAACATCGCGCTCGTCCGCAACGGTGCGCCGGTTCTCGGCGTGGTCTATGCGCCAGCGTTGAAAGTGCTGTGGACGGGCGATGGCAATGTGGCCTGCAAGGTACAGGTTTCCGATGAGTTCGAGCAGACAGAGGCGCGCAAGGTGCGCTGCCGCGCCAAGCCGACCATTCCGATTGCCGTCATCAGCCGCTCGCACTGCACGCCGAAGACGGAGGCCTTTGTCGCCGAGCATGGCCTGATCGACAGCATTTCCATCGGCTCCTCCCTCAAGTTCTGCATGCTGGCCGAGGGCGCAGCAGATGTTTACCCGCGCTTCAGCCGGACCATGATGTGGGACACCGCAGCAGGTGACGCCGTCTTGCGCGCCGCCGGTGGCATAACACTCGATATGGCGGGCATGCCTTTGCGCTATGAGCTCAATGATGGCGACCAAGACGGCCTGGCAAATCCGGATTTCATTGCCTGGGGCGCTGCTCCTTAAAATTTATTTTCGCATTTTCATTCACGGGCTCCGGCATGGCCGCACAATCTCCAGCGCAAAGGAGATTGAACCATGACTGAACAGACATCGAGACTTGAACTTCCCTATATTCTGCCATCGCAGGCGCAAAAACACGTCACCCATAACGAAGCTCTGCAAAGGCTGGATGCGATCACCCAGCTCGTCATCCACAGCGAGATGGCAGCACCACCGCAGACAGTCGAAGACGGTGACTGCTTTCTGATCGCCGCCAATCCCACGGGAGACTGGGCGCAAAAGGCACGCCACCTTGCATTCCGCCAGGATGATGCGTGGATTTACATTTCGCCCCGAGACGGCTGGCGCGCCTGCTTTGCCGAGACCGGCCGCATAAAAGTCCTGCGCGACGGAGAATGGCGGGACGCCCCCCTGCCCGACACGGCTTCCTTTCAGCAACTGGGTATCAATGCCACGGCGGATGCGGGAAACAGGCTGATCGTCTCCTCCCCCGCCAGCCTGTTTACCAATGCGCCCTCCGGCGGCGGGCATCAGGTGAAAGTCAACAAGGCAACATCGGGCGATACGGCGTCGCTGCTGTTTCAATCCGGCTGGGGTGGCCGTGCGGAAATGGGGCTAGCCGGAAACGACCGTTTCTCCATAAAGACTTCGGCGGATGGCGCGAATTGGAGCACGGCCTTGTCGATTTCCGGTTCCGGTATCGTGTCCATGCCAGCCCGGCCTCTGGTGCGGGCGGGACGCGCAGCGGGCAATGTTTCCCATGCCGCCGGATCGGTGTCGGGCTTTACAGACCTTACCGTCCAACAAGGTGGCTTTGCGCTGGGCAATGTCGTCACCGGCACGCTGAAGGAATTGCAGGTGCCGGCAAGCGGCACCTATCTCATCACTCTTTCGCTTGCCGTCGTTTCGTCATCGGGCCACACGGTCAGCATCAGGATCAATGGTACTACCAGTACGCTGGCGCTGAACGGCACGACATCGGCAGCGAACAGCCTGCAATCCGTTAGCTTCATCGCGGCTCTGGCCGAGAATGACCGTATTTCGCTGGCGCATAGCGGCACCTGCCAACTGGCTTATGGTGCAGGAAAGACGGAAGTCTCCTTGACGATGCTTTAAATCGTCGTTTGCGCTTGTCGTTTTCATCAAGAAAACGGCAGGCGCGGGAAGTCCGGCCAAGTCGGCCAACGCGCTATACTGGCAAAGGCCAGTTTCTGCCGATTGCTAACTACAGATGAATATTACGAAATTCGGAAATGACTTGATCGGACAAGAGTTGACACAAAAAACAACAAAATGAATTTTCTTTTTGGCACAAGAATCCAGCAAAGCTCGAACAAATCAGGCGAAACCATTCAAATTCTTAATAAATTGTCTCTGACTGCTTAGGTAATTTTTAAAGGTACGGTCCTAAAGTGCGTCTGCATATGGTCTTGAGTTTGTGTAGAGTGTCCAATGACCGAAATGATACGCCCACGAGTTAAATATGTCATCGGCCCCGATGGCAGCCCTCTAACGATTGCCGACTTGCCCCCTGCGGACACGCGCCGCTGGGTCATTCGTCGAAAGGCAGAGGTTGTCGCCGCGGTACGAGGAGGACTATTGAGCCTCGAGGAAGCCTGCGAACGTTACACGCTGACAGTGGAGGAATTCCTCTCCTGGCAGTCTTCCATCAGTGACCACGGCCTTGCAGGTCTGCGCACCACGCGCATTCAGCAATACCGCCACTAGTTTGCGCTTTCCCCTTCCAAAGGGGATATCGACGACAAAAATCGAGCGTCACCTTTCCTCAAAGATTTCGGGGAATGCGTGGCGCTGATTTGTTTTCAACGCACGATCCAATCTGAGCCCAGACCGTTCACAATTCCCCACATTTTCTTTTTTGGACAAGCTTATAAACTCAGCTCAATATAAACGGAGTTGAGCAGATGCAGATTTCCACATCCGAAACAGGATCAAAAGGCCGGTATGCGGCAACGCTGGATGGCCATGTCGGTGAGATGACGTTTTCGCGCGTTTCACCCACACTCGTCATCATCGACCACACCGGTGTTCCCGACGAACTGCGCGGGAAAGGCGTCGGCCAGGCGCTTGCCGCTCACGCCATCGAAGAGGCCCGCAAGGGTGGCTGGAAAATCATGCCGCTTTGCCCCTTCTTCAAGGCGCAGGCATTGCGACATCCCGATTGGGCGGATGTGATTTCGGGCTGATCAATACCAGATATCACCCACGGTGCGGCCATCCATCGGCAAATCCTTGAAACTGTGGAGGCCCTCCAAGCGCACGACCGGTATATGCGCGACATCATCCGGTTCCGCCAAACGAAGGTTAACGGCAATTCGCACCCGGCCATCCTCCTGCACGACAGTGCCGCGCCACGAAACCAGATTGCCGCAGACCTTGCAGAAATTGAACGACAGAACATTCGATCCGCGCTGGTAGCCGACCAGTTGGCCTTTAGTATCTTCTACGGAAATGCCGTGCCCGTCATAATCATAGGCCCAAAGCACACCATAACGACGGCAGGCCGTGCAATTGCAGCTGGTGGCATCGATGATTTCGCCGCGAAACTCCCAATGCACGTTGCCGCACAAGCAGGAGCCACGGGTGATTTTTGGTGCGGAAAATGGTTTTGAAGTTTCGCTCATCACATTCAGCCCTTCATTCCCGCCGCTTATGTCATCATTCTGAAAATGAGCATAATCGATAAATCTCACAGGCACAAAAAAACCGCCCGAACATCGGGCGGCTTTTTGTCAGTAGGTCATTAGAAACGATTGCGCCGGGCGGATCAAAGATCACAACGGCGAATAGACACGGCGTCGCGTCATTGAAAGCAGCCTCCTGATCCACTGGCCACCGTCAATGAGGACGATTCGTTTCTTTTTTATGTGTCAGGCGCGTGCACGAATCGCAACGTCGCGATTTTCCAGAGCAGCTGCTCGTTCGTACTCGGCCTGGACTTCTTCCAGAACCGCTTCTGCCGCTTCTTCCTGCATCTTCAATTCACGAATGGAAACCTGCAGATTATCCGCACGCTGGCGGGCTGCTTTCGCAAAGGTCGGATAGGCGAAATGCGTAGGATCGGTAATTCCCGATTTGCTCTCCTCCAGAGAAATCTGATGGACCAACTCCTTGGCCATTCGTTCGAATTCGGACATCATCGACTGCAATTGCTGCAATTGACGACGTTTTTCGTTGACCTGAAATTCCTTCAGGCGAACTAGGCTGTCACGCGACTTCATACGCAATACTCCGTGGATAGCGAGACCCCGGTCAAAACTGGAACCGACCCTTCACCCCGGCTGTGCCGGAATGATTCTGAAAAGTTACCCGACGTTAATAAAAAAATGGCGTCGTTAACCTTTCGTTTACGGGCATCGTTAATGATAAGGCAGATCATTTAAAGGTCGGTAAATGCCAAGCCCGAAAAAACACGGGCACGACAATGTAAGAGTCGATTGAGTCACTTAGCGGGATTTGTTCACGTTATGATTCAAGTTTGGTGATGCGGATTCGCGTTGAATAACAGTAGACTGGAGCCATTATTTAATAAATTCTGCACACCTTGCCAAAGGTAATTAGAATTTGTTAACCATTTGGTGGCAGCCTGCAAATCAGGCAACGACTGGATCCGTATCGCGCAAAGGGCAATCATTTACCTTCCGCGGGCGGCAAAGGGGATAATTATGCGGGTTCTACTCATCGAAGACGACAGCGCGACAGCTCAGAGCATTGAGCTGATGTTGAAGTCTGAAAGTTTCAACGTCTATACGACCGACCTTGGTGAGGAAGGCGTGGACCTTGGAAAGCTCTACGATTACGACATTATTCTGCTCGACCTCAATCTTCCCGACATGTCGGGTTACGAGGTGCTGAGAACGCTTCGCCTCTCCAAGGTCAAGACGCCGATCCTCATTCTCTCCGGCATGGCTGGCATTGAAGACAAGGTTCGCGGCCTCGGTTTCGGCGCAGACGATTACATGACCAAGCCTTTCCACAAGGATGAGCTTGTCGCCCGTATTCACGCCATTGTTCGTCGCTCCAAGGGCCATGCCCAGTCGGTTATCTCCACCGGCGAGCTGATCGTGAACCTGGATGCCAAGACCGTTGAAGTCGGCGGCCAGCGCGTTCACCTCACGGGCAAGGAATACCAGATGCTGGAGCTGCTTTCGCTCCGCAAGGGCACCACGCTTACCAAGGAAATGTTCCTCAACCACCTCTATGGCGGTATGGACGAGCCAGAACTGAAGATCATCGACGTCTTCATCTGCAAGCTGCGCAAGAAGCTGGCCAATGCTGCAGGCGGCGCAAACTACATCGAAACGGTCTGGGGCCGTGGCTACGTTCTGCGCGAGCCGGATGGCGCGACCGAATACCTTGAAACAGCCTGATATCCTCCCAAGCATACCCGCAAACGAAAAAACCGCCCTCCTCCGGCGGTTTTTTTGTGTTTAAACGATAGAATTCAAGCAATCTCAGCCCTCGTCTGGCAAAATCATATTGAGCAAAATCCATGTTTTTCAGAGATGCTATATCGTCAGACGCCTCAAGCCTTGCGGCCATATCCATGGAAGTCTGGATCGGCACCTATCTGCGCAATGGCGTGAACGCCTTTTTTGCCGACTATGCTCTTTCCGAGTTCACCGCCGTTAAGTTCGAAGCGATCATCGCCGATGATGACGAGCACATCATCGTTTCGGAAAACGAAGACGGTATTGATGGCTTCATCCGACTATCTTTTGACAGTGCGGCACCGGTCCCCGGCTGCTCCGCTACAGAAGTCAAAACGCTTTATGTCCAGCCACGACATCACGGCAAGGGAATCGGAAAAGGTCTTTTGAACGAGGGGCTTGGCCGATGCGCCGAGTTGGGCATCGACTCGGTCTGGCTGACAGTAAATTCGGGAAACACGTCGGCACTTGCGTTTTATTCGGCGCTGGATTTCGAGACGATTGGCCAGACCCATTTTCGCATCGCAGATCAGGCTTACCTCAACGAGGTGCTACAGCGTCAGATAGCCTGAGGCCATGCGGAAACAGGCCGCCACACGGGCAGCCCGTTTTCATGTGTTCCGATTTTCGAATCAGGCCGCTTCGACAGTGAATGCCGTAAACACGACGCGGTCTTCATGAACCTTGTATTCGATCTTCATGCCCGCTTCTTCTGCCATCAGCAGCGTGTAATAGGGCTGAACGGAATGGGCATCGACGGCTTCTTCTTCGGTGCCTTCGGAAAGGGCAGCGAATTTGGCCGGCACGCGCATCATCCGGCCTTTGACAGTAATTTCGAATCGGGCGTCCGTTTCCGGGTTTTCCAGAATGACATCCACATTGCCACCGCGCGGAATGGCACCATAAGCAACGAGGAACAGGTTGAGCAGCAGCTTCACGCGGTTCTTCGGCACGATGGCGCGTGGGCCGCTCCAGCTGACTTCGGCTTTCTTCTCCGCAGCCGCAAAATCCTTGGCCGCCTTTTCCGCTTCGCCCGTATCAATGGAAGCACCGGCAGAACCGGAGGCACCGAAGGCAAGACGGGCAAATTTCAGGCGAACAGAGGCGTTGAGCGCCGATGTGCGGATAAGATCCAGCGCGTCTTCGTCCGAACCACCTTCATCGAGAAGCTCGAGCCCGTTGTTGATGGCGCCCACCGGCGAGATCACATCATGGCACACGCGACTGCACAGAAGCGCCGCCAGATCGGGGCCGGACAGCGTCAGATTGGGTTTGCTCGTCATAAAATTCTCTCCTGCGCAAGGCTGCGCGGACGGTGTGGAAGTTATTAAGCCATAATGACACCATATTTGGTAAACCGATTGTTAATATCATGGTTTCAAAATGCCAAATGTCTTAACAGGACAAAACGAACGAAACAGACGGACGGAATTGACGATGCGACCTAACGAACTCCGCACCATCGCACGCCTCGGACTGGTAAAGATTTTCGTGGTACTCGCAAGCCTTTGCGTGTCATCCGCGCAGGCCTCTGCCCAGAGCAGCGATCAATACTCCTTTCAGGAAATCATTGACGCTGGCCACGGCTTTTTCGGTGAAACCACCGGAGGACTGGCAAAGGTGGTGGAACGCGCCTTCCAGCAATATGGATTGCCCAACGGCTATATTCTCGGCCAGGAAGGTTCTGGCGCTTTCGTCGCCGGCCTGACCTATGGCGAAGGCCAGCTTTACACCAAGAATGCAGGCCAGCACCCGGTGTTCTGGCAGGGTCCGTCGCTGGGGCTGGATTACGGTGGCCAGGGCACACGCGCCATGATGCTGGTCTATAATCTTCCGGCAGTCGATGCGCTTTACCGTCGTTACGGTGGTGTCAGCGGTTCTGCCTTCATCGTCGCCGGCGTCGGCATGACGGTGCTCAAAAACAGCGATGTCACCATTGCCCCGATCAGAACCGGCATCGGCGCACGTCTGGGCATCAATGTCGGCTATCTGAAGCTAACGCAGCAGCCGACCTGGAATCCTTTCTGATTCGCATTCGACACATATTCGCGTAAAATGGCACCGGCTGCATCCATGATGGATAAGGCCTGGCGCAAGATTGGCGTGGCATAATCCGCGCCAGTTTGAATGAGCCGCACTGCGATGAACCCGATTTAAGTTCACCTTTGCGTTACCTTGAGTGGAGACGACCTGCGTGATCGAGTACGCTATTCTTTTCGGCCTGGGTTTTCTCTCCGCCATTCTGCTGGTTTCGCTGATGGCACCGGCCATTCACCGCCGTATCGTGGTCTACACGGAAAAGCGCCTGCAGGCGACGATGCCGATCAGCCCGCAGGAAGTGCGTGCCCAGAAAGACATGGCACGCGCGCTCTACGCCGCAGAGAACGCTCGCACCCGGCAGGAACTGGATGCCGAGCGCGAAAAGGCGCTGGCGCTGAAATTCAGAAACGACACCGCTGCCAGCGATGCCAGCCGCCTTCTGACGGAAACCCGTGAGCAGAAAGCGCAACTCGAACAGATGACGCTGGAGGCGAGCGATCTGCGCGCAAAGGCTCGTCGTCACGAAGATGCCGCAGCCCGCCTCAAGGCGACACTCAACGACGCCGAAGAAACCGCGCTTGCCCGCACGCAGGAAATCTCCAACCTGACAAAACGTGTCAGCGCCATTTCGCGCGAACTGGATGACCTGAAGATTGCGCTCTCCGCACGCGACATCGAGGTGGAGCAGGCCAAGCACAAAACGGCGACATGGCGCAAGGAACGCGAAACGATCACCAAGGAGCTTGACGAAGCAACCGCCAAGAACCGCGAAGCCGCCACCCATATGAGCCGCGAAAGCCGCAAGATCGCCCGCCTTGAAGAGCAGCTGGCGCAGGAAGCGGCTCGCAATGCCGACAATGAAATGCTGCTGGAACGCCGCGCGCAGGAAGTCACCCGCCTCAAGGAGCGCCTCTCTACGGGTGCAGAGCCCAGCACTGTCGAAGCCGCAGCTGCCACCGCCGCCCCGCTGATCCAGCTTGGCGCGACGGCTCAGACGCCGGACCAGATTGCCCGCGAAATCGAAGACATTCGCAATCAGGGCACGGCCCTAACCGAACGATTGCTGAACGGCAGGGGCAATGGAAATGGCGAGGCCATTCGCAAGGAAATCTCCCAAATCGCCGCGCGCATGATTGCTTTGACTGCCGCGCAGGAAGGCGAGGCTTCCCCCATCCCAGCCATGCTTGCCACTGCATCCGGCGAAAGCGGACGCAAAAACCTCGCCAGCCGCGCCAGCGATGTGATGTCACAGCAGAAAAACTAAGCGTTTTTTCTGCTCTCTCAAAAAAATCGCGATAGATCGCATTAAAAATAAAGACCGATAAAATTGTAGCTATCGGTTTAAAGCCCCTGAAAAGACTGCCCGGTAATGTCGTCATCACTGGCGGCGGATGGAAAATCTGCCGCAAAGACGAAACGCGGAAAAGACCGGCGGGCAAGCTGGCTGACGCAAAAAACGGGGTAAGATCATGCTGAAGAAACTCTTTGCTGCCGCCATCTGCGGCGCCGTCATCGCCTCCGTCTCCACCCATGCCGATGCAGCAGGCCCCGGCGGTTTTGCGCGCGGATTTGCAGCCATCGAACGCGACGCCGTCACATCCATCCCGCCGCTTGCCAGCGCAGATAATATCGATGTTTCGCGTCAACAGACGTTCTCAGCGCTGGACCAATATTTCGGCAGCTTCGACCAGACACAGGCCGCCAAGTAACGCAGCTCGCGCCAAGCGCCTCACACAGTTTCAAAGTTCATGACTGACTTGCCGCCGTTTCCCCCTCAGGGAACCGGCGGTTTTTTTCTTTCCGCCACGGCAATGCCGCCTAGCGTCAGAAACAAAGCGATGATCTGGTAGGGGTGAAGGGTTTCGCCAATGATGGCGACCGACAAAAGCGTGCCGAAGACGGGAATGAGGTTGATGAAAAGCCCCGCCCGATTGGGGCCGATGCGCTCTACGCCCAGAATGAAGAATATCTGCGCGACCAGCGACGGAAAAATCGCCGTATAAAGCGTAATCAGCCAGCCTTTGGTATCTGGCCAGAGCGCTGCGTCCTGAGACATTTCCCAAAACAGCAGAGGCACCGACGAAATCAAAGCCGCCATGGCCGGAATGGCCATCAGCGTGCGCCAGTTGACCTGCGGCTTCCAGCGCAGAATGACGGTGTAGATGGCGTAAGACAGAACCGCGAGCAGCATGATTGCATCGCCGATATTCATGTCCAGCTGGATCAACGACATGAGATCGCCGTGGGATGCCAAAAGGCCCACGCCCGCAATCGTCAGAACAAAACCGATGATCTGCCCGGCAAAGACCCGCGTGCGGAACAGCAGAAAATTCAGGCCGAAAATGACCATGGGAATACCGGCCTGAATAACCGCGACATTGATGGCAGAGGTATATTTCAGCGCCGTGTAAAGTGCCGCGTTGAAGCAGGTGTAACCCACCGCCCCCAGCACGAAGAAGTAGGGCAGCCGCGTCCTCACCACCGGCCAGTCGCGCACCAGCTGCGGCAGGGAAATTGCAGTGATGATGGCCACGGCCAGCGTCCATCTGAGAAAGGTCAGCACCATGGGGCTGATATGCCCGACGGCCAGTTTTCCGGCCACGGCGTTTCCACCCCAGCAGATCGTGGCGATGATCAAAACGAGATAGGCTCTGGATGACACGGGGATATTCGACTTTCAGATGAACAACCGTCGCTGTTCTGCACCGCCGATTCGCGTTCTGCAAGCGCCGATAGTGGTTAACAAATGGCTTCCAAACTGAAATGTCTCGGAAAAAGCAAAGTTTCGCCGCATAAACAGGGTCGCTTTCCGCAAAACAACGCAGTATACATTCGCGGGTTTGAGTTAGGCGTTTTGGCGCCATGAGCAGGAAAGCAAGAAATGACGAATGTCGTGGTGGTCGGCTCGCAGTGGGGCGATGAAGGCAAGGGTAAGATCGTTGACTGGCTGTCGGAGCGCGCTGATGTCGTCGTGCGCTATCAGGGCGGTCACAATGCAGGTCATACGCTTGTTATTGATGGCGTCAGCTACAAGCTGTCGCTTCTGCCCTCCGGTGTCGTGCGCCCCGGCAAGCTCGCCGTCATCGGCAATGGCGTCGTGGTCGATCCACATGCGCTGATCGCCGAAATCGGTCGTCTCGAAGCGCAGGGCGTAAAGGTCACGCCTGAAAACCTGCGCATTGCAGACAATGCCACCCTCATTCTGTCTCTGCACCGCGAACTGGATGGCATGCGCGAAGACGCCGCCTCCAACAGCGGCACCAAGATCGGCACCACGCGCCGCGGCATCGGCCCGGCCTATGAAGACAAGGTCGGTCGTCGTGCCATCCGCGTCATGGATCTGGAAGACAAGGAAGCGCTGTCCGCCAAGGTCGACCGCATCCTTACCCACCACAACGCGCTTCGTCGCGGCTTTGGTGCGGCGGAAGTCAGCCACCAGACGATCATGGACGAGCTGACATCGGTTGCCGAGCGCATTCTGCCTTTCAGCGAAACCGTGTGGCTGCTGCTCGACAAGAAGCGCCGCGCTGGCGAACGCATTTTGTTTGAAGGCGCTCAGGGTTCGCTGCTCGACATCGACCACGGCACATATCCCTATGTGACATCGTCCAACACCGTAGCTGGACAGGCCTCCGCAGGTTCGGGCATGGGTCCGGGCTCGCTCGGCTATATCCTCGGCATCACCAAGGCTTACACCACTCGTGTTGGCGAAGGCCCCTTCCCGACGGAACTGAACGACGAAATCGGCCAGTTCTTAGGTGAAAAGGGTCATGAATTCGGCACCGTTACGGGCCGCAAGCGCCGCTGCGGCTGGTTCGATGCTGCACTTGTTCGCCAGTCGGTCGCAACCAACGGCATCACCGGCATCGCACTGACCAAGCTCGACGTTCTCGACGGTCTCGAAGAGCTTAAGATTTGCGTCGGTTACAAGCTGGACGGGCAGGAAATCGAACATCTTCCTGCAAGCCAGGGTGCACAGGCACGGGTCGAGCCGATCTACATCACGCTCGAAGGCTGGAAAGAATCCACTGTCGGTGCCCGCAAATGGGCGGATTTGCCTGCTCAGGCTATCAAATACGTCCGTCAGGTCGAAGAGTTGATCGGCGCGCCGGTGGCACTGCTCTCCACAAGCCCTGAGCGAGATGACACAATACTTGTGACTGATCCATTTGAGGATTAATGTCCTCGACGATCGAGTTTCATAAACCATATCGGGCCAGTACGTCGCTGGCCTCGACGAGAAAGTGCTTATGGCGGATTTTGTAGCAGTCATTCGCAAGGCCGTGGATGGCTTGGCGAACAATACTCCCGAAAACCGGGCAAAGGTGTACGACAAGGCGCGTAGCGCAGTCGTGCGCCAGCTCGAAAACATGAAGCCGCGCCCGCCAGAAGAATTGTTGAAGCGGCAAATCCTCAAGCTGGACACGGCCATTGCCGAAGTCGAGGGCGAATATTCCGAGGCGCTTCCACCACTGGAAGACGAGCAGGATTATGCCGAACCGGCGGCAGCCCCGGTCGCAGCCGATGTTTCCTCGCCCTATTACGAGGAAGACGTCGCTGAAGAACAGCGCCAGCATGAGGACGAGCCCGTTGCCGCCGAGCCGGAGCCTGTCGCCCCGGTCGAGGAAGAGCATCAGCCTAACTACGCGGCCTATCATCAGCAGCCAGAGACGGCAGCTGAAGAACTTTATGCCGAACCGGAACCGGTAGAGCCGGAATATGCCCGCCACGAGCCTAAGCCTGAGCCTGAGCCTGAGGCAACTTCCTATTTCACCAGCAAGGAAGAAGAGCCGCGTTACGCTGACGAGCATTACGAGCCCGTTGCCGAAGCAGAGCCAGAGCCGGTTGCTGAAGAAGACCATGCCCATGCAAACTGGGCAGGTCAGGATACGGTCGCCGAGCCAGCTTGGGCACACCAGCAGGACGAAGAGATTGCCCAGCAGCCAGTCGCTGAGCCTCATCACGAACCAACACACCGCGCCGACGACAGCGATGTTTTCCACGAAAACACGCCCCTGCCCTATGCAGCCAGCTACGCAGCACCATCCCCCTATTATCAGGATGTGAATGCCGAGCCGGAGCAGGCTGAAAAGCGCTCTGACGATGTTCATTTCGGCGATGCCCCGGCATTTTCCGATGCGGATTACGGCCAGCCGGAGCCGAAGGCCGAGGCGCAGAAGCAGTCGCCTGCTGTTGTCGAAGACTATTCCACCTATTTTCAGGATACGGCGCTCGATCTGCCGCCAAAGACCAGCCCGGGCCTTCCCCGCGCCGACAATGATCCCTTCGCGCCGCAGCCCGGCCAGAAGGGTGACGCCGAGCGCACGCCGTGGGACGATCTGGAAGAGCTGATCGGTTATGACGGCGCATCCGGCAACAACTCGGGCAACGCAGGCAAGAGCGATTTCGAATCGGGTCTTGCGGCAGATGGCATTCCTGCTGCGGCCTATCGCACCAAGAAGAAGCCGCGTCGCAATTATGCGGCCATCGTTCTATCGCTCTGCGGCGTCGTGCTTCTGGCCGGTGGCGCCTATGCGCTGTGGACCAACCGTGAAGCCCTGAACGACATGGTGGGCGGCCTCGTGCAATCGGCACAGACCGGCACCACGTCCACGCAGCCGACGGAAACCGCGTCCAACCAACCGAATACACCGGCGACGAGCACGCCTGCGCAGCCAAGCACCAATGCCCAGCAGCCAGCGACGCAGACGCCTCCGGCAGCAACGGATGATGGTTCGGTCACCGGCACCAAGTTCACCCAGCGCCTTCTGGCGGATGGGAGCGAAAAGGATGAGGGTGCAGGCCCCGGCGCGAACGGCCAGCCAGTGACCGCTGAAGGCCAGTCTGTCTACCAGCAGACCGAAGCCGCACCTCCGGCAGGACAGACACCGGCTGCGGGAACGCCTGCCGCCTCGGGTCAGGCAGCAGCCCAACAGCCAGCCGCCGCCGCTTCCGGCCACCGCATGTTCCTCTACGAAGAGGTGCTGGGCCAGACCGTGCCGACCGCCATCGAAGGCACCGTCTCCTGGTCGCTGCAAAATGAAGCGGATGCCGAAGGCAAGCCTTCTGCCACCGTTCAGGGTCAGATCACCATCCCCGGACGCGGTCTCAGCGCCTTGATCACCTTCAAGCGCAACACAGACCCATCGCTGCCAGCCAGCCATCTGGTCGAGATCGTCTTCTCGGTGGGTGCCGGTTTCGAAGGCGGCGCTATCGACAGCGTTCAGCGCATCGCGATGAAAAGCACCGAGCAGGATCGTGGCAACGCGTTGATCGCGGTTCCGGCCAAGATCACCGACGATTTCCACATGATCGCGCTCAACGACTTCCCGGACGCTCTCAAGACCAATCTGGAACTGATGCGGACGCGTGACTGGATCGACATCCCCGTCTCTTACCGCAACGGTCGCCGCGCGCTGTTGACCCTGCAAAAGGGTGCGGATGGCAAGGCTGCATTCGATACCGCTCTTCGCGAGTGGAGCGCTGCAGCGCCGACGACTGGTCAGTAAGGATCGTCATCACTGAAACGAAAAAGGCCCCGGATGCAATCATCCGGGGCCTTTTTGTATTTCGTCATACTGTCGGGAGAGATGCCTTAAGCATCGACAACGCGCAGAGCCTTCGCAGCCTCCAGCGCTTCCTTCTGAACCGCTTCCTGCACCTTTTCAAAGGCACGGACTTCGATCTGGCGAACACGTTCACGGCTGATATCGAACTCAGTAGACAGATCTTCCAGAGTCACCGGATCTTCGGAAAGACGACGGGCTTCGAAGATGCGGCGTTCGCGCTCGTTCAGCACGCCCATGGCCTTGGCCAGCATGCGGCGGCGTGTTTCCAACTCGTCCTGCTCGATCAGAACAGCTTCCTGGCTTTCGTGATCGTCCACCAGCCAGTCCTGCCACTGTCCTGCTTCGCCTTCTGCCGCCCTGATAGGGGCGTTCAGCGAAGCATCGCCGTGCAGACGGCGGTTCATGGAGATGACTTCTTCCTCGGACACCTGAAGCTTAATCGCGATCTCGGTCACATGCTCCGGCTTCAGATCGCCGTCATCGATAGCCTGAATCTTGCCCTTGAGGCGACGCAGGTTGAAGAAGAGGCGCTTCTGGTTGGCCGTCGTGCCCATCTTAACCAGCGACCAGGAACGCAGGATATATTCCTGAATGGATGCCTTGATCCACCACATGGCATAGGTCGCCAAGCGGAAACCGCGCTCGGGGTCAAATTTCTTCACCGCCTGCATCAGGCCCACATTGCCTTCTGACACCACTTCGCCAATCGGCAAGCCATAACCGCGATACCCCATGGCAATCTTTGCCACGAGACGCAGATGGCTCGTCACCAGCCGATGCGCTGCATCGCGGTCACCATGTTCGGCATAACGCTTGCCAAGCATGTATTCTTCCTGCGGCTCCAGCATCGGAAACTTGCGGATTTCATCGAGATATCGATTAAGACCGGCTTCACCGGCGGTAATGGAAGGCAAACTATTGCGGGCCATAAAGCACCCCCTTATCTTTGTTTTAGGCTGGCTCCCCTTTCAGGCAAGCCAAAGTAGCGGGTCGAGTTTCGACCCCGCACGAACCCACGTAACAAATATGTATTGCGCGCACTTGTTTCAAGCGCACGCACTCATTCGCGCGTTCTAAAATAACTCGGCTATTGGTCGCACGGAAAACCGATCAGCGATAAATTCGTTCCGAAAAATTCGTCAGGCCGGACCGGATCATCAACTCGTAAATCATCCGGCGACCCATCGGATTGTGCAGCCGTGTGACCTTGGCACCGAGAAACTCCGTTTCCACATGCTCGAAGGCGAGCAGTTCGGGCGCCTGCGTCACCACCTTCTCATAGAAATCGTGATATTCGCGGCGACACACATAGGTCTTGTATTTCGTCATACAGAAAGCGCTGAAATCATCGCCATGCTGCCGCAGAAAATCAGACACGCCGACGGTGACTTCCGGCCATTGCGGATTGAACGTATCATCAAAAGCAATCACACCGTGGTCAGCCAGAACATCCATGGCCAGTTTGCTGTCGGCCAGAACGTGGTGCAGCATATGGCCGCCATCAATGCTGAAAAAGCGGACCCTGCCGACCTTCTCCAGCACCTCGTCCGGTGTCAGTTGCGTACTGTCGCCTTTGATCACCAGACTTTCATCGACCTTGAGGTTCAGGCGGTTGCCATTATCCAGAAAACGTTCGTACTGACGGCATTCGCCATCGGCATCATCGAGGTCGAACAAATCCACGGCAAGCACGTCACCGTCATTGCCAACAGCCTTGCGCAGCAGGAAGTAGGAGCGCCCATAGAATACGCCGATCTCGGCAACGCCGCCTTTCAGTGATTTCCGTTGCTGGGCGTGAAGCAGTGATGTGAACACCAAAGCGTCGGGAGGATCAATATAACCTTCGACTTTTTGCAGGTCATGAAAGATGAATTTACGGTCATTCACGTTCATTGTGCTTTATCCCTGTTTTCTGCATCTAAAAGAGCAGATTGAATAAAATTCAATCCAGGATAGTTTTATTTAGACTATTATGCACTCACGCTATACTTCTTATTGCACCGCAAAAACTAAGAGTAATTGAAGCAAAAATGAGACAGTGTGACTTTTTGCTTACTATTGAATATTTCTAATAATCTAATTTACGAATATTATTTGACACTTACCGGAATTATTTGCAGCGAAAAGCGCTCCGGAAGATGCCTCTCCCAGAGCGCTGTTATCGTGAATTCAGGCATTTTAGGCCCGCAGCGCCGCCGCCAATTCGGCCATATCGTCAGGCATATCGGTCTCGAATTCCATCACCTCGCCGGTGCGGGGATGTTCGAAGGCCAGCAGATAAGCGTGCAGAGCCTGACGCGGAAACAGGTTCACCACGTCTCTTGCATGGTCAGGCAGAAGATTGGCCTTGGTGCGGAAGGCCGCGCCATATTCTGGGTCACCAATCAGCGGATGGCCGATATGGGCCATGTGCACGCGAATCTGATGCGTGCGGCCAGTTTCAAGACGGCACTCCACCAGTGAGGCAAGGCATGTCGCATCCGGCTTTTCGTGGAAACGCTCTACAACATCATAATGCGTGATCGCCTCACGCGCGTCGTTGGAATCTTCGTTCTTCACCGCCCGCTTGGTGCGGTCTGCCCCACGGCCCAAAGGCGCATCGATGGTGCCGCGCAACGTCTTCGGGCGCCCCCAGACGATGGCCTTATAGGCCCGTTCCAGCGGCCCGGTGCGACCGTGGTCGGCAAATTGTGCGGCGAGATTGCGGTGGGCATTGTCGTTCTTTGCCACGACCATCACGCCGCTGGTTTCCTTGTCCAGCCGGTGAACGATGCCGGGGCGCTTGACGCCGCCAATGCCGGAAAGGCTGTCGCCGCAGTGATGGATCAACGCATTGACCAGCGTACCGGTCCAGTTGCCAGCACCGGGATGCACGACCAGACCAGCGGGCTTGAGCAGAACGATCAGATCGTCATCCTCATACTCCACCTCCAGCGGAATATCCTCGCCCTTGGGCTCCGGGTCTTCCGGCTCGGGCATGGTGATCTCCACGCGGTCGCCCGGATGCACTTTTTTCTTCGGCTCGGTCACGGCCTTTTCGTTGAGAAAAACAGCCCCCTGCTCGATCAGCGCCTTGATGCGACTGCGCGAAAGATCGCCACCGACTTCAGCCGCCAGCCATGCATCGAGGCGGCCTTCGGCATCTTCCCCGGCAATCAGGACTTTCCTTGCGTCTCCGCCTTGTTTAAAGGGGTCGTTCATTCTTATTTTCCGATCCATCAGCAATGTCCAGGGAACCCGATGACGCAGATCGAGCAAGACGAACAGGAAGACAAGCCGTTAGATCCGGCCATGGAAAAAGTTCGCCGCAAGATGATCCGTTTGCAGATCGTGTCGGGCTCCGTGATGTTTATCAGCCTTATGGCTGTCTTCGGTGCCGTTGTCTATAAGGCGGTTGGCCCTTCCAAAACCGCAACCACGGCAACGACGAACAATGCCACGGCGGTTCCGGCAGATGCGCCTGTTACCGCCACCGCCAGCTTGCCACAGGGCTTCACCATCGAAAACGTCTCCTTCGCCAATGGCGATATGCTGTTTTACGGACGTTTGGCCAATGGCACGCGCAAGGCGCTGGTCTTCAACGTGCAGGCAGGCCGCTTCGTGGCAGACATTACCATTGATGCCCGGTGATCTTGCCCTCAGCGTCATCGATGATGCTGACGATCCGCGCATTGCCGCCTTCCGCGACATCCGCGAACGCGACCTGACCGGCAGGCAGGGCCGCTTCATCGTGGAAGGCACGGTCGTTCTGCGCATGCTGGCGGCAGCGCATAAGGCGGGTCGCGATTTCGAGGCGGAAAGCATTCTGATCCTCGAAAACCGCCTGGCGGGCGTGGCGGACATTCTCGAACAGTTTCCGCCCGATGTGCCCGTCTATGTGGCGAAAGCATCGGTGCTGGATGCCGTCGTCGGCTTCCATTTGCATCGCGGCATTCTGGCATTGGGAAAGCGCAAGACCGAAAGCACCATGGTGGAAACGATCCGCCGCTTGCCGCAATCCTCTCTGGTGCTGGCAGGTTGCGGCATTTCCAACCACGATAATCTCGGCGCGATGTTCCGCAACGCCGCAGCCTTTTACGCGGATGCCGTCTTCATGGACGCCACATGCTGCGATCCGCTCTACCGCAAATCCCTGCGCGTCTCGGTCGGCTCGGTTCTGTCCGTGCCCTATCATCGCGGCGGCGGGGCGGTGGAGATGCTGGAGGCACTGGCAGCCGAAGGCTTCGATATCTGGAGCCTCTCCCCCGCAGGCACCGAGGAAATCCGCCAGATACCGGCATCGAACCGCATGGCGCTCGTCATAGGCACCGAGGGCGATGGCCTGCCATCGGATGTGCTGGCACGCTTCCACACCGCCCGCATCGCGCAATCGCCGCAGCTCGATAGCCTCAATGCCGGCACGGCCTCCGGTCTGGCGCTCTACCAGATGGCAAGCGCCATCGGGCGTGTCTAACCGCACAATCGAACTCTTCGCACACCATCCTGTGGGCATTCTCATATTAGCGCTTTACATACGTTATATCATTACATATCGAGGACGCGTAACATTGTAACGCGGAGAATAAGATGCATAGGTCCTTCCTGAGATATGCAGCGGCAAGCGCAGGGATAGCGCTGTCGTGCCAGGCATTTGCCGAAGAGGAAAAACAAAGCTGGCGCCTCTTTATTGGCGATCACACCGCCCCGGTCGTGCGTGCGCTCGATCTTGCAGACGGCAAGCAGTTGGGCAAGTTCGATATCACCGGCTATGCCGCCCTGACCGCCAGTGAATCCGGCCAGACCGTCTATGCCGTTCAGTCGGATGCGGACACGACCCACGTCATCAGGACCGGCATCGCGCTGTCCGACCACGGAGAACACAGCGATATCGAGATCACCGATCCGGCGCTGCTTCCCCTCAAGATCGAAGGCAAAAAGCCCGGCCATGCCGTGCCGCACGGCGACCATGTGGTGATCTTCTATGATCGTGGCGGCGTGGCGAATACCCATTCGGAAGATGCGTTGCTCGAGGGCAGCACTGCCCATAAAAGTCTTGATACCACGGCACCCCATCATGGCGTCGCCCTGCCGATGGGCGATTACATGCTGGTTTCCGTGCCCAACCTGAAAGCAGAAACCAAAGCCGGTGACCTGCCGCCACGGTTTGGCCTGCGCATCGTGGACAGCAAAGGCGAACAGGTTGGCGAAGTCGCCACCTGCACTGGCCTGCACGGAGAAGCCAGTTCCGCCAAAATCGCCGCTTTCGGCTGCGAAGAAGGCGTGCTGATTGCCTCACCCGTTTCCGGCAGGGAGCCGAAACTGACGATGCTGCCCTATGACAAGGAATTCCCGAAGGGCAAGGTCGGCACGCTTCTGGGTGGCAAGGCCATGCAGTTCTTTCTGGGCAATTACGGCGATGACAGGATCGTGCTGATCGACCCCGATGCCGAAAAGCCCTACCGCCTCATCGACCTGCCGACACGCCGCGTGGATTTTGCGCTGGACCCGGCCCAAGTCAAAAACGCCTATGTGCTGACCGAAGACGGCAAGCTGCATCTGGTCGATACGCTGAGCGGCGAAATCCGCAAATCCGAAACGGTCACTGAGCCCTACAGCAAGGATGGCCACTGGCGCGACCCACGCCCGCGCCTTGCTGTTGCTGGCGACGTGATTGCCATCACCGATCCGCGTCATAGTCTGGTGCGGCTGGTCGATACGCAGAGTTTGAAGGAAGTGCGCACCCTGCCGGTTGAAGGACAGCCCTTCACCATCGTGGCCGTTGGCGGCTCCGGCCTCGTTCACTAGGACTTTTGCGAATAGCAAACTCGATGCCCGGCCTCTACGCCGGGCATTTGTCATTTATGAATCAAATCTTAATCCAAAGCATTTGCATTAACCTTGTCTCAAAACCGACCATTAAGATTTACAAATTAGTAATGAGCGGAACGAGAGGTTTCGCGATGCGTGGCGTATTTGTCGTCGTTCTTCTTTTGACCGCCTTGGCAGGGTGCGCGACGGCTCCGTCGCAGATCACCAATGCCTGTGCGATTTTCGAACAGCGGAACGGCATATTCAACAACTGGAAAAAAGACGCGCAGGCGGCAGAACGGGAGTTCGGCGTGCCGGTGCCGGTCATGATGGCAACCATCTACACCGAGTCCAGCTTCCAGCCCTATGCGCGCCCGCCGCGCAACAAACTCTTCGGCTTCATTCCCTGGGGACGCAAATCCACCGCCTATGGCTATGCCCAGGCGCTGGATGGCACATGGAAGGTCTATCAGCGCGAAACAGGCCGCTGGAACGCCAGCCGCACCGACTTCACCGACGCGATCCACTTCGTCGGCTGGTATCACGCCAAGAGCAACCGCCAGAACGGCATTGCGCTGAACGATCCCTATAATCTCTATCTCGCCTATTACTCCGGCCATGCGGGCTATTCGAACGGCGTCTGGCGCACCAATACCGCCATTCAAAAGGCCGCCCGCCGCTCTGCCAACATGGCCATCCGCTATGAGAAGCAGTTGCAGGATTGCGGGTATCGGTAAGGGCTTCGTAGCTTACATCAGTCCGGGGGACTTCGCACATGGTCTGCCTGTGGATGGAAGTCATCTACCTCTCCACGTCATCCTCGGGCTTGACCCGAGGATCTAACCACCTCTCGGTTTTGGCAACGTGATTGGATCCTCGGGACAAGCCCGAGGATGACGGCAATGGGCTTGGCCAAAGCTTTCTTGAACACATCAAACATAAGGCGTCAAAAACGCTTTGGCCGCCTCTATCTCGTTCCCACGAATGTCATGCCCGCCAGCATGCCATTCCATCTCAACCTCCCCGCCCTGCACCCTGAAATAATCCGCCAGAGCATTTGTTAGCGGCACGGGGCAGATCGGGTCGCGCTCCCCCGCCGTTATCAGCACGCGGCGAGAGGCAGGCGCTGGTGCGGGCTTTGGCTCGAATGGGATCAGCGGGTGCATCAGCACAGCTGCATCGAACAAATCGGGGAATTCGATCAGGACATTCGCCAGAATATTGGCACCGTTGGAAAAGCCAAGGCCGATGACGAGGCCCGCTTCGTGCTCATCGCGGTTGGCGGTGACGAAGGCGGCCATCTGTTGGGTGGCGCGATCGAGATCAGTCATGTCGTAGACGCCTTCCGCCGTTCTGCGGAAGAAGCGGGCCGCACCGAATTCCGAGACATCGCCACGCGGTGAAATGACGGTGGCATTCGGCAATAGCCGCGCGCCGAAATCAAAGAACTGGTTTTCGTCTCCGCCCGTGCCGTGAAAGACGAAAAAGGCAGGCTGGCCCGGCGCGCCGGCGCGGAGCTTGTGAAGATAACTATCCTTGCTCATGCAACTCTCCTGAGCGACCGGCGGCATTCAAGCCGCGCGGCCGTTCTTTATCTTTCTGTTTCAGTCTTCCAACGGCTCCAGATGCTGCTCCAGCGTGGCGCGCAAATGTTCGTGCTGCGAAGGCAGTCGAAGCGCCTCGCCCAGATGCGCCGTATCCTCGTCGCGGTCGAAACCGGGCTCGTTGGTAGCAATTTCAAACAGCACGCCACCGGGTGCACGGAAATAGATCGCCCAGAAGTAATCGCGGTCGATGACCGGCGTGACCTGATGGCCCGTGTCCATCAGCGCCTTGCGGACTTCCAACTGCTTCTCGCGATTTTCGACTGCAAAGGCGATGTGGTGAACCGAACCGGCTCCCAAACGTGCACCTGAAATATTCGGCATGGTCTCGATGTCGATCACATCCGCACCATTGCCACCCGGCATGCCCAGACGCAGCACGCCGTCCTGACGGTCGACTTCCTGATACCCCATGAACTTCAACAGTTCCGCGGTTGCACCTTCATCTGCAAGACGCAGCGACGCACCCTGAAAACCGCGGATGGCCTGATCTTCACCGACGCCATTGGCTGTCCACTGCGCGCGTTCGTCGTCCTTGATCTCGACCAGCGCGAAACCATCGCCATCGGGACCGGCAAAATGCAGGCGCTTGTTGCCGAAAGCCTCATCGGCCTTCAGCCCATCCACATTGGCCTTGGCAAGACGGTCCTGCCAGTAGCCAAGCGAACCCTGCGGAACGGAAAACAGCGTCGTGCCAACCTCACCCGTACCGGGACGACCGCGTGCGATGTGCGGGAATGGGAAATAGGTCATGACCGAGCCGGGGGTGCCGACTTCATCGCCATAATAGAGGTGGTAGACGTCAGGCGCATCGAAATTGACGGTCTTCTTGACGCGGCGCAGGCCGAGCGTGTCTGTGAAGAAGTGGTTGTTGCCGCGTGCGCTGGCCGCCATGGATGTGACGTGGTGCAAGCCTTTGATCTGATCCAACATTTTAAACCCCTAGAGATTGGCGGGCTCGCGGGAAGCGATGCCCTTCGTTCATGGGCTCAAGATGGTGCAGATCACGCCGTTCGTATAGACGGAACGTTCAGAACGGATTGTTCTTAATTTGGAAACGATGAACTGAATTGTTCAGCAAATGACGCGCCACTCAATGGTCGTCGTCATTGGCACCCTTCACCCAGTAACCGGCCGTCACAAACGCCGTCTTCGGAAGCTTGGCTTCCTCGGCCAGCATTTTCTTGACGATGCGGGCTTCGCCCTTCTCACAGCCAACAAAAACATGCAGCCCTTGAGGACCGGACCATGGGTGCGCACGCAGCGCCTGCTCCAGCAAACCCGCCGATCCAGCGGCCTCGCCGTTGCGATAGAGCCAGTTCCAATTCATGTCTGCTTTGGAAACAATAGCCTGCCGCTCGTTCTCATTGTCGATTTCGGCATAAACGGTCAGTTTTTTGCCGGCTGGCATTTCCTCGGCCATGCGCAGCATCACAGGAAGCGCGGTCTCGTCACCGGCGAAAACATAGGTCTGCGCATCCGGCAACTCACCTCCGGGGCCGACGATGCCGACGACATCGCCTGCCGCCGCCGTCGCGCCGAAATGCGCACCCGGCATATCGTCGCCCTCATGCATGACGAAATCGAGATCGATTTCCCCGCGCTCGACATCACCGGAACGGATGGTGTAGACGCGCCGCGCCTGCTCGTCCTCGCCCTTTGCCCAGACAATGGCACCCGTTTTCGACAGATGCGGCCAGACTGGCGTGCGGGACTGATCGCGCAGAATGAGGATGCGGACATGCAGACCGCCACTCACCAGCCGCTCGATGCCCTTGTCGATGGCAATCACCACCCGGCGCATGTTCGGCGTCAGATTATAGGCCCGGACGACACGCCCGCTGAAGAGATTGGGCATCTCGCGCATATCCGAGCCATGGCCTTCCCAGCGGAAGTCCAGAGACGTATCGCCGGTAAACTCGACGATATGTTCGGCGACCATCGCCTTGACGGACAGCAGCACATTTTCCGAAACGCAGTTGATCCTGACTGCGAAGCGCCCATCCTCGGCATCGAATGTGCCGTTGCCGTAATCCGCCTCGAAATGCAACGCCGCACCCTGACGCGTCATCGTCATATACTCGGCAAAATGCTCGTGAAAAGCATCGACAATCGCGGCTGGATCGGGAAGAGCGACAGATGTTTGCGCAGAAAGAAGCACCGGCTTAAACCTTCAGATTACAGTCCGGTTATCTTTAGAGCAGTCAATTTAAAAGTGCAAAGCTGTTTTTTCGCCGTGCGATCAAACTTTTTCGGGCAACTGCCAATCAATCGGCTCCCGACCCCGCGAGACGAGAAACTCGTTCGCTTTGGAAAAATGGCCATTGCCGAAAAAGCCGTTATGGGCAGACAGCGGCGATGGGTGTGGCGATTTCAGAACGAGATGCTTCGTCTGGTCGACAAAGGCGGCTTTCTTCTGCGCGTAAGAGCCCCACAGCAGGAAGACGACGCCGTCACACTCATCATTGACGATGCGGATGATGGCATCGGTAAATTTCTCCCAGCCCTGACCCTGATGCGAGGCCGCGCGGGCTTCTTCCACGGTCAGAACGCTGTTGAGCAGCAGCACTCCCTGTTTGGCCCAGCTTTCCAGAAAGCCGTGCTTGACGGGCTGGATGCCAAGATCGTTCTGCAATTCCTTGTAGATATTGACGAGCGAGGGCGGAATGCGCACGCCCGGCTGCACGGAAAAGCACAGACCATGCGCCTGGCCCGCACCGTGATAGGGGTCTTGGCCGAGAATGACGACCTTCACCTCATCCAGCGGCGTCAGGTCCAGAGCGCGGAAATACTCGCTGCCCTTGGGAAAGATGTGCTTGCCAGCCGTTTTTTCGGCCAGCAGAAACTCTTTGAGCTTGAGCATGTAGGGGCTGGCGAATTCTGCGGAAAGAACATGTTTCCAGCTGTCTTCCAGTTTGACGCCTGCGTCTGCCATGAAAAACCCCGTGATTATTTGAAGCGATTGCCGCGCTCAAGCACTTCGATCTTGTACCCATCCGGGTCGCAGATGAAGAAGTATTTCGCGAAAGGCGCACCTTTGTATTCCGCATTGACGATCTTGCCGACCGAAAGGCCAAGCGCCGTCAGGCGGGCATGTTCGGCATCCACATCTTCAACGCTGACGGCGATGTGACCATAGCCATCGCCCAGCGCGTAAGGCACTTCGCGGCCTTTGTTGATGGTCAGCTCCAGCTCGAAGTCACCTTCGGCGTTGCTGAGATAGACCAGCGTGAACGTTTCGAACTCGAAACGCTCTGCGATCTCCAGACCGAAGGCCTGTTTGTAAAAACCCACCGAACGCTTTTCGTCCAGCACCCGGACCATAGAGTGAATAAGTTTGGCCATGGTGTTTCCTTCTTCCTGCATCGTGGTGGCCCGCTTATGCTGCAGGCATCGGGGCAGGCAGATAACGGCTGGAGGCGAGAGTTTCAACCCTTGAGGCCATTTCAAGGCGCATAGCAGATCACCACACACGCCTTCGGCACAATAGCTTTCCCACTATCATGACACTTGAACTCATGATACCGGCAGGAATGCGCATCCTTTATCTCTGTCTTGGCTGGCTCATGGTTGCCACCGGCATCGTCGGTGCTTTTCTGCCCATTTTGCCGACGACACCTTTTCTTTTGATCGCGCTCTGGTGCTTTTCCAAATCCTCGCCGAAACTGGAAACCTGGCTTCTATCCCATCCCAGATTTGGCCCCTCACTGCGCAACTGGCGGGAAAAAGGCGCTATTCCCCGCAAGGCGAAAATCGCCGCTGTGTCTTTGATGACAATGAGTTACGCGATTTTCTGGTTCGCAACGGAGCCGACCCCGCTGAGAGCGAGCATCGTTGGCGCAGTCATGCTGGGGGCCGCACTGTTCGTCACCACTCGGCCAGAGCCCTGACGTCTGATTACCGATGCCGCGATTGCGGCAGGACGTAAGGGATATGCCGTGCCGGAATACGCCCCACCGTGCCTTCAATGCCATAGACGCGCGCAATCGTCTCATCATTGATGGTTTCCAGCGAAGGCCCACAGGCGGTGATCTTGCCGCGGTGCATGACGATAAGTTGATCGGCAAATTCCGCTGCGAGATTAAGATCGTGCAGAACCGCCAGCACCGTGCCGCCCGCAAGAGCGAAATCACGCGCGGTTTCGAGCACGGAAATCTGGTGGCCGAGATCAAGGCTCGATGTCGGCTCATCCAGCAACAGCGCCCGCGCCTCCCCCTTCTCGATGGCGGATGGCACCTGCGCAAGAGCACGGGCAAACTGCACGCGCTGCTGCTCCCCGCCCGACAGCATGTTGTAGGACCGCCCCTCAAAGCCGCTCAGGCCCACCTTGGCCAGCGCCTGTCGAGCCTGCTCTTCCGGCTTGATGGAGCCTTGCGCCACAGCACCCATGCGGACGATTTCCAGCGCGGTGAAAGGAAAGCTCAAAACCGTGCTTTGTGGCAAAACGGCGCGAATGCGCGCCAGTTGCGCAGGCTTGAACAGGCTGACATCGACGTTGTTATAGGCAACATCCCCGGCATCCGCCCGCATCTCGCCTGACAGCACCTTCATCAGCGTGGATTTACCCGCACCATTCGGTCCAATGATAACGCTGAACGTGCCGGGTTCGAGCTTGATCGAGACATCATCCAGCAATCTACGTCCGGAACGGATGACGGTTACACCGCGTGTGGAAATCATGACACATTCCTCAAACCGAGCCCGTTGCCACGGCCAAGCAGCAGAAACAGGAAGACGGGAGCGCCGATCAGAGCGGTGACGACGCCAATCGGCAATTCGGCAGGCGCCGCCACGGTGCGCGCAAAACTATCCGCCAGCAGCAGCAACCCTGCCCCGCCAATGGCAGAGGCTGGCAGAAGGAAGCGATGCGACGAACCGATAACCAGACGCAAAAGATGCGGCACGACGATGCCTACGAAACCGATGGAACCCGCCGCAGCTACACTCGCACCACAGGCCGCAGCGACGGCCAGAATGACGATGCGCTTCAACCTCTGAACCGGAATGCCCATGTGGAAAGCCGCCGCATCTCCCAGGATCAGCGCATCCAGCCCTTTCGAGACGAAGGGAATGCTGGCGAGGATGATGAGGAAGAAGGGCAGCGTCGTCCAGATCTTGAGCGGCGTCGCACCACCCAGCGAGCCAAGGCTCCAGAAGGTGATGTCACGCAAAGCGCGGTCGTCGGCCATAAAGATCATCAGCCCCGTCAACGCGCCGCTGAGTGCTGCCACAGCGATACCGGCGAGAACCAGAACGGTTGTCGATGTCGCGCCGTTTCGGGTGGCGATCATATAGAGCAGCAGCGTGTTGATGAGCCCACCGACAAAGGCCATCAGCGGCAAAAAGTGCATGCCGAAAAATGCCGAAAGCGGTGCCAGCATGCCACCGCCGAGCGCAAGCGCAGCCACAGCAAACAGCGCGGCACCCGAGGTGACACCGACGAGACCCGGATCGGCAAGCGGATTGCGAAACAGGCCCTGCATCATGGCACCGGAAACGGCCAGCGCGGCCCCGATCATCAGACCAAGCCCCGTGCGCGGCAGGCGCACCGCTTCAAGGATCACGCGGTCACGCGCTTCCATGGTCTGGGAGTGGCCGGTAAAATAGAGCCACAGCTCATGCAGCCCCACGCCCGTCGGCCCGCTGGACAGCGACACAAAACAGGCAAACACCAGAAACCCACACAGGGCGATAAGGGTGATGACGCCCTTGCGCGAGCGATCGCCCGGTATTTGGCCTGCGACCTCTGCCACAGCCACGGCACTCACGGCTTCACGATCTCTGGGTAAAGCTGCGACGCCAGATCACGACCGGCAGCAGGCGTGCGCGGACCAAAGCCGATCAGATAAAGCCCGTCCATGCTGATCAGCGACTTGGAGGCAGCAGCCGGAGTGGACTGGAAGGCCGGAAGCGCAAAGACTTCGTCGGGATTGGCCGCATGGTTGCCGCGCTGCATGGTCAGGACAACATCGGGTGCTGCGGCAATCACGGCTTCATCGGTCAACGGCTTGTAGCCGCTAATGTCCTGCGCGGCATTGATACCACCCGCCATTTCAATGATGGCTGCGGCTTCGGTTTCCTTGCCTGCGGCCATGATACGCCCGCCTGCGGTGGATAGAACGAACAACACGCGCTTCTTCTTGTCGCCAACGGCGGCCACGTCCTTGGCCAGCGTTGCGAGATCCGAATTGACCTGCGTTGCAAGTACTTTGGCCTTGTCTTGAAGACCAACGGCTGCGCCGACATCCTCGATTTTCTTGGCAATGGCGCTACCCTCCGGTGGGGTATCGACGGTCACCATCGGCACTTCGCTGGCCTTCAGAATGCCAATCACGTCAGCCGGGCCAGAACCGTCTTCCGACAGGATGAGGTCGGGCTTTTGCGACAGAATGCCTTCGGAAGATAGCGCCCGCATATAGCCAACGTCGGGCTTGGAAAGCGCTTCACTTGGAAAACTGCTGGTGGAATCCCGCGCGACGATGCGGTCTCCAGCACCCAGCGCATAGAGAATTTCCGTCACCGTTCCGCCAACCGCCAAGATCCGCTTCGCCTCGGGATTGCCCTTATCAGAGGCATGGGCATGAAGCGGAAACAGCGCCAGCGCGAGGGGAAGAGCGGCACCAAAAGCAAGAGAGCGACGTGAAAGCGGCATGATGTCTATCCTGAACAATGCGGCGCGCTACAGCCTGCACGCCATATAAGTTGAGTTAATTACACATCTTTCAAAACCACACAATCCGATAAGTTGACTATTTTCGTTATCTTTAATATCTCCCCTTTTCAGGGGTAGCGTACCAACATTCGGTACCGCACATTCAAAGGGAGACTATCGATGTTTATTGCAATGAACCGGTTCCGTGTCGTGCCAGGCTTTGAAGAAGCCTTTGAAACCATCTGGCGTGAGCGCAAGCGCCATCTGGCCGAAATGCCCGGCTATCTGGAATTCCACATGCTGAAGGGCGCCAAGGCCGACGACCATACGCTCTACGCCTCTCACACCGTCTGGGCGACCAAGGAAGATTTTACCGCATGGACGAAGTCTGAGCAGTTCCGCGCCGCCCACGCCAATGCCGGCAACAATCGCGGCAAGGTCGAATATCTCTCGGGCCCGCATTTCGAAGGTTTTGACGTCATCATTCATGAAGACAAGGACGGCCAAGACCGTCCCGTTGCGGCTTGAACCCGACCATGAGTGCGATTGCCGAAAAAACCGAAGAGCGGCTGGAGCGCGCCAAGGCCGCTCTTGCCGAAAAGCCCGATGGCGTGGTGGAAGCCATTGCCGGCAAGGCAGAAGTGACGCCAGCCGAAATTCTGGCGCTTCTGCCGCATGGTGCAGCCGTCTCGGCACCTGCTGAAAAGTTCAACGACATCTGGAATGAGCTGCGCACATGGGGCGAAGTCCTGATGATCGTGCAGACGCCGGATATCGTCTTCGAAGTGCCCGGCCATCTGCCCGAGGGAACGGAGGGGCATGGCTGGTTCAACATTCATGGCGACAGCCTCATTGGCGGGCATATCAAGAAAGACAACTGTGCCTCGATCACCTTCATCGATCGTGAGTTTCATGGACGCCGGTCTTTGTCGGTCTGGTTTATGAATGCGGGCGGCAGCGCCATGTTCAAGCTCTTCGTTCGCCGCGATGCGAACAAGGAATTGCTGGCAGACCAGCTGACAAAGTTCGAGGCGCTGCGCGACAGCTTCCTCGCCTGACACCGTCTTAAGCCGCTGCCAAGTTCCTGGCGGCGGCTTTCCCTTCCTGATCGTCGCTCTCCTTTTGAACATCGAATGTCGCTTCCGGCATGTCCCGGCCCGCGCACCATGCCTTATGAATTCAAGGCATTGGTAACGAACGGAAAATGGCACGCCGACGAGAGGCTTTGCGCTGAACTCAAGCCTGCGCTATAGGCCGTGGCGACACTTGATGAGGGAAACCGATGACGACCTATGTATTGACCGTAGCCTGCCAATCCAAACGCGGCGTTGTCGCAGCCATATCGGGTTATCTGGCGGGCAAGGGTTGCAACATCGTCGATAGTTCCCAGTTCGATGACCTCGAAACCGGCAAGTTTTTCATGCGCGTTTCCTTCATTTCCGAAGAAGGCGTCGGCATGAAAGATATCGAAGCAGGTTTTGCGCCGATTTCCGCGGAATTCGGCATGGAGGCCAATATCTACAGCGATGGCGAGCGCACCAAAACGATGTTGATGGTCTCGCGCTTCGGCCATTGCCTCAACGACCTGCTCTATCGCTGGAAGATCGGCGCGCTGCCCATCGATATCGTCGGCGTCGTCTCCAACCATTTCGAATACCAGAAGGTCGTCGTCAACCACGACATTCCCTTCCACCACATCAAGGTGACGAAGGACAACAAACCGCAGGCCGAGGCGCAGTTGCTTGATTTAATTGATACGAGCGGCGCTGAACTTGTTGTACTGGCCCGTTACATGCAAATCCTCTCGGACGAGATGTGCCGCAAAATGTCTGGCCGTATCATTAACATCCACCATTCGTTCCTGCCAAGCTTCAAGGGCGCGAACCCCTACAAGCAGGCCTACGAGCGCGGCGTAAAACTCATCGGCGCGACGGCCCACTATGTCACTGCCGATCTGGACGAAGGCCCGATCATCGAACAGGACACAGTCCGCGTTACCCACGCCCAATCTGCCGAAGACTACGTGTCACTGGGTCGCGATGTCGAAAGCCAGGTACTGGCCCGCGCCATCCACGCCCACATCCATCACCGCACCTTCATCAACGGCAACCGCACAGTGGTTTTCCCGCCGAGCCCGGGCAGTTACGCGTCGGAGCGGATGGGGTAAGGGCAGCTTCACTGACATTGACGAACTGACAACTATGGTTTACATTTTCGATGTTCACAATTCGTGAGACGGAAGAGTTTTCTGAATGGCTGGCCGGACTACGCGACGTACAGGCCAAAGCTCGTATCGCAAGGCGCGTGTATCGGCTTGCGGATGGAAATCCGGGCGATGTGAAACCGGTTGGCGAAAGTGTCAGCGAACTCAGGATCGATTACGGGCCGGGATACCGTGTTTATTTCATCCAGGACGGCAAAGTCGTTATCGTGCTGCTGTGCGGTGGCGACAAGAGTTCTCAACGACGTGATATTGCCAAGGCCAAGAAGCTGGCCAAAGCGCTGAAGGAATAGATCGTGCCACTTGTTACACGCGAATATGATGCTGCCCGCTATCTCGATAGCGAAGAAGCAATTGCCGCCTATGTTGCCGACGCAACGGAATCCGGTGATGCAGGCGAACTCGCGCATGCTTTGGGCGTGGTCGCGCGGGCGAAAGGTATGAGCGATCTTTCCAGACAAACTGGCCTCTCCCGCCAGACTCTTTACAAAGCTCTGAGCGGCGAAGGCAATCCTGAACTTGGGACCATTGCCAAGGTTGCAGATGCGCTTGGGTACCGATTGTCGCTTGTTGCGAGAACCCCGACAACACCACCTGAACACATTGAGGGCTTGTAACCAGTCGGGTCGAAGACTTCCGACAAATAAAACCAGTTACAGCAATGAACTTTATTTTCAGCGGTCAGCAACCGAGTTGCTTTCAGGGCCGTTTCTTCTGCGTTGTCAAACACAGAGGTCTCCCTCATGAAAAAGTTGATTATTGCCGGTGCCGCGCTCTTTCTCGCGGCAGGTTCGACGTTTGCCCAGCAGCCTCCACCGCCACCACCAGCAGGCGGGCCTGATGCGGGCCAACAGACTGATGCGCCGCCTCCACCACCACCGCCTCCAGGTGCTGGCCCAAGGGCAGAAGCGCCTCCTCCACCGCCACCCGGCCATTGGGGTCCGCGTGAAGGTGGCCCAAGAGACGGCGGTCCGCGTGACCGCATGATGATGCCACCACCGCCTCCACCGTCCAAGGGCGCGCATTTCCGCCTGGAGCAGGGTGAAACAAAGATCGACATCAAATGTGCTGACGACGAGCCAATGAAGGCCTGCGCAGACATCATGATGCAGGTGATCGACAAGATTAACGAGTAACATTGCCTGCGATGACAGGAGGCGGCGCATTCATGCGCCGCTTCATGAAAAACGAACGGTTGCCTTCAACCCACGCTCCCCGGCACCGTCTTCCAATGACAGCTGCCCTTTGAACAGTGTCGCAATCTCCTCGACGATCGAAAGCCCCAGACCCGCGCCGGGAGCTGCATTGCCATCCCCCCGGGCAAAACGCTGGCGCACCACATCGCGCTTTTCCGCCGAGATACCGGGACCATTGTCCTCCACTTCCAGAAAAGCGACGCCATCGACCTTTCCAACCCTCACGGTCACTTCCGCACCTCGGCCTGCATAGGCGATTGCATTGCTGATGAGATTGCCGAGCAACTCGCCCAGCAGAAGCGGCTCCGCCGGGATGCTCGCCGTTTCAATCAGCTCGAAGCCCAGATCGATACCAGCCTCGGCGGCAAGAGGCACGTAATCGGCAGTCACGGATTGCGCCAGTGACACCAGATCGACGTCGACAAGGCTTTGCTTTTCACCCGATACCGCCGCATCGATATTGGCCATGCGCAAAAGCTGCGCCAGAATATGTTCTGCGTGCGCGACGGAAGCATCACCCTTATGCGCTGCCGCCTGCGCCTCCTGCAAGGTGGATGCCCGCGCGGACAGCGCAAGCTGGGTGCGGATGATGGCCAGCGGCGTCCTGAGCTGATGGCTGGCATTGCCGGTAAAATGCCGCAACGCATCCAGCGCCGATTGCAGCCGCACCATGAAGGAATTGACGGTTTCCACGAGGTTCTCGACCTCGACAGGCACCGATTGGCGGATGGGGTGCAGGTCGTTGGGGCTGCGCTCATCGATGGCTTCGCTCAACCGGTAAAGCGGGCGTAATGAAATCGTCACCGCAATCCATACGATGATGGCGGCGCCCACGATCATGAACAGAAGCCGTAGCGCGGATCGCAGAATAATGGCTTGCGCCAAACGGCTGCGCGCAATCGTCGTTTCGGCAACGGTGACGGAAAACGGTACGGAATTGACCCCCGTGGACGCAAATCGTTGGATTGCCGCGACACGAATGGGCTCGCCCCGAAACTCGGCATCCATGAAGACGGGAGCGTCGCTGCGCAACTCATTCACAGAAGGCAGGTTCTGATAGCCGGTGAGGAACTGACCATTCGGCCCGTTGACGCGATAAAACACGCGGTCCTGCGCAGCCGATGTCAGCATTTCCAGCGCGACATAGGGGATGTCCACCTCGAGCGAACCGTCCTCCGACACAACGACACGCTCGGCAATGGCAAGCGCAGAGCCTGATAACACACGGTCAGAGACTATGTTGGCTGTGTTGGTCGCTTCGCGATAGGTATCGGCCAGCGCCACGCAGCCGATGATCGCCGTGGAAATGAGAAGCCAGCCCAGCAGACGCCGCCGCAGCGAATAGGCGGCGTGCTTCATTCCGCCATCTCCGGCAGCTTTTCGAGATAATAACCGATGCCCCGCGCCGTCTTCACCGTCAGCCCGTGCGGCGCGAGACGCTTGCGCAGACGGCTGACATATTGCTCGATGGCATTGCCGGACAGCTCGTCATCGAAACCGGTGAGCGATTGCACGATGGCTTCTTTCGCCACCACCTTTCCGGCGCGCATGAACAGGACTTCCAGTAGCGCCACTTCGCGCGCGGGAATATCCAGAGGGCTGCCCTCGGCGGAAAAGGTGCGTGACGTCAGATCGAACGACACTTTACCAAAACTGACCAGCGATGAACGCAGTCCCGCATTGCGCCGCAGAAGCACGCGCACTCGCGCCTCGAATTCGGTGATGTCGAAGGGCTTGATCATATAGTCATCGGCGCCGAGATCGAGCCCCTTCACCCGCTCTTCCGGCGTACCGCGTGCCGTCAGGATCATCACCGCGGCCTTATCTTGTCGGGCGCGCATGGAGCGCAGAACCTCGATACCGTCCATTTCAGGCAGGTTGAGATCGAGAATGACGAGATCGAAATTTTCTGCAGCGATAGCGGCATAGGCCGAGGCACCGTCGGACACCACATCCACGGCATAGCCACTGCCCCGCAGCAGCGCCGACAAGCCCTCCGACAAAACCTGATTGTCCTCCACCAGCAGAATTCGCAAGCAGACGCCCTCCATTTGGATCAAATTTATCCAAGCCTTCCCGTCTTGTGAATGGCAAGGGCCTGCGGCATGATCTTTTCCATGCGTATTCTTCTGTCTCTCTGTCTTTTCTTGAGCGCCGCCACCTGTTTGCAGGCGCAGCAGATGCTTTTCCCTGCCCTATCAGGCAAGGCAGATGCGGAAACGCTCGTGGTCTATTCCTCGCTGGACGAACCGCTCGCCACGCCCATGATCGAAGGTTTCCAGAGGGCCAATCCTGACGTGGCGGTTTCCTACGAGGATATGCTGACCGGCGAGATTTACGACCGCATCGTGCGCGAGACGGATGCAGGCCAGAAAACCGCTGATTTCGCCTTTTCTTCCGCCATGGATCTTCAAGTCAAACTCAGCAATGACGGCTATGCGCAGCGCTCCGATCTACCGATGAGCGCCCGCTGGCCCGCCTGGGCCAACTGGCGCAACACAGCCTATGCGCTGACCTTCGAACCCGCCGTCTTCGTCTACCATAAGCCCAGCTTCCAGACCGAGAAGCCCCCGGCCAGCCGTGCCGAGTTCGTGGATTATCTGGAGCGCCATGCCAAAGAGGTGCACGGACGCATTGCCACCTATGACATAGAGCGTTCAGGCGTCGGTTTTCTCTTCATGTCTCGGGATCAGGAGCAGTTCGGCGATATCTGGAATGTCATCAAGAGCATGGGCACGGCGGGGGTGAAAGTCTATTCCACCAGTTCCGCCATTCTGGAACGCATCTCGGACGGCCGTTTCGTGCTGGGCTATAACATCCTCGGCTCCTATGCGGCGGACTGGGCATCCCGCCATCCCGATGTCGGCATCGTGCTGCCCAAGGACTATACCGTCGTCATGTCGCGCATCGGGCTCGTACCGCAGGCAGCAAGGAATGCGGAGCTTGGCCGCCGCTATCTGGAATTCTTCATGTCGAAGGAAGGCCAGACCATCATGGCGCGGCAGTTGCAGATACCGGCGGTCAGCCCCGATGTTGCGGGGGAGAACACCGCCAACATGATGCAGGCCATCCACGGTGCGCAATTGCGGCCCGTGCCGGTCAGTCCGGGGCTGATGGTCTATCTCGATCAGGTCAAGCGTGCCCGCATCATCGAGCGCTGGAACGAAGCTTTACGCGCCCAGTAGACGAATTTCAAAAATTAATAGACAGTAAATGCGCTGAGGAATTGCCAAGCGTCAGTTAGATGACAGCTTTCTGTGGTGCTGTGCAGTTCTTCGTTCATCCGTGGAGGCGGACTGAAGAAGCGGGAGGAAGTCTCATCCGACAGATCGTTGCCCGGTTGCTAGAAGTGCAGCCCTCGATGTCGGCCATGTGCGCCCCTTCCGCTATCATCACAACATGCCGAATGGCATACAAGGAGGGTTCACTTTGAAGCATTTCTTTATCGCTTCGCTACTTGCTGGCGCAATCGCACTTCCAGCAGCAGCAGCTGATTACACCATCATTGCTCCTGCAAACCCCGGCGGTGGCTGGGACCAAACAGCTCGTTCGTTGCAGAGCGTGCTGCAGGAAGACGGCATTTCCAAGCGCGTTCAGGTTCAAAACGTTCCCGGCGCCGGTGGCACCATTGGCCTTGCGCAGTTCGCAAGCCAGCAGAAGGGCAATCCCAACGCGCTGATCGTCGGCGGCTACGTCATGGTTGGTGCCATCCTCACCAACAAGGCGCCGGTTACGCTGAAGGACGTCACGCCGATTGCGCGACTGACCGGTGAATACGAAGTCATCGTCGTTCCAGCATCGTCCCCGCTCCAGAACATCGGTCAGCTGGTCGAACAACTCAAGAAAGACCCGGGCAGCGTTTCCTGGGGTGGCGGTTCTGCTGGCGGCACCGACCACATCACGGCAGGCCTGATTGCCAAGGCTGCGGGCGTCGATCCAACCAAGATCAACTACATCGCTTACTCTGGCGGCGGTGAGGCTCTGGCCTCCATCCTCGGTGCGCAGGTAACTGCCGGTATCTCCAGCTATGGCGAATTCGAAAGCCAGGTTAAGGCCGGAACCGTTCGTCTTCTCGCCATCTCCAGCGAAGCCAAGATCGAAGGCATCGATGCCCCGACGCTGAAGGAAAGCGGCCTCGACGTCGTCATCCAGAACTGGCGCATGGTTGCAGCCCCTCCAGGCCTGACGCCTGAGCAGGAAAAGGCCGTCAGCGCCGATGTCGAAAAGCTGGCGAAGTCTGCCAAGTGGCAGGAAACGCTGAAGACCAAGGGCTGGATGGACACCTATCTTGCCGGTGACGCTTTCAAGGAACAGCTTGCTAAGGACACCGCCTCGACAGAAGCCATCCTCAAAGACATCGGACTGGTAAAATGAGCCAGGGTTCATCCCCTTCCCATCCCACAAAGCGCCGCCCTGATTGGGCGGCGTTCGGCATCGCCGTTTTTCTGGTGATCATTGCCGCCGTCATCTTCTGGGATTCGGCGCGGCTTGCCAGCGTCACCGGTTATTCTCCGGTCGGCCCGGCAACCGTTCCTTACGCCATTGCCTTCTGTCTTATCGGTCTGGCCATCTGGACCGGTTTTGAAGCATGGCGCAACGAATTCCCTGTCCGCGACAAGCAGGAAATCGGCCCCGTCGTCTGGGTCGTTGCCGGTCTTGCCGCACAGATGCTGCTGTTGAACGTCGCAGGCTTCTCCATTGCCACAGGTTTGCTGTTCGCCTTCACGGCACGCGCCTTCGGCAAACGCAAGCTCTGGTATTCGATCCCCATCGGCATCGTGTTCAGCTTTGTCATCTGGGTCATCTTCGCGCAGTTCCTGCAATTGTCGCTGCCCGCAGGACCTTTGGAACGGCTGTTTTTCTGACAGCCGGTCCGTTCAATAACCAACAAGACATGAAACCGCGCGCCTGCATGTAAACGGCAGCAACGGCTTCACCCGACAGGGGGACAACTGTCCATGAGCACTTTTGAATTTCTGCTTCACGGTCTTGAGGTTGCGGCGCAACCCATGAACCTGCTTTACGCGCTGATCGGCGTTACGCTCGGCACCGCCGTTGGCGTTTTGCCCGGCATCGGCCCGGCACTGACCGTGGCGCTGCTGCTGCCCGTCACCTACCGGCTCGATCCAGCGGGATCGCTGATCATGTTTGCCGGTATCTATTACGGTGGCATGTATGGCGGCTCGACCACCTCGATCCTACTGAATACACCCGGCGAAAGTGCGTCCATCGTGACGGCTTTGGAAGGCAACAAGATGGCCCGAGCGGGGCGCGGTGGACCGGCGCTGGCGACAGCCGCCATCGGCTCCTTCGTGGCGGGCCTGATTGCGACCATCGCGCTCGCCTTCGTGGCACCCTACATCGTCAAGCTCGCACTGGTTTTCGGCCCACGCGAATATTTCGCGCTGATGGTGCTCGCCTTCGTTACCGTATCCTCCGCTTTCGGTGACTCGGCGCTTCGCGGCCTCACCTCGCTGTTCATCGGCTTTGCGCTCGCCATCGTCGGCATCGACCAGTTGACCGGCCAGACGCGTATGAGCTTCGGTATTCCCGATCTGCTCGACGGCGTGGAAGTGACCACACTTGCCGTTGCCATGTTCGCCATCGGTGAAACCCTGTTTATCGTAGCCCAGGGCCAGAGCGGCGACGAAAAGGTCGAGGCCGTCAAGGGTTCGGTGTGGATGAGTGCACAGGACTGGGCACGCTCGTGGAAGCCATGGCTTCGCGGCACTTTGATCGGCTTCCCGATTGGCGCGATGCCAGCGGGCGGCGCTGAAATCGGCACCTTCCTGTCCTATGCGACCGAAAAGAAGCTGTCCAAGCACCCGGAAGAATTCGGCCACGGCGCCATTGAAGGCGTTGCCGGTCCGGAAGCCGCCAACAACGCATCTGCTGCCGGTACGCTTGTCCCGCTGCTGACACTCGGCCTTCCAACAACGGCGACGGCTGCCATCATGCTCGCCGGTTTCCAGCAGTTCGGCCTTCAGCCCGGCCCGCTTCTATTTGCGACCAACCCGCAGCTCGTCTGGGGCCTGATTGCCAGTCTCTTCATCGCCAACCTCATGCTGCTGGTTCTCAACCTGCCGCTGATCGGTCTGTGGGTGAAGCTGCTGACCATTCCGAAACCTTGGCTCTATGCAGGCATTCTGCTGTTTGCAACGCTCGGCACCATCGGCGCAAACCCATCTGTCTTCGAACTCGGAATGCTGCTCGCCTTCGGTATCCTCGGCTACATCATGCGCATCTTCGGCTACCCGATTGCACCAGCCGTCGTTGGTCTCATCCTCGGACCATTGGCGGAGCAGCAATTGCGTCGTGCATTGTCCATCGGACAGGGCGACCCAATGGTGCTGTTCACCTCGCCGATTGCGGTGGGCCTGTTCCTCGTCGCTGCAGCAGCTTTCATCGTGCCGCTCATCATGCGCCTTCGCGGGCGTGGCCAGGTGCTGACTCAGCTTGCCGCCAACGAAGACTGAGCAAGTCGCGCAAACAAAAGACTCAGCGTTCCTCCCAAGGAACTGCCCCGCATTCGAAAGGATGCGGGGCTTTTTTGTCGTCGGAACGGAAAGCAGTCGGTACCCGTTAAGCTTGCAGCCCGAGCTCTTTCAAGGAATAAACTATGCGCCCACTCGCCCTGTTTCTCATTCTGGCGCTCACATCCTGCACGACCGCCGCCTCATCCGTGGAGCCCATTCCGGGCAGCATCACCTATGGCGGCCAGCCGCGAACCAAATTGACCAAGTCGCCCATCGGCAGCACGCTGACCCATGACTTCATCATGAATGACGGACAGCATGCCTTCGAGACCTATCGTATCGCGCCCGACCGATCCCTCATTTTGCTGAATCGCGAAATCATCAGCGATGTGCCTGACGATTGAACCGCGCAGAATGGTCGTTTCCGTACAGAATGATTGGAACGACTGGCGCACTCAACTCGTTGCTTTCTCACATGTTTCAAAAACGAACCATTGATCGATGTTTGAGGAGAGAAAAATGCGAACCCATAAGACCAGGAACGATTTGCCGTCCAATGCGAAAGCGACAGTGATAGGGCTATTGAACGAGTCTCTGGCTTCCGTCATCGATCTTTCGCTGATTACCAAGCAGGCGCACTGGAACCTCAAGGGGCCACAATTCATTGCCATCCACGAGCTGCTGGACCAGTTCCGCACCCTGCTGGACAAGCACAGCGACACGATTGCAGAACGCGCCGTGCAACTAGGTGGAACAGCACTCGGCACCGTGCAGACGGTAACATCCACATCGAAGCTGAAAGCCTACCCGACGGACATCTTCAAGATTCAGGATCATTTGGCAGAACTGATCGAGCGCTATGGCGATGTCGCCAATCTGGTTCGCAAATCCATTGATGAAGCCGATGATGCGGGCGATGCCAACACAGCCGATATCTTCACCGCTGCCTCGCGCGATCTCGACAAATCGCTGTGGTTTCTGGAAGCCCATATTCAGGAAAAAAGCTGACACAACAAAAGCGCCCGGGGGACCGGGCGCTTGCACCATTCGTCATTTCTCAGACGATCAATGGCGGCGCAGAACCGCCTTGCCAATGTCGCGAAGCATCTCATGATCGAGGATGCCGCGCTGGGCGCTCCTGATCAGAACGGCTGCACATTCATTGGCGACCGAACTGCTCCGGTCTTCAAGGCACTCGAAACACACGCCATCAAATATGGTCTGAAGGTCAGTGACCTGCTGGGGTGACAATTGTGCGCCAACCCTTTGAAAAGCCGCATACGACAAGGCTCATCCTCCCTAGAATACGCCAAGTATCGACACTCATTTTCACGAACGATTAATATCTACACCTGATCGAATCACATGTCGAATCAGATTTTAACGAATTTTCAACGATTATTTTATCGGAACCGCAGAAGCTGCCCGCCCGTTACTTCTATGTAACAAAAAGGAGAAAAGCCATGGATTGGAACCGTGTAGAAGGCAACTGGAAGCAGGTTAAGGGCAAGATCAAGGAACAGTGGGGCAAGCTCACCGACGATGATCTGGACCAGATTGCAGGCAAGCGCGACCAGCTGGAAGGTAAGATCCAGGAGCGCTACGGCGTCGAGAAAGACCACGTTCGCAAGGATGTCGATACCTGGTACGACCGCCAGACCTGGCAGTAAGCAAAGACCGAATTTCCATCAAAAAATGCCCGCTGCGTGCGGGCATTTTGCATGTCTGGGGCCAGCCAATCAACAGGCGATGCTGAGACCGATATCGGACAGTGCTTTTTCGATGACATGCGGCGACACCGGCTTGGTCAGAAAAATCGCACCCGGAGGCAGAACGCCTTCCGCCGGATTGTAGCGCCCTGAAATTACGACCACCTTGATATCTGGCCAGCGCCGATGCGCAACATTGGCAAGACCCAAGCCGTTGATTGAGCCCGGCATATCGATGTCAGTCAGTATCGCGTGAATGGACTCGTCGGCTTCCAGCATCTTGACGGCTTGGTCGGCTGTTGCCGCCTCATCGGCCACATAGCCGAGGTCGCAGACCATATCCACAAGGTCGAGCCGTATGAGGCCGTCATCTTCAACGATCAAAAGGCGGGGTTGCGGCATCTGCTTAATGCTCCTGCTGAAAACTGGTCAGCTCTGCTGAAATGATGCAGCGCAAGCCGCAGGCGTCATAGATGATATCGACATTGCTATCGGCGGCACCGGCAAGTCCGGCCTTGATGAGACGCGACCCGGAACCCACCCGTTCCGGCGACATGACGACGGGGCCACCGGTTTCCGTCCAAACAAGTTCGAACCGGTCATTCCTGTCACCGGAGACACGCCAGCGAATATTGACGTTGCCTTCCGGCGCGGAAAGCGCCCCGTATTTGATGGCATTGGTCGCCAGTTCATGCAGGATCAAAGACAGCGACAGCGACGGGCGCGAGCCGACGCGCAGATTGGGGCCGGAGACCGAGAACCGCGACGCCATCGGGTCGTCATGGACTTCCAGCATCTGGTTGACGAGTTTGTGCACCTGCGATGTGCCGAGCCCCCCCTGGATGACCGTGTCATGCGCAGCACTTAGAACACCGATACGCGCGGACAACGTCTTGCGGGCAGAAGAAACATCTTCCGCCGAACGAAGGGTCTGCGAAGCGATGGCCTGCACCATGGCTAGCTGGTTCTTCAAACGATGGCCGAGTTCATGCGATATCAGTTCGCGATGCTTCTGCTCAGCCACGCGCTCCGTCACGTCCTGCGCCTGCACGAGAATGCCGGTGATCCGTCCATCCGGCGCCCGCATTGCCTGATAGACGAGGTCGATCATGCGTTTCTGGCTCTCGCCATCCGGCCCACGGTTCAGTTCGACCGGTACGGCACGCGATGCAAATGGCTCACCCGTTCTGTAGACCCCATCGAGCAGATCGATGAACCCCTGCCCGACGACTTCCGACACGGCCTCGGCCACGGACCTGCCGATGATCTCGCGGCCCATACCGATCATCGAGTAATATTCCTCATTGGCAAATTCGAAGACGTGGTTCGGACCACTGAGTGTTGCGATGCCAGAGGGTGACATTTCGAATATCTGGAGTAGTTTTTCCTGCTGGCTCTGCTGCTCACGGCGCATGAGAATTTCATTGGTGATTTCGGTGCAGGCGCAGAACATGCCCAGCACCACACCGTCACGGTCTCTCACCGGGGTGTAGGAAAAGGAAAAATGCGTTTCTTCCGGGTAGCCTTTCCGATGCATGATGAACTGGATGTCATCCATCGAGGTGCCCTGCCCCGCATAGGCGGCGGAGATAATCGGCTCCACACCATCCCAAATGTCGTACCAAAGGTCTTTGAAGGGGTGCCCGAAGGCAGCAGGATGGCGGTTGCCGCACATGGCAGCGTAACCATCGTTGTAGAGCGTGATTTGCTGCGGACCCCACACCATCAGCATGGGCTGCAACGAACCGAGCATGACGTTGACGAGCGTCTGAAGTTCAACGGGCCATTCGTCTGGAGTCCCGATTGGACATTCGTTCCAAGCAAAGCCCCGGAACAAATCCCCGCATTCGCCGCCTCCTATGAAATTCAAAACTTGCCCCGTACGTGTCGCGCCCTAGCGTAACAAGTCGCATCGGCGCGTTTGGTTCCACGATAAAAACGAGGATTTTGCTTTGGTTAAATGACGTTGAAAAACAAGGATAAACTTGCGCCTCAAAGTAAGTCGAAGATTTGCCTTGGAAATACTTCCAGCGGTTGATTGACTATTTTGCGTGCCCCGCTCTGGTTGATGTGCTTCTTCTGAATTTGCTCTCATCCACACCGGAATTTCTTGCGTCACCATCAAATCCTGTCACCGCATTCGAAATTGGAACGCCGGACGGTTGTGGGCGTTAGGGTGTTTTCGAGGCCATTGGTTGGAGGAGTGATCCGTGTCGCGTACACCCAAGAAATCTGGTCATAAAACCTATGATGTCAGGGATCGCTTGATCCTTGCACTCTACGCGCAACTGCGTGCCGAGCGGGAAACGCGTGAGGCGATGGAATGGGTCATGCGCAATGGCGGCCTTTCGCCTGAAGTGCTGGAGGCCATGGCGTCCGATCCCATCCCCGTCGTTACCGCAGAAGACATGCAGACCATCGACAAGTCGCTGAGACATCTGCGGCTTGGTTCGGACCGCGAAGGCGCGCGTCCATGACGAGGCGGGCAAGCTGGAAAGGCCACATCAAATTCGGCGATCTGGTCTGCGAGGTCGGGCTCTACTCCGCGCTGACCTCCTCGGAAAAGATTTCCTTCAACATCGTCAACCGCAAGACCGGCAATCGTGTTGAGCGGCAGTATGTCGATAGCGACACCGGCGATCAGGTGGACAAGGAAGATCAGGTCCGCGGCTTCGAGCTGGACAATGGCGACCACGTCATCGTTGAGGGTGACGAGATCGCAAAGCTGATGCCGGAAAGCGACAAGGTCATTCAGGTCGAAAACTTCATTCTTTATGATGAAATCGACAAGCTCTATTTCGATCGGCCCTATTTTCTGGCCGCGACCGATCAGGACGGGGAGGACGCTTTGAGCCTGCTCACCCAGGCCATGCAGCGGCAGAAGGTGGCGGCGATTGCCGAGGCCGTGCTGTTTCGCAGAAACCGCGTCCTCATCATCCGCTCGCATGAAAAATCGCTGATCGCGACCACGCTCAATTTCGATTACGAAGTCCGCTCGCAAAGCACGACCTTCAAATCCGTGCCTGACCTTAAGTTCGATGATGAGATGCTGGAGCTTGCCGGCCACATCATCAAGAAACGCGCCGGAACCTTCGATCCAGCCGCCTATCCGGATCGTTACAATGATGCGCTGGCCGAACTGGTCAAGGCGAAGATCGAGGGGCGTCCGATCAAGAAACATGTCGAGGAGAAGCGCGACAACGTGGTTGATCTCAAGGAAGCACTTCGCCGCAGCGCCGCCGATAAGGGCGAGGCCAAATCTCCACGCAAGAAGCCAGCCAGTAAGACGGGCACGAAAAAAGCGAGCTAGCCATGGGCCTGCAAACCTACAACGCCAAACGCCGTTTTGACCAGACGCCCGAACCACGCGGAACGAAGGCTGAAAGTGAAGGCTCATCTTTCGTCATTCAGAAACATGATGCCCGCAGGCTTCACTATGATTTCCGGCTGGAAATGGATGGTGTCTATAAAAGCTGGGCGGTCACGCGCGGCCCCAGCCTCAACCCCGACGACAAGCGGCTGGCCGTGCATGTGGAAGACCATCCCTTAAGCTACGGCGAATTCGAGGGCGTCATTCCCAAAGGCCAATATGGCGGTGGCACCGTGGTTCTGTGGGACCGGGGCATCTGGCATCCTGTTGGTGATCCTAAGAAGGGTTACAAGAAAGGCCATCTGGAATTCGAGCTGGACGGCGAAAAGCTGAAAGGCCGCTGGCATCTGGTGCGGATGCACGGCAAGCCGGAAGAAAAGCGCGAAAACTGGCTGCTGATGAAGGTCGAGGACGAGGAAGCCCGCGACAAGGGCGATATTCTGGTCGATCAACCGGATTCCGTGAAATCCGGGCGGAGCGTGAAAGCCGTCGCTGCCAAGCCTGACGACACATGGAATTCCAAACCCGTCGGCAAGACAGCAAAGGCCGCACCGGCAGAAAAGCAGGCGCACGACTTCCCCAAAGGCGCACGCAAGGTCGCCCTGCCAGACTTCATTCCTCCCGCCCTCGCCACGCTGAAACCCAAGCCGCCCGCCGGTGATCGCTGGCTGCATGAAATCAAATTCGACGGTTATCGCATTCAGGTCCGTATCGATGACGGCAAGATCGCGCTTCTGACCCGGAGCGGTCTGGACTGGACCGAAAAATTCGGAGACGACGTCGCCCGCGCCTTTTCAAAACTACCGGTCGAAACCGCCATATTGGATGGCGAAATCGTCGTGGAGCGAGACAATGGCGCATCCGATTTCTCCGCGCTCCAAAAGGATTTGAGCGACGGCCGCACCGACCGCTTTCGCTTCTACGCTTTCGACCTTCTCTATCTCGATGGACGCAGCCTGCAGACGGCAGAGCTGATCGAGCGCAAACATCTGCTGGAAAAGCTGCTGCCGTCAGCAGACCCGATCCTGCGCTACAGCGAGCATTTCGAGCAGAGCGGCGACATGATCCTCGACCATGCCTGCCGCCTGAGCCTCGAAGGTGTCATTTCCAAGCAGAAGAGCAGCAAGTATCTGTCAGGCCGGAAAGGTCAGTGGATCAAATCCAAATGCTCCAGCCGTCAGGAGTTCGTCATCGGCGGCTTTACCCTGTCGTCAACCTCGGATGAGGCTATCGGCTCGCTTGCGCTTGGAGTCTACGATGAGGATGGGCTGAACCATGTCGGGCGCGTCGGCACCGGCTTCACGGCTGATGTTGCGGAAAAGCTGTTTCAGACTTTGCAGCCGCTGACCCAGAAGGAAAGCCCTTTTGCCGACAAGCTGACCGTTCTGGCCAAGCGTGACCTGATCTATGTGAAACCGCAGATCGTCGCCGAGGTGGAGTTTCGAACATGGTCTGCTGACGGCAATCTGCGCCACGCATCTTTCCGTGGGCTTCGCGAGGACAAGGACGCGATGGACATACACCGTGAGGATCAGCAAAGCACAGCAAAACCCGTGCCCAAAACCACCGTTACCTTCTCCCACCCGGAACGGCTTTATTGGCCGAAGGACGGCGTGACGAAGGAAGGTCTGGCGGATTATTACGCGCAGGTCTGGCATCTCATGGCCCCCTATATCGTGGACCGCCCGCTGGCGCTTCTGCGTTGCCCTGATGGAATTGATGGTCCGCATTTCTTCCAGAAGCACCCATGGCGCGGCACCAACAAGGCGATTGGCCAGATTGCCGACCCCAAGGACAAGCAGGGCGAACCGCTGATCAGGATCACTGATTTCGACGGGTTGATGGCGCTGGTGCAATCGGCAGCGCTTGAAATTCACCCATGGGGCGCAACGACGCGCAGCTGGGAAAAGCCGGACATGATCACAATGGATATCGACCCCGGCGAGGCTGTGGGCTGGGACGAGATCATCGATGCGGCCCATGAGTTGAAGCGGCGCTTTGAAGATGTCGGGCTGGCTGCCTTCGTCAAGACCTCAGGCGGCAAGGGCCTGCATGTTGTCAGCCCGCTGAAACCACAGGCTGGCTGGACTGCGGTCAAGGCCTTTGCCAAGGCTATGGCGGTGGATATGGCCAAGTCCGATCCCGACAAATATCTCGCCGTCTCGACAAAATCCAAACGACGTGGCCGAATCTTCATCGACTATCTTCGCAACGGTCGCGGCAATACCGCAGTGGCACCCTATTCCACCCGTGCACGCCCCGGAGCTGCCATATCCATGCCGCTGGACTGGTCGGAACTAACGGATGAAATCCGTCCAGATTACTTCACAGTCAGCAACATTGCGCCGCGTCTGAAGGCCATGAAAAACGACCCGTGGAGCGGCTTCTTCGACGCCGCCCGCCCTCTGCCGAAATAAGCATCAGCCCCGCTTTTCCGATGCGAGGCTTTTCTTGAGCGCATCCATGATGTTGATGACGTTGCCGCCACTCTTTTTAGTGGCAGCAGCCTTGGGTTTGGAAGCGGCTTTGCCCTTTTCCTTGGATTTCAGCAGCGACTTGATTTTCTTCTGAACCGTATCCTGCGCAACGGATGGCTTCCACGCGGTCGTGTTCTTCTCGATGCGCTTTTCCATCAGCGACAGAAGCTCGGAATCCATCTTCTTTTTCGGCTCCAGCGTATCGATGCTTTCGCGCACCTCATCGTAGTATCGCAAGGTCCACAGGATGATACCTTTGCCTGCGGGCTCCAGCAGGACCGCATGTTCACGCCGATAAATGACCAGCCGGGCGATACCTGCGACATTGTTGGCCTTCATGGAATCCCTGATAACGCCGAAGGCTTCGGCACCGATCTTGTCTTCGGGTTTCAGGAAATGCGGCCGGTCGTACCAGATCCAGTCGATCGAACCGGCTGGCACGAAAGTCTGGATATCGATGGTGCGCGTGCTCTCCAGCCCCACGGCATCGATTTCGTCATCCTCCAGCAGAACGTAGCTGCCGTCTTCCTTGGCAAAACCTTTTACCTGGTTCTTGTCTGTCACCTTCCGATGCGTGGTGCTATCGGCATAGATGCTCTCGACGCGGTTGCCGGTTTTGCGGTTGAGAATGTGGAAACGCACCTTCCCGCTTTCCGTCGTGGCGGGCGTCAGGGAAACGGCAGCGGTGACGAGCGACAGTCGCAAATGCCCTTTCCAGAAAACATGACGTGGCATGGCGCGAAACTCCCTGATGACCTGATGTGCATCAACGGCGCACAGGCCACTTCGTTGCCATTGCCTGCAAAAACTGATCGGGGAAGAACGCCGGATGGCACGTTTGGAACCATTCCAAACACCACGCTGTTAGAGACTTGACGACCGGGCTTGCTGGAGACCATCGCCCTTTCGCTCTTTCCCATCCCACACGGAGAAATGACCCATGACGTTATCCCAGCCTGTCCGCTATTCCGCCGACTTGGAAGAGATCAAGCCTGATGAACAGGAGGTGATATCAGATCTCAACGAGACATTCGACGTCATCCTCAACCGCACGGCTGAAGATTACGGCCATGCCGTACGCTCGGTCCATGCAAAATCCCACGGCATTCTGGACGGCTCCTTGACCGTCGCAGACGGCTTGTCGCCGGAGTTTGCCCAAGGCCTCTTCGCTGCCCCCGGAAGCTACAAGGTCTATCTGCGCCTTTCCACGAATGCCGGTGACATCTTGCCAGATGCGATCTCCCTGCCCCGTGGTCTTGCCATGAAGGTGGTGGGTGTCGAAGGAGACCGTATCGAAGGGGCGGAAGGCTCGACGCAGGACTTCGTCATGGTCAACGGCCCGGTATTCCAGACAGCCGATGCCAAGAAGTTTCAGGGCAATCTGAAAATGCTGGCCAAGACCACCGACCGCATGGAAGGCACCAAGAAGGTTCTTTCCAGCGTCTTGCAAACGGTCAACAGCGCGCTGGAAACGGTGGGCATCGAAAGTTCGGTTGTTCAGTCGATGGGCGGCGCGCCCAATATCGACCCGCTGGGTGAGACCTATTTCAGCGTCACTCCGTTTCGCTACGGTGACTATGTCGCGAAGTTCCGGCTAAAGCCCGTTTCGCAAGGCTTGGTGGAGCTGACCGGACGAGAAATAGACACCAGCGTCAGCGACAACGCCATTCGCGAAACCGTTCAGGCCGAAATGCGCGACACCGCCGGTGAGTGGCTGCTGCAAGTACAACTCTGCCGCGATCTGGAAAAACAGCCCGTCGAAGACCCGACCGTGGAATGGAAAGAGGAAGAAGCCCCCTTCACCACCGTTGCCACGGTAAAAGCCGCGCCGCAGGATAGCTGGAGCGACGAGAATGTTCGCAAGGTGGATGACGAGATGCGTTTCAGCGTCTGGACCGGTCTTGCCGCCCACCGCCCGCTCGGCAACATCAACCGCGCTCGCAAGGACACCTATGAGCATTCCTCGCAGTTTCGTGCAGCCTTCAACCGCTGTCCCATGCATGAACCGCGCGACTAGGTTTTCTCAAGGTCAGTGAGCAACTGGACAAGAAACACGGCGGAAACGCCGTGTTTTTGCATTTCTGGCTCAGCGCAGCGCTATTTTTTGTCGGATGCGTTCAAAAACACCACTCTTCTGCGACCGCCGCTTCCATTTAATTTTACTCATATGGAACGAATGATCCTACCGGCGGTTAGCTACACACGGAGCTGTGAAGAACGGTCCGCATGAAGAGGAAATAATCACCATGAAGAAGATCATTCTTGCGGCAGCGCTGCTTAGCGCTACGGCACTGACCGCTGCTGCCCAGACCACTGCCCCAGCAACCACAGCGCCATCCATGTCGGCTCCTGCCACGACCACGGACGGAAAGACACCAGCGGTTGCAACGCCGGAAACCAAGAACCCGACCGCACCTGTCGAAGGCGCGAACAGCTTCACTGAAGATCAGGCGAAGACGCGTATCGAAGAAGCCGGTTATTCTGAGGTCAAGGACCTCAAGAAGGACGACAAGGGCATCTGGATGGCAGCAGGCATGAAGGATGGCAAGGCCGTCATGATCGCCTTGGATTACCAGGGCAACGTCGTCGCGAAGTAATTCGCCATCTCGTCACGCCAACGATTTTTTTGAGGACCATACTATGAAAACAATTACCGGACTTTTCGATGATCATGCAGATGCCCGCTCGGCAGTGACCGCGCTGGAAACTGCAGGCGTACCGTCCAAGGACATCAGCATTGTTTCGAACAATGCCAACAATCGTCACGACAATGACGATTCCAAGGCTGCCGAAGGTGCCGGAACCGGTGCTGGCATTGGTGCCGTCGTCGGTGGCGCAGGCGGTCTTCTAACGGGCCTTGGCCTGATGGCTATTCCGGGCGTTGGCCCCGTTGTCGCCGCTGGCTGGCTTGCAGCCACTGCCGCAGGTGCTGTGGCCGGTGCCGTTGCAGGCGGCGCAGCTGGCGGTATCGTCGGCGCGCTGACGGACAATGGCGTGTCTGAAGACGACGCTCATGTTTACGCAGAAGGTGTGCGCCGTGGCGGAACCATCGTCACTGCCAAGGTAGACGACGGCATGGTGACCGAAGCCGAGGCCATCCTGAAGCGCTCGAACTGGGTCGATCCGGCTGAACGCCGTACGGCTTACAATGAGCAGGGTTGGGAAAAGTTCGACGACACGCTCGATCCTTACAATTCCGACCAGATCGAAAAAGAACGTATGCGTTACAGCCGTCCCGGCCTCTAAGCCAGACTGAATACTGATAAGGCCGCCTCTTTCCGGCGGCCTTTTTATGTCTGGGTTGCGCTGACGCAGTTCAGGTCCAACTATGAGGAAATCCATCATGGCCAAGAAACCCGCTGCTCCCAAATCAGTGCAACAGACAGACGTCGTGACCATTCACGACCAGAAAATGCAACGCGGACAGGGTGGTGGACTCCACCAGTTTGCCGACGGCGACACGCCCGTCATGACCACCGCCCAGGGCGGCCCGGTTGCAGACGACCAGAATTCCCTGCGGATCGGCGCGCGCGGCCCGCTCGTCATGGACGACTTTTACTTCCGCGAGAAGATGTTCCATTTCGACCATGAACGCATTCCGGAGCGCGTGGTTCACGCCCGCGGTTACGGTGCGCATGGCTATTTTGAAACCTACGAATCTCTGGCTGCCTATACCAAGGCCGACCTGTTCCAGCGCAAGGGTGAAAAGACCCCGCTCTTCGTGCGCTTCTCCACGGTTGCGGGTAACAAGGGCTCTGCCGATCTGGCGCGCGATGTGCGCGGCTTTGCCGTCAAGGTCTATACCAAGGAAGGGAACTGGGATTTGGTTGGCAACAACATTCCAGTCTTCTTTATTCAGGATGCCATCAAATTTCCCGACCTGATCCATGCCGCCAAGCAGGAGCCGGACCGGGCTTTCCCCCAGGCGCAGACGGCCCATGACAATTTCTGGGATTTCATCACCCTGACGCCCGAGAGCATGAACATGGTCATGTGGATCATGTCTGACAGAACCATTCCGCGTTCGCTACGCTTCATGGAAGGTTTCGGCGTCCACACCTTCCGTTTCGTCAACGACAAGGACGAATCCACCTTCGTCAAATTCCATTGGAAGCCGAAACTGGGTCTTCAGTCCGTTGCCTGGAACGAAGCCGTCAAGATCAATGGCGCCGACCCGGACTTCCACCGCCGCGACCTCTGGCATGCCATCCAGTCCGGCAATTTCCCGGAATGGGAGTTGCAGGTCCAGCTGTTCGATCAGGAATTTGCCGACAGCTTCGACTTCGACGTTCTCGATCCGACCAAGATCATTCCCGAAGAAATCCTGCCGCCAAAGGCCATTGGCCGCATGGTGCTGGATCGCATGCCGGACAATTTCTTTGCCGAGACCGAACAGGTCGCGTTCATGACCCAGAATGTGCCGCCGGGCATCGATTTCAGCAACGATCCGCTGCTTCAGGGCCGTAACTTCTCCTATCTCGACACGCAGCTGAAGCGTCTCGGTGGCCCGAACTTCACCCATCTGCCGATCAATGCGCCCAAGTGTCCTTTCGCGCATTTCCAGCAGGATGGTCATATGGCGATGCGCAATCCGGTCGGTCGGGTCAATTACCAGCCAAACTCGCATGGCGAAGGCCCACGGGAATCGCCAACGCAGGGCTATCGTCACTTCCCGGCGGAAGAACAGGGCACCAAGGCACGCCTTCGCCCCGAAAGCTTCGCCGACCATTACAGCCAGGCGCGGCAGTTCTACATCAGCCAGACCGGTGCAGAACAGCGCCACATCGCAGCAGCGCTGACATTCGAACTCAGCAAGGTCGAAATTCCGGCCATTCGTGAACGTATGGTTTCGCATCTGCTCAACATCGATGAGACGTTAGCAATGACCGTCGCGCAGAAGCTTGGTTTCGAATCCATGCCGAAGCCAGCCGATGCCGCCATGCCGACACGGCAGGATCTCGATCCATCGCCCGCCCTCAGCATTGTCCAGAACGGGCCGAAGCGTTTCGAAGGTCGCAAGCTCGGCATTCTCATCACCGATGGCGTCGATGTCGGTATGCTTTCGGCACTGACGGAAGCGATCACTGCCGAAAAGGCCGTGTTTGAGCTGATCGCGCCAAAAGTGGGCGGTGTCAAAGCTTCCGATGGCAGCATGATCAAGGCTCACCACATGATCGACGGCGGCCCTTCAGTCCTCTTCGATGCGGTTGCTCTGTTGACCTCGCCGGAAGGAATTGAAGACCTGGTCGATGAAGCGACTGCGCGTGACTTCGTGGCGGATGCCTTCCAGCATTGCAAATTCATCGGTTACGTTGAATCCGCCATGCCGCTGCTGCAAAAGGCGGGCATTGCAGGAGCAATCGATGAAGGCGTGGTTGCCCTGCCGCAGGACGAAGACCCGACAGACTTCGTCGCCAAGCTGGCCGATCTGCGCGTTTGGGGCCGCGAGCCCTCCGTGAAGCTCGGCAAGGCGTCTCCACCGCCTGCCAATAAATAATAGCGATGACGAAGCGCGGCATCCGGTGCCGCGCTTTTCTTTTTAGCAAGGAGACGCTTTGACGATGATCGAAAAATCGAAGCCCAGACGGCTCGTCGTTATCAGCGATTTCCAGGGCGGCGGTCCCTTCCCGGCCGATATCCCGTCCATCGAAACCTTACAGCAGCAATGGCAAAGTGGGGCGCGCGGAACGCCTGCCATCGCAACAGACGCAATCCCCGATTTTCAGGTCGAAGGCGGCTATATCGAACGTCTGCCGCTCGCCTGTGTGAAAGCCGGAATGGTCGATGTCATCGAAATATGGACCCATTGGCGCAGCGACGATCTACCAGAAGCTGATCTCAGCCAGGCGCCGCTCATCATCCGGCGTTCGTTTCAGATGAATGGCCCGGAGGCGCCTTTTCACTCCAATGACATGCTGGCGCATATCCAAACCTTCGGTCCGCCGGAGATGCTCTGCGTCTGGGGCTTAGGTGTGTCGGAAGAGATTTTGATTGCCTGCGATAAAACCTACAAAATATATAATTCCATCGATGCACCTGCCTTGCGAATTTCGCCGGAGGTCAGCAGACATTTCGACCTGGTCCTGACTGGCGCAGAATGGCAGTCGGACGAGGTGACGGCGCTTCACCCGCAGATGAGAACCGCAATTCTTCCCATCGGCCCGGAATTCGCCTCCGACAGCATGTTCTACCCTATCGAGGGGGCCGAGCCATACGACATCATCTATGTCGCGGCGGCGCAGGGGTATAAGCGTCACGACATTCTTTTCGAGGCAATGGCAAAATTTCCGTGCTCCCTCCGCGCGCTCTGTGTTTTTGGCTACGGAGAAATGAGCGAGGATCTGCGACAGCAGGCCCACGATCTCGGGATCGACGTCGATTTCGTCGGGCCGCCCGGTGTTTCCTTCGCAGAGGTCAACCGTTTGATGAACCTCGCCAAAATGGGCGTCGTCTGCGGTGTGAATGATGGCGCACCGGCCATTCTCACAGAATACATGCTGGCAGGACTGCCGGTGCTTGCGAACAATCATCTCAGTTGCGGTCTGCAATATATCACCGCGCAAACAGGTCAGGTCGCATCCGCCGAGCAGTTCCACGAAGGCATCGCATCGATGCTGGAGAAGCTCGACACTTTCTCTCCCCGTCAGGCGGTGATCGATAACTGGACATGGCCGCATTCCATTGAAAAATTGCGAAAAATTATCGATATTTCAGAATATTAGAAAGTTTTCACGCCTTAGGAACAAAGCCCTTCACGGCTGGTTTGAGTATGTCTCTCAAATGCGGATGTGCCAATGAATCTCTCCAGTTCGATTTCCCCGCCGTCACTTGCAGTGTCTGAGCGGAAGACCCCGCTTATCTGCTTTTCGCACCTTCGGTGGGATTTCGTTCTTCAGCGTCCGCAGCATTTGATGTCGCGTTTCGCAAGGGAGAGGGCTGTCTTCTTTTTTGAAGAATTTATACCCACGGACCATCATCTGGCCTATCTGGAAATCCACCCTTTCGAGGGAACGACGGTCAAGTCCGTTCGTCCGCGCATACCCCACTGGTGGAGCGAGGCCGACCGCGAAAAGGCACTCGCCAATCTGTTGGATGACCTGCTGGCGATGTATGGCGCCGCACGCCCGATCCTGTGGTTCTACACCCCGACAATGTATAGTTTTGCACGCCACATAGATGCCTCCGCCATTATCTATGACTGCATGGATGAGCTGGCGAATTTCAAATTCGCGCCGCATCACATGAAGGATATGGAAGCTGCGCTTATGGCGGAGGCCGATGTCGTCTTTACCGGCGGCTACAGCCTTTATGAAGCCAAACGCCATCAGCACGACAACATCCATCCCTTCCCTTCCGGCGTAGACGTCGCCCATTTCCATTCCGCCCGCAGGGACAGGACGGAGCCCGCCGACCAGCTATCCATCCCCGGCCAGAAGGTCGGCTATTACGGCGTCATCGATGAGCGTCTGGATCTGGAACTGATCGAAGCCTTGGCCAAGGCCAGACCGCAGCTGTCCTTCGTCTTCATCGGCCCCGTTGTCAAAATTGCCCCGGAAGATTTGCCGAGGGCCGATAACATTCACTATCTCGGCCAGAAGAATTACCACGACCTGCCGACCTATGTATCCGGCTGGAGCGCAGCACTGATGCCCTTTGCGCTGAACAGCTCGACGCAATTCATCAGCCCGACCAAGACGCCGGAATATCTGGCCGCTGGCCGCCCTGTCGTCAGCACGGCGATTACGGATGTCGTACGCCATTACGGCGATATCAATGGCGTCTTCGTTGCCGCAGACGCCCCAGCTTTCGCAAAGGCCTGCGATGAGGCCATTGCCTTGAAGGTTGGCGGCAAAGACTGGCTGGCAGCGATTGATGTCATGCTGGAAGGCTCTTCCTGGGACAAGACCTACCTGTCCATGAAAGGACTGATGGACGAAGCTGTTCTGCGCAATGCCTACCCGACCATCCCAGCCAAAAAAGTTCTGCCCAGAAAAGCAGGCCTCACCCCGGCTGCTCTTGGGGATGCCTTGGCTGTCCCCAGCCTATGAGCGATAACCAGCGACGGATCATCTTAGCAACGGAAAGTCTGGACCCGTCGGGCATGGGTGAGCACATGCTTACACTTGGCCGCGCGCTTCAGGAAGATTGGAACGTCACCATCGCCGCCCCCGCCGGTGGCGATAATGAGCTGATCGCAAGGGCCGCGCGCCTTGGCCTTGCGGTGAAGACAATCGATGACATGGAAAGCTTTTCGCAGTGGCTGCAACCCACAGAGACATCTCTCCTTCATGTCCATGCCGGCATCGGCTGGGAAGGCCATGCGCTTGCTCGCGCCGGCATTGCCAGCGGCATTCCCATCATCAGAACAGAGCATCTGCCCTACCTCCTGACCGACGCTGACCAGCAGGAACAATATGCCCGCGAATGCGCAGCCCTCGCCCACCGCATCGTCGTGTCGGATGCGTCCAGATCGAGCTTCGAGAACAATGGCGTCGCGCCGGACCAGATCACCGTTGTGCGCAACGGCACCTTCGCACTGGAACGCACAGGGGGCGAGCACGTCAGCGTGATCGATGGTCTCGAAGGCAAAAAGGTCCTGATAACGGTCGCCCGCTTCACCAAGCAGAAAGACCAAGCTACGCTCATCGAAGCCCTGCCCGCCGTTCTCGCCGTCCACCCATCGACCATGCTCCTGCTGATCGGCAGAGGCGAGGAAATGGCCGCCGTTCAGACACTGGTTCGCGAACGCTCGCTCGACGACCACGTCATCTTCACCGGTCACCGCACGGATATTGCTGCGCTGATGTCCAGCGCCGATCTCTTCGTTTTGCCATCGAAATTCGAAGGACTGCCACTCGCGGTTCTCGAGGCCATGTCTCTGGGGTTGCCTGTCGTCGCGACAAATATTGGCGGCAATATCGAGGCGCTGGGATTGGACCATCCCTATCTCGCAGAAAGCGGAAACGCTGCCTCCCTGGCCCATGTGCTGATTGAGGCGCTCAACGATCCAAAGCGGGCAGAAGCCATCGGACAGGCCGGGGCCGCCCGGTTTCAAACGCAATTCTCAGCACAGCGCATGGCAAATGAAACCGCCGCCGTTTACGGGCGCGTTCTTTCCCAACAGCCGCATTTTACACAAGGACATGCTTTCATGGACAAGACACGCATCGGCTTTATCGGCGTTGGCGGCATCGCCCATCGCCATCTGGATATATTGGCCGGTTTCGAAGACGTGGCGCTGGTCGCCTTCGCCGACCCGGATTTTGCACGCGCAGAACAGGCCGCGTCACGCTTCGGCGCAAAGGCTTTCGACAGCCACCGCTCCATGCTGGAGCAGGAAACGCTGGATGCCGTCTATATCTGCATTCCGCCCTTTGCCCATGGCGATGCGGAACGCGACCTGATCAGCCGCAGCATCCCCTTCTTCGTCGAAAAGCCGATCACGCTCGATCTGGCACTGGCCGAAGAGCTAAGCGCGGCCATTGAAGCCGCCAACCTCATCACCGGTGTCGGCTACCACTGGCGTTATCTCGACACTGTGGAAGAGGCGCGTCACCTGCTTGCCGATAACCCGGCCCAGCTTCTGTCCGGCTACTGGCTGGACCAGACCCCACCACCGCAATGGTGGTGGAAGACGGATCGCTCCGGCGGCCAGATGGTGGAGCAGGCAACCCATATTATCGACCTTGCCCGTTACCTCATTGGCGAAGTCACGCAGGTCTATGGCCGCGCCGGCTTCAAGGATCGGCCCGATTTTCCGGGGCTCGATGTGCCTGCGGTGACGACGGCCAGCCTGACCTTCCAGTCCGGCGTCATTGCCAATATCTCCTCCACCTGCCTTCTGGGCTGGAGCCACAAGGTCGGCCTGAACATTTTCGCGGATCGTCTCGCAATCGAGCTGACCGATCATGACATCATGGTCGATGTCGGTGCCGGTCGCCCCGTGCGCCATGCCGAAGGCGATCCCGTCTGGCGGGAAGACCGCGACTTCATCGATGCTGTGCGCGGCGGCGAAAACCACATTCGCTGCACCTATGAAGATGCATTGGCCACCCACCGTGTTGCACTGGCCGTGGCAACATCGGCAGACAATGGCGAAGCGCTGACGCTGGAACAGCCGCTGCTCGACCGAAACCCGCAGGCACCCTTGCGCTTCCTACCCCGGGAAGAGGCACCGCCGCAGGGCCTTGCTCCCGGCCACCGCATCATCCGCTCACTCGGCATCGAAGCACCCGGCAGAGCCTATTTCTTCGATTACGAGGAAGGCCCACCCGGCGATGGCCAGATCCGTCTGGAAACTCTCTATACCGGTTTTTCGGCTGGCACTGAACTGACCTTCATGAAGAACACCAACCCTTACTTCCATTCCCGTTTCGATGCCGGGCGCGGCGTGTTCTTAGAAAACGAGCCGGATTTACATTATCCCGTACCCTTCCTCGGCTATATGGAAGTGGCGCGCGTCACCGAGTCTCGTTGCGGCGATTTCCACCCGGGCGACGTTCTGGCAACCACTTACGCCCACAAAAGCGGCCACACCGCCAATCCCTTCCATGACGTGCTGGTGCCGATGCCCGGCGATATAGACCCGGTGCTCGGCGTCCTCGTCGCCCAGATGGGGCCTATTGCCGCCAATGGCATTCTGCATGCAGACGCGGATGCACTCGGCACCAACATCGCCTCCTTCGGCGCGGGCATTGCCGGACGCAATGTCATCATCATAGGCGCTGGCACAGTCGGGTTGATGACGGCGCTGTTTGCGCAGAAGGCTGGCGCGCTCGGCGTCATCATCGCCGACCCGTCAGAGTTCCGGCGTTCAAAGGCCGAAGCCATGGGGCTCATGGCCATGACGGAAGATGCGGCATGGCAGCACGCCAAGGCACGCTGGCACAATGGCGGCAGCGACCGCGGCGCGGATATCGTCTTCCAGACGCGTGCCCATGCGGAAAGCCTGCATGCCGCGCTCAAAGCTTTGCGCCCGCAGGGTACCGTCATCGACCTTGCCTTTTATCAGGGCGGTGCAGACCGGCTGCGGCTGGGTGACGAGTTTCACCACAACGGCCTCAACATCCGCTGCGCCCAGATCAACCGCGTCCCGCGCGGTCTCGGCAGCCAGTGGGACAGGCGTCGCCTTGCCCATGAAACAATCAGCCTGCTGAAAAGCCATGGGCCAATCATCCGCGAACAGATGATCACCCATATCGTGCCCTTCGAGGATGGCCCGGCCTTCCTGGCTGACCTCGTCGCCAACCGTCCGGAATTTCTACAGATCGTTTTCAAGGTCGAAGCATGACGCCCCACGAACCGCCTCTACGCATTCTCTTCGTTTTTGCATGGCTTGTTGTTGGTGGGGAGGAGACGGAAGTCCGGCTCCTCGCCCGCAATCTTGATCGCGCCCGCTACCGTGTCGACGTCGTTGCCTGTTTCCACAAACCCAACATGCCACCACAGACGCATGAGCAACTGACCGAACTCGGCGTCGATGTTGATACGACACCCTATGGCCTGTCCTTCGAAGACACGATCTCCTATCTGGCAAACAAGATTGCCGCCTATGATGTCGTCATCTCCTGCCAGAACGTCGCCGATATCTACCCCGCATTGGAGCGCATGCACTGGCGTCCGCCGCTCATCGAGCATGGCGGGCTGGTGTCCGAAGCTTTGGCTGGGCCGAAGCATTTCACCAGCCGCTATGTCGGCGTTTGCCGCTCCATCTGCGATGCCGCCAAATCCATCATGCCGGGCCGAGACAGCGACGTCATCGAAATCCCTTCCATGGTCGATCTCTCGGAATTCGAACACAGCCAGCGCCACTCCATCCGCGCCTCTCTCGGCGTGGCTGATGATACGATGCTCATCGGCTGGGTCGGGCGGCTGGACCCGAAGAAAAACGTCGAAGACTTCATCGAAGCGGCGGCGCTCGTCCACGCGCGAAATCCGGATGCACGTTTCCTCGTCATCGGCGGTCCGGACGCCTTCATGCCCGATTATGCCGCGCATTTGCAGGCGCTGGCCAAAACCAGGAGACTCGACAATGTTCTGAGCTTCCTCGGAGACCGTAAGGATATACCAACTCTGCTATCTGCGCTCGATATTTTCGTCTGGCTTTCCAGAGGCGAAGGCATGCCGCATGTGATTGCTGAGGCCGGAGCCGCTGGCCTGCCCGTGATCGCTACACCCGACAATGGCGCCATGCAACAGATCGAAGACGAGGTTTCCGGTCTCTTCGTGCCCCATAACGATCCCTCGGCTGTCGCCGATGCACTGGAACGGTTGATTGCATCCGGCAGTCTGCGCACCCAACTCGGCCTAGCGTTACGCCGCAAGGTGGAAACCAGCTACTCCGCCACCGCCATCGTCCCGCAATGGGAAAAGCTCATCCAAGCCGTTGTGCAGGAACGCCCTGCCTCTGGCCCGACCGGCCTGTTCCAGTCCTTCCTGCAAGCTGGCTTCGAGTGCTCCACCCACCGTCTGCGCGCCCAAGAGGGAGAGGCCAAAGGCAAACGTTTAGACGTCATCGCAGCAACGGACCACGATATCCACACCGCCGCCGACTACCGCCAACTCGCATCCCACAACATCCGCACCACGCGGGATGGTCTGCGCTGGCATCTCATTGAAACCACGCCCGGCCATTACGACTGGTCGAGCTTCACCCCAATGCTGAAAGCCGCAAGCGATACGGGAACGCAAGTCATCTGGGATTTGCTGCATTATGGCTGGCCTGACGATATCGACATATGGTCCCCTCAATTCGTCAAACGCTTCGCCCGCTTTGCCGCTGCCGCCGCACAGCTGGTGAAAGACCAGACCGACGCCATTCCCTTTTATTCGCCCGTCAACGAAATCTCTTTCTTCTCATGGGGCGGTGGCGATGCTGCCTATCTTAACCCCTTCGCCCATGGGCGCGGTTTTGAGTTGAAAGTGCAACTGGCCCACGCCGCGATCGCCGCCATGGATGCCATTCTCGACGTCGAACCGAGAGCGCGCTTCGTCCATTGCGACCCCGTCATCAACGTCATCACCGACCCCTCCCGCCCGTGGGAGCGCGGCGTGGCCGAAGGCCATCGTCAGTCGCAGTTCCAAGGCTGGGATTTGCTTGCTGGCCGAATGTGGCCGCAGATCGGCGGCGCCGACAAATATCTCGATATCGTCGGCGTCAACTACTACCACAACAACCAATGGATCCACGGCGGCCCACCCATCGACATGGACCACCCGCTCTACAAACCCTTCCGAACCATCCTCACCGAAACCTACGCCCGCTACGGCAAACCCATCTTCATCGCCGAAACCGGCATAGAAGGCGACCGCCGCGCCAGCTGGATGTCCTACATCCACCAGGAAGTCACGTCCGCCATGAAACAGGGTGTCCCCATCGAAGGCATCTGCCTCTACCCCATCGTCAACCACCCCGGCTGGGACGACGACCGCGCCTGCGAGAATGGGTTGCTATCGGCGAAGTTCGTGGATGAGGGACGAGACGTATATGCGCCGCTTGCGGCCGTGCTGTCTGGTGTCTCAAATTCGGGAAAATTTGGTAGCGGGAGAGGGACTTGAACCCACGACACGCGGATTATGATTCCGAACGAAAGCCATATAATGCAGGCTTTCTCGTATCAATGCTGCATTCATGTCGCATCAACCTAGCAGAGAGCGTTCTGCATCGGCAAGTTCGTCGCCATTGTCGTGGCGCGGGAATAGGTGTCCATAAACGTCCATGGTCATGATGATCGAGCTATGGCCGAGGCGCTCCTGCACCACCTTGGGCGGCAACTCCAGACCACCATCTGCCCGGGCGTTGATGCACCACGATGCATAGAAGTGGCGCAGCGCATGCATGCCTGTGTACTTGGCTTGCATCACTTCCTCGCCGTCTGCATTCTTCTCCCCGGTGGCGACTGAGACGCCTGCCCTTATCTGAACCGGTATCAGTCCGCGATTGATGATGTTGCCCAGGCTCTCGACCTTGCCCACACCGTTCGGAAAAACAAGATGCTCCGGGTTAGACTGTTCCCGTATCGCAGTGCCGTCTTGCTCGTAACGGGTTACGGGCCGACCATAGACCAGCTTCCATTCCTTCAAAGCATTGATCACAATAGGCGGTGCCGGAACCGATCGCTCTCCCGCCTCGGATTTCGGCCTACCTATGTCGTTAAACCGATCTGCGCGCTGCCTGACGTGGATAAGCTTCTTTTCGGCGTCCACGTCCACCCAACGCAAGCCACGAAGCTCTGACGCTCTCAGGCCGCAGAATATCGCCACTAGCAGCAACGGCCTCCAGCGGCCCTCCAGAGCACCCACAATCGCCTTCACGTCCTCGCGGGTAGGAATGTCTACGCCGACCTTCAGCTTTCCCTTCTGGCGCTTCTCGTGGCGACGTTCCTTGCCTTTCTGTCTCGCCCTGCCCTTTTCCCTGACAGCGTTCCTGACCACCAGGCCTCGCTCCTGCGCATCTGCTAGTAGAGATCCAAGGCTGACAAGCACCTTCTTAACCATCGCAGGCGACCGGCCAGACGTGCGCAACTCGTCTCCGAACTGTCGAATCAGCGGAACAGTGAGGCGCGATAGAAGCTGCTCGCCAATCAGAGGATTGATATGCAGTTCTACATGCTGCCTGTACTGATCAATTGTAGATCGCTCAAGCCCTGATGCCGTCGAGGTTGCTCGCCAGAACGCACCAGCTTGCTTCACTGTCGCGCTGGCGCTATCTGCAACATGGACGCCCTGCCGTACCTCGACATTCGCGGTGGCCGCGAACTGGTCAGCAAGCTTCTCGCCCTTATCAGTGGTCCACTCACGCTTGCGAACGCTCACTGATCATCCTCGTCAGCACTTTTACGCCTTCGATTAATCTTCTTGGCGTTTGCGTCGATGAAGTCTTGAGTGAAGTTTTGGGAGACTTCGGCAAGCTGTCCGGCACGTTTCCTGTCCAGCTTGCGCTGTATTTCATCAATTTCATCAAGAAATTTAAGTTCCTCCATGAACTGCTGTGGATCCGGGTATGCCTCTGCAAGCGTGGACACGATTTCCGTGTTCATGCTGCGCCCGTTCGCTTCGGCAGTTGCCTTGATACGATCTCTCAGACCCGGAGGGAGTCGGATCTGGAAACGCTCGGCTAGTTCGCTGGGATACTTCTCTTTGTCGCTCATTCCCCATGGATGCAACTTGCACCCAAAAATGTCAGTGGTGCGACTTGCACCTACTTAAGGCATGATGTTATTACTGCCTGATAGGTGCAAGTCGCATCCATTGACGTAGAGGGAACGGTCAATGGAAAGTTCTAACGAAAAAGGGCTCGACCTCATTTGGGGGGCCGAAGAGATTGATAAGGCCATCGGTCGCTCAACTCGAGCCACTTTTGATATGCTTGATAAAGGGGAGATCCCGGCGAAGAAAGTGAACGGTAGATGGGTGTTAGCCGTCAGAAGCTCATTGACTTCTTTATGGAGGCAGCATCAGCATCCTCACACCACCAGAACACGAACACAGCGAAACGGTGATCACCGCTGCACGGTGATTGGCGGAACAAAATCCTATTCCTACGCCGATGATACCTGTTCTTCGCGAGCGATTCGGCATATCGGCCCTTGAGGCAACCGGGGCCTGCGCACTCTCGAATAAGTACCGTGTCTGGCGGAGGGCGCACAGCTAATGAGCGCGCGCGAGGACATGACCGAACAGGAAGTGAGAAACTTTACCTCTTGGAAGCTCGATATCCTCGACGCAATGTCGTGCGATACGGCATTGGATGACGTTGATAAGGTTGTGGCTTTTCGGGTGATGCAGCACATCAATGCCAAGACCAGAGATGCCAATCCCTCGCTGCACCGGATTGCCGCTCAAAGGGTGTTCACAGGGACACCGTTAGACGGAGTCTAAACAGGCTTTGCGAGCCTGATGGCGGCCAGCACTGGATAAACCGTAGCCGATCCAGCCGGACCGGGTCCTACAGCTATGAGTTTGTCACAACGCGGATGAACGTGGTTCTCGACGGGAAAATCGCCAGAGAGGAAAAGGCAAAAGACGAAGCGACCGAGAAGAAAAGGAACCATCTCGAAGTTGCACGTAAGCAACCTCGCGAAGTAGCAAGCGTGCGTTCTCATGAGGTTGCAGGCGTGCAATCCACCGAAGTAGCAAGCGTGCAACCCAAACACCTTCAATATAACCACCTTATAAGAACACCTTCTAATAATTGCTCTGACAGTAGTGAGACTCTCCATAGCTACTCGCCAGACAAGATGTCGGATGACGGCAACATCCCATTGCCGATCCCTCAAGATGAAGCCCAGGCGGAAGCAATGATGGATGAGATCTGCGACGGCAGAACCGTGTCGCCACCTTTGCGCGGTCGACTGAAAAGCATGTTGGGCGACGGCATTCTCACACCGCGAATGGCAACGAACATCCTTGGGCCAAAACGGGAGGTCGCAGCGTGAAGCAGTTGGACTTGTTCGCTTGGGCCGATACCCGCCCATCCAACGTGATTGATAGCCGGTGGAGATTTGAGCGCAAGGTCGAGGCCTTGGTGCGAGATATGCTCGACGGGCGCATGCCGCCCCAGATTGACGGTAAGGTGATAACGCCAGCGTTTGGCAAAGAGAGGAACGTGGCATGAGCACAGACCCGGTCGCGATAAGTGTTATTCCCGACAGCAATCCAGTGGACGGATACCCGCTGCCCGTCAATGCTGACGAACTGCTCTAGGCGATCTATCACAAGCCCACGCGCGAAGCCTACCGAAAGTGCACCGGCGAAGATGCTGGCCCCGTTCTCGATAGATACGTTGCGTGGGCGCAGGAGAACATTATCGGGAGTAGCTTTTGATTAATCCGGCGTCCTCTCTCCTCGAATATGACGAAATGCAGCGCGGCATTGCGGGTGGTCGCAAGGTACCTGTTCCAATGCTTGGCAGTGAGATCATCCGTGTCGAGAGCGCTTGTTGCTACGCAGATGTTTGTGACCGGACGATACGCGATTGGGCCAAGCGGGATGGTATCGGCCGGCAAGCAGGAAAGAGCGGCACGCTTAAAATTTCTCTTCCGGCGCTGTTGATGAAGGTCGACAATCAGATGGAAACTCTCGAGCGGCTTCGAGAGGGTGATCGGGATCATCCAGCCGTCGAGTTCTACCTTCGCCGCGCCGTCAGACTTCAAGAGGAAGTGAAGGTTTGAAGCGAGAGGCAGCGCAAAGAATTGGTTCGCGCAGAAATGCGCTTGAAAACGTCCTGATAGTTACAAATTCTTCGAATTCTTTCAGGTCTTGATTTCTGATCAAATAGGGAAACTGAGACATTTGAGAGGTTTAAGTGGATGGTTGACCAACGATTGACACTGGATGAGCTGAACGAAGTTACAAATCTACAGGTTACGGACTTGATCCTCACCAAAAGACCGGGCGGAGCTACAAGTAAAACTGAGGTCGTGATATCCTTAACCTGGGGAGCGTTGCGGCGAGCGTTCATGCCGCCACAGCAAAGGCAGCTGTTGCTGATGCTGACGAGTTTGGCCTGGCTGATAGCGCAGCCACCTTTTCTCTGAAGAAAGTTACTCTTGCAAACCTCATTACTAGCATATTCAAAACTGCTCGCACCATTGCCAATGCACAGTTTGCATCAGCTACATTCAAGCTTTTCAACGCGGCGGGAACACCGCGCGCTTTGACCTTCAACACTGTCGGGCTGACCGCTGATCGCGCCCTTACGATGCCTGACAGGGCCGTCGATCTGCAATACGTTCAGCCTGTCACGGGTTGGGGGAAGACAACGAACTCAAGGTCTGTGGGGGCTGGTTGCTATTCAGAACACCCAGCCTTACCCGATCCGGCTTGAGAGTTGGGTTGGTGGGGGGCAAATCTGATCATCAGCGTTTCCTCGGACAACATAACATATGAGCAGGTTACGGACTTTGCCGGTTCTAGCCAACGAAATTCCTATAGCGTCCTTGTGCCTCAAGGTTGGTGGTACAAGCCGACGCAGGCCGCAACAATCCGGGAGATTTGGTGATGTTAGGCTAAGCCGACAGGTGATGCCGAATTGGCATTGTCATAGCCTACGAAGAACTTTCCATAAAAAATATCATTGGCCTGTCTTCTATTCGCAGTTTATCAAGACGCGAATAGAAGTTGGAGGTTATTATGGGATTACGAAGTTCTTTCAGAAAAGCAATGGACAAATTGGCCTCTGCCTTGATCCCAAACCACGCTGATAAAACGTATAGGACCATGCTAGGTATTCTGAGTGAAGGTCATGGCCACAGATACTCAAGGTTGGCATGGTCGGCTAGTCGGGATTCGGCAACTCCGTTGCCTTGGTACACATACCCAGCAATTGAATACTTCGATTCGCTCGATGTTAAAAATTTAAAAATTTTCGAGTTTGGGAGCGGCAATTCATCTCAGTATTGGGCGAGAAAGGGCGCTCTTGTTTGGTCTGTTGAAAGTGACCCAAGTTGGCACCAGCAGATCAGCTCATTGTCAGAGGAACTTTCGTCTTACAAATTAATCGAAGATCCAAGCCTTTACGCTCAAAGTATCAATCATCACGACCAAAGCTTCGACATCGTTATTGTAGATGGGATTAATCGGCTAGATTGTGCTCGCCATGCGGTGGGAAAAGTATCCGCTTCCGGGGTGATAGTCTTGGATAACTCAGATTGGCATCCGCAGATATGTGATTTTCTGAGAAGCGAGGGGTTCTTGCAAATTGACTTCAATGGGTTCGGTCCAATCAATACCTATTCGTGGACAACTTCAATTTTCATAAATTCACAAAACTCTGTCATAAGCCGTAAGGTCCTTTCTAAGCCAATCGGCGGCATCACCCCCACCTAAAAGTCCAATCGAAATCACTAAATCAACGATCAAGGTTCGCTTTAGCGGGCCATTTTTCTTGCCGGTATCGGTTAGAATACTTCCAGTTACGTCCAAATTCTTCAAATACCGCCGAGCGGCCCAGCATGGTCTTATGGTTCTCAACAAAGGAGAACCGAATGAGCAAGGAAGCCGCCAGGCTGGATGATCGCGTAGCCGATACATTCGCGGGCGAACACACCTCCCAGACCATCGCCGTGTTGCTTCATGAGCATGATGCAACGCCTAATCATCAAGACCTGCGGTGAACTCAACGTCAGTGCCGACATCATTGATCTGAGCCGTGAGCTTGCGGTTGCCTTGTCGGATTGGAAGAACGGCACATGGCCAGCACACATTCACCCAGCGAACGATCCGCGCGGGGTGCGCTTCTCTCCGTTCGGGCTCGATCTTGAAACCCGCCTGAAGGAGGCCGGTCAAGCTTACCGTGCCATCGCAGAAAAGATCGACCCAACTGCGCAAAAATGGTGGGAGATGCGGGACGTCGATCCGTCATTCCCCACGCGTTTTATGTTGGTCGGGGAGCGGTACTCATGAGCAAGAAAGCCTCTTTGGAAATCACTCGGGCGCGGCTGGAAGCTAAGATCGAGGAACTGGTCGCGTTGCTTGATCTCCTTGACGGCGACGAAAACCTTGAAGATGGCGGAGATGAAGAACCATCAATAGGCAGCCCCACTAGGCTCATGGGCGAGAAGCTGGAATATTATCTGGAAGCTGATAATTCCGACTATGAGCCTACCTTGGGCTGGAAGAACCCGACCTGCGGAGAAGCATCGCCTCAACCTGGCTGGACTTCTACGGACAGCGACGAAGACGGGCTAACAGGTGCTTTCAATGGAGACGGCCACCACATCGCCCGCAAGATGCTTCGTGAGGGCATCAAAGACCCGCGCAAGCTCTCCAAAGCGATGAGCGCCACCCGCGTCTCTCCCGTATATGGGAGATATATCTGATGGCCCGTACCGTCACATGCTTTCCCATGCATCGCCAGCGCGGCGAAGTCATCCGCTGCGCTGGTAACCTAGATCGCTTCCATGGCGAACAGGCAAGTCGCTACTGGCGGGAGGAGATGCGCCTCGTCGCCCACCGGCTGAAGGCTATAGACATGAGTGAGGCCGAAGTGTCGAAGCAAGTCTTGCTCTTCACCGGTGTCGTGACGGAGGAAATGCAGCGGGCTTATGTCGAGCGCGCACTACAACAAAATGACAGCAAATGAATGCATTTCGGCATAATTTCTTGTCGCACTCCATGTCGCACGGATTTGCCGATGCTTGCGAGAATTGCCATGAAACCAAGGGGGAATAGATTGCAACAGAATGCAACATGGTTGCTGCCCTAAGTGAGACATCCTCGCTGCACATGCTATTGAAATCATTGAGATATTTTTGGTAGCGGGAGAGGGACTTGAACCCCCGACACGCGGATTATGATTCCGCTGCTCTAACCACCTGAGCTACCCCGCCACAGAGGCACGTGACAGTTTTGTAACCGTCCGTTCCATCAGGATGAGCGGCTTATAAGGTGCCGCTCCCTAAAGTGTCAAGCGCAAGATGCGCAAAAACGTCGCTTTCTACACTGCGGTAAAAACCTGAATGGTTTCAGGCCGCGACCGGGTTTTGCAACAGGGCTTTCAGCGACGCTTCGGCATCTGCTGAACGCTCCGAGCGTTCGATGAAACCGCCGCCATAGACGCGGGCGTCGGCGCCGGGGGCGGAGTAGAGGACGCAGGCTTGTCCTGGGGCTACACCAGCCTCACCGATGGCGAGATCGACGTAAACGCCCTCCTCATCCGCATGCAGCATGGCCTCGCCTGGCGGGCGTGTGGAGCGGACCTTGGCGAAACAGGCAAAGCCGTTGCGCGCATCGTCCAGAAGATTGCCGTCGCCCAGCCAGTTCATATCGCGCAGATAGACGCGGTGCGTTTCCAGCGCCTCACGCGGGCCAACGATGACGCGGCGGCCACGGGCATCAAGGTGGACGACGTAAAGCGGCTCACCTGTCGCAACGCCAATGCCGCGGCGCTGGCCAATAGTGTAATGCACGATGCCATCGTGACGGCCCAGCACGCGCCCGTCTAGATGAACGATATCGCCCACCAGCGCCGCATTCGGCTTCAGCTTGTTGATGATGTCGGTATACTTGCCTTGCGGCACGAAACAGATGTCCTGGCTGTCAGCTTTCTTGGCAACGACGAGGCCCATCTCTTCCGCAAGCTCACGCGTTTGTGCCTTGGACAGACCGCCCAGCGGAAAGCGCAGATAATCGATCTGTTCCTGCGTGGTCGCAAACAGAAACCAGCTCTGGTCCCGGTCGCTATCGATGGGGCGGTAGAGCGCGCGGCGGTTGGGATGGCCGGCAACAGGGTTGAGGCGCGAGCGGATATAGTGGCCGGTCGCCAGCGCATCGGCTCCCAGTTCCTGTGCGGTGGCCAAGAGATCGGCAAACTTGACGGTCTGGTTGCAAGCAACGCAGGGCACCGGCGTTTCGCCCATGGCGTAGGCTTCGGCGAAGGGGTTGATCACCGTTTCGCGGAAGCGGGCTTCGTAATCCAGCACATAGTGCGGAATGCCCAGCGTTTCGCAGACGCGGCGCGCATCGTCGATATCCTGCCCCGCGCAGCAGGAGCCCGCGCGGTGAACGGCAGCGCCGTGATCGTACAGCTGAAGGGTAATGCCGAGGACGTCATAGCCCTCGCGTTTGAGTATCCCCGCCACAACGGAGGAGTCCACGCCGCCGGACATGGCGACGACAATCCGGGTATCTTCCGGCTTCTTATCAAAGTCGAGCGTATTCACTGGTTTTCCAATCGTCAGTCATACCGGGGTTAAAGGCCCCGCCGCCTGTCGTCTCCGGCTCAACCGGAATTAAGGTGCTGCATATAGAAAAAATTGGCCGAAAACGCAAGTAGAGGGCGGTGGACCGCCCTCTACATTGGTTCTGGATGGATGACTTCAGGCGCCGGCGGTTTTCTGACCGTCGCCCAGCCACTTTTCGCGTTCTCTCCACAGAGCGGGCAGAGCCAGCATGGCGACACCAACAAGTGCAATGATCGTCTTTTCCACCTGCGTCAGTTCGGCGGTACGGCCATCGAGGTAATAGATGCCGTAGACGATGGCGACGTGCCAGACATAGACCTGAAGCGAGTGGCGACCCAGAAGCTGCAGGAACTTCAGCGACAGAACCCAGGTGACAGCGGCCGCGGCCTTCTGCACCAGCGGATTGTGGTGCTTCGGACCAGCAATCAGCAACCATGTCAGACCAACGCCGACTGCAAGGAAGTTGATGAGATAGACTGGACCAAAGTCAGCGCGGATTTCCATGGTCGAGAACTTGCCGAGCATGAATTCTGGCATCAGGTTCCAGGCCGTTGCAATGCGCAGGGGCACGAAGAACAGGCAGACGATGAGCGCGGCCTTGGCAATCCAGCTGCGCTGCGGCGAAAAGATTTTCGTCCAGGCAATTTTGTTCTGGGCCGTCATGGCACCCATAACCAGCGCGGAGAAGAACACCAGCTGCCAGCCGAACAGGTTGAAGCTGACGCGAATGCCCTGCTCGTCCGCACCCTTCACCAATTCGTTGACCGGCGTCGTGAACAGCTGCTGCAAGCCGAGCTGACCTGCCATCCAGACCAGCAGCGAACCGGCCATGACATAGGCCCACTTGCCATCAAGGCACAGCTTGACCAGGAACGGCGCAAAAATCATGTAGACAATGTACTGCGGCAGAATGTCCATGAAGGTTGGCTGGAACAGGAACGTCGCGATTGCTGCCAGACGCAACGGATCGTCAAAAGACGTCATGCCGAGCCAGTTGTACCAGATGTAAGGCGCATGCGGGATGATCATGCGGACAAAGAGCACCGCGATGACAAGGCCCATGGCATATTTATAAAGTTCCAGCGCGCGTGCCCAGATGAGGTCACGGCCCATCTCATAGCCGTACTTCATCATTTTGCGGGCATAGACCATGCCGATAAGAAGACCCGACAGGAAGACGAAGCCCTGAGCATCTTCCACGAAAGCAAACTGCCGGTGGTTGATCTCCATCAGCCACAGGCCGCCAGCGAAGACGAGGTGGTTGATCAGCATGAAGACGAGAAAATACCCGCGCATCCCATCGATCAGGTCAAAGCGTTTCATCTGGCTTGCTCTCCATAATCGCAGGCACCTCTGAGCCAAGGTTGCCTGATCCGAACGACAGGATGGTTCTTGGGATACCATCCAAACTTGGATCGTGAACGCGGTTTTAAGGCTGCGGTTCCGCCAAAAACAGCGTTTTACCGCTCGCGTTGATTTCACATTGCTGTGTTGCGCCCTTGGGTAAAGCTCCCTGACTGAACGTCGGATGAATGAAAAATGGCGATTGCGTGGATGAACTGCGGCGAACCATAACAAGGGCTTAGCGCCCAAAACACCGCGAGCGCCTGAAACACAGGGCCTCTGGAACAAGAATGGCCGGTGCAGAACTTGCTCTGCACCGGCCATATTTTCATTCAGTTTTTTTCAACCTGTCAGGCTGCGGCCTGAATAGCGGCGACCTGCCACTCCGAACCGTCCTGGCGAACGAATGTCCACAGCTCGGTTGATTCTTCCGGCTCATGCTCGTTGCCTTCAACGATCTTGCCGGTATTGCGATCACGCATCACGTCGATGGCGGAGTAGCGCATGGCGACCGTGGCGTAGTCCTTGCCTTCTTCGTGCCAGGCTTCGGCAACATCACCCTGCAACAGGGTTACGTCGCGCACGTCGTTCTTGACGCCGCTGGTGGCGTGGTCGCTCAGTTCCTCGGCCAGATAGGACATGGCTTCCGGCGTGGTCAGCTTGCGAAGCGCGCTGTAGTCCTCGGCCGCATAGGCAGCCTGAACGTTCTCCAGCGTCTTCTGGAAGGTTTCCAGATCGACCTGTGTTACGCCGATTTCATCACCTTCCGACATGGCATTTTCATGCGGCGTCGGCTTTGGCGCGACAGGAGCAGCAGCAGCCGTTGCTGCGGCGGCACCACCGAAGGAACCGGCCTTGGAGCCCATCTGCGGGATCTTGAAGCCACCCATCGAGTTCTGGTTGCCCTGAGGCGCAGAATAGTCATTGCGTGCTGAGCCATTGCCCGCCGCACCGCCAAATGCAGGCTTGCCCTGACGGCGAGATGCGAAGAAGCGCATGGCCAGCATGATCAGACCGCCGATGAGAAGACCCTGCAACAGCATGCCGAAGAAACCGGCCATACCACCGAAGCCGCCACCCATGAGCATGCCGAAAAGGCCGCCCATCAGCAGACCACCCATGAGGCCACCCATCATGCCACCGAACATACCGCGGCTCTGCTGCGGCGCCTGTGCATTCGGGCGCGCAGGCTGTGCTGCACCCGGCGTTGCCTGGTTGGTATTCGGCGTCATGCTGCGGTTGATCGGAGCTGCCTGACCCGGCGTCGTATTTGTTGCAGGCGGCGCGGAAAAGGTTCTCGTGCCACGGCTACCGAAACCGCCGCTTGCGCGCCGTGCCTCGGCCATATCCACAGCAATGAATGAAACGGCAATGCCCAATGCGGCAACCGCAAACAAACCCCTAAAGCGCCTAATGGCAGCAAACATCGTCTTCTCCTGTTACACCGCCCTCCCATTGAGCGGCTCTTGACGGTCGATATAGCAACTATGGATCATCATTTTTAGAGGAATGGCATAAAATTTTTCGTGATATGCAACCTTAAGTAAATATATGGTCGTAAACACAAAAAACCCGGCACGGGATTTCTCCTGTGCCGGGTGATTTTCATGTGTCGAAGATAGTCGAAACAGCTTAGTCGATGTTGAAAGACAGCGACTTGACCTGGCGGATGGCCGGGTTGGCGCGCAGCTTGTCCAGCACGTCTTCCGACACCGGACCATCAACATAAAGAAGCGCAATGGCGTCGCCGCTTTCCTTTTCGCGACCCAGCTGGAAGTTGGCGATGTTGACGCCAGCTTCACCGAGTGTCGTACCCATAAAGCCGATCATGCCGGGAACGTCTGTGTTGGTGATGTAGATCATGTGCTGACCGACATCGGCATCCATGTTGATGTTCTTGATCTGGATGAAGCGTGCCTTGCCATCCGAAAACACCGTTCCGGCCACCGAGCGGACCTGATTTTCGGTCTTCACGGTCAGCTTGATGAAGCCGTCGTAAACGCCGGTCTTGTCGCGCTTGACTTCGGAAAGGATGATGCCCTTTTCCTTGATCATGATCGGCGCGGAAACCATGTTCACGTCAGCCACCTGTGGGCGGATCAGACCGGCCAGAAGTGCCGAAGTCAGCGCCTTGGTGTTCATGCTGGCGGTTGCGCCATCATAAAGGATTTCGATTTCCTTGGTGGCGCTTTCCTGCACCTGACCGACGAAGGAGCCGAGAACGTCAGCCAGCTTGATGAAAGGCTTGAGGCGCGGTGCTTCGTCAGCGGTGATGGACGGCATGTTGATGGCGTTGGAAACGGCACCCTTGACGAGGTAATCCGACATCTGCTCGGCAACCTGAAGCGCCACGTTTTCCTGTGCTTCGGTGGTCGAAGCGCCCAAGTGCGGCGTGCAAACGACGTTCGGCAGGCCAAACAGCGGGCTTTCCGTGGCAGGCTCAACTTCGAACACGTCGAAACCGGCACCGGCGACATGGCCAGACTTGATGGCTTCGGCAAGCGCTGCCTCATCCACCAGACCACCACGGGCACAGTTGATGATGCGAACGCCGGGCTTGGTCTTGGCAAGGTTTTCAGCGCCCAGAATGCCGCGTGTCTTGTCGGTCATCGGCACGTGCAGGGTGATGAAATCGGCCTGGGCCAGAAGCTCGTCCAGTTCGACCTTGGTGACGCCCATTTCCTGCGCACGCTCTGGCGACAGGAAGGGGTCGTAGGCCAGAACATTCATCTTGAGACCGAGCGCACGCGAGCAGACGATGCCGCCAATGTTGCCCGCACCGATGACGCCCAGCGTCTTGCCGGTGATTTCAACGCCCATGAACTTGGACTTTTCCCACTTACCGCCCTGCGTGGAAGCGTCAGCTGCCGGAAGCTGGCGGGCGACGGCAAACATCAGCGCAATGGCGTGTTCAGCGGTCGTGATGGAGTTGCCGAATGGCGTGTTCATCACGATGATACCGCGGCGCGAAGCAGCAGGAATATCGACATTGTCGACACCGATACCGGCGCGACCGATGACCTTCAGATTGGTCGCAGCTTCGATCAGCTTTTCCGTCGCCTTGGTGGCGGAGCGAATGGCCAGACCATCATAATTGCCGATGATTTCGGCGAGCTTGTCCTTGTCCTTGCCGAGTTTCGGCTGGAAATCGACGTCTACGCCGCGATCACGAAAGATCTGGACGGCGGTTTCCGACAGTTCGTCAGATACGAGTACGCGAGGTGCCATGGTGTGGGCTCCTGAAAAAGGGTTTATTCTTGAAAGCGGAAATGCGCGGCCCTGCCGTGGCAGGGCCGGAATATGTCAGGCAGCAGCCTTGAAAGTCGCAGCCTTCTGCGTTTCGAATGCCCACTTCAGCCAGGGCATAACGGCCTGCATGTCTGCGGTTTCGATGGTGGCGCCGGCCCAGATGCGAAGGCCGGATGGCGCGTCGCGGTAAGCACCGATATCGAGCGCGACATTTTCCTTTTCGAGAAGGGCAACCATGCCCTTGGCGAAATCGGCCTGCGCGGCAGCGTCCAGAGCGGCAACATCCTTGCAGACGATCTTGAGGCAGACGGAGGTGTTGGAACGCGTCTCATCGACAACGGCCAGATTTGCAATCCAGTTATGCTCAGTCACGAAGTCGAAGATGACCTTGGCATTAGCATCGGCACGCGCCATCAGGGCCTTCAGACCACCGAGGTTCTTCGCCCACAGCAGCGCATCGATATAGTCTTCAACGCAGAGCATGGATGGCGTGTTGATGGTTTCGCCGGTGAAGATGCCCTCGATCAGCTTGCCGCCAGATGTCATGCGGAAAATCTTCGGCAGTGGCCAAGCGGGCACGTAAGTCGTCAGACGCTCGACGGCGCGTGGCGACAGGATGATGACGCCATGGCCACCCTCGCCGCCCAGAACCTTCTGCCAGGAGAAGGTGGTAACGTCGAGCTTGGAGAAGTCCATGTCCTGCGCAAATGCGGCAGATGTCGCATCGCAGATGGTCAGACCTTGGCGATCAGCGGGAATGAAATCAGCGTTTGGAACGCGAACACCGGATGTGGTGCCGTTCCAGGTAAAGACCACGTCACGGTCGAAATCGATGGTGGAAAGGTCAGGAAGAACGCCGTAATCGGCCTCGATCTTGCGCACGTCCTTCAGCTTCAGCTGCTTGACAACATCGGTCACCCAACCGGCACCGAAGCTTTCCCACGCCACCATATCGACGCCGCGTTCACCGAGCAGCGACCACAGAGCCATTTCAACGGCGCCGGTGTCAGATGCAGGAACGATACCGATGCGATAATCGGCGGGAACGTTCAGGACTTCGCGGGTGAGATCGATGGCCTGCTTCAGCTTGGCTTTGCCAACCTTGGCGCGATGCGAACGACCAAGCGGTGCATCGGCGAGAGCTTCAAGCGACCAACCGGGGCGCTTCGAGCAGGGACCAGAAGAGAAATGCGCATTGCCCGGACGAAGGTCCGGCTTCACTATATCTGTCATTTGACTACCCTTTCAGATAGGCGCTCCACGTTAGGGTGGAGTGTCCTGACAGCGTTGCTATGCCTGTGGGCCGTCACAGTCAAGCGGAATATGTCGCAGCCGACAGAAATCTTGGCCCGTCTGCGTCATCACTGGCACCACCCAACAGGCAGGCCAGTCCCGTTCTGCCAGCGTCTTGACACAGGTCAAACACATCACGCCTCAACGGGTGCAAGTTGATGATCATCAACCCAAGAAAGATACTGACATGAATAGAGAGGCTCCTTTTTCAACCGACCGCAATGTCCTCATCATCCCTTTCCTGTCCGGGTTCTATGAGAAATTTGCCCAACCCCTCGCCTGGACAGCGCTTCGCGTCGCCATAGGCGGTATGCTGACACTGGAAGGATACCCCAAAATACTGGCACCCTTCGCACAGGTCGGCTTTGTCGAAAATCTGGGCTTTTATCCCGGCTGGCTGTGGTCACCGACGTTGGCTGCCATGCAGTTTTTCGGCGGCATCTTCATCGCGCTCGGCCTTTTCACCCGCCCTGTTGCCCTGGCAAATGCGGTGATGCTGGCGATCACGCTCTGGTTCCACTTCGCCAACCCTTACGGCCACGCACTGTTGACGGATGCCGGCATGGAAGCGCTGAAAGCAGCCAATCAGACCCTGTTCACACCGCAAGGCCTGAAGCGGCTTGCCGATGGCGGCACGATTTTCCTTGAACAGGTGCAGACCAAGGCAGAATTGGCCTCGCTGTTCTGGACCGGCGGCACCGCCCTCTTCGCGGCCTTTGGCGGCGGATACTGGTCGATAGACAAGCGCCTGTTGAAAAAGCAGTTCTGACAGAGGCCTAAAAAGAAAAACCGCCCGCATCAGTCTCGATGCGGGCGGTTTTTTATTCTTGATGGTTTTTAGATTACTTGTAAACCGCAGGCTGAAGCGGAATGTCAGCTGGCGGAATGTACTGAGCGGTATCGCAACCGTTGAAGACGTAACGGCCACCGACGCGCACTTCATGCGACGTCAGACCCTTGTCACGGCCCGTGCTGACGGCACCACGACCACCAAACATTTCACCGCTGCCGATCTGGCGGAAACGATAACCGACGTCGGCCTTGAGATTGCACGTCACGTCAATCGATGCACCAGCCATCAGTGCGTAAGCAAAGCGCCAGTCGCCCTTGCCTTCAAACTCGCAGCAACCGCTGTCGAGCTTAACGGTGTCCCACTTGACGTGCGCGCCACCGATACCTGCACCCAGGTAAGGTGTTATGCGTCCGTATGTTCCAAGATCGACATAGGCGTTGGCCAGCAAGCTATAGGCACGCAGCGATGAGCGGAAATTGTCATCACCCGTACCTGCCGCATTCGTGGCTGTCCCGCGAAAATTGGACTTCGCCATGTAATCGAAGGTCAAGTCCGTGCGGAGATAGTTGTTGATCTGATAGCCAACACCCGCGCCGAAGAGGAAACTATCTTTGGTCGACTCTGTGCTTGAATGAACGAACTCGTTTGAACCGCTGACCACACGCGAAAATTCAAAGCTGCGTGCCTTGTTGAACGAATATCCAACGTCACCGCGCAGATACCAGCCACTGGCTTCCTGAACAGCCACTTCCGGTGGCGTGTCGATGAAGGCAGGTGGTGCAGCCTGATACAGATCGGCTGCGAAAGCGGTTTGGCATGCCATCAATGCGGCGACGACACCGATCAGGCTCTTTTTCATTACGGCGGCTCCCTAAGCGGTACAGGCGTCAAACGCGGCAATACCCGTGAAATTCTTCATTTACGAAGCCTGAAGGAAAATGGTTAAATCCATCTTAAAATTCTTAGTAGTCGGGTGATCTTTACTAACGATCACGGTTAATATTTTACGACTGCCTGAAACCAAATCCTACTCGCGTGGAAAAATAAACTCCCGGAATGCGGGTATTTTGGCCGCTTCTCGACACTAAAGCGCGATTTAACCCTTCAATGGAATAATATTTTATTAGCCAACATTATTGTCCTTATCGAAACAATATTGGCCCATGATCAGTATAGATTGCGAATGTCCACGCAAGCGAATGATATGAGGTCAGACATGAGGTGCTGATCGTAAGGGAAATCCTCTCCCGCGCATTCCCGCAGCACGATTTATCTGTTGCTGTCCGTCCAGAATCGTCCAGGATTTTCCCTCGTTGAGCCTCCAGTTGAAGCACCTTATCGAATTCATCCGAATTCCCGTTCACAATCCGGATTTGCTGAAAGCCAAATATCGCGCTTTCTGCAGGCAGATGCCGGTCATGTATTTGATTCTGATATCAAGCACCTGGGCGCTGGCCGCAACGCATATGTCCGTTGCTCCGGCCTGGCTGACCATCGGCATCCCGTCCGTCTTCACAGTCATCACCATCATCCGCGTCATTTTCTGGTGGAAGTCGCGTGATTACGCCCCCTCCACCGAAGAAGCCCTTGCCGCGCTGAAACGAACGCAGCGGCTGGCCGTCTGCATTTCCACGGCTTTCACGACCTGGTCGTTTCTGCTCTACCCCTATGGCGGCGCTTACCAGCAGTCCCATGTTGCGTTCTACATGGCGATTACGGTCATCTCCTGCATCTTTTGCATGATGCATATTCGCTCCGCAGCATTTGCCGTTGCCGTCATCGTCAATGGCGCCTTCGTGGTGTTCTTCATGGCCACCGGCCAGGCAACCTTTATTGCCATCGCGGTCAATATTCTTCTGGTCACCTTCGGCATGCTGGCGGTGCTGATGGTGAATTACGGCAATTTCGAACGCATGATCGTCGCCCAGCAACAGACGGAAGCCTTGAGCAACGAAAACCTGCGGTTGGCCAATCTAGACAGCCTGACGGGACTGCCGAACCGTCGCGCCTTCTTCAACCATCTGACCGAAGCTTTCGACACTGCCACGCGCGAGCAGACGCGGCTGGCCGTCGGCGTCATCGATCTCGATGGCTTCAAGCCCGTCAATGATCTTTACGGCCATTCCTCCGGCGACCGTTTGTTGATGGAAGTCAGCAGCCGCCTCACCCAATATTTCGCCTCTACCGATCTGTTTCTGGCCCGTCTGGGCGGAGACGAATTCGCCTTCGTCATTTCCGATGTCGCCAACGACCGGGATGTGGTCAGCGAATGCAACCGCATGTGCGCGCATATGCACGCCCCTTTCACCCTGCCGGATGCGACGATCATGATTTCCGGCTCCATCGGCATCGCTGTTTATCCTGACCTTGCCGCATCGCCGGAAGAATTGTTCGACCGCGCCGATTACGCGCTCTATCACGGCAAGCGCCAGAAGCGCGGCAACAGCACGCTGTTCACCACCCGCCATGTGGAGGAAATCCACCGCGATGCGCGCATCGAGCAGACGCTGAAACAGGCGAATCTCGTTACCGAACTCTCGGTCCTCTTCCAACCCATCGTGGACGTTTCAACCCGCAAGACCGCAGGCTTCGAAGCCTTGGCGCGCTGGAACAGCCCCGCGCTCGGGCCGGTCTCGCCCAGCCAGTTCATTCCGATTGCCGAACGCGCGGGCATCATCGGCGGACTGACCAGAACACTTCTGAAGAAGGCACTCGCTGCCGCCAGCCAATGGCCCGACAATATCCGACTGTCCTTCAATCTCTCGGCGCAGGATTTGAACAGCCCGGAAGCCGTGATCGCACTCATCGCCATTATCGAAACCAGCGATTTCGATGCCTCCCGCCTTGATCTGGAAATCACCGAAACGGCATTCATCCACGATACGCGGCAGGCACGGCAATCCGTGGAAATGCTGCGGCAGATCGGCTGCGGTATTTCGCTGGATGATTTCGGCACAGGCTATTCCAGCCTGACCTCGCTTCACTCGCTACCGCTGACCAAAATCAAGATCGACCACAGCTTCGTCCACGAAATTCAAAACAATCCCGCCAGCGAAAAAATCGTCCGCTCCGTGCTGACCCTCAGCCGTGAAATGGGCCTGGATGCCATCGTGGAAGGTGTGGAAACCGACGCGGAAATGTCGGCGATCACGCATCTCGGCGGCAATTTCATGCAGGGCTATCTTTTCTCCCGGCCCATCGAAGACACGGCGGTTGCTGGTTATCTGGCATTGGAAACGGCGTCGGATTTGCGTGTGTATTGCGAGGCGTAGGTCGGCGTGGACGCGGATATATAAGGTTTAGTTTATCGACAACCGTATACGCGTTTTCGACGTCATCCTCGGGCTTGTCCCGAGGATCTGCCCACGTTTGATCTTGTGGTTCATTAGATCCTCGGCACAAGGCCGAGGATGACGCTAAACCATTACGAATTGAGCATAGTGGCCAGAGATGCCCTACGCCGCAGTCCGCGCACTGGAAATCACGCCCACGAGATCGTTGACGATCCGCTCCACCTGCGCGCTGTCATCGCCTTCCGCCATAACGCGAATGAGCGGTTCCGTGCCGGAGGGGCGGATGACGAGGCGGCCATTGTTGGCCAGAGCGCTTTCCGCATCGGCAATGGCCTGCTGCACGACTGGATTCTCCAGCGGCTTGCCGCCGGAGATGCGGACATTCTTCAACAGCTGCGGCACAGGCTCGAATTTGCGGCAGACTTCGCTCACCGTGCGGCCGGAGCGCTTGACGCGGGCCAGCACCTGAAGCGCGGCCACCAGACCATCGCCTGTGGTGCCGTAATCGGACAGAACGATGTGGCCGGACTGCTCACCACCGACGTTGAAATCATGGTTGCGCATATGTTCGACAACGTAGCGGTCACCGACCTTGGTGCGGGCCAGCGTCAGGCCCTTGTCATCGAGGAAGCGCTCAAGCCCGAGGTTCGACATGACAGTCGCGACGATGCCGCCGCCGCGCAGAATCTTGTCGTCGGCCCAGCTGGCGGCAATGGTTGCCATCAGCTGATCGCCATCGACGATCTGGCCGCGCTCATCCACGATGATGACGCGGTCCGCATCGCCATCCAGCGCAATTCCGATATCGGCGCGTACCTCATGCACCTTCTTCTGAAGGGCTTCGGGATGGGTGGAACCGCATTCGAAGTTGATGTTGGTGCCGTTCGGCTCATTGCCGATGGTCACGACCTCTGCGCCCAGTTCCCACAGTGCTGCCGGAGCAACCTTGTAAGCCGCGCCATTGGCACAATCGATGGCGATCCTCAAACCGCTCAGCGTCACATCGCGTGGCAAAGTGCGCTTCACAAATTCGATGTAGCGATAGATATCGCCATCCACACGCTTGGCGCGACCGATCTCATGCGGCTTGGCCAGCTGCGCATAGATGTCCTTGTCGAGCAGATCTTCGATCTCAAGCTCAAGCTCGTCGGAGAGCTTGTAACCATCCGGGCCGAATAGCTTGATGCCGTTATCGGCAAAGGGGTTGTGTGAAGCTGAGATCATCACGCCGATATCGGCGCGCAACGAGCGTGTTAGCATGGCAACAGCCGGTGTCGGGATCGGCCCCAGCAGAAACACATCCAGCCCGGCGGCGGTAAAACCGGCCACCAGCGCATTTTCCAGCATATAGCCGGAAAGACGCGTATCCTTGCCGATGACGACGCGGTGACGGTGATGACCACGCCGGAAGATCGTACCAACCGCAATGCCCACGCGCATCGCAAGGTCTGGCGTCATCGGGAAGACGTTGGATTGCCCGCGAATACCATCGGTTCCGAAATAGCGACGTGTCATGTGAACTCCAGATTTGTCCCGTGCGTAGCCTGCACCAACAGGATGCGCCACAGCCCTTTCAGGCTAGATGCCATAAAAGCCAGCATACAGCACGTAAATTACCGCAAAAACCCAATATATGTCGTTACCACACGCGCTTTTCCCCAGCGAAATACTTCGCCGCTGCGTCCATCATAAATGGTGGTGGATGTGGCTCACCCCCCTCTGCCCTGCCGGGCATCTCCCCTCAGGTGGGGAGATCGACTCGCGGAGAGCTATCGGCAAACTCTGTCGTTGAGATTGAAACGACGTCGGCGCGTCTGGCCGATCTCCCTCCTTGAGGGGGAGATGCCCGNNGCCCGGCAGGGCAGAGGGGGTAAGCCACACCCACCAACACTCAAACACACCTCACCAAAACAAAAAGGCCGCTCCTTTCGGAACGGCCTTCTCTCATCGTATTCCACAAACCTTAGTGCGGTTGCGGCTCCATGCCACCTTCGGCTTCGCCGTCGCCCTTGGCTTCGTTCGGGCCGTCTTTCTTCGTGCCAGCCTTCGGCACGGCAGAACCACGGCTATTCGGAGAATCGTCGCCCAGATCACGGGCAGGCTTTTCGCCGCGGATCAGCGCCTTGATCTCTTCGCCGGTCAGCGTTTCGTATTCCAGAAGACCTTCCGCAATGGCAACGAAGCCATCGTGGTTTTCGGTCAGAATACGGCGTGCTTCCGTATAGGCCTCATCGATCAAACGGCGAACTTCCGTGTCGATAGTCTGCGCGGTGGCTTCCGAGACGTTCTTGGACTGCGAAACCGAGTGACCGAGGAAGACTTCCTGCTGGTTTTCACCATAGGAAACCTGACCAAGTGCATCGGAGAAGCCCCATTGCGTGACCATGGCACGGGCAAGCTTGGTGGCCTGCTCGATATCGGACGACGCACCGGAGGTGATGTTTTCCTTGCCGAAGGTCAGTTCTTCGGCAACACGGCCACCCATCATGATGATGAGGCGCGAAACCATCCACTTGTAGCTCATGGAATAGCGGTCGCCTTCCGGCAACTGCATGACCATACCAAGCGCGCGGCCACGCGGAATGATGGTGGCCTTGTGCAACGGGTCAGCCACGGCAACCTTTAGTGCCGTAATGGCGTGACCGGCTTCGTGGTAAGCCGTCAGCTTCTTTTCGGCCTCGGTCATGGCAGAGGAGCGGCGCTCCGCACCCATCATGATCTTGTCCTTGGCGTCTTCGAATTCCGCCATGGTGACGACACGCTTGTTACGGCGCGCGGCCATAAGGGCTGCTTCGTTGACGAGGTTCATCAGGTCGGCACCGGAAAAACCGGGGGTGCCGCGGGCAAGAACCTTGAGATCGACATTCGGTGCCAGCGGCACGTTGCGGGCATGAACCTTCAGAATGCGCTCACGACCGACGATATCCGGGTTCGGAACCACGACCTGACGGTCGAAACGGCCTGGACGCAGCAAAGCAGGGTCAAGAACGTCAGGACGGTTGGTCGCCGCAATAAGGATGATGCCCTCATTGGCTTCGAAGCCGTCCATCTCGACCAGCAACTGGTTCAGCGTCTGCTCGCGTTCATCGTTACCGCCGCCAAGACCGGCGCCACGATGGCGGCCGACGGCGTCGATTTCGTCGATGAAGATGATGCAGGGTGCGTTCTTCTTGGCCTGCTCGAACATGTCGCGCACGCGGCTTGCGCCAACGCCGACGAACATTTCAACGAAGTCGGAACCGGAAATGGTGAAGAACGGAACATTTGCTTCACCGGCAACGGAACGCGCCAGAAGCGTCTTACCCGTACCGGGAGGACCGACGAGCAGCACGCCGCGCGGAATTTTACCGCCCAGACGCTGGAACTTCTGCGGGTCACGCAGGAATTCCACGATTTCTTCCAGGTCCTGCTTGGCTTCATCGACACCGGCAACATCGTCAAAGGTCACGCGGCCATGCGCTTCGGTCAGAAGCTTGGCCTTGGACTTGCCAAAGCCCATCGCGCCACGGGATCCGCCCTGCATCTGCCGCATGAAGAACAGCCAGACGCCGAGGATGAGGAACATGGGCAGCAAGGTGCCGAGGTAGCTGAGGAAGCCAGAGGAACCATCGCTTTCCGGACGCGCAACGATGCTGACATTCTTGCTCTGAAGGCGCTCCATCAAGGCATCGTCAATCACAGGCGAATAGGTCTGGAAGGCGGTGCTGTTTTCCGTATAGGTGCCGAGAACCCGGTTGCCGGTGACGGTTACGTCACGCACTCGCCCGGCATCGACATCGCGTATGAACTGCGAATAGGGAATCTCACGCGAAGCCGATTGTGACGGCGATGTCTGGAACATGCTGAACAATGCGATCAGCAACAGAGCGATCACTGCCCACAAGGCGAAATTTCTAAAATTTGGGTTCATCGAACTCCCCGAACTCCAACGGGCAAATGCGCGCCCGCCATTATGTAGCCCCTAACATAAGGAGGACAGTTGCCGTTGCCAAGGCAGGCGGGAAGATCAGTTGCGATTTGAGGTAAAAACTCTGAGAAAAATCGATTTGAAAAAGCCGATCCACTCAAACCATGGGCTGAGTATAGGCGGTACGACCGAAAAGCGGCGCAATGCTGTTGGCCAATGCAAGATCGAAACGCGGAAGAAAGAGATCGTAAGGGGCAAGTAAAGGCCGAATTTCGACGCTTTCCAAGGTGGATAACATTTGCGTGCGCCCCTCACCGCTTATCCCGGGCATGGACTGCACCGCGCGCTTGGCAACGCCTTGAGGAACAGAGGCTGGAAAGCTGCCGAGCTTATCTGCCTGCGGTTCTGAGCCCAAGGCATGCACGAGCAGATCGTTATCGGACGCATTGGTGATCTCGAATCGCTCGTCCCAGATCGCCTTCTCTCCAGCAGTTACCGTAACTGGAGCAATGTTGCGATTTTCGCGCATGAGATAGAGGCCATCCTTGCGGCGGTCGAACACCACCCGGCCTGCCGTCATCCGTCCGGGCTCAGCCTGCGCCACGAAGGCCATGACCTTGTCCATGCTATCAGCCGCCATGGCGAAGCGCCGTCCGCCGATGACGGAGGCCACCGCCGAAAGCGCATGGCGCAAAACGATCGGCTCTTCGGAAAGATCCTCAACGCGGATATTGATCAGGCAATCAAGAAAGGATTCGACATGATTTTCAATGAAATGCGCGGCGCGTGCCGAAAGCTCGAAACGGTTGATTGAACGATCACTCAAAATCTCAGACGCCTCGGGCAGAGCTTGGCGCGTCCGCACGCGCTCATAGTTGGCGTCGTTATTGCTTGGATCGTCGTACCAGGACACCTCCTCCCCAATGAGGAAATCGCGGATGTCCTGCCGGGTCGAATTCAGAAACGGTCGCATGATCCAGTGTCGGCCATTGTAGAGAACTGCATCCGCCATGCCCGCAAGGCCGAGATTGTCCGGACGCTGGCTGCGGGCACCGCGCATGGCGATGGTTTCCTGCTGGTCGCCTCGCGTATGGCCGACGACGATCATGTCCGCGTCGATCTCTTCCGCAACCGCGCCGATCAGGGCGTAACGCGCAAGCCGTGCCGCAGCTGAAATTCCGGTCACGGGTTTTGCCGCATCCCAGCGGCGGCAATAGTGGGGAATGTCGAGTTTCGCGCAAAGGGCTGCGACACCGCGCGCCTCGTCAGCGGATTCCGGACGCAACGCGTGGTCGATGGTGACGGCTTGGAGGTAAATGTCGTCTCTGCCTGCATCGCGCAGAACCGTGCGAAGGGCAATCAGCAATCCGGTGGAATCGCTGCCGCCTGAAATGGCGACGAGAATACAGGCGGGCTTAGAAATTTTGTCGATGAACTGTCGCGCAGCCTCAAGGGGCGCAAGCGACATGAGAGGGGCCGGCGTCACGGAAGACGATAGGGTCTCGGCCACGGATGCCACTTACTGGCAGCTCAAACGCTTCTGCTCGCTGGTCACTTTGCCCAGAACGGTCTTGGATGCGGTTGGGTAGCGCTTCGGCACTTCGCGAAGTGTCGCGCAGGCGGTTTCCTTGTTGTCGAGAGCAGCCAGAGACATGCCGAGTTTCAGCAGCATTTCCGGTGCCTTCGGGGACTTGCTATAGGTCTGGTGCGCGTTCAGGAAGGTCTTTGCCGCATCCGTGAACTTGCCCTGGCTATATTGTGCTTCGCCCAGCCAGAAATTCGCATCCGCTGCCTTCGCACCCTTTGGGTAGCCCTGAATATACTGCTCGAAACCCTTTTCCGCAGCCTTGTAGTCGCCAGACAGAACATGGCTGTAGGCGGCCTGATAGATGTCGTTTTCGCTGGTCAAAGCCGCCGTATTGACGGGATCTGGGCTCGATGTGCGGCCCGTTTGAACGCCCGGCAAGGCGCCAGCGGAATTGTTGACGTTGGGGTTCAGCGTACCGCCAACTGGCAGACCACGCGAATCGAGTTCGATGGAGCCGAGCGTGGATTCACCCGGTGCTGCATTGCTGCGCGGTGCCGTCGCCATCTGGCCAGCACCCGGTGCTGCACCACCCATTGAAGCGCCGCCCTGGGACGGCGTTTCAATGATGGTTGCGACGTCATCCTGCCCACCCGATGCCGAAGGAATGTCGGCCTCGGCCTTCTTCTTCGGTGCGGCTGGTGCGGAAGCCTTTCCGCCTTCAAGCTCCTGGAACCGGAATTCGTTGTCTTCCTGAGCCTTGCGGATGGTTTCCTGCATTTGCAGCAGCTGGAAACTCATTTCCTCGATGCGGCCATTGAGCTGACGGATCTGCTCTTCGAGTTGCTGCACGCGATAGGTTTCATTCGCCTGCACGTTGATCACCGGTGGCTGATGTGCGTTGCCCGTGCTCGACCCCCCCCAACCGAACAACGGCCCTGAAACGGCGGTGCCGCTCAAGCCGGTGCAGGCTGCAAGCCCCAGCATCCCCGCCACGACAAGTTTCTTCATGTTGCGTCCTGTCTGGTTGATTTGCGCCCCAACGACGCAAAACCGGATTTTTTCCATCTGGCGTGAAAAAGCAACTTAACTTCGGCCAAACTATGGAAAAAAAGAAAGGCGGCCCGAGGACCGCCTTACAATTCTGATCACGTCGTTGCGAGGCAATTACATGCCTGCGCCACCCAGAACGGTAACGGCGCGACGGTTCTGCGACCAGCAGGAAATGTCGTCGCAAACGGCGACCGGACGTTCCTTGCCGTAGGAAATCGTCTTCATGCGGTTTGCAGGAACACCCTGCGAAGCGAGGAATTCCTTGGTGGCGGCTGCACGGCGTGCACCCAGTGCAAGGTTGTATTCGCGTGTGCCGCGTTCGTCTGCATGGCCTTCAACGGTGATGGCGTAGTTTGGATAACGGGCCAGCCATTGTGCCTGACGCTGCAATGTCTGCTGGGCGTCTGCGCGGATGGATGTGCTATCGGTATCGAAGAAGATACGGTCGCCGACATTGACAGTGAAGTCCTGTGCAGAACCCGGTGTCGCAGAACCGGCGCCGCCGTTAAGGCCGAGTTCGCCAGCGCTGTTCGGCATGTTCTTCTTGTTGGCGCAACCAGCCAGCGCAAGCGCGAGCGTCAGAGCCAGAACAGCAGGGTTACGGGCGATTTTCTGCATTGGGCTGAGTGCCGAGGTGTGTGTACGGCTCATCGCCGGTCTCTCCTTAGAATTTCAGTAACGTTGCCAGACAATAACCGATTGCAGTTAATTGCCCCCAAACAATTATGGTTAACAGAAAGGAAATGTCCCGCCTTTTTTGCTCCCTCACAACATTTGCAGCAAGAAAGCAGGGCAATTCCCGATGGCATGCGTAGAAAATATGGCGGCGCAACTGCACCGCCATAATGGTTTGATCAGTCCAGAAGCGGCGACCATGCCGGGTCGGATGCGAATGTCGGTGTCTTGATCAGCTGTTCGTTATAGCCGGTCAGATCGATGGAATAGAGCTGCGGACCACCGGCACCGGCTGCCTGACGGAAGAACATCAGCACGCGGCCATTCGGCGCCCATGTCGGTCCTTCATTGTGAAAGCCCGAGGTCAAAATACGCTCGCCCGAACCATCCGGCTTCATCACGCCGATGGAGAACTTGCCGCCGGACTGCTTGGTGAAGGCAATCAGATCGCCGCGCGGAGACCAGACCGGCGTGGAATAGGAACCATCACCGAAGGAAATACGCGTCTGGCCGGAGCCGTCGGCATTCATCACGTAAATCTGCTGACGACCGCCACGGTCGCTTTCGAAAGCGATGCGCTGGCCATCCGGTGCATAGGACGGTGCCGTATCGATAGCGCCGGTGTTCGTCAGACGCGTCGTGGTGCGCGAACGCAGGTCCATCGTGTAGATATTGGCGTTGCCTTCCTGCTGAAGGCTCATGATCACCTTCTGACCATCAGGCGAGAAGCGCGGCGAGAACGTCATGCCGGGGAAGTTACCGACCACTTCACGCTGTCCGGTTTCCAGCTGCAACAGGTAAACGCGCGGCTGCTGACCTTCGAACGACATGTAGGTCACTTCCTGACGGCTTGGCGAAAAGCGCGGCGTCAGAACGAGGTCCTTGGTGTTGGTCAGGTTGCGAACGTTGAAGCCGTCCTGGTCCATGATCGACAAAGCGCGCTTGCGGTCTGTCTTCGGGCCGCTTTCGGAAACGAAGACGACGCGGGTGTCGAAGTAACCCTTCTCACCGGTCACGCGTTCATAGATCGCGTCGGCGATGATATGGGCCACACGACGCCAGTTTTCCGGCTGGGTAAAGAACTGCTGGCCGCTCATCTGCTGACCGGCGAATGTGTCCCAAAGGCGGAACTCTGCGCGCAGACGACCATCGGCTTCCTTCGTCACACGACCGGTGACCAGTGCCTGTGCATTGATGACCTTCCAGTCTTCGAAACGCGGCTGCTGATCCGGGTTGCTGATCTTTTCGATGAAGGCGTTCTTGTTGATCGGCGCAAACAGACCGGAGCGCTGAAGATCGGCGGCGATAACCTGCGAGACCTGCGCACCGATACCGTCAGTCGACATGAAGTCGGTGATGGCGATGGGCAGCGGCTGGACGTTACCCCTGTTGATGTTGATCTGAACTTCAGCATTGGCCGGTGTAACCGCGACAAACGAGAACAGCATGCCAGAGGCAACCACCATCGCGCGCAGGAGAGAGAACTTGATCATTGAGACAAGCCTTTCAGCTTCATACAAAAATTGGACATCGATTTGGGTGTGGGTGTTGTCATCGGTCCCAAAACTGTCGGTTTAAATCGCAAACTCGGACGGGTCGAAGTTCAGGACCATCGTGTTCCATCCCTTTTCGCCTTCGTATTTCTCGGGCGGCAGGTTTTTCAGCGGCTGAGACCTGAAGATCGCGCGGCGCGCGCTGCCTTCGACGGCACGCCGTGTTCCTTCCGGACCGCCTGTCGCGGTTACCTCTGGCTGGCCGACGATATTGCCGTTCTGGTCGAGCGACACGCGAACGACGACACGTACCTCGGCAACGCCGGTCAAGCCGGAAGCCATGGCCCAGTTGCCTTCGATCTGGCCTCTGACATTGTCGATTTCACTGGCGCTCAGGCCCGTACCAATCGTCTTCTTGCCGCCCAGCGATGCCGTTTCGGTAGAGCGCTTCGCGCCACCACCGGATGGAGCCTGCTTGTTCAAGAGCTTCGAGATATCGTCGGCATTGAATTCGCTGGCCTGGGATGCGGCGGATTTTGCCGTTTCCTGCTTACGGTCTGCTAGCTTCTTGTCGGACGGTTTCTCAGTCGACTTGGCCTGATCCGGTTTCTTCTCGGCGGGCTTTTCCGCAGGCTTCTGTTCTGCCTGCTTGGGCGGCTCAGGCTTAGGTGGCTCCGGCTTGGGCTCAGGCGGCTGCGGACGCGAATTCGGACGCGGCACATTCGGCGGCACGGGAATTTCTGCCGGTTCCTGATTTTGCGGCGGAGGCTCCTGCGCCTGTTGCTCTGCTGGCGGCTGTGTCGGCGTTGGCGGCGTCGCTATTTCCGGCTTCGGAATGGGAAGAGACGCCGTTTCCATCGGCTTCGGCGCAGATGTCTCTTCCTTGACGATGTCTTTCACATCGTTCGGCTTGGTATCGACAACGGGTGCCGGCTTTTCCTGCTTGGGCGGGGCAGCGGCGCTCTCATTGTTGTTCGGCTTGGTGGTCGGTGTCGGTGGCGCTTCCAGATCAGCCGTGTTGTTGCCGGTATTCTGGGCATTGGCGATGATGTCGGGACGGGTCGTAGGAACAGGCGCGGATTTTTCAGCCTTGGGCGCGTTCTTGTCTCCCTGCTGGATCTGCGTCATCTCTTCCACGGATACGAGATCAACAGGCATCGACTCGGCCTGAGACACCTCGAGCGGCGCTGGCGAGCCCAGAGACACAAGGGCAAAGGCCAGAAGCGAGGCGTGCACAATCGCAGATGTGGTGACGCTGCCCTTCATGCTTAGATCAATTGTCCTGTTTCTGTTGTGTTACGAGGCCGATATTCTTGAAGCCCGCGGCCTGAATACGTGCCATGACATCGGCCACGATGCCGTAAGCGGCAACCGAGTCCGCGCGTACGAAAATGCGCTCATTATAGCCGGTGCTCGAAATCGCCTGCAGCTTGTCGGCTACCTCAGCGGCCTGGATCGGCGTTTCCTGCAAATGGATCACGCCATCTGCATTCACCGAAATGGTGATCGGCTGCGTATCGGAATTCAGCGCATTGGCGGATGTCTGTGGTAGATCGACCGGCACCCCGACCGTCATCATCGGTGCGGCCACCATGAAGATGATGAGCAGCACCAGCATGACGTCCACGAGTGGCGTCACGTTGATTTCACTGATCGCGCCACCTCTGCGGCGTCCCCGGCCCCGGCGTCCACCGGAACCACCGCCGCCGCCACCTGCTGACATTCCCATAGTCTTTACTCCACTCGCTTCAGTGCGCGCTTACTGCGCGGCCTGACGTGTCTGCAGCTTCTCATCGATCTGACGCGACAGGATGGCGGAGAATTCGTCCGCAAAACCTTCCATGCGCGAAGAGAGCTTGCCCGCATCGGCTGTGAATTTGTTGTAGGCGATAACCGCCGGGATAGCGGCGACCAGACCAATGGCTGTCGCCAGAAGCGCTTCGGCGATACCCGGTGCCACGACGGCAAGGTTAGTGGACTTGGAACCGGCAATCGCCTGGAACGAGGTCATGATACCGATAACCGTACCGAACAGGCCGATGAACGGACCAGCCGAACCGATGGTCGCCAGCGAACCGAGACGTGCTTCGAAGCCTTCACCCTCACGCGCCATGGTCACATCCATTGCACGGTCGATACGCATCTGAAGGCCGATGGGCGAACGGGCGCCGCGCTCGAAGGACTTCTTCCACTCGCGCATGGCCGCCACGAAAATCGCCGCAAGGCCGGTATTCTGGCGTTCCGCCAGCGTGCGATACAGCTCTTCAAGCGACTGACCCGACCAGAACACCTGCTCGAACTGGTCGAACTGGCGTCTTGCCTTGCCGAAGGCGACGTATTTGTCGATGACGATGGCCCACGTCCAAACCGAGGCGGCAATAAGACCGATCATAACCAGCTTGACGATGAGGCCAGCCTGCATGAACAGAGCCCAAAGACTTACGTCGTGCGTTGCCGCTGCCAAACCTGCCTGTTCCATAAATATCCAATCCCCGAATCCAAACGCCCGGTGCATGACCGGGCGATTTAAACGCGCATCAACGCTTGAAGTCCTGCGACAACCGCCGAAAACCCCTTGAGCCATGCCCCGATATTGCCATTACGCCTTACTTGCCGGTAAATTTGGTAAAAGGAAGGCGTGCGGCTTACAAATACCGGATGGTTAAGTAAGACTACATTATGGTTAAGGGAGTGTTACGAAATGGACACTTTAAATAGGAAGCCCGGATTTCCCGTTTCTTACTTTAAAAATTTTTCGGCAATGGTATCGGGCAAACGGCGCGGTCTTCCCTTGGCGTTGATCACGGCAATAATCACTTTCGCGGCAACCAGAAGTGTATCGCCCCGCCGGATTTCCTGATTGAGAACCATCTTCGCGCCACCTGCCTTCTCGGTCAGCGTGGTGATGGTCAATATATCGTCCATCCGCGCGGGCGACTTGAAGTCGATCTCCATCCGGTGCACCACGAAAACCAGCCCCTCCTCATCCGCCGTCAGCAAAGCGCTCTGCTCGCAGCCGAGGCACCGCAGATAATCCGTGCGTCCGCGCTCGAGGAAATGCAGATAGCGGGCGTGATAAACGAGGCCGGAAAAGTCTGTGTCTTCATAGTAGACCCGCTGCGTGAGGCGATGGCCGTGTTCGATGAGTTCGCCGGAGAGTGATACGGAGAGGTCAGTCATGTTAAGGTCCTTGGGAAGTTTCGTGCTTTAGAGGGCGGCGGCACCACCGCTACTTCCCTCATTCCTGTGCTCGTCACAGGAATCCAGCCAGTCCATGTCTATGGGCTGAAAAGAGTCATACCGCCGCGCAGACGCGCGACGACTGGATTCCTGTGACGAGCACAGGAATGAGGGACGAGAGAATGCCTCATTTGTCATCCAGATTGCGGTCATCCCACACGACGTGCTGAACGGAAGCAGGAAGGTTCTCAATCTCACCGGCAATGAAATAGGGGGGAATGTCCAACTGCGTCAAGGCTTCGGTGGTCGCTCTTGCCCAGCGGAATTCCAGCGGATGCTTGCCATCCTGCATGCGGTGAACGATGTCTTCTTCATGGAAAGGGAACGTCTCGGGCAGGTCCATCAGGTAGTAAAAACCAAGCTCGTGCCAGTCCTTGCCCTCATAATGAAAAAAGTTCTCCACCACCCACAGCAACCGCCCAACCTTGGCCTCGACGCCAAGCTCTTCCACCATTTCCCGCGCCAGCGTTTCCTGCGATTGCTCGCCCATTTCGGCACGACCGCCGGGAAAACTCCAGAACTTTTCATGCGTTGCCCGGTGCACCAGCACATGGCCATCGCGAAAGGCGATGCCTGCCACGCGCATCTGGAAAATGCGCTTGGGTTTGAATTTCATGCGGATGCGGGTGTCTTCGGTCAAAAAATATATCCTTCTAACTCCACCCAGCGTTGGGATGGAAATACAAATATGTTAGTACGATGATAAAAATACAGAGTGAGGACGAGATGGACGCTACATATAATCTTAATGGCGGTTTTAAACCAACAGCTAAAAGATCGGCGGACATCGATGGGCCTGATTTCTTTCCGACGCCTGCGTGGGCAACCCAAGCTCTGGTCGATGTAGAGGAGTTCAAAGGAGAGATATGGGAATGTGCTTGTGGCAACGGAGCGATGTCGGAAGTTTTAAGAAGAACTGGATGTGATGTCTACAGTTCGGATTTATACGATCGCGGATACGGCGACACTGGTATCGATTTTTTGACAGCAAAGAGGCAGTCGAACAACATCATCACTAACCCTCCGTATAACAGTGCTGAAGGATTTGTTAAGGCTGGCTTAGAAAAGGCTGGAGAAAAGGTGGCCCTGCTATTGCGCCTTGCTTTTTTAGAAGGCGCGGGCCGCAACACCTCTATATTTAGTAAAACGCCTCCCTCAAGAGTATGGGTGTTCAGTGAACGTATCACATTTTACCCTTTAGACGCGGAAATAAGAGGATCTGGCACGACAGCATATGCATGGTTCATTTGGGATAAAGCCCAAACGACCGCGCCTGAATTAAAATGGTTACCCCTTGGATACAAAAAAAAATTTAAATAAGTTTTTTCGCTTTCAAAACAGACAAGCCTAAGTTTGTAATTTTAATACCATCAAGAGTTCGCTCAGCAAGCCCTTTTTTAAATATACTGGTAGAGCTATTCTTGTGGGATATTACATTTCCCACTATCTGTTCCCATTTATGCTCGTTGGAACGGGTAGTTGACGGAATTAAATCCTCAGGAGACATCGGTCGATATTTTGGAAATTTTTCTTTGATTTCTGCGGTACTGACTTCTCCGTTTGGAGATAACGCCGCAATTCTAAGGGCGACAAGACGAGCTTCTGGTTCTCTCAACTTGGGCATAGCATAACCTTCACATCTAGCCGAATCTAACAGCTTTTATGTTTAGTCACGCAACTAAAGATTTCAAGTGCATTCTCAAAATACTGCATATTAAAGTAGCACTAGTTCACTATCCGAATAACCTACGCCAATTTTAGGATCGTTATTCGGAATACCCTGCCAAGCTATAAACTCATTGGCTCATTTTAGGAGAAATTCAAAATCAATCCACCTTTTCCAGTTCCGAATGGCTTTTCAGAACACGCCCGCCATCTTCCTGCTCGATCAGATAGGCCGGTTCGTCCTCACTCGCCTTGCGTTTGATGACGGAGCCTTCGATCTTTCGCTCGACATCCTCGGTAAAGGTCTCGGCGACCTTGCCCTCGCCTTTGCCCGTTCCCCATTTCCACTGAACCTTGGCACCTTTGCGGAATTTGGTCATGTGACGCTCCTTAAAAACGGCAAATGACCTCGCGTCACCAATGGTTCCTCACGCCTCTCCCAGTTCGATCACCACCACCTCCGGCGGCGACATGAAGCGGACGGGGGCGATGGAACAGCCGAGCCCGCCGGAGACCACCAGATGCCGGTTATCCTCGACCACATGGCCGTAAGCGAAGCGCTCCCCAAACCGCGAAGGAACCGCCGGCCGCCAGCCGAACAGATTGACCTGCCCGCCATGGGTATGACCCGAAAGCGTTAATGATACGCGGTCGGGAACGGAGACAAAGATATCCGGCTCATGCGCCAGCAGAATAACCGGCGCGTCGTCCGTCACCTGCGCCAGCGTTCCCGGCAAATCATCCAGCCCACTCCTTCGGCGCCCCTGAAGATAGGCCCATTGGTCTTCCAGACCAGCAATCCAGAACGGCTGCTCCGGCGATCCGCTTCGCACCGCATCGTTGGAATGCACATGAATGCCGACGGCCCGCAAAGCACGGTGCGCCACCGTTTCCTTCAGCCGCAAACGCTGCGCCTCCGGGTCCTGCCACCAGTCGTGATTGCCGCAAATGGCGTGCACCCCATAGGGCGCCTTCAGGCCGGAGATTGCCTTTGCCCAGTCTTCCGGCGGCACAACGCCGGTCACCAGTTTCATGCCGGACATGTAGTCGCCCAGGAGCAGCATGATATCGCCGCCCAGCGTGTTGGCGTAGTCGCAGACTTTGGCGATCCGCTCCGCAGGCATCCATGGCTCGCAAGCGTGAAAATCCGCAAGCGCCACGATGCGCAGTTTTTGACCCTTGGGCCAGCCGGGCGGATTGATACGGTAGCGCGTCGTGGAAAGCCGCGCCAAAGGCTCGATGCCGCCCGCATAGGCACCCAACGAGACCAACCCCGCCGCCATTGTGGCAGCGGTCTTGAGCAATGCGCGACGGGTAATCACGATCAATCGTCCTCGAGTGTCAGGCGAAACTGCGCCGCCTCGATGTCTTTCGGCGGCTGCATGCCCAGATGTTTCCACGCCGTTGCGGTCAAAATACGTCCGCGCGGCGTGCGCTGAATAAAGCCCTGCTGGATCATATAGGGTTCGATAATATCCTCGATGGCATCGCGCGGTTCGGACAATCCCGCCGCAATCGTTTCGATCCCCACCGGTCCACCACTGAAATTGACGGCAATCATCGTCAGATAGCGCATGTCCAGCTGGTCGAGGCCCATATTGTCCACCAGCAGCCGCGTCAGCGCCTCATCGGCAATCTGGCGGGTCACCGATTCCGCCCGCGCCACTTCGGCAAAATCGCGCACGCGGCGTAACAGACGCCCGGCAATGCGCGGCGTGCCACGCGAACGACGCGCGATTTCGCGCGCACCCTCGTCCGTCATCGGCAATCCCATGATGCGCGCACCACGCCGCACGATCAGTTCAAGCTCTTCGACGGTATAGAAAGACAGGCGGACAGGAATACCAAAGCGATCCCGCAGCGGGTTGGTCAAAAGCCCAAGCCGCGTGGTGGCGGCAACCAGCGTGAATTTCGACAGATCGATCTTCACCGACCGCGCCGCTGGTCCTTCGCCGATGATCAGATCCAGCTGAAAATCCTCCATCGCCGGATAGAGAATTTCTTCCACAGCCGGGCTCAGACGGTGGATTTCATCGATGAACAGAACGTCGCGTTCTTCAAGATTGGTCAAAAGCGCCGCCAGGTCGCCTGCCTTGGCAATAACTGGCCCTGATGTGGACTTGAAATTGACGCCCAACTCTTTGGCCATGATCTGCGCCAGCGTCGTTTTGCCTAGACCCGGTGGCCCGACGAACAGCACATGGTCCAGCGCCTCACCCCGGTTCTTCGCCGCCTCGATAAAAATCTTGAGATTGGCCCGCGCCTCTGCCTGACCGGTAAAATCATCCAGCGTCTGCGGACGCAGCGTGGTGTCGATGTCCTCGCCGCGCTTTTCCGAAGAAATCAGCCGTGCCGCCTCGCTCATGTCAGAAGTTCCATTCCGGCTATTTTACGCGCCGCTTTCTGGTCGAATGTGTAGGTCACTGTGCAGCCTTCGCTCGCGGACCGACACGCGATCAACGCATCGGTAAAGTCCGCGTTGTTCTTCTCGACCAAGCGCAATGCCTTGACCACAAGGTCGTGACCTTCGACAAAAAGCCCCCGGGTGTGCAACAGCTTTTGTACGGCGATCATAACCTGCTTTCGATCGTATCCATATTGGGATCGCAGCGCCCAATCGAGCTCTATGAGCGTTATGAGGGTGACAAAGACAGTGTGGCTTTTCCCGATTTCGGCACCAAAACGCAATGCCGCTTGATGTTGCTTCGGGTCGTCCTTTACGAAAAGTCTCAGCACTACATTCGTATCAAGACCAAACATATTCATGCAGCAGCTTCCGAGCTCTCTTCGTCGGTGTCGATAACATTGCCGCCGCCAGCTTTCAGGACAGACTCATCGATCTCTTCCAATGTCGCGCGTCCTCTTGGCGGCTTACCAAGCAGACCTGCCAGATCGTTGAAATCGACGTTTTTGGGTGTCAACACCACTTCGCCGTCAATGATCGAGTAGACAATCTGGTCCCCGGGGCGAAGATTCAAAGCCTCACGCATCTCTTTCGGAAGAGTCACCTGCCCTTTAGACGAAAGTGTCAATTCCCATCCCAAATCGAAAGCCCTCCGAGAAAATCATAATCGTAGGAAAATTTATCATTTCTCCAACGGAATATCAATCTGACATCACCGCGAAAGCTCCTTCAACCCCAGCCGGATCAGCTTTGCGCTATCTCCACCCTCGCCGCCATTCTTCAGCGCCGCAGCCACCGCATTGGCGGCCTGGTCGCGGGAATAGCCGAGATTGGTGAGAGCCGAGACAGCATCGGCAACGGGCGCAGAGGCCACGCCTTCGCCCAATTCCTGCTTGAGACCGATGGAGGCGGACGCCTCGCCCGCAAAGGCCGGGGCCTTGTTGCGCAACTCGGTGACGATACGCACCGCGACCTTCGGGCCCACGCCCGGCGCACGCGAAACCACCACCTTGTCCTGAAGCGCGATGGCATTGGCGAGTTCAGATGGCGTCAGCGTTGAAAGCACCGCCAGCGCAACCTTGGAACCCACGCCCTGCACGCTCTGCAACAGGTTGAACCATTCCCGTTCCAGCGCGCTCATGAAGCCGAACAGCTTCAGCTGGTCTTCGCGCACATAGGTCTCGATAAACAGAACGATGGCTTCACCCACCGATCCCAGCCGCGACAGAGTTCGGGCCGAGCAATGCGCCACGTAACAGACGCCATGCACATCGACGAGAACGTAATCGTCGCCGATTTCATCGATGGTGCCTTTGAGTTTTCCGATCATGGTAACGCCTGTGAAATGAGGAAATCAGCTTGCCGCCAGCACACGCCGCATACGCTCACCTGCCCGGTTGTGGGCGTGGCAAATGGCAATGGCAAGCGCATCGGCAGCATCATTGCCCTTGAACTCTGCCTTGGGCATCAGAATTTTGAGCATCATGTGAATTTGCTGTTTTTCACCGTGGCCGACGCCGATCACGGCCTTCTTGACGGCATTCGGCGCATATTCCGCCACGGGCAGGCCAGCGCGGGCGGGAACCAGCATAGCGATGCCGCGCGCCTGACCCAGCTTCAGCGTGGCCACCGCATCCTTGTTGACGAAGGTTTGCTCCACCGCCGCCTCATGCGGTTGATGGGAATGCACGATATCCGACAGGCCATCATGCAACTGGCAAAGGCGCGAGGCCAGATCCATATCGCCGTCAGACGTCACTGTGCCGGAGGCCACGAAACGCAGGCTGTTGCCGAGTGTTTCGATAATACCCCAGCCCATTCGCCGCAGCCCGGGATCAATCCCGATAATTCGAATCGCATTTTGCATATGTCACCCTACCGTTCAGTGGCAAAACCTGCCAGCGATAAGTGAACAAAACGACAACATCCGTCATTTGCACACAGCTTCTACGCCTGAACGCGGCTCTCACGCCCAAACGTCGCAAAGTTGGACCAGTTTTTTTGATGCATCGATCAATTCGGCGCGACTGCTCTGGCAAATTCCGCACTGCAACTTACATCGGGTAAAATCTGAAAAATCCCAACAGGAGCGTCCGATGATCCCTTTTTCCATTCTCGATCTGTCGCCCATTGGTGAAGGCGAGAACGTGAGCAAGGCGCTGGAGAATTCGCGCCGCATGGCCATCAAGGCTGAAGAGCAGGGCTATGAACGCATCTGGCTTGCCGAACATCACGGCATGCCGGGCATTGCCAGCGCCGCAACCTCACTCGTCATCGCTCATGTCGGTGCGGCAACCACACGCATTCGCGTCGGTTCCGGCGGCATCATGCTGCCAAACCACTCGCCTCTCGTGATTGCCGAACAGTTCGGCACGCTGGCAGCACTCCTGCCCGGTCGTGTCGATCTCGGTCTTGGCCGCGCGCCGGGAACGGATATGCGCACCGCCCGCGCTCTGCGCCGCAATCTGGATGCAGGCGCTGAAAACTTTCCGCATGATATTGTTGAGTTGCAGCGCTATCTCGGCGCGCCGGAACCGGATCAAGCCATCCTGTCCGTGCCCGGCATGCATTCCAACGTGCCGATCTGGCTTCTGGGCTCCAGCATCTACAGCGCCCATCTGGCCGCAGCACTTGGCCTGCCCTACTCCTTCGCCTCGCATTTCGCGCCCGATATGCTGATGGACGCCATCGCCATCTACCGCGAACGTTTCCAGCCATCGGCAACGCTCGCTAAGCCCTATGTCATGGTTGGCGTGATGGGCGTGGGTGCAGATACGGATGAAGAAGCACAACACCTCTTCACCTCCGCCCAGCAGCAATTCGTCAACCTGCGAAAGAACGTCCGCACCCAGTTCCCACGTCCCGTCGAAACCATGGACGATTACTGGAGCGACATGGAACGCATCACGGTCGAACACACGCTCAGATATGCGGTGGTCGGCTCGCATGCGACTGTGGAGAGGAAACTAGCGGACTTCCTATCAGAAACTGCTGCCGATGAGCTGATCGTCTCGATGCCGGTGCACAGCATCGAAAAGCGTTTGCGCTCTGCGGAGGTTTTTGCAGAGGTGCACAGCGGTCTGAGGTTGGCGGCTTGAGGTCTTTTGGCCTGCTCTCCGTCATCCTCGGGCTTGACCCGAGGATCTATAGAACCCCTACGGCAACTGTGATTAGATCCTCGGGACAAGCCCGAGGATGACGAAGTTAATGTGTGATCAGGCCGAAAGCTTGGCCATGATTTCCTCGGACACTTCGAAGTTCGAATAGACGCTCTGCACATCGTCATCGTCTTCAAGGTTGCCGATGAGCTTCATCAGCGACTGTGCCTTTTCTTCATCGACAGGAACCGTGTTCTGCGGCTTCCAGATGGATTTGACGCTTTCGGCTTCACCGAGAACGGCTTCCAGTGCCTTGGACACTTCGTTCATGGCTTCGAAACCGCAGATGATGGTGTGGCCGTCTTCATTGCTTTCAACGTCGTCGGCACCCGCCTCGATGGCAGCTTCCATCACCTTGTCGGAGTCACCAACAGAGGCCTTGTAGGTGATTTCGCCAACGCGGTCGAAGGAGAAAGAAACCGAACCGGTTTCGCCCAGCGCGCCGCCAGCCTTGGTGAAGATCGAGCGGACGTTGGAAGCGGTGCGGTTGCGGTTGTCGGTCAGCGCTTCGACGATGACCGCCGTGCCGCCAGGACCGTAGCCTTCGTAACGGACATAATCGTAGTTTTCAGCATCTGCACCGGACGCCTTCTTGATGGCGCGGTCGATGTTGTCCTTTGGCATCGACTGTGCCTTGGCGTTCTGAACTGCCAGACGCAACGCCGCGTTCATGCTCACATCCGGCAGACCGGACTTGGCAGCAACGGTGATTTCACGCGCGAGTTTGGAGAACATCTTCGAACGGATCGAATCCTGTTTTCCCTTGCGATGCATGATGTTCTTGAACTGTGAATGGCCAGCCATGGCACCCCTGATCGGATCGTTTGTTTGGATTGCGGTGCTTATAAGTGCGATGGCCCGGCTGTTCAAGCCCACATGCCCACTCTTCTCGCACACGTCAAAGCGTTTCCTTACTCACTGGAACAGGTCTGCCGGCGCAGGTTTTTGTCCTTGAACCTTGCAGAGAAATGCCCGGCAAACCCGTTCCAGTGAACAAGGAAACGCTTTAGGGAACTGAAATCTACTCTCTTCGTTTGGTTACCAGTACGAACGCGGGCAGCTTTGTCCGTTGATCGTGAGGATAACGAGAAACGTGAAGGAGACCCCTAAATGGTCAGCTTGAGTGAAGCACGCGATGCCCCCGCCCGTCAGCTTTGGGACGAAATCAATTCCGTCCATGCGGGCATGCTGGGCCTTGAAGGCCTTCACAGCCATATGCAGCCCATGGCACCCCACGCCGACCCGAAGACCAACACGATCTGGTTTTTCACCAAGAAGAGCGCCGATCTTGTTCAGACGTTAAAGTCCGGCTCCCGCGCCCACTTCTGTGTCATCGGCAAGGATCATGACTACCACGCCTGCCTCTCCGGCAAGCTGGAAGTTCGTGAAGACAAGGCAAAGCTGGACGAATACTGGAATTCCGTCACCGCCGCCTGGTATGAACACGGCAAGAGCGACCCTGATCTGACGATGCTGGCCCTCCATGTGGATGATGCCGATATCTGGGCATCGACGGACAGCACCCTGAAATTCGGTTGGGAAATCGCCAAGGCAAACATGTCTGACCATAAGGTGCCAGATGTCGGCGTCAGACAGCATCTGGCTTTCGCCTGAAACTCCCTTTCCCGCCCGTCGCCCGTTCACATGCCTTGCGGCACCAGAATTTGCGGCTGGCGGGGAAGGTTTCTCATAGACACCCTGATAACCGGGTCATTGGCATAAGCGATTTTGAATTGCGGGCCGAACGTGACCAGAAACTGCTCCAGAGCACTCGGCTGGTGCATCGGCAGTATCAGAGCCGACCGTAGCCGCTTCACGATGCGGCTCATACTGTCAGCCCCCATCGTCAAGCCACCATCGACCGGCACCATTAAAATATCCAGACGCCCAATTTCGGCATATTGCGTTTCCGTCAGCTCATAATGCAGATGACCCAGATGCCCGATGCACAGGCCAGCGACTTCGAAAATGAAGATCGAATTGCCATCCTTCTGCAACAACCCGCCGCCGCCCCAGCGGTTGCGGATATCTGAGGTGACATTGCGGATATAGACATCACCCACCTGCAATTTATGCACGGCCTTTTCGCCCGGCACATCGCTCCAGCCATGCAGCACATATTTGATCGCCGGGTCCGGATGCAGCGTATAATGCGTGGAATGTGCATTGTTCATGGTCACCACGGTGGGCGTGACGGGCGGGCGGTAAATCCCGTTATAATCGGTAGCGATGGTGACGCCTTCAGGCGAGGTGATCAGAAAGGTCGAATGGCCGATATATTGAATCTGCACCTCTTCCTTCGCACTCGCCTGCGCCATCTGAACATCGGACGGCTGAAAGCTGGCAAAGGTCGCGCCCGGCATGGTCTGCGCAATGGCCTGGCACTGGCTGATCGGCGGGCGAGCTGTGGAAGGACGGCTAGGCTGTTGCTGGGCCGATGCGGCAGCGGCCACCAAAATCCCTGACAATGCGAGCATGAGCATGCGAAGCATCAACACCACTCCCAGAAACGAGATGAGTGCGGGCAGGATGCGGCAAGGGTGGTGGATCGTCCAGACGCAAGAGGTGGATGGCGCTCACAATGTCGTCATTGGGGGTGGAATGATGTTGAGGTTTTTGGGTGTGGCTTACCCCCCTCTGCCCTGCCGGGCATCTCCCCCTCAGGTGGGGAGATCGACTCGCGGCGACCTCCCGCCCAATTCAGATGTCGAAAATGAAGCGATGTCGAAGCGCCCAGCCGATCTCCCCCCTTGAG
>UCLB01000026.1 GCA_900473205.1 Hyphomicrobiales bacterium
CGCTCGTGAAGGAAGTGGCGGAAGTGCGCCTCGCCTACCTCCCCACCGGAGGGGGAGATGCCCGGCAGGGCAGAGGGGGGTAGCCACATGCGCAAAGGACAACGGTTCACCCCTCATAACTATGCCCCGCCTTCAACCCCTCGCGCACCCGATGCGCAATCTCCAGAAACTCCGGCGTTTCGCGAATCTCCAAAGGCCGCTCGCTGGGCAATGTCGATTCAATGATGTCAGTCACCCGGCCGGGGCGCGGAGACATGACGACGATTTTGGTGGAGAGATAGACGGCTTCGGGAATGGAGTGGGTGACGAAGCAGATGGTTTTGCCCGTAGTGCTCCAGAGTTTCAGAAGCTGCTCGTTGAGATGATCACGCACGATTTCATCCAGCGCGCCGAAGGGCTCGTCCATTAGCAGAAGGTCGGCATCGAAGGCCAGCGCACGGGCGATGGAGGCGCGCTGCTGCATGCCGCCGGATAGTTGCCATGGGAATTTCTTGGCAAAGCCGCTGAGGTTGACCAGATCGAGTGTGCGTTCGATCCGCGCCTGCTGCTCCACCTTGGTATAGCCCATGATTTCAAGCGGCAGCGCGATGTTCTTTTCAATCGTGCGCCACGGGTAGAGCGCTGCGGCCTGAAACACATAGCCATAGGACCGGTCCTTGCGGGCGTTTTCCGGCGTCGTGCCGTTGACGGTGATCTCGCCCGACGTGTGCTTTTCCAGATCTGCAATGACCCGAAGGAACGTTGTCTTCCCGCAGCCGGACGGACCGATGAAGGATACGAACTCACCCTTCTTGACCTCTAGGTCGACATTGGAAAGCGCATGCACCGGGCCGTCCCCGGTTTCAAAGGTGAGGCCAAGATTTTTGGCGGAAACGACGGAGAAGGGAGCGGGTTCTGTCATTGGCATTTCGGAAGCGGTCCCCAGCTTGTGCCATCCTTGAAATTGATCGTGTATCCATCGGCACTCTGTTTGAGCTCGACGGTTTCCTTTTGTCCTTTGTCGCCTTCACTTTCGCATTGGGTGACGATTTTGAAGCCGGTCGCTGTTTTTGTCGGTTTGCCGGAAAACGCGCAGAAGGCTGTGGCGGTGGTAATGCCCTCCTCATTCAGCAGGAAAAATTCGTCAGCACCGCTCGATTCGCCTGTTTTCGAATAGGTGCAGCCTTCTTTCTCGCCATAAGCGCCATCGAGAAATGTCGCGCTGTTGGCTGTGGAAGCGAGCAACGCCGACATGATGGCTGCTATCAAAATGGTCTTCATCATCACACTCCGCTTGCCGGTATGCCTGTGCGTTCCACCTTGCGGGGCGCAACGAGTTCTTTCCATGTGGACAATGCTTTGCTGACGGCAGGGTAGGGCTCGCGGGCCACGAACTGGCCGTGGCCTTCACGCGTCTTCACCGTGCCTTCCTCGATAGCCACCACACCGCGAGAGAGCGTAAAGCGCGGCAGGCCCTTCACCGTCTGGCCTTCAAAGACATTGTAATCGATGGCGGATTGCTGGTTTTTGGCGGTGATGGTCTTTTCCAGCGTAGGGTCCCAAACGACGATATCGGCATCGCTGCCGACAAGGATTGCGCCCTTTTGGGGATAAAGATTGAGGATCTTGGCGATGTTGGTCGAGGTCACGGCGACGAATTCGTTCATCGTCAGGCGGCCCGTTGTTACGCCGTACGTCCACAACAGCGGGAGGCGGTCTTCGAGCCCGCCGGTGCCGTTTGGTATCTTGGTGAAATCGCCGATGCCGTTGCGCTTCTGCTCGGTCGTAAAGGCGCAATGGTCGGTCGCTACGCATTGCAGCGAACCGGCAGCAAGTCCTGCCCAGAGGCTGTCCTGATGCTGCCTGTTGCGGAACGGTGGCGACATGACGCGGCGGGCGGCGTGGTCCCAATCGGGGTTGGCATATTCGCGCTCATCCAGAATGAGATGCTGGATCAGCGGCTCGCCATAGACCCGCATGCCGTTCTGCCGCGCCCGGCGGATGGCCTCATGCGCCTGTTCGCAGGAGGTATGGACGACATAAAGTGGTGCGCCTGCCATATCCGCGATGATGATGGCGCGGTTGGTGGCTTCGCCCTCGACGGAAGCGGGACGGGAATAGGCATGCGCCTCCGGCCCGTTATTGCCTTGCGCCAGCAATTTCGCCTGCATCTGCGCTACGATATCGCCGTTTTCCGCATGCACCATCGGCAGTGCTCCGAGTTCGGCGCAGCGGGAAAAGGAGGCAAACATCTCGTCGTCATTCACCATCAGGGCGCCCTTATAGGCCATGAAGTGCTTGAAACTGTTGATGCCCTTGTCCTGCACGACAGTCTTCATGTCGTTGAAGACCTGCTCACCCCACCAGGTAATCGCCATGTGAAAGGCATAGTCGCACGTGGCGCGGGTCGCCTTGTTGTCCCAGCGGTTCAGTGCATCCAGCAGCGATTGGCCCGGTTCCGGCAGGCAGAAATCCACCACCATCGTCGTGCCGCCGCTCAAGGCAGCGCGCGTACCGCTCTCGAAATCATCCGCCGAATAGGTGCCCATGAAGGGCATTTCCAGATGCACATGCGGATCGATACCACCGGGCATGACGTAGCAGCCGGTTGCATCCAGAATAGTGTCGCCAGACAGGCCTTGCCCGATCTCGATGACGACCCCGCCATCAATTTTGACATCGGCCTTGTAGGTCAGGTCCGCAGTGACGATGGTGCCATTTTTGATGATGGCATTCATTCCACGATCTCCGCAGTTTCCAGAACCGCATGCAGAAGCACGTTGCAGCCAGCGGCGGCCCATTCGGGGGAAATGTTTTCTGCTTCGTTGTGTGAGAGGCCGCCTACGCAGGGGCAGAAAATCATTGTCGAGGGTGCCAGTTGGGCTGCCCAGCAGGCGTCGTGGCCAGCGCCGGAGATGATGTCCATGTGGCTGTAGCCGAGCTTTTCCGCCGCATTGCGCACGCGCCCGACCAGAACCGGGTCGAAGGTAACGGGGTCGAAATGGCCGATGGCTTCTATTTCGCAGCCGACGCCGAGTTCGTCTGCGATGAGAGGCACTTCTCGCTCAAAGATGGCGCGCATGGCATCCAGCTTTTCCTGCGAGGGCGTGCGCAGGTCGATGGTGAAGACCACCTTGCCGGGCAGGACATTGCGAGAGTTGGGCGAAAAGATCATCTGGCCGACGCCAGCCACCGCGCCCGGCTGGTGGGCCATGGCGACCTCTTGCACCTTTTCCAGAATGCGGGCGGCGGCGAGGCCGGCATTGACGCGCATGGGCATCGGCGTGGAGCCGGTGTGGGCTTCCTTGCCGGTCAGCGTCACTTCCAGCCACCACAGCCCCTGACAATGGGTGACGACGCCGATCTGCTTGTCCTGCGCTTCGAGGATTGGGCCCTGTTCGATGTGATATTCGAAATAGGCGTGCATCTTGCGCGCGCCGACCTCTTCCTCGCCCAGCCAGCCGATGCGCTTCAACTCTTCGCCATAGGTCTTGCCATCAGTGTCAGTGCGGGCATAGGCGTAGTCGAGATCGTGAATGCCAGCAAAAACGCCGGATGCCAGCATGGCAGGCGCAAAGCGCGCGCCTTCTTCATTGGCCCAATTGGTCACGACGATTGGGTGTTTCGTACGGATATCGAGATCATTGAGGCTGCGCACCACTTCTAGTCCCGCCAGCACGCCCAGCACACCATCGAATTTGCCGCCGGTTGGCTGGGTGTCAAGGTGGCTGCCGATATAGACGGGCAAGGCATCCAGGTCGGTGCCGGGGCGGGTGGCGAACATGGTGCCCATGGCATCGACGCCCATGCTCATGCCTGCGGCCTCGCACCAGCGCTTGAACAGGTCGCGACCTTCGGCGTCCTCATCCGTCAGGGTCTGGCGGTTGTTGCCACCGGCAATGCCGGGGCCGATCTTCGCCATGTCCATTAGGCTGTCCCAAAGGCGGTCGGTGTCGATGGTCAGATTTTTCGCGGCTATTGGATTTTTTGCGGATGTTTCCGGCATGCCAGTCTTTTCCTCACCTGTTTTGATCGTCATCATGCAAGGGGCGTGCCGTTCCATTAGGACGCGGCGAAATGCGTGGGCGAAGCGCGCAGTCGATTAATTTGACCGACTGGTAAACATTGTGAATGTTGGCTTTGGTGCCTAAAAGAAACCGGGGGATTTTTGCTGTGTAAAGCGGTATTTTCTGATTGAGCTTTCATCAACGATTATTTTTTGCCCAAACCTGCCTTCCAATTGCATTCAAAACAGACAGAGACCCTTAGATGGCCATACCCAGAGCGGCGAAAACGCAGAAGCGAACGCGGATACAGGAAGAAAAAGAAGAGGCCATTCTAGAAGCGGCGCTCGACGTTTTCTCGGTCAGCGGCTTTCGCGGCACGACGATTGACCAGATTGCCGACGTTGCGGGGATGTCGAAGCCGAATGTGCTCTATTATTTCCGCACCAAGGAGGCGATGCACCGCGCGCTGATAGAGCGCGTGCTGGATACCTGGCTGGACCCGCTGCGGGCTTTTGATGCCGAGGGCAATCCGGAGGCGGAAATTCGCTCCTATATTCGCCGCAAGCTGGAAATGGCGCGCGACTATCCGCGCGAAAGCCGTCTGTTTGCCAACGAAATCCTGCAGGGCGCGCCGCATGTGGAAGACGAATTGAAGGGGCCGCTGAAGGAACTGGTGGATGAGAAGGCTGGCGTCATCCGCGCATGGGCCAAGGCGGGACGCATGGCGCCCTGCGATCCGTATCACCTGATTTTCTCCATCTGGGCCACGACTCAGCACTATGCGGATTTCGACGTGCAGGTGCGGGCGGTGCTGGGAGACAATGCCGGGGAAGGGCGTTTTGAGGACGCTGCGAGGTTTCTGGAACAGCTGTTCATGGGTGGTTTGGGCATATTTTCCACACCATCTGCAAAAACATGACGTTTCGCATCAAGTTTATACTTTACTCTAAAACTCATCTTTATTATCGTGGCACCAACCTGATCGCACAGGTGGTGGTTTTCAACGATAAGGTGAGGCATGGCGCGCAAGGACAAGAAGAAGGCGGAGCGAAACGGCAAGCGGGGCAATGCACCGCAGCAGGCAGAGCAATCCGTCTCCCAACAAGCGCCTGCCGGGCCTAAGAGCTTCCTCTATGTCGGCGGCCGTGACTGTCAGGTTGCGCATCTTCGCCAGATTGCCAGTAACTTCGATGCCGAACTCATCCACCACGATGGCGGTCTGCGCGAAGCGGTTTCCCGCATCGATACGCTGCTTCCCTCTGTGGACTGCGTGTTTTGCCCCATCGACTGTATCAGTCACGATGCGTGTTTGCGGGTAAAGTCTGGCTGCAAGAAGTTCGGCAAGACCTTCATTCCGCTGCGCAATGGCAGCAAATCCAGCCTGGAGCGCGCGCTTCAGACGATGAACGACCGCGCTGCCGCCAATTGATATGTTACTGGCGCGCCGTCCTGAAAAAGGCGGCGACTGCCACGGCGATCCAACCGAGGATCATTCCCATGCCGCCAATTGGTGCGGCCATCGGGAAGGCGCCGCTGCCGGTGAAATGGCGTGAGACGAGGTCTCCTGCAAAAAGCACGGTGCCGAGACCGAGAAGGATGGCTGCGGGGGCTGCGGTCTTGATACGCTCCCAACCGATATAGAGGCCCAGAAGAATGGGCGCATGGGCAAGGCACATTGTGGATGCGTTGCCCAGCAGTTGCGTTGCGCCCGTATGTGTTGCCGCAGCCGCAAGCGCCACGCCGCTGGCACCCAGAAGGCCGCAGAGGAAAAGGCTCGTTGCGCGTAGCCAGCTGTTGCTCATGATGCGGTATCTTCCTGATTTTGCATGTGGAATGCCAGCCGCTCTATTGGCGTCCAGATGATGTCGCGAAGTTTTGGGTTTTCGATGGTCTCATCCATCGCACGGCGAAAGCACAGAAGCCACTCGTCCCGTTCCGCTGCGCCAATCGGTGCCACGAAATGGCGTCGCCGCAGCATGGGATGGCCGTATTTTTCGACATAGACGGGCGGTCCACCGAGATAGCCGAGCAGATAGTCGGTAAATTTGCTCTCGCTGCCGGAAAGGTCTTGTGGATGGATGGCGCGGCACCGCGCGGCTTCGGGCAGCGTATCCATCAACTCGTAAAAGCGTTTCGCCAATGCGCGTACGGTGGTCTCACCGCCAATGGCCTCATAAAGCGTGATGGTCTCTTCCGACACCGCGTGCAGTCTCCGTTTCCTGTCGGTTTTGCCGCTTCATGGCAAAAAGAGCAACAGCAAAGGGCAGGTGCGGCAATTCGCTTCGCCGCACCGCGAACTCTTCTCAACCGAAGTTGCGAATAAGATCGAGCCCCTTGTTCAGCAGGGCATCGGCATCGTCTTCATTGGCAGCTTCCACATAGCAACGCATTTCCGGAGCATTACCGGAGGGGCGGAAGTGGATGGTGTCGCCGTTTTTGAGCGTAACCCGCAGGCCATCGATATCGCTGGTCTCTTTAACCGCGCCGACGGGCTTGAGGAAGCTTTCGAGATTGGTGCGTGAGGAGCGCAGATGCTCCATCAGCGCCGCACTCTTTTCCTGCGCGAAGTCCTGCAAGCGATCTGCGGCGGCGACGGGTAGCTTGTAGGCGGCGGCGATTTCGGAGAGCGGCTTTTTCTGTTCGGCGGCGAGTTTCAGGGCGGCGAGCAGGGGGAGGAAGCAATCGCGGGTCGGCAGGGCGGACACCGTCTTGCCGTTGAGCGTGAAAGGCGATGCCGTCAGAAAACCGCCATTGGCTTCAAAGCCGATCACGCCTTCATTGCCTTTTGATAGAGCCTCTTCCATGCCCGCAATCACGAAGGGCGAGCCGACCTTGGTCCGCAGAACCTCGAATTCGCCGCTGTCTTCGATGCCGGAATTGGAGGTGACGGGGGTGACCACGACATCCGCTTTCAGGAAGTTTGCGGTGATGAGGCCGATGAGATCGCCGCGCAGGGGATCGCCATGCTCATCCGCCAGCAAGGGTCGGTCGCCGTCACCGTCTGCGGAGATGATGGCATCGAGCTTGTGTTCGGCAGACCATGCTTTGAGCTTCTTCAGAGTGTCAGTTGAGACCGCTTCCGTGTCCACTGGAATGAATATTTCAGAACGGCCAAGCGATAGAACATCTGCTCCATAATGCTTGAGAACGTTTACGAACAGGTCTCGGGCAACCGTGCTGTGCTGGTAGACGCCGATTTTGAGGCCGGATAGGGAATTCTCAGGCAGCAGGGAGGCGTTGCGTTCGAAGAAGAAGGCATTGGCCTCATCCGCGCGGTTTTCAGCACTCGCGGATATGACGGACATGTCCCCCTCGACCGTCTTTGCGAGGTCAGCAATGGCGGTTTCGTCCTGCTTGTCGATCTCGCCGTCCGGGCGGTAAAATTTGATGCCGTTGCGATCTGCCGGGATGTGCGAGCCGGTGATCATCAGCGCCGCTGCCTTGAGGGACAGGCTGTAGAGCGCCAAGGCCGGTGTCGGCAGCGCGCCGCAATCGATAGGCTTCAGGCCTGCCGCTGCCAGCGCACCGATGCAGGTCTGCGCAATGGCGGGGCTTGAATCTCGGAAATCCTGCCCGATTAGAATGGGATCGCCAGCTTTTGCCTGTCCGGACGTCAGAAGATGTCTTGCAAAGGCCGTTGCGTAGATGGCGGATGCCTTGCCTTTCAAATCCTGCGAAAGGCCGCGAAGACCGCTTGTTCCAAACTTCAGGCTCATGTGAAATGCTTCCTTATTCTAAGTCGTTTTATCGCTTATCGGTCAAACTGATATCCAACGTAACGCAAAAGCCGCTGCATTGATCCCATCCACGGCATGCCTGTGGTTGATAGCCGATCCGCGATGATCTCTCAAGTTTTGACAGTTGCCGCCCGCTCGCCCTATATCAGCCGCTCGCACAGTGGCGAGCTTGGTGGAAGGATTTCAGATGGAAACGGTATCGATCGACAATCGCGGTGATTTTGGTCTTTGGGCGATTGAGCGCGCCAAGGCGATCATTGCGGCAGAGGGATCGGACCTTGCTATTGCATCACGCGAAGGCGATGAAAACGCGATCCGTGAAGCGGCCAACAGTCTGGGTGCTGCCATTTCCGCAGCCCTGCTGGAGGTTTATGACGGCCTTGTTCCCGAGGAGTGATCTCCCCGGTCCAGCCCCGCATAGCGAAGGGCGATGAAGGCCGTAAGGCAGGCCACGGCAAAGGCGTTAAGATTGAGCAGCTTGGCAAGGTCAGGCGCGTCCCAGATGTGTAGCGCGTCGCCAATCATATAACGTGTCAGCAGAAAACCGGCAAAGACGACGCCCGTCATGCCGATCTGCCACAGCCTTTCGCCAGCGCGGAACGACACGGCGACGAGCATGATGCAGGCTGCGAAAAACAGCTCCGTGCCGGAGCCTGTGCCGAAGAGTTTGGTTTCAAAAACCGTATCGATGGTGCCGATGAGGGGCAGGGCGATGCGGGCGGCAAGCGCCGACCGCCGGGCGATAAAGGGAATCACAAGAAAGAACAGCGCCGAGACGACGCTGATCAGTGATGCCTCGACGCCATTTCCAACCAGCCACCAGATCGTCAGAGGATAGAAGGGCTTGTTGATGATGATCACCCAGGCGACGGTGATCGTCGCCGCCGTCAGGGGATCGCGCGTTCCATCCTCCGTTGCCATGCCTTAGGCTTTCGCAGGCGTCAGCAGGTAGTGACCGACACCCCAGACCGCGCCCTTGTCATGTCCGAAGAGCCCGGCGGTCGCCAGAAAGAACAGCCGCCAGCGCCGACGCCACAGATTGGCATCCTTGCCATAGACGTTTTGCAAAATCGGCGTGATGTTTTCGGATTCGCGGTCGAAATTGGCGAGCCAGTCCATGGCCGTGTGGCGATAATGATCGCCCGACCAGCGCCACTCGGCCTCGACATTGTAGACGTCTTCGAAGCGATGCGGCAAATCCAGCGCGGGCATGATGCCGCCGGTAAAGAAGTGGTGCGCGATCCAGTCCGCAGGATTGTTCTGGTCAAAGCGGTAGGAGCGGTCCTTGTGATTGAAGACGTGGATGAACAGCTTGCCATCCTGCTTCAGCCAGCTGCGCGTACGCTCAAACAGCGCGCGCCAGTTGGACATGTGTTCGAACATTTCCACCGAGACGATGCGGTCATAATGGCCTGAGGGCGCGAAATCATTCATGTCGGCAGTGATGACCGTCAGATTGGTGATGCCCTGTTGTGCCGCGAGCCCGAGAATATAGGCGCGCTGAGATGATGAATTGGACACCGACGTAATGCGCGCGTTGGGAAACTGCCGGGCGAGGTAGAGGGAAAGCGAGCCCCAGCCGCAGCCGAGCTCCAGAATATCCATGCCATCATAGATATCGGCGTGTTTCACCGTTTCGGCCAAAGCCGCCGTTTCGGCATCGGCAAGGGTCGTGGTCGCGCTGGGATAATAGCAGCAGGAATATTTGCGCTGAGGACCAAGGACGAGGGCGAAGAATTCAGCCGGTACTTCGTAATGCTGGCGATTGGCCTCATCCGTATGAGTAGCAACGGGGAAGTTGGCCATGTCCCGCGCGAAGGCAAGCTCTTCCGCATGCGGCACTTTTTCCAGCCGACGTTTTGTCCGGTTGCACAGAAAATCTATGCCGGTCAGTGTCAGGCTGTCGGAAAGCGGTGCTTTCTCTGCGGTATTAATGGCGAAAGCCAGTATATTCATCTTATACCTCCTCTTTTCTTGGTCCCGGGAAAAACGCGTTGACGCGCCGTTGAAGTGAACGGAATTTATCGCCACGAGAGCGCAGCATATGCTCTTCCAGCGGCGGAATGCCCGATGCGTGAACCAGCAGCCAGTACATGAGTGCTGGTGCCAGCAGCGCTGCCCAGCTCCATGGCGACGGGCCGGTCAGCGCCAGCAGCGGCCATGCGCACCAGAACAGCCACTCGAAGAAATAATTGGGGTGGCGGGAATAGCGCCACAGGCCTTCCTCGCAGATTTCGGTTTTCGCCTCCGGCTTCTTGCGGAAATGCGCGAGCTGGCGATCCGACAGGGCTTCACCGCCGAGCGCAATGATGGCGACGAGAATGCCGACGATATCGAGCGCAGTCGGGAAGGGGGCCGTGTTGGACGCCGCGACATAGATAGCGACAACCAGGATCAATCCGGCCAGTGCCTGTATTTGCAGGAACTGGAACAGGCGCATGCTGGCCTTTGTGCCCCATTCCTCCACGAGCTTGGCATAACGAGGGTCTTCGCCGCCGCCTTTGGTGCGCGAACCGATATGGCTACCGAGCCTGATGGACCAGATGGCGATGATGAGAAAGGCGGCTGCGCGCCGCTCGAACGTGCCATAGGCAAAGAGGATTGCAACAAGGCCGCCGATGCCGACGGAGAAAGACCAGATCGTATCGATCCAGCCACTGGCGCCGGTTTTTCTCTGGATGGCCCATGCCGCAGTCATGACGAGGCTGAGGCCAATAGCAATGAAGATCAACAATCCATAATTCATCGCACTCTACTTCCACCCCATAATGCTGCCGCTACAGATAGACTACGGCGAGGAAGACGAATTGGTTTCCTCTGCGCGGAAAAAAACTGAAGCGCGGATTCTTTGTGATCCAATGAAACCTTTCGACCGTTCTAGTCTTCAAAGGCGGGGTGCAGACGCATTCCGTTGGAGGAGATGATCATGAATACGGCATGGAAATACGCCATCTGCATTGTGGCGGCATCTGCAGCTGCTGCTTCGGCGGCGGATATCAATGGCCAATGGGCGCGCGGTGATGGCAATGCGAAGGTCAAGATTGCGCCCTGCGGATCGGACATTTGCGCCACCAACACCTGGATCAAGCCCGGCACGCCGAAGGAAAAAGCCGGTGACCGTCTGGTGATGACCATCAAGCCGACATCCGACGGCGAATATTCCGGCACGGCTTTCGATCCACAGCGCGACCTGACCTACAAGCTGACCGTTTCGGTCAAGGGCGACACGATGACGACCAAGGGCTGTGTTCTTGCAGGTATTCTCTGCAAGGGCGTCGACTGGTCGCGCATTCAGTAATGATTTGAAGGGCTGGGATTAGCGAATGAAGAAACGTGTTGTTGCTTATGTCTCGACGCTGGTGGTGTTTGCCGCCATCGACTTCGTGTGGCTAAGTGTCATGGCCAATGTGCTTTACCGTCCAGCACTCGGCGACATGCTGGCAGCTGATTTCCGGCCCGTTCCGGCCGTTCTGTTTTACCTGATCTATGCCGCTGGTCTGACCTTCTTTGCCGTTCGCCCCGGCCTCGTGACCGCTAAATTCGGAACCTCGTTTCTCTATGGCGCACTTCTGGGCTTCGTGGCCTATGCCACCTATGACCTCACCAATCAGGCAACGCTGGCAAACTGGTCCACGACTTTGACCATTGCTGATCTGATCTGGGGTTCCGTTCTCTCTGCCGTGTCCGCCTGTGCGGGACACTGGATCACTGAAAAACTGAATGGGCGTATCGCCCATTGACGGACCCGGCCGCCCGCGTAATGCGTCTCCAGACGGCCGGGTTCAAATTTTCTGCCGCATGGTCAATCCGGCATCCTGCGCGCGACGTAGTAGAAGAATAGTTTCGCAGCAGTTCAGGATTATCATGGCGTCTCATCTCGTTACCGTGTTTGGTGTTTTCTTTGCGATCATGCTTGGAGGAAGCGCTCTGGCCTCGGAAAAAACCGAAAGCGCGACGACAACAGGAGAAGCCCGGATCGATGTCGGCGGCTTCAAGCTGAACAGCGTGCTGCTGCCCGCCAAAAAAGGCGCAAGCCTGCCGCCCATCGTCTTCATCCACGGCGCCAGCACCAGTCTCTACGACCCAATGTATGCGTTTCGCGAGAGGCTGGAAGGCAAAGCAACGCTGCTCTTCATCGACAGGCCCGGCCATGGCCGCTCCGATGTGGGACCAAAGGCCAATATTCTGCCGGATGCTCAGGCAGACGCTATCGCGACCCTGATGAAGAAGCGCGGCATTCGCAAGGCCATCATCGTCGGCCATTCCTTCGGCGGCGCGATAACGGCGGCCTTCGCGGTGCGGCACAAGGATATGGTGGAGGGCTTGGTGTTTCTCTCGCCCGCGCTCTACCCGTGGCCGGGGGGCGTTTCCTGGTATTACGATGCCGCGCGCGTACCCGTTGCTGGCGTGGTGTTCAGCACACTGGTTGCGCCTGCCGCCGGGGCTCTGGTTATCGATGGGGCGGTCAAATCCGTCTTTGCGCCCAATCCACGACCTTCGGACTACATTGCCAAAACCAAGGCCTATCAGGCGCTGCGCCCTGTTGCGTTCCGCCACAATGCGCAGGAAGTGGGCGGGTTGAATGCCTGGGCGAAGACGGCTTCCGCGCAGTTTCGCGACATAAAGGCCCCGACCGTCATCATTGCGGGAGATGCCGACAAAGTCGTGTCCACCGACATCCATTCACGCCATCTGGCGCGCGACATCCGCGGTGCGGAACTGATCGTCGTGCACAATCTCGGCCACAAGTCAGATTATGTGGCGAGCGATCTGGCCATTGCGGCCATGGAAAAGATTGCTGGCAAGAAGCGAAATCTCAAATCCATCGCAAAAACGCTGGAAGCAAAAATTGCCAATGACGGCAAATAAGTAGACTGGCCGGTGCAAGACCGGCCAGTCCCTGTCTTTCTGACTTACATCGACAGAACGGCAATGGCGCGAACCGGGTTTTCAACGCCCGTGATATCGCCTGCCTTGGTTGCCTTACCGGTTTCCAGATCGACGGTGTAAAGCGTCTTGTCTGCTGCCAGCCATGCGGTGTTCTTGCCTTCTGCCGTCGTCTGGATATCGAAGGCATAGGTCGCAGGCTTGCCATCAATGCCAAGCTTGCCGATGGACTTCAGCGTGCCGTCATTCGGCTTGGTCTGCTGAACCAGCGCGCCTGTGGTGGCGTCGATGTTATACATCGCTGTCTTTTCAGGCTTGCCGAAGGAGTTGGTATAGGCGGCTGCCACCACATTTGGCGTTTCGCCCTTGTGCATGTCGCCATCTTCATAGGCCAGCGTACCATCGACAGTCACGGCACCCGTATCGGGGTGGACGCGGTGGTTGGTTGTGCCGGTCATGTAGCGCAGACGGTCTGCCATGGGGTTGAAGTCCACTATAACAGGTGCCTGCGTCATGGTCAGCGGCTTGTCCATTTTTGCGACTTCGGTTGCTGCACCCGTTTCCAGATTGATGGAAACGATGGTGTTGTCAGGTGTCACGCCAATAACCGTCTTGTTGCCGGGACGGAAATCGATGCCGACCAGCTTGTCGACGCCGGTCACGTCCATGGACTTGGTGACTTCAGGCTTTTCGGTATCGAACATGACAAGCGTCTTGTCGCCGGTCAGACCCAGAACGGGCGCTGCCGAGGCATAGGTTGCCGTTGCGGCGAGCAGGGCAGAAGCAATCGTTGCTGTGCGAATGATGGTCATATCTTTCTCCCGTGTTAAATCCGTTTCGAGAGGCGGCCAGCGCTGCGCTGTTCATCGCTCTCAAAGGGTAGACACATGGGGAGGGGCATTTGGATGCAGCGGTGCAAAATTTTTTTTGATTTGCATCCAACACGGCGTTTCCTGTGTATGGTTTTCTAGAGAACATGCACAGCGGGAGAGGCTCTTTGGACGTCAAGCAGACACAAGCAGACGATTTTGGCGCGGCCCTTACCGCCTGCGCCAGGGGGGATCGAAACGGCTTGCGGCTGATTTTCGACAGGGAAGCCGGGCGGCTTATCGCCGTGGCTCAGCGTATCGTGCGGCGGCGCGATCTGGCAGAAGAGGTGGTGCAGGAAGCCTTCATCCGCATTTGGAAGAACGCGCATCAATACGCGCCGGAGCGCGGCTCTGCGCGCGGCTGGATTTACGCCATCGTTCGCAACCGGGCGCTCAATATGCTCAGAGACGGCAAGCGCGAGGATCTGGTGACGGACGATCACCTGGAGACCTTGCAGGAAGCGCAGCATGTGGAGCAGATCATGGCGTCCTGGCACCGGCTGGACCAGAACAGCAAGCTTCGTGACTGCCTCTCCACGCTGGATGAAACCCGCCGCCGCGGCATTCTCATGGCCTATGTCGGCGGTTATACGCATGGCGAAATTGCCGGACGGCTGAAAATTCCGCTCGGCACCACGAAGTCGTGGATAAGGCGCGGCCTGTCTTCGCTACGGGAGTGCATGGCATGACCGACATCAAGCAGGACATCGCCCGCATCGCCGATGAATATGTGCTCGGCCTTCTCGATGACGACGACCACGAGCGCGTGGAAGCGCAGATCACCGACAACCGCGATCTGCGCGAAGCCATCGCTGCCAGCCGCGAGCGTTTTCTGCCGCTCGATACATCCGTCGATGAAACGCCGCCCAGCCCATCGCTGTGGCAACGCATTGACGCGGGTCTCGCAGCAGCTCAGGACGAAACACCTCAAAAGCCTCTGACCGCCTCCAACGACAATCGCCTGTCGCTGTGGAAACGAACCGCCGTCGCATCGCTTGCCGCGTCGCTGCTGCTGACAGCCGGCCTCGGCTGGTCCCTCATGCGCCCGGTCGATCCAGTCGTCGTCGCAATTTTGGTGAACGACGCCGGTGAGCCCCAGGCCATCGTGGAAGACTTCAGCAACAAACAAGCCAGCATCCGACTTCTGGCCGACTTCACCGTGCCCGAAGGCAAAACCATGCAGGTCTGGACCCTACCAAACCGCGAAATGGGCCCCGTCTCCCTCGGCCTCCTGGACCAACACCGCTCCGCCAAACTGGCAACGCCAACTTTGCCGGAACCGAAAAACGACCAACTCTACGAGATCACGCTCGAACAATCAGGCGGATCACCAACTGGCAGGCCGACAGGGCCGATACTGGTAAAGGGATTTGCGAAGATACCGCTGTAGTGGCGCACCCGACAGGATTCGAACCTGTGACCTTTGGAATCGGAATCCAACACTCTATCCAGCTGAGCTACGGGTGCATCCGTGCGTGCGATGAATCGCATCTGGTAGCGATTGGTTCTTAGCTCAGCTTGTCGTCCGCATCAATGCGTAAAATCGATGTGGTGGTTTTGCGATTGGTTTATTGCGTCAGAAGCCTATCTCTGGGCGTGATTTTCCTCGCTTAAAAATTGTGCGACCAAAAAAATATCAGGATTAATTTTAGCGCATATTCTGGTTTTTGCATATTCGCGTTGCAAGTAGTATTTTTCCGCATAATTGCTTTTAGTGTTTCAGCTGCTTTTATTGCGAGAAAACATGATGTTGTGGGGAGGAGCCGGGATGCAACCTGCGCTATGTTTGCGCTAACTTGTAATGAAAGCGACTAATCACGGGCGCAAAACTTTATATCGTTGCTTTATCTATTATTAAACCTTGTTCTAATAAACGTAATTGGGTAATTAACTATAGTTCACGAAGACGAATCAAAGGGGACCAGAATGACAGTCAGTCTCGCATTCGAGCATGGCAGAGCTAAAATGGCCTATGTGGAAGCCGATGAAGTGCCTATGGTTTCCAAGTCAGAAATCGACTATTCGATTCTATCGGAGGCCGTTGTTTATCGGCTTCGACGCGCTCAGCTATCGGTTGTAAGTGATTTTAACGAGAGCCTGCTGGCCTACGGGCTGCGCCCGGCAGATTTCTCGGTTCTGATCGTCGTGGCGAACAATACGGGCTTGAAGCAGAGCGATGTTGCAGAAGCGCTCGGTATCCAGCGCGCCAACTTCGTTGCCATCATCGACGGTCTCGAGGACAAGGGTCTGCTGCACAGACGCCGCTCGGATTCCGACAGGCGCGTACATTATATCGAAATGACCGAGGAGGGTCGTTCCGTTCTGGAAGAGATTTCCCAGATTTGGAAAGATCACGAGGACAAGCTGATCGACCGTCTGGGCGGTGAGAAGGCGCGTGACCAACTGGTTGGTCTTCTGCGCCGCATTCAGGATTGATCACAGACACTTTTTATCGATGAAGATCAGAAAGGTGCGGTTTGACCGCACCTTTTCTTTTAAGAGAATGGGTCAGACTTTCATGGCGCCCGGGCCCGGGGTTGCGCCGGCTGGCACCTTGCCCAGAATGATCATGCCCAGTACCTCGTCCTTGGTCACGTCCTGCGTTCTGGCGTGGCCGACGACCTTTCCGTTCTTCATCACGAAAACACGGTCTGCAAGGTCGAAGACATCGTGAATGTCGTGGCTGATCAGGAAAATGCCGATACCCTGCTTCTTCAGCTCCTTGACCAGATCCCCTACTTGCGCGGTTTCCTGCGGGCCGAGCGCTGCCGTCGGCTCGTCCATGATGAGGATGCGGGCATCGAAGAGGATGGCGCGGGCGATGGCGACGGATTGGCGCTGGCCACCTGAGAGCGCCTTGACCGGTTCCTTGAAGCGCTTGAAGTTGGGGTTAAGACGGCCCATGACCTCGCGGGCAGAGGCTTCCATGGCCACATCGTCGAGAGTACCCCATGGGGTGCGCAATTCGCGACCAAGGTAGAGATTGGCGGCGGCATCGACATTATCGGCCACAGCCAGCGTCTGATAGATGGTTTCGATGCCGAATTTCTTGGCATCGCGCGGGTTTCTGATATCGGCATCCTCACCATTGATGAGGATTTCGCCGCCATCGCGACGATAGGCGCCGGACAGGATTTTGATCAGCGTCGATTTGCCCGCGCCATTGTGACCCAGCAGCGCCACGACTTCACCGCGGTGAAGGTCTACCGAGGCGTTTTCCACCGCGTGGATGCCGCCGAAAGAAATGGAAATATTGCGCATTTCCACAAGCGGAGTGGATTGGTCCGTCATATCGGAAACTCCTCTTTTATTGTTTGGCGCATGATCACTTGGCTCTGGCGCGGTAGACCGTGTCCAGCCAGACGGCCATGACCAGCACGACGCCGATGACGATGCTTTGCAATGGCGTATCCATTCCCAGAAGCACCATGCCGGAGTTCAGCGATTGCATGACCACGGCTCCCAGAATGGCACCCGCGATGGTCCCAGCACCACCGGCCAGCGACGTGCCGCCAATCACGGCTGCGGCAATGGTGTAAAGCTCATCCAGCGTGCCCTGCGCATTGGTCGCAGCATTCAGACGCGCCGTAGAGATTGCCGCGGCAATGGCGCATAGCGCACCCATCAGCGCGAATATCCTGACCGTGACCCAGCGCGTTTTGATGCCAGCCAGAACCGCAGCTTCCGGGTTGCCGCCAATGGCAAAGACGTAGCGGCCAAATCGGGTGCGATTGGTGATGAAGTTCATGACGATGGCGATGCCGAGCGCGATCAGCACGGGAATGGCAATGCCAAGGGAAATCTCCAGCCCGCCATCCGGCCAGGCTATGCCGTTTGCCTCGGCATATTTGCGGGCGAGATTGACCGGCATGTAATAGCTGTTCAGCACTTTCACTGCGCCAAGCACGACACCGCAGCCGATGATGCCCATCAGATATTCCGCCCAGATGGGTTTGAGTGGAAAACCGAAGCGTTTGCGCTGGCGTCTTGAATTGATGATGGACAGGATGATGAGGACGCAGGCGATGATGCCGACGATCCAGCTGGCCGTCGCGCCGATGGAGCCGTCCGCGCCGCCGCCCATAAGACGGAAGCGGGTGTCCATGGGCGCAACGGTCGCACCGCTCGTCACCATCCATGCCGCACCGCGCCAGACCAGCAGGCCACCCAGCGTGACGATGAAGGAGGGAACATTCATGAAGGCGATGATCACGCCCTGAAATGCGCCGATGGCAGCACCCAGAACGATCCCGACGCTCAAAGCGATCATCCATGACATCGGATGGTCGTAACCCAGCCATCCCGGCAGGAAACGCGTCTGCGTCACGGCCATGATCATGCCGACGAAGCCGAGGATCGATCCCACCGAAAGGTCGATGTTGCGGGTGACGATGACCAGCACCATGCCGGTTGCCATGACGGACACGGATGCCGCCTGAACCGAAAGGTTCCACAAATTGCGCGAGGTGAGGAACAGGCCGCCGGACAGGATTTCAAATCCAACCCATATGGAAAACAGCGCCACGACCATGCCCAGAAGCCGGGTGTCGATTTCCGTCGCGTTTAAAAAGCGTCGCAACGGGTTTCCCCGCTCTGCCCGCGCACCGGATGACGGTGCGACAACGGTTTGTTCCGCCATATTCCCTATACTCCTTGAAATATCTCATGCCCTGCGCGTGCCGCTGACGCCGCAAGGTAAAACCCTTGCGGCGCTATCGGAAGAGATCGTCAGATGGCAATGCAGCTGGGCTTTGCCATCTTCCCGACCCGTTGCAGGCTTACTTGCAGGCAGCGACCGTTCCTGCCTTCACGCCCTGGCACAGCTCGCTCTTGCTGATCCATTTGGCATCCAGGACGACGTTGAGATTGTCCTTGGTGATGGCCTGAGGTTCCAGGAAGTAGGAGCTCATTTCGACACCCTTGGTGCCGCCCTTGAACTTGACGGTGCCTTCCAGCGATTCCATCTTCGTTCCCTTGGCAAGCGCTACGGCAACTTCGCCGGCCTTCTTGCCCAGCTTGCGGCTGTCTTTCCACACGGAAACCGTCTGGGTGCCAAGCGCCACGCGGTTCAGCGCGGCCTTGTCGCCATCCTGACCGGAGACCGGTACGGAACCGGCAAGCCCCTGCGCTTCCAGTGCCGCAACCACACCGCCTGCCATGCCATCGTTTGAAGAGACGACAGCATCGACCTTGTTGTTGTTGGCCGTTAGGAACTGCTCCATGTTTTTCTGGGCAATTTCCGGCTTCCAGCCATCGGTATAGGCCTCGCCGACATTCTTGATCTTGCCGGATGTGATGGCATCTTTCAGCACTTCCATCTGTCCGGAGAAGACGAAGTCCGCATTGGGGTCTGTCGAGCCGCCCTTGATGAAGACATAGTTGCCGGTTGGCTTGATCTTGAAGACTTCCTTGGCCTGCAGGCGACCGACTTCCTTGTTGTCGAAGGTGATGTAGTAGGTGCCAGGGTTTTCGATCAGGCGGTCATAGCCGACCACGGGAATGCCTTCCGCGGCGGCCTTTTCAATGGCCGGGCCAATGGCGCTGCTGTCCTGTGCAAGCACGATCAGTGCATTTGCGCCCTGAGCGATGAGGCTTTCGATATCGGTCAGCTGCTTTGCAGCGGATGTCTGCGCGTCGGCAGAAATGTATTTTGCGCCGGATGCTTTAAGAGCATCCTTGATGGCGGCTTCGTCGGTCTTCCAGCGCTCTTCCTGAAAGTTCGACCAGGAAACGCCAACGACGAGATCGGCGGCAATGGCTGCAGTGTGCAACGATACGAGTACGGCTGTACCCGCCAAAAGCTTGGCAAATGAATTCATGAATGTCCTCCCGGGTGGCGGCAAAACGCGGGGCACCTCCATGCCTGCGCGAAAGCCAGAAAAACTGCCAAGCAATGCCAGAAGCATTTTTTCTCGACAGTCGAGAAATTAAATGTCAGAGAATCCGAAAGCTGTCAACAGGACTTGCGGGCCTACCTCCGGAAGTTGATTGCGGCGGGACTACACAGGGTTTAAGGCGTTGAAAACAGGCGAAGGAACCGAGACGCAATGTCGGCCATAGCGAGTACCGAGCTGGTCCGACAGCAAAACAGTCTGCGCATGCTCAGCGCATTGCGACGCCATGGCAATCTGTCCCATACCGCTCTTGCTGAACTGACGGGCCTCGCCTCTGCGACAGTTTCCGCCATTACCGCCGAGCTTGAACGTTTCAGCCTGATCGAGCGAACCGAGCAGCAGGCGGCATCGGGCAGGGGGCGTCCTCGCGTTCTGTTCCAGCCCAACAGCCGATTCGGCTATGTTGCCGTCGTCGTCATCTCTTCGGATGCGGTTCAATATTCGCTGGTGGATTTCACCGGCAAGCTGATGGACCGCTTCGGGGAGGGCAGGTCTTCGGGAACCAGCGAGACCTTTGCGCAAGCGGTTCTGGAAGGTGTGCTGCGTCTCGCTAGCCGCTCCAAGATTGCGCCAAGCGATATCCTGCATATTTCCATCAGCAGCAAAGGGCTGGTCGATCCGGCCAGTGCCACGCTGACGTGGTCTCCCGTGCTGGGGGAGGGGCAGCTGGATTTTCGCAGGACGCTCTCGCCGCATTTCCGCGCACAGATCTATCTTTATAACGAGACGCTGCTGGCGGCTGAGGCCTTGTGGATGCGCAACCGTGGTCGTGAGGAAGGCGTCACGTCGCTCGCGGCCCTGTCGCTCGGTCACAGCATCGGCCTTGGCGTGGCGCGGGATATTGGCGAAGGACGCGCCGATGTCAGCGCTCCCAATTTCGGCCATATGCTGAATGTGCCTGACGGCGCGCTCTGCCGCTGCGGTGCGAAGGGTTGCGTCGAGGCTTACTGTGGGTTCTACGGCATTCTGCGCGCCGCCTTTGAGGTGCCGACCAACACGATACCGGCGAAATTCGTACCGCTGGCCGAGGTGGAAAAGATTGCCGCATCTGCCCGCGCGGGCAACCGAATGGCCGCCTTTGCCTTTCGCCAGGCGGGGCTGGTGCTGGGAAACGGGCTGTCGCGGCTTTTCAGCCTGCATGGTCCCATGCCCGTCTTCGTGACCGGGCCAGGCACGCGATTCTTCGACCTTCTCAAGGCCAGCATTCAGGACGGCATGGTACAGACCAGCGTGGTTCGCATGGGTGGCCTGCCGCAGATCACAATCGAGCCAGATGAGCAGTCTTTGGTGTTCGATGGCCATATGGGGCTTGCATTGTCGCGTCTGGATGGAGATATCGTCATGTCTGGCATGGTCGCGCCGCAAGGTTCATAGCGCTGCCATCACGGTGCATGGAGAGAATATGCTGCTTATCGACACAAGCCACCCGATCTACAGACCGCTTTGGGTCAGGCTGCTGATCGTCGGCTTCTGCACGGCCTGGGCCATCATCGAGTTCGTCAACCACGAGATTTTCTGGGCAACCGTCGTGGGTGGCGTGGCGGTCTATTCTGCCTATGTGCTGCTGATCACCTTCAAGCCGCCTGCCGAGAAGGTCGAAGAAGCCACTCCGACACCGCCTGCGCCTGACGCAGAGTAATCACCTCGATAAAAAGCGGATGGCCTGATCGATCAGCAGATTGGCTGCCGTCATGCGTTTCGTGGCATGTTCACGAAACAGCGGACTGACCATATCCGGATGGTTCAGGCGGGCGAAGCTGCGGCGTTTTTCGCTGAGCGTCTCGACGGTATCCTTGTCGCTGATCGCCAATTCATCCGAGACATCCGAGAGCGATATGCGCTCTAGATAAGCAGGCATAATCTCAGGCTCAGGTTCTGGCACTGCCGCCGGTTCTTCCAGAAAACCGAGGTAGGAATCGAGCGGAAGGTTTGCCGATGACGGGTTTTGCGTTGCGGTTTCGAACACCAGACTGGCGCTGAAGCTCTTTATCCCGAAGTCGGGCCGCTGCTCTTCGACAGGTGGAATGTCGTCCGCCTCACGCTCTAGGCGTTCCACCACTGACTGGAAGACGGATTGTCCGAACAGCATTTGACCTTCCCTGTTGATGGCGCGCACAGGACCACATGAAGGTGGCGTCGGGCTTGCGTGGTCAATTCCACGTCAGATTCTGGCTTTCCTCGAGCACCAGATCATAGAGCAACTGCGCGCTGGGCGGTAAAGCACGGTCCTTGGTGACGATCAGGCTATAGGGTTTGACGCTCAAATCGAAATCGGTGGGCAGAATGCGAATATCGCCCATGGGCGAATGCTGGCCGGAGACGAATTCCGCCATTTCATAGGACAGCGGCGCAATCGCATTGGTCTGCGTCACGATGGCAAGCGTTAGCACGATAGACGGCGTGTTGATGACGTTGCGCGGCAGGGCCACACCTTGCGATAGAAAGACATCTTCCATGGTCCGTCGCAGCAAGGCACCGGGCGGCTGGAACACCCAGTCATATTGCGACAGGTCTTCCAGCTTCGCCGGTGGGTCCTGCAGGAGCGGGTGGTCCTTGCGCACCAGAAGGCAGGCGCGTTCTATGCCGATCTCATGCGCGTTAAAAAGCGCAGGATCGATGTCGTCAGGGATACGCCCGATGACGAAATCGTGCCGGGCGGCCAGCAATTCGCGCGCCAATACGTTGCTGGTTTCCACCTGAACATTCACCTCGATGCCGGGATAGGTGTCCATGGCCTTGCGAAGTGCAGGCACCACCAGACTGATGGCAGGGGCGGTGACCGAACCGATGAAGACCGAGCCGCCGCTTCCGGATTTCATCTGCGCCAGTTCGCGGCTGGCCTCACGCAGTTCCAGAAGAATCTTTTTTGCGCGCTTTGCCAGCGCTTCCCCGAACTGGGTCAGCACCACGCCACGCGATGCGCGCTGACAGAGCGGGCTCTTAACAATGGCTTCCATTTCAGACAACATGCGCGATGCGGCTGGCTGGGTCATGTTGAGCGCTGCGGCGGCTGCGCTTACCTGGCCGTGTTCTTCAATGGTCACCAGCATGCGCAAATGGGCCATTTTCAGCCCTGCACGCAACAGAGGGTTGTCTTCGGTCAGAGACAGAAATTCGAACGTATTCGTTCCATTTCGTTCCATGGCGCTTCCCATTTCGCCTCCATGAAACTGGGAGGGGCTATTATATCGATTTAATATAACAAAAATGATATAGGAAAAGCAATATATTCTATTTGACAGTTATATGGATTCAGAACAGTTTGCGCCTGTGCCGAGGAGGAGTGGCAAAAGTTCGGATTGTATCTTTGCATTCCGTTCATGTAAGCTAAACTCCTAACGCTCGGGCGTGGATTTGAAGGCGGATCGCAGATAAGCAACGCCTGCAAAAGGGTTCCAAGGGAGAGAGTTCATGAAATCCATTATTTCGTTGGTTGCGGCCTGTGCCATCGGCGCTGCAGCATTTGCGTCGCCAGTTTGGGCGCAGGACAAGGGCACAGTTGGTATTGCAATGCCGACGAAGTCTTCTGCGCGCTGGATCGATGACGGCAACAACATCGTCAAGCAGCTTCAGGACGCTGGTTACGCGACGGATCTGCAGTACGCTGACGACGATATTCCGAATCAGCTGTCTCAGATTGAGAACATGGTTACCAAGGGCGTAAAGGTTCTGGTGATTGCATCGATCGACGGCACGACGCTGTCGGACGTTCTCAAGCAGGCTGGTTCGCAGGGCATCAAGGTCATCGCTTATGACCGTCTGATCCGTAACAGCGGCGACGTCAGCTACTACGCAACCTTCGACAACTTCCAGGTTGGCGTGTTGCAGGCAACGTCGATTGCCGACAAGCTTGGCTTGAAGGACGGCAAGGGTCCGTTCAACATCGAACTGTTCGGCGGCTCGCCAGACGACAACAACGCCTTCTTCTTCTACGACGGCGCAATGTCTGTTCTCAAGCCTTACATCGACAGCGGCAAGCTCGTCGTAAAGTCTGGCCAGATGGGCATGGACAAGGTCGGTACGCTGCGTTGGGATCCTGCAACGGCCCAGGCTCGTATGGATAACCTTCTGTCTGCCTACTACACAGACGCAAAGGTTGACGCGGTTCTGTCGCCTTACGACGGTATCTCCATCGGCATCATCTCCTCGCTCAAAGGCGTAGGTTATGGCTCCAAGGACCAGCCGCTTCCAGTCGTTTCCGGTCAGGACGCTGAAGTTCCTTCCGTCAAGTCCATCCTGGCTGGCGAACAGTATTCCACCATCTTCAAGGACACGCGCGAACTCGCAAAGGTCACCGTTGGCATGGTCAATGCTGTCATGCAGGGCAAGGAGCCTGAAGTTAACGACACCAAGACCTATGAAAATGGCGTCAAGGTCGTTCCTTCCTACCTCTTGAAGCCGGTTGCCGTAACCAAGGACAACGTCAAGCAGGTTCTGGTTGACAGCGGTTACTACAAAGAAGACCAGCTGAAGTAATCTATAATCGTGGCGGGGATGGGCTTTGCTCCATCCCCGCTTCTTTAAAAAAGAACGCCGGATTGTACGGCGCTGGATTGCGATATGGACAATACCATCCTCGAAATGCGGAATATCACCAAGACGTTTCCGGGCGTGAAAGCGCTGGAAAACGTGAACCTCAAGGTTCGTCAGGGTGAGATACACGCACTCGTCGGCGAAAACGGTGCAGGAAAGTCGACCCTCATGAAGGTCCTTTCAGGCGTCTACCCCGCTGGCACCTATGACGGCGAAATTCACTACGAAGGTCAGCTGCGTAACTTCCGCGCGATCAACGACAGTGAGGAAGTCGGCATCATCATCATTCACCAGGAATTGGCCCTGGTTCCCCTTCTGTCGATTGCAGAAAACATTTTCCTCGGCAACGAGATCGCCACCAATGGCGTCATCAGCTGGCAACAGACATTCAACCGCACCCGTGAGCTGTTGAAGAAGGTTGGCCTGAAGGAATCGCCTGAGACGCTGATCACCGACATCGGTGTGGGCAAGCAGCAGCTGGTGGAAATCGCCAAGGCGCTGTCCAAGAGCGTTAAGCTTCTCATTCTCGACGAGCCGACGGCCTCGCTGAACGAAAGCGATTCGGAAGCGCTTCTCAACCTGCTGATCGAGTTCCGTAAGCAGGGTCTGACCTCCATCATCATCACGCACAAGCTGAACGAAGTGCGCAAGGTGGCGGACCAGATCACGGTTCTGCGTGACGGTATGACGGTCAAGACGCTCGACTGTCACAAGGAAGAGATCAGCGAAGACGTCATTATCAGAAACATGGTGGGCCGCGATCTAGAAGACCGTTACCCTCCACGCGACGTGCCGATTGGCGAAACCATTCTCGAAGTAAAGAACTGGAACGCCTATCACCAGCAGCACCGCGACCGGCAGATGCTGCACGATATCAACATCAACGTCCGCAAGGGCGAGGTTGTCGGCATCGCAGGTCTGATGGGCGCGGGCCGCACAGAATTCGCCATGAGCGTGTTTGGCAAGTCCTATGGCCACAAGATCACCGGCGATGTGCTGATTCACGGCAAGCCTGTGGATGTCAGCACCGTGCGCAAGGCCATCGACGCGGGTCTGGCCTATGTGACCGAGGACCGCAAACATCTGGGCCTCGTGCTCAACGACAATATTTTGCACAACACCACGCTTGCCAATCTGGCCGGTGTGTCTTCCGCAAGCGTTATCGACGACCACAAGGAAATGTCGGTCGCAAACGATTTTCGCAAGCGTCTGCGCATTCGCTCGTCCGGCATCTTTCAGGAAACGGTCAATCTTTCAGGGGGCAACCAGCAGAAGGTTGTGCTTTCGAAGTGGTTGTTCTCCAATCCTGACGTCCTCATTCTGGACGAACCGACGCGCGGTATCGACGTCGGTGCAAAATACGAAATCTACACCATTATCAACCAGCTCGCCGCCGACGGAAAAGGCGTTCTGATGATCTCATCGGAAATGCCCGAACTGCTTGGCAATTGCGACCGCATCTACGTTATGAACGAAGGACGGATTGTCGCCGAATTGCCGAAGGGAGAGGCGAGCCAGGAAAGCATCATGCGCGCTATCATGCGCTCAGGGGAGAAGAACTGATGAGTTCGGCCAACACATCCACCGAAGAAAGCAACGTCGTTTCAGTCGGCTCGTATATTCGCGCCAACATCCGCGAATATGGCATGCTGATCGCGCTCGTCGCCATCATGGTTTTCTTCCAGTTTTATACCGGCGGCATTCTGTTTCGCCCGGTTAACCTGACGAACCTGATCCTTCAGAACTCGTTCATCGTCATCATGTCTTTGGGCATGTTGCTGGTCATCGTGGCCGGTCATATCGACCTTTCGGTCGGCTCCATCGTCGCATTCGTTGGCGCGATAGCGGCAATTTTGACCGTGCAATGGGGCATGAACCCGCTCTTGGCGGCGCTCATCTGCCTTGGCGTCGGCGGCATCATCGGTGCGGCACAGGGTTACTGGATTGCCTATCACCGCATTCCATCCTTCATCGTGACGCTGGCGGGCATGCTCGTGTTCCGCGGCCTGACGCTGTTCGTTCTGGGCGGCAAGAATATCGGCCCGTTCCCGGTCGATTTCCAGGTCGTCAGCACCGGCTTCCTGCCGGATATTGGTGGCATTGAAGGCATCAACGTCACCTCCATGGTGCTGACGCTTGCGATCACGCTTGCTCTGTTCGTGCTGGCTCTGCGCCGCCGTCAGGTGAATGTTCGTCATGGCATCGATGTCGAGCCATTCGGCTTCTTCATCGTGCAGAACCTGCTGATTGCTGGCGCAATCCTGTTCCTCGGCTACCAGCTGTCCACCTATCGCGGCCTGCCGAACGTCCTCATCGTCATGCTGGTGCTGATCGCGCTTTACAGCTTCGTCACGCGTCGCACGACCATCGGTCGTCGTATCTACGCCATGGGCGGCAACGAGAAGGCTACCAAGCTTTCGGGTATCAACACGGAACGTCTGAGCTTCCTGACATTCGTCAACATGGGTGTTCTGGCTGGTCTCGCCGGTATGATCATCGCAACACGCCTCAACTCGGCAACGCCGAAGGCCGGTGTGGGCTTCGAGCTTGACGTCATCGCGGCCTGCTTCATCGGCGGCGCCTCGGCTTCCGGCGGCGTTGGCAAGATCACCGGTGCTGTCATCGGCGCCTTCATCATGGGCGTGATGAACAACGGCATGTCGATCGTCGGTCTCGGCATCGACTTCCAGCAGATGGTCAAGGGCCTCGTGCTTCTGGCTGCCGTGTTCTTCGACGTCTACAACAAAAACAAGGGCTGATCGTCAGATCGTCCACCCCATATCGAACGAAAGAGTGGCCGGTTTCCGGCCACTTTCATGAGATGCAGACGTCATAACGTCGTTGAAAGGAATTATCGTGCTGATTTCTCAGATCAAGGATGCGAGCGGAAAGATCATCGTCGCCGTTCGTGAAGAGGGTGGGCAGGCGCGTGCCGTCAATAATGCCGAATCCGTTTACGCGCTGGCGCTTGAAGCGGCCAATGGTGGAAAATCGCTGGCCGACGTCATCTCGGCCCGTGGTTACGGCGATGCCATCGATCTCGAAGAGGTCTATGCCGAAGGCCGGTTCCTGCCGCCGATCACCCATCCGGATCCGGCGCATCTGCACCTGACGGGCACCGGTCTGACGCATCTGGGCTCGGCCGCCACCCGTGACAGCATGCACAAGAAGACCAGCGAGACATCCGAGGAGAGCCTCACGGACTCCATGAAGATGTTCAAGATGGGTCTTGAGAACGGCAAGCCAAAGGCTGGCGAAAAGGGCGTTCAGCCTGAGTGGTTCTACAAGGGCAACGGCCATGTCGCGACAGCACCGGGTGCGGCGCTGATTTCCCCATCCTTCGCGCTAGACGGCGGTGAAGAGCCGGAAATGGCTGGCATCTACGTCATCTCGGACAAGGGTGAGGCTTTCCGCATCGGCTTTGCCGTGTCCAACGAGTTCTCCGATCACGTTACCGAGCGGATGAACTATCTCTATCTCGCTCACTCCAAGCTTCGCCCTGCAAGCTTTGGCCCGGAAATCCGCGTCGGCGCACCGCCCTCGGATATTCGTGGCACATCGCGTATCCTTCGCGATGGCAAGGTGATTTTCGAAAAGCCGTTCCTGTCGGGCGAAGACAACATGTCCCACACCTTCGCCAATCTGGAATACCACCACTTTAAATATGGTCTGTTCCGTGCGCCGGGTGAAGTGCATGTCCACATGTTCGGCACGGCGACGCTCTCCTTCGCGGATGGCGTGAAGCCTGAGGCTGGCGACGTCTTCGAAATCGAAGCAGCCGGTTTCGGCCTGCCTCTGCGCAACGCGCTGCGTGTAGAGATGGAAGAAGCCATCACCGTGCATCAGCTCTAAGCTGATCTCCGGCAAGCATTCAAAGCCCTGAACCTATGGTTCGGGGCTTTTTGTTTTATGGCGTATCAAGGCCCCAAAGCCTCACTTCACCGACCTCGACCGAATTGCCAGCGGGATCGCGGATATAGACGGAATAGCTGTCATTGTCCCAGCGCTGGTAATGCTCGATTTCAATGCCAAGAGACACGAAGTGATCCCTCCAGGCATCGACTTCCCGCTTGTCCTTTGCGCGGAAGCAGAAATGTCCCTGTCCAGATGTACCATGTCGCGGTATCGGATTGCCCGCATCGGCAACGCGTGACTTGGCCGGATCAAAGACCAACAACATCTGCTGCCCGCATCGGAAAAAGACGAACTGCCCGGCAAGCTTCCTGACGACCTCAAGCCCAAACACCTCACGATAAAACCGCTCGGCCGCGTCAAGATCGTCGGCGTAAATCACCGTTTCCATAATTCCGCGTGGTGGCTGCATGGGTGTTGCTCCCTCGTTTTCGTGGACTGTGGTTCAGGAGAACCGGAAGCGCAAGAGGGGACCGTGTTTCGTGGATGAGCAGGGAGGACAATGGATTGTCTTTAGGAAAAGCGGTCCTCATCTCAGGATTTGAGGTAGATCGTGTTCAAATATGTCACGGTTTTGCTGAGTGATGCGCCAAAAACAAGAACTTAGCACCTGGGCAAAAACGGTTTCAAATTATGCGCTTCAAATGGAGCAGCTCCACAAAGTGAAACGGCGCGACCAAGGTCGCGCCGTTCTATTTCAGTTTAGTCCTCAGCCTTACTTATACGTTGTTATAAGCGGCGAGGATGACTCTCGTCTGCTCGTCGTCAAGATACTGCAACTTCGGTCTGATGGCGTCGATCGTCTCATCCGTCAGTCCCGCGATTGCATCCGTCGTCAGTCCTGCAAGTGCAGTGTTGGTGAGTGCGGCAATCTCGTCAGTGGTGAAGCTGTTAAGCTCGGCTGAGTCGAGGGTTGCGACCTGCCCGGATGTCAGTGCAACGACCTGCGAGGAGGTGAGAGCTGCGATACCGTCGGTGGAGAATGCCTGCAGCTGATCGGTGGTCAGTGCGCCAACCTGAACATTGCTGAGGACAATGACCTGGTCGGATTTGAGGCCTGCCAGTGATGCGGTTGCGATTGCCTTTACCTGTGTTGCCGTGAGCTTGGCAATCTGGTCTGTTGTCAGAGCGCCAACCTGATCGGATGTCAGGGAGCCGATCTGTGCTGAGCTGAGCTTGGCAACCTGTGCGGTTGTCAGCACTGCGACCTTGCCCGTATCGAGGCCAGCGAGGGCCGTTGTTGTCAGTCCGGTCAGAGAGTTGAGGCTTAGAGCTGCAATCTCATCGGTTGCGAAGCTGTTGAGCTCGGCTGAGTCGAGGGTCGCAACCTGCGCGGATGTCAGTGCAACGACCTGCGATGAGGTGAGAGCTTCGATGCCGCCAGCGGTGAATGCAGCCAGCTGTTCCGTATTGAGGGAAGCGAGCTGCTTGTTGGTGATCACAGCAACCTGGTCAGTCTTCATTCCGGCGATGACGCCGGTGGAAACCACTGACAGCTGTGTGGCGGTGAGCCCTACAATCTG
>UCLB01000027.1 GCA_900473205.1 Hyphomicrobiales bacterium
TTCCAGACCAACCTTCTGGCACTGAACGCCGGTGTTGAAGCCGCGCGTGCAGGTGAGGCAGGCAAGGGCTTTGCGGTCGTTGCACAGGAAGTGCGTGAGCTTGCTCAGCGGTCCGCCAGTGCGGCAAAGGACATCAAGGGCCTGATCACCACCTCCAATGCTCAGGTCGAGCAGGGCGTTCAGCTTGTTGGCGAGACCGGTCGTGCTCTGGAAACCATCGTGGCCGAAGTGCAGGAAATCAACCGTCACGTCGTGGCCATTGTAGATGCGGCACAGGAACAGTCTTCCGGTCTCCAGCAGATCAACACGGCTGTGAACCAGATGGATCAAGACACGCAGAAGAACGCGGCCATGGTCGAAGAGCAGACCGCGGCAAGCCATGGTCTTGCAAAGGAAGTGGCATCGCTCAACCATCTGCTGGGCCAGTTCAAGCTTTCAGGGGGTTACGAAGCACCGGTGCGTGCCGCTGCTCCCACCGAACGTCCTGTCCAATCTCCCGCACGCGCCCTGAGCCGCAAGGTTGCTGCTGCTTTCAACGGCAACGCAGCGGTTAAGTCCGACTGGGAAGAGTTTTGATCGAACGACGCTCGCATGAGCTTTGAGTGAAGATGACGCCCGTGCTTTTCGCGGGCGTTATGCTGTTGATAAGCGCTTCTTTCAGGCGGCTGTTGGTGCCGTATCCTGCGTGGTGACTGTTGATGTGTTCCGGCCTCTTAGCTTGTCCAGCAGCAGATAGATGACGGGCGTGGTGTAGAGCGTCAGCAACTGGCTGACCAGCAAGCCGCCGACGATGGCATAGCCGAGCGGTTGGCGTAGTTCCGAGCCGGATCCATGGCCAATGGCGAGTGGTAGCCCGCCGAGAAGCGCGGCCATGGTTGTCATCAAGATGGGGCGAAACCGCATCTGTGCGGCTTTGGTAATGGCCTCCTCGCTGCTCAGCCCTTCGTCTCGTTCCGCCTGGATCGCGAAGTCTACCAGCATGATGCCGTTTTTCTTGACGATGCCGATCAACAGGATGACGCCGATCATGGCGACAAGCCCGAAATCGAAACCCGCAATCTGAAGCGCCAGCAAAGCCCCGAGGCCCGCCGATGGCAGCGTGGATAGAATCGTCAGCGGGTGAATGAGGCTTTCGTAAAGAACGCCAAGGATGATGTAGACCACTACAAGTGAGGCGAGGATGAGCAGCGGCACTGTACCCAGTGAATCCTTGAAGGCCTTGGCGCTGCCTGAAAAGCTGGTTTGCAGGGAAGCGGGCGGCTGCATGTGAGAGACGGCGTTTTCAATCGCTGCCGTTGCCTGTCCCAGTGCGACATTGGGTGCGAGATTGAAGGAAACGGTGACTGCGGGTGATTGGCCCTGATGCGAGATCGAGACTGGAGAAACACCATCCGTCGACCATTTGGCGACGACGGACAGTGGAACCAGTGTTCCGTTGCTGGCCCGCACCGACAGTCTTTCCAGCGTCGCAATGTCGCGCTGAAGGCTTGGCAGAACTTCCAGGATGACGCGGAATGTATCGGTCTGTGTCGAATAGGAGGCCACCTGCCTCTGGCCGAAAGCGTCATAGAGCGTGTCATCGATGGTGGAGGGTAGCACGCCGTAGAGCGTAGCTGCGGCTCGGTCGATCTTGATGGACAGGTTGGGCGCTTCTGCCTGCTGGTCGCTTCCGACGTCTCTGAGTTCCGCCAGCCCTTGAAGACCGCTAGTGATCTTTCCGGCCCAATCTCCCAGTTCCTGGATGTCGGCATCCTGAAGGGTGAACTGATATTGGGTTTTCGCCGGACGGGCACCGATATTGATATCCTGCGCCGATTGCATGAAAAGTTTGATGCCTTGCTGGGCGTTGAGGGCAGAACTCAGCCTGTCGATAACTTGTTTGGCGCTGACGTCGCGCTGATCGAGCGGCTTCAAGGTGATGTTGACGTGGCCCTGATTGAGCGCGTTGCCGCCATTGCCACCGCCAATATCCATGAACACGCTATAGACAGCCGGGTCTTTCAGGATGATGGCGCTGACACGCTCCTGAAGCTTTGCCATTTCGGTGAAGGAAATGTCCGGCGATGCCTGCGAAAGACCCGCGATGAAGCCGGTGTCCTGTTCCGGGAAGAAGCCTTTTGGCGCGATGACGAAGAGATAGCCTGTGGCCGCGATGGTGCACAGGAAAACCACCAGCGTGATATAACGGTGGCGCAGAACGGGTTTCAGACTGCGGATGTAAAGTGAGGTCAGGCCATCAAAAAAGGCCTCGCCCGCCTTGTAGAAACGTCCGCGCTTGCTGTCATCCATGGGGCGGATGAAGCGGGATGCCAGCATGGGGGTGAGCGTAAGAGAGACGATGGCGGAAATGATGATGGCAACAGTCAGCGTCACCGCAAATTCCCGGAAAAGCCGTCCAACGATGCCGCCCATAAGGAGGATCGGAATTAGGACGGCAATCAGCGAGAGGCTGATGGAAATGATAGTGAAGCCGATTTCGCCCGCACCTTTGCGCGCCGCTTCCAGGGGCTCCATGCCATCTTCGATGTGGCGCGATATGTTTTCCAGCATCACGATGGCATCGTCCACGACGAAGCCAACGGCGACGACGAGAGCCATCAGCGAGAGATTGTCGAGGCTGAAACCAAGCATCCACATGGGCGCAAGCGCGCCGACAAGTGCGATGGGTAAGGTGAGGACGGGAATGATCGTGGCGCGCAGATTGCGCAGGAACAGGAAGATCACGACGACGACGAGGCCAATGGTCAACATCAGCGTAAACTGCACATCCTCAACGGATGCCCGGATGGTCGTCGTGCGATCTGTGACCAGTTCGAGCTTGATGGATTTGGGCAGCGAAGCCTGAAGGGCCGGAAGCTGTTCCTTCACCGCATTGACGACGGCAATAACATTCGCGCCGGGCTGACGGAACACATCGAGCGCGATACCGCGCTGACCATTGGTCCAGTGCGCCATCTTGTTGTCTTCAGCGCCATTCACCGCCTGGCCGATGTCGCGAATACGTACAGGGCCGCCATTGCGGTAGGCGATGACGGCGTCGTTCCACTCTGCGCTGCTGCCGATCTGATCGTTGGTGTAAATGGGGAAGGTACGCGTCGGGTCGTCGATATTGCCTTTCGGCGCGCTGAGGCTGAGATTGCCGATGGCAGTGCGCACATCTTCCATCGTGACGTCTGCCTGCGCCAGCCTGCCCGGGTCGACTGCAATGCGGATGGCTGGCTTCTGTTTGCCGCCAATATTGACGTAGGCAACGCCGGACACCTGCCCGATTTTCGAGGCGACATTGCGCTCGATATATTCATCCAGTTCCGGCAGCGTCAGCGTGTCCGAACTTGCCGATAGCTGCATGACGGGGGCGTCAGCCGGGTTGACCTTTCGGACCGTGGGAAGCGACGTCATATCCTTAGGAAGCTGACCCGTAGCTTCGCTGATGGCAGTCTGAACGTCGCTTGCCGCTGTCTGGATATCCTGATCCAGGCCGAACTGAACGGTGATCGACGTCGTGCCAAGCGAACTGTTGGACGTCATTTCGGTGATGCCGCTCACGCGCGACAGCGCTTCCTCGATGGGCTGGGCAACACTCGACGCCATCGTATCTGGCGATGCGCCGGGAAGGTTGGCGGCGATCTGGACCGTTGGAAAATCGATCTGCGGCAGGGCAGAGACGGGCATGAAGGGGTAGCAGACCGCGCCGAGGAGGAATATCCCGGCCATGATGAGCCCGGTTGCCACCGGGTGCATGATGAAAAAATCGAAGAAGCCAGCCTTGGTTTTTTGTTCTGTGTCCTGAGGCTTGTCCATCATGGATTGGCCTTTTCAGCAAGCTCGCCCGTGGGGGAGCCTGTCCAAGGCGTGACCTGCACCTTGTCGCCATCGCCAATGCGCGACTGGCCGTCCATGACGACCTGATCGCCTTCGCCGATGCCATCGGTTACCAGCGCTCTGGCATTGGTCACATAGGCAGTTTTGACGCTCTTCTTCTGGACCTTGCCATCCTGCCCGACCACATAGGCGTAAAGACCATCGCGACCGCGGGCGAGTGCCTTGTCTGGAACGACGACGCCGTTGCGTTGCTCTACAGTCAGCGTGGTTGCGACAGGCAGGCCGGGCCAAAGCGCGCCGTCCTTGTTATCGAATGTTGCGCGCAGATGAATGGAGCCGTTCGATGCATCGACGGCGTTGTCCATGGTGGTCAGTTTGCCCTTGGCAAGGATATGGCTGCCATCGGTGCTAACCAATTGAACCTCGGCGATGCCCTGCTTGAGCGCTTCACGGATTTCGCCGAACCGATCACCGGGGGCGACGAAGGACACGGCAATCGGGTCCATTTGCGTGATGGTGACGATGCCATCGGTGGAACTTGCGCTGATCAGGCTGCCGACATCGACCTGTTTGAAACCCGTGCGGCCGGAAATCGGTGCGATGACGGTGGCGAAGCTGAGTTGCGTTTCGGCGTTTTTGATCTGCGCGTCATCATACTGCACGGCTGCTGCATATTGCTCGCTGGATGCGGTTTTCTGTTCAAGCGTCGAAGCGGATGCGACACCCTTCTCGGCAAGTGCGGCATAGCGCTGAGCATCGGTTCGTGCGCTGTTGAGCTGCGCCTGATCCTGCGCTCTCTTGGCCTGAGCCGAGGTCAAGGCCGAAACCAGTTCCCGGTCATCGAGCTTGAGCAGAACGCTGCCTTTTTCGACCAACTGGCCTTCGGTGAAGGAGATTTCCGTGACCTGTCCATCGATGCGGGGGCGAACGTTGACGGATTGCAGGGGGGCGACCGTGCCGATGCCGTTGATGACGCGATCAATCGTCTCGACACTCGCTTTTATTGCCGTGACCGGAACGGGCGGTGGGTCGTCGGCGAAAGAAGATGTGGATTGAAGAGCGATGAAACCTGCCAGCAGGGCCACCCCTTTGCGGGTGCCAATCTTGGCAAGCAATTGAACCGAAGGTCTTGTCATGCATGCCACTCCTGAAAGCGGTCAATTAACGCTGTGACAATGCTTTTGGTTCAATGCGCGCGATAAAGTCGGGCGCGATTCTTGTCGGTATCTGGCGGGTGCGTGCAGCGGTTGATGACGCTACGTGTTCGGCCATCGAAAAATCAAATCACGCCCCAGGCGCGGAAGCGCCCGCGACCCGTCATTTCCCGCAATTCCAGCTGGTTGGCGAGGCCGACCGCACCCTGCGGCGTCGTACCCAAAGCTTTGACGATCATGGATGTTGAGACGACCGGGCGGGCGAGAACGAGGTCGATCAGATCCGGTAGGCGGGAGCTTGATCTGCGGCCAAGAAGTCTGCGCTCCATCCGGCTTTTGGCGTTCAGCAGGCGATCATGTTCCTTAAGCCCGAGCATCGCGGCCTCCTGAATGCCGTCGAGGAATGCGACGAGGCGTGCAGCTTGGTTGCCAGCATTTCGCCGTTCACGGGAAACGGCTCGCAATCCTGTATTCAGCGCGGGCAGATGGGCGGGGGACAGCCCTTCGTCGCGCAAAATGGCGGAGGCCAGCTGGCGTCCGAGCCACGGGCTGCGCTGCAACACTTCCAGCTTCTGCCACGCGTCGAGCGCAATGGAGGCGCGTAGCGTTGCGGGAAGACCGGCACTGGCTTTGACGACCTTCTTCCATTCATCGAGACGCTCGTCCTCGTTCCAGTCCGGATCGCGGGTCGGGTTTTCAAAGGTGGGATATTGAGGCGGGCGTTCGTCTTTCGCGATGATATCAAGCGTGGCAGAGCTTCTGGCAATCAGCCGGTCTATGGCTGACAGCTCATCGCTGAGCGGCATGTCCGCGTCGTCAGCGTCAAGATTTTCAGTGGCATTCTGTGCCGTGCGATCTTCTGTCTGCGAAGGCGCCTCACTTCGAGGTGCTTCGCCGCGTAGTCTCGATAGACCGGTGGCACTCAGCGCCCATTTCGGTTCGTTGCTGAATATCTGCCGACGCGCGCGCAGCACCCGGTTGGCGATGCCGATTTCATGCGTGGGTGGACGGATATCCATATGCGCATCGTTCAGCACGAGATCTTCGATGTGAACCAACTCACCATCAACCCAAAGCGAGGAGACCGCATCGGTAAAATCCTGCCGCTCCAGAAAGCCCTGACTGAAAGGCGAGCGGGACACGCGCTCATCCAGCCGTGCTACGGCTTCCGTTGCCCGCGTGCAGGGCAGCAGTAGCGTATCGAGGGGCAATCGGTTGATATCGTAGAGCATGGAATCTGATAGGATGCGGCCACTATGAAAGCAATTTCGGATTTGGCTTTCATTTGGTTTTGCCCGCTTTTATGCGTCTGGCAGCGTAATTTTGACCTCAAATCCGTCATCGCGTCCCTTGGCTGGAGATGCTAGCGCCAGCGAGCCGTTCATTTGCGCGACGAGATGTTGGACGATGGCGAGGCCTAAACCCGATCCGGTTGCCTGCGTCGCGCCTCTGGTAAAGCGGGTGGTCAGCTTGGGCAGCAGGGCCTTGTCGACAACAGCGCCATGATTGACGACGCGGAATGAGTTGTCGTTGCCGATGTGGACATCCACGGGACTGCCACTTGGGCTGTGTACCAACGCGTTTTCCACCAGATTGCGCACGGTGATGCCGAAGGCATCCGGGTTGACCATGCCGTGCAGATTGCCATCCGATGGCAGGTGAAGCTGGATACGTCTTTCTCCGATTTCCGAGCGTCCGATGTCTTCCAGAACCAGTTCGACGATGGGGAGCAGGTCGCTATCCGTCTCAGAGGAGCCAATACCCGCCTCGGCGCGGGACATTTGCAAAAGCTTTTCGGCCAACTGGGCGAGGTGAGAAAGGGAGCGCTCGATCTGGCCAACCCGTGGCGCAAACTCAGGCGGAATATCGGCTTGCAGCCTTTGTGCCTGCGCCAGCGCACCGGCAATGGGCGTTCGCAATTCATGGGCACTGTTCGACGCAAAGGCCCGCTCGGATTCGAGTGCAGCGCGCAGTCGCTCCAGCAGCAGATTGACCGATCTGGCGATGGGGTGCAGTTCGGCTGGAAGATGGGCATCATCCACCGGGGCCATGTTGCCGCTGTCCTTGCTGCCGATTTCATCTCGCAACGTCTGTACGGGAGCAAGCGTGCGCCTGACGACCAGTATGACGGCGATCATGCTGGCGGGAATCAAAAGCAAGAGCGGCAGGATCAGCGCGGTCCCGGCCTCGAGGATGGCTTCGCGGCGATTGGCGAATGCATCGGCCATCTGCAAATAAAGACTGCCGTCCTGCGTGGCGACGGTGTAGATACGCTGGGTGGCCGTATCGGCGAAACCGGGTGTCAACGGCACATCGAAAGGTTCTGTGGCGCTGTCTTGCGAGCGAAGCAGGACTTCTCCTTCGCTGTCGCGGACTTGATAGGTCAGATATTCCTCACCGCTGGAGGGTTGGACCAGATGCCGCTCGGCTTCCGGGCTGCGTTCATTCAAGTCGTCGGCGATCAGTGGGAGCAGGCGGTCGGCTGTTTCCTGCACGCTGCTATCGAAGATTTCCGCAAATTCGTCCTGCATGACCATGATGCCGAGAGACGATGCGATGAGCCATGACAATGCAACGACGCTGGTCAGAGCGATCACCATGCGGCGGGTCATGCTGTCGCTGCGCTTCATAAGCTTACCTGATCGTGTAACCGAGGCCACGTACTGTCTCCACCCTGTCAGAACCGATTTTCTTGCGCAATCGACTGACATAAACCTCGACTGTATTGCTCTCGATTTCCGCGCCGAATTCGTAAAGCGTTTCATGCAATTGCGCCTTGGAAACAACCGCGCCCGGTCGCTCCACCAGCTTTTCCAGCACCGCCCATTCTCTAGCGCTCAGCGTCAGCGCCGTGCCATTGACGGTGATGTTGCGTGCGACCTGATTGATCTCGATGCCCGGCAGTTTCACCACCGGTGCCGAACGCCCCTCATAACGGCGGGAGACGGCCAGCATGCGCGCGGTCAACTCACCCAGATTGAAGGGTTTGACGAGATAGTCGTCGGCACCGGCGTTGAGGCCTTCGATACGGTCAGAAACCTGATCATGTGCCGTGAGGATGATGACGGGGGTGGGGTCGTTGCGCTTGCGCAGGTCTTTGAGGATGGTCAGCCCTTCGCCATCCGGCAGGCGAAGATCGAGCAGGATAAGGCCGTAACCGACCGTCTGGGTTGCCGCGATGGAGTCCGCGACGGTCTTGAACCAGTCCACCGCATGTCCTGCCGCCGCCACATGGTCACGAAGCGCTTCGCCCAGCACATGGTCGTCTTCTACCAGCAGAACACGCAAGCATACCTCACTTTCAGGCCCGGATGTGGTCGGACATGGATAGTGGGTATGCCGCGTTATTTGTTCCGTCAAGCGTCCTGTGCTCAAGTCGTGGATCTGTGCTTGCACCCGCTGAAGACATCGAGTGATGGATCATAAGCAGTTGTGGATATATTCATCATGCCCAGAATGCTGTGGAAGAAGTTGTCGTGAGAGCGTCCGCCAGCTTCAGCTTCTTTCGAAAGGCAGGCGGCATCCAGCCCCATGGATTTGGCGAAATCGTCATCGAACCACACGAGGAAGGGAACGTGGGTCTGTTCTGCCGGTGCCAGAATATAGGGCGCTCCATGCAGGTAGATGCCGTTTTCTCCAAGCGACTCGCCGTGGTCGGACGCATAGATCATGCCCGTCGCCAGCCTGTTCGAGCGCGCCTTCAGCTTGTCGATGACGCTTGCCAGAAAGTGGTCGGTGTAGAGAATGGTGTTGTCATAGGCGTTGACGATTTCGGTGTCCTTGCAGTTGGGCAGTTCCGCCGTCTGGCAATCCGGTGTGAATTTCCGGAATTCGTCCGTGTATCGCAGATGGTAGGTGGGGCCGTGGCTTCCCAGCTGGTGAAGAACGATGACGCTGTCCTTCGTCACGCCGTCGAGCCAGCTGTCCAGCCTGTCGAGGAAGATATCGTCGCGGCATTCGCCCGTCGGGCAGAATTTTGGATCGAGAGCAGCTGTCAGATCGAAATAGGGAATACGATCCGCGACGTTCTTGCTGCCGGTATTGTTGTCCCACCAGCGGGCATCCACACCGGCATGAACGAGGACATCGAGCACGTTCTCATTGGAGAGCGCCTTGCTGTGGCTATATTCCGAGCGGGTGAAGCGGGAGAACATGCAGGGAATGGAAATAGCCGTCGCCGTGCCACAGCTCACCGTGTTCGGGAAATAGGTGACGTTGCGCTTCTTTAGCTCCGGGTTCGTCTCGCGCGCATAGCCGTTCAGCGAAAAATTGACCGCACGCCCTGTCTCACCGGCCACGATGACCGTGATGCGCGGCTTGGTCACGCCGCCCAGCGCTGGCATGACTTTGGCATCCTGGCCTGTCGGTGAAACGGTGAGCTTCGCTTCCTTATCGGCTTGCGCGAAATACTGGATTGTCGAATTGATCGGCGTGAAGGGGTTTAGGCTTTTGGCGATATCTTTGTGCTGGCGCACAGCCGTCGTGAAGGTCTTGGAGTTGGCGGCAGCGATAGCACCGACCACGGAGAGGCAGGCGAGAATGGCAATCGTGTTCCAAAAAAGCTTACTGAAGAACGGCCGGTGATCGATGCGGATGAAAAGTAGGATCGCGAGTGGAATGCCTGCGAAAAGGGCAAGATGCAGGGCAAAGCCCGGCGTCATCAGGTTGCCCGCTTCGGCCTGTGTCGTTTCGAACGCATTGCGGACCATGTCGCTGTCGATGATCGCGCCGAAGCGGTCCATGAACCATGACGATACCGCTGATATGATGATCAGCACCGCGAAGATGGGCTTGGTGATGTATTTCGCGGAGAAGAAGATCAGAACTGCCGAAAATGCGGCACTCATGCCGATGTAGAGCCCGTAGATCGCTACCGGATAGGCCGACAGATAGATGTGAACCTTGGCCCAGAACGTGTGGTTCGTGAAAAACAGCAGGTAGAGAGCGGTGACGAAACTCAGCGTCATGCTGCCCATTGTGGGTCGTTTGACATCGCTGCGTCCGCTTCTGCTTGCCTGGAAGGATATTGCCATAGTGTGGTTCCTGCTGTTCGAGCCATCCCATGCAAGGCGATATATTAGGACGTGGACGGCGATCCGGAACCGGGATGTGTCATCTAGCTGACATGAAACTGAACGGTGCGTGTGAAAACACGCGCGGCGGCACTATGCCGGAATAATGGGCATGCTCAGGATTGTTAAAATCCACCCTTTAAAATGCATGGTTTTTCTTTGGGCTCATATCTGTACAGTTCACGCTTATGTGAAGATTAAGAGTGGAGCTTGCCCAATCGCGATTCTTCACCATGTCAGATCAATCCTTGATCTGCCCTGTCCGCCGCTATGAATGGAATTCAGATGGCTCCGTTGGTTTTTTCAAAGACGCTGCTTTTGGTCGCTGTGCTATTTCCATTTGCGGCTTCCGCTTTTGATGAAATGCCGAGAAAAGATCAGGTCGCCCTTATGGCCGAGGCCAAAAAGGCGGAGATGGTGGGCGTTGCCCGCAAAACGAGAGAAGTCGATGCGCGTCCCGCGTCACCGGGTGAAATCGTCATAACCTTCATCAAGGGCCAAGGCGTGGAAACCCGCTCCAAGCCAGCGGAAGAGGGCGACTGGGTCGTGCGCAATCGTTGCGAGGAAACCGGCAACGAGGAAATTCTCGTCAAAGCGCGCAGTTTCAAGGACCGTTACGGCGAGCCTCTGTCTGAAGCCGACGCCACCGGCTACCGCGCCTTCAAGCCAAAGGGCGCGAATATGAGCTATTTCATCGTGACAGACGAGATCGGCCCGTTCAACTTCAGAGCGCCGTGGGATGAGATGATGGTCGCATTACCGGGCGATGCCATCGTGCAGGTGCAGACCGATGAAAGCGATACCTATCGCGTCGCCCAAGCGGCCTTTCAATGCACCTACGAGATCGTCGATCCTGCAAGAACCATTGTCGATGCTGCGCTGAGATAGGTCAGGGCAGGAATTCCAGAAGCCTTCTCTCATCTGCGCGTAACCCAGCTATGGGCTTTATTTCGGCAGTCAAAATCTTGTTCAAACGCTTCACGGATTTCTCATCCGTTGCCAGTTCCAGCACAGCCGGGTGCACATAGCTTTTTCGGCAGATCGCCGGTGTATTGGACAGTTCTTCAGCCGCTGCCATGCACATACCCTTGATCGTAGGGCGTTCCTCGCTGGCAAGTGCGCGTGATGCGTTGCCGAAAGCCGCAAGCGTGCCGCCCCAGGTGCGGAATGTTTTGGCAGATATGCCTTCGCCCGCGACCTGCGAGATATAGGCGTTGAGCGCGCTGGAATCGACGGGATGCACCAGACCGCTTTCGTCCTGCCAGACAAAGAGCTGTCTTCCCGGCAAGTCCGCAATGTTTTCGAGAATGCGTTGCAGACGTGGGTGTTTCAGCTTGCGGTTCACGCGCTGGCCGCCCTTGGCAGCGAAGCGCAGTTCGATGGTCTCTCCAAAGGAGACATGTTTCTTCAAAAGTGTGGTCGCGCCATAGGTGCCATTGGTCTCGAGATAGGCTTTGTTACCTACGCGCAAGTACGCCGCGTCGAGAAGGAGGACGAGTGCTGCGAGCGTTACGTCTTCGCTGTGCACCTGCTTGGAGATATCGGATGCCGCACGTCTGCGGATCGCTGGCAGTGCTTCACCGAATGTTTTGAGCTGGTAGAATTTGGTTTCGCCACGCAGCAGGTGCCATTCCGGGTGGTAGCGATACTGTTTACGCCCCCGCGCATCGTAACCCGTAGCTTGAAGATGGCCGGTGGGGTCGATGCAGATCCAGACCTTTTCATAGGCTGGCGGTACGCCTAGAGATTTGAGGCGGGTGATTTCGATTTTGTCGGAAAGAAGGGTGCCGTCCGGCAGCCGGTAGGAAAAGCCCTTGCCGCGTCTTTCGCGTGAAATCCCAGGCTCCTGATCGCTGACATAGGTCAGACCGACTTTTTTCAGGAGGCGAATTGGAAGCTGGTTCATTGCAGTTGTCTGCTCCTCATCATTGTGAGGAATAATGCGCCCGACCTCTGTCTGTTCCAGAAACAGTCGGGGAGTTGGGGGCGGCAAGCGCGCCGCCCCCAATGTGGAGCATCATGCTCCGGGGGTGAGCTTGAGAATCTGCGACTTTCCGCCGCCGCGCTCTTCAGTCACGGCAAAGATCGATCCGTCGCTGCCGACTTTCACGTCGCGAATGCGGGCTTCGAGCGGCAGGCGGCCCTCGGAGACGACCTTGTCGTTTTCGACTTTCAGCACCACGATGCCTTGACTGACGAGGCCGCCGATGATGAGCGAGCCTTTCCATTCCGGAATGGCATCGGAATCATAATAGACCATGCCGGAGGGGCCGATGACCGGGTCCCAATAATATACCGGCTGTTCCATGCCCTCTTTCGCCGTCAGGCCTTCGCCGACCTCACCGCCGCTATATTCAATGCCGTAAGTAATGACCGGCCAGCCATAATTGAGTCCGGCCTTTGGCAGGTTCAACTCATCGCCACCCTTGGGGCCATGCTCGACCGTCCACAGCCGCCCGTCGCCATCGATGGTCGCGGACTGGATGTTGCGGTGACCATAGCTCCAGATTTCAGGCAGAGCATTGTCTTTGCCGATGAAGGGGTTTCCTTCAAAGGGCTTGCCTTCAGTATCGATGCGGAAGACTTTTCCAAGGCCGCTCGAAACATCCTGAGACTGGACGCGTGGCTCAGCGTCGGAGCGCTCGCCCACTGTCACGTAGAGTTCGTTGTTGGGGCCGAAGGCGAGGCGGGAACCGAAATGCTTGTCGCCATCATAGGTCGGCATCTGGCGGAAGATGACCTTGGTATCTTCCAGAACGGCCTTGCCATCGGCTTCCACCAGCTTCGCAGAAGCAACGGACGTGCCGTTGCCGCCATCGCGCGGCTCGGAGAAGGAGAAGTAAATCATCTTGGAGGTATCGAAGTCAGGCGCCAGTGCAACGTCGAGCAAACCGCCCTGTCCTGACGAGGCGACTTCAGGCACGCCTTCCAGCGCGTGGCCTGGCTTGCCATCGGCTACGATGTGCATGGCACCTTCTTTTGCAGCGACCAGCATGCGGCCATCGGGGAGGATTTCCATCGACCAGAGATGCGGCAGATCATCTGCAACGACGGTCTTTTGAAGCGATGGCATCTTTTCCGGCTGTGCGGCGCGTGTCTGGCCTTCGAATGCCGGTTTCTGATCAGGCGCATTGGCCTGTTTCGTTTCGGCAGGGCCGGTGGATTGCGCGTGGGCAAGCGGGGCGAGTGGTGCAAGAAGGCACATCGAAAGAACGGTTGTCGTCAGCAGGTGATGAGTGCGTGGCATAGGTCTCCCTTCCGTGGATTGGTTGCGGACGGCAAACATGTAAGGGCAGCTTTCGTTTCATCCAGCGATTTCAAAAAAACTTGATACGGGCGTGTATTCCGCCGCTCTCTTATATTTCATGGTCGAAAAATAGTGAGGAACCTTCGGCTTCTTAGTGAGTTTTGCTGTGTCGCAAATCGCAGGAGGGTGCCATGCAAATCATAGACAATAGGGAAATCGAAGCGACAGAAATCAAGCCTATCCTGAGCGTCGTAGAATTCTGCCGTCGCTACAGACTGGATGAGGCTGAGGAAACACGGTTGCGCACGCTGTTTGGAGATTTCGCGTCGCGCCATGAACTGTTGATGAACGCACAACGGAAAGCCACTTTCCGCTAATTGGCGCTTTAGGCAGTCGTTTAGTTCAAGATCATGAAGACATCATAGCGGGTACTTTTACCCAGAAGCTGATGGGATGGTTTGCGGATGCCGGGCATGGGCTCGGCACGCAACGGCCACTTCAGCACGACGCGCTTGGTGGCATGCGCCAGCGCGACTTTCATAAGCTCCGTCTGGTCGGGGTCTGACCCTACCAACTCCCGCAAAACCCGCATTTCCTTTTTGACCAGGGCCGTATTACCGCGCGGCGGATGCATGGGGTCGATCAAAACTACTTCAGGTGACAGCGTCGGGATCAGTTCACGGGAATCACCACGCAGCAATGTCATCCTCGAAACGATTTCCTCATAGACACCGCCTTCCTCTTTGGCGCGCGCAATGGCATCCGATATCATGGCGTGCATCTCGGGTGATCGCTCGATCAGCGTGACCTCAGAGCCCAGTGATGCCAGCAGAAACGAGTCCCGCCCGAGGCCAGCCGTCGCATCAACAATCCGTGGTGTCTTGCCATTTTTCAGCCCGGCAGCTTTTGCCAGCGCCTGACCGCGTCCTTCGCCGGAGCGCAATCTGTGGCCAACGGCACCGCCCACAAAATCCACGATAAAGCTTCCGTCGCGATCTTCGTCCGTCATCGTCATCTCAAAAAGGGCAGGGAGTCGTGAATGTCATATCGCGACCATCCGGGTGGCGAAAGCGTAGTTCTTCGGCATGCAGCAACAGGCGGTCGGAAGCGGCAAGGGCTTCGCCATCCGCGTAGAATTCGTCTCCGAGGATCGGGTGGCCAAGGGCTTTCATGTGCACCCGCAACTGATGGGTTCTGCCCGTCAAAGGGTGAAGCCGCAACCGTGTGGCGGGAAGCGGCAGGCGTTCCAGAACATGCCAGTCGGTCTGCGCGGATTTCCCACCCTCGTGATCGACACGATGGCGTGGCTTATTGTCCGGATCGATGGCAAGCGGCAGGTCGATATGGCCGTCATCGTCAGCAACGGTACCCCAGACAACAGCAATATAAGACTTCTCCGTCGTGCGGTTTTCGAACTGTGATGCGATGGCGGCGTGGGCCTTGCGGTTCAGGGACATCAGCACGATGCCGGACGTATCCTTATCCAGTCTGTTGATCATCAATGCTTTGGGAAACTGTTTCTGCACCCGGCTCGCCAGACTATCCGCCAAGACCGGATCACGACCGGGGACAGACAGCAGCCCACTTGGCTTGTCGAGCGCGATGAGATCCTCGTCGCGATAGATGATCGAAACGTAGGGCTCCATCGGGGGATTATAAACCGGGTTGGCAAGCTCAGATGTCATGCTGCCTCATAGCATGAAATTAAGCGAAGGCTAGGTGCATTGCTTAGCGATCCGGCAGGGGAACCGTCACGCGTCCGCTGGTCAGGTCCATCACCATCTTTGCTACCTCATCTGTCGAGGACAGAGGTACAGACAGGTTTAGCCGTGCACCATCAGCGGTGAAGGTTTCGGATGTGATCGTCAGGTTTGGCACGGCGACCAGACGCGATTTCACCAGCGCCAGATCGGAAAATCCGCACTCGATTTCCGTCGCAAGGGTGGGAATGACGGGCGTCTTCTCACCGCTTCTCAGACAGGTCGCAGCTGTGCCGCCATAGGCGCGCATCAGCCCGCCGCTGCCTAGAAGAATGCCACCGAACCAGCGGATGACCAGCACCACGACGGCATCGAGGGATTGTCCGTCTATGGCTTGCAGAATGGGTTTACCCGCCGTGCCGGATGGTTCGCCATCGTCGTTGAAGCGATAGACTTGTCCCATCCTCCATGCCCAGCAATTATGTGTGGCGGTGGGGTCGGACTGCTCTTCGATGAAACGTTTAGCCGCGTCCTCATCCGCAATGGGGCTGGCCAATGCGATGAACCGGCTTTTCTTGATCTCTTGCGAAAATGTTTCAGGGCGATTGAGTGTGAACATGTCTCGTCAATAGCGCATGTACCGCGACGGGCAAATCGTTATAAGGCGGGTAAAGAGCAACCATGTTGGAAAAATTCGGGCGATGCACGGCAGGCAGGTGACGATCATTGGTGGCGGACCGGCTGGGCTGATGGCGGCAGACGTGCTGTCTGCGGCGGGCATTGCCGTGACGGTATTTGAAGCCATGCCGACCGTTGCTCGTAAATTCCTCATGGCGGGCAAATCGGGACTGAACATCACCCATTCCGAAGACTATGGCGATTTCGTCGGACGGTTCGGCGTGGCACAGGACAGACTTCAAACTGCGCTCGATGCGTTTACCCCCAACATGCTGCGCGAGTGGGCGCTTTCGCTCGGGCAGGAAACCTTCGTCGGGACCTCCGGCAGAGTGTTTCCCGTTGCCATGAAGGCATCACCGCTTTTGCGCGCGTGGTTATCGAGGCTGGAAAGCCAGGGGGTGGAGATCAAGACCCGCCATCGTTGGGTGGGTTTTGAAGATGATAGGCTTGTCTTCGAGACCCCAGCCGGAGAGATCACGGTCAAAAGTGATGCCGGGCTCATCGCGCTTGGTGGGGCCAGTTGGCCAAAGCTGGGTTCCAATGCTGCCTGGGTTCCTTGGCTTCGCGAGAAAGGTGTCGCCATCAATGATTTCCAGCCCGCCAATTGCGGCTTCGACGTGGATTGGAGCGATTACTTTCGTGAGCGGTTTGCTGGCACGCCGGTCAAGTCCGTCGCAGTGAGTTCTGATGCGGGACGTTTTGAGGGCGAGTTCGTGATTACGCGGCACGGTGTTGAGGGCAGTCTGGTTTATGCCCATGCTGCAGCTTTGCGTGATGCGGATAAGCCTTCGCTGATCGTTGATCTGGCACCCGGTCGCACCGAAAGCCGTCTGGCAAACGATCTGGAACGCCACCCACGGAAGGACAGCTTTTCCAACAGATTGCGAAAGGCGGCGGGGCTTTCGCCGGTCAAAATCGCACTGTTGCGAGAGTGCAGGCCTGATATCGCGACGCTTTCCTCCACAGAGGTCGCATCCCTGATAAAAGCACTGCCGATTGCGCTCACATCGCCACGGCCCATCGCAGAGGCGATTTCAAGTGCGGGTGGAATCGACTGGCGCGAGATTGATGCAAATTACATGCTCAGACCGCTGCCGGGAATCTTTGCGGCGGGTGAAATGCTGGACTGGGAAGCGCCGACAGGCGGTTATCTTTTAACCGCTTGTTTTGCGACAGGAAAAGCGGCTGCCGAAGGCGTTATCTCTTGGCTGAAACACGAGGGCTAACTATATCGTGCAAGCGCTATTGCGTCTGCGCCAAAAAAAAGCTTGATAAGTTTCTTCGAATAAATTGGTGAGGCCCGTCGGAATATCTGACTGCGGCTATGGGTGGATAAGAGCCGTTGCTCTTGTTGGTGATGTTTGATGACTGATAGTTTTGCATTTGGCCAATGGCCGATCGGTGGTGGCGAAGCCGGTACGCTTGTCCGGAATTTCGATTGGTCGAAAACCTCGCTCGGCCCGATTTCATCGTGGCCTGCCAATCTTCGCCATAAGGTCAATTCCGTTGTCAACTCGCCCATTCCGCAGGTTTTGATGTGGGGCAAAGACCACGTCATGATCTACAATGACGGCTACATCGAAATCGCCGGGAATTATCATCCCAAGGCGCTGGGCGATACCGTGCCGGCCATCTGGCCGGAGATTTGGGATTGGAACCAGAAAATCCTCGAAGCGGGATTTCGTGGAGCGGTCCAGTCTTTCCGCGATCAGAAAATGGTGTTGAACCGCAATGGGCAGCCGGAAGAGGTCGTGTTCGATTTGTTCTACACGCCGATCCATAATGACGGCGGCACTGTCGATGGCGTGCTGTGCACGGTGCTGGAAAATACGGACAAGGTCAAAGCTGTTATCGATCTGGCCGAAAGCCGGGAAGAGCTGGGGCGTCTGACGGATGCGTTGCCCATTCTCGTTGGCTTCATCGACCGCGATCACGTCTATCGCTTTGCAAATCAAGGCTATCTCGACTGGTTCAACTATCGTCCCGAGGACGTCCTGGGACGAAAGGCCGTCGATGTTGTCGGCGAGACATTCTATCAGGCCCGGCTGCCCTACATCGAACGCGCGATGGCCGGAGAGACCGTGATCCACGACACGGCGATCTTGCGCCCGGATGGCACGACCCGCACCGCAGAAATTCGCCACGTTCCCCGCCGCACCGCCAAGGGTGATGTCGATGGCTGCTATGTTCTGATCATCGACATCGAAACGCGCAAGCGTGCCGAGCTGGAATTGATGGTCTCCAACAATCGCTTCCGAGCGGCGGTCGATGCCGTTCATGGCGTGTTGTGGACCAACAGCCCGGATGGAAAGATGTTGGGCGAACAGGCTGGCTGGGCGGGTCTGACCGGGCAGAGCATGGATGAGTATCAGGGCTATGGCTGGGCGGAAGCCGTTCATCCTGCAGACCGCGAAGGCTCCATCGATAGCTGGAACCGCGCCGTTGCCACCAAATCCACCTATGTCTGGGAACACCGCGTGCGCCGCCACGACGGCGTGTACCGAACCTTCGCCATCCGCAGCGTTCCGATTCTGGACGAGAGCGGCACCATCACCGAATGGGTTGGCGTTCACACCGACATTACCGAACAGCGCGATGCGGAAGCGGCGCTGAAAGAACATTCCGCCAATCTGGAGCGCGAAATCCGCCACCGCAGGCGGGCGGAAGACCAGCTTCGGCAGTTGAATGAAGGGCTCGAAGTTCGCGTCGCCTCGGAAATTGCCGAGCGCCGGCAGGCGGAACGCGCGTTGCAACAGGCGCAGAAAATGGAATCCATTGGCCAACTGACCGGTGGCGTTGCCCATGACTTCAACAATCTGTTGCAGGTCGTTGCGGGCAATCTTCAGCTTCTGGCCAAAGACGTTGCTGGCAATGAGCGCGCCGAGCGGCGGGTGGGCAATGCCTTGGCGGGCGTCAGCCGTGGTGCGAAACTTGCAAGCCAGCTGCTGGCCTTCGGTCGCCGTCAGGCGCTTGAGCCGCGCGTCATCAATGTCGGCCGCTTCGTGGCCGGGATGGACGATCTGCTGCGCCGCTCCATCGGGGAGGCTGTCGAAGTCGAGGTCATTACGGCTGGCGGGCTATGGAACACCTATGCAGACCCGACGCAGGTGGAAAACGCGCTGTTGAACCTTGCCATCAACGCCCGTGACGCGATGGAAGGCTCTGGCAAGCTGACCATCGAAGTTGGCAATGCGGCGCTGGATCAGGATTACGCCCGCACCCATGCCGAAGTCGAGGCAGGTCAATACGTGATGCTGGCTGTGACAGACACGGGCTCAGGCATGTCGCCGGAAATCCTGGACAAGGTCTTCGAGCCGTTTTTCTCGACGAAGCCCGAAGGCAAGGGCACCGGCCTTGGCCTTTCCATGGTCTATGGTTTCGTCAAGCAGTCCGGCGGTCACGTCAAGATTTACAGCGAAGTCGGGCAGGGCACGACGGTAAAGGTTTATCTTCCGCGTTCGCTTTCCGATGAAGACCGGGAAATCGTCGTGCAGAGCGGCCCGATTGTCGGCGGTACGGAAACGGTTCTCGTTGTTGAGGATGATGATGAGGTCAGAAGCACTGTCGTGGAAACACTGACGGATCTCGGCTACCGCGTTCTGACGGCGCGCGATGCGCAGGCGGGTCTGACCGTTGCCGAAAGCGGCGTTCCCATCGACGTCATCTTTACCGATGTCGTCATGCCGGGGCCGCTGAAAAGCAGCGAAATGGCGCGGCGCGCGAAGGAGCGCTTGCCTCATCTCGCCATTCTTTTCACGTCGGGCTACACGGAAAATTCCATCGTGCATGGCGGCAAGCTGGATGCAGGCGTTGAGCTTCTGTCCAAGCCCTATACGCGCGAGGCGCTGGCCAGACGTTTGCGCCATGTCATCGCCAACCAGAAACAAAGGGCGGAATCGAGCAAAGAGCGATCCACGGATCAGGACTTGATCGCAAAGCTTCGTAGTAAGGCTTCAATGCGGGTTCTGCTTGTGGAAGATGACGAGCTGATCCGCATGAACACGACCGATATTCTCATTGAAGGCGGTCATATGGTGGTGGAGGCAGCGAATGCCACACAGGCCATCGACCTCATCGACAGGGAAGAGATCGACGTGCTGGTAACGGATGTGGGTTTGCCTGACATGAATGGCGCCGATCTCTCGGTCATCATCAAGGAGCGCAAACCCACTGTCGGCATCGTCTTCGCAACAGGAGACAATTTCCTGCCGAGCAATGCCCCAGCAGGCTCTGTTCTGCTTTGCAAACCTTATAACGAAGCCGATGTTCGCTTCGCCATCGCGCAGGCGCTGAGCGAGTAAATTGGATCGAGGTCAGTAACCGCGGGCCATATCCACGGTTACTGGCAGAGTTCCCGTTTGCCGCCAGGCTTTGATATTCCCCGCCACGATTTGCGCGGATGTCTCCCTGTTCGTGGGGGCCGATATATGCGGAAGAACAGTCACTTTCGGATGGTGCCAAAAGGGAGATTGTTCCGCCAGAGGCTCCTGCTCGAAAACATCCAGAACAGCATGTGCGATCTGCCCTTCATCCAGCGCTGCGATCAGATCATCTGACACGATGACAGCACCGCGTGCGAAGTTGATGATGGACGCGCCCGACTTCATCTGGCTAAGGCGCTCCTTGTTCAGCAGCCCTTTCGTATCGGCGGTTAACGGCACGAGGCAGACGAGGATATCGCTCTTTTCCAGCAGTGTGGTCAGCCCCTCCTCACCCGATAGCGTTTCGACGCCATCCAGTGCTTTCAGCGAGCGGCTCCAGCCGATGGTGTTGAAGCCGGCATGGAGCAGCCGCTCCGCCGCAACAGTGCCCAGCGTGCCCAAACCCAACAGACCAACCGTCACGTCTTTTGGGTGGCGGTATTCGAGTTCTGCCCATACGGCCTTTTGCTGGTTTTCTCGGTAGGCGGGCATGTCGCGATGGAGATAATAGGTCCAGGCCAGCACTGCCTCCGCCATCACGCGCGACAGTTCGGGATCGGTCAGGCGCACGATGGGCGGTGCCGTGGTGCCAAGCTCTGCAACCAGACGCTCCACGCCTGCCCACAGGCTATGTATCCACTTCAAGCCCGTCAGTTTGGCAATATCGGCGGGATCGGGATTGGCGACGATGGCAATTTCGGCCTGCGCCTTCTGCTCTTCCGTCATCGTCTTGATCGACACAATCGTCTCGCCGGGCAGGGCGGATGACAGGATTTCAATCCACTCGGCCTCATTGGCGTCTGTCGTGCGGGAAACGAAAGCGATGGGAGAGACCATGGAAAATGTCCTGCGCTGATATCGATATGGATGACATCAATGCGGAAAACTCTTCGCCAAATCCAGCATTTAATTCCTAGAGGCCGGGCAAAAAAATGCCCGCATGAAGCGGGCATTTTGGTTCGGCTTATGCCGGTTCGGTTACCGGCTTCTTAGCATCGCCGTAATAGGCGGAGAACTGCTCGTGATAATGTTCAGAGCCGCCCGGACCCGCATAACGCTGCAACTCGGTCATGTCGGTCTTGTTCAGCACGATGCCCAGCGTCTTGTTGGCAATCTGCGGCTCGTGGCTCATCAGGTTCTGCACCATCTGGATCGGCGTCTTGCCCCATTCGGTAACGAAGACGAAGCCATCCACCTGCGAGGCAAACGCCTTGGCATCGATGACAGGCACGACAGGTGCAAGGTCGACGATGATGTAGTCGCAGGCTTCGCGTGCGGATTCCATGAATTTGCGCATGCCTGATGAGGCGAGCAATTCGCTGGAGTGCGCGAACTGGTTGCTGGTGGAAACCGGCAGAATGCCCATCTTCGTGCGGCTATCCACCTTCACGGCCTTCGTCCACGGCACCTCATCCAGCACCACTTCCACCAGACCTGCGGACTGGCGTGTGGTCAACATGCGGCTAAGACCGGGATTGCGGATGTCAGCGTCCACGACGAGCGTTCGCTTGCCGGTGGTGGCGATGAGACCAGCGAGATTGAGCGCAACAACCGACTTGCCTTCATTCGGCAGGCAGGAGATGACGCCGATAACGCGGCATTCCCGTTCCTGAATCACCACGTCGGCGGTCAGTTTCACGTTGCGCAGCGTCTCGGTGAAGCTGGAGCGCGGGCTGTCCACCGCAAGCCGCAGCATTTTCTGGAACGACACTTGCCCGTTATCCTCGATGTCCGTATCCGGCAGTTCCGGCGTTGCTGCACCCGTTTCGGATTTGGCCGTCTCCACTCCCTTTTCGCCGATGAAAGGCAGATAACCGAGGAAGCGCATGCGCAGATTATCACGCACATCATTGCCGGTGTGGAAGTAACGGTCACGGAACTCCAGAACAGCGGCCACACCACCACCGAGCATCAGGCCGAGGATGATGGAAAGCGCCATCGTCATGGTCTTCTTCGGGCTGGACGGAGAGGTCGGCAGACCGGCATCGGAAATGATGCGGGCCTTGGCAATCGGGAAGGACTGCTTCTGGGATGCTTCTTCGAAGCGACCGAGATAGGATTCGTAGAGCGTCTTCAGCGCCGCTGCCTGCTGTTCCAGTTCGCGAAGCTTGACAAGGGTCATGTTGGCTTCAGAGTTGCGCCCGGCGACGCGGTCGATGTTCTCGCGCAGAGACTGAACGCGCGACTGCGTGACATCGAAGTCGTTCTTGAAACTACCGGTTAGCTGCTGAAGCTCTTGATAAATCTGGCGAGCGAGGTCGCCCTTTTCGCTTTCAAGAGCAATAGCCTGGGGGTGATCCTTGCCGAATTGCTGGACGACACCCCGTTCACGGTCGGAAATCGCGATGTAACGCTTGCGAAGATCCTGAATGACGGTGTTATCAGTATCGCGCGCAGAAACGATCGCGTTATTGACCGCGTTATCCGGGCCCTGATCGACAATCGACTTATACTGAGTGTAACGCGCCGAAGCGGTTGCAGCATCTGCCTGCGCTGCGATGAGTTGGCCGTTCAGATCCGAAAGCTGGCTCTCAGACATCAACTCGCCGCGCGAAGAGACGATGTTGTTGGCGGCCTTGTATTTTTCGACGGCAAGAGATGCAGCCTGCGAACGCTGGTTCAGGTCGGTCAAACGCTCCTGCAGCCAGACGGAAGCACGTTCCGTGGCATCGAAGTTGGCGTTCAGCTGCTCGGTCAGATAGGAATTGGCATAGGTCTTGGCGATCTGTGTTGCCAACTGCCGGTCCGTGGAGCGGATGGAGATGGCGATGACGGAGCTTCGTCCCACGCGCTCAACCGTCAGCGCCTGCTGGATGATAGCGGCTGCCTTTTCACGACGACCGTTGCGCAATGCGTCTTCGGAAGCTGGCGGAGAGTTTGGCGTCAGGAGATCGACAACGCCTTTGACGGAGGATTTGACCAAATCCATCGGCGACATGGGTGGGTTGACGATGGTCTCGTTTTTATCGAGCGCCGCCTTGTCCACCACGGTCAGCGCCATCTCCTTGGATTTCAGGATTTCGACGGCGCTTGCGATGCGGTTGTCGATGACCTGTGCGGCGGGAATGGGAGCTTCCTCTTCCGCGTAGCGAGACAAGCTGTCATCGAGAAGCACTTGCGTCATGGCCGTGTAAACGGGCGTGGCAAGAACGAGGTAGAGCCCCGCGAGCGCCATCGTGGCGATGACACAGGCCGCGATGATATTCGCACGACGCACCACGGCGGCCCAGAGGCGGTCGAGGTCGATGAACGTGTCGGAATCCTTGGACTGATCCGGGAAATTTATGTTCGATCTAAAGGTCTTGTGGTGCATGGACCCACCTTGTGTTTAAAAATGGCGAGCGGGAAAGCAGTTTTCCTGCCTTCCCGCCTCCCTCAACGTTATGTCTTAGGCCGCTTTGACGCGGCTTTCGTGGTTCAGAACCAACTCCTTGATGGAGGCCAGAACCTGGGCTTCCATGTCGGATCGCATCAGTGAAAATGCGACATTGGCTGCGATAAAGCCCTGTTTGCTGCCGCAATCGAATGTGCGTCCGCTGAATTTCTGGCCGTGGAACGGTTGTGTATCGGCAAGACGCTTCATTCCATCCGTCAACTGAATTTCATTGCCCGCGCCGCGCTCCTGCTTGGCGAGGATATCGAAGATTTCCGGCTGCAGAATATAGCGGCCATTCAGGTAATAATTGGACGGAGCCTTGGAAGGTTCCGGCTTCTCCACCATTTCTGTGACCTGGAAGCCGTGGCTGACCGTGTTGCCAACGCCGACAATGCCGTAGGAGGAGGTTTCCTCGGGGGAGCATTCTTCGACACCGAGAATGTTTCCGCCCACTTCATCGTAAAGCTCCATCAGGCCGGCAATGCAGCCGCGCGCGCCGTAAGACACCATGTCCGGCAGAAGCAGCGCGAAAGGCTCTTTGCCCACAAGTTCGCGCGCACACCACACAGCGTGGCCAAGACCAAGCGGAACCTGCTGGCGCGTATAGCTGACGGTGCCAGCGACCGGCAGCATCTTCTCAAGCTGGAGAACCTGCATGGTCTTGCCGGAGCGCGTCAGCGTGTTGACGAGTTCGGGCGCGCTATCGAAATAGTCTTCGATGGCGGTTTTGTTGCGACTGGTCACGAAGATGATATGTTCGATACCGGCCTGCATGGCTTCATCGACGGCATATTGCACAACGGGCCGGTCGACAATCGTCAGCATTTCCTTCGGCATCGCCTTGGTCGCAGGCAGGAAGCGCGTTCCGTTTCCTGCAACGGGAATAACAGCTTTTCTGACAGTCCTACTAAGGTCCATGGCATTCTCCTTGATTGATTTCGAGTATCGAATTTCAGGCAAAAATTATAAGGCTTGCCGTTTCATCCCCGTGGTAACGGAAGAGGGGAATAGGGAGTCGCGCAGCTTTCTCAGTCGCACCTCGATCGGCATACGCAGATGCCGCAACGCGACCGGATCGCGCGCGGCGATTTTTAAGACGTCGGAAATCGAGCGGCGCTTGATGCCGGATACCAGCATCAGGAAATGGCGCGCTTCGATGAGGCTGCGGGTTCGCTGGGTCTGGGCGGTCATGGCGGCTGGCGACAGCGTGTGGCTGGCCAGAAACTCCCCATCCGCCGCGATCATCGCATCGACGTGGTGAAGTTCAAGCACACGCGAGATCGAGCCTTCGCGAATATTGTAGACATAGCCGGGTGAGGGCTCGATGGCGCAGATGCCGCAAACCGCGAGCGCCGATGCCAGAAGAAGATAGTCTTCCCCGATCCGCAGTGTCGGATGAAAGCGTAGCTTCTGCGCGTTGAGAAAATCACGCCTGAACATCGGCTTCATGTAACCGAAGTTGAAAGTGGAGCGGAACAGAATGTTCGAGGCGATGAAATCTTCCAGCGTCAGGACGCCGCGTTGCTCCAGAAACGCATCCTCGAACATCGTTTCCTTAGCGCGGCCATCCGTGTAGACGACATTGAGATTATCGACCGCGATATGGGCACTGGACGTCTCGGCACGCGCAATCATGCGTGTTGTGCGGTTGGGGTGGATCGCATCATCGGAATCGAGGACGGCAATCCAGCTGCCGAGGGCCGCGTCGATACCGGCATTGCGGGCGCCACCAGGCCCGAGATTGTTCTCCAGCGCAATCAGGCGAACGCGCGGGTCGCGCTCTGCGATGCTGGCTACGACATCACGGGTGGTATCTGAGGATTTGTCATCCACAACGACCACTTCCAGCGTCACACCCTCTTGCAGCAGGGCACTTTCGATGGCCGGGATGATGGTGTCGGCTGAATTATAGGCTGCGATTACGAATGTCACATCCGGCTGGTTCGTGGTGTCCATTATGTGGCCTCCACGGTGCCGTACTGGCGGATTTCGCGAACGCCAAATGCGCCGCTGACAGAGCCCATATGCAGCGCAGTCCGCAACAGCTGGCGGTTCCGGCGCACCGGATCGAAGCATGTCAGCAATGCGAAACCGGCGCAGAAGAGGACTTTCGAGCCTGCTATCGCGACCTGCGCGATGCGGCGTGCGCCGGGCTTTCTTTCCGCCAATAACCGGCCATGGGTCTGGCCTGAGCGGAAGCGGCGCTTGGCAAGCCACGTGAAGCTCGCGCGTGTTTCCGGCACAGGCTCCGAGAGGACGGCCTTTTCAGCATAGGCGATGCGGCCACCGGCGGCGTGCATATGCGAAAAGAAATGCGTGTCCTCACCACCGCTTTGCCCCAGAGACAGGGCAAAGCGTCGGCCTTCGACCGACGGCGCTTTCATGCGCAGCAGCGTGTTGCAGGTGTAGCCTGTGATGATATCGCCATTGACCCAGACCGGGAAGGTGGAGTGAAAATCACCCTTGCGCATCCAGCCCGGCACATTGGATTTATAGATCGCAGTCACAGGGCCCAACACGGCCTCAGCGCCGGTTTCCTGTGCGGTTTTCAGCATCTCCGATAGCCACTCGCGCGGCGCGGTTTCATCGTCATCGATGAAGGCGAGAAAGTCGGCCTCGCAGGCGGAGAGACAGGCGTTGCGCGCGATGGAAATATTCGATTTTGGGCAATGGACGTATGTAATCTCGAAGGGCGATGTTTCCCGCAGCTTGTCGATGGAGGCTTCTGCGCTGGGTTCGGCGTCATTATCCGCCACGATAAGGCGAAGGCTGACGCCGTGCGGAATATCCATCTCGAAGAGAGATTTCAGCGTCGCAACGACCGCCGGGCGGCGATAGGTGCAGATGCCGATATCGACCTTGATCGTTTCCGATAGGGGAGTGAGCGAGGTGCTGGTCATGTGGTTGCCTTTCTCGCCATAGGAGCCGGTGTGCCGAGCGAGCTGACAAGCTCCAGCCAGAAGCCGGTGGACCATGCAAAATGCATGACCATCGCGGCAAAGGCAGCCAGCGGGCCATATGAATTCTTTTCGGCGATGGCCATCCACAAGCCGTAGCCAAGGCATGCGGCAATCCAAAGGCAGAGCGGAATGACCGCTGCCCAATGGAACACGCCGAGCAATGCAAAGAGTGCCACAGGCATGACGGAGAGCGGAATCATCTGCCTGATTTTCGGTAGGGACCGGTGCTTGAGTAGATTTTTCGCGCGTCCACGACCATAGGCAAGATATTGCTTGAACAGCGGGCGCACGTTGGAGCGAGGATAGTAGGTCATGCGGGTCTTATCGGTCATCCATATGCGGAAACCCGCTTTGCGCAGCCGGTAATCCAGTTCGGCATCCTCATTGTGGCTGAAGCTCTCGTCGTAACCGCCAACCATCATGAAGGCGGATATGCGCATCAACGCGTGATGGCCGTGATCGATCCAATGACCCTTGGCGCCTTCGCGATGTTTCGAGCCGCCATTGCCGAGTTTGGAATTCTGGGCAATCGCAGTGGCTTTCTGGAAGGTGCCGTGACCGACGGTATCCATGGCCACAACAACGGAGTCGGCGCCGGTCTGAACCGCATCTTCCAGAAGACGCTGGCAATAATCATCGGGGTAATCGCCATGGGCATCGATGCGGATGAGATAATCATAACCGGCACCGAACATTTCGATTGCGAGATTAATGCCCGCGCTCTGGATGCGTTTGGGATTGGCAAGCAGAACGACACGAGGGTCCTGCATGGAAAAATTGGCGACGATATCTCGCGTGCCATCTGTGCTGCCGCCATCTGCGACGATGATGCGGTCTTCGGTATTGTTCAGGGTGCTGGAAAATTTCAACAGCAGGTCATCAATCGTCCGTGCTTCGTTGAGGCAGGGAATGACGATCAATGTTTTCACGTTGGGAATATTCTGTGATTTCATGGCTGTTAGCCCCGTCAAGCTGTTGAGAGTGCGGCTTCCACGGCGCGGCCATTGTGCGGCGCTGCCAGGGAGGCAAGTTTGTGAACAAGCTGGATGCAATCCGTGTTGTCGGTGACCCATTGCGTGCGGTCGATCGCAGTGAGCTTTACGAAGGCATCGAGATAGGCCTGATCGCTTAAGCCTCTGAAAAACGTTTCGAGCGTGCTGGCGTCGGCAGATTGCAGGACGTGGCCGATGTTTCTTGTTTCCAGAAAACGGGCGGTCTCTGTTCCCGCAACGGCGATGGGCAGAGTGCCGTAAAGGCAACCCTCATACAGCCGGTTGGGCAACAGCCAGCTGGAGTTCTGGCCTTCCTCGAAGAAGTCGATAGCCCATGTGAACTGCACCTCGTTGTAGATAGAGGCGAGGTCTTCCGGGTTCTTGTAGGCACCCTGAAAGCTCAGATGAGGGGCATTGGCCACGAAGCCATCGAAATCATCGAATTCGGAATAGGCCGGACGCCCGCGCAGGATGACTTCGACCTTGCCATCCATCCGCTTGGCGAATTCAGCCAGAATCTCAAGCGATTTGCGGCAGCGCAGTGCGCCGAACCAGCCGATTTTCCAAGGCTCGCCCGCTTTCGGCAGGCGTGGCGCTGGCGTTGCGGCCATCGTTTCGTCCAGCATCAAGACCTTGTTTTCCTGCAAAAGCACGGGCAGTTGAAGGCCGGAGCGCGGCGCGAAATAGTGACTAACGAAGGCAGGTGAGCTGGTGATCAACAGCTTTGCATCTCTTGCGAAATAACGCTGGGCAGCGTTGACGAGCTTGCCCGCCGCCCCCTCATTCAAAAGCAGGCGGTGTATATCGAGGCATTCGTAGACGACGGGAACGTCGCGACCGTAGATGCCTGACGCCCGACGCGCCAGCGCCAGCATTTCGAGGTTACGGGCGATGATGACATCCGGCTTCTGGACCTGACGCAGCGTGCCAGGCAGGGAAAAGCTGGATTTCACGACGGACATGACGCGCTGGGCAAACCGGCCATCGGCAGTTTCACCCAGCACGATGGGCATAACGCCATCGACAGTGGCAAGCTTGTTTTCACCACGGGTGAAACCCGCAAGACTGACTGTCGCTCCACCCGTCTGCAACGTCATGACCCGCCGGCGAATGGCCGGGTCGGCAAGGTCATGAGCGAGATAAAGAACATGCGTCATAGGCGGTCCTGAAGCGAAAAGGGATCAACGAAAACTAAGTTGGGCGTGTCTCGTCAGTTTGACAGGCAGGCGATGGATTCAGGAAACTGGCAGGCATCGCCAAGCGCGGTGAAAGCCATGCGGTCCACATTCATCACCGTCGGGCCGCTATAGGCAAACTTGCCCATCCAGCTTTTCAGTGTGTCGGTGCCCCAGAGGCTAAAGAAAATCTTCTGCGGATTCTGTGGAATCTTGGATGGGTCGGTGACCTCATGCACCATCTTGCCATTGACAAAGTAACGAAGGCGCTGCGGCTCCCAGATGAAAGCGTAATCGTTGAACGCCTTGTCGGCACCGCCAGCAACATCCACCAGCTTCTCATTGCCGCCCTTGGCGGAAATATACTGGTTGAGTTGAACCTGGGACGTGTCCTTGCCCAGAACTTCCATGTCGATTTCGTCATGCGGCTTTTTATCGGTCGGGCCGATATAGGTGAAGAAAGCCGAGTTCAGGCCAGAGCCTGTCGCCGCCTTTATGCGGGCCTCATAGGTGCCATAACGATAACGGCCCTTGGTCTGGATTTCACCGCAGGAGTAATTGCGGTCACCAGCTTTGCCTTCCTGAAAGCCAAGCTCAAGCTGGCCGCCTTCGAATTTCACCAGCTTCTTGGACCAGGTGCAATTCTGATGCGGGCCATTGTTCCAGCCATCGGAAACGTACCAGAAGGAGCGGTCCATGGCGTCGAAATTTTCGACGAAGGATTTTCCGTTGCTTTCCTGCGCCATGGCGGCGGGTGCGCCGAGGCTGAAAGCAAGAAGTGCGGATGCAATCATGCGCGACTGAACGCGGGTGAGAAATGCGGTCATTGGTTCACCTTTGCCGTTGCGGACAGGGTATCTGGCGCAGGCTGTAGGGGAACAGCCTTTGCAGATGAGGGATTTTGAGGAGGCGTCTTCGGCTTTCCACTGCGGCTGCCCGTCAGCACGGCATACAAGGCCGGCAGTTTCGAGCGCACCTGAGCGTTGCTGACGATCAGGATGAGGAAGGACAGCAGCACCGCCCCGATGTAGAAGGCGGGATAGAAATCCGGGCCGCCCTTATTCCAGACCATCCACATCAAAACCAGAAGTGGGTAATGGGCGCAGAAAATCCAGAAGCTCAGGCTGCCGGTGTCTGCCAGACGCTTTCCGGCACGGCTGCGAATGAGTATCGAGGACGAAGCCCAAAGCCCCATAGCGCCAAACACGGCCAGAAGATTTCGCAGCAGGTTCAGTTCGAAGGTAAATTCTGGCCCTGTGAAATAGAGGCCAGTCGCCAGCAGCGCCGCAGAAACAAGAACTGCCACGGTGATTTTGGCGGCGTGGGGATCGAGAGCCTTCAAGTTCACCTTATGCAATGCAAGTGCAATGCCGAGCGTGAAGCTGAACAGAATGGATTTCTTCTGAACGATAAAGAGTGTCAGATCAGGCCATGCCGTGACGATGAGAAGCACGGCAAGGGTCGGCAGAGCAAAGCGCTTAACGAAGAAGGCCAGCACTGGCGACAGAAGAATGCAGACGAAAAGGTCGCGCAGGAAGTAGAGCGGCACATTGACGGGCAGTTCCTCCACGGCAGCGCCATGGCTGATCATTTCGCGCGGTGTCGCGTTCCAAAGATCGGGGAAGTAACCGATGCCGACATCGAAGAGCTGGATCAGAAGGACCGCAGCAAATAGCGCGCCGTTCCACAGCAGGAAAGGCAACAGCACCGTTCTGGCTTTGGATTTGACTGTGGCGGAGTAGTCGAACGCCTGCATGCCGCGACGAAACAGCAGATAGCCGGAAATCGCGCTGAGGCAAGGCACGCCTATGCGAAACAGGGCATCGCCCAGAAAAACGCGTATCCAGTCAAAGAAACCATAGACCCCGAGAAATGGGCTGGTTTCAGGATTGTGCGGCACATGTACGAAAACAATGCCGGATATCAAAACGATACGCATCAAATTGATGCGGGAAGATAGGTTCTGATCAAAAGTCACATCAGTTCCCCTTATTGGGCGGTGTCTCCCTCCACCGCGTTACAAACAGGACGAACGTAAGCCCGGGCCAGAGTCTCGGGTCGAGTTGAGGGCAAAATGTGGCAACGCGGGAAAAACGGCCCTCTAAATGTGAGGGGTAAATCTCTGGAGCGTTTTGGCTACCCTAAGGTGAATTTATGTAAGATATTGATTAAAATGGATATTAAATACATGCGTATGTTTGCATGTGCCCGGCATAAAGGCACGAAGCCATTTTTCTTTTGCTGCACTGCAAAAACAAATCACGGCACCCGTAACGAATTCGTGAGGTGAGGGGCCGCAAAGCTGCCGGATTGCGGCAAAAAAGTGGCCGCAGCTGCGATGGCGTTTCTTACGCCATCGCTTGCTTTGCTTTCCGATCCCGAACGAGGCCCAGGATTTTGCGCAAAAGCGCTCGCTCCGTCAGCAGAATCAGCACCGCATAAATCGCACCGCCAGCCACGGCTCCAACGAGAACCTGCATATAGGCGTGCGGTAGACTGTCTGCGAAGACATGCAATATATAGCGTACGGCAATCGCCATGATGAAGGATGCGATCATCGGGCGGCTGCTGACGTAGAGCCCTTTCAACAAAGGCGTTTCGCTGGCCTTGAACACCGCCCAGGAATAAAACACCAGCGTCACCCCATTGACGATGCAGAGCCACACCATGGCATCGATCAACGTGCCGTAAATTGCGGCGAGCCACACCGCACCGGTGGTGACGAGTGCGCGAATCGTTGCCGACCAGAAGAGCACGCGACCGTAGCCCGCGCCTTTCAGATAGGGAATGAAGGTGCTGCATGGGGTGAGGATAGCTTTGGAAAGCGCCAGCAATCCAAGCACAGGCCATGCGTAAGCCCAGTTGGGTCCGAAGATCACCAGCATGGCCGGTTCGGCAATGGCCCAGAGCCCGAACATCATGGGCGCCAGCAGCACGGTCAACACCTGCGTGCTGAACATCAGCGCATCGCGACGGCGCTGCTTGTCGTCCATCATGCGGCTGAAGGCGGGGAAGAGAACGCCCATGACGGCTGACAGCACCACCTGATTGGGAATGCTGGCAAACCGATTCGATGCCGAATAGGCACCCGCATCGGCAAGGCCGAGATATCGCGCGATGATGACCATGGGCGACTGAAAGGTCACGAAATTTGCGATTTCCGAGCCCATGAGGCCTGAACTGAAACCCAGAAGCGGAATCAGCCGCTTCGGCTTCATGACGAAACTTGGCTTGTAACGGGACACGGCATAGAGCCCGACCAGTCGAATCAGCGCCGCAGCAAAAAGCTGAATGATCAAAGCCCAGACGCCGTAGCCTGCAAACGCCAGACCGACGGCGAGTATGGCGGCGGCGCTTTCCGACGTCATGCTCCAGATCGCGTCCTTGCTGAAATTCATCCGCCTTGCCAGCAGCGAATAGGCGACATCGCCTGCCAATTGCAGCGGAATGAGGAAGGCCATGATTCGCAGGAGATAAGCGCTTTCGACAGCGCCCAGCAGTCCTCCGAAGAATTCTGCCCCGAAATACAGTATCGCGGCCATGGTGCAGGAAATCGCCAGATTGGCCCAGAAGACGGTATGGATCGTGTCCATATCCTCTTCTTTTTCCACAATCAGCGCGGATGTAAGGCCTGCACCTGCAATCATCGTCAAAAACTGCACGACGGTGAGCCCAACGGCCACAACACCGAATTCTTCTGGGGTCAGCAATCGCGCCAGAATTGGCACCGTGACAAACTTAAGCCCGAATGTGCCTGTTTTTGATAATACGCTCCAGCCGACATTCGCGGTAATCGTCTTGACGCTCGGAGCTGGGGGCATACGTGCATCCTATAATTTGGAGGCCAGCAAGTGGTGGGCTGGCGGGAGGTTTGCCACTCATCGGGGCCGCTCTTTAATCGGGCCCGACACTTCTTGATCAACACAAGGGGCGAAACAATGGCGAAATTTACAGTCGTTATTCCTTATTATCAAAAACAGCATGGCGTACTTGGTCGTGCATTGGCATCAGTTTTTTCCCAGACGCTTCAGGATTTCGATCTCGTCATCGTAGACGACGAATCGCCCTATCCGATTGAAAAAGAAATAGACGAGCTGAGCGAAGAGCAAAAAAATCGCATCAAAATCGTCAAGCAGGCAAATGGCGGACCGGGTGGTGCGCGCAACACCGGGCTGGATCATGTCCCTGCCGAAACATCCTATGTTGCCTTACTCGATTCGGATGACATCTGGATGCCGGACCATCTGAAGAATGCTGCCTACAGCCTCGAAACCTTCGGTGGCGAATGCTACTGGGCATCGATGCAGGCCAGCGACGAGTTCTACTACCACTTCGCCATTTCCGAACTGGAGAACAATGAAGGCGCTACGCGTCTGTCTGAATCTCCCAAGGTCATCGAACTGCCGGATCTTGCCAGCGTCATGCTGCGCAACTGGAGCTTCCTGCATCTTTCCTGCATGGTCATCGGCAGGCCGCTGTTCGAAAAGGTCCGTTTCGACCCGGCCTTGAGGCTTGCGGCAGAAGACGTTCTATTCTTCTGCGATTGCATTCTGGCTTCGAAACGCACGCTTCTATGCGATGATGCCGGTGCCATGCGTGGCATGGGCGTCAATATTTTCCACAGCATCGACAACAGCTCGCCGGAATTTCTGCGTCAGCAGTTCAATACCTGGGTGGCGCTCGACACATTGCAGGGTCGTTTTTCCACACGCCCGGCAGATGTGGCATCCATCGCCTCTTATAAAAACACGGCGCGCAAGCAGGCGCTGTGGAGCCAGGCGGGCAAATTGAAACAGCGTAAGGCGCCTGAACTCGGTCTGCTGTTCAAATGGATGATGCGTGATCCTGCTATTTTGCGTGCAGCACTTGAATTGGGAACCGGCAAACTCGCCCGGCCGAAATGAGCCGCTGTAACCGATCTTTTTTATTCAGGAGTAGTCCATGAAACCCTATCACTGGGAATCGCATCACGGCAATTTCGGCGATGACCTCAATCTTTGGCTTTGGGATTTCCTGCTGCCCGGTCTGCGCGATGTCCATCCAGATGTTTTGCTGGTCGGTGTCGGCACCGTTCTCAACGACGTTCTTTTCCCGCCGGAGCAGCGCAAGCTCATTATCGGTAGCGGTTATGGTTATGGCGCGGTCCCGGATATTTCCAACAAGGAACTCTGGGACATACGCTGCGTGCGTGGCGAGATGACAGCGGCCAAGCTTGGCCTGCCCGCCGAAATGGGCATCGTTGATCCGGCCGTCATGGTCACCGAAATGCCGGACTTCAAGAACCTGCCGAAGCTGCACAAAAAGACATTCGTGCCGCACTGGGAATCTGCCGAATTCGGAATGTGGGAAACGGTCTGCGAACCTGCGGGCCTGACCTATCTTGATCCGCGCGGCGAAGCCAAGGCCGTCATCAAGCATATCGCGCAATCGGAATTCATCGTTGCCGAATCGATGCATGGTGCGATCCTTGCCGATGCTTTCCGCGTGCCGTGGGTCGCCGTCAGCACATCGACCTCCATCAACAGCTTCAAATGGAGCGATTGGGCAGGCAGTGTCGGCGTTAAATATGAGCCGCGTTATGTGCCGGTTTCCACTCGCGCTGAAGCTGCCAAGAAGGGCTCAAAGTTCTGGGGAATGAGCTTTCCGCCACCACCTCCGCCAGAGATTGTTGAGAACCACACGCCTGAACCGTCACATGATGGCGAATTGCTGGTGCGTCCGCATCAGGAGCAACGCTCTTTGCGCAAGCTGGCAAAGCAGGTTCTGGCCGCACCTTCGACTCTTGCCCTGTGGCAGGCCAGCCGGGCTGAGCCACGGCTAAGCCCGGACGGTCGTCTGGAAGAGCGAAAAGAACGTTTTCAGGTCGTTCTTGAATCGATCAAGAGAGATTATTTCTAACGCAATAAACGCCGCTCATCTCACGGGTTGAGCGGCGTTGCTCTTAACAGATAACGGATATCCGCCACCTGTTGCGGCTTCTTGCGATACCGCGCCGTCTTATCAAGCCATATGCCCTGAGCAATCGCTGGAACAGCAGGCAGTCGCTTCAACGCGTGCGTCATCGCGCCACCGAGACCGGCTTTCGACTTTGCATCCAGGAAATCACGCAGTTCGAACTTCTCGCGAATGTGACGCTCGTGTTCCTGCAGAACAGCAGTTTCCTGTGGCGTCAGGGAATAGGTCGCAAGAATTTTGCGGTCTGCTTCATAGAGCTGGCGCAAATCTTCGGTGCGGTGGCGACCGCTCAGGGAGTCACCACGAACAATGGCGCCATAACCGCAATTGCGGATGACCTTGTAGCGCGCGCCGCAGGCCAGCGCCCGCACATAAAGCTCGTAATCTTCGCCAAGGCGCAAGGCCTCGTCATAGCGCAGGCCATGATTGTCAAGAAAGGCGCGTCTGATGACTGGCTTCAGGAAGCCGGTCTCGCCCCGCTCCACGCCACGTTTGGAAATATTGCCTTCAACGAATTCGGCCAGTTGAAGGAAATGTTCTTCCGGCGCAAATAGGGTCGGCACCATGGAGGATGCGCCTGATACCGATTGCTGAATGAAGGCGATGTTGTCAGCGACCAGATCCCAATCGTCACTTTCCAGCATGGCGGCGAAGCGCCCGCGGAAAAAGAAATCATCGGCATCCAGAATGGCGATGAGGGGAGCCGTCGATATGGAAATGGCGTGATTTCGCGCCGCCGACGGGCCACGATTGACCTCGAAACGCTCGACTTTCAAACGTCCGGTGCCATCATCGAAGGATTGCGCCACCGCTGCCGTCGCATCCGTCGATCCGTCATCGATAACCACGACTTCGCTGACTTCCGGCTCCGCAAGTGCGGAGACGATGGCGGTTGCGATGGTATCGGACGCGTTTTTTGCAGCGATAATGACGCAAATGGATTGCAAGTCCGGGGTCATGCCTACTCCCTGCTTTGTTACATCGACTTTTTCGACGCAGAAAATGTCAGAGATAAGGAGGAGGCAAGATTATTTCGCACCTGCGAAATATGGCATGCGGCAAGCAGTGGCTCTCAAAAATCACTCAGCTTGGCGCTGTGGGCGACGGGGGTCAGGGTTTCCGAAACGGACTTTTCAGGTGCCGCAGGAATATCTTTCTGGAAGGCGAGCGCATCGCGCATCTGTTTCTTCTCGCGCGCGACGAGTACGAGAACGCCAATGAAATACCCGACCTGAAGGATGACGAGACAGAGCAGCGTCTGGAGAAGCGTGGTGTAGAAAGAGCCATGGATAAAATATGTCGCAACCGCAAACACCAGCAAAGCGCATATCATGCTGACGAAAACGCGCGGGGCGTACATATCTCTCTCCTCCGCTTAGGCATTCTCTCCCCAAGGAGAAATGCGTTTTAATAGGCTTCTTTTGAGTGGAATATATTATGAAACGGATGTCGTTTCAACACAGTTATACTTCCCTTACCGCGCGTACCATGAAATTTCGGTAATCTTTAATGGTAAAATTTACGCAAATTTTCAGTATTTTCACGGATGCGTGAGGGATATGACGCATGTTGATCAGTCTCTATGGTTGACGAGGCATTAATACTGCGCCTCAATCATGCTGATCTTCAGTCGGGCATCTACGCACAGAAAGAGATTTCTGCCGTAGCGGCCACCAACGTTCTGCTTCTGTAGACTTCGTTAACCATGTCACCGGTAAAGATAAGGCGTTGATTCCCCAAGCTGTAAGGTGTGCGTGTGACAGAGCGTTCAGAAGTAATTGCGTTTCCCGCCAAAAATCGCGTCGCTGACATAAAGCGGTGTGTTCAGATGCTTGAAGTTCTTCACGGAGAAGAAGCCAACCGCTTCTGGCGGGATGAGTGCCGGGCGCTTGCCGCGCATCTCCTCAATCTCGGTTACGACGATTCTGCCATGCGTCAGGAAGTTCTGGAATTCCAGAATGTGGTTCAGGCCGAACTCTGGGCCGGTTGCCAGCAGGACGAGCCTGCGCGCCGCGAAGGCTATTGATATAAGACATTGTAGTAGGTGAGGGGGGCAGTACCTGCTGCCGTCCCTGCTATTTGTGGGCCAGCCGCTTGGCGGGTGCGCCGACCGAATTTCGAACGATGAGATCCGGTGTCAGCAAAATTTCCGGCTGCTCCGGCTGCTGACCGCCCAGGAGATCGAGCAGCAGTGCCATGGCGTGCTTGCCGATGGATGTTCTGGGCTGGCGGATCGTCGTCAGCGCGGGCGACATGAAAACCGCCTGCGGCACGTCGTCAAAACCTGTGACCGAAAAATCGCGAGGAATATCGTAGCCTCGGGCGGTGAGACCGATCATTACGCCGATGGCCGTCTGATCATTCACGCACATGAAGGCCGTCGGCAAAGTATCGCGCATGAACAGCTGCTCGATGGCGAGGCGTCCGCTCTCCAGCGTGCCATCCCCTTCGATGATCATGCCGGGGATGGGTTTCAGCCCCGCCGCCGTCATGCCGTCATCGAAACCCTTCCGCCGCCGGTTATAGGCAAGGCGAACGCGGGAATCGCCGATGAAGGCGATACGCTCGTGACCCTCTGCAATCAGCATATCCACGATCTTGCGCGCACCTGCGATATCATCCACGCCGACATAGGGAATGCCGCCATTATAAATCGGCTCGAAAACGCCGACGCTTGGCGGTAGCTGCGCGGTCATCGCCTGATGCCCAAAGGGCAGGATGCCGGTGAAAAGAATCAGCCCTGCCGCCTGATTGGAATTAAGGAATTTCAAATACTCCAACCCGCGCTGCGCATCGTTCTGCGTATGGCCGATCAGGATGCCATATCCATGCGCGCGCGCTTCGTTCTCCAAGCCAACGAGAATGTTGGAAAAATTGGGGTCACCAATATCAGGCGCGACCACAAGAATCATGTTGGAGCGACCAAGCCGCAGGCTGCGCGCCATGGCATTCGTGGTGTAGCCGGTGACGGCAATGGCCTGATTGACCTTCAGCCGCGTAGAGTTCGCCACCTTCTCCGGTGTGTGGATGGCGCGCGACACCGTCGCGATCGAAACCTCCGCAATCCGGGCAACGTCTTCGATTGTAGCAGATGAGGGAATGGACAATGAGGGCCTCGGATATATGCGCGACCGGACACTACACAGACTTGCCGATCCGTCAAACAGGATCAACCAAATGTGTTGATTGTGAGCAATGTAAACCTTTACATAGGTAGTGTAAAGGTTTACATAAGCCACAGACGTAGGGAGACGTCTGGAGGACATCATGGAGACGGACATTGCTGATGGCGGCGGCACAGTGCTGTCTGCTCGGCGTATTTCAAAATCATTCAACGGCGTGCAAGTGCTGTTCAGCGTCAATTTTGACCTGAAGCGGGGTGAAATTCACGCGCTGATGGGTGAGAATGGCGCGGGCAAATCCACGCTCGTCAAAGTCCTGTCTGGTTTCGAACAACCCAGCACCGGCGAAATCCTCCTCGATGGCAAGCCGGTAAAGCTGCCGCCGAATGGCGCAGCGGAAGCACTCGGCATTGTCATCATCCATCAAGAATTCAACCTCGCGGAACATCTGACCGTTACGGAAAGCCTGTTTCTGGGCCGGGAAGTGACGAATTTCGGTGTGCTGAACCGCAAGGCGATGCGCGCGGAGACGCGCCGCGTTCTCGATCAGCTCGGCTGTCACGTCGATGAAAATGCCATGATCGGGTCACTCTCCATCGCCGAAAAGCAGATGGTGGAAATCGCCAAGGCCATCAGCCGCGATGCCCGGATCGTTTTCATGGATGAGCCGACAGCGGTTCTGTCGCGCGAAGAAACCAATTATCTGTTCCAGCAGGTCCGTAAGCTACGCGACAAGGGCACGAGTTTCGTCTTTGTGTCGCACAAGCTGGACGAGGTGATGGAGCTGACGGATCGCGTGACCGTCCTCCGCGATGGCCACTGGGTCAAGACCGCGCCGACCTCGATGCTGGATGGTGAAGCCATTGCGCAGCTGATGGTTGGGCGCGAGCTTTCCAGCCTGTACCCGGCCAAGCGTGAACCCGATGTCGACGAGAAAGTCGTTCTGAGCGTCAAAGGTGTGTCCACCCGTTATGTTCAGGACGCGACGTTCGATCTGCGCAAAGGCGAAATCATCGGGTTTTCCGGGCTTATCGGTTCCGGTCGCACGGAGCTTGCCGAGGCGATTGTCGGGTTGCGCGCACGCTCTTCGGGCGAAGTCCATGTGAATGGGCAGCTGCTTCCGCCGCATGATCTGCACGCGTCGATCGATGCCGGGCTTGCCTATATGACAAAGGACCGCAAATCTAAGGGTCTTCTTTTGGGTGCCGGAATGGGCCTAAATCTGACTCTGCAATCGTTAGAGCGGCACGGAAAGTTCGGCTATCTCAGCGCCTCCAGTGAAGCCAGATCGCTGGAAAGAGCGCGCCGCCGTTTCGATATCCGTGTGCGGGATGGCAGCGTCGTTGTCGGGCGCATGTCCGGCGGCAACCAGCAAAAGCTGCTGCTGGCGAAGGTCATGGAGACCGAGCCGAAAATCATCATCATCGATGAACCGACGCGCGGCATCGATGTCGGCACCAAGCAGCAAATCTATCATTTCATTTCCGCTTTGGCGCGGGATGGCCACTCGGTCATCGTCGTTTCGTCGGAAATGCAGGAAGTCATCGGGCTTTGCACCCGCGTGGCGGTTATGCGCGAAGGGCGCATGGTCGGCATGCTGGAAGGCGACGAAATCAACGAACGGGAAATCATGCGCTATGCGGCGGGGCTGAAAACAAAGTCGGCAGCGTAGCGACGGCCAATGGCCGATATGACAGGGCGGGAGGTCTGTTTTGGGTATGAGTGTCAGTGAAGACAGCAAGGAAAAAAGGCCGGGGCGGTCACTGCGCGATATAGATCTGCGTGCGGTCGCGCCCTTCGTCGCCTTGCTTTTATTGTTGATCGTCGGGGCGATGGTCAATCCGAATTTCATCAGCATCAACAATCTGGCCAATGTGGCAACGCGTAGCGCCTTCATCGCCATCATCGCGGTCGGCGCGACCTTCGTCATTTCCGCAGGCGATCTCGATCTGTCGGTCGGCTCGATGGTGGCCTTCGTGGCCAGCCTCATGATCTTGCTTATGAATTCCGGTGTGGTTGCCGATCCGGCATCAATGCTGGTTCTTGCCGTGGTCTTCACGCTCGTTGCCGGTGCGCTCTGTGGACTTGCCAACGGCTTGATCACCACGGTCGGGAAGATCGAACCCTTCATTGCCACGCTCGGCACAATGGGGGTCTATCGCGGCCTGACGACATGGCTTTCACAGGGCGGCGCGATCACGCTGAGGGAGCCGCAGCTGCAATCCATGTATCGCCCGGTTTATTTCGGATCGTTCCTTGGCGTGCCGATCCCGATTTTGGTCATACTGGCCGTTACCGCAATCGCTGCCTTCATTCTTTATCGCACCCGTTATGGTCGCCATGTCACTGCCGTTGGTTCGAACCGGGATGTCGCCAAATATTCGGGCGTTGCCGTTAATCGCGTTCGCACCGTCGCCTTTGTCATTCAGGGGCTTTGCGTTGCCATTGCCGTGCTTCTCTATGTGCCACGTCTGGGCTCGACATCTGCCACGACGGGCATGATGTGGGAGTTGCAAGCCATCACCGCCGTCGTGGTGGGTGGAACGGCGCTGAAAGGCGGAGCAGGGCGTGTCTGGGGCACGATCTGCGGTGCCTTCATTCTCGAACTGGTCGGGAACATCATGCTGCTGTCCAACTTCATCAGCGAATATCTGATTGGCGCAATTCAGGGCGCAATCATCATCATCGCCATGCTGGTCCAGCGCTCGCTGATGCGCAGATCATAAAGAGTTACCGGGTCAACAGGTCGCCCGGGTCCAAGAAATCGAGACCTATCTATGTGGGAGGAACACACATGCGGAAAAGACTGTTGGGAATGGCTGTGGCGCTGGTTGCGCTATCGGGGGCAGTGCAGGCACAGGATAAAAAGGTGACGATTGGCGTCTCCATCCCTGCGGCGGATCACGGCTGGACGTCTGGTGTGGTTTACCATGCAGAGCGCGTGGCAAAGCTGTTGATGCAGGAACATCCCGGCCTCAACGTCATCGTCAAGACATCGCCGGATGCGGCAACGCAGGCGAATGCCGTTCAGGACTTGGAAACACAGGGTATCGACGCGCTCGTCATTTTGCCGTCTGACCCGGATCCGCTGGTCAACGCCATCAAGGAAGTAAAGGCCAACGGCAAGTTTGTTGCGCTTGTGGACCGCGCGCCAAGCGTCAATGACGATACGGTTCGCGACCTTTACGTCGCTGGCAACAACCCGGCGCTGGGCGAAGTCGCCGGCAAATACATCGCTGAAAAGACACCCGATGCCGAAGTGGTCATTATTCGCGGCCTGCCGATCCCAATCGATCAGCAGCGTCAGGATGGTTTCGACAAGGGTATTGCCGGTTCCAAGGTCAAGGTTCTGGACCGTCAGTTCGGCAACTGGAACCGCGACGATGCCTTCAAGGTCATGCAGGATTATCTGACGAAATATCCGAAGATCGATGTCGTCTGGTGCCAGGATGACGACATGGCCGTTGGCGTTCTTCAGGCCATCGAACAGGCCAAGCGCACCGACATTAAATATGTCGTTGCCGGTGCCGGTTCGAAGGACATGATCAAGAAGGTCATGGATGGCGACAAGATGATCCCTGTCGATGTGCTCTATCCGCCAGCAATGGTGGCCACCGCCATGCAGCTGACCGCAGCCAACTTTTACGATCAGGTTCCCGTGCGCGGCACCTACATTCTGGATGCAACGCTGGTGACCAAGGACAACGCCAAGGACTTCTACTTCCCAGATTCGCCGTTCTGATTTTCAATACGGATATCAGAGGCCCGTTCGAAAGAGCGGGCCTTTTTCTTTTTATGCGATCAGCCGAAACGGCTGGCGCGGAAGGGATCGACGGAAATGGAGGTTGCCGTGCCGCTGACCAGTTCGGTGACCAGCCTTCCGGTAGCCGCTGATTGTGTCAGCCCCAGATGTCCGTGGCCGAAGGCATAGATGACCGTATTGCTGGCGCGTGAGGGACCGATAACCGGCAGGCAGTCCGGCATGGAGGGTCGGAAGCCCATCCATTGTTTTCCACCTTCCGTTTTCAGACCCGGCAGAAACTGGCTCGCCTTTTTAAGAAGGGCTTCTGACCGACGGAAGTTGGGAGGCAGATCGAGACCGCCAAGTTCCACGGCACCGCCCACGCGAATGCCCGATGAGAGCGGCGTGACGACGAAGGCGTGGTCGTTGAAATAAAGCTGCCGGGTCAGATCGAAAGAACCGGCGGGAAGCGTGGTGTTATATCCCCGTTCGGTTTCCAGAGGCACGATGTTGCCGAGAGATGCGGCAAGCGTCTTTGACCAGGCACCACAGGCAATCACAACCTTGTCGGCATCGATTTTCTCGCCGGTTTTCAGGGAAACGATGGTGCTTTCGCCAACCGTCTCCACGCGCACCGCTTCACCCTTGCGCAATGTCGCGCCACGCGCGATGACGAGGTCAGCAATCGCTCTCGTGAATTCGTAAGGGTCTGCGACCTGAAGGCCACCGGGCGTGAACATTGCATGCTGGAAACGGGGCGCGAGGCCAGGCTGGAGCTGTTCTATCTCGGCTCTGCCGACGCGCGAGAAGGTTACTCCGGCCCGCTCTTTTTCATCCCAGTCCCGTCGCGCGGCATCGAAGCTGGCCCTCGTGTCATAAAGGTCCAGCGTGCCGGTATTGGAAATGTGGTGCGCGAGTTCCGGCATTACTGCGACCGTCTGCATCTCACTGGCGGCAAGACGCATCATAGCGATCTGGACATTAAGGCCGTGCTGAAACCGACGCGGCGAACTGGCTTTCCAGAATTGCCACAGCCACGGTGCGATCTTGAGCGCGTAAGCGGGCGGAACGCTGAGCGGGCCGAGGGGATCAATCAGCCACCGAGGTGCCTTTTTCATGACGCCCGGCGCTGGAATGGGAATGATTTCTGGAAAGGCCAGAATGCCCGCATTGCCAGCACTGGCCCCCCGGGCAATCTCGCCGCGCTCAAGAAGCGTGACGGTTTTGCCAGCATTTTGAAGGTAAAGAGCTGTCATCACGCCGATAATGCCAGTTCCGATCACCAGCACTTCGCATTTTTCTAAAGCGTTCATCCAAATCATCCCGAAAATCTATGCACACCGATTACACGGTTAAATGCAAACTGTCGACAAGGTGGCTGCGGTCTTACTTTTCGATATTGGATGGTTTGACCAGCGCGTAGTTGAAGCGCAAAGCCTTGTCTTTGACAGGATAGTATAGAGGCACATCCAGAACAGATGTCTGAAACCCCTTAACGTCAGCGTTCAATTGTCCTTCGAGCCATTGCGTCAGGGTTGGAGCGCCAGCGTCATTGCCCGTCCAGACGAAAAGAGCCGGATGCTCATCGGAAATCGTAAAAGGCGGATCGTAATCGTCGTAGATGGTCGTGGCGACTGGCACGTCAGGGAAAATGAAGCGTAGATTTCCGCCCGCTGGCCAATTCGGCGTCACGATAACAGAGGGAGAGATGCCTTCTTTTTCGACGACGTGCTGACGAAATGCTTGCCAATCGTAATTCGAGCTGGACGTCTTTCCGAGTAACGCCATGACCGGCTGCGATAGCAGCAGAGCGACGGGCACGAGGACTAGCATGATCAGGGGGATTGGCAGGAAGCGGACGAGAAAACGGTCAACGTCCGCAAGGTGCTGCTCCAAAACCAGCACGGCGAGAATGGGGAATGGCAACAGCAACGGCAGCAGCCACCTGTCTCGCAATTCCGTCATGGTCGTCATCAGAATGACGAGCGTCATCAGGATCGAAACCGCAATGAAATAATGTAGGAAGAAACGTAGCCACGGGCTCGATGGCGTTTTTGATTTCCAGATTTGGCCTCGCGCCGACAGGGCAAGCAATACGGACGGGATCGCGAAAATGATCAATGAACCAGCAACGAAACGGCCGAGCCCGCGCCCCACCTGAAGGAAGCGGTTTTCCGGGGCATCTTCTGCCATCCGCTTCAGCGTTACCTCGGAGGCGAAGCCGAGATTGTCGATCAGCCAGAACACATGCGGCAGGAAAACGATCACACTGACGAGGATCGTCAAAAGGAAACGTCGGTCGAAAACTCGCGCGCGTCCCTGTGGGTGAAGCAAGACGGCGAACAAGACGGCTGGGAGTGCGAGTGCGAAATTGTATTTCGACAGCATGCCAAGGCCAGCGACGAGGCCCACCAGAATATAGCCCATGACTGTCGGACGCTGGATTAGCCGGATGCTGGTATAAAGCAGCAAAGCGAATGTCAGCATCAGCATGGCGGTGTGGGTAAGATCCCGCTGCGCCTGCCAGAAGACCTGTGGGATGGTGAAAAGCGCCATCGTCGCGACGACGACGAAGCGCTTGTTCTCCAGCACCAGTTCAGCCGTTTTCGCAAAAACGGCAAATGTCAGGAACAGGATGAAGTTCTTGGCCAGCGCAAGCGTCGCCATCGACGTGCCGAATACGGCAAACACCGCCTGCTGATACCAGTTGTAAAGCGGCGGCTGGGCGTCATAACCCAGAGCCAGCCACTGAGAAAAGAGAATCTGCTGAGCTTCATCAATGCGCAGCGCAGGCGGCACCATTTGGCGCACGATGGTCTGGATCAGAAAATATGCGCCGAATAGCACGATCACGGCGTTCGGGTTTTCCGTGAGGCATATGGCAAGCCTCTTGAACAACCCCACATTTTTCACATTCATCGGCTTTTCAGCCGTGTGCCCCGTAATATCCATGCCCGGTCCGTCTTGCTGCCAAGCGGCAGAATCCCTCACCCATCCCGTAATGGCGGTGACAAAACCGAACTATGTGGCCGAAGCATGAAGTTAGCCCCATGTTTTTTGACATGAGGCCATTTGTTCTGTGGATAGTTTCGCAAGCCAGAAAGACGCCCCCCATTCAGGGGGCACCTTTCGTCAGTAACCGGCGTTATAAGCCGCGATAGCCGCCATGTTGACGATGTCGCTGTCTTTGGCACCCATGGACGTGATCTGCACCGATTTGTCGAGGCCGACGAGGAGCGGGCCGATGACGGTGGCGCCGCCCAGTTCCTGCAACATCTTTGTCGAAATCGATGCCGAGTGAATGGCGGGCATGACCAGAACATTGGCCGCACCGGAGAGGCGCGTAAACGGATACTGGCTCTGCATCTTCTGATGATTGAGGGCAACATCCGCTGCCATCTCGCCGTCTACCTCGAAATTCACGTTTCTCTTGTCGAGAATACGCACGGCTTCGCGAACCTTGTCGGAACGCTCACCTACGGGGTGGCCGAAGGTGGAGTAGGCGAGCATGGCGACGCGCGGCTCGTAACCGAAGCGGCGCGCAAGGCCAGCAGCTTCCACGGCGATATCGGCAAGGTCTTCGGCGGAAGGCATGTCGTGAACCGCGGTATCGGCCACGAAGACGGTGCGGTTGCGCGAAACGACCAGCGAAACGCCGATGACGCGGTGCCCCGGTTTGGTGTTGATGCAGCGGCGAATATCTTCCAGCGCTGTGGAGTAGTTACGCGTCGTGCCGGTTACCACGGCATCCGCATCACCAAGCGCCACCATGCAGGCGGCAAAGTGGTTGCGGTCGTTGTGAACGAGACGCTGCACGTCGCGCAGCAGGAAGCCCTGGCGTTGCAAGCGCGCATAGAGGTAATCGATATAGGCATCGACGCGCTCCGACAGGCGGGCATTGGTGATCTTGATATTCGGGCGGTCGAGATCGATGCCCGCGCGCTCTGCATTGGCGCGGATGATATCGTCACGGCCCAGCAGGATTGCCGTGCCAAGGCCCTGCGAAGTGAAGGATATGGCCGCGCGCATGACCTGTTCTTCTTCCGCCTCGGCAAAAACGACGCGCTTTGGCGAACGGCGCACACGCTCGTAGAGGCGCTGCGTTGTGGATGCCATCGGGTCGCGGCGTGCGGAAAGTTCACGGGCATAAGCCTCGAGATCACTCAACTCGCGACGCGCCACGCCGGTTTCCATGGCGGCCTTGGCAACGGCAACCGGAATTGCCGAAATCAGACGCGGATCGAACGGAACGGGAATGATGTATTGCGGCCCAAAGCGAGGGCGCACGCCCTGATAGGCGGCGGCAACATCGTCAGGGACGTCTTCGCGAGCGAGATCAGCCAGCGCCTTGGCAGCAGCGATTTTCATCGCATCATTGATCTGGCTGGCGCGCACATCCAGCGCGCCGCGGAAGATGTAAGGAAAGCCGAGGACGTTGTTGACCTGGTTCGGATAGTCGGAGCGACCGGTCGCCATAATGGCATCATCGCGAATGCGCGCGACCTCTTCCGGGGTTATTTCCGGATCCGGGTTGGCCATGGCAAAAATGATCGGCCGTGGGGCCATGGAGCGGATCATGTCTTCGGTGAAGGCGCCCTTCTGGGAAAGGCCGAACACCACATCCGCGCCCTTCATGGCTTCTGCCAGCGTGCGGTTATCGGTTTTCGCGGCGTGGGCGGATTTCCACTGGTTCATCCCCTCGCTACGGCCCTGATAGATAACGCCCTTGGTGTCGCACAGGGTGATGTTGGCAGGGTTAAAGCCCATGGCCTTGATCAGGTCCATACAGGCGATGGCTGCGGCACCAGCACCGTTGCAGACGAGCTTTGTGGTGTTGAAATCGCGACCCGTGAGCGCAATGGCATTGATGAGGCCAGCAGCGGCGATGATGGCGGTGCCATGCTGGTCGTCATGGAAAACCGGAATGTCCATGATCTCGCGCAGGCGGCTTTCGATGATGAAGCATTCCGGTGCCTTGATGTCTTCAAGGTTGATGCCACCAAATGATGGACCGAGATAACGCACGCAGTTGATGAACTCGTCCGCATCCTCAGTGTCGACTTCCAGATCGATGGAATCCACATCCGCAAAGCGCTTGAACAGAACGGACTTGCCTTCCATCACCGGCTTTGAGGCCAAGGCACCGAGATTGCCAAGGCCGAGAATGGCGGTTCCGTTGGAAATGACGGCGACCATGTTGCCACGGGTGGTGTAGTCGTAAGCCGTATCCGGGTTTTCAGCGATTGCCTTGACCGGAACGGCGACGCCGGGGGAGTAGGCCAGCGAAAGGTCGCGCTGTGTGGCCATGGGCTTGGTCGGCGTGATTTCCAGCTTGCCGGGTCTGCCCTGAGAGTGAAAGTCCAGCGCTTCCTGATCTGTCACGGACGTTTTGCCGCTCGTGGATTTCGCTTTGTCTGACATGGCCCCCACCTTTTCTCGTGAATTACAAAATGGTGGTCGTTGTTATTGTATTTTCCATGAGGCTGCCAGCACTGAGTGCCATCAGCGGCGATAAATCGAAACATACATAGGTTGGGCGAACGCTTCAATCGATTAGCTGGTCTCAAAATTTCGGAACCGCAACCCGGTATGGTCGTTGGTGAACTGGCTGGGTCGGGCGCAATCGGCAAATCGATGCAGGAAATGGTTGCGATCTTCGCACCACACGACCTTGGCATTCGTGTTCACACATGTTTTGCTGGCAGCCGTTAAAGAGTGATGAGTTTGAATTGGAAAGGTAGTTTCAGTGAACGGACAAATTCGGAAGATTATCCCGGTACTTCTGGCAGGCGGAGCGGGATCGAGATTGTGGCCGGTATCACGCGATCAATTGCCCAAACAGTTTCAGCCCCTCGTCGGACATCTCTCCACCTATCAGCAGACATTGCAGCGCGTGAGCGACAAGGCGCTTTATGATGAGCCGCTGGTCATCACCAATGAAGACTTCCGTTTCTTTGCCCGCAGGCAGGCGGAAGAAATCGATCTCTCTGCAACGGTCGTACTCGAGCCCGCCCGCCGTGACAGCGCAGCCGCCATGGCCGCCGCTGCCGTGCTGGCCGAACGCCGGGAGCCGGGGTCTCTGGTTCTGGCGCTCGCAGCCGACCATGTGGTTCTGGATAATGACAAGTTTTCGGATGCCGTCAGGCTCGGTGCAGAAGCGGCGGAGGAGGGCAATATCGTCGTCTTCGGTCTCACGCCGACGGAACCCAGAACCTCTTATGGCTACATCAATCCAGGCGAGCCCATCAACGGGAATGAAGACCTGTGTGTGGTCGAAGCCTTCGTGGAGAAGCCGGATGAAGAGACGGCCATTTCCTATGTGGAAAAAGGCTATCTCTGGAATTCAGGCAACTTCCTCTTCCGCTCCGATGTGATGATCGCCGAACTGAAAGCCTATGTTCCCGATGTTCTCGACGCCGTCACTCGCTCGGTGGATGAGCATGAGAACGACCTCGGCTTTGTGCGACTGCACAAGGAGAGCTTCGAGGAGTCTCCGAAGAATTCTATCGATTATGCGGTCATCGAGAACACCAAGCGCATGGCCGTGGTCCGAGGCCATTTTCGCTGGTCGGATATCGGCAGCTGGGATGCGATCTGGGAGATTGCCGACAAGCAGGAGAATGGCAATGCGGTCGAGGGGCAAGGCATTTTCGTTGATTCAGAAGGGTGCCTCATCCATTCAAGCAGCATTCTAACGACCGTAGTCGGTGCCAAGGATTTGGTGGTTGTAGCGACGAAAGACGCCGTTCTAGTGACGCCGAAAGATCGGGTGCAGAGTGTCAAAGGTCTGGTCGAGTCCCTGAAAGACAGCGATCATGTGCGCAAGACGGAAATCCATCGACGCGCCTATCGCCCGTGGGGCCACATCGAGCAGACCGATTCCGGCCCGCGTTACCGCGTCAGCCACCTCAAGGTGGAGCCAGGCCACAGAATATCTCTGCAGCAGCATTACCACCGCTCCGAACACTGGATCATCGTGCGCGGTACGGCGACGGTGACCATCGGTGAAGAGACGCGCCTGCTGACGGAAAACGAGTCGATCTACATCCCACTCGGCAAGCCGCACCGCCTTGCCAATGACGGCCAGATTCCGCTGGAACTCATCGAAATCCAGACCGGCTCGTATTTTGGTGAGGATGACATCAGACGCTTGCAGGATGATTACAAGCGCGAGTGATATGTTTGGCGATCAGGGTCTGATTGTTTCAGACCCTGACATTTGCCGCAGATGCAGTCCGGTGGCTACATTTCCTGATTGTCAGGCCACGAGTTTTTCACCGCTCAGGTGGCGTTCCAGAAATGGCAGGCTGTCCTGCCCCCAGTAAAGCTCACCCTCGTAACGGAATGTCGGTAGTCCGAACACGCCGGCATCCTTGGCTGTGTGGTAGTTCGCCGCCCATTGGGCTTTGACGTCGCTTGCTAACGCGTGTTCAGCCAGTTCTTTTCCGTTGAGACCGACAGCATCGGCAATGGCGATGTGAACCTCCGGATTGCCGATATCGCGTCCTTCGCTCCAGGATGCGTGTTGAAGGGCAGAGGCCAGTGTCGCCCAGTCCTCGCCTCTCAAGGCTGCGGCGATGACGAGATAACCTGCCGGTGTCGGGTCCGAAAGCGCAGCGCGATTGTCGAAGTTCAGCACTTTGCCGCGGAGCGCTGCCCAACGCTTGAGATCCTTGGTCCAGTAGGCGCGGCGGGCATCCGGGCGGTTACGGGAATAAATCCCGCCATTTTCTTCAATCAGTGGAATGACGTAGGGCTTGATCTCGACATCGAAACGCTCTGCAAGATCGCGAAAGGCATCAAAGCCGATGTAGGCCCAGGGCGAGCCGATGCCGAAGAAATAATCGATGGTTTTCGTCATTGATGTGTCCTGAATTATAGCGCGGCGAGTTTTGAGGGCGGCTCTTGGAGAGCGGTTTTCGGCAAAACATCTGCAATATCGATGGATCCCGGTGCCGATCCTGAGCGGGCCAAGCTGGCTGCTGCCTGCTGGATTGCCCTGTTGAACGGCGTTTCGATGCCATGCAGGCGCCCGAGTCTGACGATTTCGCCATTGAGGTAATCCACCTCGCTGGAGCTTCCGCGGCTGAAGCTCTGCCAGGTCGATTGCTGGCCGCGTTTTACACCGCTGTTGTCGGCAATGCGCCAACCGTCCAGACTTATCTTCCGCTCAGTGGCTTGCGCGGGGTCGAAACCGGCGGCCTTCAGCACGCGCGCCGCTTCCTGGCTGAGATCGTCACCCGCCTGTTGCAGTTGCTCCGGTGTCCCGGCAAAAAGCTCCACCGCATTGCGCACATTGTGAAGCAGCTTCGCCGCTTTCCAGCGACGGATATCATCGCGCGGTTCGGCCAGATAGTTGGCTGCTGTCAGATCAGCCGTGATCTCATCGGCAATGGCATCCCTTCCGCTCGGATATCGGCCAAGCGTGAGCGCACCAACCTGCGGGTCGCCCGCGACGGATACTTTTCCCGTCTCTAAGAAAAGCGCAGGCGTGAGAATGCTGGCCGCATAGACATTCTGGAATCGTCTGAGCGTTATGTCTTCCGAGGAAAGCCCGTTCTGGAAGGTCACGATGGGCAGGTCGGAGGAGGTTTCGGTGGTGCTGTCTTCCAGCGGCAGTTCAGCCCAGTCCCGGGTCGCCTCTTCCACATCCTGCGTTTTGACGGTCAGTAGAAGGATGTCGCTTTTGCGCAGTATCGGCGGTTCGCTGACATCGAACGTATTGAGGCGAATGGTCTGCGCGCCGCTTGGGCGGCGATATTCCAGGCCATGTTCCAGAATATGTTTGATCTGACGACCCCTGCCAACTAGCGCATAGTCGATGCCCGCCCGCTGAAATTCAGCGGCAAGGCTTGCTCCGACGGCGCCCGCCCCGATGATGATGTAACGCGTCATGCCTGTCCCTCTTGAACCTTCAACCAGCTTTGCGGATCGGGTCTGAGCTAATGGTTTCCGCCCGGGGATTCAATGTCGCTGGCGTCGGTGCCGGTGCTCCCCGTTGCAGGGCAGCGCGGCCTAGCATTGCGACGGACGTATCTTCCTGCGGTGCGTGCACCAAAACCGACTGAATGTCGCGGAAGTTCCGTTCCAGACCAAGATCGGCACCGAGACCCGGATTGCCGAGTGCGCCGACTGCGATCTGCACAGCCTCTTTCAACTGCCGTCCGGCCAGCAAGCGTGACCGGATCATTTTTTCACCGTCCGCCAACCCATGGTTCAGGCCATCGAAAATGATCTGGCGCGCGCCGGAAACGAGAAGATCGATCTCACCGGCCAGATTGATGAAGCGCTCCGTGCGGGCAACGGGATAGCCTAGATTGGCCGGTACACGCTCATGGGCGAAGCGGATGAAATTGTCTCGCGCCGCTTCTGCCACGCCGAGATAAATGGCCGTTAGAGCAAGTGTCATACCGGCATGGGCGAGATTGTCCTGCGTGCCCGATGAGATATCGGTGAGATCGATGACGTCTTCATGCGGGATTTCAACCGCATCGAATTCGACGTCATGCGAGCCGCTGGCGCGCATGCCAAGGCTGTTCCAGTTCTGGATGATATTGATGCCCCGGCTGTCGGCAGGAACGACGAAGGTGCCGACGCGCTGGGGCGTTTCATCCGTGGTCGCCCAAACCAGAAAGTATGTCAGACCGAGCGCGCCAGTCACGAAGCGCTTGCGCCCGCTGATCGACCATCCGTTGCCTGTTCGACGCGCAAGTGTCGAAGGCAGACCGCCACGGGCAGGGGAGCCTAGTTCCGGCTCCACACGGGCGGCGTTGAGCAGCACGGGACGGGTTTTTGTTTCCTCGAGAATACGGCGATAGAGTGCTTGTGGCCAGCGGTTGCGGCTGGCTTCACCGAGATGGGTGTATAGCGTCATGGCAGTGATGAGGGCCACTGAGGGATCGCCGCGACCCAATGCCGCCAGAACATGTGCCGTATCGACAAGCGTTTCGCCTCTACCGCCAAAGGCTGCGCCTACGGTGCCGCTCAGAAAGCCGCCCGCATGCACGGCGCGAATGCCGGTCCATGGGAATTGATCGCCTCTGTCGGCTTCCGGTGCCGCTTTTGCGACGATATCCGCGACCTTGTCCAACTCTGCATTGTCGTGTGGCACGTTGATCCTGCTTTCTGATCTTCGGACAGGAAACATCCGGCCGCTCCATTTTTAGGCGCGGCGTTGAATCGTCTGTGTAGAAATGGCCCGCTGCTTGTCAGGAAACAGCGGGCGTCGACGCATCAGGCGACCTTGCGTTTGCCTTCTCGTTCCTCAAGGCCTTCTCTCACAAGCGGCAGGACATAACGACCATAGTCTATGGCATCGTTGTAATTGTCGTATCCGCGAATAGAGATCAGATCGGCACCGAGATCTACATAGTCGAGGATGGAATCGGCAATCGTCTGTGGGGAACCAACAAGCGCTGTCGATGCGCCGCTGGCATTGGTGGCGGTAACGGTCGGGTACCACAGTGCACGGTCATGCACGTCGCCACGCGCCGCAATCTGCAACAGTCGTTGCGAACCGACATTGGCCGGTGCAGGTGCGGCTGGCGGTGCCTTGCCCAATCCTTTTTCGCGGTTGGCATTCAGCGCTTCCAGAACACGGTGCGCCTTGGCCCAGGCCAGATCGTCCGTTTCGGCCACGATAGGACGGAAGGTCACCCAGATGCGCGGGCGGTCCGTTCGCCCGGCCTTCCTAGCTTCGCCGTAGATGCGGTCGATCTGTTCTTTCGTCTCCGCAAGCGGCTCGCCCCAGAGGCCGAAAATATCCGCCAGCGATCCACCGATACGATAGGCCGCGTCGGACGATCCGCCAACCGAGACAGGGATCGTGCCATGGGTTGGACGCACGGCATTGCGGAACTGTTTGAACTGGTAGTGCGTGCCATCGAAATCGAATGGCTCACTGCTGGCCCAGGCCTGACGCAGAATGCGGATATATTCTTCCAGCCGCTCATAGCGCTGTTCCTTGGTCAGGAAATCGCCTTCACGCGCCTGCTCCTGATCGCTGCCGCCTGCGATGAAGTGAACCACCACACGCCCACCGCTCAGCTGATCCAGCGTCGCCAGAGCCTTGGCGGCGACGGTCGGGTAAATCGTGTTTGGGCGCAACGCGATGATGATTTTGATGTTTTTCGTATGGGCCGCAATCGTCGCGCCAATGGTGAAGGGATCGTGCGATGACGATCCATAGGGCACGAGCGTATAGTTGAAGCCGTAATCATCCAGCGATCGGGCGTAGCGCACGAGAAAAGCCGGATCGATAGACGGGTCGGGGATCGGATCGAGTTCCGTGGATGGATTTGTAAAGGTAACGCTTATGAATTCCGTCGTCATGCCCTGTCCTCGCGGCTGATATTCGAAGAATGCCCAGAACCTAAGACCGGATACCCGTGTGAGAAAGACAGACTGTTCTTTGTCTATAGAAATAATAGAAATAAAATTCCAATCCGGCCAGGCATGATGAAAGCGTGCCGACGAGAGACTTTTGCTCATTTAAGGACGTGCAGAGCGCCATAACTTTCGCGCCCTAACTGCACCTCAATGGGCTTTTAGCTCGTGAACCAGTTCTTAACCCAATGGCAGAGTTTGGTTGAGTGGCAGGTGCAGTGGATCGTTTTTCAGGAACAAACGTTAACGCTGCGCCATTCATTATCCGAAAAGGGCAAACGGGCTGCTGCGGGTCAAGAATCAAACAGGAGAAAACAAAATGAAAAAAGCTTTTGCCGTAACCTTCGCCGCAATGACGCTGGGCCTCGGTGGCACCGCAAGCGCAATCGCTGCGGACCTCGCAACCTATCCCGAAGCGACATATCAGGACCAGGATGACCGCAATGGTGTCAAGATCGGTTACCTGACCTGCGACGTTGGTGGTGGCGTTGGTTATGTTATTGGCTCTGCCAAGGAACTTGATTGCACATTCCAGTCGACAATGGGCGCTCGCCGCACCGACCATTACAGCGGTGCGATCCGCAAGATGGGCGTAGACCTAGGCTTCACCACGCAGGGTCGCCTCGTTTGGGCCGTCTTCGCTCCGACTGCCGGTTACCACAAGGGCTCGCTCGGTGGCCTCTATCAGGGTGCTACAGCTGAAGCCACGGTCGGTCTCGGCGTTGGCGCAAACGTTCTGGTTGGCGGAACAGCCGGTTCCATCCAGCTTCAGACTGTCAGCGTCACAGGCCAGGTTGGTCTGAACCTTGCTGCAACGGGCACATCGGTCACGTTGAACCCAATCAACGGCTAAATGCGCTACGTCAATCTGACGCATCAACACCACGCCCTTCTCGTCGTATAGACGGGGAGGGCGTTTTTATTTGGCATAAGGATAATGCAGGATGACGAGAAAGCTGGGTTTGCTGACGGGCATCTGTCTCCTTCTGTCCATGTCCACCCTATGGGCGGATGGCGATCCAGAGCGCGGTGAACGCGCTTTCAGCAAATGTTCCGCCTGTCACAGTATCGAGAACCCTCGTACCCGCATGGGGCCGCATCTCATGGGCGTCGTCGGCAGACCGGCAGGCTCCGTCGTGGACTATAATTATTCACAGGCGATGAAGGATGCTGGTGCTGGCGGTCTGGTCTGGAACGACGAGAAGCTTCATGCCTTTCTGTCCAGCCCGAAAAAGACGGTTCCCGGCACTTCCATGCGCTTCTTTGGTCTCTGGAGCGACAGCGAGATCGATGATCTCATAGCCTATCTGAAAACGGTGCCTTTGCCGCCGCAGTGATCGTCATGGTGAGCCCTGCGCCAGTATCTCCTCGGCATCATCCAGAGACATTCGGTACACCCGATTTGCGATCTCGAAACTGTAGCCGTTTCGGGCGAATGCGGAGATTTCCTTCTGCATTCTCTTCTGGTCGGCCTCGTCACGGCGGAATGGCCCGAAGCGGCGTTTTCGCGCCATGATCACAGCGGCATAGAGATCGTCGGCTTCGCTCAAAGCCTGAGCGGTGATGTCTTTGCTGACACCCTTGATGCTGAGCTTTTGCGCAATCGCCCTGCGTGATTTACCGCCGCGAATAGCGGAGCGGGTGGCGATTTCGGCATAGGCGACGTCATCCAGCGCCTTGATGTCGTAGGCAAATTTGACCGCGGCATTGGCCAGCGCTTCGATCTGCTCGGCGGTGATGTCTTCGAATTTCTGCTTTGCCTTGCGGGCAATGGCGTCGAACAATTGCCGCTCGGTCATCATGCGACGTTCCAGCCGGTAGATGGTGGAGTTGCGCACCCAAGTCAGCATTCTGGCGGTGGGAGCACTCGGCACTTCCGTTTGATCAGTCACCGAAATCAGTCCCTGTCGTCCATATCGATGAACGCTGTCTAGGATAAAATTCGTCGATTGTTAAACCCAAATTGCATCTCGTCCATCACGTCGCTGGAAGGGCGTAGACATTGATCGGGACTTCGAGGCCCCGCAGGGTATGGGCACCGATACTCTCGAAATCTCTTATGTTTCCGGCCATGTCCACGAATGTTTCCGACATCAGAACGGATCGCTTTATCTCCTTGGTTAAGCTTTCCAGCCGTGATGCGATGTTGACGGCAGGGCCGATGACGGTGAAATCCAGCCGGCTTTTCGAGCCGATATTGCCATACATGACATCGCCCACATGCACGCCGATGCCGTAACCAAGCGGCTCGTGACCACGCTTCATATTTGCTTCGTTCAGAGCTTCCAGATGGACTTGTGCTTCTTCGATGGCGGAAATCAGGTTAGCGCAGGCATTGGGGTTGCTCAGCGGAAAAATGGCGAGCAAGCCATCCCCCATGAATTTCAGAATTTCACCACCGAATTTTTCGATGGGCTCGGACATCGCATCGAAATAGCCGTTGAGCAGTTCGATGACGTCGTCGCGTGGCCATAGGTCGGAAATGTGGGTGAAGTCGCGAAGGTCACAGATAAGGATTGCGGCACCGACGGTGGCGCCGCTGCCGCGCCGTGTGGCGCCATCCAGAATGGCTTGGCTGGCATGGGGGCCGACATAGGTCTCCAGCAATGTTCGCGCCATGCGGTTCTTGAGACGAATTTCCGATACCAGAGCGATGGCTGGAACAAGGCTGCGCAGCATGTCGATCTCTGCATCCGTAAACCCGCCCGGCCTGTCGCTGGAGAAGGTGACGACATGGCGCTTGTCGAACGTATGGTTGAGCGGCCATGCGCAATATTCCGTCAGCCCTTCTGCGCGCAGCTCGGCATAGATAGAATATTCCGGTCCGGTTGGTGGAATGTCCAGGCGATAACGGATTTCTTCGGCTCCGGACTGTATTGCGTAGATCGGGCTGTTGCGAAATTCCTCTGAGTCTTCCATGCCATAGGCATAGGTCGTAAATTCCGCTTCCAAGCTACCCTTGGACCACAACATGCGCGCGCCGCGCCATTGCGGATGCTGCACGAAAAAGTTCAGCGATGCGCGGGCGACGGCAACACCGGCAGCATTCAGCCGCTGGCAAAGCTCCACGAAGAGATTGTCGATGAAGCGCTGGTTGCTCGTTTCAAGCACCAGCCAGTTCAATATCTCATAGGGCTGCGATGGCCAGAATGGCTTTGGTGCAGGAGCGTGGGACAGGCCAGCGAGGTTTGCGTCTGTCATTTCAGTCTCACATGTCAGGTCATGGAATAGGAATGCGCGCATCACCAAAACGTTACATCGGGTGATGAGACCTGCATGTGGTATGCCGGAAAGCGGTTTTTAAGGGGGCGCGAAAAAACGCGTGTCGATCTGTGCAATTTTCTCGCCCGTCCTGGAGAACAATGACATCTCCGGAGCGACGGGCGAGGAAAAGCCCTATTCAGTCAAGGGCAGGGTCAATGCATCAAACGATGCTGGCAAGCGGAATCTGCAAAGCCGCTGCGACCCGTTGGATATGCGACGGATTGTTGTCCAAGCCGTTTTCGAGGGCGACGATTTCCTGCACGGTCAGGCCACAGGTAATGGCCAGCTGCTCGACCGTGTAACCGGCGCTGTTTCTGGTTGCCGCAATTTTTTCGGCAAATGGTGCGTGTGTCTGATCGCTGGAATGAGGATGTGAAACAGATATTGTCATTATAATCTCCCTAGAATGGACATTGAATGGAACCGGTGTCCATCGGAGTTCCCGGCATTTAATGCGACCGCGCTGCATAAGGAGAGGGGATATGGTGCAGCGCAGCAGGAAAATAGCCATCTTTGCCGTGCTAGCAATAGTTAAATTTTAGTAAGGATTCTGAACGTCCGTTCATCAGGGTGTATCGTACTGTTTTTAAACCATATTATTGGACCGCATATCCCGGCGAAAGTCGGATGGTGACATGCCCGCAACCTGCCGAAAAGCCTTGTTGAACGCGCTGACAGAACCGAAACCACTTTCCATGGCGACTTGCAGAATATTGTCGTTATCGTTGATCAACATAGCCTGCGCGCGGGAAAGACGCAGCAGCGTCAGATACTTGATCAATGTCATGCCGGTCGATTTGCGAAACAGGTTCATCGCATATTTCGGGTGAAGGCCTGCCGAGCGCGCGATATCCGTCGCATCGATATCCTCCAGAAAGTTCGCCGCAACAAAATCGCACATCCGTACAACGCTTAAGGAAGGCGAGCCCTCTGCATCGACGACTTTACCTTCTTGCGAGGCAGGTGAAACGACCGTGTAGGGTTCCATGAACATTCGCTCCACCCGCAAGAGCAGTTCTTCCACCGCATTGTCGGCTTTCAGCGGATCATCAGAATTGGCATAGCGGAACCAGCGGGAAAAATTCTCGTCGTCGGACGGGTCGGTCACCGAGGTCAGCATGGTCGCGCCGCCCATCAGCTTGGTGGAAACTGCAACGGGCAGCCGCATGCGAAAGAAGTGAAGCAACGGAAGGTGGGCTCCGGCGTAGAAAGAATCCTCGGAGGATTCGTCCATCTGGTGGGCCTGCCCACCCCAGAACAGGCACATCTGCCCGGCCTCGACACGCAGGGAATGGTCGCCCATGCGGTAATGGACGCTGCCTTGCATGATGTAATTGATTTCGATCTGGGCGTGCCAGTGCGGCATGAGCATGACGGGGGGGTGGGTGCGGAAAAACTGCAGCTTGGTCGGCGTACCCTCGATGCTGCTGGCACCGGGATGATAGACCGCTCTCTCCCTGATCTTACTTTCCGCCAAATCCATGTTCCCTTTCTACGAGACAGATATTATCCCGCCGCTAATCTGCCCGTGTCGTTGGAGGACGGCAATTGAAAAGGGAGGTTTTCAATGGGCTTTAAATTTATCGGCGCATCTGTATCGCTTGCGCTGCTGGCTGCTGCACCGGCGGCCGCACAATCTACCACCATCACAATCTGGAGCTGGGATGTTGCCGCATCGGCGTTGAAATCAACTCTGGAAGGTTTCAACAAGAAATATCCCGATATCAAGGTGGATGTTCAGGATCTCGGAAATAACCAGGTTTACGACAAGTCACTTGCCGCCTGTGCAGCCGGTGGAGAAGGTCTTCCAGATATTGTCACGGTCGAAAATTTCGAGGCAGAGGTGTTCTGGTCGCGCTTTCCGGATTGTTTTACGGATGTGACTGCACTCGGTTATACACCTGAAAAGCAGGCGCTTTTCCCGGAGTTCAAGCGAACCGAACTTGAGGTCGATGGCGTGGCATATGCAGTGCCGTGGGATTCCGGCCCTGTTGCGATGTTCTACCGACGCGATTTTTATGAAAAGGCTGGCGTCGATCCGGCCACGATCAAGACGTGGGATGATTTCATCGCTGCGGGTAAGAAGGTCATGGAAGCCAATCCCGGCACCGTCATGACGCAGGCCAATTTCAACGGTGACAGCGAGTGGTTCCGCATGATCGCCAATGAACAGGGATGCGGTTACTTTTCGACCGATGGCCAAAGCATTACTATCAACCAACCGGCTTGCGTGGCAACGCTTGAAAAGCTCAAGCAGATGAAGGACGCAGGCATTATCACTGCTGCGATCTGGGATGAAAAAATCCAGTCCAGTGTTGGTGGCAAGGCCGCAACGCAGATGTATGGCGGCTGGTACGAGGGAAGCATTCGCTCAAATGCCCCCGACTTGGCCGGAAAGTGGGGTGTCTACCTCATGCCGAGCCTGACAGCCGATGGCCCGCGCGCCGCCAATCTAGGGGGCTCGTCCCTCGCTATAAGCTCCGCCTCGCAGCATAAGGAAGCAGCTTGGAAGTTCATCGACTACGCCCTTCTGACCAATGACGGTCAGATCGATATGCTGAAATCCTTCGGTCTGGTCCCATCGCTGCTTTCTGCAGTCAAAGATCCCTTCGTCAAAGAGCCGCAACCCTTTTGGGGCGGTCAGGCCGTCTGGTCCGACATATTGGCCACCTTGCCGAAAATCGTGCCAAGCCGTGGCACGGCATTCCAGTCCGATGCCGAAGGTATCTACCGTGCCACCCAGACCAAATATCTGAGCGGTGGTTTCCCGGACGCCAAGACGGCGCTCGATGACGCTGCCAAGCAGATCGAGACTGCAACCGGCATTCCGGTTGCGCAATAGCTCCCAGGCCGACCGTTGCCGGACGCTTCCGCGGGAAGCGTCCGGCTAAACTCTCTTCTGGCTTTGTGAGGTCGATATGCCGTTGCGCAACAGGGTCGCATATGCGTTTCTTGCCCCCTATCTCTTGATCTTCGCCACCTTCTGGCTGTGGCCGATCATCAATTCTTTTCTGCTGTCGTTCCAGAACACGCGCATCAACCCCTGGCGTTTTGCGCCGTCGATGAACTGGGGTCGCCTTATTGCGGACCCGGCCTTCTACAACGCCTTGCAGAACACGCTGATCATTCTGGTCGTGCAGGTGCCTGTCATGATTGCGCTGGCAACGATGATGGCGGTGTTGCTCAACTCGCCGCTTCTCAAGGCACGCCCGCTTTACCGTTTCGCCTTCTTCGCGCCCGTTGTCGTGGGTGAGGTGGCCTATGCCGCCGTGTTTCGCCTGATGTTCAGCGCTGATTTCGGCATTATCAACAAACTCATCACATCCGTTGGTCTTGCGCCCGTTGCTTGGTTCGACAATTCCACGGCTGCCATGGCACTCATCATCATCGCCGTCACATGGCGTTGGGCGGGTTATAATGCCATCATCATTCTGGCCGGTCTTCAGTCCATTCCCGGCGATGTCTATGAGGCCGCGCGTCTGGATAATGTCAGCAAGCGCCAGCAATTTCTTCACATCACGCTGCCGCTTCTCAAGCCCATCATCATGTTCTGCGTCGTGCTTTCTGTCATCGGCACCATGCAGCTGTTTACCGAACCCTTCCTCATCACCAACCGGGGTGGTCCCGGCGGTGCGACGGAGACGCTGGGTATCTTCCTTTATCGTCAGGGCTTTACGTCACTAAACTTCGGTTATGCCTCGGCCATTGCCTACACGATTGCGACTCTCGCCATCGTGATTTCGTTGTTTCAGCTATGGGTTGGGAGGGACGCCAAATGAAGTCCAAGTCGAGATCGCTGCTCTGGCAGAAAATCGCTCTCCACGCCGCACTCACGCCGCTTGCCATCATCTGGCTGTTTCCAATCTGGGTCATGTTCGTTTTCTCCACCATGCCGGATTACGGCATCTTCAGCCCGGAAATCGTGCTGCTGCCCTCAACGCATTTCCTGGAGAACTTCCGCAATCTTCAGGCAGATACGGATTTCCTACGCGCCATGTCCATCTCCATCGGCGTGGCGGTCATCTACACGGTGCTGTCAGTCATGCTGACATCCATGGCGGGCTGGGCGCTGGCGCGTTATCGTTTTGCCGGGCGTTCCGTGGTGGTCGCCATCATTCTGGGCACGATCACACTGCCCTATGCCGTGGTCGTCATTCCGCAGTTCATCATGGTGGCGCGGGAGTTCAAGCTGGCGAACACCTGGGTCGCGCTGATCGTGCCACCGCTGTTCAACTCGCTCGGCGTTCTCTTTATGCGGCAATCCTTTTCCATGATGCCGGGTGAACTTTTCGATGCCGCAAGGGTCGAAGGCGTCAAGGAATGGCAGATTTTCCTGCGCATCGCCCTGCCACTGGCACGGCCTACGATGGCGGCATTGTCGATCATCCTCTTCCTCGCGTCGTGGAACAATTATCTCTGGCCGCTGCTGATCAATTCGCGGCCGGGCATGATGACGGCTCCGGTTGCGCTAGGAACCTTGATCGGCCTCACCAAGGTGTCCTGGGGCGGCATCATGGCCGGTGCCATGCTTTTGACCGCGCCCATCCTCGTCGTCTTTGTGCTGTTGCAGCGCCATTTCATCGCCGGCATTTCTGCCGGTGCCGTCAAGTAATCCGGGAGGAACCGCATGGCGGAACTGTCACTGAAAAATGTCATCAAACGTTATGGCGCCCTTGAGGTCATCCACGGTGCCGATCTGGAGATTGCCGATGGCGAATTCGTCGTCTTCGTTGGCCCCTCCGGCTGCGGCAAGTCCACTCTTCTGCGCATGATTGCCGGGCTGGAGGATATTTCCGGCGGCGAAATCAGCATCGGCGGCACGGTGGTCAACGATGCCGAGCCGATGGATCGCGGCATCGCCATGGTGTTTCAGTCCTATGCGCTTTATCCGCATATGACCGTGGAAGAGAACCTGTCCTTTGGGCTGCGGATGAACGGCAATCCAAAGGCTGACACGGAACAGCGCGTCCGTCGCGCTGCCGATATCCTGCAGATTAATGAGCTGATGCAGCGTCGCCCCAAGCAGCTTTCGGGCGGCCAACGGCAACGCGTCGCCATTGGCCGTGCCATCGTCCGTCAACCACGGGTCTTCCTGTTCGATGAGCCGCTTTCAAACCTCGATGCGGAGCTGCGCGTCCAGATGCGGGTGGAGATTTCCAGACTTCACAAGCAGCTTGGCACAACCATGATCTACGTCACCCATGACCAGACCGAGGCCATGACCCTGGCCGACAAGATAGTGGTTCTGCGGGCAGGCAGCATCGAGCAGGTCGGTGCGCCGCTCGATCTTTACGACGACCCCGCCAATCGTTTCGTGGCTGGTTTCGTCGGCTCCCCGAAGATGAATTTCCTGCCTGGCAAGGTCGTAGGTCAGACAGCGGATGGGGTGACGGTTCAGGTCGCTGACGATCCCGGCGTGACGCTGACGCTGCCGATCCATTCGGCGGTGGCGGTGGGCAGCGAGGTCGCCCTTGGTGTTCGGCCCGAGCATTTCGGTGATGTCGGCATCGGCGACGCCGATCTGACCGTCGAGATCGATGTGGCCGAGCATCTCGGCAATACGAGCTATGTCTATGCGCGTATGGCCGGAGATATCCCGCTCATTATCGAGCGCCCGGAATCGCGGCACTCCAGCGACCAGCAACAGCTGACGGTCTCGATTTTCGCCAGCAAGACTTTTGTTTTTGACAGTGCCGGTGCCCGCCTGCGCTGACCATCTTCCCAAGACAGAAATGAGGAAACACATGACTGACGTTCAACCCATCCGTTGGGGCATCATCGGCCCCGGAACCATCGCCCGCACTTTCGCCGATGGCGTTGCCCACTCCAAAACGGGAAAGCTCGTGGCCATCGCCACGCGCAACCCCGATAAGCCGGGTCTGGCTGACGCCTTTCCGGGCGCGCGTATCTTGCATGGGTATGAGGCTTTGCTGAGCGATTCTGAAGTCGATGCCATCTACATCGCAACGCCTCATACGGGCCATGCGGAATGGGCCATCAAGGCCGTGCGTGGGGGTAAACATGTGCTGGTCGAAAAGCCAATCGCGCTTTCCGCCTGTGATGCGGATGTGATTTTCCATGAGGCGAAGAAAGCCGGTGTGTTTGCCAGTGAGGCCTATATGTACCGCCTGCATCCGCAGACGGCGAAGATCATCGAACTGGTGAAGGACGGCGCGATTGGTGACGTCCGCATTATCCGCACTAGCTTCGGTTTCAACATGGGTGGCTTCAAGCCGGAGCATCGGCTGTTTGCCAATGATGCTGCTGGTGGCGGTATTCTCGATGTCGGCGGGTATCCCGTTTCCATGGCGCGTCTGATTGCTGGCGCGGCCTCAGGCACGTCGGTTCTGGAGCCGGAAAAAGTCTCCGGCGTTGCCCATCTGGGGCAATCCGGCGTGGATGAATGGGCGTCTGCCGTTTTGAAATTCCCGAACGACATCATTGCCGAAGTCTCATGCTCCATCATGGCGCAACAGGACAATGTGCTTCGCATCATCGGCTCGCAAGGCCGCATCGAAGTCGAAAACTTCTGGTTTGCCTCCGGTCACAAGGGCGGTGTCGGCAAGATTGAGATCATCAAGGGTGATGATCGGCAGACCGTCGAGGTGCGCGAAGACGGCTGGCTTTACGCCTTTGAGGTTGATGCGGCGGGTGAGGCCATTCGTGCTGGAAAACCCGAATTTGCCTATCCCGGCATGAGTTGGGCAGACAGCCTCGGTAATCTGCAGGTTATGGATCGGTGGCGCGCGTCAGTGGGCCTGGAATATGGCGTTGAAACCGCTGCCAAGCGCGTTTCGAATATCACCGGCGCAAAGGTTGTTGCGGGCAATGCCGTGCCCAAACGCAATATCCCCGGTCTTTCCAAGTCGGTATCGGTCGTAGCGCTGGGTTTTGAATTCTTCCCGAATTTCGCATCCGCTTCGCTCACACTCGACAATTTCTACGAGGCAGGCGGCAATCTCTTCGATACGGCCTACATCTATGGCGGCGGCAAGACCGAGAGCATTTTCGGAGACTGGCATACCAGCCGCAATGTGCCGCGCGAGGATATCGTGCTGATCGGGAAGGGCGCGCATTCGCCGCTCTGCTATCCGGATATGATCGGCAAGCAACTCGATCAATCGCTTGAGCGCATGAAAACCGATTACGTCGATGTCTACTGCATGCACCGTGACAATACGGAGGTGCCGGTCAGCGAGTTCGTGGACGCCATGGATGCCGAGGTAAAACGTGGTCGCATTCGCGGCATTTTCGGCGGCTCCAACTGGACACGCGAGCGTATGGACGAAGCCGCCGCTTATGCGCAAAAAAACGGCAAGACGGCGCCTGCTGCTCTTTCCAACAATTTCTCGCTGGCGGAAATGCTGGTCCCCATCTGGACAGGCTGCGTTGCCGCTTCAGATGATGGCTGGAAGGAATGGCAGCGGGAACGGCAGATCCCCAATTTCGCATGGTCGAGCCAAGGGCGTGGTTTCTTCACCGAGAAAGCCGGACGTGACAAGCTGGATGATGAGGAGATCGTGCGCGTCTGGTATTCGGATCGCAACTTCGAACGACGGGACCGGGCAATCCAGCTGGCAAAGGAACTGGGCCGAAGCCCTATCCACATTGCTCTGGCCTATGTCGTCGCCCAGCCCTTCCCGGTCATTCCGCTCATCGGCCCACGCACCGTTGCGGAACTGGAAGACAGCCTTTCAGCGCTCGATATCAAGCTGACGCCGGAACAGGTACTTTGGCTGGAGGCATAGCCGCCAAGAATATGAAGAGACCCTCGGGGAAAACCCGAGGGTACCCTTAAAGCCTTGATCTCACCGCAAGCTCTGCTTCAGCACATCTTCCGCTTCATAGATCGCGCAGACGATGTGATAAAATGTGCTGGCAGGTGCGGGCTCATCAATCATCGGTGCATCCACGGGCCATTTATCGAACCACAGACCGGCAATCGGCGTATCGAGAAAAGGCTGCAAGGCGCCGATGGCCCGCACGGCAGAGGTAAGGTAGCGATAGCGCTCTTCACCATGAGAAACTGAGGCTAGCCGCACGGCGGCTTTCAGCCATTCCGTCTGCGGCCACAGGCGCGCCAGCGGATCATGGGTGGTGAAGTCATCGTAAAGGCTCATGATCGCGACTTTGCGGCGCGGGCAAATCCCGTATTTTTCACCGATTTCGAACAGCCGCTTGGCCTTGGCAATCGCGCCATTGTCGTTGCGCAAACTGCACCAGCGTGTGAGCAGCCAAGCCCATTCAAACTGATGGCCGGGCTCCATGATCCGGCCCTTGTCGCCGGGCATCGGGTTCCAGTCGTGGTCGAAAAACTCACGCAGCCCACCAGATTGGGCGTCGATGAACTTGTCCATGGCAAGATGGGCAATGTCATCCGCCAACTGGTACCAAGGCCCATCAGGATCGACCTTTTCCCAAGCCAGCATGGCTTCGAAAAAATGCATATGCGGGTTGGAGCACAGCGGCTCGATTGGCGGCTTGGCTTCTTCGAAACCAGCGACCGGATGGGCATAGTCACGCTGCAAAACGGAAAGAATGGAAAGTGCACGCTCGCGCATCTCATCCCGGCGCTCGGGAAAAACCATCGCCGTCTGCGCGGCGGCAAACAGGGCAAAGGCCTGATTGTAGAAATCGAATGTCGGATCGGTGAGCTTGCCGGAGGCATCCGCCAGATTGCCGTAAAGGCCGTTATCCAGACGATAAACTTTGTCGAACCATGTCAGGCCGTGGTTGACGGCCTTCTGCCACTCGCCGTTCCAGCCCTTCTGGCCAGCCGCCGCATAACAATAGGCTTGTCGTGGCTGCACGCGGGAGCGGCGGTTATCGCCCAGCATCGGTTTCGCGTTCTGGCCAATGCGCTCGTAAAAGCCACCATCGGGTTTGGCGGCGCCGACCTCCCACCACATGGGCAGGGCATCTTCATCCAGCCAGCGGCGTAATTTCTTCACTTCGTCAGAAAGTTGGCTCGTTGCGCTCATCGGTTGATCTGCCATATCCATCCTGTTGCTGCCTGCTTTCTACGTCTGGTTTATTAAAACTGCATCAATGGCAATTCCCTGACGCACGCAAAGTTCCAATTAAGGTCATCACGGCGTGTTTGGTTATGGCGGATTACATAACGTGTGAGCGAAATATGATATTGATAAATCAGTGGCCTCACGTATTTCATAGCCATGGTCTGGTCATATGTGATTCGTTATGCGCGCGACCTTGCCAGCATTGGTAATGTGGCGGGTGCAGCGGCGATAAAAAACGCTGCTTTTGTTCTATTGCCGAGTATCGCCGTGGTGCTTTCTGGCTGCAACAACCCAGGGGGCATCAGGCCTTCCGGCGCGCCTAAAATGCTGCCGCCGGAAGAGGCGCTGATTTTCCCGCCGCCCGGTGGTCCTGAAATCATCAGTGTCATCAACCGTACCTTTTCCAATGCCGTTCAGCAGGACGTGATTTTGCGCTCGGATGCGAGAACGCCCGGCCAGAATTATCTGAAGATCGAACTGTTCGGACCGCAGCGCGCCGAAGATACCGGCAAGGATGGATTGTCCAGCGGCAGCCTGCGCGCCTCGTCCATATCCCGTGAAATCCGCGCCGCAGTCCCGGGTGCAAGCCTCGCGACCTCGGCTGAATATCTGCAAAATGCCTATGGTGCATTCTCCTACGCGTCCGGCAGAGGGTCTGGCGATGATACCTGCATCTATGCGTGGCAGCACATTCGCTCGCCCGTAGACATGCGGCAGGGTTTCAAAAATCTCGGTCGCATCAACGTCACGCTTCGGCTTTGCCAATCCGGGGTAACGGCGCGCGATCTGCTGACTGTCATGTATAATTATACGATTACCGGCAGCTATGATGCGGAAGGCTGGAACCCTTACGGCACCGCCCAGAAGCCAGCTGAGGGTATGGGCCGTTCCGGCAATCCGATCTATCCGGTAACGGCAAACGAGTTTCCCATGCAGCCGGGAATACAGACGCCATCTCGACCGCCGGTTCAGCAGACCAGCCGCCCCGTTATGCGTCAGGTCGTGGCGCAGCCTCAACCGCAATTGCCGCCGGAGCCACAGCCGATCATCAATCCCGCGCCAGCGCGTGTGGTCATCCCATCGCCAACGGTTGCATCTCCCACCATCGCGCGCCCAGCAGATGTGCCGAAACCGGGTGCCCGTGCAGAAACGAGACGTGTGGTCATCCCATCACCCGATTGCGCCTCATCGGGAGAGGGTTCGCAAAGATGCAATTAACCAATTTAGTATTGTCTTGCGTATAGAGCGTGCCGCGTCGTTATGGTCGAAAGACTGTCATTCCTGATCTCGAGGCAAGTGTCCTCCGGTTGATTTGAAAGCAAGGGTTTGCAGATGAGCAAGGCCATCTCCGTCATCGTCTGGATGCTCGTCTCGGTCTGCGTTCTGGTGATCGTCACGCTGCCGGTCAGCTTGCAGACGCACCTCATCGCCACCGCGATCTCGCTGTTTCTGCTCGCCACCATCAAATCGCTGAATGGCAAGGGCGCATGGCGGCTGATCGGCCTTGGCTTCGGCACGGCCATCGTGCTGCGCTATGTCTATTGGCGCACGACCAGCACCCTGCCGCCCATCAACCAGCCGGAAAACTTCATTCCCGGCTTTCTGCTCTACCTCGCGGAAATGTATAGCGTGCTGATGCTGGCACTCAGCCTCGTCATCGTGTCCATGCCACTGCCGTCGCGAAAGACGAGACCGGGTTCGCCGGGCTACGTGCCGACGGTCGATATATTCGTACCGACCTATAACGAAGACGCCACACTTCTGGCCAACACGCTGTCTGCGGCAAAGAACATCGATTACCCCGCTGACAAATTTACCGTCTGGCTGCTGGATGATGGCGGCACGGTGCAGAAGCGAAACGCCTCCAATGTTCCCGATGCGCAAGCTGCCGCCCGGCGACATGAGGAGCTGGAAAAGCTCTGTGCAGATCTGGGCGTGAATTACCTGACGCGTGAACGCAACGTCCACGCCAAGGCCGGTAATCTCAATAACGGGCTGGAACACTCCACCGGCGAGCTCATCACCGTATTCGATGCGGACCACGCGCCTGCGCGCGACTTTCTTCTGGAAACCGTTGGTTATTTCGATGAGGACGAAAGGCTGTTCCTCGTTCAGACACCGCACTTCTTCCTCAATCCCGATCCTATCGAGCGAAATCTGCGCACTTTCGAAATCATGCCGAGCGAGAACGAGATGTTCTACGGCATCATTCAGCGCGGCCTCGACAAATGGAATGGCGCATTTTTCTGCGGCTCCGCTGCCGTGTTGCGCCGAACTGCGCTGAAAGAAACGGATGGATTCAGCGGTGTCAGCATTACTGAAGATTGTGAAACGGCGCTTGCCCTGCATTCGCGCGGCTGGCACAGCCTTTACGTCGATAAGCCTCTGATTGCCGGGCTTCAGCCTGCCACCTTTGCCAGCTTCATCGGCCAGCGCAGCCGCTGGGCACAGGGCATGATGCAGATTCTGATATTCCGACAGCCGCTTTTTCGCCGTGGCCTCTCGTTTACCCAGCGCCTTTGCTACATGTCGTCGACGCTGTTCTGGCTTTTTCCGTTTCCGCGCACCATCTTTCTGTTTGCGCCGCTCTTCTACCTGTTTTTCGATCTTCAGATTTTCGTCGCATCGGGCGGCGAGTTTCTGGCCTATACGGCTGCATACATGCTGGTGAACCTCATGATGCAGAATTTTCTCTATGGCAGTTTCCGATGGCCTTGGATTTCCGAGCTTTATGAATATGTGCAGACGGTGCACCTTCTGCCTGCCGTCGTTTCGGTGATTTTCAATCCCTCGAAACCAACCTTCAAGGTTACGGCCAAGGATGAGTCCATCAGCGAAGCGCGGCTTTCCGAAATCAGCCGACCCTTCTTCGTGATTTTCGGCGTGCTGGTCATAGCCATGATTTTCGCGATCTACCGCATTTATGCCGAGCCCTACAAGGCCGACGTGACGCTGGTCGTGGGTGGCTGGAACCTGCTCAACATCATTTTCGCGGGCTGTGCACTGGGCGTCGTTTCGGAACGCGAAGAAAAATCCGCTTCACGCCGCGTCACCGTCAAACGCCGGTGCGAATTGCAGATTGGCGATAGCGAGGCTTGGTTACCGGCGACGGTGGAAAACGTTTCCGTTCACGGCATGCTCATCCACATTTTCGAGCCGGGACTGGTGAATGTGGAAAAGGGCACCACGGCCACCATTCGCGTCAAACCCTATAGTGAGGGCGTACCGGAGACGATGGGTATCAACATCGTCCGCTCGGTCAAGAAGGATGGCTTCATTTCCGTGGGTAGTACATTCTCACCCCAGCAGGCGGTGGACCACCGGTTGATTGCGGATTTGATTTTTGCCAGCTCCGAACAGTGGAGCGAAATCCAGCGTGTTCGCAGAAAAAATCCCGGCCTGATCAAAGGCACGATAACCTTCATGGCCATCGCGATCTTCCAGACGCAGCGCGGGCTTTATTATTTCTTCCGCTCACTCAAGCCGGAACGGCAGACAAAACCCGCCTTGGGAACTGCGAAACCATGAGAAAGTCGCTTCTTCTCACCGCATGTCTGGCCTCCATTTCAACGCTGGTGTTTGCGCAGTCAGCGCCGTTCGATATGTCGCCGGAAAAACCGGCAACACCGCCCGCACCGGCGCGGCCCGCGCCCGTTGCACCAGTACCGCAGGTACAAACACCGGCTCCAGTCGCTCCCGCGGCGCCTGCCGCGCCGAGACCAGTGCCAAGCGTTGCGGCACCAACGGTCGTGCAGCCAGCAAGGGCAGCGACCGCCACAGCGCCCAGCAGCCCGGATGACAGGCGTCGGTATATTCTGCCTTTTCCGGACCTCAGCCTTGCCGGAGAAATAGACCAACGGCAGTGGACGCTTTATCTGACGCCGGAGCAGGCGAAGGCCGCTGTTTCCCTGAATATCGGCTATCAGAACGCAATCGTCGTCGCGCCTGAAAGCTCTAATCTGGAAGTCTCGGTCAACAATGTGCCGCTGGAGCGTAAAAGCGTGTCTTCGCCGGATGGTGAGGGTAATGTGTCCATGGCCATTCCGCCGGGCGCGCTGCAAGCGGGTGCGAATGCCATCTCGCTCGGTGTGCAGCAGCGCCACCGCACGGATTGCACCATCCAATCGACCTATGATCTCTGGACCGATGTCAGCCCCGCCAGTACCTATATCGCGTTCAATGCCGATGTCGGCAGCCGGTTCAGCACGATTGACGATATTCAGGCGACCGGTGCGGATCTCGCCGGTTTGACGGCAATCAATATCGTGGCCCCGGGGCTCGCCAATCCGGTCTCTGCGCAACCGCTTCTCAAGCTTGCTCAGGCGCTTGCCTTGCGCACGCAGATGCCGAACCAGCAGGTGACCTTTACGACGCGCCTGCCGACGGAACGCAAAGCCGGAACCCTGACCGTTCTTGCCGGAACGTCGCGTGAAATCGCTGCCGCCACGCAGTCGGTGCCGCCGGAGGCCTTGGCCGGTCCCTATGCGGGGTTTGAGAGCAACATCGTCAACGGCATTTCGGCGCTGATCGTCAGCGGCCCGACGCCGCAGACCATGCAGCTTGCCATCGACCAGTTGACCGCATCGGTGGAGCGCCCGGCGGGCGGCTCCCGCACGACGCTGTCCACCAAGGCATGGCATACGCCGGACGCGCCGCTGGTTATGTCCGACCGTCGCATCTCACTCTCTGCACTCGGCGTAAAAAGCACCGAATTCTCCGGCAGACGTTTCCGCACCGATTTCACCATCGGCGCACCTGCGGATTTCTACGCTGCCGCCTATGGCGAAGCGACCTTGCTGCTGGACGCTGCCTATTCCAACGAAATCCTGCCGGGCAGCCATATCGACATCTATGTCAATGGCAACATCGCCTCGACCGTGCCGATTTCCAACCGGGGCGGCGGCATTTTTCGGCATCTGCCCATCAATGTTACCCTTCGCCATTTCGTGCCGGGGGTGAACACGATTGCAATCGAAGCCGTGTTGATGACGGATGCGGACACTGCCTGTCTGCCCGGCGCGGCTGCAAACCAGACGCCGCGTTTTGCGCTGTTCGACACGACTGAACTGCATATTCCCAATTACGCGATGATTGGTCGTGCGCCCGATCTTGCCGCCACCAACGGCGTGGGCCAGCCCTACCGCGCAAGCGATCAGCCCGTGGCCGTGTGGCTGGAGCGGGTGGATACGGACACCATGTCTGCAGCCGCCACGCTTTTGAGCCGTCTGGCGCTTGCCGGTGGGCATCCGGTCCCTGTCGAACTCGTTGCGACACCCGCTGCCGTGGGCGAGAGGAACGCGCTGTTTTTCGGCACTCTGGCACAGATGCCGCAGGCCTTGGTCAATCAGCTCGATCTGGCCCCCGCAAGCCAGGTTGCCTGGAAGGAAAGTGCAAGTGCTGTTCAGCCTGCGCAGACCGATCAGCTGTTCGATGACTGGCGCGAGCGCGTGGATGGCGGCGTCTGGCAGGGGCAGATTTCCTCTTTCGAGGAATGGATGAAACGCAATTTCGACATCAGCTCGGATACGCTGCGTTTTCTTCCCGGTGCCGAGCAGATCTACACACCACCAGGCAATGTCTCCTTCATGCTGGCGCAGGGCATGAGTCCGGGTGGCCAGGGCGTGTGGACCATGGCGACGGCTCCGACCTCGGCAGATTTGCGCACTGGCATGGCAGCAATGGCTGAACAGAAGCGCTGGACTACGATGGCTGGGCGTGTAGCGACCTATGATGCGACCGCCGACAAGGTGGACACGGTGGCTGCCGAGCAACCCAGCTTCATCGTCACCCGGCCTTTTAGCTTCTCGAACTGGCGATTAATCGCGGCGAACTGGCTGTCCAGCAATACGCTTTCCTACTCGCTTGTTTTCATTGGTTTTCTAACGCTGCTGGGTTGTGTCACCTTCTTGATGCTACGGGGCATGGGGCGTCACAAATGAAACAGGTCTTCGGCCTTCCGTTCAAAGCCCTGGTGATGCTGGCGATGATGCTTTTTCCAATCAGCGCAACAGCCGCCTCGGTAACGGAAGCCGACTGGACGACCTATAAGGCTGCATTTCTCGACCCTGCCGGGCGCATCGTTGACACAGCAAACAACAATATCAGCCACAGCGAAGGGCAGGGCTATGGCATGTGGCTTGCCGTGCTGGCCGACGCGCCAGCGGATTTCGAGCTGATCTGGTCGTTTACGAAAACGGAACTGCTGGTTCGGGATGATGGGCTGGCCGCATGGAAATGGGATCCGCAAACGGACCCGCATATTTCTGACATCAACAATGCCACGGATGGCGACATTTTGATTGCTTACGCCTTGGCACTCGCAGCCAAGCAATGGCGCAAGCCGGATTACGCCGACGCTGCCCGCTCCATCGCCCGCACCGTGCTGGCCAAGACGGTCGTCCAGCGGGGAGGGCGCACGCTTCTCCTGCCGGGTACAGCCGGTTTTGCGGAAGCTGACCGGCCCGATGGTCCAGTCGTAAACCCCTCTTATTTCATTTTTGAAGCCTTCCCCGTTTTGAACGAGCTTGTGCCGTCGCCGCTCTGGGCTGCTCTGACCAAGGACGGCGTCGCCCAGATCGCCGCCTATTCCTTCGGCCCGAGGAAGCTTTCCGCGGACTGGGTTTCCGTGAAAACCAAGCCGAGGCCAGCCGACGGTTTTCCGCAGGAATTCGGATATAACTCGGTCAGAATACCGCTTTATCTGGCACGGGCAGGGTTGGGTGATGCGAAGCTTCTGGAGCGGTTGCGGGCGGAAACGGCGATCGACGGCGGCAATACGGCGACCTTCGATCTGCGGACGGGAGCGACGAAGGATGTGCTGTCGGATGCGGGATATCGGATCATTCCAGCGCTTTTGGCCTGCGTTACGCATAAAATACCCCTTCCAGACGACCTCCGTCGCTTCACGTCAACACTTTATTATCCATCTACGTTGCATCTCTTGGCTTTGTCATTCGCGACTCAGCATCAGGAGTGCTTGTGATCGGAAAGCCGCTTTACATATCAGCCGCGATATTGGCTCTGTGTGGTGTTACCGCATACCAGTGGCGCGATGAGCTGTTGGGTAGGGTTTCGCGTCTTCACACGACAGGTTCGATAGAGGCTGGCGAGCTTGGCGGACGGGCGTCTGCCGGGCAGCTTCCGATGACAGGCAATGCCAAGGCACCGCTGGCGACAAGCCGCGTGGCGCAGACGGAGGGTTCGACCCCACCGGTCACCATGCCCGCTTTGGGCAGTTCTCAAGATACGACACTGGCGCAGGCACCCCGTCGGGCCCCGCCCACTCAAACGCCAACGCCGCCAGCAGCGACCCAGCCTCCCGTGGTGGATGAAAGTGCGCTGCGATACTTCGCAAGCCAGGGCGATACGGTCAGGCTTCAGGCAGAAATTGCCCGGTTGAGAGCGCTTTATCCGCAATGGACGCCTCCCGCAGATCCGATGGCTGTTCCGGAGCAGGGCGATCCGCAGCTTGAAACCATGTGGCAGCTTTACGCCAATGGTCGGTATGCAGAGGTGCGAAAGGCCATCGCCGACAGACAGACCGCAGATGCCAACTGGCAGCCACCCACCAATCTCACCGATATGCTGACGCTGGCCGAGGCACGGCAAAGGCTGGTCAACTCGTCCGATCTCAAGCAATACAACGCGGTGGTCGAGACGGCGGCAGCCAACCCCGGACTGCTGACCTGCGGCGAGGTGGATGTGCTGTGGCGTCTGGCGGAAGCCTTCGTCCGCATAGACAAGCCCGAGCGCGGGCGTGACGCGTATAGTTACATTCTCGGCAATTGCGATGGTCCGAGCGAACGTCTCGCGACTGTTCAGAAAGCATCTGCTCTCTTGCCGATGGCGATGATGAGCGACCTTCTGGCAAGGGAAAGACCGGGTGCGGACGGGCAACTGGAGTTCGAGCCGATCAAGGACGATCTTGCCCGCCAATTCGTGGCCAATGCCGGTGAGAACAAGGACGTCACCGTTCCTCCCGCATATCTGTCCCGGCTGGAGCGGGCGGCCGAAACCGGCAAGCTGGCCAGCGATGCGCTGTTGCTGGGCTGGTACAATCTTCGCCGCGAGAAGAATCAGGATGCGGAAAAGTGGTTCCAACAGGCCAAACAGGCAGAAGATTCTGCATCAGCATCTCAAGGCCTTGCTTTGGCACTGATTGCCCGCGATGAGCCGCGCGAAGCCGAAGACGCCATGTATGAGTGGCGCGATTCGTCTGACGATGCGCGCAAGACTTATCTTGCCGCAACGGCCAATCTTCTCGCGCTAGAGCCCCCTGTGGCTCTAGAGCCGGAGGTTCTGAAGCGAATTGCTGATGAAACCGTTGCCCAGAAGGATGCGGCAACCGCACAGGAATTTGGCTGGTATTCGCGCGCATTTTTGCAGCCGCAACTGGCCGTGCAGTGGTTCACCACCGCCTTGGGCTGGAAAGCCGATGACGAGGCTTCGGCCTATGGTTTGGCCTTGTCCTATCAGGACTTGAACAATGGCACGGAGGTTCGCCGCCTCCAGCAGCAATGGGGTGCGCAGTCGGAACGCATACTTGCTGTCGGCAGGCCGGAGCCTAGCGCTTCGCAGCGCGTGGCCAGCAGCCAGCCGGGCCGGGCCCCGTTGCAACAGCAGCTTGCCCAGGCACAGCCCACCAATGTCGTCTATCAGCAGAACCCCAATGCCGCCGCGCCACGGCAAGGTCGTGTCGCTGTCGCGCAGAGCCAATCCGCGCGCAAATCAACCGGTTGCGCTGCGACCTTCAACCCGGATGGCCTTCCGCCGCAGCAAGCCTTGCAGCAGGGCTGGTGCCTGATGGACGCCAACCGTCCCGCTGAAGCGTTGAAGGCTTTCGGAGCGGCGCTGAAAACTGGCCAATCGACCGTCAGAAGTGACGCCGCCTATGGCCAGAGCCTTGCCTATCTGCGCATGGGCCTGACGGATAATGCCGCCGTTTCCGCGACCAAATCCGGCATGGACAAGACCAAGGCGACAGAGCTTCAGATCGCGATCCTCACTGATCGCGCACTGGCCGCATACAACAATGGCCAATATGAAAAGGCGCTCATCCTGCTCGATCAACGCGCTCGTTTCGCCACAGAACGTAATGATCTGATGGTGATCCGCGGTTACGCGTACCTGAATCTCAATCGTTATGCCGAAGCCGTGCAGGTTTTCGAAGGACCGGCATCCACGGGCCATAGAGACGCCGTCAGAGGATTGGCTGCGGCATTGGATGCGCGCCCCAGCAAGGGTCCGCGCGGCGGTTAACACACCTTAGCGTTATTTCTAGACAGTTTTCATGGAATTCATTGAAAGTTCATGTGGCGGGTTATATGTGCTTTTCAGATAGTCATCTCTGAAAGACCGCGATGCTTACGAAAAAGGGAAAATACGGGCTGAAAGCTATGATCGACCTTGCCAGTCTGGCGCAGGGCGAGACCGCTTTCGTGAGCGAGATCGCAGCGCGCAACAATATCCCGAAGAAGTTTCTGGACGCCATTCTGCTGGAACTGCGCAATGAAGGCATGCTGCGGTCCAAGAAAGGCCCCGGCGGCGGATATGCCCTTTCGAAAGCAGCATCCGATATTTATATCGGTCAGGTCGTCCGCGCTCTCGACGGCCCGCTCGCACCTATCCGTTGCGCCAGCCGCACGGCTTTCGAGGCCTGCGAAGACTGTTCGGATCCGCAGACCTGTCAGGTGCGCCGGTCCATGACCGACGTCCGCGATGCCATGGCTGCGGTTTTGGACAATATGACGCTGGAGCAGTTTGCGGCAAACACTGCAGAGCAACCGGCTGAACGCTCGGCGTAAGTCAGAGATGAGAGGCGTTCAAAGCGCCGCGATATTCGCATATTGCCCGCCGTGATAGACCAGCGGAAAGCCCTCGCTACGTTCGACCGACAGCACGCGTCCGATGATGATTGCGTGCGTGTGGCGTTCGATGACGTCTTCGACGGCGCAGTCGATAGCGGCCAGTGAACCTTTGAGTGCGGACGCTCCGCTTTCCAGCGTGAACCATTCGGCATCGCTATAACGATCCACACCCTTCAACCCGCCGACGCCTGCAAAGCGGGACGCGACATCCTGCTGGGTGGCGGAGAGGATGTTGACGCAGAAGTGGTTGTAGCGCGCAATCACCGGCCAGGTAGATGACGACTTGTTGATGTTCACGATCATGGTTGCCGGTTCCATGGAAAGCGCCGTTGCCGACGTCACCGTTGCTCCCGTGCGGCTTGCCCCCGTACCAGCTGTAATGACGGAAACGCCACCCGCCAGACTGCGCATTGCAGCCTTCAACTCGTTGGAATCGAATGCCGTTCTTTCACGTTCTTCGTGAAGGTAAGTTACCGTCGCCGTCATCGTGTCCATCTCCAAAAGCTTCAAGGCCCCACGCTTGAACGATATCAGCGCAGGTATGGAGCGAGGAGCGAAAGGATTTCATTGTTGACTGATTTTGTAGAAATCTATTGTGGTCTGAGGGCTTTTGACGCGCATGAGCGTGTTAGTCCGTGAGATTTCTGATGGTGCGCATGAATATTCGCGCACCGGTTTCGATCAATGCGTCGGGAAAATCATAATCAGGGTTATGCAGGTTCGGGTGGTCCATCCCGGCACCGAGAAAAAACATGGCTGATTTCGATACCGCGCCAAAACGCCCGAAATCTTCGGAAGCACGCATCGGCAGGTTTCGCCCGTCATGCGGTACACTCTCCTCATCCAGCGCCCGGTGCAGTTGCGCAACGGCTTCGGCGTCATTTTCACAATGCTGGAAAACATCGTCATAGACGATGTCGAGCGTCAGGCCGTTTGCTGCTGCAACCTTCGTCGCAAGCTTTTCCGCTGCCTCGCAAAGTTCTGCCATGCGCCCATCGGTTAACGTTCTCAGCGTTGCCCATATTTCTCCATCGGCAGGCGCAATGCCGAAGGCGGCTTCGCCCATGATGGCGTGGGTTATCATCACCATCTTGAAATCCGCCAGCGGAGGCATGCCGTGACCGAGGCCGGAGAGGGCGGGCATGAGCGTGGCAATGGCCTGCATGGGCGAGATGCCGTGTTCGGGTGATGAGGCATGCGCCGTCTTGCCCATCAGCCTAATCTTCATCCCGCGCGACGCGCAGTTGACCGGTCCTGAAATCAGCGACACATGGCCGAATGGCAGGCCGGGCAGATTGTGCAGGGAGAAGGCATAGTCTGGCCTGATGTCTTCAAAGGCCGGATCGGCAAGAACGGCTGCCGCACCGGCCCCGGTCTCCTCGGCTGGCTGAAACAGCAGCACGACCTTGCCGCTTTTTGGGCGCTGGCGTGACATGCCGCGCGCAAGGGCGAGCAGAATCGTGGAGTGCCCATCATGTCCGCAAAGATGTCCATGTCCATTGATTGTGGAGCGGTGAGGGACATCGGTTTTTTCATAGATCGGCAGGGCGTCGAGTTCGGAACGAATGAGGATGGTCGGACCATCTGTGCCGCTTTCGAAGATCGCAGCCACCCCGTGACCACCCAGGTTCGTCAGAACTTTGTCGGGCGGGAAGGCTTCCAAGGCGGTGCATATGCGGCGTGCCGTCTCCCGCTCCTCACCGGAAACCTCCGGATGTCGATGCAGGTCGTGGCGGATATCCACGAGTTCGACCAGATCTCGTTTCGATAGAAACATGATACCCCGCAGAAACGGCATTCAGGAAAACGCCATTTCTACAGCTTCATTGCATCAATGCAAAACCTTCGGCGGCACCCAGCGGCGATTTTGTTCGCTTTCACGCCCTGTGACGATAACAGAACCGGCGAGTGTCGAAGCTGGCGCGACAGACATTCTGATGCGCGCAAGCGCCGCCTTGGCTTTTTCGGCATATTCCATATTCACCATATCGTCGGAATGGTAACTTTGCAGCTTTTCGAAAATCGCTGCAGCCTCATTGCGTCTCCCGGCAGCTACCAACGCAATGCCGCATTTATAGAGCGCTTCGCGGTGGAACGGCGCGCGGGTGGTGACATCCTGAAAGGCTTTGACGGCACCGGGATAATTCTTTTGCGCAAGCCGCGTTTCGCCTAGCCGCAGAAGAGCAGGCAAAGGGTCTGCGACCGATCTGCTAATGGAAAGATAGGATAGCTCGGCCTCGTGGAAATCGCCTTTCTCGAAAAGCAGATTGGCAAGCCCGAATTCAGCGCCGCTGTGGTCGGGTACGGTTTCCAGCACCTGCCGGAAAGCGACCTCGGACTGGGCTTTGGCTCCAGTTTTGTAGAGCCTCAGCGCTTGCTCATAGACGAAGCGCACGCTGAAAGGATGCAGCTTGTCCTGAAGGTTTTCGCCGGAACGCGTCTTGAACAGTGTGCAGGTGATAGGCCTTTCCTGCGGGCCGAACATGTATTTGTAGGGCTCATTGCCGCGCAGAAAATCATATTCCTTGAAGCCCATGTCGATGGCCCGGCGAATGCAATATCCATGTAAGATCAGACCCGGTGAGGGGGTCGTCCAGCTTTCGTCACGTCCGGTAATGTAGAAGAGCACGACGCCCTTCTGCCGGTCCAGGATGTTGGCGAGCGCGCCGAGCGGCCTTTCGCCATGCCACAGCACCGGCAGGTCCAAAGTGCCATCCGCAAAGCAATCCATCAGCATCTCGCGGGTCGCATAGATCAGCTTTTCGGTCCGCTCCTTGCCCTTGAATGGCGCCCATTTGGTGCGCCAAAGATCGAACAGAATGTCCATGTCCCGATCTATCGTCTCGGGCGTGGCGAAGGTGATGCGGTAGCTGTTGTCGCTTTCCACCTTGCGCAGAAACCGCCGCAGCTTCTGCCGCGTCTGGCTGCTCATGTGGGTTTCCAGATATTCATCGAACGTCGCGGGCAGCGTCACCACCGGGTAGACGCAATTGTTGATATTGTTGGGGCTCTTCGGCGTGCTGTCGCGAAACATGACCAACGGTCCCTGCAAGGCCCTGACCATGGCGTCGCGACGCGTTGGCGGGCCGCTGAGATAATCGAGTTTCAGATGCGTCCAGCGCTGCTCCTTGATAAAGGCGCAGAATCCGGCCACGGCATTGTTTTCATATTCCGGCCGCGTGATGAAGCCGGTGTAATCTGCCGCAAAATTGCCGGCCATGATGATTTCATCGAAGAAACGGCCAGTTTTCTTGTCTTGTTGGGTGACGACGCGCAGGGGAAAGAAGGCCACATAGGGGGAACCCTCCGGCTTTTCGCGCAAAGCCAGAATAAACCAGCGCCCGCGCCGCGAGAGATAGGCCCTCAGCCATATCCAGGACAGGAAATGCTGAGCATAGGGGTCAGCCGCAAAGACCGCATCCCAACTTTCGCGGATGGCCTCAAAGCCCGCCCGTGTATCAATCACGTCAATGCGCATAGTCCCCTCCCAATACGATTTACGGTGGCTTTGGGAGGTCTCATTCTAGGGGGAAATATTCGGCGGCAAATATTCCGTTCGGGTTAGAACGCGCCATCAATTGGGGCTAGAGGCGGCGGCTTTCAGCCCCGGTAAGCAACGAGTACCGCACCGCAGGCAATCAGCACGACGCCCAGCCAGTTCGGCAATGACAGTCTCTCACCGAGAAACAGCACGGCGAAAACCGCAACGAATACGACGCTCAACTTGTCGATGGGCGCAACGCGGGCGGCGTCTCCAATCTTCAGGGCGCGGAAATAACATATCCATGACGCACCGGTGGCAAGCCCGGAAAGAACCAGAAACAGCCATGTGCGCCCGGTGACACTTGCCGGATTCTGCCAGTTGCCGGTGATGTAGACCATGAAGCCCGAGGCAAAAAGAATGACGATGGTGCGGATGAAGGTGGCGAAATCTGAATTGACGTTTTCAATGCCGATCTTGGCGAAGATTGCGGTGAGTGCCGCGAAACCTGCGGAAAGAAGCGCCCAGAATTGCCATGTCAGCAGAAGGTTTTTCATCTCGGGGCTCCGGCGCGACGTTAAGCGCAAACATCTTTTTATTCCGATTATATCTGACTTGAAAGTGCCCATAACAGCAAAAGGCCTGCGCCGAATAGTCGGGCAGGCCTTTCAAGTTTAAGCACGATGTGTCCGGCTTATTCAGCCGGCTGTGCCACCGGCGTTGTCGGCTGGACCTCACCGATGCTGGGGATTTCTTCGCCGCTTAGGACGCGGGCAAGCTGCGCCTCATCCAGTTCGCCTTCCCAGCGGGCCACAACGATGGTCGCAACCGCATTGCCGACGAAGTTCGTCAGTGCGCGGCATTCCGACATGAAGCGGTCGATGCCGAGGATCAGCGCCATGCCTGCGACTGGCACGGATGGGACAACAGACAGCGTCGCGGCCAACGTAATGAAGCCCGCACCTGTGATGCCAGCGGCACCTTTGGAGCTGAGCATGGCTACGAGCAGCAGCAGAACCTGTTCACCGAAGGACAGGTGAATACCCGTTGCCTGCGCGATGAAGAGGGCGGCCAGCGTCATGTAGATGTTGGTGCCATCGAGGTTGAAGGAGTAGCCGGTCGGGATAACCAGACCAACGACGGAGCGCTTGCAGCCCGCCTTTTCCATCTTGCTCATCAGGCCCGGCAGCGCGGCTTCAGACGAAGACGTGCCGAGGACAAGCAGAAGCTCTTCCTTGATGTAGCGGATCAGCGCCAGAACCGAGAAGCCGTTGTAACGGCAGACGGCACCCAGAACGACCAACACGAAGACCAGCGAGGTGAAGTAGAATGTACCGATCAGCATCGCAAGATTGGTAACGGACGATATGCCGTATTTGCCGATGGTAAAGGCCATCGCGCCGAAGGCACCGATAGGGGCTGCCTTCATCAGGATCGCGACCAGCTTGAAGATCGGGTACATCAGGGCATGCATGAAGTCCACGACAGGCTTGCCGCGTTCACCGACGATGCCAAGCGAAATACCGAACAGCACCGAGAAGAACAGAACCTGGAGAATATCACCTTCCGCAAAAGCGCCAACGATGGTCGTCGGGATGATGTTCATCAGGAAGCCGGTGATGGACTGCTCATGGGCCTTGGCCGCATAGGTCGCAACGGCCTTGCCATCGAGCGTGGCCGGATCGATGTTCATGCCAGCGCCCGGCTGGACGACGTTGGCGACGATCATGCCGATGATGAGCGCGAGTGTGGAGAAGGTCAGGAAGTAGATCATTGCCTTACCGGCAACGCGGCCAACCTTCTTCATGTCGTTCATGCCGGCAATGCCGGTGGCGACGGTCAGAAAGATGACGGGTGCGATGATCATCTTGACGAGGCGAATGAAGCCATCGCCCAGCGGCTTCAGCTGTTCGCCGAGTGCCGGATAGAAGTGGCCGAGTGCAATACCTGCCACGATGGCAACGATGACCTGAAAATAGAGATGCCGGTAAAACGGCAGTTTAACGTGGCTGGATGCCACGGCGGTGCTGTCAATCATTTTAGTTCCTCCTCGGTCACAACCCTGCCGTAGTGGCCTCCCGGGTCCGCCGTATTTGGTTCACGGTCGATGACCGTCTGAGGAGCAGTTTTGCAAGTGCCGTGCCAGAAATGTGATCGAGATGTTAAGTGGCTGAATTTAAATACTATAAAATCCTGCGTTGCAGCGTCCCTCAGAGATTTGTGTGGTTTCCCGCTCGGTCGTTCTTGCGGTTTGTGTGGAAATCCGCACAATGTGGTCATCATTGAGAAGAGTTGAGATGGCGAGCAGTTTTGATACATCCCGCGTTCGTTGGGCCGCATTCATTACCATGTGGCTCATCATCGCCATCGGCGCATTCGTTGCTGCAGACAAGCTAGGTCGTATTCAGGCCATGAAGACGCTTTTGGCGACGGCCAGCACGGATGGGGAGCTGAAGTCAGCCCTTCTGAACGTCGCGCTGGAGCGTCCGCGCGTTCTGCCGCTGGTGCTATCGCGCGACCGGGACGTGGTGGAAGCGCTTGAGGGTGGTGGCCCTTCCATCGAGCGGCTGGATCAGAAGCTGGAAGGCCTGATCGAAGGGACGCAGGCATCTGTCATCTATGTTGCAAACACGAACGGCTTGACGATTGCGTCCAGCAACTGGCGCACACCAGAAAGCTTTGTCGGTTCCAACTATGCCTTCCGCGATTATTTCAAACGGGCGCTGGATACGGGCAGGGCAGAGCATTACGCGCTGGGCAATGTCAGCCGCAGGCCGGGACTTTATATTTCCCGCCGGGTGGATGGTCCCAATGGCAATCCGCTGGGCGTGGTCATCGCCAAGGTCGAGTTCAGTCGTCTTGAGGCAGATTGGAACATTGGCGGCCGCCCGGTCTATATTGTGGATACCAACGGCGTGGTGCTGATGACCAGCATTCCCGAATGGCGCTTCAAGACGGTTGCGCCGATTGATAACGCACGACGAAAGACGATTTCCGAAAGTCTACAATTCGGTGATGAAAAACTCTCCCTCATGCCGGTGACGACGCTTTCCACGCCTGGCCCGCAGGTGGCGATGGTCGATGTCAATTCCCCGCCATCGCTCAAGGGTGAGTATCTGCGTCTGGAACTGCCGGTGCCGACCACCGAATGGTCGCTGCATTACTTACAGCCGGTGGAAGCGACCACCAATGCAGCCGTTCGCGAAAGCCGCATTATCGTGGCTGCGAGCCTCATGCCGCTTTTGGCCATTTCCGCCATCTGGCTTTGGCGCAGGCAAAAGGGTGCGCAGCAACGGGCGGCGGACGAGCGTGACCGGGCGGAGCTGGAGCGCCGTGTTCAGGAGCGAACGATCGACCTGACCATGGCGCGGGACCGTCTTCAGTCGGAAATCGTCGGCCATGAGCAGACGGCAAAGGAATTGCAGAGCGTGCAGCATGAATTGGTCAAAGCCAACCGCCTGTCCATTCTGGGGCAGGTCGCGGCGGGTGTTGCCCATGAAATCAACCAGCCTGTCGCCACCATCCGCGCCTTTGCCGATAATGCCCGCGTCTTCCTCAAGCGGGATCGCAAGCAGGATGCGGATGAAAACCTGGAGAGCATCGCCTCTCTCACGGACCGCATCGGTGTGATTACCAGTGACCTGAAGATACTGGCGCGAAAAGGCCGTACGGCGGCGGAACCGGTCAGCATGCGTCTCGTCATAGAAGGTGCAGTCGTGCTGCTGCGCAGCCGTTTTGCCGGGCGTATGGATGCGCTGGATATCGTTCTGCCGGATGAGGGCCTCATGGTGCTCGGCAGTCGCATTCGGCTGGAACAGATCGTCATCAACCTCTTGCAAAACGCGCTTGAGGCCGTGGAAGACAAAACGAATGGCCGCGTGGCGGTGCGGGTGGACGCGGCAGGCGAGGAGGCCACGCTGACGATTGCCGACAACGGGCCGGGTATTGCGACCGAAATCCACGAGCAGCTGTTTTCTCCATTCAACACGTCGAAGGAGGGCGGGTTGGGCCTCGGGTTGGTCATCTCGCGTGATATCGCCTCGGATTACGGTGGTCGGATCGATGTGGAGACGGGCGAGAGCGGGACGTGTTTTTCTGTGTATTTGAAGCGGGCGTGAGATGACGATGAGCGGAACGATTTATCTGGTCGATGACGATTCCCAATTGCGCAAAGCCATGGGCCAGACGCTGGAACTGGCTGGCATGACGGTCATGCCTTTTCCAAAGGCGGAGCAAGCGCTGGAGGCCCTGTCGAAAGACTTCGGCGGTGTCGTCATCACCGATGTGCGCATGCCCGGCATGGATGGCCTGCGATTTTTCGAGCGTCTGCGCCAGATCGACCCTGATCTGCCGGTCATTCTCATCACCGGCCACGGTGATGTGCCCATGGCGGTCGCGGCTCTTCATAATGGCGCCTACGACTTCATTTCCAAGCCGTTTCCCGCCGAACGAATGGTGGAAAGTGCGCGCCGCGCGCTGGAAAAGCGTCGCCTTGTCATGGAGAACCGCGCGCTGAAACGTGCGGCCCTGCGGGCGGAGGACGACCTTCCACTCATTGGTCAGACACCAGCGATGGAGCGCCTGCGCAACACCCTGCGCCACATCGCCGATACGGATGTCGATGTGCTGGTGGCTGGCGAGACCGGTAGTGGCAAGGAGGTGGTGGCGACTGCGCTTCACAATTGGAGCAAACGCCGCGCCAAAGGCAATTTCGTTGCCCTGAACTGCGGTGCGCTGCCGGAAACGGTCATTGAAAGCGAGTTGTTCGGCCATGAGGCGGGCGCTTTCACCGGAGCACAAAAGAAGCGCATTGGCCGCATCGAACATTCCAGCGGCGGCACGCTGTTTCTGGACGAGATCGAAAGCATGCCGCCGGGCGTTCAGGTCAGAATGCTGCGTGTGCTGGAAATGCGGCAGGTCTCGCCCGTCGGCTCCAATGAAGAGCGGCCCGTCGATATCAGGGTGGTGGCGGCGGCCAAGGTTGATCTGGGCGATCCGCAACAGCGCGGGGATTTTCGCGACGATCTCTATTATCGCCTGAACGTCGTCACACTCTCCATTCCGCCGCTACGGGAGCGCAAGCCGGATGTTCCGCTGCTGTTTTCACACTTCACCAAAAAGGCCTCGGCCCGCTTCGGCATGCCTGTGCCGCCCATTACCGCCAGTGTATCGCGCCATCTGAACGATCATGACTGGCCCGGCAACGTACGCGAACTCGGTCATTTTGCGGAGCGTGTCGTGTTGGGGCTGGAAGGTAATGCCGATGTCGGCGCGCAACCTGCCGATCACAGGAACGCATCTGGCACGCTGGCGGAAAGAATGGATCGGGAAGAGGCGCAGATCATTCGAGAAGCGCTGGAAAAATTCGATGGCGATGTGGCTGGCACCATCGGCGCGCTCGGCATTGCCCGCAAGACCTTCTACGACAAGCTTCAGCGCCATAATATAAGCCGCAGCGACTACGTCCAGAAAGGATCGTAATCGCTGCGGCTCGTTTGTCTGGTTAGACTATATCAGCCTGCGACGCAGAAGTGGTTCTGGCCGTCGTAACCCATGTAGGTTCCCGTGCGCGAATTGAAGCTGCCGTAGCGCTGCGAGCAATAGTCGTACCATGCATTCGTCCATGGCTCGATGGTGCGATATGTCGGGCGCGGCTGGTATGCCGGGCGAGCGTCATAGACCGGCTGTGCGCGGTAAACCGGGCGCGGTGCCTGACGATAGTAATAGTTATCGTCCGGTTCGCTATAGGTATAGCTCGGCTGGTACGTCTGGTAACGGCGCACTGGCGGCTCGTCATAGACACGCTCGTCGGAGTAGCGAGGCTGCGACAGTGCGGATCCGACTGCGACACCGGCGGCAAGGCCAAGGACGCCACCGAGAAGGGCTGCGTCACGGTCGTGGCGGCGCCAGTCACCGGCAGACGCAGAGTTTAAAGGTGCAAGGACGGTTGCAGACACTGCAAGAGCCAGAAGAGTTTTTGCTGCTAAGGAGGCCATGTTCTTTATCCATCCAAAACGGCAGCTGCCTGCCAGTTGTTATTCAATGGTTAAGAATTAGCGTTCTGAGGCTGAACCGGTGCTGAATGAATTGTGGCGGTGCGGTGGCGGTGAAATCTCCTAGAGTTTTGCCATGGCTGCGGGGGAGAAGCCTTCCAGCATTCCAAGATAAGGCTTGTCGAGCGGCGTGGCATAGGCACCGCGCTTTGCGGTTTTCAGACCCAGCGCGACCAGCCCTTCCGCCTGCTTCACGGCAGCGCTGACGCCATCGACCACGGGCACACCAAACTCGTCGGAAAGTTTTGCGGCGAGGTCCGCCATTCCGGCGCATCCCAATATGATGGCCTCTGCCCGGTCCTCACGAATGGCCGCAGCAATCTCGAAACGCAGCCGCTCCAGCGCATTGGAATTAGGGTCTTCCAGAGACAGAACCGGAATATCGGCCGCGCGGACCTTGGCGCGGCTGCTCGCACCGTAGCGGTGGACCAGATGTTCCACCGGCAGGCGAGAGCGTTCCATGGTGGTCACGACGGTGAATTTCTGGGCTATGAAGGAGGCCGTGGCCACTGCCGCTTCGCAAATGCCGATGACGGGAATGTTGGCCAGCGCCCTTGCCGCATCCAGCCCGGTATCGTCAAAACAGGCAATGATGACCGCATCCGCGCCTGCCTTTTCGCCCTTGGCGATTTCCGCCAGAAGGCCGGGAATAGCAAAGACCTCATCGTAATATCCCTCGATGGACACCGGCCCCATCTGCGATGTGACGGCGACGATCTCCGTGCGGGGGCCAGCGACGCCTTTTGCGGCGGTCGCGATGGTCTCGGTCATGGATGCGGTGGTATTGGGATTGACGATGAGAATGCGCATGATGAACGGTTCAGGCCTTCAGCTGGCGGCGGTTCAGATAAACGATGAGGCCAAGTGTTGCGGCAATCACCAAAAACGAGAAGAAGGTGGTGACGGCACCAAGGGCATAGAGAACCGGGGTCGTGACATTGGTGGTCATGCCGTAAATTTCCAGCGGCAGGGTGTTGTAGGTGCCCGATGTCATCAGCGTACGGGCAAATTCGTCATAGGATAGGGTGAAGCCGAACAGGCCGATGCCGATCAGGCTCGGCGCGATCATCGGCAGTACCACTTCGCGAAATGTCTGCCAGGAGGTCGCGCCCAGATCGCGCGCCGCTTCCTCATAGGACGGCGAGAAACGGTTGAAGACGGCCAGCATGATCAGCACGCCGAAGGGTAGCGTCCATGTCATATGCGCACCGAACGCGGAGCTGTACCATGACGGTTCCAGCCCAAGTTGCTGGAAGAGAACACCGATGCCCAGCGAAATGATGATGGACGGCACGACGAGACTGGCGACGGCCAGGTAAAACAGCGGCGTTGCGCCGACAAATTTACGGCGGAATGCAAGGCCCGCCAGAAGCGATACCAGCACGGTCGCGACCATCACCATCAGCCCCAGGCTGAGAGACCGACGGAAGGAGCCGCCGAAATCACCCACCGCCTGCTGTTCGAACAGATTGCCGAACCAGTGTAGCGAAACGCCGTTCAGCGGAAAGGTCAGGCCGCCATTCGGTCCCTGAAAAGCAAGGATCAGAATGGCCGACAGCGGGCCATAAAGAAACAGCACGAAGAGGGCGAAGAAGAAGGAAAGGACGTAGAATTCGCGACCGCGTTTTTCCGAGAACATCTCAAAGCTCCTTTCTGATATCGACGACGCGCAGGATGCCCGCGACCATCAAAAGAACGAGTGCCAGGAGGATGACTGCATTTGCCGCCGCTGCGGGATATTGCAGCAGCGACATCTGGTTCTTCATCATCAACGCCACAGACGCGCTCTGCCCGCCGGACATGACCTGAACGGTGGAGAAATCCGCCATGACCAGCGTCACCACGAAAATGGTGCCGATGGCAATTCCGGGCTTGGCGAGCGGAATGATGACGTTCCAGAGTATCTGCCAGCTCGTTGCGCCCGCATCGCGCGCGGCTTCCACCAGCGATTTATCAATGCGCATCAGCGTGTTGAAGATCGGCGTGACCATGAAGAGCGTGTAGAGATGCACCATGGCCAAAACCACGGCGAAGTCCGAATAGAGCAGCCATTCCACCGGGGCAGGCACGATGCCCATATTAACCAGCGCACTGTTGACCAGTCCGTTTCGCCCGAGGACCGGAATCCACGAAATCATGCGGATGATGTTCGAGGTCAGAAACGGCACGGTGCAGATGAGAAACAGCACCATCTGCATGGTGGTGGTGCGAATATGGAATGTCAGGAAATAGGCGACCCAAAAGCCACAAAACAGCGTGATGGCCCAGACCATTGCCGCAAATTTCAGTGTGTTGAGATAGGTCTGCCATGTCACCCACGAGCCGAGCGTCTCGGCATAATTGAAGGTCACGAAGCCCGGATACATCTGGGCGAAATCATAATCCCAGAAACTGACGACAGCGATCATCAGGATCGGCAACGCCAGAAAGAAGCCGAGGATCAAAGCCAGCGGAGCCGCCTGCACATAGGCGACGAGCTTTGCCGGAAGCGTAAAGCTGCGGCTTTTCTTGTCCGTCTTGTCGCTAACGCCGATCAATCTGACTGTGACCACGGCCCGTCTCCTCGCTTTCATGTAGGCGGATGCGCGGACGAAATCCGCGCATCCTTGTCGTCCTTATCTCATCAAGCAGCGATGAACTCGTTCCAGCGGCGGACCATGTAGCGGTCTTCGTCCATGACGGAGTTCCAGCACGCGACCTTGCCCATGCGTTCCTGGAAGGAGCCGCCATCGCGCACGGCACCGGCCTTTTCCATGACCTTGCCATCAGGGGCGATGATGTCGCCCTGCGCGGGCTTGCCCTCGACCCAGTAACCCCATTCGTCAGCGGTCATGTGCTCCTTGGCCGTATCCATGGCGGCGGAGTAGTAGCCCTGACGGTTGAGGTATGCGCCGACCCAGCCGGAAGTGTACCAGTTGATGTACTCATAGGCGGCATCCAGCTTTGCGCCAGACAGGTGCTTGGCAAGGCCAAGACCGCCGCCCCATGAACGGTAACCTTCCTTCAGCGGCTGGTATTTGCAGGCGATGCCCTTGGAACGAACGGCGGCAACGGCAGGCGACCACATGGACTGGATGACGACTTCGCCGGATGCCATGAGGTTGACGCTTTCGTCGAAGCTCTTCCAGAATGCACGGAACTGGCCGTCTTTTTTGGCCTTGATCAAAAAGTCGATCGTCTTGTCGATCTCTTCCTTGGTCATATTGCCCTTGTCAGCATATTTGATGTTGCCCATGGCTTCCATGATCATGGCCGCATCCATGATGCCGATGGACGGAATGTTGAGGATCGATGCCTTACCCTTGAACTTCGGGTCCATGATATCGGCCCAGCTGGTGATGTCGCGTCCGACGAGGTCAGGGCGAATGCCGAGCGTATCTGCATTGTAAATGGTCGGAACCATGGTGAAATAGTCGGTTTCACCCTTGGCGAATTTCTTGTCGCCCGGCTTTTCCACGAAGCCGACCGTATGCGGGGCCGTGCCCTGTGCGATAACGCTGTCTGGTGTCAGCTTGCCGGTTTTGAACAGCGGAACGATCTTGTCGTAATATTTCAGCTTCTTGATTTCCATCGGCTGGATGACGCCCGCCGGGTAAACCTTCTTCAGGATCCAGTATTCGATATCGGCGATATCGTAGGAGTTCGGCTGGGTCACGGCTCGCTGTGCGGCGGCATCGGAATCCGTTGCCGTCATTTCCAGCGTAATGCCAAGGTCAGCCTTGCACTTTTCAGCGATGGCGTTGAGGTTCGACACGCCGGTACCGAACTGGCGCAGGGTAATCGGGTTCTGCGCCCAGATGGTTGGGAAACCGGTGATCAGGCCGGAGCCGATGGCGGCACCGGTGGCTGCTGCACCTGCCTTGAGAAGGCCGCGACGCGACAGGCCTTTTTTGCTGTTGGAGTTATTGGTCATGACAGTTCTCCTCTGGTTGCTTTTGCTTATTTTTCTATCCGGCCGAGCACGATGGCATCTGCCGCATTCCATGAAAGTGGTATGGCTTCACCCACCTTGATTGGCTTTTCGAAGAAGGCGACGTCGCTGAGGATGACGTTGAAGTCCTCGATGCCGGCACCGGCCACGACGATCTTCACGCTGGCGCCGTGATATTCGACATTGGAAACGATGCCGGTGAAGCCATGCCCCGGCAGTTCCGCCTCGGCCACACGAACGCGGTCCGTTCTCACCGCGATATCCACCGGCCCATCCTGCCGCGCATCGCCCGCCGCAATGAAGGAGCCGCCGCCGGGCACATCGAGCGTTACCAGCTCGCCGAATTTCTCTTTCATGCGGCCAGAAATGACGTTGTGATTGCCCATGAAGCGGGCAACGAAGCCCGTTGCGGGGCGCTCAAACACCTCACGCGGCGTCGCCGCCTGTTCGATACGCCCGTCATTCATGATGACGATGATATCGGCCAGCGCCATCGCCTCTTCCTGACTGTGCGTCACATGGACGAAGGTGATGCCAAGTGAGGTCTGGAGTTTCTTCAGCTCCGCACGCATACGGATTTTGAGGAAGGGGTCGAGCGCCGAAAGGGGCTCGTCCAGCAGCAGCGCTTCCGGGTCTGTAATCAGCGCGCGGGCCAGCGCAACGCGCTGTTGCTGCCCGCCAGAAAGCTGAGCCGGGCGGCGGTTGGCGTAGGCCTCCAGCTGCATCAGTTGCAGCATCTCCATCGCCTTTGCGCGCCGTGCTTCCTTGTCTACGCCCTTCATTTTGAGGCTGAAGGCAACATTGTCGATAAGGTCTAGATGCGGGAACAGCGCGTAGGACTGGAACATCATCGCCGTGCCACGCTGCGCTGGCGGAAAATCTGTGACGACAACATTGCCCAGCCGCACATCTCCGCTTGAAATCGTCTCGTGACCTGCAATCATGCGCAATGTCGAGGTCTTGCCGCAGCCGGAAGGCCCCAGCAGGCAGCAATAGCTGCCCGCCGGGATTTTAAGGCTGATGGCATGGACGGCGGTTGTGGTGCCGTAGACTTTCGAAACGGAAGCAATATCGATTTCGGCGGCTTTGCTCATGCATGTTCCCCTGCTGTCGCCGAGTACGTTGCATAAGCCGTGCCAGTTTCGATGGGCAGGCGTTAAGTCCGTGACGCGAAATGATTTTTTGTTTTGTTTGTAGAGATGACGATGGCTGGCAATCTCGTAGTGCTTAAAAAAGATGCGATTGTCTGCGATAATGCATAAGGATTGTATTCAATATTTTAGGCGAATGAGGACGTTTTCCGGTTTCCCGAATTGCCGCTTCAGGGTAGAAGAAAACGGACGACGGATGACACCATGACCATTGCCGATATTAATCCAGACACTGACGTTACGCAGGAAGATCGCGCACAAGCCATTCGCGATACGTTGCGCGATGCAATCGTGGACAGGCGCCTCGCGCCCGGCACGAAACTGTCAGAGGCCGAGGTTGGCACCTTGTTCGATGTCAGCCGCACGGTCGTGCGTGCCGCCCTTCAGATGCTGGCCTTCGAAGGGCTGGTGAAAACAGAGCGGAATCGTGGTGCCTTCGTCTCCAACCCGACACCAGACGAGGCACGTCAGGTCTTCTCATCTCGCAGGCTGATCGAACCCGGCATCATCCATGCCGCGATCGAGCAGCTGACGCCCTCTACCATCGCAGACATGCGCGCGCATCTGACGGAAGAGACCCGCCACCAGCACGAGCGCGGGCCAAGCGCCCGCCGCGCCGAGATCAAGGCATCGGGCGATTTTCACCTGATGCTGGCCTCAGTCGCCGGAAACGCGATCCTTGAAAAATTCATGGCCGAATTGGTCGCCCGCTCATCTCTGGTAATTGCCCTTTACGGGCGCTCAGGCATTTCCAGCTGTGGCCATGGTGATCACGCGTCGATTCTGGATGCGTTAGAGCAAGGTGATGCTGAAAAAGCCAAAAGCCTGATGCTGCATCACATCGACCACATCGAAGCCGACCTTGATTTGCGGAACAAGGAGGGACTGGCCTTGAAGGATGCTTTGTCTCTGTAGGTATCAGCCGTATTGCACGGCTGATACTGATAGGTGGGCCTAGGCGGCGTAGCGGCTGATTGCCAGATCCGCAGTCTCGATTTCCGGCGTGTTGCCGCTAACGAGATCGGAAAGAACCCGCGCCGAACCGCATGCCATCGTCCAGCCCAGCGTGCCGTGACCGGTGTTGAGGTAGAGGTTGCTGTAGCGGGTCGCGCCGATGACAGGGGTGCCATCGGGCGTCATCGGGCGGAGGCCGCACCAGAATTTCGCCTGAGACTGATCGCCAGCACCGCCGAACAAGTCTTCGATGGAATGCGTCAGAGTGGCCTGGCGCTTTGCGGGTAGATCCTTGTTGAAACCGGCAATCTCGGCCATGCCGCCCACGCGGATGCGGTCGCCCAGGCGGGTCATGGCGATTTTGTGTGCTTCGTCCATCACCGTTGAAACCGGAGCCCGCGCCGCATTGATGACCGGGACGGTGATGGAGTAGCCCTTGACCGGGTAAACCGGCAGATCGATACCCAGACGCTTAAGGAACTGCGGCGTATAGCTGCCCAAGGCACCGACGAAAATATCGGCCTCGATGGTACCCTTCGTCGTTTCGATGGCCTTGACGCGGTTGCCTTCGGTAATCGGGCGCATGATGCCGGTGTCATACATGAATTTGACGCCAGCCTGCTCGGCCAGTTTCGCCAGTTCGGTGGTGAACATGAAGCAGTCGCCGGTTTCGTCGCCCGGTAGACGAAGGCCGCCAACGATCTTGTCCTTAGAGGCCGCAAGGCCAGGCTCCACCGCCGCGCAACCGTCTCGGTCCAGAATTTCATAAGCCACGCCGCCAGCCTTCAGCACAGCAACATCCTTGCCGATACCATCGAACTGCTTTTGCGTGCGGAAAACCTCCAGCGTGCCCTGCGTGCGCTGGTCGTATTGAATGCCGGTATCGTCCCGCAGCGCCATCAGGCAATCGCGGCTGTATTCGGCAACACGCACCATGCGGCTTTTGTTGATGGAATAACGGGCAGATGTGCAGTTGCGCAGCATCTGCGATATCCAGCGCCATGCAGCGGGATCGACGGTGGGGCGGATGATCAACGGCGCATGTTCCATGAACAGCCATTTCATGGCTTTCATGGGAATGCCAGGGGCCGCCCAGGGGGACGAGTAGCCGGGTGAAACTTCACCCGCATTGGCAAAGCTGGTTTCCAGCGCCGCCGCAGGCTGGCGGTCAATCACTGTCACCGAATGACCGGCCTTTGCGAGATACCAGGCGGATGTAACGCCGACGACACCGGCTCCAAGAATGACGATATTCATATTGCTCTCACTCGTCTGCATTCGTTGCATCGCCCGTGGCGACAGGCATGTCTGACTGAATATAGGCACGGCGATAACGATGGCCGAGACCTGTCAGAATTTCATAGGCAATGGTACCGGCATCCTCGCCAATATCTTCCAGCGATTGATCTGGCCCTATCAATTGAACGAGACTGCCATGGGTCAAGGTTCCCTCCGGCAGCGCGGAAATATCGAGGCTGATACTGTCCATCGATACGCGCCCGGCAATCGGCAGGCGTACGCCATTGAAATAGGCGGCTCCCCTGCTGCTCAGAGAACGAGGAAGGCCGTCCGCATAACCGGCGGCAATGGTCGCCAATCTCGTTTCACCCGTGGTACGCAGCGTGCCGCCATAACCAACCAACGTATCGGCGGGAACGGTTCGTGTCTGCACAACGGCCACATCCAGCCGCACTACCGGCTTCATCGGGTTCGGCCGGACGGTGGAAGGTGCGCCGCCATAAAGCGCGATACCCGGGCGCATCACCGCATTGTGGTAGTCCGCGCCTAGAAAAATGCCACCGGAATTGGCAAAGCACACCGGCACATCTGGAAACATCGCCGCCGCTTTGCGCATCACATCAAGCTGCGATCCATTGGCAGCATGCTCTGGCTCATCCGCGCAAGCCAGATGGCTCATGATGAAGGTGATCGAGATGTCGTTCAGAAGGCTCGGCGAGGTTTTCAACGTTTCGACTTCGGGAGGTGCCATGCCGAGCCGCGACATGCCGGTATCGATCTGGATTGCTGCTGGAAGCGTCTTGCCCAGCATGACGGCATGCGCGGACCATTGCACCAGCTGCTCCAGCGAGTTGATGACGGGCGTAATGTTCATCGCCGCGCAGGATGTCTCGTTGCCGGGTTGAAGGCCGTTCAGCACGAAGATGTCCGCATCACCGGCAATGCGAAGACGCAGCGCGATGGCCTCATCGATATGGGCAACGAAGAAGTGGCGGCAACCGGCATTGTAGAGAACAGGCGCGACCATATCGGCACCCAGGCCATAGGCATTGGCCTTGACGACAGCGCTGGTCACGGAATTTGGGGCCATGGCCCGCAGCATCAGGTAATTGTCGCGAAGCGCGCCGAGGTCTATGGTCAGATAACCGCTGGCACCACCGCTCGCCTTCTGGCGATTGATCGTCATGTCCATCGTCGTTCCCTTGTTATTTTCCAACCAGACTATTGCAACGATCATCGAATTTTCGCAGTTTGACGCGTGGATTATTCGAAGATGGACGCTCATGCGCAATTTTCGACGGCTAAATGGAATGATTTTATGTCGGCTTTGGACGCTACCGATCGTCACATCATCCGCGTGCTTCGGCTCAACGCCCGTATCAGCAATGCGAAGCTGGCCGCAGAGGTGGGCCTGTCACCATCCGCCTGTCTGCGCCGAGTGGATATTCTGGAGCGGGAAGGTGTCATTCGCGGCTACACGGCGCTGACGGGCAGTGCTGCTGGCGGCGAGGTTATTTCGGTCATCGTGCAGATCACGCTCGACCGGCAGACAGAGGATTTTCTCAATCGCTTCGAACATGCGGTGAGAAGATACCCCGAAATTCGCGAGTGCTACCTCATGACCGGCGGGTCCGACTATTTCCTGCGGGTGGAAGTAGAAAGCGCCGGGGATTTCGAGCGAGTTCACAAGGAAATCCTCTCGAAACTGCCCGGCGTCTCCCGCATTCACTCCAGCTTCGCCATTCGCAATGCGCTGGCAAGCCCGAAGCCAAGAACCTGATGTCAGGCGGTCCACCAGCGATAAAAATGGTGCACAGGCCCGTGACCTTGGCCGACATGCAGGTCTCTGCCCGCCGCCAGCGCCCCTTGCAGATACTCCTTCGCCAAACCAATCGCGTCCGCCAAGGGAAAGCCCAGCGCCAGATTTGCGGTAATGGCCGATGCCAGCGTGCAGCCGGTGCCATGGTCATTTCGGGTATCGATGCGCGGCATGGAAAATTCCTGCATACCATCGCCATGCAACAGAAGATCGACACTCTCAGCGCCGCCGCCATGCCCGCCTTTGATCAGAACGGCGCGAACACCGGTCTTCAATATCGCTTCCGCCTGACGGATCACCTCCTGACTGTTCGTCGCGACCGGCCGGCCACTCAAAAGCGCGGCTTCCGGCAGGTTTGGGGTGGCAAGCAGTGCCAGAGGCAGCAAGGCGCCGCGAAGGCTTTCAATGGCATCTTCCTGCAACAGCCTGTCGCCTGATGTCGCCACCATCACCGGGTCCATGATGACAGGACGCCCCACATCGCGCAGCTTTGCAGCAATCGTTTCGATGGTCTCACTGCGCGAAACCATGCCGATCTTGACCGCACCGATATCAAGGTCCGAGAAAACCGCGACCATCTGCGTGGCGATCATGCTGGGCGAAACATCTTCGACTGCAGTCACACCCTTGGTGTTCTGGGCGGTGATGGCGGTGATGACGCTGGCACCATAGACGCCGAGCGCGGAAAAGGTCTTCAGGTCGGCCTGTATGCCCGCGCCGCCACCGCTGTCAGACCCGGCAATTGTCAAGGCAATGGCTGTCATCGGCGTGCCTCCAGCGCAAGATCCACCTGACGGCGGAAATCAGTTGTTGCCGCTGCAATATCGACGGCGCGGAACAAAGCGGAGATCAAGGCGACGCCGTCAGCACCCGCGTCGATTACGGGGCCGACCTTCTCCAGCGTAATACCAGCGATAGCGCCGACGGGCATCTCCGGGCAAGCATTGCGAAGATAGGCGCGAAGGTCGCGAAGCCCCTCCAATCCCACCGGCGCGTTCGGATTGACCTTTGAAACCGTCTCGAAAACTCCACCAATGCATGCATAGTCCGCAGATGCTTGGGCAACACGCTCTGCATCGCCCATGTTCTTGACAGTCAGGCCGATGATAGCATCCGGCCCCAGCAGTCGTCTTGCTGTTTCCGCGTCCATATCGTCAGCACCCAGATGCACACCATCCGCGCCGGACGCCAGCGCCACATCCACGCGGTCGTTGATGACGAGAGGAACACCGGTTGCCTTCAGCGCATCCACCATCAGGCGCGCCTGCTCGATCATATGTCGGGTTGAGGCGTGCTTGTCGCGATACTGGATGATCGTCGCACCGTGCCGTGCAGCGACGGCAGCCAGTTCCGGCAAAGGTGCGATATCTGCAAGCGAGGCATCCACCAAAGCGTTTAGTCGGTAATCAATTTTCATCGTGCTCGATCCTCGCAAGGGAAAGAATGTCGTTGGCATCGATAGCGTCTAGCGCATCCAGAAAGGCCGCTTCGAAAGTGCCGGGGCCGTGGGCGTGCTTTGCTGCAAGCTCCGCCGATACACCCGTCACCGTCAGCGCTGCCGTTGCCGCCAGCATTGGGTCCGGTTCTACCGCCATGAAAGCGGCGATCACTCCGCCGGAAAGGCAGCCGGTGCCGGTAACCTTCGCCATCCATGGATGACCATTCAGAACTTTCGCGTTTTTGACCCCATCGTGGAACACATCCTGTGGGCCGGTCTGGATGCGCAATGCTGTGCCAACATCGCCGATGACAGCCATCTCCGCCGCATTGCCCCGCACGATGGTCGGGCGGAGGCTGATGAGTTCATGGGCGAAATCCAGCCGCGAGGGCGAGTAATCGCAATGCACGGGATCAACGATCCAGGGCTTCCCCTTGGTATTCGCTACTTCTACCGCCATACGAATGACTTTGCGGCGTGCAGCATCCAGCGTGCCGAGATTGATGGTGAGAGCATCGACCTTGGAAACGAAGCTTTCGATTTCCTCTTCGGACGACGTCATGGAGGGAATGCCGCCCACGGCGGTTATGCCATCGGCGGTAAATTTCTGAACGACGGTGTTCATCAGGCAATGCACCCGCGGCCGCCGTTGCCGCACCCGCGCCAGCAGCTCTGCCGCACTCTGTGCCGTTGGAAAACTCGCCATAGGCCTCTGCACTCCAGATATGATCACGGAGACCCGAGTCGAGCGGAGAAGAGAAAAGCTTGGCCAATGGCGACTGTTCCGTTCCTACGCCGGCATGACCCGGATCAGGTTCAAGGGTCCGGCTCAGCGCCATCTCAGCATCGTCAGATGCTCCCCTCGGAATGTCTGGAAATTGTCGTCTTTTGTGCCTGCTGTCAATGGCAGGCAAAGGCGGAGCTGTATGACCCCGCCTTTTGTGTCGAGTGATCAGGCGATCTGGACGACTACTTTTTCACGCGCGGATTTCAGCGCCGCATCGGCGAGTTTCAGCGCGATCAGGCCGTCCTGTGCGGAAGGCGAGGGCGCGGCGTTATTTTCGATAGCATCAATAAAGGCGGCGATTTCTGCGGCATAGGCGGCGGTGTAACGCGTCATGAAGAAATCATGCAGCGGCGGGCGCGTGTAGCCGTCCTTGGTCGCGACTTCGATGGAGACCGGGCGCTGATTTTCGGCAGCAACCGAGCCAAGCGAGCCATGGACTTCGATGCGCTGATCGTAGCCATAGGTGGCGCGGCGCGAGTTGGAGATGATCGCCTGGCGACCGCTGGCGGTGGTCAGAATGATGCTGGCGCTGTCATAATCGCCCAGTTCGCCGATCTTCGAGTCGACAAGAACGGAGCCGGTGGCAAACACGCTGACGATCTCTTCGCCCAGCAGAAAACGGGCGATGTCGAAATCATGGATGGTCATGTCGCGGAAGATACCGCCGGAGACCTTGATATATTCCGGAGGCGGCGCGCCCGGATCACGGCTGGTAATGGTCACCATCTCGACCTTGCCGATCTGGCCGTCATCGATGGCCTTGCGCACGGCGCGGAAATGCGGGTCGAAACGGCGGTTGAAGCCGAGCATAATCTTGGCACCGGTTTCCTTGACCACATCGATGCAGGCCTGCGCGCGGGCAACATCGAGATCGATCGGCTTTTCGCAGAAAATCGCCTTGCCGGCGCGGGCAAATTGCTCGATCAGATCGGCATGCGTATTGGTCGGAGTGCAGATGATGACCGCGTCGATATCGGGGTTGGCCAGAACCGCGTCGATGGTGCTGATCTTGCAGCCGGTCTCATCTGCGATGGCCTGTGCGGCCTCCTGAAAAGCATCGACCACGGCCACCAGTTTCGCACGTTTGTCGGAAGCAATCGCTTTTGCGTGTACTTTTCCGATGCGACCCGCACCCAGCAAAGCCAATCTCGTAACCATCGTTTCCTCCCGATCTGGTTATCTGGGCCTGTTTGTCACAATGGCTTCGTTTGGAACGCCAATGCGAACAGTCAGCCCATTTGGAATATATGTTCCATCTTGCTAGAGTGCCGTTTCATTCATGTCAAGCGGCGAGCAGTGCTTCCAATCTCATACTATGCTGGCCAGATTGGTGTGCTTGCGAAAGCCGGGAAGGGCCTGCGCGCGCTCTTCCAGCGAATGAATAAAATTTTGGATTGTTGCGGGCAGTGGTTGCCCCAGTGCGGTCACGACACCCCAGTAGAATGGAATATGAAACGCAAGAGGCAGAACGGCGACACCGTCTATGGGCAGGCCGCTGATCGTCACCGATTCCACAATGGCGACGCCCAGCCCCGCCCGCGCCAGAGACAGCGAAACATAGGTCGCATTGCTATCGACCACATCCTTCAAAGCGATATTCTGTTTTTGGAATGCCTGTTCTATCCGCATTCTAAGCCGGTATGGATTGGCCGAAGCGATGATGCGGCGTTCTGCAAGATCCTGCGCGGAGACGATGGTTTTCTGGGCCAGTTCATCACTGGCTGCGACGATGGCGACACAGGGGACTTCGCCGATCCAGTGAACGTCCAGGCCGGGATTATCCACCGGCAGGCTGGCTATGCCAATGTCTGCGGTGCGCGCAACGACGGCCTGCACGACATTTTCTGATGCCGTGCTTTGCAGATGCACATGTTTTGGAAAATGCGCTTCGGGAATATCTTTCAGGGCCAGCGGCACGAGACTGGCGGCAAGGGCCGGAATGGACGCGATCTCGATTGGCCGTGCCTCGTCGCTCTCAATATTGCGCGCCCTTTCGCTGATAGTGCGAAGCCCGCCCAGAAACAATTCTGCCTGAGCAAAAAACGCGACGCCCTGTTCCGTGGGCGCGATTCGAGGACCATTGCGGTGAAGCAGAACGAAGCCAATCTCCTGTTCCAAATCCTGGATGAGGCGACTGATGACGGGTTGGGATTTTCCGAGCGCTTTGGCAGCGCCTGTCATGCTGCCGATGGACACCACCGCGACGAAGGCTTCGAGTTGTCGCGTGTCGAGATACTGCTCTATCATTTCGCCACCTTCGATGGTCTGGTCGCGATTTTTCGCGTCTGACATGCTTTATGACAGGTGTCGTGATTTCTGACCATCCGCCTGTGCGTGTGGGCGAGGTGCGTGCTTGTGGATAAGCGGAGCTTACTCGTTTTCCTGCGAGGCGAGTTCCGGCTTGCGGCCTTCGAACAGACGCGAGCGGGAGCCATGCAGGTGCTGGCGCATCAGGCGACGTGCCAGATCAGAATCGCGGTTTCGGATGGCCTCGAAGATCGCGGCGTGTTCGTCATAGACATGCTGGAGACCAAGAATGGAATTTTTGAGCGAAAGACCGTGGAACTGCATTCCAACGGCGATATGGTCTTTCAGCGCTTCCATGGCAGTGGAAAAATAGGTGTTGCCGGAAGCCTTGGCGATGGCGAGGTGGAACTGGAAGTCGGCATCTTCACGGTGCCGCTGCCGGTTTGTCGCTTCTTTAAGTGAAGCCAGCGCGCGGCTAATATGGGCTAGCTCGGGTTCGCCATAGCGCTCGGCGGCACAGGCCGCAGCCTCCGGCTCCACCGTCATACGGAATTCATAGCAGTTCTGGAGATCGGCAATGTTTTCGAGGGGGCTGAAACCCAGCGCCTGTTTGACGCCGATGCTGCGCACGAAGCTACCAGCACCCTGACGTGAATAGACGAGGCCCTTGTCGCGCAGCTTTTTCAGCGCATCGCGCACGATGGGACGGGATACCTCGAACTCGGCGGCAAGGTCATGCTCGGTCGGCAGGCGCTCGTCATTCTTGTAGGCGCCAGATTTGATGGCATGCTGAAGCCGCTCGTAAACGACGTCGCTCAAACTCTTGCGATGAGAAACCTGTTCTATCGCCCCCATATCTAAGCCTCGCCTCCTGTTATGGTCTCAGCCAGTCGGAGAAGTGTGTCGTCCGATCCAAAGCCGCCTGATTTGGTAATGTAGAAGCTGCCGTTATATTCGGCAACGGGTAGACCGGGCAAAGCCTCGCCCGCAAAGCCAAGCAGATGAATGCCCTGATCATCGAAATGCGCTTCTGCCGTCGCACCGCCAGACAGCAGGATCGTATCGCCGACACGGGCATATTCTGCAACGCTGGCAGCCAATGCGCTTGCAACCTGCAAGGGGCTGACTTCGGTCTCGGATGGCACGGCCTGTATGAGTGTGATGGATGAACCGCGATGCTCTTCTGATACCAACGCGGCAACGCCATTTGGCGCAGGAACATAGAGAAGATCAGGATGGGCGGCTTTCAGCCTTTCGACCTGTGAAAGGGTAATGGGGTCGCGTGAACCGATTGCCATGAGGATTCGCCTGGTGGGGTAAGCGAGGGGGGAAGTATGGCTTTCACCCGCAATCGCCTTTGCCAGCGAAAGCGCGCCCACCATCATTTCATCTTCCTCAATGGTATTAGCGGCGTAGCGCATGTCTTCCGGGGTTAGCGTGTCTGGAAACCGGCATCGGTGCGCCAGCGCTCCCAGGCGTTCTGCAATGGAGATGGGCGTATCCACGCCAAATCCATCGATCATGCCGTTTGAGACGATGCGTCCAAATTCCGGAATTCCGGGTAGAACGACGGCGCGCTCGAAGGAGAGTGCCGAGAGTTCGGCCTCCAGATTGCCCTTCAGGCGAGAGTCCACCTTCTTGAACAGACGGATGCCTGGCTTCAGCGCGGCCTTCATGCAGGCGATACGGCTGGCCGCGTCATCAGCCGGAATTTCCCGGCTGCGCGTCGTTAGGGTTATAACGTCTGCATCGCTGTCGAGTGCTTCGGCGATGAAGCGATGATCGGCCACAACGGTGACTTTATGGCCGCTGGCAGCGAAGGGTGCTGCGGTGTCCAGCGCGCCCGTCAAATCGTCTGCAACGATCAGAAGTCTGTTGAAATGCCTGTTCATTGCTGTGGTCATTCCTCACGTGCAAGCGCGCCAGAATACGGTCGCGGCTGTTTGCGCCTATCTCTCCACCTGCGTCATCCTCGGGCTTGTCCCGAAGATCTATTCCCGTTGCAAACATTGAAACGTTGGCAGATGCTCGGGACAGGCCCGAGCATGACGACGGTGGGTATCGCCCTAGTAGGCCGCCTTATAAATCGACAACACGTCGTCCACGTCCATGTCGCGGGGGTTGTTGTTCATCAGGCGGCGGATGGCGTGCGCCTCTTCGGCCCAATTCGCCAGGTCAGCTTCCTGAGCCTTGTGGGCCGAAAGCCGCATTTCCACCCCCAGCGCCTTGCAGAAACCATAGGCTGCTTCCAGAACGCCTTCCGGCTCCTTGGAAACGGAAAGGCCCAACGCGTCCAGCACCTCGGCGGTCTTATCGACATGCACAGGCACGTTATAGGCCAGCACGTGCGGGAAGATGATGGCGTTTGCCAGACCGTGGGGCAACCCAAGCCTGGTGCCGAGCGGGTAAGCCAGCGCATGACCGGCAGCCGTGTTGACGGGGCCGAGACAAATGCCGCCGTAATAGGAGGCCAGCATCATGCCTGCACGCGCCTCGGTGTCCTTGCCGTTCTGAACGGCGCGCGCCAGATACTTGCCGACAAGGCGGATGCCCATGCGGGCATAACCATCGATCAGGTCATGCGCATTGATATTGGTGAAGGCTTCCACGCAATGAGCCATGGCATCGATGCCGGTTGCTGCCGTTACCGCCGGTGGAACCGACCATGTCAGTTCCGGATCAAGAATGGCGATATCGGCCAGGAGATGCGGGCTTTCGACTGCCTTTTTCGAGTGCGTGCTGCTGTCGGTAATCAGCGCGCGAATACCGGCTTCGGAACCCGTTCCAGCCGTGGTAGCGATCTGTGCCAGACGCGTGCGCCTGCCAGCAACCTTGTTGGGGCCAACGACATCGTCCAGCGACTGTTCGCCATCCCACAATGCAGCCACCAGTTTTGCGACGTCCAGAACAGAGCCGCCGCCAAGACCGACGACGAGGTCGGGTTTCAGCGAACGCGCCGCTTCGATGGCCGCATCCAGCGCCTTGTCATCCGGCTCCGGCGGAACATCGGAGAACACTTTGACATCACCGGAAAGCTTCAGCCGGTCTACGAAGCCGACCGTATGTTCGGTTGCGATGACCAGCACGCGCTGTGCGCCGTCTGCCCATTCTCCAAGCTTGCCGGAGGCACCTGCGCCGATTTCAAGGCGCCTGGGTTGATGCAGGGTAATTGGCCGTGCCATGGCATCCATGAGCCCGCTCCTTATTGGTTTTCAAGCGCGTCCATGCGCGCCCAGACGGTTTCTCGTTCCGCATCGGAAAGCTCGATGAGGGGAGGATGCACCCGAAGCCAGCCATCATCGCCACGACGCTTGGCGACCATGGCCTTGACGGTGGGAAGCTGCACATAGGTGTTGGTCAGTTCACGCCATGCAACGATGCGATCTTGAGCAGCTTTGACCACCGCTTCCTTGCCAGCGACGTTCCAGTTGTCGAAAACTATGCGCAGATCGGACGCGACGAGGTTGGAGCTGGCAGTAATGCAGCCTGCACCACCCACTTGCAGTAGTGGCAACAGCACAGGGTCGGCACCGGCCAGAACGCCGAAGCCGGGGAAGGCGGCGACCATGGCCTTCATGTTTTCCAGATCACCCGAGCTGTCCTTGATTCCGACGAAAACGCCGGGGAAATCATTGCGCAGGCGGGCGATGACATCGTGAGGAATGGCAACGCCGGACACTTGCGGAATGTGGTAGAGAATGACCTTCAGGCGGTTATCCTTCACACCTTCGACCACCTTGGCATAGGCGCGGTAAATACCCTCCGCGCTCACACCCTTGTAGTAAAATGGCGGAAGCAGCACCACGGCGGGTACACCGGCCTCAACCGCATGGCGGGTCAGTTCGACAGTGTCGGAAACGGCTGTCTGGGCCGTGCCGGGCAAAAGCTTCTGCGCGGGAACGCCGCCTGCAATCGCCTTTTCCAGAATGTCCATGCGCTGTTTCAGACCGAAGGAATTGGCCTCGCCGGTGGTGCCGAGAAGCGCCACGCCATCGCAGCCTTCTTCGATCAGCGCCTTGCAATGGGCGGTGAACAGGCGGAAATCCGGCGTGCCATCTGCGGCGATGGCAGTGGTTGCGGCGGAATAGACGCCGCTGATTTCAAAGGTTTCAGCCATTGTTCTTCTTCTTTCCTGCAATCAGCTTGCGGGCATAGGCAATGGCCGCATTCATGTTGACGTGGTTGGCCTTGCCCGTTCCGGCGATGTCGAAGGCGGTGCCATGATCGACCGAGGTGCGGTCGATGGGCAGGCCGACGGAGACGTTGACGGCGGTGTCGAAGGCGACCAGCTTGATGGGGATGTGTCCCTGATCGTGATATTGGGCGATAACCAGATCAAAACCGCCCTGATAGGCGCGATGATAGACGGTGTCGGCGGAAATGGGACCATAGACATCGATGCCTTCAGCGCGTGCCTGCGCGACCGCAGGTGCGATGAATTCATCGTCTTCCGTACCGAACAGACCGTTTTCGCCGCAATGGGGATTGATGCCGGCCACCGCGATCTTTGGCTTGTCGTAGCCGATGCGCTTGAGGTGGTCGTTGCCAGCGCGGATGGTCGCCAGAATGCGCTCAGGTTTAGCGCGGCTGATGGCGTCCTTCAAGGAGACATGGGTGGAAACATGGATGACCTTGAGGCGGTCTGATGCCAGCAGCATGAAGGCGGATTTGGAGCCGGTAAGCGATGTCAGCATTCCGGTATGGCCATCATAATGGTGGCCTGCGGAGTTCAGCGCCTCCTTGTTGATCGGCGCCGTGACGATGCAGCCGATTTTGCCAGCGGTTGCGGCTTTGACAGCGCTATCGATAAAGCGGAACGAGGCATCACCGGAGACGGCGCTGAGCTTGCCCCATTCGACCGGTGCCCCTTCGATGTCGATGTTTTCGACAAGGCCGGTGAGGTCCAGATCGGAGCCTAGTGCGGTGCGGGCGGCTTCAAGCTGCTTGAGGTTACCGAAGACACGGGTATTGGCCCGGTCTTCCGCGCTCATTTCGGCGATTGCCTTGATGGTGATTTCGGGGCCGACGCCAGCCGGATCGCCCATGGTTATGCCAACGATATCGCTCATGCGTTTTCTCCGTCGATCCAGCCCTTGTCGAGGCGGACATATTTGATGGCACGTCGATGGTAGGTATAGGCGAGGTGCAGCGCACCATCCTTGCCTTCCACGAGCGCGGGGTAGGACATTTCCTTGTTGCGGCCATCCACCGAATTGTTGGACAGGCAGGTGCCGGGGCCATCTTCAACTATGCGCCGCTGCGGGAAGCTCTTGCCGCCATCCGTGGAGACGCACAGCGTAACCGGTGCACGTGGCACGCCCCAGATGGGCGTAATGCCGCCTTCCGCATTAGGCCGGTGGTCGTCTTCGCCCAATTCATCGTACAGCGACTCTCGCCGTGCGTCGGATGTGGCTGCTGAGACCGGGTTGCACAGCAGCGCAACACGGCCATCGGCCAGACGCGTGGCGGCAATGGAGGAATTGTTGTTGGGCACATCGGTGGCCACAGGCGCAGACCAGCTGCGACCGCCATCATGGCTTTCCGTGCGATAGACGAAATCTGACTGGCGGCGGCGGAAAAAGGCGGCCATCTCCTGACCGTCCAGCGGCACGATGGTCATGTGTACGCAGCCAAAACTATCCGGCACTTCCGTCACGGACCATGTCTTGCCCTCATCTTTGCTGACGGCAACGGCTGCGGTGTCATGTGTGCCGGTCCATTTCGCGCCGGGGCGGGGATTGCACAGAAACAGTGGCAGCATCCAAGCGCCGTCATCACGGCGCACGATGGTCGCGCGAATGAAGGTGCCATTGGCGAGGCCGATATCGCGCGCCGGGCCGGAAGTGATCTTGCCGTTTTCAAACGCAAGATCATGCGCCATCACGCGGCTCTCATCCTGATTGCCGGAAGGCTGCGCCGTGTGGAAAAGCGCAATCTTGCCATCGGGCCTGACGAAAATCATCGGGTTCTGTTCGGAGCGCTCTTCATCATGGCTCGCCAAAGCGGCCTGCGACCAGGTGTCTGTACCATCGCCCAGAGTGGAAATGTGAATGGAAATATCGGACTTGCCTTCCAGCGTGCCGCCAAACCAAGCGCAGGCCAGTGTGCCATCCGGCAGGAAGCTCAAAAATGCCGCGTGGTTCTGGATTTTCAGTGAAGGCAGGTAAGCCTCTTTGCGTCCTTCGCCTGCCGCAAAAAGATGCCCATCCATCTTTGCCGCAATCTCTTCAGGCGTCATAAATTTCCTCCCGTCACATCAGTTATTAACAGGGATAATCCGCCTGCAAACAAATGTTGTCAAGTTGGAGTGGTTCGTAATTTGTCGTAATCAATTTGTGTTATCTATAAATAAATCAATAAAAACAATGTTATATAGAAATTATTGAGCGCGATTTTTATTTGTTGTCGATGTTAAGTTGACAAATTATGCCCTTTGATCCAAGTTTGCATCAGTTAATGTGAGGAGCATCGACGAGCGGTCGCACGCTTTCAATAGCGCGACGCTGTTTCATCAGGGAGGAAAGTTATGACAAGCAAAACATTGCTCATCGGCGCGCTCTTGGCCGCCTCGTCAATTACGCCCAGCTACGCGCAAAGTGCGGGTAAGGATGTGACGATCGTTCTGGACGAGGAAGTCGATCTGGTCGAGCCGTGCATGGCCACGCGCTCGAATATCGGCCGCATCGTTCTGCAGAATATTTCCGAGACGCTGACCGAGCTGGATGTGCGCAACAACAAGGGCCTTCAGCCGCGTCTGGCCGAAAAGTGGGAGGAGGCAAAGCCGGGCACCTGGCGCTTCCATCTGCGCAAGAGCGCGAAATTCTCCGATGGCTCCGCTTTTGATGCGGGCGATGTGAAATACTCCATCGAACGCGCGATGAGCAGCAAGCTTTCCTGCGAAACGCCGCGCTATTTCGGCGAGACCAAAATTTCCGCCAATGTCGTTGACGATAACACCATCGACATCACCGCAGATCCGGCCCAGCCGATCCTGCCGCTGCTGATGACGCTCATCACCATCGTTCCCTCGGAAACGCCGATGGAATTCACCCGCAATCCTATCGGCACCGGCCCTTACAAGCTGACCGAATGGAAGGCTGGCCAGAACATCACGCTGGAGCGTCGCAGCGATTATTGGGGCAAGGCGCCGGATGTTGCCAAGGCGACCTATGTGTTCCGTGGCGACCCATCCGTTCGTGCTGCCATGGTCAAGGCAGGCGAGGCTGATCTGGCACCCAATATTTCCGAGCTGGACGCCACGGACGCGAAGATCGATTTCAACTATCTGAACTCCGAAACCTTCTACATGCGCGTCGATACCTCCATCAAGCCGCTGGATGACGTGCGGGTTCGCAAGGCGCTCAACATGGCGCTGGATCGCGATGCCTTCATCGGCACGCTTCTGCCCAAGGGTGCTCTCAAGGCTGTTGCCATGGTGCCTCCAAGCACGATTGGCTGGAACCCGGATGTAAAGCCGCTGCCGTTTGATCTGGAAGGTGCCAAGAAGCTGCTCGCAGAAGCGAAGGCGGATGGTGTGCCTGTCGATACGCCGATTACCATCGTTGGACGGACCAACAATTTCCCGAACGTCGTGGAAGTGCTGGAAGCCGCACAGCAGATGTTCGAGGCCGCTGGCTTCAAGATCAAGCTTCAGATGTATGAAGTGGCGGAGTTCGAAAAGCAGTATTCCAAGCCTTACCCGGAAAATCGTGGTCCGCAGCTCGTTGCTGCCCAGCACGACAACTCTCGCGGCGATCCTGTCTTCTCGATGTATTTCAAGTACGATAGCAAGGGCCGTCAGTCCGGCATTGCCAATCCCGAAGTCGATAAGATGATTACGGATGCGACCGCTGCCACCGGCGACAAGCGTGTGGAAGACTGGAAGAAGCTCATCGCCTACCTTTATAATGATGAAGTTGCCGATGTTCTGATGTTCCACATGGTCGGCTTTGCCCGCGTCAACCCGCGCATCGCATTCACCCCCACCATCGCGACAAACTCGCAGCTGCAGCTTTCTGAAATCAGCTTCAAGTAATCCGTCGCAATCAGCCAATCGGAAAAGGCGGAATTCCTCTCCGCCTTTTCTCCATCACCGGAGAAAGTTCGATGGGAAAGAAGATTTTCAAGCGGATCGTGGCGAGCCTGTTCTCGCTCATCGCACTCATCGTCATCGTGTTCTTCCTCTCGCGTCTCACAGGCGACCCGGCGGCGCTGTTCCTGCCGGTCGATGCCTCCCAAGAGATGCTGGACAAGTTCCGTGAACTCAATGGTCTCAATGACCCGCTTATCGAACAGTTTGGGCGCTACGTCTGGGACGTGCTGCATCTGGATTTCGGTGATAGCCTGCGCAAGGCCCGCCCCGCTATCGATGTGGTGCTGGAGGCCTTCACCTGGACGCTTCAACTGGCGCTGATCACCATCACGCTGGTCACGGTAGCCGCCATCGTCATTGGTTCCATCGCTGCCTTCCGTCCCGGTGGCGTATTCGACCGCTTCGTATCACTGATCTCGCTCATCGGTGCCTCCGCACCTGATTTCTGGATCGCAATTGTCGGCATCGTCGTGTTCTCGGTCACGCTCGGCTGGGTGCCGACATCTGGTACTGGCACGATCTGGCACTGGATCTTGCCGATTGCGGTACTCTTCATCCGCCCCTTCGGCCTCATCCTGCAAATCGTGCGCGGCTCCATGCTGTCTGCCTTCGGCTCGGCCTATGTGAAGACCGCGCGGGCGAAGGGCGTCAACAACCGCACGATAATCTTCGTACACACGCTGCGCAACGCCATGCTGCCGGTCATCACCGTCATCGGCGACCAAGCGGCTGCCATGCTGAACGGTGCCGTGGTGGTGGAAACCATTTTCGGCTTCCCCGGGGTCGGCAAGCTGATGATCGATTCCATTCTCCAGCGTGACTTCAACGTCATCCTCGCGGCGATCATGGTCACAGCGATTGCCATCTTCATCATGAACCTGCTGATCGATCTTGCCTATGCGGCACTCGATCCGCGCTTGCGGACCTGAGGTCATGACCATGTCCAGTACACTTCCCCACGTCCAGACCATTGACGCCAAGCCTCGCGGCCGTGTGTCCGTCATTCTTGGAATGCTATGGCACGATAAGTTCGCCTGCTGCGCAGCGATTTTTCTAATCATTGCCGTTTTCTGCGCTTTGTTCGGTCCGATGCTGATGGGTGATTCAGCAGTTTCCATGAACCTGCGCGCCCGCAATCTCGCGCCCTTTACGGTCGATAAGGGCTGGCTTTTCATACTGGGTGGCGATGCCCTTGGCCGCTCGCTGCTGGCCCGTATCATCGTTGCTGCACAAAACACGCTGATGATTGCCGCAGGTGCGGTGGTGTGTTCCGCCATCATGGGCTCTCTGTTGGGCCTGATCGCCGGTTACGCTTCCGAGCGTGTGTCGAACATCATCATGCGTCTTGCCGATGTCATCATGTCCTTCCCGTCTCTGCTTCTGGCGGTGATTGTGCTTTACATGCTGGCACCATCGGTCGGTAACATCATCATCGTTCTGGCCATCACCCGCATTCCCGTCTATCTGCGCACCACGCGCGCGGAAGTGCTGGAAATTCGCCAGCGCATGTTCGTGCAGGCGGCGCAGGTCATGGGTGCGTCATCCATGCGCATCGTTTTCCGCCACATCCTGCCCATGGTCTTTCCAACGCTGGTGACGATTGCGACGCTTGATTTCGCCTTCGTCATGCTGGCTGAATCCTCGCTGTCCTTCCTCGGCATCGGCATTCAGCCACCGGAAATCACCTGGGGTCTTATGGTTGCGCAGGGCAAACAGTACCTGACCAATGCCTGGTGGCTGGCTTTCTGGCCGGGTCTGGCAATCATCCTCACCACCCTGTCTTTGAACCTGCTGTCGAACTGGATGCGTGTCGCGCTCGATCCCGTGCAGCGCTGGAGACTGGAAATCGGAGGCAAGAAGAATGGCTGATCATCTGCTGGAAGTCCGCAATCTCTCTGTCCGGTTTCACACGGCAGGCGGCATCGTCAATGCGGTGAAGAACATCAACTGGTATCTGGACCGCGGTGAAACGCTGGCCATTCTGGGCGAAAGCGGCTCGGGCAAGTCGGTCTCGGCTTCTGCCATCATGAACATTCTGGATATGCCGCCGGGTGAAATCACCAATGGAGAAATCCTGTTCTCGGGTCAGGACCTGCTGAAAATGAGCAGCGAAGAGCGTCGCGCCGTCAATGGCAAGCGCATCGCCATGATCTTTCAAGATCCGCTCAGCCATCTAAACCCGGTCTATACCGTCGGCTGGCAGATCCTCGAGGTGATGACCATCCACGGCGTGACGGCGGATACGGCCCGCAAACGTGCGCTGGAACTTTTCGCCCGTGTCGGCCTCCCATCCCCGGAAGCGGCGATGGACAAATACCCGCACCAGTTTTCCGGCGGCCAGCGCCAGCGCATCATGATTGCCATGGCGCTGGCCATGAAGCCCGATATCGTCATCGCTGACGAGCCGACGACTGCACTCGACGTGACGGTGCAGGCGGAAGTCCTGAAACTGCTGAGTGAGCTGCAAAAAGAGACCGGCATGGGTCTGCTTCTGATCACCCATGATCTGGGCGTCGTGGCTGAGATCGCAGACCGCGTCGTGGTCATGAACTCCGGTGAAATCGTGGAATCCGGTACGCCGGATGAGGTCTATCACAACCCGAAGCACCCCTACACGCTGAAGCTCATTTCCGCGGCACCCGGCAAGGGCAAAATGCATGAGCCGGATGCCAAAGGTGAGCCGCTTCTGCATGTCGAAAATCTCGAAAAATCCTACGGTGCCTTCAAAGCGCTGAAGGGCGTGTCGTTCGATCTGATGGCCGGTGAAACGCTGGCAATCGTGGGCGAAAGCGGTTCCGGTAAATCGACGCTGGCCCGCGCTCTGCTGCGGCTGGAGCCTTCGGACTCGGGCCATGCCTATTGGAAGGGCCGCGACCTGCTGGCCATGCCGCCAAAGGAACTTTACGGCCTTCGCCGACAGATACAGATGGTGTTTCAAGACCCGACGCAATCGCTCAACCCGCGCATGTCGGTCTATCAGTTGATTTCCGAGGCTTGGGTCATCCACCCAGAAATTTTGCCCAAGGCCAAATGGCGCGCACGGGTCGATGAATTGCTGGCGCAGGTTGGTCTCTCCCCCGCCCATGCGCAGCGATACCCGCATCAGTTCTCCGGTGGTCAGCGCCAGCGCATCGCCATTGCCCGCGCTTTGGCGCTGGAGCCGCAACTGATCGTCTGCGATGAAGCGGTGTCAGCGCTCGATGTTTCCATTCAGGCGCAGGTCATCGCGCTGCTGGACAGGCTGCGCAAGGAACTCGGCATCGCCTTCATCTTCATCGCCCACGATCTGCCGGTGGTCCGCGATTTTGCCGATCACGTCATGGTCATGCAGCATGGAGATGTGGTGGAGATGGGCACGGTGCGGCAAATCTTCGAAACACCGGAAAAGGATTATACCCGCAAGCTGCTGGCAGCCGGTCTAGACCCCGATCCGCGAGTGCAGGCGGCGCGGGCAAACGCTTTGTAAGGTTTGACAAGATGTGGCCCGGCGGGAGCGTCGGGTGCTTATTTCTGCGGCATGCCCGGAATTCGGTTGACCTCGACCATCTGCCGAATGGTGCGGTCTGCCACTTTTTCGGCACGCGCCTTGGATGCCTCGGCATCTTCCGGGAATGTGTAGGTCATGTAGGACAGCGACGTTTCAAGATCGTTGTTGTTATGGCCGAGGATGGCGGCGAAATAGCTGTTCTTAGTGACGCTGGATGGCGCGAAATTGCGGAAGGCGATTTCGGCATAGAGGTGTCGAAGTCCGTAGGGTTTCGGCGGTTCTTCCTTAGGCCAGATATCCTCGAATTTGCTGATCACCTCATCTCGCAAAGGCAGGCGGACCTCCGACGTGAAATCGTCGACGCTGAGCCCCAGCCACAGTTTGCCATTGCTGCTGTCCCGCAGACGACCGTAGGCATCCAGCACGATTTTCGCCTGTTCCAGCACCGGAATTTCATAGGTCACGCCGAACTTCGTGCCTTCACCCTGTTTGGTCTTGGCCTGCCCGTTGAACAGCACACTCCACTTGGAAACGCCCTTGCCGTACGCCGCAGGCGTCAGTTCGGCCTGGGTGAAGATTTCATAAGGACGCCGTCCCGTCGTGCCCATCAGGCCAATCGCGATGGTCATGGGGTCGGATGAATGCAGGTAACGACGACACCGCCGCATGACCTCTGCATAGTTCTCGAAGGTGATGAGCGAGCCATGCTTGTTGGCGATTTTCGCCATCTTGATCTTGCGCGCTTCATCGTAGAGCTGCGGCGTGCCAGCGGCGATGCGCAGCATGGGATGGTCGTCACCGAAGGCCTCGCGTAGCGCGTTGCGGTATTTGGTAATGTAGGAGATGACTGTTGCCTGCGCCTTGTCTCCCATGGACGCCATCTCTGCGTCCCACAATGCCTGCATTTCCGCCTTGGTGGTGAGGCCATTGGTTGCGGCAATAAAGTTCGAAACGCGTAGCAAGAAGCGTGGCTTGCGCCCGGCCATATTGTATTCGGCACGCTCCAGCTTTTCCTGAATAGAGCTTGCAACGCCCACCACGGCGTATTTTTCACTCTTGATATAGGTGTCCAGCCGCTCACGGAGTTTTTTCATGTTGCAGATGGCAAGCGGCGTCGTTTTCGGACCAAAAGCATCCTTCAACGCATATCTATATTTTACAATATAGAGTTCCAGCGTCTTTTCGGTTCGTCCGTTTTCAAAATGGAAGCGTACCTCTTCATTCCAGAGCGCCCCGATCTTCTTGGTGTCGAAGGTACCATCCGGCTTTTTAGTCGCCTGAATTTTCTCGATAAAATCCGCGATCCGGTCTACCAAAATAGGTGTTTTTGTTTTTCTTTTTTCAGCAACGGACATCATCGGCTCCAGCAATATGATTCGCGGTATCAAAACTATATTTTATGTTGGATGCCAACGTCCAAATTTAATCAGAAAATGGTTGGGTGGGCGATATGGCAGGCTGCGTAAACCACTTCGCACCGTCCTCACCCATATAAATATGGTCTTCCAGACGAATGCCGAAACGGTCGGGATAAACAAGCATGGGCTCGTTGGAAAAACACATGCCTTCCGAGAGCGGTAGAGAATTTCCGCGCACGATATAGGGCGCCTCATGAATTTCCAAGCCTAGGCCGTGACCGGCACGGTGCGGTAGTCCCGGCAGCGCGTAGTCCGGCCCCAGCTCATGCTTTGCGAGCACGCTTCGCGCAGCATCATCGAGACTGCCACAGGAAGCGCCCGGCTTTGCCGCATCGAAGACCGCCTGTTGTGCCTCGCGCTCAATGGCCCATGCTCGGGCGAAATCCGCATCCGGTTCATCCAGCACACAGGTGCGGGTAATATCGGAGTGATAACCATCGATGCGGGTTCCGGTATCGACCAGAATGACGTCGCCTTCTTGCAGGGTCTGGTCGCCATCCGCGCCATGCGGAAGCGACGTGGCGGTGCCGAAAGAGACGATGCAGAAATAGGAACCACCTTCACCACCCAGTTCGCGATGCTGTTCGTCTATGAAACGAACCACCTCGGATGCGCGGATGCCGGGCTTCATGATGCCGTGAGCGCGCTTCTGCACCTCCAACGTCAGATCCATGGCATATTGAATGATGGCGATTTCGCTTGAAGACTTCCGGCTACGCAGACTGCTGATCAGTGCGCCGCCATCGAGAAGCCTGTCCTGCCCAAGCGCCTTTGCAAGGCTGTGATAGATGAACAGCGGCAAGGCATCATCCAGCGCAACCCGGCCCTTGTCGCCGATCAACGACGCGACGAGGGCTGCCGGGCTTTCCTCTTCCTGCCAGATGTGGACCTCACCTTCGAGATGCGGCAGCGTATCGACGCGGCTCTTTTCAAAGCCGGGAACGATGTAATGCAGGCTGGTAGAGGTGATAACGGCTCCCAGCAGGCGCTCACTCTGATGCCACACCAGACCGGTGAAGTAGCGCAGGCTCTCTGTCGAGCCCAACAACAGCGCGGTAACACCCTGCCCCTGCATCAGACGGCGGAGGCGTTCCAGTCTGTGCTGGCGTTCTTCGTTGGTGATGGGGGCTGGCTTGGCAGAGAACATGCGTCGATCTTTCGTTGACGTGATGACAGCAGGGAATACAGAGTCGATGCTCTGTATTCAATATGTCGACAAAGAAATCGAGTCTGGCTTAATGCTGAAGACGTTTTTTCAGCGAAGCGATGATGCGTTTCGTCAGCGCCTCGTAATCCTCGTCAAAGTGATGCCCGCCATCGATGCCGATGATTTCCGCACCCTTGTCCTTCAGGGCCGGGCAGGCGGCATCCTCGTCATCCGTGCCATAAACGCATTGAACGATCTTCGGATCGATCTTTGCCAGATCATTGACCGGATCTTGCGTTCCTGAACCTGAGACACCAAGCCATCCGCCGACGGATATTTCGTAGGAGACCTCGTGTGAGAGGGACAGAAGGCTCATCTGCACGATGCGGCTTTTGTCCTTTTCCGGCAATAAGTTGAACGTTACAGGCAACACGTCGGCTCCGAACGAATAGCCGATCAGCACGACATTCTTCACCTTCCACTCTTTGCGGTAGGTATCGATGATGCGCGAAAGATCGGCGGCGATTTCTTCCGGCTTCTTTTCGGACCAGAAATAACGCAGGGAATCTATACCGATAGTCGGTACGCCATCCTGCTGCAGGAAGCCGCCGACATCCTTGTCCAGATCGCGCCAGCCGCCATCGCCCGAATAGATGATGGCCATGGTGTCCATGGTCGGCTTTGCCTCGAGAACGGTCAGCGGCAGGCCGAGCGGGTTGTCGGAATTTCCAGCCGCATCGATGCGGTCCTGCAGTGTCTGCGCAAGCGCAGCCTGCGCATCGTCAGTCACATCCTTGACGTCGATATCGGAGTGGGATTTCACGAGGTCTTCGACATGGGCGCGACCCTTGGCATCCGCCTTGGGCGTGAAGACGACGCTGACGGGAGCCGGCAGGGGACCATCGGTCAGGCCGTAGATCGTGCGGTCATTGTCCTTTTCTTTCGTAGCGGGCGTGCAGAGAATTTTATCAAGCGGAATACCGGCAACGGGATCGACGGCAACAGCTTCACCGATGGTGGCGGCTGGGCTCTGCGCGATCATGGCAAGCGCCAGCGTCGCACCATCGCCAATACCGGCAATGATTGGCGGGCGGTAATTCGAGACACCGGCCTTGCGCTGAATTTCCTGCGCAAGCTCTTCAATGTCGGAGATCATATAAATGCAGTCATCATCATCCGCCTTCAGGGCTTCGATATATTTTGGGAGATCGATGCCGACGACTGCAGCACCTTTTTCCACCAGCGCATCGGCTTCCGTCTGCTCCGCCTCGCCCCAGCCATTTGCACCTGAAATCAGGAAGATATTGGCGGTCAGATCATCGCTGGGCAGCATGATGTGGTCAGCTGGAATCATCCCTGTCTGGAAACCGTTGGCATCCTGAGCCGAAGCATAGGCGGGTATGAGGAATACGGCTGCCAGCAGCGCGGCTTTCAGGTGTTTCATGCCCGTCATTTACCAATTACTCCTCTGACGCCACCGCTGATAAGAACGGTTGCGTCCATAAGGGCCAAAGCAGCGCTCGTACCGTTGGAAACCGCCACATAGCGGGGCTCCCATTTCGGGTGGAATTTCGATTTGAACGCTCTCAAGCCCTTGAAGTTATAAAAACGCTCACCGTGTTCGAACAAGGTGCCGCCAATTCGGTCCCACACAGGGGCCGCCTCCCGTTTGGACATGCCCGAAAGCGGTGCCATGCCAAGGTTGAAATAGGAGTAACCCTGTTCCCGCATATATTCAATAATGCTGACGAACAGAAAATCCATCGAGCCGCGCGGCGCGTCCGGCGAGAAGCGCATGAGGTCGACGGTAACTTCGTCCTTGGTTTCGGTCATCAGCAGGTTGGCGAAAGCCGTGACCTGCCCATCCTTGTGCAGAACGGCAACCGGTTGCGAAAGGATGTAGTCCTTCTCGAAAGAGCCGAGGGAGAAGGTCTTTTCGCGGGTGTTGTGGTGCGACAGCCAGGAATCCGAGACGCGCTTCAGGTCCTCGTAAATCTCAGGAACGTTTGGCGTCTCGACAACCGAGAAGGTCAGGCCATCGCGCGCACCACGGCTGAGCGACTGGCGCAGATTGGCGAGTTTCCCGCCTTTCAGCTCAAAGCGGGTGAGATCGACCATCGCCAGCTCACCCAGCTTGAAGGCGCGAAGGCCGGCATCGGCGCAGTAAGGCAGAACGGTTGGCGAAATCTGGTAGAATACGGCTCTGCCGCCGGATGAGCGCGCGGTTTCCACGAACTGCCAGACGAGGTCGGCAAAGTCTTTCTCGTCGCCAACGGGGTCGGCAAGCGCAATCCATGAGCGCCCACGAATGCCATACATGATGAAAGCATTGCCGCTTTCCGACAGCATGACGTGCTTGTCGCCCATGCGCACCAGATTGGCGTCGGCGACATCCTGTTTTTCGACAATCGAGGTTGCCCGGACGATGTCGTCAGGGTGAATTTCTTCTGGACGATAGATGACAGGGCGCAGCAGGCTGAAGATGGCAATGGTCGATGAGGCCAGCACCAGCCCCAGAAGCGCGCGAAGGCCGCGCGGTGCTTCCTCGGAAAACTCGAATTGCCACCACAACGTCTGGCTGTAGTCCGTATCGCGGTAAACGAAGAACAGGATGGTTGCTGCACCGGCAACGATGACCGCCATCGCCGCAAGCCATGTTGGCCCGAGCGCCTGTCGCAGAAGCGAGGCGTGGCGTGTGAAGCTGCGCACGTTGAAGAACAGCGCAACGATAAATATCCCAAGGAAGATCGCTTCGAAAACGGCGATGGCCTTTATAAGCGACAGGAACAGACCGCCAGCCGCCGCAACCAACGCTACCCACCAAGCACCATCCAGCCGTTGGCTAAGGCCACGCGAGGCAACGACGAGAACCAGGCCGAGAATACTGGACAGAAAGTGGGCTGCTTCGATGATCGGCAACGGGACGAAGCCGGAGAGGAAATCGAGATTGCTATCCGGCGTGGGCGTCACGCTGGAAAAAATCAGCATGGTACCGAGAATGAGCGCATAGGCCGAGAGCAGGGACGGGGCAAGTCGCGCAGCGAGGTTGCCGATATCCGCCATGACAGGCTTCGAGGCAAACTGCTTCATTTCGGACGCCAGCATCAGGAAGATGGCGAACAGAAGTGGCAGGACGTGATAGATCATGCGGTAAAGCACGAGCCCGCCCAGCAACTGATCGAGGCTGATGGCGTTGCCAAGGCCTGCGACCATGACAGTCTCAAAAACGCCGAGACCGGCAGGAACGTGGCTAAGAACGCCAAGGCCCACGGCTGTTGCGTAGATGGCAAAGAAGCTTGGCCAGCCAACATTCGTTTCCGGCAGCAGCACGTAAAGAACGGAGGCGGATGCCGCAATATCCAGCGCAGACACCAGAAACTGACGGGATGACGTACGGCTGTCGGGCAGGCGCAGCTTCAGGCGTTTGATCTGGATGACCCTGCCATTACGGCCCAGGAACAGCAACGTCGCCATGACGCAGATGACGATCAGCGCGCCGCCTCTGAGCCAAACCGGGTCGATCCCCAGAATGCTGGCAACGCGCGGAGCGACGATGAGTGTGGAGAGCGCACTGACGGCCAGCAGGCCAAGACCGAAGGACAGCGTCACAAAGGCGATGATGCGCGCTATGTCCGATGGTGTCAGTCCCAGCCGTGAATAGGCGCGAAACCGGATCGCGCCACCGCTGAGCGGGCCGAAACCGGCGGTATTGCCGACAGCATAGGCGATGAAGGCGGTGGTGATGACGGAGGGTGTCGGCAGCTTCTTGCCGATATATTCGATGGCGTTGAGGTCATAACAGATCAGCGCGGCAAAGCTGAGCGCCGTGAAAAGAACAGCAAGTGCGGCAGCGCGCCAACTCGTATCAGCCAGCGCATCGACGATCTCGTCATAGCGGACTTCCGAAGTCAGCTTGTAGATGGTGAAGGTCATCATCACGAAGACGAGCGTCACCGCAATCGATGTGAGATGAGGTCTGTACCGCTCAAAAAAGCCTTCGAGCCCGGCTTCTGCGTCTTCGATCTGCGCTACGTCGTTCTTCTCTGTCATATGCTTTTCCACAAGATCAGATTGAGTCTGGCCAACCACAGCATTGTGACGCTAGTTCGTTGTGTTTTCACAAATACGAAGATTTGATTTTTATTTCATAAATTCTTCGAACGCACAGCGAAGCAGCATGCAGTATTACCGCGAAGGCTTGTGGTCCTTCGCTGAAATGAAAGCAACTGACCGGCGGCTGTGCGCGAAGATATTTTTGGCCAGCGTCACGCTCCCCAGGTGGCCTCCAGAGTTCTAATCCAGTTGCCGTGGCAAATCTTCTCAAGCGAAGCCTGATCGTAACCTGCTTTGCGCAGGGCATCAACGAGCAGTTGCAGGTCGGACGCGTCTTTCATAATGGCGGGAATAGTCGTGCCATCGAAATCCGAACCCATGGCAACATGGTCTATGCCCATGCGCTCGACCATATAATCCACATGCCGCACCAGCTCGCCAAGATCGGTGTCGGGATTCTTGACGCCATCCTGGCGCATGAACAATACGCCGAAATTGATGCCGGCCAAGCCGCCCGTGTCCCTGATGGCATCAAGCTGACGGTCGGTCAGGTTGCGGCTGTGGTTGCAGAGCGCATGCGCATTGGAATGCGAAGCAACCAACGGAGCATTCGAGATTTTGGCGATCTCCCAGAAACCTTGCTCATTCATATGAGAAAGATCGACCATGATCTTCAACTCGTTGCAGGCCTTGATCAGCCGCTGTCCGGCATCCGTCAGGCCCGGGCCGATATCTGGTGTCGATGGGAAGCGGAACGGAACGCCATGCGCAAAAATATTGGGGCGGCTCCACACCGGACCCAGCGTGCGAAGGCCAGCCTGATGCAGAACATAGAGCGCATCGAGATTGGCATCGAAAGCTTCGACCCCTTCGATATGCAACACCGAGGCGAAGGCGCCATTTGCCATGGCGTGGCGAATATCGGCAGCGCTGCGGCAGACCGAGAGTTTGTCGTTGGACGCCGCCTCGATGCGAAACAGCAGGCTGGCCATGCCAAGCGTCGTAGCCAGTGCATCCGGCTGGCTGGGCGGCAGAAAGTCGCGGTTGGCGTCAAAACCCTGCGGTGACGGAACAAAGATCGCGCACAGACCGCCTGCCAAGCCACCCTTTTCGGCGCGCGGCAAATCGATGTGTCCGACAATATCGCCCTCAATGAACAGCGTTTCTGGGGCTGGATGGCCGGAAAGCTTGAGGCGCAGGAGGACATCATTATGGCCGTCGAATACGGGCACGGCATTGGGGCTGGTCATGTGGCGATCACTTTCGGATAATGTCTGACAGGCGTTGCTGTAAGCGTCAGATAGGTGCAAATGCAATGCCCGAACAGGGCTCCGTTGCGTTAACGGGGCCATTTGAAAGGAAAAAGACATGCTGGACGATCAAGACTGGAGCGCTGCATCCGATGTTGCAGCGCATTTCGTTTCTCAATGGGGAAGCCAGGAGCCCGGCGGTTCCGTCATCGGCTTTGATCGATCCGGCATCCGTTTTGCTCACGCTGGTGGTGTCGAGAGCCTGTCCACGCTCACGCCCTTCACGTCAAAAAGCGTTGTGCGCTATGCCTCCGTCACCAAGCATGTATTCTGCGCCATGGTGCTGGAAAACAGCCACCTGATCTCGCTAGATGATCCCCTTGGGCAACACATAGCCGAACTTCAACCGCCACTTCGCGACGTTACTGTCGGTCAGGCGCTGGATATGAGCGGTGGTCTGCCAGACGTGCGTGAATGCCTCTCATTGCTCGGCCTTTCCGTCTATACGGAAACAAAGCCGGGGCCGCTGCTCGACTATCTCTCGCGAATGACGCGGCTCAATTTTCCGGCAGGCAGCGAAGTGTCCTACTCGAACACCGGATATCGTCTGGTGGAGGCGGCGCTGGAACGAAAGGGACTGCGCTTCGATGACTTCGTGCAGAAACATATTGCAGAACCACTCGCCATTTTCCTGAAGGCGCCCGATGTCTGGAACGATCCGGTGACGGGACTCGTGCCGGGCTATTGGAAAGCCGAGCAAGGCTGGCAGCTGTCCTCAGCGGGCCTCCACATCTCCGCATCGGGAAGTCTTGCTGGTAGTGGTGAGGCGCTAGTGCACTGGCTACAGTCGCTCTTGAAAGGCGAACACGGCTTTTCGGGCCTCCTACAAAGAATGTCATCCGAACGCCCACTTGCTGACGGGAGAATGAGCGAATACGGACTTGGCTTGCGTTGGTCGCATCTGGGCTCACGCCGTTTTGTCGGTCACGGCGGGTCGCATCCCGGTTACAAGACCTATTTCCTGCTCGACCCGGAGAAAGGTACGGGCTTTGTCGTGGTGTCCAACCGCGAAGACACCAATGGTTTCAAGATTGCGCTGGAAAGCATGGCAGCACTGACCGGTCTGTCGCTTCCGAAGCCATCTAACAGCCTGCCGGATGGTCTCTATGTCACCGAGACAGGTCCATGGTGGCTGGAAATCAAGGGCAGCACCTGCACCTTTATCGATGCGGACGACACGCTTTATGAGGATGAAAACGGCTGGGTTTCCTCCCGTTCCGCGTCCTCACCCATGCAGTTGCGCCTGGAAGGGGATGCGCTGGTGGGAGAGGCGGGACACGCGCCGCGCCGTTTTCTGCCGGTTGGTCAGCATGAGGTTCCGGCCGCACTTTCGGGCTGCTGGCGCTCGCCCGAGGGGGCGGAGTTCGTGGTTGCGGACGGGGCCTTGTCCATGGGCATCGGCCCGGTGCGCCATGCCATGCCGCTGACGGCGCTGGGCAATGGGCGTTTTCTGTTCACGCTGATCGATGGTCCGTGGACGAAAAGGGTATGCCTGAACATGCTGGATCAGGATCGCGTCGAACTGGTTTCCAGCCGCGCCCGGATGATTGAATATCGACGCTCGACCTGAGAGATCGAGCGCCGCTGAGTATCAGATCGCCGTGCGCAATGCGTTTTCGAGGTAGAGCTCGCGCAGACGTGTGACCAACGGGCCGGGCTTGCCGTTGCCGATGGGCTTGCCGTCGATGGTGGTGATGGGCATGACGAAATTGCCCGCACTCGTCAGCGCCGCTTCCTGTGCTTCGAGCGCTTCCTGAAGCGTGAAGGCCCGTTCTTCCAGCGTCAGTCCCGCTTCTTCCACCAACTGCAAGACAGCTGCGCGGGTGCAGCCGGGAAGCGTCTTGTTGCTGTTGCCCCGTGTCACAAGCTTATTGTCGGCGGTGATGATGTAAGCGGTAGAAGATGCACCTTCGGTGACGAAACCATCCTCGATCATCCACGCCTCGTCGCAGCCTTCCGCCTTGGCGATGCGCTTTGCCATGACCTGTGGCAGCAGGCAGACGGATTTGATATCGCGGCGTGCCCAGCGTTGATCCGGAACGGATTTGACCGAGAGCCCTGTTGCCTCTTGCGGACCGCCGACCAGCTTTTTGACCTGCGGGAACATGACGAGTGTTGGAGCGAGATCGTCGGAAAACAGAAAGTTGCGGTCTTCTGCGCCACGCGTCAGTTGCAGATAGATGAGGCCCTCCACCAGATTGTTGTCTTTGATCAGACGACGCTCCGCCTCGACAACCTGCTGGGTGGTGATGGGCAGCGGGATGTCGATTTCACCGGCGCTCCGTTCCAGTCGCGCCATGTGCAGATCGCTATCGATCAGCTTGCCACCGATCACCGACGTCACCTCGTAAATGCCGTCTCCGAACAGAAAACCACGGTCGAAAATGGAAAGCTTGGCTTCGGCTTCGGGAAGAAATTCGCCGTTGAGATAGACGATGCGGCTGGTTTCGCTGGGCATGATGTGTCCTTTAGGGTCGAGAGGAAAGCAGCGCTTTAAGCGCTTCGATGGAAATAGCGGGAATGGTCGATGGCTTAGCCGTGGCCGCATTGAAGCCGCGTGTAGACGATGCCATGCAAAGCGAGTTCAAAATTGCTTCTTCCGTCGCTTCGATAGCGGCTTCGAACAGCGGAGAGATGACGTCGTTGGAAAGCTCCGGATAGGCATGAAGCCCCTTGCGGCGCTCCGGTGTGCGGCGAACATTTTCTGCGGTTGAAAAGGCAAGCGCATAATCGCCCGAACCGTTGCTGAGCGCCGCACCCGTGCGTGCCAGTCCACCGAAGGAACGCGCAGCCAGCCGCTTCAGATTGCGAGAAGACAAAGGCGCATCGGTCGCCAGCACGATGACGATGGAGCCATCCTTATCCAGGTGCTGCGGGCTGACATAGTGCTTTCCGCAGACCAGAAGGTTGCCGCCGTAATTGGATTGCACCAGAACGCCCAGCGTGTAGCGTTCGCCCGCAACAGACAGGATACGGGAACTGGTGCCGATGCCGCCCTTCAGACCGAAAGCGACGGTGCCGGTACCTGCGCCAACTGCGCCTTCATCGACCGCACCTTCGCGGGCATTGTCCAAAGCCAAAGCGATTTCGTCCACGGTCGGGCGACCGGCGCGGATATCGTTAAGGCGGGAATCGTTCGTCTCGCCCACCACGGCGTTCAGCGAAACGACTTTCTCATTGCCGGGTTGGGCAAGCGTGTAGCGGTTGATAGCCTCGATGGCGCGGCCTGTAGCGAGTGTATTGGTGAGAATGATGGGCGTTTCGACTTCGCCGAGTTCCTCGATCTGCGTTGCGCCGACGAATTTGCCAAAGCCGTTATAGACTGCAAGCGCCGCCGGAACCTTGTCCTGAAACAGATTGCCGCCATGGGGGAAAATGGCGGTTGCCCCGGTGCGGATGGTGCCGCCCTCAATGACAGTCGAATGGCCGACGCGCAGGCCTGAAACATCGGTGATAGCATTCAGCCTGCCTGTTTCGTAAACGCCCGAAACAAAACCGATATCGCGCAGTCTCACTCGGGTTTCGTCAGGCATCGGCATTACTCGTTCGGCATTCGTCAGAGGTGGGAGAGGAATCTCATAGACTCATATACGGCAGCTTTAGCGCGATTTGTGGCAAAACGGCAGCGCAAAAGGCGGGCTTCCCCTACTCAAACTCCAAAATCACCTCATCCACTGCGAGACTGTCTCCAGCGCTCACGGATATTTTGCTGACGCGGCCTCTGCGTTCTGCGCGCAGAATATTTTCCATCTTCATCGCCTCCACCGTTGCCAGTGCCTGGCCCGCTTCCACCTGCTCACCCGCCTGCACGGAAATGGAGGTGACGACGCCCGGCATCGGGCAAAGCAGCAGCTTGGACGTATCCGGCGGCAGCTTTTCCGGCATCAGGCGCGCGAGTTCTGCCACACGCGGCGTGCGAACCTGCGCTGTGACATCCATGCCCCGCCAGCGCAGACGGATTGCTGATGGTGAAAGATCGATCTTCACCGCCATGGTCTGCCCGCCGGCCGTGAAGATTTGCAACGTCTCCCCGGGCTGCCAGCTTGTTTCGACCGGCAGCGCGGTGCCATCCTCGAAGGTCGCTGTCACGACACTTTCGGTGGCGTCGAGAGAAAGGCTGTGGTCCGTCTTGGAGAAGGTGACCACCCAATCCCTGCCGACCACGCGGCGATGATTGCCGATGGTGCCGGAAATCTGCGTGGCGCGCGTCTGGACGCGATAATGGATCAAAGCGGCAATGGCTGCCAGTTTCCGCGCGCTCTCCGCATCCGGTTCGACACTCGCAAAGCCCTCGGGGAACTCTTCCGCGATAAAGCCAGTCGTAAGGTTTCCGCTGCGGAAACGCTGATTTTGCATGACTGTCGAAAGGAAAGGAAGGTTGTGGCCGATGCCTTCGACCTCGAAACTGTCCAGCGCCTCGCCCATGGCATCGATGGCCGTGATACGATCAGAGCCCCAGGCGCAAAGTTTGGCGATCATCGGATCATAATACATCGAGATTTCACCACCTTCGAACACACCCGTGTCGTTGCGAATGATGGTGCCATCCGCTTGCGGCCCTTCTTTCGGAGGTCGATAACGTGTCAGGCGACCGATGGAGGGTAGGAAGTTCCGGTAAGGATCTTCAGCGTAGAGACGGCTTTCAATGGCCCAGCCGTTGAGTTTGACGTCGCTCTGGCTAAAGGCAAGGCGTTCGCCAGAGGCAACGCGGATCATCTGCTCTACCAGATCGATACCCGTGACCAGTTCCGTCACAGGGTGTTCCACCTGCAAACGGGTGTTCATTTCAAGGAAGTAGAAATTGCGTTCGCCATCCACGATGAATTCAACCGTGCCAGCAGAATAATAGCCAACGGCCTTGGCAAGGGCGACGGCCTGTTCGCCCATTGCCTTACGCGTGGCTTCGTCAAGGAAAGGCGAGGGCGCTTCCTCAATGACTTTCTGGTTGCGGCGCTGGATGGAGCATTCGCGTTCGCCGAGGTAAAGCACGTTGCCGTGCTTGTCGCCCAGAACCTGAATTTCGATGTGGCGCGGCTGGTTGACGAATTTTTCGATGAAAATGCGGTCATCGCCAAACGAGGCCTTCGCCTCGTTCTTCGAGGACTGGAAGCCCTCACGCGTCTCGGCATCATTCCAGGCAATCCGCATGCCCTTGCCTCCGCCGCCAGCGGATGCCTTGATCATGACTGGATAACCGATGGAAGACGCGATCTTCACGGCCTCATCCGCATCTTCGATCAGGCCCATATGCCCCGGCACGGTAGAAACGCCCGCTTCCGCCGCTAGCTTCTTAGAGGTGATCTTGTCGCCCATCGCTTCGATGGCTTTTACCGGCGGGCCGATGAAGATGACGCCGGCCTTATCAAGCGCTGCCGCGAAGTTAGGGTTTTCCGACAGAAAGCCGTAGCCGGGATGCACGGCATCGGCCCCTGTCTGCTTTATCGCGTCCAGAATCTTCTCGATGACGATATAGGACTGGTTGGACGGGGCGGGGCCGATATGGACCGCCTCGTCAGCCTCGCGAACATGCAACGCATTGGCATCGGCATCGGAATAAACAGCAACCGTTTTGATGCCCATGGCCTTGGCCGTGCGGATCACACGGCAGGCGATTTCACCTCTGTTGGCGATGAGGATTTTGGAGATCATGGTTTCGTCCTCACAGCGGTATCGTGTCGTGTTTCTTCCAATGCGTCGTCACCTGCTTGTTGCGCAGTGAGGCAAAGGCGCGGGCGATGCGGCGGCGGGAGGAATGGGGCATGATAACCTCATCGATGAAGCCGCGTTCTGCCGCTACGAAGGGATTGGCGCAACGCTCTTCATATTCCTTGGTGCGTGCAGCGATCTTGACCGGGTCGGACAATTCGGAGCGGTAGAGAATTTCCGCCGCACCCTTTGGGCCCATGACAGCGATTTCCGCCGTCGGCCAGGCGTAGTTGACGTCGGCGCCGATATGTTTGGAGGCCATCACGTCATAGGCGCCGCCATAGGCCTTGCGGGTGATAAGAGTCACCATCGGCACGGTCGCTTCAGCATAGGCAAACAGTAGCTTTGCGCCGTGTTTGATGACGCCGCCATATTCCTGCGCCACACCCGGCAGAAAGCCTGGTACATCCACCAGCGTCAAAAGTGGAATGTTGAAGGCATCGCAAAAGCGGACGAAGCGGGCGGCCTTGCGCGAGCTATCGATATCCAGGCAGCCCGCCAGCACCATCGGCTGGTTGGCGACAACGCCAACGGTCTGGCCTTCGAGGCGGATGAAGCCGGTGATGATGTTCTTGGCGAAGGCTTCCTGAATCTCGAAGAAATCGCCTTCATCAGCCAGCGCGTGGATCAGTTCCTTCATGTCGTAAGGCTTGTTGGAACTATCAGGGATCAGCGTGTCGAGCCGCTGCTCCAGCCGTGCCGGGTCATCGTGAAACGGGCGGCTCGGGGCTTTTTCGCGATTGTTGAGCGGCAGGAAGTCGAATAGCGCACGGACCGCCTCCAGTGCTTCGATGTCGTTTTCATAAGCACCATCGGCGACAGATGATTTTCGGGTGTGGGTGGAGGCGCCGCCCAGTTCTTCCGCGGTGACGATCTCGTTTGTGACGGTTTTCACCACATCCGGCCCGGTGACGAACATGTAGGAGGTATCGCGCACCATAAAGATGAAATCCGTCATGGCTGGCGAATAGACCGCGCCGCCAGCGCAGGGGCCCATGATGACGGAGATTTGCGGGATGACGCCTGATACTTCGGCGTTGCGGCGGAAGACCTCGGCGTAACCGGCCAGCGACGCCACGCCTTCCTGAATACGCGCACCGCCGCTATCGTTAAGGCCGATCAGCGGCGCACCGGCGCGCACCGCCATATCCATGACCTTGCAAATCTTCTGCGCATGGGTTTCGGACAGCGAGCCGCCCAGAACGGTGAAATCCTGGCTGAAGACGTAGACTTGCCGGCCGTTGATGGTGCCCCAGCCGGTGACGACGCCATCGCCCGCTACTTTTTGCTCCGCCATGCCGAAATCCACCGCGCGGTGGGTGACATACATGTCGTATTCTTCGAAGGAACCTTCATCGAGCAGAACATCAAGGCGCTCCCGCGCCGTCAGCTTGCCCTTGGCATGTTGCGCATCGATGCGCTTCTGGCCTCCGCCGAGCCTTGCTTGCGCCCGGCGCGCGTCCAATTCCTTGAGAACCGTCGGCATGCAACCTCCCTCATGCTGATATCGTCACATAGGCTTAGACGTGAAATCTCGAATTGAAAACAGTCTATTACGGCCAGATGTGAGGATTTCGATCTGGATTAGAGAGATTGCGCCGCATTAATGGAGGAGACGAAGCGGCGTGTACGCTCCTGTTTGGGGGCACGGAAAATGGCTTCGGCAGTCCCCGTTTCCACCACTTTGCCAGCTTCCAAAAACACGACATTGTTGGCGATGCGCGACGCAAGGCGCAGATCGTGGGTGGCCATGACCATGGTGGTTCCCTCGCGGGCCAATTGGCCAAGCACGTCAACGACTTCCTCTGAAAGTTCCGGGTCTAGCGCCGAGGTCGGCTCGTCGCATAGCAGCACCTGCGGCGAGGGGCCGAGCGCGCGGGCAATGGCAACGCGCTGCTGCTGGCCGCCGGAGAGATTGGCGGGCCAGGCATCGGCCTTGTGCGCCATGCCGACCTTGGTCAGAAGCTCCATGGCGCGATCTCTTGCCTTCTCGCGCGACCATTTCTGCACGATCAACAAGCCTTCCATGACGTTTTCAATCGCGGTGCGATGCGGAAACAGCTGGAAGTTTTGGAACACCATACCCGTCTGACGGCGGATTTTCTGGATGGATTGCCACGTCACTTTCTTGCCTGAGGTAAATGCAATCGAGTCGGTGCCGATGCGCACCGTGCCCTCGGTCGGCAGCTCCAGCAGGTTGATGCAGCGCAGCAGCGTGCTTTTGCCGCCGCCGGATGGGCCAACCAGCGCTGTGACGCTGCCTTCTGGAAATGTCAGCGAAATGTCTTTGAGGATGACAGCATCGCCGAAGCGTTTTTCGATATTGGAAAGCTCGATCATCGGCTGTTCTCCATCATGCCGCCATAACGGGCAAACCGCACTTCCAGCCGCGCCTGCAGGTTGGACAGCACGGAACTGAGGGCGAGATAGATGAGGGCGGCTTCAATGTAGAGGATAAGCGGTTCATACGTGGTGGCGACGATGCGCTGTGCGGACTGGAAAAGCTCCGGCACGGTGATAGCAGCGGCAAGCGACGTGTCTTTGACCAGCGAGATGAAGGTGTTGGACAGCGGCGGCACGGCCACACGGCTTGCCTGCGGAAGAATGGTGCGCTGCATGGCTTGACGCCAGCTCATACCGGTCGAAAACGCTGCTTCCCACTGGCCTTTGGGCACCGAGGAAATGGCGGCACGGATGATTTCAGACGTGTAGGCGCCGACATTCAGCGTGAAACCGATCAGCGCTGCCGAAAAGGCATCCAGCAGAATTCCGACACTCGGCAGGCCGTAGAAGATGACGAAAAGCTGCACCAGTAGCGGCGTGCCTCTGATAACCCAGACGTAGAAGCGGGCAATCAGCCTCAGCGGCGTCGGCCCGAAGAGGCGGGCAACGGCGGTTGCGAGGCCAAGGATCAGGCCGAACAGAAAGGAGAGCAATGTCAGAGGGATGGTGAACTTCACGCCGGCCCAAAGCAGTGTGGGCAGGGAATCCATCATCAGTTGAAGCCAGTGCGGCACGGAAAACCCCTCAATAAAAACGAAGTCCGGCGCTAACGCCGGACTGTTTGGTCTGGTTTGGATAATGGCTTATTTTCCCTGGGGATAATAGACCCCTGGGTAGCGGCTTACTTGGAGACGTCCTGACCGAAATACTTGTCGGAAATCGTCTTGTAGGTGCCGTCAGCCTTAATGTCCGTCAGCGCCTTGTTAATAGCGGCAACGAGGTCTTCGTCACCCTTGCGCACGATGATGCCGGAATAATCTGCATTCGGCTGTTCAGCCACGATCTTCACCGGGGCCTGCGGCTGCTTCTTCTTGAAATCAAGGAAGGACAGGCTGTCATTGATGGTCGCATCGGCGCGACCGGTCAGAACCAGCTGGATCGACTGGTCGAAACCATCCGTGCCAACAAGCTCAGCGCCTGCCTCGGTTGCCAGCTTCCCGAAGTTACTGGTGAGCGATTGCGCCGACTTCTTGCCCTTCAGGTCTGTAAAGCCCTTGATATCAGTGTTCTTCTCGCTGACGATCAGCACAGCCTTGGATGCGATATATGGCTCGGAGAACGCATATTTCTGCTTGCGGGCTTCGGTAATGCCGACCTGGTTGATGACAGCGTCGTAGCGCTTGGAATCAAGACCAGCGATCAGGCCATCCCACTTGCCTTCAACGAATTCGGCCTTGACGCCGAGCTTCTTTGCGACGGCTTCGCCAATTTCCACATCGAAACCAACCAGCTTGTTGGCAGAATCGTGGAAGGTGAAGGGAGCATAGGTGCCCTCGGTGCCGATCTTGATGACACCTGCGGACTTGATCTGGTCAAGGTTCTCGCCAGCGAAAGAGTAAGAGGCGGTGGCGGCGGTGAACGCAGCGGCAGTGGTGATTGTCTTGAGCCAGTTCATTTGTATTCCTTTCAGGATTTTCTAAGCACATCTCATCCCATAAAACATGCGCGTTTAAACGGCAGAAAGACGCAAAAAGATGCAGAATAAGAGAATATTTTTCTCTTGTTTGGGCTGTTTCCTGTGCGCCGCCATGGCGGCTGGGAGTTGGGAGGTTCAGCGGCCCGTCCAAACCCTAGAAAAGACCGGCGCGACAAACCATGTCGCTTGCAGAATCACTTGGAATTTCAGTCGCATGGCTAGTTTTTGAGGTAAGGGAATTCCGGCCCTGTCAAGGGGTTCGCGAGGTTAATTTTTGCGGCTGGAAAAGGGCTCTGTTAACCATTTGTTAACCACATTTGGGGTACCTAATGTCAATGATTTGTTTACCAAGATGACCAAAGTGCTAACAGACCCACGCTCAATCCGTATTAAAGGCCGTTCATTTCTGGCGGTCGTGCTGTCTCCCGAACAGCCGCTCGACCAATGGCTGGAGCGACTCGATGATCTGGCGGCGCGTTCTGCCGGGTTCTTCCTGTCGCGCCCCGTGGTGTTGGATGTAGCGGAGCTGAAGCTCGACAAGGCCGGGCTGAAAGCGCTTCTCGCAGAGCTCGTGTCGCGCAATGTCGCCATCATGGGCATCGAGGGCGCGCGCCCTTCCATGATCGAGCAAGGTATGCCGCCGGCGCTGAAGGGTGGCAAGGCTGCGTCTGACATTGAAGTCGAGCCGGTGTCGCTGGCCACTGTCGAGGTTGCAGAGGAGCCGACGAAGGCTCCGGTGACGGAGATTCGCAGCGTCGTTCAGTCGTTGATGATCAGCGAGCCGGTGCGCTCCGGTCAGTCGGTGATCTTTCCGGAAGGCGATGTAACCATCGTCGGTTCCGTTGCCTCTGGTGCAGAAGTCATCGCAGGCGGATCGATCCACATTTACGGCGCACTGCGCGGACGCGCCATGGCGGGTTCGCTCGGAAATGCTTCGGCACGCATATTCTGCAAGAAGCTGGAAGCCGAATTGCTGGCCATCGATGGCGTCTACAAGGTGGCAGAAGACATAGACCCGAAACTTCGCGGTCAGGCGGTTCAGCTGTGGCTGGAAAACGATACGATCAAGGCGGACAAACTCAATTAAGCCGCATGCGGCAAGAACAGGAGAGCAGGATGGGGAAGGTAGTCGTCGTTACTTCCGGTAAAGGAGGCGTTGGTAAAACAACGTCGACCGCCGCGCTCGGTGCAGCGCTGGCACAGAAGAAAGAAAAAGTCGTCGTCGTGGATTTCGACGTCGGTCTTCGTAATCTCGATCTGGTCATGGGTGCGGAACGCCGCGTCGTGTATGATCTGGTCAATGTCATTCAGGGCGATGCCAAGCTGCCGCAGGCGCTGATCCGCGACAAGCGTCTCGACACGCTGTTTCTGCTGCCCGCCTCGCAGACGCGCGACAAGGATAACTTGACGCCTGAGGGCGTCGAGTGGGTCATTGCCGAACTCAAAAAGCATTTCGACTGGGTCATCTGCGATAGCCCGGCCGGTATCGAACGCGGTGCTACGCTGGCCATGCGCCACGCGGATGTTGCCGTGGTTGTTACCAACCCGGAAGTCTCCTCCGTTCGCGACTCCGACCGTATCATAGGTCTTCTAGATTCCAAGACGCTCAAGGCCGAGCGCGGCGAGCGGATGGAAAAACACCTGTTGCTGACCCGTTACGATTCGGCCCGCGCCGAGCGTGGCGATATGCTGAAGGTAGATGACGTTCTGGAAATTCTTTCCATTCCGCTGCTGGGAATTATTCCTGAAAGCATGGACGTGCTGCGCGCATCCAACGTCGGTGCGCCTGTGACGCTGGCCGATGCAAAATCAGCACCTGCCATGGCTTATTTCGATGCGGCGCGCCGTCTTTGCGGTGAAGATCTGCCTATCGTTATTCCAGGTGAAAAGCGTGGCATATTCTCCAAGATATTTGGGAGGGCCGCATGAGCATCTTCAGCCTCTTCCGCAAGCCGAAATCGGCACCTCTTGCCCGTGAACGTTTGCAGGTTTTGCTGGCCCATGAGCGTAACGGCGTCGGCAACGAGTTGGTCGCGGTGCTGCGTGAGGAAATTCTCGCTGTCATCGCCAAGCATGTGCAGATCGACAGCGACAAGGTTCACGTCAAGATGGACAGCGACGAGCACGTCTCGCTTCTGGAAATCGACGTCGAAATTCCACTGAGCGCCAGCCTGCGCGCAGCTTGATCAATGCCAAATGAAAAAGCCGCCCGGATGATCGTCCGGGCGGCTTTTCTGTGGGCTTAATGTGCGTGTCTTCGGCTGGGCAGACGCGGCAGGAAAACCGTGAGCAGGCCAAGCAGCGGCATGTAGGAGCAAAGGCGGAAGACGAACTCTATGCCTTCGCGGTCTGCAAAGACGCCGAGAACCGCAGCACCAATGCCGCCGAAGCCGAAGGCAAAGCCGAAGAACATGCCGGCAATCAGCCCCACACGTCCCGGCACCAGTTCCTGAGCAAAAACGACGATGGCCGAAAATGCCGAGGAGAAAATGAAGCCGATCAGCACGACAAGCGCTGCCGTCCAGAACAGGTTGGCGTAGGGCAGCATGAGGGCGAAGGGAATGACGCCCAGAATCGAAAACCAGATGACGATGCGCGAACCGAAACGGTCGCCGATAGGGCCGCCGAAGAACACGCCCGCAGCCGATGCGCCGAGGAAAAGGAAGAGCAGCAACTGCGCATCCTGAACCGAAAGGCCGAACTTCTCGATCGTGTAGAAGGTGAAGTAGCTGGAAAGGCTGGCGAGATAGGCATTCTTGGTGGCCGTCAGAATAAGCAACACGACGAGCGTCACCAGCACCTTGTTTTTGGACAGGGGCAAAGTGCGGCTGACGGGTGGGCGGCCTGCATTGCTGCGGCGGTGGCGGCTGTACCAGACGCTGACCCAGGACAGAACGGCAAATCCGGCAAGAGCAATCAGCGAAAACCAGCTGAGGCTTTCCTGCCCATAGGGTAGCACGATGAAGGCTGCGAGAAGCGGCCCGATGGCCGTACCCGTATTGCCGCCGACCTGAAAGAAGGATTGCGCCAGACCATGGCGACCGCCGGAGGCGACGCGCGCAACGCGGGATGCTTCCGGGTGGAAAATGGCCGAACCGACGCCGATCATGCAGGCGCCGATAACGAGAACCGGAAAGCTGTGAGCATAGGCAAGCGTTATCAGGCCTGCACAGGTGGAGAGCATGGCAACGGGCAACGAAAACGGCATCGGCCATTTGTCCGTCGCAATGCCCACGGCTGGCTGCAACAGCGAGGCAGTGACCTGAAAGGCGAAGGTCAGCAGGCCGATCTGAACGAAGTCCAGCGCATAATTCGCCTTCAAAAGCGGGTAGAGCGACGTCAGCAGCGATTGCATGATGTCGTTGAGCATGTGGCAAAAGCTCGCCGCTGCAATGATGGAAAACGTCGTTTTTTCGGCTGTGAAGCTCGTGCTGGTCACACTCGCCATGTTGATTTTCTCCGCATATCCGTCACAAGACGGCAAGTCTTCAATTTGCGGCTCTTGTACGCCCATTGTGCGCGGCCTGCTTTTGTGCTTTGGTCTATTTCTTTCGAGAGTGGGCCAAATGCGCAGCCGTCGATCCGCCACAGACTATCCACGCCATGATGATGAGTACGAGGCCCATACCGCGCTTCTGTCCTTCATCGATGGCACCAATGAGTCTGTTCTGGCTCTGCGCCGCATCTATCCTGCCGGTTCAAAAGGGCCTGTCCACTCGCACAAGAAGACCCAGCTCTGGTTCGCCCGCAGCGGAGTCGTCATTGTCAGCACAGCCGATGGGCGCTGGATGATCCCACCGGGCCACGGCCTCATCATTCCCGCCGGTTTGCAGCATTCAAGCGAAATGATCAGCCCGGTTGAGATGCATTCCGTCTATGTGCATCCGGATGTGATCACTTCCGACCGCCCGCGTGTGGTGGAGGTAACGGTTCTGGCGAGTAATCTGATCGAGGAACTGGTCCGTGACGATCCAAGCAGGTCGAACGCTCGAAGACGCGAGCTGGTGATGGAACTGATGATGGATGAGATCAGCCAGCTTCCCGAACAGCCGCTCGGGCTACCTTTTCCCGCCAATGCCAACATCGCTGCACTCTGCCGCCACTTCCTTCTGGCGCCAGAAGCTAATGCGAGCATTGATGATTGGGCGCAAACGCTTGGCATGAGCCGCCGCACATTCACCCGGGTTTTTCGGGCGGAAACCGGTGTGAGCTTTGTGACCTGGCGTCAGCAAGCCTGCATTTTCGCCTCTCTGCCGCGCCTTGCCAGCGGTGAGACGGTGACGAATGTGGCGCTGGATGCGGGTTACGAGAACGTATCTGCCTTTACCACCATGTTTCGCCGCATGCTGGGCAGTTCGCCCAGTGCCTATCTGAAGTCATCGGGCATGCGCAATACGCTGGCATCTGCCGAGGCGTGAGCATGCAAAATCAGCTGTCTTTCGCCTGTTCCAGAAGCCAGTTCACCAGTTTCGATGCCGCCGCCTTTCTGTCCTTGGAGCCGACTAACCAGTAGCCCCGCTCCGGCGCTTCCAATGTTGGCCCGACGCCAACCAGCGCACCACTTTCCAAAAGATTGTCCACCAGACCGGACCAGCCAAGCGCCACCCCCTGACCTTCGACTGCGGATTGAACGACGAGCGAATAAGTATTGAAGCTGATGTCGCCCCGGCCTTGGCTTGCGCTTCTCTTTACCCCAACACGGGTGAAGTAGCTGGCCCAATCGAACCATGTCGATGCCCATGAACTGTCTAGGTGAACGAGCTTTAGCTTGGCAAATTGTTCGGCTTTGGCTTCGTCGGGCGGACAGTCCAAAAAACCCGGCGCGCATACCGGTCTGACCTTCTCCGGCAAAAGAAGTGTCGCATTGTCGCCTGCCTCCTGTCTGCTGCCGAAAATAATCAGCACGTCGTCATCATCGGCGCTCTGGCTTCTCGGGTTTTGGGTCGCGGCGATTTTGATGTTGATATCGGGATATCGCGCCCGGAAATCCTGCATGCGCGGAATGAGCCAGAGCGACGAGAAAGCATAGTCCATGTGCAGCCGCACGGTGGGCCGTTCCGTGGCTTTGAATTCGCCCGTCAGTTGATCGATCTCGGCCACATTGCGCGCAGCCAGTTCATAAAGCCTCGTGCCTTCCGGCGTCAGTTCCACACCACGATGCTGGCGCTTCAAAAGCTTAACGCCCAACTCATCTTCCAGACGGCGCATCTGGTAGCTTACGGCGGGCTGGGTCAGGCCGAGTTCCTGTGCGGCTGCCGTCAGGCTTCCGCGCTTGCCGATTTCCACCAGCATTCTCATCCATCCCAAATCAATCGGTCGTTCTGCCATAAAAAATCCTTTTGCCAGATATCAAAAATTATCCGCTTCACGGCAGAGATCAATCTGTTGTTGACTAAAATTCTGGAAAATCAGGAGGGACAGCAATGAACAGGAAACTTCGTATAGGTCAGTTGACATCGAGCCTTCTTCTTATCGCTGCCGCTTTCGCCGGCAATGCGCAGGCCGCCGATGACGCGGCATGCAAGACCATTCGCTTGAGCGATCCCGGTTGGACAGACATCACGGCCACCAATGGTGTCGCTTCCGTATTGCTCGGCGCACTGGGCTATGAAGCCGACGTCAAGACGCTTTCCGTGCCGATTGGCTATCAGGCCATGAAGAACAAGGAAATCGACGTCTTCCTCGGCAACTGGATGCCCGCGCAGAAAAGCTTCATCGACGATCTGAACTCCGCAAAGGCCATCGAGGTCATCGGCCAGAACCTTGAAGGCGCGAAATTCACCCTCGCGGTGCCGTCTTACATGGCGGAAAAAGGCATCAAGAATTTTTCCGATCTCGCCAAGCATGGTGATGAATTCGACCATAAGATTTACGGCATCGAGCCCGGCGCGCCCGCCAATCAGAACATTCAGAAAATCATTGCCGATGAGAAGTTTGGCCTGAAAGGCTGGGAACTGGTCGAATCCGGCGAGCAGGCCATGTTGGCGCAGGTGGATCGTGCAGGCAAATCCAAGAAGGGCGTCGTGTTCCTCGCCTGGGCGCCACATCCGATGAATGAAAAATTCTCCATCGAGTATCTCTCCGGTGGTGACGATTATTTCGGCCCGAACTTCGGTGGTGCGCAGGTCTACACGCTGGCGCGTACCGGCTGGACGGCGCAGTGCCCGAATGCGGCAGCCCTGTTCAAGAACCTGAAATTCGATGTCGGCATGGAAAACAAGCTGATGGGCGAAATCCTTGGCGGACAGAGTGCGCAGGATGCGGCGACGGCATGGCTGAAGGCCAATCCGAAGGCCGTCGATGGCTGGCTCTCCGGCGTTACCACGCTGGATGGCAAACCGGGTGCAGAGGCTGTAAAGGCTTCCATCGGTCTGTAATTTCGGGATTAAGTGCATGACGCGTCAGAATATTCTCATCCTTATGGTCGATCAGTTGAACGGCACGTTCTTCCCGGATGGACCAGCGGACTTTCTCCACGCGCCGCACTTAAAGGCCTTGGCGGAGCGCTCGGTGCGCTTCGCCAACAGCTATACGGCAAGCCCGCTCTGCGCCCCGGCGCGCGCGTCCTTCATGTCCGGTCAACTGCCCAGCCGCACGCGTGTCTACGACAATGCAGCGGAATTCGCTTCCGATATTCCGACTTATGCGCATCATTTGCGCTCGGCCGGATATTACACCGGTCTTTCCGGCAAGATGCATTTCGTCGGGCCGGATCAACTTCATGGTTTTGAAGAGCGGTTGACCACGGATATCTATCCAGCGGATTTCGGCTGGACGCCTGATTACTCTAAACCGGGTGAGCGGATCGACTGGTGGTATCACAATCTCGGCTCTGTTACCGGTGCGGGCGTGGCCGAAATCACCAATCAGATGGAATATGACGACGAGGTTGCCTACCACGCAACCCGCAAGCTCTACGATCTCTCACGCGGGCTCGAAGACCGCCCCTGGTGCCTAACAGTCAGCTTCACCCACCCCCACGATCCCTACGTCGCAAGACGGAAATATTGGGATTTATACGAGGATTGCCCGGCACTCGACCCACAGGTTGGCGCACTGCCCTTTGACGAGCAGGACCCGCATTCCCAACGCCTGCTGGAAGCCTGCGATCACCGCGCATTCGACATTTCGCCCGAACAGGTTCGCCGGGCGCGGCAGGGCTATTTCGCCAATATATCCTATGTCGATGACAAGATTGGCGAGATCATAGATGTGCTGCAACGCACGAGAATGGACGAGAACACGACCATCCTCTTTTTGTCCGACCACGGCGATATGCTGGGCGATCGCGGTCTGTGGTTCAAGATGTGCTTCTTCGAGGGCTCCGCCCGCGTACCCTTGATGATTTCCACGCCCGACTGGTCGCCAAAACGCATCGAAGCGCCGGTTTCCACCCTCGATGTGACGCCAACCTTGTGCGCACTCGCCGGTCTCGACATCACCTCGCTGAAACGATGGACGGATGGCGAAGACCTGTCCGGCCTTGCGCAGGAAACGGCAGGGCGCAGCCCCGTGCCGATGGAATATGCCGCCGAAGGCTCAATCGCCCCGCTGGTTGCGATCCGCGATGGCCGCTACAAGCTTTCCATCTGCGAGCAGGACCCGGCGATGCTGTTCGATCTGGAGGCTGATCCGCAAGAACGCAACAATCTTGCCGGCGATCCGCAGCATGCCGAGACGCTGGCTTCCTTGATGGAACAGATCAACAAGCGCTGGAATCTGACGTCTTTCGACGCATCCGTTAGAGAAAGTCAGGCCCGCCGCTGGGTGGTCTACAAGGCGCTACGCAATGGTGCCTACTACCCCTGGGACTACCAACCCCTCCAGAAAGCGTCCGAGCGCTATATGCGAAACCACATGGACCTCAACGTGCTGGAAGAAAACCAGCGATACCCCAGAGGCGAGTGAATGCCACGCGGCAGCGGATTGATTGCGCTTAAATCTCAAAAGGACGTTGCCCAAATTTCTCTAATGAGGTATCCAAGCCCCGTGAAAAACGAGAAATGTCTACGTAGCTCAGCAGGATAGAGCACAGGATTCCTAGTTGTAAATTGGGGGTTGCGGTCGGAAACGCCGTAATCGATCTGCTCAAATTCGGGGAACGCTTCGCTGAACTTTCAGCATGCCAATCCCGAGCCAAGCTCTGGAGAAATCCGGTGAAGGTGTAGAGACTGGATGGGCAGCACCTAAAGACCAAAAGGTCCATGGTGAAGGGACAGTCCAGACCACGAACGCGCAAGCGGCGGCAAAAGTCGAAGTGGTATGAATCCTGGGGTCGGAGGTTCGAATCCTCTCGTAGACACCATTCGCTCGTATGGGTGCGCTTGCGAAGTGCGGTATCATTCATAATAAACCAGCCCGACATCTCCACTTTCAGCCCTTGTCGCTTCTTGCGAAATCTCCGTCTTTTTGCCACAGAATGTCTGCTTCCGATTGAAATTGCGCGGAAGCTTTCAGGGCTTTTTGCATGATCCATTTTTCGACAGACGATATTGCGCCACAGGACCGTTTCGAGCAGTGGCGGGAAGTCAGAGGCAAGAGCCTTTTTGGCGTGACGATTGAACTTGTCGCTGAACGGCGGCGTGATTTTCAGGGAGCGTTTTCTGCTCATCAGGTCGGCAATGCCGTGGCGTCCGAGATGCGTGCGTCTGCCTATAAGGTTAGCCGGACGGATCAGGATATTGCGCGCATTGCTGGCGACAGCCTCTGCATCGGTCTGCAGATAAGAGGTTCAGGCTTGCTTGAAAGTGGCCGAAGCCGTGTCGATTCCGTTCAGAACAATGACATGACGATCAGCTATTCCGATCTGCCCTATCGGGCGATACCGGGCGATCACAGGGATTTTCATTATCGGATGCTCAAGATTCCGCTGGGCGGCGATTTGGCACTGGGTATGCCTGCGGATGATCTATTTGCGGAGCGTTATCTCCACGCTGCATTTTCCCGGCCTTTCCGGGCGCTGTTCAATGCTTTGTCAGCGCCAAACAGCAGGCTGGTCGATCCGCAAAGCGACGTTACCCATATTGCGCGTCTTGCCATGGTCGCACGCGGCAGACTGCATCATCGCATGCCGGAGGTGCGTGCAGCACTTCGGTCCGGCGTTTTTCATGCGGCGCAAGACATCATGGCGCGGGATATGGGCGAGCAGAGGTTGACGCCGTCATCCGTCGCGTTGGAGCTTGGAGTTTCAGTGCGGCAGTTGTATATTGTGTTCGAGCATGCCGGGCGGTCGTTTTCCCGCACCCTATCCGAAATGCGGGTCACGCAGGCCAAGAGTATGCTGACCGAAGCGTCGTCCTTGTCCGTCACGCAGATCGCCTTTGCCTGCGGCTTCGACAGTATTCCAACCTTCTACCGGATATTTAAAACCCATTGCGGCGTAGCGCCGGGTGAATATCGCGAAGCGAATTTCATTCAGTAGCCTTTCAAGCAGAATTTTTGCTTTTGCGCTGGTTGAGAAGACCGGCGTTTTTCACTCCTGTAACTGCGGAAAAGGCCTGTTCTCCGTAGCGCGTGGACGGCTCATTTGCCTTATCCGCCATCGGGAGACGTGGTTGAATTTTCGACGTGCCGGTCATCGGTTGCCGTTGTCGGTATCCGAAAACGATATAAACTGCCTGATCGAAACGGATGCGTTTCGCCATGCGGCCCAGCTTCTGGCGCGCAATCTCGTCGCGATCTACAGCTCTGCACCCAGAACGGCAGGACTGTTTGCCTCGCAACAACGCTGGTTTCTCTGCCATGCCGCCCTGGCGCATCATTTCCGTGCTTTGGACAACCGCGAACCGGGGCTGACCCGTCGGGCGATTGGAAATCTGGCCCGCCAATACGGCATTTCCAGTCGCAACACGGCCTATGCTTTTTTTGACGAGGCGCTGAAATACGGCGTCATCCGCCCCGTAAAAGGCAATGACAGTGGCACCGCTCGTCTTGTTGAGCCTTCACTGGAGACACTGTCGCTTTTGAAGCACTGGTATTTCGTGCATTTCCAGGCCCTTGATGTCATCGATGATGGGGATAGGGCGGCGCGGTTTGCGATGCAGCCGGATAGCGTTTTGGCGCTTATTCAGCAGTCCGTGTCACCAGCGCTTTTGACCAACCAGTCACTCTACCATCCCGGCCCGCTCTATACGATTTTTACATGGGCAGATTCAGGCGGTCTTTTGATGGACCGGTTGATTGCGGGCATGGATCATCACGAATATGGCGAGCAAAGCAGCTTTCTGACTGATGTCAGCGCCATCTCCCATCTGGCGCAATCCTTCGGCCTGTCACGCGCCCATGCCAGCCGCAAACTGGCTGCGGCAGAAGCCATTGGCGGCGTTGGCTGGAACGGGGTTCGCGGCCGCTCCTGCATCTGGATATCGCGTGGATTTTACGTGGAATATGCGCGTGCCATGGCCAATAAGCTCGCCATTCTCGATGAGGCCTTTGCGGATGTCTGCGAACGACTGATGCCGGTGTCTGAAAACGCCAATCAGGACGTTTGCTGTGCCGACAGCCAGTGATGAAGACGTGCCTCGGCTTCCGCCCTCGTTGGCGTGCCAGCACGACCGCCGAAGACAGTGCATTTCAGCGCAGCGGCGACCGATGAAAGTTGAATGGCCGCGCGGCTTTCCATGCCCTCGGCGATGGCGAGTGCAAAGGTGCCGTGGAACACATCTCCCGCTGCCAGCGTATCCACCGCCTCCACCTCGAGTGTCGATTGGAAATGAACCGTTGGATTGCCCGCCTCTGTCCAGTAGCAGCCCGCAGGTCCGGCAGTGACGGCGATGAAGGTTTTCGGGTAACGCGCATGCAAGATCGGCAGCATGGATGGCACATCGTTTGTGCCGGTCAGCCGTTCAGCGGCGGGTTCTGAAAAGATGATGTGGGTAGCGGCAGGTGCCAGTCGCTGCAATGTTTCCACGGGTGCGACATCGCCGTCGAGAATGGCGTGTTTGCCGAGGGAGCGGGCCAGTGTCAGTACATCGAATGCCAGCTCCGGCCAACGTACATCGACCAGAACGGCATCGAAGGGTGCGAGATCATCCGGCGTGCAGGAGCGTTTGGTCTCATGCAGTTTGGCGTCGTAAAATGGAACGATCAGTCGCTCGCCCTTATCATCAATGATGATGGTCGAAAGGGCGGAGCGTGCACCCTTGGCGATGGTCATGCCCGATGTGTTGATGCCGCTTTCGGTGAGGTCACGAATAATGCGGCTTCCAGTTTCATCGTCGCCCACGGCACCCCAAAGGCTGGCGCGGCCACCCATGCGGTGAACCGCATAAGCCGCACTTGATGCCATGCCTTCTGCGATCTGAAGCATGTCGTAGGGTAGCACTTTGCCTTGGCCGGTGGGCATGTCTTGGACCCTAAACAGCGTGTCGAGCACGGCAGCACCTACGCACAGCACATGCTTGCCGTGTTTTTCGTTTTCACCCATGGACGTTCAGATTCGCTTGCCTGTTTCCCGGTCGAAGAGATGCACAGATGCGGGATCGATGGCAATGCTGACGGTATCGCCAAAGCGAATATCCAGCCGCTCGCGGAAAAGGCAGGCGATGTCTTCGCCCAAGCAATCCAGCTTGGCATAGATTTCCGAGCCCGTGCCTTCCACCAGTTCGACGCGCCCCGAAATACCGTTTTCGGCAACGCGGATGTGTTCCGGGCGGATACCGTAAACCAGATCACGCCCGCCGAGTTCTGCCGGATTCGCCGTCTGCGGCAAGGGCAGGGTCAGACGCTTGGTGGTGCGGAACACGCCTTCCTCGACATGGCCGCGAATGAAGTTCATGGCCGGGGAGCCTATGAAGCCAGCAACGAAGAGGTTGGCGGGGCGGTCGTAAAGCTCCAGCGGCGCGCCGATCTGCTCGATAACGCCATCATGCAGTACCACGATCTTGTCGGCCATGGTCATGGCTTCCACCTGGTCATGCGTGACGTAGATGGTGGTGGTGCCGATGCGCTGATGCAGGGCCTTGATCTCGCCGCGCATCTGCACGCGCAGCTTGGCATCGAGGTTGGACAGAGGTTCATCAAAGAGGAAAACCTGCGGATCGCGCACCAGAGCGCGGCCCATGGCGACGCGCTGGCGTTGCCCGCCGGAAAGCTGGCGCGGGTAACGGTCCAGCAGCTTGTCGAGACCCAGAATGCCAGCGGCCTTGTTGACCTTGGCGGCGGTTTCATCGGCGCTGACCTTCTTGAGCTTCAGGGCAAAGCCCATATTCTCCTTGACCGTCATGTGCGGATAAAGCGCGTAGTTCTGGAACACCATGGCGATATCGCGATCACGGGCGGGCAGGTTGCTGACCTCACGCGCACCGATGTGGATTTCGCCATCGCTGACCTCTTCCAGACCCGCGATCATGCGCAGCAGAGTGGACTTGCCGCAGCCAGAGGGGCCGACGAGCACGACGAATTCGCCATCGCCAATGTCGATATCGATGCCGTGGATGACGTTGACTGCGCCGAAGCGCTTTTGAACATTCTGAATATTGACCGGTGCCATGGTTTTGATCCCGTAATGAATTTGATGAGTTAGCCGCCCTTGACGGCGCCAGCGGTAAGACCGGCTACGATCTGTTTCTGTGCGAACATGGTGAGCAACAGCACCGGCAGCGTGACGATCAGCGCTGCTGCGGCCAGCGGCCCCCAGCTAACCTGCTCGAAGGACAGCATGTTGTAGACAGCGACGGGCAGAGTGCGCGTTTCGCGGCTGGCCAGCACGATGCCGAAGACGAAGTTGTTCCACGAGAAGATGACGGCGAGAATGAAAGACACGACGATGCCGGGCTTGGCGATGGGCAGAGCCACGAGCCGGAAGACCTGCCACGAGGACGCACCGTCGATGCTGGCTGCTTCCTCAAGCTCCTTCGGCGTCGTCTCGAAATAACCGATCATGATCCAGACCACGATGGGCACGGTAACGACCAGATGGATGATGATCTGCGGCCACAGCGTGCCTAGCAGGTTCAGCCATTGGAACAGGAGAAACAGCGGAATGAGGAAGGAAAGGCCGGGCGTCATGCGGGCGATCATGATGACGATGGCCGCCTTTTCCGCCTTCAGTCGCGCGATGCCGTAACCGGCGGGAACGCCGATGACGAGGGCAAGGAAGGTGGCCGCACCGGTGACGAGAACGGAATTCCAGAAATAGAGGAAGAAATTGTTCTCCTCGAAAACCTTCACATAGTTCGACCACGCGAAACGTTCGGGAATGAGGATGGGCGGATAAGCGCCGTTATCGATCTCATATTTCAGCGACAGCGAGATCATCCAGAGGAAGAAAAGGATGACCGGCGAAATCATCACCAATGCCACGAAGAACAGGCCGATCTGGTCGAGTGTTTTGCGTTTCATCAGCGCTCCTCCATCTCGTTCCATTGTGTGCGGGCGCGCACCATCAACAGCACGAAGGACAGTGCGATGATGACGATGAAGAACATGACGGCCATGGCCGAGCCGTAACCAATGTCGTAATAGGCAAAGGCCGTGTTGTAGAGATAGATGTTGATCGTTTCCGAGGCCGTGCCGGGTCCGCCTTGGGTCATCGCGTAGATGATATCGAAGCTTTTGACGGCATCGATGGAGCGGATGATGACGGCGATCATCAGGAAGGGCGCGATCATCGGCATTGTCAGATAGCGGAACTTCTGCCATGCGTTCGCGCCATCGATTTCGGCGCTTTCGTAGGGTTCACGCGGAACGGCGGCAAGACCGCCGAGTACGATGAGCATGACCAGCGGCGTCCACTGCCATGTCTCCACCAGCACCAGCGAGGGGATGACGGTGGACTGGTTATAGATCCACTCCAGCGGGCCGATGCCGATGAAGGACAGGAGATAGTTCAAGACGCCAAGCTGCGGGTGAAACATCATGGTCCAGACCAGCGCGATGGCAACGGGTGTTGCCATCATCGGCATGACGAAGACGCCTCGCAGAAAACCGCGCAGCGGAAATTGCGCATCGAACAGCAGTGCCGCCAGCGTACCAAGGAACAAGGGCGCGACAACCGACAGCGTCGTATAAACAAGAGTATGCCAGAGCGATTCCCAGAACCGCGCATCGCTTGCCAGACGGATGTAGTTGTCAAAACCGATGAAGCTCTGTTCCTGCCCCAGCGTCCAGCGCTGCGCGCTCATCCATAGGGTAAAGACCCATGGAAACACGATCACCGCTGCGATAACGACGAGTGCGGGAATGACGAAAGGCCAGTAGTTGGGAGCAAGCCGCGTGGGCTTGCTCCTTCTGACGAGTTTCGTTGGCCTTGCGGCATTTTCGATGCTGACGGACACCATTATCCCTCGCTACGTGCCAGAACAGGGGCGAACTGCTCGGTCGCTTTCTTGAGTTCGGCTTCCGGGTCTGCGCCACCAATCATGTTGGTGAGGCCAACGCCGTAGATGTCGCGGAACTCGGTGACGGGAATGATGACGGGCAGGGCCAGCTTGGAGACCTTGCCGGAGCCGACGACGGCATCCAGCCACTCCGCAGGCATCTTCACGCCTTCGCGAACCTTGGCGTCTTCCAGAATGGACTGGCGGAACGGTACGCCCGCACCGGCCTGCAACAGGCGCGCACCCATTTCATGGGAAATGGCCCACTGGCAGAAGAGGTATGCCGCTTCCTTTTTCTGGCTGGCTTCGACCACGCCGAGACCATCACCGAACGTGCCTGCTGCCTGCTGCGCCGGACCCTTCGGCATCACGCCATAGCCAGCCTTGCCGACGACGCGTGATTTTTCCGGGTTTTCGATCGGTGGTGCGAAGCCGACGCCATCGAACCACATGCCGATCTTGCCCTGAAGGAAGGCAGACTGTGCTTCGGCCCAGTTGAAGCCGGAAACGCCGGGAGGTGCCGATTTGGTCATCAGGCGCTGATATAGCTTTGCTGCTTCGACGGCTTCCTTCGTCGTGGTGTCGATCTTGCCATTGACGATTGGAGCTGCGCCATAACCCAGCATCAGCGATGTCCAGACCGGCGTATTTGCGTTTTTCAGCCCGCGTGCCACGAAACCGTAAGTGTTGGTCGATGGGTCCGTCAGCGCTTCTGCTGCGGTGACGAGTTCATCGAAGGTCTGCGGATATTTCAGGCCCTTGGCTTCGAAGAGTTCCTTGTTCCAGTAGAGAATCCAGTAATCCACGGAGAACGGCAGGGAGCGCAGAACACCGTCGCTATCCTTGGCGAACTGCATGCCCGCTTCGGCAAAATCGCTTTCGGTCAGCGATGGATCGGTCAGCGACGGGTCTTTCAGGAAGCCGCTGATATCGGCCAGCCATTTGCCCTTTTCGAACTGGCGCTTCTGGACGTGATAGCTGAGGTGAACCACGTCGAAGCTTGGTCTGCCGGAGGACAGTTCGATGACGACCTTCTGGCGCTGCTGCTGTTCCGGCGTTGCCTCGGCGTTGACCTTGATGCCGGTCAGGTCTTCGAATTCCTTGATGTATTTTAGAAGCGTTTCGCTGCGCGGGCTCTTGACGAGATTGACTTCTAGCGTCGTGCCAGCGTGCTTTTTCCAGTTGACCGCGGCAGATGCGGGGCGAATGCCGAATGCGGCGGTGCCCGCAATGGCGGCTGTTCCAGCCATGAACCCACGGCGTGTGGGGTTGAGCAGTGAATGTGTCATGTCTTCCTCCTCTTGTGTTGGCCGAAAATCTCCTCACCCCCGGCCGATTGCTTATGCTGTGTTCCTAAACCGCCAGAGCCCTGTCCCGCGCGTTGCGAATATGGGCGACCAGCCTTTCGGCGGCCTCTTCCGGTGCGCGGCGCTCGATGGCTTCAAGAATGGTCAGATGCTCCGCCATGACCGATTTGACGTGACCGGCAATGCGGAACCGTTCCTGATTGATCAACCGCATCTTGATCGAATTGACGCGGTAGGCATTCGAGATGATGGAGTTGCCGAGCGAATCGATGAAGGCGTCATGCATGCCCCAGTCGACCGCTTGAGCACGGGCATCCAGTTCCGGCGATGTCTTACCGCTCTGGGCTGCCTCTCCAATATCGCGATGGTCCTTTATCATCCTGGCAATGGTCTCATCTGATGCTGTGCGGGTAAAAATCGCGACGGCTTCCTTCTCCAGAAAAATACGAAATTGGAAGGCTTCGCGGATGAGGTTGATGTCGATATGCGCAACCTGCAACCCGCGCTGCGGAACCGTTATGATCAAACCGTCTGCTTCCAGCCGTGGAATGGCTTCGCGGATTGCGCCAAGCGGCAATCCGGTCAATTCCACAAGGCGGCGCTGGGAGATGAACTGGCCGGGGCGAACATCGCGCGCGAGAAGATGGTGCGTAAAACTCTCATACGCCTTCTCTCTCAACGTTGTCTGTTCGCCGGTGTCATCCATGAACCGTCCTTCTCAAGCCGCCTTGCTTCTGAACAGCGACTCGAATGCCGCTTCGATCTTTTTACGGTTTTCAGCGGAAATGGAAACCAGTGGTGCGCGAACGGCGTGCCAGATCGGCTCACCCGTGACATGCGAAACCAGAACCTTAACGGCTGGGGTCACAGGGTATTTTAGCAACTCGACCACGAGGTCCTGCACACGCGTGTCGTCGATACCATCGACAGCCATGGCGCGGATTTCTGCCGGAAGGAAGTTGGCGCAGCCGGAAATCGCGCCCTGGCCGCCAAGGCGAACGCCTTGCGCCAGATGCCGCTCGTCACCGATGAGGATGATGAGATCGCGATGTTCGGCCAGCAGGCGCTGCGTATAGGGCCAATCGCCGGAGGAATCCTTGACACCGGTCACGACGCCCGGAAAGGCGTGACGCAGCCGACCGATCAGCTCAACAGAAAGTGCTACCGTCGTCACAGAGGGAATGTTGTAAACCAGAACGTCGCGGGCATCAGTGCCAAGCTGCTGGAAAACGGACGAGAACCACTCGAACAGGCCGTTATCGCTGACATTCTTGAAATAGGAGGGAGGGGCCAGCAGGATATTGCGCACGCCAGCCTTCAAGGCTTCACCGGCCTGATCGGCAGCGTCCTGCGCCGAATCCACCAGGACGCCAGCAACGAGATTGTTCGCACTCACGCCTGCATCGAGGAAAGCCGCCAGTACCTGCGTGCGTTCGCGGCTGCCGATAGAGCTGCCTTCACCGGTGGTGCCGAACAGGGTGACGCTGTTGCAGCCAGCGGCAAGCGAGCGCTTCGCCTGCGCAATCATGGCCGCGATGTCGATGCTTCCATCCTGCGCGAAGGGTGTCGTAAGTGCTGCCGATAGGCCGAATTTCCCAGTCAATTGCCTGCTCCTCCAAAAACTGACAGCCACTTGATACGCCATTAACATGTTAGTTGTAAAGCCAGCATCTGTCAGTTCGCATGAAGTTTTTATTAAAGAGAGTGGAAAGGGACGCTGTCAGGTCTTGGTGAGGCTTAAAAGCTGTAAAAACGCCTGATATTCAACGATTTTTGGCAGTTTCGTCATCGTCTTTGATGCGTGGCTGCACAGACACAGCGGCCAAGAAGCTTGTGAAAATTCGCTTTTGAGAGCCCGTTGGCAATATGTGATTAACCTTTATTTTCTATCTCATTTGCTGTGCCAAATGTCCGTTTATGATGAGTGTACAGGCTGTGATGCGTTTTCCCCGTTCAAATTTAAATAATTCCGTCAATACGATAGAAGAGAGGGGACAGAACCAGCCCAATGCGGAGCCGAAAGACCCGCAAAGTGCCGCGCGCGGAATGATTCCGTTAACGGCGGACCAGCGTGCGGTTATGGGACACAATGCCGACCAGATCGCTGCCAATGCGATCGAAGGTCGTGATGAGATGCCGTTGTGGCAGAACGCCTTCACGCTTGGCCCCAATGTGCGCTTCACCCGCACCCCGCAAAACATCGTTGCTGGAAAGCAGTCTACCGCTACGCCGTCAGGTAAGGCCGATGAGGAAGCCGTAGCCATTGCTGGGCCCGTCGCCGTTGAAGCCGTCTCAGAACAGCAGCCGGCGCCGAAGCCGACGCCTGTCGAACGCCGCATCGCCAAGCCTGCCGTGCTGCCACAGCCGCCGGGGGCAACGGGTGCGCTTGCTCTCACTTATCGTTTGCGGCGTGAACTCGCGCTGAAGCAGCAGCAGGAAGCGTCTGAGCCCGCCGAGCGCGTTGCCGAAAATACGGCGGAAATGCCCGTGGATGCTGGCAATGCAGCGCAGATCGATGTCGCATGCTTTCCTGACGAGCACGGCCAAAAAAGCCCGGCGACGCTTGACGTACCAGCTTTTGCAGACGCTCTCTCCGACGAAATGTTCTGGGAAGCGATGAGCCTTGATGTCGGCGATGCGATCCTGCCACCGTCACGGCCCATGCGGCTTGCGGAACTGGCACGGATCAAGGCGCAGCGCGCCGCCGCCGTGACTGCCGCAATTCCAGTTCCGCCCGTTGCCGCAAAGCCAGCGCCTCTGCCTGTGCAGGTGGTTCGCCAGACGCTGCCGGTCATTGAGAAGCCTGTTTTCAGAAGACCTGAAGGATCAGCCGTCTCGCTCTATCGACAGGTGGAAATTCGCCCTGCTCGCGAGGTTGAGGTTGAGCCGGTGGCTGAGGTGGAGGCCGCAACCCCAGTTGAAGAACCTATTGCAGCCCCTGTCGAGCAGCCGGTCATTGCAGCCAAGCCCGTTGCCGAACAGCGTCGGGAAATGCGCACGGTTGCCCGTAACAACAACCAGCCAATGTTCCTCGACGCGCCTGTGTTCGGTGAAGGCGAATATGAATATCCGCCCATCGACCTGTTGCAGCAGCCCCAGGTTCTGCAAACCACGACCATGACACCGGAAGCGTTGGAACAGAGCGCAGGCCTGCTGGAAAGCGTGCTGGAAGACTTCGGCATCAAGGGTGAGATCATCGATGTGCGCCCCGGCCCGGTTGTTACTCTCTACGAATTCGAGCCTGCGCCCGGCGTCAAATCCTCCCGCGTTATCGGCCTGTCGGATGATATCGCCCGCTCGATGTCGGCCCTTTCTGCCCGTGTTGCCGTGGTGCCCGGTCGTAACGTCATCGGTATCGAACTGCCGAACCCGGTTCGCGAGACAGTCTATTTCCGAGAACTGATCGAGTCGCCAGATTATGCCGAAACGCGCATGAAGCTGGCGCTTTGCCTCGGCAAGACCATCGGCGGCGAGCCTGTCGTGGCGGAACTGGCGAAGATGCCGCATCTTCTGGTGGCTGGCACCACCGGTTCCGGCAAGTCGGTAGCGATCAATACCATGATCTTGTCGCTGCTCTACCGTTTGAAGCCGGAAGAATGCCGCCTGATCATGGTCGATCCCAAGATGCTGGAACTCTCGGTTTATGACGGCATTCCGCACCTTCTGACACCTGTCGTGACCGACCCGAAGAAGGCCGTCATGGCGCTGAAATGGGCCGTGCGCGAGATGGAAGACCGGTATCGCAAGATGTCGCGTCTGGGTGTTCGCAATATCGATGGTTACAATGCCCGCGCAGCCTCTGCCCGTGCCAAGGGCGAGACGGTCATGTGCAACGTGCAGACCGGGTTCGACCGCGCAACGGGTGAAGCCGTCTACGAGCAGGAGGAGATGGACCTCACGGCCATGCCGTACATCGTCGTCATCGTCGATGAGATGGCAGACCTGATGATGGTTGCCGGCAAGGAAATCGAAGGCGCCATCCAGCGTCTGGCGCAGATGGCGCGTGCCGCCGGTATTCACCTGATCATGGCAACGCAGCGCCCATCGGTGGACGTCATCACCGGTACCATCAAGGCCAACTTCCCAACACGTATCTCCTTCCAGGTGACGTCGAAGATCGACAGCCGCACCATTCTGGGCGAGCAGGGTGCCGAGCATCTGCTGGGCCAGGGCGATATGCTGCATATGGTCGGCGGCGGGCGCATTGCCCGTGTCCACGGTCCATTCGTCTCTGATGAGGAAGTCGAAAAGGTCGTCGCGCATCTGAAGACGCAAGGTCGCCCGGAATATCTGGGAACGGTGACCGAAGATGCCGACGAGGCTGACGACAGCGAGGAAGAGGACAGCGCCGTTTTCGATAAGACGGCCATGGCCGAGGACGATACGGCAGACCTTTACGAAAAGGCCGTCAAGGTGGTGCTGCGCGACAAGAAGTGCTCGACCTCTTACATCCAGCGCCGCCTGTCCATCGGCTATAACCGCGCCGCCTCACTGGTGGAGCGCATGGAGCAGGAAGGCATCGTCGGCCCGGCCAACCATGTTGGCAAGCGCTCGATCATCGTGGGTGAACGGGATGTCTGCGAAGTGCCGGGGGGCGGGGACTGAAAAGTCCCGCTCTACAGATAGAATTGATAGGCCCGGCGAGAACCATCGCCGGGTTTTTCGCATCAGGCTGGCCGCATCAGGCCGGTGCGGGGAAGGTAGGGCGTTGTCTCCAGCCGGAACTTGTCGATAGGGGCGGGACGCCCGACATAATAGCCCTGAACCTGATCGATCCGCAGTTCCTTCAGCAACTCTAGTTGCTCTGCGGTTTCCACACCTTCGACCAGTATCTTGTGTCCGCGGTTGCGGATGAGGCCGATGATGTCGTTCAGCATGACCTTGCCGCGGGGGGTGTGGGCATCATGCAGGAAGGACTTGTCGATCTTGACCGTGTCGAAGTCGATCAGGCGCAGCCATGACAGGCCAGCGAAGCCGGTACCGAAATCGTCGAGCCAGATGCGCACACCGAGTGTTTTGAGATCGCTGATGCAGCGCAGGACATCGGAATTCATGTCCATCTCCAGCCCTTCGGTGATTTCCAGCGCCAGTCTTCCACCGGCAACGCCGACCTCACCGAGAATGGCGGCGACGGAGGTGGCAAAGCCGGGGCTCTTCAGCTGAATGGGTGAGACGTTTACGCTGACGACGGAGATTTTATCGCAGCTGAGAACCTGCTGGCACACGGTGCGGATCGCCCACAGCCCTAGATCCATGATGACGCCGTTGCGTTCGGCGATGGGGATGAAGATGCTGGGTGGAACCAGCGTTCCATCCAGAAGCCGCAGCCGCATCAACGCTTCGACCCCCATGATCTTGTCGGATGATAGATTCTTGATGGGCTGGTAGACGAGGGAAACCAGATCTTGCGCGATGGCGATATTGAGCAGGGCGGCGACGTTTTCCGTATCGTCGCTGTTGTGCGGATCATTGGGATCGAAGAGCTTGACGGTGTTGCGGCCATTCGCCTTGGCGAGATAGAGCGCGCGGTCGGCTTCGTTGATGATACGCTCAAGCTTCGGATCAGGCTGTGGCCGTGTGAAGGACGCGCCGACGCTGACCGTGATGATGGATGTCCCGTCTCGCCGTCTTTCATGGGTCAGCGAAAGGTCTTCGACTGTCTGCCGCAGCGTCTCGGCAATGTCTTCAATGTCCTTGGCGCTTCTGAAGCTGGCGAGTGCGATGAACTCCTCACCGCCATAACGGCCAATCACGGCATCGAAACGCGCCATGCTGGTCTGTAGCGTCTGGGCAACCTGTATCAGGCAGCGGTCGCCTTCCTGGTGGCCATAGAAGTCATTGTACTTCTTGAAGAAGTCGACATCGATGAGGAAGACCGCGAAATTGCGCTGGGATTCCATCCAGCCATCCCAGAGATGCCGCAGCCTTTCGTCTATGGCGCGGCGGTTCTCAAGGCCCGTCAGCGGATCGGTATTGGACAGGCGAAGCAGCGCTCTGCCCCGATCTTCCGCTTCGCGCTGCTGCACCTTCGCTTCCATGGCATTGAGGAAAACATGGTAGCGCTCGCGATTGAGGCGAAGATTCACATAGGACGTGAAGACGAAGCAAGTGAGGTAAAAGGTACCGAAGGCAATCAGATAATAGATATCTTCGTGGAAGTAGCTGAGCGCAACGAAGTATATTCCAAGGATGAGGCTGGAGGCGACCAGCGACAGCTTGAAATTGAAGGTGAAGAAGAGGTTGGCGCCCATCATGAATATGGCGCCGAAAACCATGTAGTAGGACATGTTGGTGACGTGGCTGGTCATCATGGCGGGCAAAAGCCAGCCGATGTAACTGCTGACCACCGCAGCAGCACATGTCAGGTCCATCTGGTCCGTCTTCACCGCGCCGCGGATCTGCATTTCCAATGTCATCAACGCCAGGATGCCGACCACGAAACGTAGGAATATCGTATGGACGGCCACGTCTGGGATGAGAAGAAAGTCCGTTAGCGAGAACATGAGATAGATAGGGCCGGAAGCCCACAGGCCTCGGCGTATCGCCAATCGTCTCTTCGTGTCGGCTTCTTCCAAGAAAATTGCACGCATCGTGTCAGCCGATCTCTTGCGAGATGCGTCTGCATGCAAATCTAACTCAACCACATCTGCCAAACTGTGCTTCATGCACTGATCCATTGGTTGCAATATTTCGCAATAATGCTCTCGTTATTCCGTCGCTTTTCTGACAATTCTGCATCTACACTTTGAGCTTTCATGCGCAGACACAGACTAACAACGAGCGCCCGAACTCTATTCCAGTGCAGATTAAGTTTGTTTGAATCCTTGTCAGAAAAACACGGATATTAGATTTACCTTAAACGTACAGACTTAGAAATAAATTCCAATGACGCCAGATTCCACTGCTTCCGGCTCTCGCCATCCCGTTCAAATTGTTATAGCGTTAACAATGTCTTAAACGTTGGAGGTGTTAGTGTCCCAGCTCAAGAATAAATCATTCGACGGAGAGAGCTTGATCACTCCGGAGGCAATATCACAGAAAATTTTTGCTAAAAGAGACGAGCGCTTTGAAGAGCAGTTGGTGCTCGGACAAGCAGAGCTTGTTCTCATTCTCAATTTGGCACAACAGCAATTTATTGGGGGCAATTTCCCGCAGGAAATTATACATTCAGTCGCCAGAAGATTGCATCAACTTCGCGGAAAATACCCTTCTGGAGTGTGGAAAGAGCTTATTCCTATCGCTCAAAACCACCCCGTCGCCGAATATTTGCATCAGGATCCATTCACAAACTGGTCTTTCGTAAAGCCGCGCGGCTACTCCGGCGACGCTCAACTGCTCGATTTTATTTATGGGCACGAAGCGGTTGCCGATAAGGTGAGCGCGGCGTCTCCTTTGGGTGCCGCCCTTTATGAATGCACCAGAAACTCTTTATCCTCAGCCGCAGTGCGCGAGCGTCTGGACATTCTGACCCGCTACGTCGATCAGATTGCAGAGCAGAAGGGGCCGGAAACTGAAATACTGACGGTGGCGGCAGGGCATCTTCGGGAAGCCAATCGCTCGACGGCTTTGGCAAAAGGCGGGATCAAGCGTTGGGTCGCGCTTGACCAAGACCCGATGAGTATCGGCGCCATTGCAAGAGACTTCAGCGGCACCGCTGTCGAAGCGATCGACGGTTCGGTTCGTGGCCTTATGTCCCGCAAGCATGATCTTGGGCAGTTCGACTTTGTCTATGCCGCAGGCCTTTACGATTATCTCATCGATAAGGTCGCAATCACTTTGACACTGCGTTGCCTTGATATGCTGAAGCCGGGTGGCACGTTCCTGTTCGCCAATTTCGCAGAGGGTATCGACGACGACGGTTTCATGGAGACCTTCATGAACTGGGCGCTTCTGCTGCGCTCACAGGCGGATATGTGGGGCATCATCAATGCCAGCATCGATCCATCGGCCTTCGAAGCGGAGGTGTTCTTCGGAGAAAACCGCAATATCGTCTATGGCGTCATTCGAAAGAAGACGTGATCCTTGACCGAAATCGCAAGCCGCGCCGCCGAGAAAGTGGCGCGGCTTTCTCTCGATGAAATGACGATTCCATTTGGCGCTGAAAGGTTCTAAAGCATTCTAAGACATAGCATGGCGTTGGAGTGCATCATGGAAAACAAGCGGTATTATTCTGATTTCGGCGGGCTTCCGGGCCAGACGGAGCTTCTGTCCAGCAAGGCGACATTCACCACGGCCTATGCGGTCATTCCAAAACGGGTGATGTCGGATATCGTCACCAGCGTATTGCCGCATTGGACCGACACGCGTGCCTGGATCATCTCACGCCCGATGACGGGATTTTCCGAAACATTTGCGCAATATGTGATGGAAGTGATGCCCGGCGGCGGCAGCGACAGGCCGGAGCCGGATGCCCGCGCACAGGCTGCGATTTTCGTCGTCGATGGTGAGATGAGCATCGAACATGCTGGCGAGCGGCATGCTCTGCGTGCAGGCTCCTTCGCTTATATTCCCGCCGGTCAACCGTGGAAAATTCGCGGTGAGGGATCGATCCCCGCCAAATTCCACTGGGTCAGAAAAGTCTTCGACGTGGTCGAAGGACTGGAACTGCCACCTGCGATCTTCACCCATGAAGACGATCATGAAATGTCCGCCATGCCCGATACGGATGGCAAGTGGGCGACGACCCGCTTCATAGACCCGGCGGACGGGCGTTACGACATGCATCTGAATGTCGTGACCTTCGAGCCGGGCGCGACCATTCCCTTTATGGAAACCCATGTCATGGAACACGGATTGTTCGTGCTGGAAGGCAAGGCAGTCTATCGGCTGAACAATGACTGGGTAGAGGTCGAGGCCGGTGACTTCATGTGGCTGCGCGCCTTTTGCCCGCAGGCCTGTTATGCGGGCGGCCCCGGACGCTTCCGTTACCTGCTTTACAAGGATGTGAACCGACACGTTAAGCTTTGGTAGTTCGGAATTTAGTGATAAAGCATAAACTTTGCTGTTGCGGTGCAGCAAATTAGCAAATTCTTTAGTTCAGCAGGTGAAGTTGTTTGACATTGGTTTGCGCGAAATCTTGCGCGCAAACCTTCTCCAAGGCCGCTAGACAGAGATGACGCCCATGTCGCAATCCTTTGATGCAGATATCTTCAACCTTGCGCCGGTGGCGATGTGGATCGAGGACTTTTCCGGCGTCAAACGTCAGTTCGATATCTGGCGTCAGCAGGGTGTAAACGACATCCGGTCGTTTCTGCGGGAAGACCTGTCGCGCGTGCAGGCATGTTCTCAGAAAATCCGGGTGCTAAAGGTCAACGACAAGACGCTGGAGCTGTTCGCCGCCCGCGATTTCGATCACCTTTTGGCAAATCTGCACCGTGTCTTTCGCGATGACATGCTGGAAAGCCACATCAACGAGTTGGAAGCTCTGTGGGAGGGAAAGCCCCGCTTTTCCAGCCACGCGGTCAATTACGCGCTGAATGGCGAGCGGCTGGATATCCAGCTTCGCGGCGCTGTCATTCCCGGCCATGAAGCCACGCTTGAGCGCGTCTTGATCACCACCGAAGACGTAACAGAGCGGGAAGAAGCGCGCAGGCTGGAGCAAAGCAACCGCCGTTATGCGGAAGGCATGTTCGAATATTCGCCCGTGTCGCTCTGGGTGGAGGATTTCAGCCACATCAAGCGGCTGATCGATGACATCAAGAACCGGGGCATCGTGGATTTCCGGGTGTTCATGGATGTGCACCCCGAGTTCGTGCGTCAGTGCATGAGCGAAATCCGCGTGATTGAGGTCAACAAGGCCACGCTCGACCTATTTTGCGCGCCGGATGAAAAGACATTGCTACACCGCCTTGGCGATGTGTTTCGCGATGAAATGGATAAGCCCTTCAAGGAACAGCTGATCGACCTCTGGAACGGCAATCTGTTCCATCAACGCGAAGTCGTCAATTACGCGCTGGATGGATCGGAGCGTCATGTCCTGTTGCAGTTCTCGGTCTTTCCGGGCCATGAGCAGGATTGGTCGCTGGTGCAGGTGGCGCTGACGGATATCACCGCCCGCAAGAAGGCCGAGGCCTATCTGGAATATCTGGGCAAGCATGATGTGCTGACCAAGCTCTACAATCGCGCTTTCTATACGGATGAGCTGAACCGGCTGGAGCGCAACAGCCTTCGCCCCGTCTCTGCCATCATCATCGATCTCAACGGCCTGAAAATCGCCAATGACACGCTTGGTCACGATGCGGGCGACAAGCTTTTGCGCAGGCTGGGCGAGGTCCTGCACGGTGTCGTCGCGTCACCCAACCATGCCGCCCGTATCGGTGGCGATGAGTTTGCCATTCTCATGCCGGGTGCAGACAAGAATGCGGCGACGACCATGGTCGATACGATCTATGAGCTGCTGAAGATCAACAACCAGTTCTATTCCACGTCGCCGCTTGGCATCTCCATCGGTGTCGCCACCAGCGAGCAGGGCGAGACTCTGGAAGCCATGGTCCGGCGTGCGGATATCAGCATGTACGATCAGAAGAAGGCGCATTACGCCAGCGTCGCAACCCGCACGTCCCAGAACAAGAAAGCTGGCATTTAACGCTTATCGATAAATGCCAGCATCTGGTCTGCATCACATCAACAGATTATCCGCCGGGGTCGTCTGCGCCATATCGCTGATGGCCGGATCGTTGATGGAATAGGCGTGGATATAGTCGATCTTCATTTCCGAGCCGTTGGGCAGCCCGTTGGTGGGCGTGCCGGCAATGCCGCCAACGGCCAGATTGACGATCATATACATGGGGTCATGCATGTCGGCAGGTGTATCGATTTGAGCAACGGCGACGTCATCGAAGTACCATGTGATATGGTCTTCCTCCCACAGCAGCCCGTATTTATGGAAGCCTTCGGTGCTGGCAACATTGACGTTGTTGATGGTCGAGGTTTGCTGCCCTGACGCATTGGAATGGGCAGACAGGATCAGCGTGTTCGGGTTCTGCCCGCGCATTTCGATCACATCGAGTTCCGGCGGCCAACGGCCATCAGTCGGCAACAGCCAAAAGGCGGGCCAAGCACCCTGATCGCTCGGCATATCCGCGCTTATTTCGAAATAGCCATAGGTCTGCGAAAAGGACGGATAGGTGGTCAGCATGCCGGACGTGTAATCATAGCCGTTTACCGCATCGGAAATCGAGTCCGGGGTAGGGGCCGCCGTGATGGTGAGGACGCCATTCTGAACTGAAAACGGATTGACCGAGGACGTCGGCTGATAGGCGGGGTTGATGTACCATTGCTTTTCGGAATTGGTGTGAAGGCTGCCGCCCTCTTCTCCCGCCCACCAGAATTTCGGCTCCCAAACGCCGCTTTGCCCATTGCTGAGCGACAGCGAGTTGAACTCGTCTGAGAAGGTCGAGGTGAGCTGAGAGCGATCCAGCGTCAGCCGGAACTGGTCAGCACTCAGATCATCGGCGGTCTTATTGGCCAGAACAACGCTTTCGCCATTATCGAAGTTGAGCCAGAGGTCGCTGCCCTTTTGTGTGGAAGCGCTGACAAGGTGGTCGAACGAGGTGACGCCGTAACCATCCAGCCGTATGATGTCATCGGCACCGAAATCGGTGATCAGATCTGTGCCGTTGCCCTTGGCAAACACAAACGTGTCTGCCCCGCCACCGCCAGTCAGAACGTCGTTGCCCGCACCGCCATCGATGGTTTGCGAACCGGATGCCCCGCTGATGATGTTATCAAGCACATTGCCGAAGGCGTGGCGTCCATCGCCCGTGACCGTCAGGTTTTCGATGTTGTCGGGAAGCGTGTAGCCCATCCATGTATTGATCGTATCGATACCCTCACCCGGGGCTTCCGCAGCGCGGTTGATGGTGGAGTAGAGGTAATAGATGTCGTCGCCCGTGCCGCCGCGCATGGTGACGTTGACGCTGCTGTCACCCCACATGGAGTCATTTTTGCTGGTGCCGTAAAGGTCTGGGCCAGAGCCCGTTGCAGAGAAAAAGCCGGTGGACGTGTCGCTGTAATAAAGCGGCTTGCCAAGAGCGTTCATGATCGACTTCGCCATCGCAATATCTCCTGTTGAAACTGTCCTCCCCGACATTTCCTCCGGCTGAAAGTGTAACAGCGATGCCTTTTTGGTTTGTGGCGAAAATGAGATAAATGGGCCTTAGACCCCTGTGAAAAGTCAGGGGTATGCGGGCGGCTGAAAGATTAGCCAACCGTTGGCGTGGACAAAAGCCAGAGCCCGAAAACCGTGTAAAACACCATGGCTGCGGCAAGAAACATCTGCGAGACGGCAGCGTTTTTTGACGTCTGAAATTCCGCTGTGGCAATGCCATGCGCGACAATGATACCAGCGACATGCCCAGCCACGATCATCGCCGTTTGTGCGGTCCAGACGAGACGCACACTTTCTAGATTTTGCAGGAAAGACGCGGTGACGTGCATGTCTGCTGTGCCGATCAGGTTCCAGTCCAACGCGAAAGGATCGGACATGACGACAACCAGATATTGGCCGTTGATCAAAAGCTGCGTCAGATAATGGGCGCTGTGAAAGGCGATGGAGATCGGCACGATGGAATAGACTAGCCGTCCGGCGAAGAGTTGCAGGTCTTTCCACTTGGTTCTACCCGCCAGCAGAAACCCTGCCGCGACGCTGGCGTAAAACAAAATCGCCAGGACAATGGGAGCAATAAAAAGCCCCAGCGTATTGGGCAGCATAACACCGCTACGGCCCGGAAATTCCAGGGATTGACATCGATGAAACCAAGCCATGTGAAGGTTTCGGCAAAGCCATCAAAGGATGCGGTGCCAAGCGTCAGCAAAATGAAGATTGTGCCGGAGAGCGGAAGCGGTTCGGCGGTGAGGCACCGCGCACCCGGCCAGCTGAGCGCAATCTTCCTGCCCGTCTCAGTTTCGATAAGACGTAAAGGCGAAAACATGCCGATCATGCGGAAGAAGACGGAGAAGGGCTCGCCACGTTTCATCCAGTCCGATTGACCGAAGAGCACGATCGCAATGAAGTTGAACAGCCAGTAGCACAGGACGGCACTTGCAAGCCGAGGAGGGTCTTCGGGCGCAATCGAGACCAGTTCGAACCATGTGAAAAATGAAAATTGCAGGATGGAAGGGATGTAGCCGATACGCTTTGGCAGATTGAAGATCGGCTTCCGTCCCAATTCGGAACCGGTGACTTTGCGCAGTGCCGAAAGCACGCCCGTCCACGGGTTGAGCCATGGCCATAGATTGCCGAAAATGGCATGCGCCAGCGTCAGACCCACCCACCATGCGGTCCATATGACGAGTGGCAAAGGATTGCTGAGGGGATCATGGACTGAAAAGAAACCGGCGAGAACACAGATCGCGAGGAGCAGGAACGCAAGAAAACTGACCGGCGCTTTGGGAATGCCAAGCGAGGGCGCAATCGCAACGGTCTTGTGCGTAATCTCTGAAAACAAGCGATTGGGAACGACAGCAAGCATCATGAACGACAGAAAAACAGCGAGCCCGCCGCCGATGAGATAATAATTCGTCGGCAGAAGCATGACCAGCCCGCGCTCCGCTCCGTGAGCAAAAGCGGGTGTGGTGCTCAAGAGAGTCGCGATGTGGATTGTGCAGAGCAGCAAGTGCAGGCTTAGGATGCGCTGGTAGAAGAATGTCGCTCCACAAATCTCTTTTCGGTCAGTTTGCGACATTCTCTCGATCTTCTCTGTTATTCTCTAGATTGTGCGGTAATACTGGATAATATTGCTGGCGGTAAAAGTGATATATCATTTGTATTTATTACGACTCAGAAATTAATATTATGATTTTAAATCGACTGGTTAAATTATCGACGTATAGAATCGGATTCTATAATATTTATCAATTCCTATTGTTCACGTATTTACGTGGGCGGCATTGCGCGGCATAAATTGCCCTCTGGTTTTTTAGGCAGTGCGAAAGCCAATCGCATATTGCCGCTATGATGGCAGGAGACAATGAGCAGGAATGCTCATTGATGGGGATGGAAATGGCCGACGAGTTGATCACACCGAAGACAAATGTCACGCGACGCAAAACGCTTCTGGGCCTTGGCGCCACGGCGGGTGCGGGTCTGGCGGCCAGCGTTGCGCCGGGCTTCGTGCGTTATGCGCAGGCCCAGACCTCGGAGCCGATTAAGCTCGGCATGCAGCTTCATCGAACCGGTATCGGCGCTTCCTATGGCCGTTGGTATGAGCGGGTGGCGAAGGCCGCCGCAAAGATCATCAATGACGAAGGCGGTATCAATGGCCGCCCGGTTGAGATCATCGTCGAAGACGACGGTACCGATGCCAAGCGTGGTGCGGAAGTGGTGGAGAAATTCGCCGCCCAGCACAAGGTCGATGCAATCTTCGGCACGCTGTTTTCGCATGTGGTGATCGGTTCGGCGCCGCGCGCCGGTGAGCTGAAGATGCCCTATATTGTGGTGTCCGAGGGTTTCCATGTCGCATCCGGCAAGCTGAACCGCTATTGTTTCCAGCCCTGCATTACCGATGTGCGCAGCCAGGTTACCGCCATGGCGCCCTGGATTTCTCAGAACCTCGGCAAGAAGGCGACGATGATTTTCCCGGATTATGCATTCGGGCATGATCACCGCGATTACTTCTCCGCCGCGATGAAGGCGCAGGGCGGCGAGATTCTGGAACTCATCGCCATTCCGCCGACGGAGACATCCTTCACCCGCTACCTGCCGCGCATTCCTTCGGATACGGAGGTGTTGTACCACGTCATGGTCGGGCCTTCGGTTTTGACCTTCGTGACCGAACTCGGCCAGTTCTACGGATCGCAACGACCGCAAATCTTCGGCTTTATCGATAGTCTCGAAGCCGTCGATCTGGCGACGCCGCAGCTGTCCTATCTGGAAGACACCTATTTCTGGGAAGGCATGCCGCGCTACGCTCAGAAGGACCAGAGCGAGTGGGACAAGATTTATCGCGCCGCCGTGGGTATCGATCAGAATGGCGCAAGCGCTGCCGACCCCAAGGATATCTCGACCTATTCGCATATGTTCGGTGTTTGGGAAACGCTGTTCGTCATCAAGCAGGCCATGGAAAAGGCTGGCTATCGAGGGCCGCAGGACAAGGCCGCATTCATCGAGGCGATGGAATCGCTGGAGAAATTCGATGAGGGTCGCGACCACCCGCAGGGCGACAAGATCTTCAACGGCAAGAACCACCAGTGCTACGGGCACCAATATATCTCGAAAGTCAGTGGCGGTAAGCTGGACGTCGTCCACAAGACGTCCATAGAGGATGGCGCTTACGAAATCACCGCAGACTATACGAAGATGTCTCTGTGATCTAAGAACGGAGATGTTGCAACCTGCCGGGCCTCGGCAGGTTGGCTTGCGGTTTTGAAGGGATAAGTGCGTGGCATTCGGCCCGTTCCTGTTACTTGCCACGCTGGAAGGGCTTTTGCAGGCCGCCGTGCTGACACTGACGGCGCTCGGCCTGTCGCTGGTTTTCGGCGTGATGCGTATCGTCAACGTCGCGCATGGCGAATTCTACATGCTGGGAGCCGTGCTGGCGTGGTGGGTCACGTCAATGGCTGGCATGCATCCAGCGCTCGGCTTTTTCCTCGCCATTATCATTAGCCCACTCGTCGTCGGTGCCGTGGCCTTTGCCGGGGAACGTCTGGTGCTGCGGCGTTTGTCCTATGATCCGGAATCGACTATCGTTGCCACCATCGGCATGCTCTACATCATTCAGCAGACGGTGCTTTTGACTTATGGGCCAGATGCTCGTCCGGTAACGGCACCTTTCTATTATCGCCTGCAACTGCCGTGGTTCGGATATTCTGCTTACAATCTCTTCGTCATCGCCGTCGCCATCGTTCTTCTCCTCGCCGTCTGGTATGTCCTGACCCGCACCCGCATCGGCCTCATCATGCGCGCAACGCAATATGACCGGGAAACGGCGCAGGCCTTCGGCATTCCCATCGACCGGGTCTATGGTTTCGTGTTCGCCGCAGGCGCGATGCTGGCGGCTATTGCGGCGGTGCTGATCGTGCCGATCCGACAGGCACATTACCTCATGGGTCTCGATCCGCTGCTGCTCTCCTTCATCGTCGTCATCATCGGCGGGCTTGGCAGCATTCGCGGCACCGTCGTCGCAGCGCTGGTGATCGGTTTGAGCGACGGCATTATTTCCGTGTTCTTTTCACCGACGCTGGCCAAGATGATCTCGACGCTGCTTGTTGCGCTCGTTCTGGTCTTCAAGCCAGAAGGGTTGTTTGGAGCCAAGGCAAGATGAGGGGCGCATCATCTGCCAAAATACTGGCTCTGCATGGCGCAGTCCTTCTCGTGTTCTTCTGCCTGCAATTTCTGCTGCCGGAATATCACCACCTTGCCATGACGCGGGTCATGGTGCTGGCGATCTTCGCTATGGGCTACAATCTGCTGTTCGGCTACACCGGGCTGCTGAGCCTTGGGCACGCGCTGTTTTTTGCGAGCGGCCTCTATGGTGCGGGGCTGGCGGCCTATCATCTGGAATGGAGCGTTCCGGCGGCTTTCGTGGCCGGGATCGGTGTCGGGTTTGTCGTCTCATTGCTGATCGGGCTGATTTCTCTGCGCACGACAGGTGTCGCCTTTATGATCGTGACGCTGATGTTTTCGCAGGTCGCCTATCTGGCCAGCCTCTATTTCTCCGAATGGACGCGGGGCGAGGAAGGGCTGATGCTGCCGCAGGCGGCGCGCAGCTTCGAGCTTCTTGGCGCAAATTTTGATCTCACCAATGCGGCGACACGTTACAACATTGCCTTTGCGCTGATGGCCTTGGCGTTGACGGTCACGTTCCTCGTCATCCGCAGCCCTGCCGGTCGTGTGATGGTGGCGGTGCGGGAGAACGAGGCGCGCACCACCATGCTGGGCTACAACACATATGCGCTAAAGCTCATCGCGTTGACCCTTTCCGGCACCATCTGTGCCATGGCGGGCGCGGCCTATGCGCTGCTGTTCGCCTATGTCGGCTCGTCTTTCGGCTCCATCCAATATTCGATTGAAGCTTTGTTGTTCACGCTTCTCGGCGGCGCGGGCACGCTGCTTGGCCCCATTCTCGGTACGGTATCGATGTTTTACATGATCGATATCGCCAGCGAATACACCTCCGCTTACATGCTGGTCACCGGCATTGCGTTAGTGCTTCTGGTGCTGTTTTTCCCCAAGGGCATTCTCGGATCGATCCGTGAAAGGTGGCTGCCATGGCTGCCATAACGCTGCTGTCCACTAAGGCTCTCAGCCGTAATTTTGGTGGCCTCAAGGCCGTCGAAGCCGTGGATTTTGAGGTCACCCAAGGGGAAATCCATGCGCTGATTGGCCCTAATGGCGCGGGCAAGACCACCTTCGTTTCGCTTCTGTCCGGGCGCACCGCGCCGAGTTCGGGAACGGTGACCTTTCTCGGTGAGGACATCACATCAGATGCGGCCTATGAGCGCGTGCGCAAGGGCATCGCCTACACATTCCAAATCACCAGCATCTATCCGAAGCTGAGTGTTTTCGAGAATGTCGCGCTGGCGGCGCAAAATACCTTGCAGCGAACATCCGCCTGGCTGAGCTGGAAAAATCAGGCTCTGGAAAGCGCTGTTGTTTCAGCACTCGAAAAGGTGGGTCTTGCCGACAGGGCCGATGTGAAGGCCGTGGCGCTTGCCTATGGTCACCAAAGGCTTCTGGAAATTGCCATGGGTCTGGCGCTCGCGCCGAAACTCCTGATCCTCGATGAGCCAACGCAGGGGCTTTCGGATAGTGAAATCGATGGCTTCTGCGATCTCGTCAAAGCCGTGTCGAAAGACACGACGATCCTTTTGATCGAGCACAATATGCGGGTGGTCATGCGGCTGGCGGATCGCATCACGGTGCTGAATGGCGGGCAGGTACTGGCCACCGGTGCGCCGGATGATATCCGCGCCAATGAAGATGTGCAGACTGCCTATCTGGGAGGGAGTTGAGATGCTCTCCATTCGTGATCTCGATGTCTATCACGGCAACAGCCGCACGCTGAAAGGCCTCTCGCTCGATGTGAAGCCCGGTGAGGTTCTGTGTCTGCTTGGCCGCAATGGTGCGGGGAAAACGACGACGCTGCGAGCCATCATGGGCCTCATCCCCGCGCGCAGCGGATCGATCACGTTGAACGGCGTTGAATTGACCAGCTTGCCAGCTCATGAGGTGCCGAAACAGGGCGTCGGCTATGTTCCGCAGGGCAGGCGGCTTTTTGCTGAGATGACCGTGCGGGAAAATCTCGAAATAGGGCTGATGACGCGCAAGACGGATCGCGCGATCCTCGATAGCATCTTTGCGCTGTTTCCCATCCTAAAAACACGGCTGGATCAGGTCTCCGGTACCCTTTCCGGCGGGGAGCAGCAGATGCTTGCAACGGCCCGCGCGCTTTGCCTCGCCCCTTCCCTAATTCTTATGGACGAGCCGACCGAGGGACTAATGCCATCCATGATCGCGACGATCCGCGAGGTCATTCTTGAACTGCGCGCGCGCGGCAAAGCCGTGCTTCTGGTGGAGCAGCGCATAGAGGCAGTTCTGTCTGTCGCAGACCGCGTGTGCTTCGTGGAAAACGGCGCGGCAAAAGCGACCATGGATGTGGAGGCGCTACGCGCCGACCCGGGTCTCCTCAAGACCTATGTCGGCGTCGCCTGATTACGCGGGCAGCCTGACCGAAATCTCTGCAATATCGCCCCAGACGGCCTTTACCGCAGTTTGGCCGGACAGGCGGACAAGGCCGCATAGGCTGCCGGTGGTGACGACCTGCCCACGCTTCAGGCCACCCAAATGGTCGAGCGGCGCATTGGCGTAGGCAAGCAGCGGCGCAAGCGGATCGCTCTGCGGGTGCTTCGGCTCTGCGGCAAACATCACGCCATCTTCGCCTTCCAGAACCAGCGCGGGCAGCGTTGCATCCTGATTGGTCATGCGTTCAAGAATGCCTTGATCGATTTGCGGCCCAAGAACGAAGGAGTGATTGCCCATGCGGTCTGCGACATGCAGCGGGAAGGGTGCCTTGCCCTCTTCCACCAGACGATAGCTGCAAAGCTCAGCGCCAAAATGAATGGAGGCGACATGCGAAAGCACGTCTTGGTCGGAATATTCCTTGCCGGTGGCAGGTGCCGGAATATCGTCTGAAAGAACGAAGCAAATCTCGATCTCGATGGCCACGGCCCCGGGCTTGGGAACGTCAAAGGCCGCAGCACCGGCGCTGTCGAAAACATCCAGCAACGGGGCAGCGACGGCACGACCGTTGTTCATGCCGATCTTCCAGCCGCCGATTTCCTTACCGATAGCCGCAGCCGCAATCGCCTGCGCTGCGAGGCCCGCTTCGATGCTGTCAGGCGCGAGGCCGCTGCTTTGCAGTTGGGCAGCACTGAGCGATGACTGCCGAGTTTCAGCCTCGGCGAGAATAGCGCCAAGTCTTATATTCGCCTCTGTCATCGTCGTCATGCAACAGCCTCCCGTAACGTCAATTCTTGTCGATTTCATTGCAGTCATTTTCGATGCTGGCAAGTGAAGCGATTGTTGCCGACGTCGAAATACATGGTCTTCAACATATATTCGACAGGAAATGATTATGCTTCATGTATTTTCTGGTGGTGGACCAGCGTAGCGGGCGCGAGGGCGGATGAGTTTCTTTTCCTGAAACTGCTCGAAAGCATGGGCAATCCATCCAACTGTTCGACCGATGGCGAAGAGGTTGAGCGCCGTGCCCGGTGCAAGGCCCAGCGCGCGGCGGATCGAAACGAGTGCAACATCGACGGTCGGCAGCTTGCCTGTCGTTTCGGCCACCGTATCGATTAGCGACTGGCGCTTTTCGTCGCGCGGCAATAGCGGCAGAAGCGCTGCGGCTCTGGGGTCGCCATCAGGGTAAAGCGGATGTTCGAAACCTGGCAGGCCATCGCCCCGGCGCAGCCGTCTTTCTACCACTGTCGCAGCATCCGTTGCCGAATCGACTTCATCGAACAGGATTTCGACAAGGCTGGTCATGCCGCCGTGCAAAGGCCCACTCAGGGCTGACAGGCCCGCATCGAGACAGGCACCCAGCGAAGCCCCTGTCGATGCAACGACGCGGGTGGCGAAGGCGGAGGCGTTCAATTCATGGTCGGCCAGCAGAACGAGCGTGCAGCGAATGATATCTGCCGCGGCCTCATCCAGCTTCCAGACTTTGGCCAAATGCAGATGTGTTGCAAGGTTGCTGGGCTGGCTGTTGCTGGCTGCCGCCGTCATGCTGCGCAACAGGGCAGCGGCACTCGGCCATAGTTTGCGATTATCGCGCTGCCATGCCGTCATCCGGCCCGCATCGACAAAAGACAGCAGAACCTGACACCGTTCCGTCAGGGGTAAATCCTTGGTGAGATCTAGCAGTGCTGCATTCCACTCCAATTCCGTCTTAGACGCGAAGGGATCGTGGTCGCCGCAATTCCAAAGCAGCCGTGCGATATCCTCAAGCGTTGCATGTTCGGCCAGCCTCACGGCGTCGCGGCCCCGATAGAACAGACGGCCATTTTCGATCAGCGTGATGCCGGAAGACAGGACTGGTAGGCCCCAATCCAACGTTGTCGCGGCCACATCCTTGGGCTTTCTGCCGACGGATTTGTTCTTCTTCAGTTGGTCGATGTCGTGGCTGCTGTAAAGGCGGCGGCGGGGATCATCCGGCCCTTCTATGGTGCGAACCAGACCGCGGCTGACATAGGCGTAAAGTGTTGCTCGGCTGATGCCGAGGGCTTGCGATGCGACTTCCGCATCGATGAACTGTTCGTATTTGGTCATTTTCCCGACATTGATTAAATGAATCAAGATTGATTATATTGATTCAAGCATCATTCTTATGGAAGTCAACCCATGAGGATTATCATGACCACTTCAGCAAACATCGCGTCACCCCTCACACTGGTTTCGGAAGCCGCCAGCCCCGGTCTGGAAAATGTCGTTGCGGCCGAGACCGTTCTCAGCCATGTCGATGGTGCGGCGGGCAGATTGATCGTGCGCGGATATGATCTGGATCGCCTTTCGGACTGGAGCTTCGAGGCCGTTCTTGCCCTTTTGTGGCAAGGCCTTGCTTCCGGCCCCGGTGATGAAGCCACCATTCAGGCAGCACTTGGACAGGCGCGGCTGCGCGCCTTCCGTCTGGTCGAAGAGCTTCTCCCGGCAACGGAAAACCTGTCTCAGGTCGAGGCGCTACGGCTTTTGCTGTCGTCTCTGGCAGATGCAGAGCCGGAAGCCCACCACATCATGGCCGTTGCTGCCGTTCCGGTATTTGCTGCCGCAATCGCCCGAAAGAAAACCGGTTTGGCCCCTGTCGCTCCAGATGCGACACTCGGCCAGGCCGCAGATTTCCTGCACATGCTGCACGGCGCTCTCGCTTCTCCCGAAAAGGTCAAGGCGCTGGATACCTATCTGGTGACGGTGGCTGACCATGGACTCAACGCATCCACCTTCACCGCTCGCGTCATTGCTTCCACCAAAGCTGGCATGTTCTCCTCCGTCATCGGCGCACTTTGCGCATTGAAAGGTCCGCTGCACGGTGGCGCGCCCGGCCCGGTGCTGGATATGCTGGATGCGATTGGCGATGAGAGCCACATTCACCCGTGGCTGACCGATGCGCTGGCACGCGGCGAACGACTGATGGGCTTCGGCCACCGCATTTATCGCGTGCGTGACCCGCGTGCCGACGTGCTGAAACAAGCGGTCGGCGCATTGCGGGATGGTGGCGGACGCATCGGCTTTGCCGAAGCGGTAGAGAAAGAGGCTCTGGCTCTGCTGGCTGAAAAGAAGCCGCTGCGGCCCTTGCAGACCAATGTCGAATTCTTTACGGCGCTGGTGCTGGAAGGGGTGGGTTTTCCACGCGAGAGCTTCACCAACGTCTTTGCCGCCGGTCGCATGGCCGGGTGGACGGCGCATGTGTTGGAGCAAGAACATCTAGGCAAGCTCATCCGTCCGCAATCGCGCTATGTTGGACCAATGCCGGATGCGTAGGCCTGACTGATGATGTGCGGGATGCCGATCAAGCGCTCCGCTTATGCGCCTTTGGCGTCATATTGAGGTTCATCCAATCGGCTCCCGTGCGTATCCCGCCCAGCGGAAAGACGTGCAGCTGCTCAATCAGGCTGTGTGGATTTTGCGCCTTATAGTGTGAAAGCGCGGATACGAACTCGGTCGGCTCATAGGGCGTGAGCAGACGGCTGATATCCATTGCGCGCTTTTGCAAGACCTTGAGCGATGGACCGACGCCGCAGGAAATGGCGAATTTGATAAGGGTCTGGAGTTTTGCGGGCCCGGCTATGCCGACATGGATGGGAAGCGTAATTCCAGCACTCTGCATGCGCTCCGCCCAGTCCGTGACCACTTTGGCATCGAAACCGAACTGGGTAACGATGGCCATGTCCGCATCGGTTTTGGTGGAGAAGTCGTTTTTCCATTTCAGCGCGGCATCCACTTGCGCGGTGGTGCCGTCCCTGTCTATATCCTTGCTGCCTTCGGGGTGACCTGCGACATGCAGGCGCTTGAAGCCGTAGCGGTCGAAAAGGCCCGTTTCGATGAGGTCGATTGAACTGGTCAGGTCTCCGGCAGGCCGTGCCTCGCCGCCGCCGAGCAAGAGTGCTTCTGTCACACCTGCTTCGTTGCGGTACTGGCTGATCCAGTTTTCGAGTGTTGAAGCATTGGGTATGCTGCGGGCCGGAAAATGTGGCATGACGGTGAAGCCGTCATCGCCAAGGCGTTTTGCCGTCACCACCAGGTCTTCTATGGACGTGCCTGCAATATGCGCGATGTAGACGCGGGTACCCTCGGGCAAAATCTCCTTGAAGTCATCGATCTTGGCAGCCGTGCGCGGCATGACCTCGATGGACCATGTCTGGAACGATTCGCTGGATTGCGGCGTGTTCCGACCCGGCTGTTGCTTCCACCGATTCATGAAATTCAGCAAGGCTGTCGATGCTCCTGTCGGTCGCTCGTCATTTGTAAGAGATTATCTGTTCTAACAGGCCGTGTTTGGAAAGAGCAAGATCGGCTGTCATTATCCAGATGCAGAATCGCTGTAGGGACAAATTCTATGCGTTTCAGGCGTTGGAGGAGGGGTCCACATGCGTTTCATCTCGTTATGGGGGGCTGTCACGGCCAGAAAAACGTGTCCATCTTCACGTTTCGAAATATTCCGTCATTTTAAATGACTTTCCATTCGCAGCGACTGCGTTCAAGAAGTATCCAGCAAATGTCGGGCGTACTGCCTGATGCCCACTTATTCGAAGAACTGAGCACATGAAAAAACCGATCGCGCTGGAGACTATCTCCGACAACACAGTGTTTCGAAAAGGCGATGTCTTTGTTCTGTTTGGCGAATTGTTCGGGCGCGGTTACGCGACCGGCCTTCTCGACCAGGCCCGGAAAGCCGGCATGCAGATCGTTGGAATCACCGTCGGACGGCGAGACGAAAACAATTCCCTGCGCCCTTTGACCAATGAAGAACTGGCTGAAGCGGAAGCAAGACTGGGTGGAACCATCATCAATGTTCCCCTGATGGCCGGTTTCGATCTCGATGCGCCGGAAGGCGGCCCGACCGCAACGGATATGCTGGCCGGACTGACGCTGGAAAGCTGGGAACGCGAAAAGCTCGATTGGGATTATATCGAAAAATGTCAGGCCGTGGCCACGGAGCGCTTCACGACCGCGCTGGCGAAGGTCATGAGCATTCTTGATGGCATGATTCCCGCAGGCCGTAACGTCTTCTTCGCACACACCATGGCTGGCGGCATTCCCAAGGCGAAGGTCTTCCTCGTTGTGGCGAACCGAATCTACAAGGGTACTGGCGCGCGCCATATGTCGTCGCAGGCTCTGATCGATAGCGATATGGGCAAGCTCATTCTTCGCAATTTCGATGAAGTCTCCGCAAACACCTTCCGTCATCTCATCGATGCCAGCGCGGCTATTCGTGAACGCGTCGAAGCAGAAGGCGGTCAGGTCCGGTATACGGCTTATGGCTACCACGGCACGGGCATTCTGATTGGCGGCGAATACCGCTGGCAGACCTATACGAATTACACGCAGGGTTATGCCAAGATGCGTCTTGAAGGCATTGCCGAGGACGCATGGGCCAAGGGCATCAAGGCCAGCGTCTACAACTGCCCGGAAATCCGCACCAATTCTTCGGATGTGTTCACCGGCATCGAACTGCCGCTTATCCCGCTTCTGCTGGCGCTGAAAAAGGAAAACGGCGGCAAGTGGGCTGATGAACAGTGGCAGGCTTGCGAAGCGCTTCTGGCCGATGGTCATACGCTGGATGATGTCATGAGCAAAATCAGCAGCCTGCAGGCCAGCGATGTCATGGTTCCCTTCTATGACTTCTCTGCCTGGCCGATGCCCAACAGCCAGTCGCAGGCCGATCTGACAATCGGTACGTCCAACGAAATCACCGCCATGCATCGTGATAGCAAGGTCATGATCAGCGATCTGCTGAGCGCGCTGGTGGTCGAAGCCACAGGACGTTTGATTTTCGGCGCGTCTTCCGAGCCGCGCGGCCCGGTGCAATGGCTTAACCACGATGTCGTGGCCCGTTGCCTGAATGCGTCGCGTGAATGTGCAGAGAGCACACAGCGTCTGCAGGTCGCTTAAGTCCTACGGCACCTGATTTTTGCGTGTTTGAGAGGCGGATGACTGAAAGGTCGTCGCGCCTTTCAACCCGTTTCCAACCATGGGCATCAAAATTAGCAGACTCTTTTAGAGTTTGTTTTCCATGTCTCGGAATGGTTGTGGGGAATAGCGATTTGCTGAGTCCTTTTAAAGCATGAGTTAAGGCATGCGCCCGTAGAGTTTGGCAACTTCGGGGAAAAGGTATCAGGCCAAAATGGTCGATCACGCAAACAAGTCTGAACGGGAGGCTGGCGATCTGCTCGCGGGCCAGACGCGGCTTGTGTGGTACCATTCGCTTTTCTGGAAAATCAACGTCTTCCTCGTCTGTAGTGTCGTCCTCGCCTATGTCATGGGCGCGACAATTGGCTGGGTCATGGTGGAGCGGGATTCGCTCGAGCAATGGCGTCGTCAGGCCGAGCTGAATGCCCAGGTGACCAGCTCTACCATCCGCACCATCTATACTTTCATTGCCATCGATAGCGCCGATGACGGGCAGATCACCAAGATCATCAGCGAGCGCCCCTTGGGCGACGATGCGTCGATATTGGACACCGGCTTCAACCCCTCCGATGTTTTGGGGCTGGCCGCCGCGCAAACGAAGAACAATATCTGGCTGTTTCAGAAGGCCAGTGATGACAGGCACTTCATCAGTTCCGCTGAAGCGCTCGGATCGAATGACGGCACAGGTCTTTCGCTTCCCGAATATGCCGAACCTCTTCAGTTCTTCACCGGGTTTGCTGAGGTCGGAAGTATTCGTCACTTCATTGCCTATGTCCCGGTCGTCAATTTGAAGGGTGAGTTGCAAGGCGCACTCGTCACGACAATCGGTGAGGCAGAGGCACTTCAGGAAAGCCAGAGCAAGCTTCTGCGCAATTCCTTTGTCCTGCTGTTGACCATTCTGATTTTGACGGGCGCAGCCGTCACTCTCATCATGCGCAAGGTTTTCAAGCCGGTTCCGGCCCTTGTCAGCGCACTCAGCCGCATTGCCCGCGACGACACACGCTCGGTCACACCCTTTCAGAACCGCAACGATGAGATCGGCCATTTTGCCGTGGCAATCGAAACACTTCGCGAGGCGGTCGTAGAGCGTGAGCATCTGCGACAGGTGCGGGATGTGGCGAAACACATGGAGCATCTTGCTCATCATGACGCCCTGACCGGCCTTCCGAACCGCACATTCTTCGGCAAGAAGCTCGAGGACATGATTGCCCAGATGGGGGAGGACGGGCACCGTTTCAACATCATGCTGCTGGACCTTGACCGGTTCAAGTCGATCAATGACGGGTTGGGGCACGCCAGTGGCGATGCGCTGCTGGTCTCTTTCGCGGAACGCCTGCTGCTGCTGATGAAGCCGGGCGATATTGCCGCGCGTCTGGGCGGCGACGAATTCGCTATTCTTCAGGTCGTGCGCAAGGATTCGCTGGTCGAAGCCAGCAGGCTGGCCGCCAGTATTATTCGCTCAGTCGCACGGCCCTTCATCTTGCTGGGACGCGAAGTGTCCGTCGGCACCAGCATCGGTATCTGCACCGAAACCTGTCTTGAAGTCGAAAGCTCGGAGCTTCTCAAGAAAGCGGATATCGCGCTCTATGCGGCGAAATCCGAGGGGCGGGGAACCTTCCGGTTCTTCAAACAGGGCATGGAAATGTCCGGCGAACGCGGCCACGTCTTGCAGCATGATCTGGATGCCGCGCTGCGTGATGGCGAATTCGAACTGCATTACCAGCCGATCTTCTCCGTGCTGACATCTGAGCCGGTGGGTTTCGAAGCACTGCTGAGATGGCGCCATCCAAAACTCGGCTGGGTTTCTCCCGCCGACTTTATTCCCGTTGCGGAAAAGACCGGCCAGATCGTGGCGATTGGCGAGTGGGTTTTGAACAGGGCCTGCGCGGACGCCAAGTTGCTACCGCCGGAGACTTTCGTTGCCGTCAACGTCTCTCCAGTCCAGCTTCAGCAGGGAAGTTTCCTTAAAAACGTCAAGTCGGCCCTGGCGATCCATGGTGTGCCGGCCAGACGTCTCGAACTGGAATTGACTGAAAGCGTTCAGATTTGCGCGCTGGAGTGTCAGGAAGTGCTCGAAAGCCTCCGCGCTCTTGGCGTCGGCATAGCGCTGGATGATTTCGGCACGGGCTATTCCGGCATCAGCTATCTGATGACGCTGCCGGTGACCAAGATCAAGATCGACCGCAGTTTCGTCATGAATATCGAAGAGCGGGCAGATAGCCGGGCGGTGGTCACAAACCTGCTTCAGCTGGCCAAAAGCCTCGGGCTCGAGACGACCGCCGAGGGAATCGAGACCGAAAACCAACTCCAGTTCCTGCGGTCATCCAGCTGTGGGCTGGTGCAGGGATATCATCTCGGACGTCCCGCAAAAATCGAAGACATTCAGCATATTTATCAGGATTTCTACCCCCGGAAGGTTTCATCGCTAGGAGCGTGAAGACATGCGATATCCTCAGTTTTGGTGCGTGAATAACAGGTTTCTAAAAGCTTTTGCCGGCGGCATTTTATCCGTCGCCCTCGGTCTTCAAATTCTGTCGGTGTCTTCATCGGTCGCCCATGCCGAGGACGAGAGCACTTTGGCGAAAATTGCGCGGACGAAAACCATCTCCATCGGCTATCGCGAGGATGAGGTGCCGTTTGCTTTTGTAACAGGCAATAGTGGCGCAATCGGCTATTCGGTCGAGCTTTGCAATCTGATTGCGGAACATGTGCGCAGTGAGTTGAAACTGGACAAGATCGACATCAACTATGTCGTTGCCACACCGGCCACGCGGTTCCTGCTTGTCAAAACCAAAAAAATCGACCTTGAATGCAGCGCTACGACCAACAATGCAGAGCGCCGCGAGCAGGTGGCATTTTCCTATCCGCACTTCATCACCGCCACGCGTTTCGTTGCTAAGAAATCAAGCGCGCTGACGAGCATCAAAGATCTCGCAGGTCGAACCGTGGCTTCCACCACCGGCACGGTCAATATCGAGCAGTTGCAGAACCTCAACCGCGCCAACAAGCTCAACATTTCCGTGCTTCTAGCGAAGCTGAATTCCGATGGTTTTTCCTTTGTGGAAAACGATAAGGCATCGGCCTTCGTCATGGATGGCGTGTTGCTTGCGGCGCAGGTGGCCTTTTCCAAATCGCCGAATGACTACATGATTTCGTCTGAAACATTCGGCCCGCCGGAGCCTTACGGCATCATGATGCCGAAGAACGATGCCGACTTCCACAAGGTCGTGAATGACGCGCTCCGCAATATATTCGTCAGCGGCGACATCAACCGCATCTACGACAAATGGTTCATGACGCCGCTACCGCCGGACGGACGCAATTTCAATCTTCCCATGTCCGCAGAGCTTCAGGCTGCGTTTCGTGATCCGAAGGAATATCTGCAATGAAGCACCGTCTTTCAAAACGTCTCGTGCTTCCAATGGCGCTGGTGTTGCTCTCTGCCGGTATTGCCTCGGCCCAGTTCACCACACCGACGTTAGAGCGCATTAAGGAAACGGGTAAAATCCGGATCGGCTATGGCGTCACGCCGCCCTTTTCCTTCACTGCTCCCGATGGTCAGATTATGGGCTATTCCATCGATCTCTGCAGCAAGGTGACCGAAAAGCTGAGAGAGCGGCTGAAAATGGATAAGATCGACATCGAGTTCGTTTCACGCACGCCTAGCAATCGCGTTCAGTTGCTCAATGAAGGTAATATGGACATTGAATGCAACGGCAGCACCAATACGGTGGAGAGACGAAAAAGCGCGATTTTTTCCCTCAGCCATTTCTTTGGCGCAACACGCTACGTTTCTCTGGCGAAAAACAAACTGAATACTTTGGCGGATCTGAAAGGTCGTTCCGTCAGCGTCGCGCTCGGCACCGTCAATGTGAGCGATATCAACGAAGCCAACCGCACAAAAAAGCTCAATGTTTCCGTCGTGCCTGTAGATTCGTTGCAAGCCGCTTTCGACATGGTGACAGAGGGTCGCGTGTCTGCCTTTGCAATGGACGAAGTCCTGTTGAGCGCGATGATTGCCCAGTCCAAAAATCCTGCCGAGTACCATATTTCAGCTGAGAAAGTGACAGATTTCCAGCCCTATGGTTTCATGATGCGGCTGAACGATACCGAATTCGCTGCGGCTGTGAATGAGGCTTTGAAGGAAATTTATACAAGTCCGGAGATGGCTGAAATCTACAAGCGCTGGTTCGAAAGCCCCATCCCCGGAATAGGTATGAGCCTTAATCTGCCGATGAGCGATGACTTGAAGAAAGCTTTGGCAAATCCCACCCCGATACAATGAGCTGACAGCAATAGGTCACTCGTTATAATGCAAAAGCGCCAGACAATCGCTTGATCGTCTGGCGCTATTTTTATGGGTGATGAGCCTCGTTGACGATCACACGCGTTCCAAAGCAATGGCGATACCCTGGCCGACGCCGATGCACATGGTAGCAAGCGCCTTGCTCTTGCCGGTCAGCGAAAGCTCCAGCGCTGCCGTGCCAGCTATGCGCGCCCCGCTCATGCCGAGCGGATGGCCAAGCGCAATCGCACCGCCATTGATATTGGCGCGTGGATCGTCGTCCGCTATGCCGAGCTGTCGCAGCGTTGCCAGACCCTGCGAGGCAAAGGCCTCGTTCAGTTCGATTACATCGAGCGCGTCCGCCTTGATGCCAAGGCGGGCAAGAAGCTTCTTGGAGGCAGGGGCGGGGCCGATACCCATCACACGTGGTGGAACGCCAGCCGTCGCGCCGCCCAGAATGCGGGCGATCGGTGTCAGACCGTATTTCTTCGCCGCTGCCGCAGAGGCGATGATGAGTGCTGCCGCACCGTCATTGACACCGGAGGCGTTGCCTGCCGTGACGGTCGCGCCATCCATACGGTTGACGGGCTTTAACTTCGCCAAGGCTTCCATGCTGGTTTCACGCGGATGCTCATCCTTGGAAACGAGGACGGGATCGCCCTTGCGCTGGGGAATGCTGACCGGCACGATTTCTTTTGCGAGCCTGCCACTGGTCTGCGCCTGCGCTGCCTTCTGTTGGCTGCGTACTGCAAAGGCGTCCTGATCTTCGCGGGACACTTCGTAGTCGATGGCGACATTGTCGCCGGTTTCCGGCATGGAATGGACGCCGTAAAATGCTTTCATTGCCGGGTTTACGAAGCGCCAGCCGATGGTGGTGTCGTAAATTTCGGCGTTGCGTGAGAACGCCGCATCGGCCTTGGGCATCACGAAGGGCGCGCGGCTCATGCTTTCCACGCCACCGGCAATCATCAGTTCGGCTTCGCCGGATTTGATGGCGCGTGCGGCGGTGATGACGGCATCCATGCCGGAACCGCAAAGGCGGTTGATGGTCGTTCCCGTAACGGAAACCGGCAGTCCCGCGAGCAGCAGAGACATGCGCGCGACGTTGCGGTTGTCTTCACCAGCTTGGTTGGCGCAGCCGAAAATCACATCGTCGACTGCTTCCCAATCGACGGATGCGTTACGCTCCATCAGCGTTTTCAAGGGAACCGCGCCGAGATCATCCGCACGCACGGAAGATAGTGCACCGCCGAAGCGACCAATGGGAGTGCGAATATAATCGCAGATAAAAACGTCAGTCATGTCAGGTGCCTCACAGTTCTGGAGCAACGAGATCGGCCACGGGGCCATCGATATGCAGCTTGGCACCGGTCATGGCTTGCAGGTCTTCGATGCTCATGGCTGGCAGCTTTTCCCGCAGCACGAAGTGGCCATCCACCACATCCACCACCGCGTGGCTGGTGTAGATGCGGGTAATGCAGCCGACTCCGGTCAGCGGAAATGCGCATGTATCAACGAGTTTTGGTTCGCCCTTCTTTGTCACATGCTCGGTGATGACGAAGACCTGTTTTGCACCATGCACGAGGTCCATGGCGCCACCCACGGCAGGTACACCCTTGGAGCCAACACGCCAGTTGGCGAGATCGCCGTTCTGCGCGACCTGATAGGCACCGAGAATGGCGACATCCAGATGACCGCCACGCACCATTGCGAAACTATCGGCGTGATGGAAGAACGCGGCACCCGGCTTCAGCGTGACAGCCTTCTTGCCCGCATTGATCAGATCCCAATCCTCTTCGCCTTCGGGCGGCGCCTCACCGAAGTTGAGAATACCGTTTTCGGTGTGAAAGATCGCTTCTCGACCGGGCGGCTGGTAACGCGCGACCATTTCCGGAAAGCCGATGCCCAGATTCACATAGGCACCGTCGGCAATGTCCTGCGCGGCGCGCCAAGCGATCTGGGCGTTGGAGAGCTTGATGTCTTCGAATGTGTTGAGAGCTTGAGTATCGGTCATACGTAGGCCACTCCTGCGCGGATCAGGGCTTCTTCCTGTTGCGGATTATCGATTTCGACAACGCCATTGACGAATATTCCAGGTGTCACGACCTGTTCAGGGTCGATCTCTCCAGCGGGAACGAGCTTTGAAACCTGGGCTATGGTGGTCGCTGCTGCCATGCACATCAGCGGGTTGAAGTTACGGCCAGCCTTGCTGTAGGTCAGGTTGCCATGGGTGTCGCCCAAATGCGCCTTGACGATGGCGAAATCCGCCTTCAGCCAGCGCTCCTGCACGTAATGACGTCCATCGAACTCGGCAGTGGGCTTGCCATCGGCGAGCTCGGTTCCATAGGCCGTCGGTGTGTAAAAGGCTGGAATGCCAGCGCCACCCGCGCGAATACGCTCCGCCAGCGTGCCCTGTGGTACCAGTTCCAGTTCGATTTCACCGGCGAGATAGCGATCCGTGAAGGCGCGCGGATCGGAGGAGCGCGGGAAAGAGCAGATCATCTTTCGCACCATGCCCGCATCGATCATGGCCGCAATTCCAATGCGTCCGTTGCCAGCATTGTTGTTGATGACGGTGAGGTTTTTCGAGCCCTTGTCGATCAGCGCGTGGATTAGTTCAATCGGCGCGCCGGAGCCGCCGAAGCCGCCTATCATGACTGTCGCGCCGTCACCGATAGCGGAAACCGCCTCAGCTGCGCTGTTGATTGTTTTGTCCATGCAATGCCTCCTCGACGGTCGCAGATGTGCCGTTACGTTGGCCAAGAGGTAAAGCCAAAACCGTCTCGACTGCAATCGTTTTGTGCGTTATATGATTTTTGTTCGTATATCGCACAAATGGATGATCGCATGACGAGCGAGAGAGATTTGATGGGCGGGCTCGCAAAGGGCTTAAAGGTCATCGAGGCATTCAGCGCAGACCATCCCCGGCTGTCGATTTCGCAAGCTGCGGATATCGCCGGTTTGGATCGCGCAACGACCCGACGCTGCCTGTTGACGCTGGCGGAACTGGGCTATGCCGCTTATGACGGGAAGTATTTCACGGTAACGCCAAAGGTCTTGCGGCTTGGCACCGGCTGTCTGGCCACTATGCCCTTGCCGCGTATCGTCCAGCCTCTGCTGGACCAGCTCTCCGAGCAGATTGGGCAAAGCACATCCGTCTCCATTCTGGATGAAACCGAAATCGTCTATATTGCACGCGCCGCCCAAAGACGGGTCATGTCCATCGCCCTCATGCCGGGTTCACGCCTCCCAGCCTACTGCACCTCGATGGGTCGCGTCGCTCTGGCCGCGCTTGATGTTGAGGAGCGGCGTCGAATTCTCACGATGTCCCACCTTGAAGCCAGAACGCCGCGGACGATCACGGATATCGAAGTGCTGATGGCGGAACTGGAAGCGACCAGCACCAGAGGCTATGCTTTGATCGATCAGGAAGTGGAGATGGGGCTGCGCTCCATCGCCGTGCCGCTCAAAAATGTTCGCCGTCAGACGGTTGCCGCGCTTAATGTCGGGGTGCCTGCGACAGCCGCTTCTATGGAAGAACTGGTGGAGAACTATCTTCCAGCGTTGCTGGGTGTTCAGTCCGAACTCGGCAGGATGCTGGTTTAAGAAAAAGCTTATTGAGGGGTTGTTGACCCAAGCGTTGCCGCCGTCTCGCGGATGATTTGCATGAGCAGCGAAAGCGGTAGGGAAGGTTGGGTGTCGGCGCGCATGGTCAGGCCCACCGGGCCGCTGGTATCTGATGTGTCCAGCGGCAGCACGGCAAGCGTCCCATCGGCAATATCGGCTGCGACGACGCCCTCGGAAATGATCCAAACCGCATCGCTGGTCCGCAAGAAAGCTCTACCGAAGGCGTCGGAGACTGTTTCGATGCGCGTCGGCAGCGGCGAGACCCCATGCGCCAGCAGAAACTGATCGACAACCGGGCCGATGACGGAATTGCGGGTTGGTGTCAGCACAGGAAACTCGTGTAGTCTCTCGAAGATCGAGTCGGTTTCTGCCAGCAGTGGGTGGTTGGAGCGAACGACGAAGCGGACTTTTTCTGAGTATAGATGCTCGAAGGAAAATCCGGTCATTTTTTCCGGCGCGGCAAGGCGGCCCACAACAAGATCGAGATCGCCCACACGCAGTTGCTCCAGCAGCACGGCGTTATCGCCAGTGACGATCTTCACTGTGCTGCCAGTGTCTTCCTTCAAGAAACTGTTCATGGCTTTCGGCATGATGCTGACGGAGACGGTGGGCAGCGCGCCGATCCTAACCGGCGTCCCGGTTTTCGCCGCATCCTGTGACACCGAATCCACCGCTTGTCGCAAGGCCGTCATCGTCGCGCCCGCGTGCTTGAGAAACACCTCGCCGTATCGGCTGAGTTTTATGCCGCGACCATCACGCTCGAACAGCGAGACGCCTAGGACCTCTTCCAATTCCCGAACGGTCTTGGTGACCGCAGGCTGGCTGACGCGCAGGATGGTGGCTGCCCGCACTACGCTTTTCTGGCGTGCGATTTCCACGAAGGTCTGGATATGACGAAATTTGATCCTTGGATCGATCATGTCCCATAATCTATTGGTTATGAATAATCTCAATAAACTTATTTTACTTAACCAATTCGATCTTGCAATATCGCTGGCAGGAGGAATGTGACCATGCAATTTTTGCTGTCCGGATCGCGGGCTATTCACTATCAGGCGGTCGGTCTCGACGAGGCAAAGCCCGTTATCGTTTTCATCAACTCGCTGGGCACGGATTTCCGTATCTGGAATGCGGTGATGGCGGCGCTGGGTGATGGGTATGCCTATGTGGTTCATGACAAGCGCGGCCACGGGCTTTCCGACACCGGAAGTGCGCCTTACACAATTGACGACCACGTCGATGATCTGGAAGCGCTGCTGGATCACCTCTACGTCAGAAAGGCGGTTATTTGGGGTCTGTCGGTCGGTGGATTGATTGCGCAGGGCCTTTACGCCCGTCGCCCCGATCTCGTCGCGGCTTTGATCCTCAGCAATACCGCCCACAAGATTGGCTCTGCGGATATGTGGAATGACCGCATCGGCAAGATCGAGCACGATGGTATCGCGCCGCTGGTCGATGGCGTTATGGAGCGCTGGTTTACACCTGCATTCCGCAAGTTGGACAATGCGGATTATCTCGGGGCGCGAACCATGCTCGCCCGTCAGGACGCGGAGGGATATGCCGGAACCTGCGCCGCCATTCGCGATGCCGACTTCACCGCGCTGGCTCCCGAGATCGCTGTTCCCACACTGTGCATTGCTGGTGATGGCGACGGATCGACGCCGCCGGATCTGGTCGCTGCGCTGTCGGGTCTCATCCCCGGCAGTCGCCTCAGCACCATAAAAGACTGCGGACACATACCCTGCCTTGAGCAGCCAGAAGCCTATGCAGCCGCTGCCGAGACTTTCCTCAAATCCCTGCCGGAGCTTTGACCATGGCTGATGCCGAAAAGACGAACAGGTTCGAAGACGGGATGAAAACCCGTCGCGAAGTGCTTGGAAACGCCCATGTGGACCGCGCGCAGGCGGCGTCCACACCGTTCGACCAGCCCTTTCAGCGCTTGATCACGGAATCGGCCTGGGGCACGGTGTGGTCTGGCACGCACTGGACCAATCGGGAGCGCTCCATGGTGACGATAGCTCTGCTTGCCGCGCTGGGTCAGGATGAGGAAGTGGCCATGCATGTGCGCGCCACTGCCAATACCGGCGCGACGGAGGAAGACATTCGCGAAGCGCTGATGCATGTGGCAATTTACGCTGGCGTTCCAGCCGCCAACCATGCTTTCAAGATTGCGAAGGCTACGCTTGCCGAAATGCGGGCTGCGTCTTCGCGTGAGGAGGAAAAGAAATGACCAATACACCGCCCGAAACCGGACCCTTCTTTGCCAGAGACCGCAGCATTCACCCGCCCGCATTTGCGCCGGGATATAAGACCTCGGTCCTGCGTTCGCCGCAGCGCGCGCTGATTTCGCTGGAAGGTACCAGAAGCGAGATCACAGGTCCGGTCTTTGGTCACAGCATGCTCAACCCGCTGGATAATGACCTGATCCTCAATTACGCCAAGCCCGGTGAAATGCCGATCGGCCCGCGCATTCTGGTGCATGGTCGCGTTCTGGATGAACGTGGCCGGGGTGTCGATGGTGCGCTGGTGGAGTTCTGGCAGGCCAATGCAGGCGGGCGTTACCTGCACAAGAAGGAAACCTATCTCGCGCCGGTCGATCCAAATTTCGGCGGCGTTGGACGCACGATTACCGATGCGGATGGCTATTATTGGTTCAAGACGATCCAGCCCGGAGCCTATCCATGGCCCAATGGCGTGAATGACTGGCGCCCGGCGCATATTCACTTTTCGGTCTTCGGCCACGGCTTTGCCCAGCGACTGATTACCCAGATGTATTTCGAAGGCGACCCGATGATCTGGCAATGTCCAATCGTCAAGACCATTCCGGACAAGGCAGCTATCGAGCGGCTGGTTGCCGCACTCGACATGACCTCGGCCATCCCGATGGATATGCGCGCCTATAAGTTCGATATCGTGCTGCGCGGACGCCGCTCCACCCTGTTTGAAAACCGCATGGAGGGCAATTGAGATGGTTCAGCCGCTTTATTACTTCAAGGAAAGCGCCTCCCAGACGGCAGGTCCATATGTCCATATCGGCTGCACGCCCAATTTCGTCGGCATTGAAGGCGTCTTTGCCGAGGACCTCGGTTCCGCTGCGCTTTACAATGACAACGCCAAGGGCGAGCGGATCACCATTCGCGGCACGGTTTACGATGGCGGTGGTAATGCGCTGAAAGACGCGCTGATCGAAATCTGGCAGGCGGATGCCGAAGGGCTTTATAACAGCCCCAGCGAAACACGCGGCACGGCTGATCCAAATTTCTCCGGCTTTGGCCGCTCGCCCGGAAGCATGGATACGGGTGAGTTCGTTTTTGAGACCATCAAGCCCGGCAAGGTTCCGTTCAAGGACGGGCGCTGGATGGCCCCGCACATCACTTTCTGGATTGTCGCGCGCGGCATCAATATCGGTCTGCACACCCGCATGTATTTTCCGGAAGAGGGCGATGCGAATGCGAGCGACCCGGTTCTGGCCCGTGTTGAACACAAGCCACGCCTTGCAACCTTGATCGCAAAGAAGGAAGAAGGAAACACCTATCGTTTCGACATCCATCTTCAGGGTGACCGCGAAACGGTTTTCTTCGACATTTGAGATCAAAATGAGCTTTTCCCCTTTTGAACATCCTGTCCTCGGCGGTCTTTTCGGTGATGCGGAAATAGCAGCGCTATTTTCCGCAGAAGCCGATATCGCCGCCATGCTGCGCTTTGAAACCGCGCTGGCGGCGGCACAGGCCGCGACGGGCATTATTTCAGACGGGGAAGCCACCAGCATTTCGCAAGGTCTCGCAAAGGCTGCGATCAATTACGCCGCCCTGCGGGATGGCGTAGCAAAAGACGGTGTCGTCATACCGGAACTGGTGCGCCAGTTGCGCGCAGCGGTGGGTGGCGATGCTGCTGCCAAAGTACATCTCGGCGCGACGAGCCAGGATGTGATCGATACGAGCCTCATGCTGCGCCTGAAGGCTGCGGCCTTCATCATCGGCACGCGACTGTCCTCCTGCATTTCGGGTTTGGAAAATCTCACCAAGCGTGATGGTTCAAACCCCCTCATGGGCTACACCCGCATGCAGGCCGCCATTCCGATTACGGTCACAGACCGGGTGGCGAGCTGGCAAAAGCCGCTCTATCGGCATGAAGAACGCCTTCATACATTGCTGGAAAAGGGCTTTTCCCTGCAATTTGGTGGCGCTGCCGGCACATTGGAGAAATTTGGAGACAAGGCATCCTATCTCCGCACGGAACTGGCGAAGCGGCTTGATCTTGCCGATATCTCGCAATGGCACAGCCAGCGCGATGGCATTGCCGATTTTGGGCATTTCTTGTCGCTCATCACCGGCTCGCTCGGTAAATTCGGGCAGGATGTCGCTCTGCTTGCTGAACTCGGTAAAGGCATTCGCCTCTCCGGTGGCGGCGGTTCGTCTGCCATGCCACACAAGCAAAATCCTGTCGTAGCCGAAACGCTGGTAGCGTTAGCGCGTTTCAATGCCGTGCAGGTCTCCGCACTGCATCAGGCAATGGTACATGAACAGGAACGATCCGGTGCCGCGTGGATGCTGGAATGGCTGGTCCTGCCGCAAATGATCGCTGCGACTGGCGCCGCGCTCCTGTCTGCCGAGCGCCTGATCCAGCAGATCGAAGCGCTGGGCGACTGATCGTAGTCCTGCTTTTTTAGGAACTATTGTCCAAGGGGCGCGTTCACTTGGCAGGAGAGCTGCTGTGTCAAACGGACATGATGGGGCCTGAAAACATCAGGATTTTTCCGTTTTGTTTTGAAGGCCGACGAAACAGCAGTCGAGCTTCTTACCCGTCTAGGCTCTCCGGCATGATCACTCCCGCCAAGGAGAAAAGCGATGGAAAAGACCGAAACGCGAAAGCTTGCGGAAGAATACATGCTCCTCGGCGGAACCCGTCAGGTGATGATCGATGATAACAAGACCTTCGTCCGCCAATACGACACAGAACCGGAGGAAGCAGAACGCTTCTGGCAGGACCGTATAGCGGTACTGGAAAAGGCAAGACGTGACGATGTCGAGTTTTTCTTGCCATCCGTCAATTCGGATGAAGCCAACTGAGCTTCGTCAACCAATCTAGCAAAGGAGAAAGCCATGACAGCTATCAACGCTGCTAAAATCGTGATTCTTGCAACGGACGGATATGAACGTTCCGAGTTGCGAGTGCCTTATGAAGAGCTGAAGAAAAAGGGTGCCGACGTCAAAATCGCATCTCTCGAAAACGGCGAAATCAAAAGCTGGGACGAGAAGAACTGGGGCGACAGCATCAAGGTCGACATTCTCGCCAAGGACGTCCGCATCGAAGATTTCGACGCGCTTGTCCTCCCCGGCGGTCAGATCAACCCCGACATTTTACGTGCCAGTGATGATGCCATGCGCGTTGTCCGCGAATTCGTCAAATCGGGAAAGGTCGTTGCAGCCATCTGCCACGCACCATGGCTTCTCATCGAAGCTGATGCTGTGAAGGGCCGTCAGGTTACCTCCTACGGTTCGATAAAGACTGACGTTAAGAATGCCGGTGGCATCTGGAAGGACGAGAAGGTTGTGACCGACAAGGGCATCATCACCTCGCGCTCGCCAGATGACCTTGAAGCTTTTGTCGGCAAGATTGTCGAAGAGGTTGAAGAAGGTCGCCACGAGCGACGCGCAGCCTGACAGATTTTTGATTTTTGGAGCCGCCATGAAAATGGCGGCTCTTTTTTATGGATTTTTGGCCCATCGCGGTGGGCGCTTTTCCAGAAAAGCAGAGATACCCTCTCTGGCTGCTTCACTTTCCCAAGCATCTGCAAGCGCCTGAACGCTGACATTGATCACCGCATCATCGATTTTCATCGATAGGCTGCGGGCTAATGCCTTTGCGCGCCCAACGGCTTGCGGGGCTACCTTCAGGTACGGGGCAACTTCGAATTCCACCGCCTCATCCAGATCAGACACCGGAACGGCTGCTTTGATCAGTCCTAGACGTGCCGCTTCCGCAGCGTCGAATAGTCTTGCGGACATGAAGACGCGGCGCGCAAAGCCTTCACCGATCCGTGCCAGAACATAAGGGCCGATGGTGGCGGGAATGATGCCGAGCTTTGTTTCGGTCAGGCCGAACTTCGCATCCTCAGCAGCAATCGCAACATCGCAGATGCACGCCAAACCTATGCCGCCGCCAAAGGCTGCGCCGTGAACCTTGCCGATAAGGGGCGCGCGAAGTTCGTTCAGCGCGCGCAGCATTTCCGCCAGTTTTCTCGCCTCGCGCATCCTGGTTTCACGGTCAGCCTTGATCTGCGCCATCATCCATGAGAGATCGCCACCCGCGCAAAACAGCTCACCGTTTCCAGAAAGAATGACCGCGCGGATATCATCATCGGCATTGGCCTTAGTCGCAAAATCCGTCAGTTCGGCAATCATCGTCGCCGTCATGGCATTACGTTTATCCGGGCGGTTCAGCGTGAGGGAAACGATGCCGCGCGCATCTCTGGATATCTGCAATGTTTCATATTTCATGCGCGGCTCCTGTTATCTGGCGGGCGAAAGCGGCGGCGGTTGCCAGTGCTCGCATATCGACGCCCGTGTCATAGCCCAGCGCAGAAAGCCGGGCCACAACTGCCTCCGTCGCGACATTGCCTTTGGCGCCCGGCGCATAGGGGCAGCCGCCAAGGCCCGCGACCGAACTGTCGAAGGTGCGGATACCGAACTCCAGCGCGTATTCTATATTGTCGAGGGCGCGGTGGTGCGTGTCATGGAAATGCCCCGCCAGTCTTGCGGCATCGATATGACGGCACAGCAAACTCAACAGACCTTCAAGTTTTTCCGGGGTTGCCGCCCCAATCGTATCGCCAAGGCTGATTTCGTAGCAGCCGAGTGCAAGAAGTGCCTCACTCACATCAAGGACATTTTCGGCAGCAACGGCACCATCATAGGGGCAGTCCGTAATACAGGAGACATAGCCGCGCACGGGGAGGCCGATGTCCTTTGCCGCTTGGAGAACGGGCTTGAAGCGCTCGATGCTGTCAGCAATCGAGCAGTTGATATTCTTCTGGCTGAAGCCTTCCGACGCCGAGGCGAAGACAGCGATCTCATCCGCTTTCGCGCTGACTGCCGCCTCAAAGCCTTTCAGGTTGGGCGTCAGCGCGGCATAGGTCACGCCCGCCTCGCGGAGAATGCCCGCCAGCACCTCGGCAGCATCCGCCATTTGGGGCACCCATTTTGGGCTGACGAAGCTGGTGACCTCGATTTTTCGAAGGCCAGTCTGCGAGAGCATGTCGATCAGCGCGATTTTATCGGCGGTGCTGATCATCGCCTTCTCGTTTTGAAGCCCATCCCGCGGTCCAACTTCAAATATCGTGACTTTATCAGCCATCCTCAGCCTCGAAGACGATGAGTATGTCGCCATGGCTGACCTGCTGTCCTGCCGCCGCATTCAGCGCCGCGATGGTGCCATCACGCGGTGCGCTCAGCACATGCTCCATCTTCATGGCCTCCAGCACCATCAAGGCCTCGCCTTGCTGGACGGACTGGCCAGCGGTAGCAAATACCTTGGCAACCAGTCCCGGCATGGGGGCAGCAATCATATTGCCACCCTGATCTTTCGCTGCCGCTTGCGCCAGTGGATCGATCTTCGTCCAGCTGAAGCAATGACCATCGATGAAGAGATGGACCTTGTCCTGCTGCGTAAACACGCGGAAGGTTTGACGATAGCCAGCATCCTCCACCGTCACGTTGTTCCCGTCGCGCATTACGCGAAAACGGCCCGCTGCAGTCTCCACGGCAGAGCCATCCACGAGCATGTCGATATGCTCGACATCTTCCTCTCGCATGAGCGACAGTTGCAAGCTGGATGTGCCCCAAATGCGGAAGCAGCGCAGCATATCGAAAGGGTCTGATCCGGTAGGTGGATCAAGGAGGCCACTGACGAGCATAGCGGCAACGGCTGATCCATAGGCTGGGGGCTCCGGCCTTATGATCAGCTCTGGCAAATGCCGTGCAATTAGCCCGGTATCGACATCGCCGGAGGCGAAACTGGCGTCGCGGGAAAGTGCGGTCAGGAACGCCAGATTGGTCACGGTTCCAGCGATCTCGGTTGCGCTCAGCGTGGCCGTCAGCTTTCGCAGTGCTGCTTCACGCGTCTCGCTATGCACGATGATTTTTGCGATCATCGGGTCGTACCACGGGGTGACCGTATCGCCTGAGCGCACACCGCTATCGATGCGAATGTCCGCCCGTTCGAATTCTGCACCATTTGGAAAGCGCAGATGGTCCAGCTTTCCCGTGGCTGGCAAAAAGCCCTGTGCCGCATCTTCCGCATAAAGTCGGGCCTCGAAGGCACGGCCGGTGATTGTCACATCATCTTGCGAGAAGGGCAGGGGTTCCCCCGCCGCCACGCGCAACTGCAGTTCCACGAAATCCAGCCCGGTAATGGCTTCCGAAACCGGATGCTCCACCTGAAGCCTCGTGTTCATCTCCATGAACCAGAAACCATCGCTGCGCAGACCCTGGCTGCCATCGGCAATGAACTCGATTGTACCAGCACCGCGATAGCCAATCGTGCGGGCGGCTTCCACGGCTGCGGCACCCATGGCGGCGCGCACCTCTTCCGTCATGCCCGGAGCAGGTGCTTCTTCGATAACCTTCTGGTGGCGGCGTTGGAGCGAGCAGTCCCGCTCGAAAAGGTGGACGACATTGCCGAAAGCGTCGGTAAAAACCTGAATTTCAATGTGGCGCGGCGAGGTTATGTATTTCTCGACCAGCACGGCTGCGTCGCCAAAACTTTTCGCGCCCTCACGCTGCGCGCTCTCCAGCGCCGAGAGAAAATCCTCTGGTTTTTCTACAAGCCGCATGCCCTTGCCGCCGCCACCGGCGCGCGCCTTGATCAGCACCGGATAACCGGCCTGCGCAGCCTGATCTTTCAGAAAGGCGGCATCCTGCTCCGCACCATGATAGCCCGGCACCACAGGTACGCCGGCTTTTTCCATCAACGCCTTTGCCGCATCTTTCAGCCCCATGGCGCGGATAGCACTGGAGGGCGGGCCGATGAACACCAGCCCTGCCTTTTCGACAGCCTCCACAAAATCGGGGTTCTCAGACAGAAAACCATAGCCGGGATGCAGCGCCTCCGCCCCGGTTTTCAATGCTGCCTTGATGATTGCCGTGCCATTCAGATAGCTCTCCGAAACGGCAGGCGGGCCGATCCGCACGGCTTCATCAGCAAGCTGCACGTGTTTGGCCTGCGCATCCGCATCGGAATAGACGGCGACTGTTTTGATGCCCATGCGCCGCGCCGTGGTTATGACACGGCAGGCGATTTCTCCGCGATTGGCGATGAGTATTTTCTGAAACATCGCGCGCTCCTCACATGCGGAAAATGCCGAAGCGGGTGTCGGCTATCGGCGCGTTAAGGGAGACTGAAAGGCTGAGCGCCAGGATCTCGCGGCTTTTGCGTGGGTCGATGATGCCGTCATCCCACAGCCGGGCGGAGGCATAGAGCGGGTGGCTTTGCCGCTCGAACATCTCGATGGTCGGTCGCTTGAATTCCGCTTCCTCCTCCGCACTCCAGCTTTGTCCCGCGCGCTGCAGCCCGTCGCGCTTCACCGTCGCCAGAACGCCTGCGGCCTGTTCGCCGCCCATCACCGATATGCGGCTATTGGGCCATGTCCATAAAAAACGCGGAGAGTAGGCGCGGCCAGCCATGCCATAATTGCCCGCCCCGAAGGAGCCTCCCACCAGCATGGTGATTTTGGGAACGGAGGTCGTTGCCACCGCCGTCACCAGCTTGGCGCCGTGGCGGGCAATGCCCTCATTCTCATATCGGCGCCCAACCATAAAGCCGGTAATGTTTTGCAGGAAGACGAGTGGGATTTTTCGCTGTGAGCAAAGTTCGATGAAATGCGCACCCTTTTGCGCCGCCTCGCTAAACAACACACCATTATTGGCAACGATGCCCACAGGGCAGCCCATGATATGTGCAAAGCCGGTGACAAGCGTTTCACCGAAACGCGCCTTGAACTCATCGAAACGGGAGCCATCGACAATGCGGGCAATGACTTCGCGGATATCGTAAGGCGTCCGCAGGCTAGCAGGGACGACACCGAGAATTTCCTGCGGATCGTAGAGCGGGTCTTCCGGCGCTTGCCATGTCACGGTGTGAGCCTTGCGGCGGTTGAGACCGGCCACGGCCTGTCGGGCAAGCGCCAGCGCGTGCTCATCATTTTCCGCCAGATAATCGGCAACACCGGAAAGACGCGTATGGACATCGCCGCCGCCCAGTTCTTCGGCAGAGATGACTTCGCCGGTGGCGGCCTTCACCAGCGGCGGACCAGCCAAAAAAATCGTGCCTTGGTCGCGCACGATGATGGTGACATCCGACATGGCCGGCACATAAGCCCCACCTGCGGTGCACGAGCCCATGACCACGGCAATCTGGGCAATGCCCGCCGCACTCATCCGCGCCTGATTATAGAAGATGCGCCCGAAATGATCGCGATCCGGAAAAACCTCGTCCTGATTGGGCAGGTTCGCGCCGCCGCTATCCACCAGATAGATGCAGGGCAGGTGGTTTTCCTCCGCGATTTCCTGCGCGCGCAGATGTTTCTTGACGGTCAGAGGGAAATAGGTGCCGCCTTTCACCGTCGCATCGTTGCAGACGATCATGCAGTCCTGACCGCTGATCCTGCCGATGCCGGTGATCAGCCCAGCACTAGGCACGGCAGCATCATAAACATCATGAGCGGCGGTGATGCCGATTTCCAGAAACGGGGAACCGGGGTCGAGCAACCGGGTCACCCGGTCTCGCGGCAACAGCTTGCCTCGGGCGAGGTGGCGCTCGCGTGCCGTCTCGCCACCACCGGCCATGGCGGTGCCGACGGCGTCTCCCACCGTTTTCAAGGCGGCTTCATGGGCGCTGCGATTGCTTGTGAAGGTTTCGCTGCTGGTCAGGATGGTGGATTTCAGAACGGTCATTGCGCCTGCTTCTCCATCAGCTCGCGCCCGATCAGCATCCGGCGAATTTCCGATGTCCCGGCACCGATCTCCATCAGCTTGGCATCACGGAACATACGGCTGACGGGGGTCTCATTCATGAAGCCCGCACCGCCCATGGCCTGCACTGCCTGGTGCGCCACGATCATGGCTTGCTCCGAAGCATAGAGAACGCAGGCCGCCGCATCCTGTCGGGTCACCTTGCCGCGGTCGCAGGCACGGGCGACCTCATACATATAGGCGCGGGCCGTGTTGAGCGCCGTATACATATCCGCAATTTTGCCCTGCATGAGCTGGAAGCTGCCGATGTTTTGGCCGAACTGCTTGCGGCTTTTGAGATAGGGCATGATCTCATCGAGGCAAGCTGCCATGATGCCGGTACCGATGCCGGAGAGAACGACACGCTCGTAGTCCAGACCGGACATCAGCACCCGCACGCCTCGGCCTTCTTCGCCAAGGACATTTTCCATCGGCACTTCGACATCCTCGAAGATCAGTTCCGCCGTGTTGGAGCCGCGCATGCCCAGCTTGTCGAAATGCGGGCCGGTGGAAAAGCCTTTCATGGATTTCTCCACGATGAAGGCGGTGATGCCCCTGCTGCCAGCTTCCGGGTCCGTCTTGGCGTAAACCACCAGCGTATTGGCGTCCGGCCCGTTGGTGATCCAGTATTTCGTGCCGTTCAGCCGATAGTGGTCGTTGCGCCTCTCGGCTCGCAACTTCATCGAAACCACGTCTGAACCCGCAGCGGCCTCCGACATCGCTAGAGCGCCGACATGCTCACCCGAAACCAACTTCGGCAGATATTTGTTTTTTTGCTCGTCGCTGCCGTTGAGCTTGATCTGGTTGACGCAGAGGTTGGAATGCGCGCCGTAGCTGAGGCTGACGGAGGCGGATGCGCGGGCGATCTCTTCCACGGCAACCGTATGCGCCAGATATCCCATATCCGCACCGCCATAGATATCGGGAACAGTGATGCCCAGAAGCCCTAGGCTTCCCATCTCACGCCAAAGCTCTGCCGGGAATTCGTTTGCCTTGTCGATCTGGGCTGCGAGCGGCTTTACCCGTTCCTGCGCAAAGCGATGAACCATATCGCGCGATGCGTCGATGTCTTCGCCGAGATCAAAGCTCATGGCGTTGGTGAACATGAAACGGCTCCTCCCATTTCAGGCAACGACCAACCACTCTCCCCAGTGGCGCGACCGTCACGGCATTTCAATCGCGGGCAGAAGTTCGCCGACGATTTGTCACCATGCTACGCCGGAATAATGTGAACTGCCAACCTCCGTGGCGGAGGAATTTGATGAGCGGGAGCAGTCGCGGTCAAAAAATCCACGCAGAATCACGCAATCGTCACTGGCTCAATCGATTATATCTGCATATGAGAACTCGCCGAACATTATTCGGAGCTATGCAAATGCGATCTGCCATTCTTTCGCCTCATTTGCGTCATGATTGCGTCCTTTTTGCACGTCGATTCCTGCAATTTTGAAGACGAGATTAATTTTTCTTCATAAAAATACAGACATTCCTTGTCTTTTTGAGTGTGCGTTGCCGCAATTTTGTTGCGCTGCACCATAGCGTTTTTTGCTTGATAAGCTTTGATTTCTGTTCGGAAGCGTCTCTGCCGTCAGGGCAAACCGAGAACGCTATAAGAATAAATCAAATGTAGCTTCCACCTCAATACATAAGGTAACACCGTTGCCTTGAAGGGCTTGGGAAGCGTTGGTCTGTTTCTTCTTGGTTGGCTGTATTTTAATATTAAAATCAGTTCTTTTGTGAGTATTTTGGGTTCGCCTGCCCGGTAAGACTAAGGCGGGTTGCCTCACAAAAAATTCAAAAGCACCAAATTCTGGTCACAGCCTTGCTGTCAGATGATACTCGAAATGACGCGCCCAACGGGTACCGACCATCGCAAAACATAAATGGAGTCCTCTCTATGAAGTCCGCGACTCGATCGGCTGTTTCGCCGCTTAGTAGCTCAGATGAATTTGATGTGAGCTTTCCGATCGGAGGAATCGCTAAACGCAGCTTTGACGTTTCGTCAGCCCTGCTAGCACTCCTCGTACTTAGCCCGATCTTTCTTATGATCATGGCTTTGGTTAAATTTTCTGACCGCGGTCCCGCATTTTACGGGCATCGTCGTGTTGGACATAACGGACGTTCTTTTCATTGCCTTAAGTTCCGCACCATGGTGATGAACGGTGATGAAGTCCTGCGACAGTATCTCTCTGCAAACCCAGACGCTGCAGAGGAATGGAAATCAACACGCAAGCTGAAGGACGACCCGCGAGTTACCGCAATCGGAACCGTTCTGCGCAAGCTTAGCCTTGATGAGCTGCCACAGCTTATCAACATCATTCGTGGTGAGATGAGTGTCGTCGGCCCCCGTCCGGTGGTTGATGAAGAGCTGAACTATTACGAAAGTGCAGCTTCTTATTATCTCAGCACACGCCCAGGCCTCACCGGCTTGTGGCAGATCAGTGGTCGTAACGACGTGTCTTATAAGGCTCGCGTCGATTTCGACACGCAGTATGTGCGCAACTGGTCGATGATGCAGGACGTGTTTATTATCGTCAAAACCATTCCGGCTGTGTGCATGTCACGCGGCAGCTATTGAACAAAATCCTTAGCTCGGCGTTTTGCAGCATTAAGATATTGCGGCCACTTTTTTGTGGCATTTGCGACCGGCTTAAAAGCTGGTCGTAATCCGGCTGCGCGCGCAGCCGTAAATATGGAGTTCAGTATGGTTGGCACTGCCGCCGGATTTTCATTGAATGGTGCGTGGCGCAAGGTTCCTGCGCTTTTCATAGCGGCCTCTCTGGTCGTTATCGGTCCGCTCCACGCTTTCGCGCAGGATAATCAATACCGCCTTGGTACTGCCGACAAGCTTCGCATTCGCGTTGCGGAATGGCAGCCCGCCGATGGCACGATCCGCAACTGGGATGTCATCAACGGCGATTATGCCGTTGGTGCGTCTGGTTCGCTGTCTCTTCCCTTCATCGGTCAGCTGGATGTTGCAGGCAAGACCACCGGTGAGGTTGGCGAGGAAATCGGTGCGCAGCTGCAAAGCAAATTTGCGCTTCGCAATCTTCCTTCCGCTTCCGTCGAGGTCTCGCAGTTCCGTCCCGTGTTCCTCACGGGCGATGTTCAGCAGCCTGGTGAATATCCCTATGCACCAAATCTCACCGTCCTGAAGGCCGTCAGCCTGTCCGGCGGTCTGCGCCGGTCGGATGCCGGTCAGCGTTTTGCCCGTGATTTCATCAACGCCCGCGGCGATGCCGCCGTCTATGATGACCAGCGTGGTCGCCTTCTGGCGAGACAGGCGCGGCTTCAGGCCGAAGTCCGGGGCGACAAGGAAATTACCAAGACGCCTGCGCTTGAAAAGATCATCAATATCGATGCGCTTCTGGAAAGCGAAAACGCGCTCATGAAGTCGCGTAGCGAACGCTATACGCTTCAGTTGAAGGCGCTGACCGATCTGCGACAGCTTCTGGAAACGGAAGTCGAATCCCTGCAGAAGAAGTCGGAAACGCAGAACCGTCAGCTTCAGCTGGCAAATGAAGACCGCGAGAAGGTCAACCGTCTGAACGAGCAGGGGCTTGCCCTTGCGCAGCGACGTATTTCCGCCGAAGAGCGTGCCGCCGAGGTGGAATCTACGCTTCTCGATATCGATACGTCTTCGCTGCGCGCCAAGCAGGATATCAATAAGGCCATGCAGGACGAGATCAATCTGCGCAATGACTGGGTCGCACAGCGCTCCAAGGAATTGCAGGATACGGAAGCCGAATTGCAGAAGCTGAACCTGCAACTGGGCACCAGCCGCGAGCTGATTTCCGAGGCGCTTGCGCAATCGGCAGAAGCAATCCGCTTTGATCCATCGGGCAAGTCGGCAACCATCACCTACATCATCGTGCGTGAGGAAGAGGGCAAATCCAAGGAAATTAAAGCCGATGAAACGACGTCCATCCAGCCCGGCGACGTGATAAAGGTGTCATCAGAAATTCTGATGCAGTGAGGTCGAGATGCGGATTGCCAAATCGGCACTGATCGATCCGGATAAAAACGGCCTTTACGGAACGGCGGCGGTGGCGCTGTCGTTCTTCGTGTTCGCCTATTCATCCAAGTTCGGGCAGGTCTCTATCCTCGCCTATTACGCCGTGTGGTTTCCGCTGGTGCTGGTGGATTACCGGCGCGTGCTGGGCAATTACTTCAAATATCTCTGGATTTTCGCCTTCGGAATTCTCGCCATCCTGTCCAGTTTCTGGTCGGATGCAATGTCTGTCACCATGCGCTCATCCATTCAATATATGACGCACATCATCTGCGCGCTGATTGCCATGCGTGTGATTTCGATAAGGACACTAACGCGCGGCGCGCTGATCGGGACCATCGTCGTTCTCTTGTATTCGCTGTTGTTCGGCCTTTACCTGTTCGATGCGCTCGATGGCACGGTCAGCTTTGTCGGCGCGTTCTCTTCCAAGAACCAGCTCGGGTTCTATGCGTCGCTGGGCGTCATCTTCGCCGCTTCCTCCGTGCTGGTTTTGCGGCAACGGGATATCCTGTGGCTCGGCATCGCCGGGGTCGCGGGTTTGCTTTCGGCCTATTGCCTGCTGGCATCACAATCTGCCACGTCGGTCATCACCACGGCTGCGGTGGTGGCGATGATCATCGGCTTCCTGCCCATGAACATGCTGTCTCCCGGCAATCGAAAGATGATCTTTCTGGTGCTTGTCGGTGCTGGCGGCCTCATAGCCGTGGCATCTCTGCAATTCGGGCTGCTTGATGCCATCCTCGGCATTTTCGGTAAGGATACCACCCTGACAGGGCGCACATACCTCTGGCAGCAGGGCATTGAGGCGGCCAAGGCCTCTCCCATTTTGGGTGTCGGCTATCAGGGCTTCTGGGTTATGGGCTTCTTTGATGCGGAGCGCCTCTGGGCGGATTTCTTCATCACCACGCGCAGCGGCTTTCACTTCCACAATACCTATATCGAAACCGTCGTTGAAAATGGTTTCGTGGGAATGGTCCTGCTTGCAATCGTGCTGTATGGCACCTTGATCGGGCATCTGCGCTCCATTCTGGTGAAGAAAGACGATCCGCAGGGGCTGATCCTGTGCGCCCTCTGCGCTCTCTTCGTGGTGCGTTCCTTCGTGGAAATCGACATTATCTTTGCCTATCAGATCGGCTCCTTCCTTCTCTATTACGCAGCGGGAAAGCTGACCCTACCACAGCGGGCACCCGCGAGTGCCGGGCCTTTTTCACGCATTGCCATGCGTCCCGTCGCCGGGCAGTGAGCATTTATAAAAGCCGGTTTTCCGGCTTTTTCTCTTCTCCACAAGACTCCTGTGCCAGCGTCATTGACTCTTTGCTGAAATTGGAACAAAAAGTGAACAGTTAGTATTTTAGCGTGAAATGCTCCTGAAAAGTCTTGTGTCATGCATAAACGCGCAGAAGAGCTTGTTGTGGAAGAATTGCGGGAAAGGCTGGAGCGGATCACGCAAGGCCAGGCCCGCCATAAGGAGATTCTGCCCTTCGGTGTTGCCGCACTCGATGACCATCTGCCCGGTGGTGGGTTGAAGCTTGGTAGCCTGCATGAGGTCAGCGGCGGCGGCAACGGCGCGGTGGATGGTGCCGCATCAGCCTTGTTTTCGGCAGGCATAGCAGCGCGTGTGAAAGGCAAAATCCTGTGGTGCGTAACGCGGCCTGATCTGTTCATGCCCGCCTTGGCGCAGGCGGGCCTGTCGCAAAACCGGCTGATCATCGTGGAGTGCCGCGATGAGAAGGGCGTGCTGGATTGTTTCGAGGAGGGTTTGCGCTGCAACGGCTTTGGGGCCGTGGTGGGGGAGGTGTCGAAACTGCCGATGAACACGTCCCGGCGTCTGCAATTGGCGGCGGAAGCCTCCGGTGTCGTTGGTCTTGCCATCCGCCGCTGGCGTCATCCATCCGGTGCCGTCGAGTTCGGACAGCCGACCGCTGCCGTGACCCGCTGGCGTATTTCCGTGCGGCCCTCCACGCCACTGCCCGTGCAGGGGGTGGGGCGGGCGCGCTGGTTTCTGGAGCTTTTGCGCTGTCGTGGCGGCGAATGTGCCGATTTTGAAGTGGAAGCCTGTGATGCAAAGGGTCGTCTCGCTTTACCTGCCGACTTGGTCGACGGATCGATACCGCAGGGCGCTTGGCAAACAAGCGCCAGCGCTTGATTGGCCAGTCGTGATGATTGCCAGACAGGGAAGCCGCCGCGTTATCGCCGCGCAGGATGTGGCTGCGACCTCTGCGGGTTTGCGGTTGGGCATGCCGGTCAGCAAGGCACAGGCCATCATTCCCGGCCTCATCGTTGAGGAATTGCAGCCAGCCGACGATGCCAAGGCGTTGCGCGATCTAGCCTTCTGGTTCCTGCGCATCTATGCGCCCATCGTCGCGCCCGATCCGCCCGACGGGTTGGTGCTGGATACGACAGGAGCAGACCATTTGCACGGTAACGAGCAGCTGATGCTGACCGGCATGGTCAACCGCCTGCACGGGCTTGGCTTTACCGCACGCGCTGCGATTGCCGATAGCTGGGGTGCGGCGCATGCGCTTGCCCGTTTCGGAAAAGAGCCTGTGACCATCGTGCCGCAACATAGGGCTACCGCCGCCCTCGCAGCATTGCCCTTGGCGGCACTGCGCCTTGAGCCGAGGATCGTGGCCGACCTGAAAGTGCTGGGGTTTCGCACCATTGCAGAGCTGATGGCCACGGCGCGCGCGCCGCTGACCTTGCGGTTCGGCCCGGAAATCGGGCGCAGGCTGGATCAGGCCCATTGTCTGCTGTCAGAACCCATCGAACCGATCCGCATCCCGGAACTGGTCGAGGCCTTCCGCTTCTTTGCCGAACCCATTTCCGCTGCCGAGACCATTGCGCGATATACCGAAAAGCTCGTTCGCCAGCTTTGCATCGGGCTGGAAAAACGCGGCCTTGGCGCCCGGCGTGTCGATCTGGTGCTGCACCGGGTCGATAGCGGCTTGCAGGCCATCCGCGCCGGAACGTCGAAGCCGGTTCGCGATGTCAAACAGCTGACCCGCCTCTTGTGCGACCGGATCGATACGATCAATCCCGGTTTCGGTATCGAGAAAATGACCCTGACGGCAACCCATGCGGAAGCGCTGGTGCTGGGGCAGGCCCGCTCCACCCTGCTGGATGATGCGAAGGCCGATATTGGTGAAACCGTGGATGTCATCATCAACCGTGGCCACAAGGTCTATCGTTATGCCGCTGTCGCCAGCGATGTGCCGGAACGTTCCGTGCAGATGGTGGCCGCCCAATCTGCCGATGATACCCTCGGTTGGCCGGACCACTGGCCACGCCCGGTGCGCCTTTTTGCCCGCCCGGAGCCGATCCAGACCATGGCGCTGCTGCCGGACCATCCACCCAAAAGCTTCACATGGCGCGGCACCCGTCGTCTGGTGAAACGCGCCGATGGGCCGGAGCGCGTGTTCGGCGAATGGTGGAAACGCGACCGCGAACAGGCCGCCGTTCGCGATTATTTCATGGTGGAGGATGAGAGCGGCGGACGTTTCTGGATTTTCCGCTCTGGCGATGGCGAGCACGCCAATACCGGCTCCCAGGGCTGGTTTTTGCACGGGCTATTCGGATGAGCGACCATTACGCCGAACTTCAGGTGACGTCGCATTTCTCGTTTCTGCGGGGCGTCAGCTCCTGCGAGGATTTGTTCGCGCAGGCAAAAGCCCTCGGCATCGAGGCGCTGGGCATCGTGGACCGCAACAGCCTCACCGGCATCCCCCGCGCCCATGAGGCGGCAGAAAAAACCGGCATCCGGCTCGTCGTCGGGTGCAGGCTCGACTTGGAGGATGATATCTCCGTGCTGGTCTACCCCACCGACCGCGCCGCCTATGGTCGATTGTGCCGTCTGCTCACCCACGGCAAAAAAGATGCGGCAAAGGGCAAGTGCGATCTGATATGGAGCGATCTGGTCACTTATGGCGAGGGACTGCTGGTCATCTTCCTGCCGGACCTTGTGGATGACGCTCTGTCCATCCGGCTGCGGCGCTTGAAAGCGGATTTCGGGGATCGCGCCTATGTGGCCATGAGCCTGCGCCGCCGTCCGAACGATCATGTTCGCCTTTACGATCTGTCGCGCATGGCGCAGCGCATAGGCGTTGCCACCGTGGTTACCAACGACGTACTGTTTCACGAACCGGAACGCCGCATGTTGCAGGATGTCGTCACCTGCATCCGCCACAATTGCACCATCGACGATGCCGGTTTTCGGCGGGAGCGACACGCCGACCGCTACCTGAAACCGCCGCAGGAAATGCACCGGCTGTTTTCCGCCTATCCCGGCGCTCTCAGGCGAACGCTGGAAATTATGCGTCGCTGCACGTTTTCTCTGAAGGAGCTGGAATATCAGTACCCGGATGAACACCAAATACCGGGCTTGAGCGCGCAGGAAGCGCTTGAACAATACGTCTGGGACGAAGTGCCGGTACGATATCCCGATGGCCTGCCGGAAAAGGTCAAAAATATTCTCAAACATGAGTTGGCGATTATCGCCAAGAAGAAATATGCGCCCTATTTTCTAACGGTCAATGCCATCGTCCGTCAGGCACGGAAGATGGAAATTCTCTGTCAGGGGCGCGGTTCGGCGGCCAATTCCGCCGTTTGTTACGTGCTTGGCATTACCGCCATCGACCCGAATGAAAGCGATCTTCTGTTCGAGCGGTTTGTATCTGAAGATCGTGACGAGCCCCCGGATATTGATGTCGATTTCGAGCATCAGAAGCGCGAGGACATCATCCAATGGATTTACGGCCATTATGGACATGACAAGGCAGCACTTTGCTCCGTCATCAGCCGATATCGTGGTAAAGGCGCCATTCGCGATGTTGGCAAAGTGCTGGGTCTGCCGGAGGACCTGACCAAGCTGATGTCCTCGCAAATCTGGTGGTGGACCGAGGATGCGGGTGAGAAGGAGGCGAAGGACCTCAACATCAATCTGAATGATCGTCGGGTGCAACTGGCCTTCGATCTTGCCCGCCAGCTGATCGGAACGCCCCGTCATTTCAGCCAGCACCCCGGTGGTTTCGTTCTGACCCATGACCGACTGGATGAACTCGTTCCCATCCTGCCCGCTGCGATGAAGGACAGGCGCATTATCGAGTGGGACAAGGACGATATCGAAATCGTCAAATTCATGAAGATGGATTGTCTGGCGCTTGGCATGCTGTCCTGCATGCGCCGTGCGTTCGACTTGTTGACAGAGCGTAAGGGCAAGACATTCGGACTGACTAGCATCGAGAATGGTGACGGTGCTACCTATGACATGATCTGCAAGGCTGACACGATAGGCACGTTCCAGATCGAGAGCCGCGCGCAAATGTCGATGCTGCCGAGGCTGAGGCCCCGCGAACTCTACGACCTTGTCATTCAGGTGGCGATTGTGCGGCCCGGTCCTATTCAGGGCAATATGGTCCACCCCTATCTCAAAAGGCGGCAGGAAAAAGCGCAAGGGAAAACAATCGAGTACGAGCATCCCATGCTCAAAAAAGTCCTCCATAAGACGCTGGGTGTCCCGCTCTTTCAAGAACATGCCATGCGGCTCGCCATTGATTGTGCGGGCTTTTCTGCCAATGAAGCCGATCAGTTAAGGCGGGCAATGGCGACCTTCAAGAATGTCGGAACGATTGCCAATTTTGAAAGTAAATTGATTGGCGGGCTTATCAAGAACGGTTTCGCACCGGAATTCGCTGAACGTCTTTTCGCACAGATCAAAGGCTTCGGCAGCTACGGTTTCCCTGAAAGCCACGCCGCCTCCTTCGCCCTGATCGCCTACGCGTCCTCTTGGGTAAAATGCCACCACCCTGATATTTTCTGCGTCGCGCTGCTGAACTCCCAACCGATGGGCTTCTATGCCCCCGCGCAATTGGTCCGCGATGCGCAAAATCACGGTGTCGTCGTGCGCCCGGTCTGCATCAACACCAGCCGTTGGGATTGTGCGCTGGAAGAAAAAGTCGGACCGGAACGCAATGCCGTGCGGCTCGGCATGTGCCTGGTCAAGGGCCTGTCCAACAAGCGGGCGGGCGATATCATCGCGTGCCGTGAGGACCGGCCATTTGTATCCATCGATGATCTCTGGCGCAGGGCTGGTGTTCCCGTCGATGCGCTGGTTGCCCTTGCCGAAGCCGATGCGTTTCTGCCATCGCTTGGCCTCTCCCGGCGTCAGGCTCTCTGGGCCATCAAGGCCTTGCGGGATGAGCCGCTGCCTTTGTTTGCGGCGGCGGCTACGCGCCAAAACAGCGTGATTGCGGAACTGAGCGAACCCGAGGTTGCCCTGCGGCCCATGACGGCGGGCGGCGAGGTGGTGCAGGATTACGGCCATGTCGGGCTGACGCTGCGTCAACATCCGATGGCGTTTCTGCGCGACGATCTTTCCCGGCGGCGCATCACCACCTGTGCGCAGGCCGTCAGTGCGAGAGACGGACGCTGGCTGGAGGTGGCAGGGCTGGTGCTGATCCGCCAGCGGCCCGGCTCGGCCAAGGGCGTCATCTTCATGACGCTGGAGGACGAGACGGGCATTGCCAATGCCGTCGTCTGGGTCAAAACCTTCGAGAAATTCCGCCGCGTCATTCTCTCGGCTGGCATGGTCGGCATCTACGGCAAGCTCCAGCGTGAAGGCGAGGTCGTGCATCTGGTCGCCCATCGTGTCACCGATCTCTCGGATGTGTTGAAAAGCGTCGGCGAAAGGGAGGGGCCGTTTCCGCTGCCGCATGGGCGGGGCGATGAGTTCCATCACGGCATTCCGCCGGAAGACCGACGTCGCCTGCCGAAACGATTAGACATTCAGGACGATGGAGAGGACCACATCACCGTCAAAGGCCGCAATTTTCATTGAGCGTTCAGATGCTCACTCCGCGATCGCGTTCTTGATCCGGTCCTTGCCCACCAGAATGACCTGCCGCATGGCTTTGATGGCAGCTTCTTCATCGCGGGCCGCAATAGCGTGGACGATGCGCAGGTGATTAGAAGCGATCTCGGAAATCGTTTCGGGCGAAGCGGCGGGCGAGGACAGCTGGAAGGAAATGGCGAGCGCTGCTTCGATCAGGCCGCTGGCAGAGCGCATGAACGGGTTGCCCGAAATACGCGCGACCGCCAGATGGAAATCCAGATCGACCTTGGCGATGGTTTCCGGGGTGTGGTTCAGATTATCGAACTGGGCGGCGATGGTGTAGAGCGAGACGATGTCTTCGCTGGAAGCATGGCGGGCGGCAGCCGCTGCCGCTGCGGGCTCCAGCGCCAGCCGGATGTCGGCCAGATGATTGATGAATTCGGGGTCCAGCCCGGCGTCGCAGCGCCAGCCCAAAACGTCTGGATCGAAGAAATTCCAGCTGGATTTTTCCAGAACGCGGGTGCCGACCTTCGCTTTAGGCTCCACAAGGCGTTTGGCCGCCAGCGTCTTCATCGTTTCCCGCAGCACGGTGCGCGAGACGCCGAAGCGTAGCGAAAGCTCCGCATCATTCGGCAGAAGCGAGCCTTCAGGAATGCGACCGGAGACGATGGCGCTGCCGAGTTCAGCCACGACATGCGCGTGGCTGCTACGCCGCTTTCGTCCGGTAATCGTGGTTTCCAGCAGCCCCAATCAATGCCTCCGCTTCCGTTATGCCGGATGTCCCCCGGCCAATCGTCTGTTTGAATACCAGATGATTGTGCGTTGCAACACGATGAATATGAACAATAGTATGCCGATGACGATTTTCGTCCACCAGGAGGAAAGCGTGCCTTCGAAAACGATATAGGTCTGGATAAGCCCCTGTATCAGCAGGCCGATGAAGGTGCCTGCCACCAGCCCTGTGCCGCCCGTCAGCAAGGTGCCGCCGATAACCACGGCTGCGATGGCATCGAGTTCCACGCCCACCGTCGCCAGTGAATAACCCGAGGATGTGTAGAGCGTGTAGACGATGCCCGCCAGCCCGGAGAGAAAGCCCGAGAGTGCATAGATGCCGATGATCGTCTTGCCGATGGGAACGCCCATCAGTTCCGCCGATTGCTGGTTGCCGCCGAGTGCGTAGATATTGGCACCAAAGCGCGTGCGGCTTGCTACGAAAATCCCAACGGCAAAGACGATCAGCATCAGAATGGCCAGTGCCGTCAGCCGTCCGCCGCCAGGAAAGCGGAAATAGAAGCCCTGAATAGCATCGATGACGGGATGCGAAATCGGCACCGAGTCTGTCGAGATGAGATAGGCCGCACCGCGCGCCAGAAACATGCCCGCCAACGTCACCACGAAAGGCGGTATCGTCAGAAAGCGGATCATCGCGCCCATCAGGCAGCCGAACAGGGTGGAGATAACCAGCACGGCGGCAAAGGCCACCAGCGGGTGGACATTATAAGTGCCGACCAGCACCGCCACAAACACGCTGGCAAAGGCAATGACCGAGCCGATGGAAAGGTCGATGCCGCCGGACAGGATGACGAAGGTCATGCCGACAGAGGCGATGCCGAGAAAGGCATTGTCCGTCAGGAGATTGCCAACGACGCGGGTCGAAAACATCGCAGGATATTGCATCACACACAGCACATAGGCGACGATGAAGACCGCGAGCGTCGTCAGAAAGGGCAGGTTGCGGGTGTGGATCATCGCGCGGCTCCCTCATGGTTCACGGGTTTGGCGTGCGGGGCAGGGCCATCAGGCTTGCGCGATCTGGCAAAGCCGATGACGGTGCCGATGGCCGGGGATTGCAGTGTCAGCACGACGATGATGATGCCCGCCTTGATGATGAGGTTGAACTCCGGCGGAAAGCCGGACACGAGAATGCCTGTGTTGATGGTCTGAATGATCAACGCGCCGATGAGCGATGCGGTGATGGAGAAGCGCCCACCATTCAGAGATGTGCCTCCGATCACCACGGCCAGAATGGCATCGAGTTCCAACCAAAGCCCGGCATTGTTGGCATCCGCACCTCTGATGTCGGCGGTCACGATCAGGCCCGCGACGGCGGCGCAGAGGCCTGAGACGGCGTAGACGAAGAACAGAAGGAAGCGGGCTCTAACACCGGCAAGCGCTGCGGCGCGACGGTTGACGCCGGTCGCTTCAATGAGAAAGCCGAGTGCCGATTTGCGCACCAGAATGCCGATCAGCAAGGCGGTCAGCACCCAGATGATAATCGGCATCGGAATGCCCGCGAAGGAGCCGGAGCCGAGTGCGGAAAAGCTGTCATTGTTGAAGGTCAGAATAACGCCTTCAGTAATCAACTGGGCAATGCCGCGCCCCGCGACCATCAGAATGAGGGTCGCAATGATCGGCTGGATGTCGAGGATGGCGACGAGAATGCCGTTCCAGATGCCGCAGGCGATGCCGACAGCCAGCGAAACGGCAATGACGACCGGGATCGAGTGGCCACCGCTGATCAACATCGCCGCAACCGCACCACAGATGGCAATCACCGCACCGATGGACAGGTCGATGCCCTTGGTGGCAATTACCAATGTCATGCCTATGGTCAGCAGCGCCACGGGTGCTGCACGCACCAGAATGTCGATGATGCTGCCATAGAGACGTCCGTTCTGGAACGAGACGTTGAGAAAGCCGGGCGAGATCGCCGCGATGGCGCCAAGGATGATGACAAGTGCGGCGAGCTGGGGTGCCAGCCGTTTCAGGCGCTTGGTGACAATATTCATCATGCGGCCTCCGTTCTGGCGGCACTGGCAATGGCTTGCATGATGTTGTCAGCCGTCACGTCTTCTCCCTTGAGTTCGGCCACATGGCGGCGGTCGGACAGAACGATGACGCGGTGCGCCACTGCCGTCAGTTCCTCCAGTTCCGAGGATATGACAATGAGCGACATGCCTTGCGAACAGAGCCGCTCGATCATTTTCAGGATTTCCGCATGCGCACCGATATCGATGCCGCGTGTGGGCTCGTCTAGAATGAGCAGCCGCGGATCGGTCGCCAGCCAGCGTGCGAGGATTGCCTTCTGCTGATTGCCGCCGGACAGAAACTTGATCGGTCGTTCGCGATCAGCGGGGCGGATATCCAGCGACTTGATGAAGCCATCGGCCAATGCGGCTTTTTGCTTGTGCGAGAGCGGGCGCATCCATCCCTGGCGGGCTTGCAGGGCAAGGGCGATATTATCCGCCACGGAAAAATCACCGATAATGCCATCCGTCTTGCGCTCTTCCGGGCAGAAGCCGAAACCGTTATCGATGGCGGCTTCCGGTGAGGTGATGGCAACTGTCTTGCCGTCGATGCTGGCCTGTCCGCCATCCGGCTTGTCGATTCCGAACAGAAGGAACGCCGTCTCGCTACGGCCCGAGCCCAACAGGCCAGCAATGCCGACGACTTCGCCGGGGCGCACGTCGAGATCGAAGGGCTCGACGCTGCCGCGCTTTCCGTAACCGGTAAAGCGAATGGGTGCATCGCCCTCCACCACGGTTGCTTCCGGGGCCTGGCGATCATGCGTCACGCTTTGCAGCTCGCGGCCCAGCATCATGGAAATCAACTCGCCGCGCGGCAATTCGGAAATGGTGCGGGTGCCGACAAGCTTGCCGTTGCGCAATACCGTCACGCGGTCGGCAATGTCGTAGACTTGGTTGAGGAAGTGGGTGATGATGACGATGCCCAGCCCCTCGGCGCGCAACTGGCGCAGCACGGTAAACAGCATCTCGACTTCGTGGTTGTCCAGACTGGCCGTTGGCTCGTCCAGCACCAGCACCTTGCCGGAGAGATCGACTGCGCGGGCAATCGCGATGATCTGGCGAATGGCCACCGAATAGCTGGAGAGCAGCGCATCGACATTGATCGAAAGTCCGTAACGCGCCAGAAGCGTCTGCGATCTCGCGCGCATTTCGCGCCGGTCGATCAGGCCGAAACGGCGGGGCTGTCTGCCGAGAAACAGGTTTTCGGCAACCGTCAGGTTCTCGAGAAGATTGACTTCCTGATAGACGGTGCCAATGCCGAGGTTCTGTGCTTCCGCGACATTCGCAGGGGAAATTTCGCTTCCCTCCAGGCGGATCGTGCCGCGGTCCCGGCTGTAGACACCGGTCAATATTTTGATGAGCGTCGATTTCCCAGCACCGTTTTCACCGAGCAGCGCATGCACCTCACCTCGGTTAAGCGATATGTCGACATTATCGAGAGCAGCGATACCGAGGAAAGATTTTCCAATGGCGCGCGCTTCCAGAAGGGGGCTGGCTTCGGACATGGTATTTTCCTGCACGGACAGTAAGGAAGGAACGGCGGTCGCCCGCCGTTCCCGAAGTTGAAACCGGCTTAGTAGCCCAGTCCCTTCTTCTCCTCGTAAACCTTCATCGGGTCATCAGACGCGGTGTAGAGTTTGGATTCCGTCTGGATCCACTTCTTCGGCTCCTTCTTGTCCTTCAGATAAGCGTCGAGCGCATCGAAGGCAGGACCGGCCATGTTAGGTGTCAGTTCAACAGTTGCGTTAGCTTCACCGGCTGCCATGGCTTTGAAGATATCGGGAACGGCATCGATGGACACGACCTTGATATCCGTGCCGGGCTTCAGGCCAGCTTCCTTGATAGCCTGGATTGCGCCAACGGCCATGTCGTCATTGTGGGCGTAAACAGCGCAGATATCCTTGCCGCCGCCTTCAGCCTTGATGAAGCTTTCCATGACTTCCTTGCCCTTGGTGCGGGTAAAGTCGCCGGTCTGCGAACGAACGATCTTGATGTTGGCATGCGATGCGATGCCTTCCTCGAAGCCCTTCTTGCGGTTGATCGCAGGCGAAGAACCAGTCGTTCCCTGAAGCTCTACGACCTTGCAGTCCTTGGAGCCGACATCCTTGGCCAGCCATTCACCAGCAACCTTGCCTTCATGGACCTGATCGGAGGTGACGGCAGTCAGATACAGGCTGTCGGGAGCCTCGATCTGACGGTCGAGAAGAATGACAGGAATCTTCTCTTCCTTGGCTTCCTTCAGAACGGCATCCCAGCCGGTAGCGACGACGGGTGCGATAAAGATCGCATCGACGCCCTGCGCGATAAAGCCTCTGATGGCCTTGATCTGGTTTTCCTGCTTCTGCTGCGCATCGGCGAACTTCAGCGTGACGCCGCGCTTTTCGGCCTGCTGCTTGGTAACGGTCGTTTCAGCCGCACGCCAACCGGATTCGGAGCCGATCTGCGAGAAGCCAACGGTCAGAGATTTTGCGGAAACGCCTGATGCCAGACACACAGAAAAAGCGACAGTAGCTGCCGCAATTGCTTTTTTCATCTTATATCCTCCCAGAGATGAATTCGGCTATGACGAGACCGATATGAGCATATAGTATTACCTTTGAAAAGGTGCTTTTCAGTAATTTCTCATGTTGATTTCGCCGCGGAAAGACTGGAAAATGGAATTTATTGTTATTTTACAATAAAATTAGAGGCCAAAATATTTTCATATGGCTGAACGCATCGGCCTGAGGCTTTACTTGACAAGGCCTTCCCTCGCAAAATAGTAATATGAATACCGAGCGCTGATCCGGGGCATTGACCGTTACAGGCAATTGTCGCAGATGAGGGCGGGGCAAAAGAATAATTCAGGGCGGAAATTTCGTGACAATCGTCATCGACTGTTTTCAGAAGACGGGTCTCCTGGGGCGATGTCCTCAGCTGGACGTGGTGCGTGCGCCTGCCCGCCGGGCTCTTTTCTCAGCCGCTCATCACAAGGTCGTCGCAATCCTGTTGTCGTACCCATTCGCCACTTTCGGCTGGAGACCAAAATCATGAAAGACTCGAACAACCTACCCGCAACTCAAGGCAAGGGCGGTAAGCTGCGTTCACGCGCTTGGTTCGATAACCCTGACAATGCGGATATGACGGCGCTCTATCTCGAGCGCTACATGAACTTCGGCCTCAGCCAGGCGGAGTTGCAGTCGGATCGCCCGATCATCGGTATTGCGCAGACGGGTTCCGACCTGTCGCCCTGCAACCGCCACCATCTCGAGTTGGCCAACCGTCTGCGCGAAGGCATCCGCGAAGCGGGTGGTATCGCAATCGAATTCCCAGTCCATCCCATTCAGGAAACCGGCAAGCGCCCAACCGCCGGTCTTGACCGTAACCTTGCCTATCTTGGCCTCGTGGAAGTGCTCTACGGCTATCCGCTCGACGGCGTCGTCCTGACCATCGGCTGCGACAAGACGACGCCTGCCTGTCTCATGGCGGCGGCCACCGTCAACATTCCGTCCATCGCTCTGTCCGTCGGCCCGATGCTGAACGGCTGGTTCCGTGGTGAGCGCACCGGTTCGGGCACCATCGTTTGGAAGGCCCGTGAACTTCTGGCCAAGGGCGAAATCGACTATGCCGGTTTCGTCAAGCTGGTTGCCTCCTCGGCTCCGTCCACGGGTTACTGCAACACCATGGGTACGGCCACCACGATGAACTCGTTGGCCGAAGCGCTTGGCATGCAGCTGCCGGGCTCTGCCGCCATTCCTGCGCCTTATCGTGATCGTCAGGAAATTTCCTACCTTACCGGTCTGCGCATCGTTGAAATGGTCAAGGAAGACCTCAAGCCTTCCGACATCATGACAAAGGACGCCTTCATCAACGCTATCCGCGTCAACTCGGCGATTGGCGGCTCCACCAACGCTCCGATCCACCTGAACGGTCTGGCCCGCCACCTCGACGTTGAACTGACGGTCGATGACTGGCAGACCTACGGTGAAGAAGTGCCGTTGCTGGTCAACCTTCAGCCTGCCGGTGAATACCTCGGTGAAGATTACTATCACGCCGGCGGCGTTCCCGCTGTCGTCAACCAGTTGATGACGCAAGGCCTCATCAAGGAAGACGCGATGACGGTGAACGGCAAGACCATTGGCGAAAACTGCCGTGGTGCCATCATCGAAGACGAAAAGGTCATTCGTCCGTTCGATCAGCCGCTCAAGGAGCGTGCAGGGTTCCGTGTTCTGCGAGGCAACCTGTTCTCGTCGGCTATCATGAAGACCAGCGTTATCTCGCCTGAATTCCGCGAGCGTTACCTGTCCAACCCCAACGACCCGGAAGCCTTCGAAGGCAAGGCCGTGGTGTTCGATGGTCCGGAAGATTACCACCACCGCATCGACGATCCGTCGCTGGGCATCGACGCCAACACGGTTCTGTTTATGCGCGGTGCGGGCCCTATCGGTTACCCGGGTGCGGCAGAAGTCGTCAACATGCGTGCGCCGGACTACCTGCTCAAGCAGGGCGTCACCTCGCTCCCTTGCATCGGTGATGGCCGTCAGTCCGGCACATCGGGCAGCCCGTCCATCCTCAACGCATCGCCAGAAGCTGCTGCCGGTGGCGGTCTCGCCATCCTTCAGACCGGCGACCGTGTTCGCATCGACGTTGGCAACGGCAAGGCAGACATTCTGATTTCTGCCGAAGAGCTGGCCAAGCGTTATGAGGCCCTGTCCGCATCTGGCGGCTACAAGTACCCCGACCACCAGACCCCATGGCAGGAAATCCAGCGCGGCCTCGTCGGTCAGATGGAAACCGGCGCGGTCCTAGAAAATGCGGTCAAGTATCAGCGCATTGCCCAGACCAAGGGCGTGCCACGCGACAACCACTAAAGGTTACGAAAAGAAGGGGGCTTCAGCGAAGCCCCCTTCGTCATGCTCGGGCCTGTCCCGAGGATCTAACGAACCACAAGATCAAACGTGGTTAGATGCTCGGGACAAGCCCGAGCATAACGGAGAGCGAGGGTTTTATCTCGTGCAAACAGATCACCACGTGCCAGCCGCTTGGCTTACTCCGCGTGCATCACCGTAATGTCGCCGCCGCGCGTGATCTTCACCGCAGACAACCGTCCCGTCATAAACGCACCAGTATCGACATTCAGCCGGTTGTCGGTCAGCGACACGCTGCGAACCGGCGTGTGGCCGTGTATGGTCAGAAACAAATTGTCGGCCCCCGGCATGGTCTGATCCTTTGGGCGTATCCACAACAGGTTCTTGTCTTCCTGCCTTTGCAGCGGAATGCCGTTGACCACGCCCGCATGTACGAAGCAGAGGCCCGGCACGGCCAATAGCGATGGCAACGAGGCCATGAAGGATATGTGATCGGCAGGGATCATCTGGTGAAGCTGCGCACGGAACGCCTTCAGGTCATCGGGTATCTCACCAATACCGTAGGACCTCAGCGTTTCCATGCCGCCGAACTGGAGCCAGAGATGGTCCCTGCGCGGATCGGCCAGAAAATCGAGCATTGTCTGTTCGTGGTTTCCGGCAAGGCAGAAGCGCTCGGTGTCGCCGGTCATCGGCTGCATCAATTCATGGATGACATAGGAGGATTTCGGGCCGCGATCCACATAATCGCCAAGCATCACGATCCATTTCGAGCCGTGCTGCTGCGCCGCATCGTCGAGGATTTTCTGTTGCAGCGCCTGCAGCAGATCGAAGCAACCGTGCACATCGCCGATGGCGTAGATGATGTCGGGTCTGTCGTGGGAGAATAGTTTGCGGCGCATCTCGGGCGTGTGCATATTTGGGCGGACCTTCTTGAACGGTGACGGCGTGGCCACGAATCCTGACAAGGTATGAACCAATGTGCTTAACGCGACATTGACGACCAGCCCGGGGCGCAATTTCTCCCTAAAATCGTCTCTTTTCCATGTGTTCTGGTGGAATGTTCAAGAAGGTTGGGAGGGGAATATGCCGTTGCAAAACCGTGTCGATCCATTCGGAGACATCGTCGATTTGCCTCTTCGCGGGCTTTTCACCGGCAATCGCGGCATCCTCCACGACCCCCAGACGAAGACCCTGACCACGAAGCGCTGGACATCCAAGGCTTGGATCGTTTGCAGTTGCAGCTACAAAAATGTCCGCCGCGACGTGATGGCGACGCGCAGCTGGACGGAGCTTTTCTTCTTTGACGAAGCAACGGCTCTGGCCGCCGGTCATCGTCCATGCTTCCTCTGCCGCAGAGACGATGCGGATCGGTTCAGAACCGCTTGGGCCACTGGCAATGCCAAACCACTCCCCAACGCCAAGGACATCGATAGCGTCCTGCATAAAGAACGGCTCCAGTCGCGCCGCAAGCGTCTCAACATGCTGCTGTCACCGCTGGAAGAACTGCCGGATGGAGCGATGATTGCCGCTGCGGGCGACGCTTACGTCGTTGCAAAGGGCAAGCCATATCGCTGGGGCGCCAAGGGCTACGAGCACGCCAGAACATTGCCCTTTGTCGATGGCCTGCTGACACCACCCTCGACGTTGCGTACATTGCGCGCCGGATATCGCCCCCTGCTTCACCCCTCACTTGCGGCGATGAATGGGAACGCCGCAGCATGATGGATGATCTTTTCTCGGGCCTCGAAAGCGCCAATGAAGAAATGGCGCAAGGTGCCTGGCTGCTGCGTCGTTACGCTTTGAGAAACGCGAGCGATTTGTTGAAGCAGATCAACGCAATATCGGTTTCCGCTCCATTCCGACATATGGTTACGCCCGGCGGGTTCTCCATGTCTGTCGCCATGACGAATTGCGGACCCTTTGGCTGGGTCACGGACCGCAAGGGTTATCGTTATCAAAGCACGGACCCGGAGAGTGGCAAGCCTTGGCCCGCCATGCCAGACGCCTTCCTGTCTCTCGCCGTCAACGCTGCCAAAGATGCGGGATATCCGGATTTCGTGCCGGATGCCTGCTTGATCAACCGCTATGAGCCGGGTGCGAAAATGTCGCTGCATCAGGATAAGGACGAGAAGGATTTTACCAATCCCATCGTCTCCGTGTCGGTCGGCCTGCCTGCCACCTTCCAGTTCGGTGGCATCAGTCGCAGTGATCCGGTTCGCAAGTACGTGCTCAGCCACGGCGATGTCGTTGTCTGGGGCGGCCCATCGCGGCTGTTCTTTCACGGCATTACGGCGTTGAAGGAGGGCAGCCATGAGGAGGCGGGCCGCGCCCGCTTCAATCTGACATTCAGACGCGCGGCGCTATAGATCGCCAGAGACATATTTGCTCTGTTTTATGAAGACCCACATATCCTTGCTGATGTCGGTAATCTCCGCAATCGATCGTTCGAGAAGCTTTATCTCGGCAGCATCCACCGGCTCTACCTTGCCGTAACGAACCCGCTTATCGTCCTCCACAAGCCGCATCAGCTGTGTGCTGGAAATGTCGCCGTTTTCATCGAAGGCATAGATGCAGTGATTGTATTTGTTGCGCGTCTTCGACTCTTTTTTCAGACGCGCCATCGCGCCTAAAACCGCTTTTCGGTCGGCGGCTGTTGTGGAGCGCAGTTTAGCAAGGCGCTCAACCAGATCCATGCGCGCGCGCGTCGTGTTGAGCGTCAGGAACACGACGATGGCCGCCTCTTTCTCGACCTTCAACAGATGGGCGATGATGTAGATCAGCAGGCTTTCGGTGTTGGTCCAGACATAGTTGAGACGGCCCACCAGCAACAAGACGTCAGACATGGCTGCCATTTCAACCCTCCGGCCCAAAGCATGGGGCAATCATACAGCATCCGCCCGGAATTCGATAAGGATTTCCGGGCCGATGTGCCGGGAGGAAGACCGCTGATTTTCGTCTCAACGCTCTTTGAAGGCACGCGACATGCTGTCGGCAATCGGTTTCGTCAGATACTCGAAGAACGTCCGCTCGGATGTCTGGATCAGGACGTCGGCAGGCATGCCGGGCACCGGATGGAAGCCGTGAACCTTGGCCAGTTCCTCGTCTGAAATCTGAACGCGGACGATATAGACGTCCTTGACCTGCATCCCGGCATTTTCCTCGATGCTGTCGGCGGAAACGTAGAACACTTTACCATCCAGCACCGGCGTCGTGCGACGGTTGAGGGCCGAAAGGCGGATTGCCGCCGTTTGTCCCTCATGCAACTGGTCGATGGAAGTTCTCAAGACCTGTGCTTCGAGAATGAGCGGCACATGGGCAGGCAGGATTTCCATGATGGGTTTGCCGGTGGTGATGACGCCGCCTGCCGTGTGGTAATAGGAGCGGATGACCGTGCCGTTGACCGGCGAGCGGATAACGGTTCGGTCGAGAACCTGCGATGCTTCACGCAATTGCTGGCGCACGCCATCGAGATCGGCCTCGGCAGTGTCCAGCGCGTCGAGCGCTGCCTGCTTGTTGGAATTGACGGCAATCACCGCTTCCTGATGGAATTTGGCGATTTCCGCCTCGCTCTGGTTCATTTCCCCGTCGAGACGGGCGATGTCACCCATCGCGTCAGCGATGGCGCGTTCCAGCGCCATCATGTCTGTTTTGCGGATGATGCCATCTTTTGCAAGTTTCGCTTTGGAATCGCGCTCCTGCTCCAACAACGACTGTTGGCGTTCAAAAGATGACTTTTGTCCCTGATAGCCGGTATAGCGAAATTCGAGTGACCGGATGTTTTTCTCGATCAGATTCAGTTGCTCTTCGAGCTTGATCTGCTTGCTGTGAAAAACGACGTTCTGGCCCTGAATGATGGCGTTCACATCTGGGTCGCTTGCTTCCGCCATGACGATGTCAGGCACCTTGAACGTCTTTTCGCCCTGGGCTTCAGCGCGCAGACGGGAAACGATGGTTTCAAGGCGAAGCCGCTTGAGGTTGATCATTTTTTGGTTGGAAAGTGCGGCTGTCTTATCAAGAACGACGAGAACGTCGCCTTCTTTGACGACGTCGCCTTCGCTCACCATCATTTCCTTGATGATGCCGCCTTCCAGATGCTGGATGGTCTTGTTGTTGCCCGTCGCGACGAAGCTGCCCTGGGCAATAATGGCGGAAGCCAGCGGTGCCGTGCCTGCCCAGTAACCGAAGCCTCCGAAGGCTGCGAACAACACGGCCAGACCCGTGACACTATACATGCGGATGGAGCGCGGGACCTCACTGTACCATTCCAGCTGACCTACCTCCGCCTGTTTTTGTTTTCTTTTGAAAACCATGGCCTTAACCCTCTATCTGCGGAGATTGACTGGATTGCTGACCCCGGTTGCCGGAAAGTGCTTTCAGCACTTCGATCCGCTCTCCGAACATCGCGACCGATCCGTCTTTCAAAATCATGATCTTGTCGACGCATTGCAGCAGGGCAGGGCGTTGCGTGATGGTGACCGTGGTGATGCCTTGCGTCTTGGCGTGCAGCAGCGCCTTTGCCAGCGCCTGTTCACCCTGCGTGTCGAGGTTGGAGTTGGGCTCGTCCAACACCACGAATTTCGGATCGCCGAAGAAAGCGCGGGCAAGGGCGATGCGCTGCTTCTGGCCACCGGAAAGCGGTGCACCATCGGCAGCTACCACCGTCTCGTAGCCCTGCGGAAAGCCCGCAATCAGCTCATGCACATCGGCCAGAACCGCAGCCTCATAAATCTGCCGGTCGTCGACATCGTCGCGCATGCGGCATATATTGGCCTTGATGGTGCCGGGGAAGAGCTGCACGTCCTGCGGCAGATAGCCGATGCTTTCACCGAACTGGCGCTGGTCCCAGTTGCGAAGGTCCATGAGATCAAGGCGCACATTGCCTGACGTGGGCATTATGGAGCCGACCAGCATCTTGCCGAGTGTCGTTTTGCCGGAGCCGGAATTACCGATGATGGCCAGCGACTCTCCCTTTTTTAGCGAAAAGGAAATGCCGTTCAGGATCACCTTCTTCTGTGGTGGTGGCACGAACAGAATGCGCTCCACATCCAGCCGTCCTTCCGGGTTGGGCAGGCGCAGGCGCGGGAAGTTGAGTGGCGAGTTGATGAGAAGCTGCTTGATGCGCCCATAGGCAGATGCGGATTTGTTGAACTGGTGCCAACCTTCGATGGCACCTTCTATAGGAGCCAGCGCACGGCCAGACACGATGGAGGCCGCAATCACCATACCACCGGTCAATTCGCCGGAAAGCGACAGATGCGCACCCCAGCCCAGAAGCGCGATCTGGGTAATCATGCGGCAGGCCTTCGAAACGCCCGAGAACATGATGTTGCGATCCTGCGCGGCAACATGGGATTTCAGCGAACCGGCAGTCTCACGGCCCCACATCTTCACGGCTTCGGGTATCATCGCTAGCGCATTGATGATCTGCGAATTGCGGGACATGGAATCGAGGTGGAAATTGGCGCGGCTGACATAGCCATTGGCTTCGGCGAATTGCTTGTGCGTGAATTTCTGGTTCAACCAGGCGATGATGAAGAGGACCGCGCAGCACGCCATGATGATGATGCCGAGATGCGGGTGAACCAGATAGACCACTAGTACGAAAAGCGGCATCAGCGGAGCATCCAGAAACGCGATCAGCGTGCCGGATGTGAGGAATGAACGAAGCTGCTGAAGGTCCTGTAATGTCTGGTAATCCTTGCCGCTGCCATGCAGGGAGGCACGCGCCGCAGCACTGAGGATCGGCGCGCCGAGCTGCACTTCAAGCTCGACGGCTGTACGCATCAGAATGAAGCGGCGGATGGAGTCCATGAAGGCCTGCAACAGCACCGCACCGATGACGGCAATGGTCAGCATGACCAGCGTATCCATGGAGCGGCTGGTCAAAACGCGGTCGGAAATCTGGAACAGATAAAGCGGAATGGCCAGAAGCAGAATGTTGATGGCGATGGTGAACAGCATCACGATCACCATATTGCGGCGAACGGCGGAGATCCCCTTTGCAAGGCTTGCAGCGAAGTTGACGGGTTCGCTGCGTTTGTGAAAACCGTGCTGGTTGCCTCCGCCGCCCCCGCCGCCACCGCCCTTGGGGGCCGGTTCCTTGCCGTTGCCGCCACCACCGGAGGTGGGGC